>OZ220482.1:2072500-3728387 GCA_965116145.1 Thermoanaerobaculia bacterium
ATTCGGGCCGGCGACCCGAACAGGACCCGCCGTCCGTCAAGCCGCCAGTCTTCGGTCAACAGACGGCCGAGGGCCTCGGGATACAGCTCGTGCTCCTGCTCCAGGATGCGCCGGGCAAGCGACTCGGCGTCGTCGCTGCTTCGGACCTCCACCGCGCGCTGGCCCACGATGGGCCCGCTGTCGAGGCCGCCGTCCACCAGGTGGACGGTACAGCCGCTGACGCGGACGCCGTGGTCCAGCGCCGCCTGCTGGACGTCGAGCCCGGGGAAGGAGGGCAGCAGGCTGGGATGGATGTTCAGGATGCGGTTCGGGAAGGCGGCGACGAAATCCTCGCTGAGGAGACGCATGTAGCCGGCAAGGCAGATCCACTCTGCCCCGGCGCTCCCTATCTCCTCTCGCACCCGCGCCTCGTGGGCCGCCCTCGATGCCGTTCCACGACTCGGAACGACCGCCGTGTGCAGGCCCAGCGAGCAAGCGCGTACAAGGCCTTCGGCCGTGGGGACGTTGCTCAGCACCAGGACGATACGAGCAGGCAGGCGCCCGTCCCGGGTGGCCCGCCAGAGGGACTCGAGATTGCTGCCGCGGCCCGAGATCAGCACCGCGACGGGTGTTTCCCGCTGCATCACGTCACCCCGGTCCCGGTCTCCGGACCGTGCCGGTCTGCGGTCTCACGCGCCAGGCCCGTGTAGGACACCCCCTCGCCGGGTTGCACGCGACCCAGGGCGAAGGCCCGGCCG
Source organism: Thermoanaerobaculia bacterium (assembly GCA_965116145.1). GTDB lineage: Bacteria > Acidobacteriota > Thermoanaerobaculia > Multivoradales > Multivoraceae > Multivorans. The sequence continues at coordinate 2,073,238 of OZ220482.1, forward strand.
CCGGCAGCCGCAAGCTCCCTCACCAGACTCTCCGCAGCAGTCGGGTCCACGACGAGGACCATGCCTGCCCCCATGTTGAACACCCGGTACATCTCCTCGGGATCCACGGCGGCCAGGCGCTGGATCGCCGCGAACTCCTCCGGCACGCGCCAGCCGCGCGTGTCGATGACCGCACCCAGGCCTGACGGGAGGACCCGGGGAAGGTTGTCGGTCAACCCGCCGCCGGTGATGTGTGCGAGCGCATGAAGACGCCGATCGCCCAGAAGCGGCTCGAGCACACGCAGATAGGACAGGTGGGGACCGAGCAGCACGTCCCGGACCGTCCGTTCGGAGCCTGGCACCTTCGACTGCAGATCGAGGCCGGCCAGTTCAAGGAAGGCGCGGCGGGCCAGTGAGAAGCCGTTCGTGTGGAGACCGGCCGAGCCGAGGCCGACGAGTGCATCGCCGGAGCGTACGGCAGAACCGTCGAGGATCTTCCCGCGCTCCACGACGCCGACGATGAAGCCCACCAACTCGTAGTCGCCGGGTCGGTAGAAGCCGGGCATTTCGGCTGTCTCGCCTCCCAGCAGTGCGCAGCGGTTGGCAACGCACGCGTCGGCGACGCCGCCCACCAGCGCTGTCATGGCCCGACCGTCGAGCTGTCCGGCGCCGACATAGTCGAGGAAGAAGAGCGGCATCGCACCCTGGACCAGAATGTCGTTGACGCAGTGGTTGACGAGATCGGCGCCGACCGTGCTGAAGTCGCCGGCCATCCGGGCCACGCTGAGCTTCGTGCCGACGCCGTCGGCGGAAGCGACCAGTACCGGGTCGCGTACCGAGGACGGGAGCGCGAAAAGGCCGCCGAACCCTCCGGTTCCACCCAGAACGCCTTCGGTGAACGTCGATTTCACCAGATGGCCAATGCCGGCGAGTGCCTGATCCTGGGCCTCCAGGTCGACACCGGCTTCCCGGTATGCGTCTGCACCCTTCATGGCCGAGGGGAGCTCACGATCCGCGCACAGCAGCGAATTCCTGCCGCACCTGAGGATCCCGGCGGCGCTACCGGTCGGGCGGCCGCGGCGAGCGCCGCGATGGACACGATGGATTCGACACCCATGTCCACCATGGACCGTCCAGGAGCTTGCGCCGCAGGAACGCAGCGCAGCGAGTTCTTCGGCGCAAGGCCGTGGTGAGGCAAGGGGCCGGGGCCGGACACGGAGTCAGCGACGGGTTCAGCGGCGCCTAACTGGCTTCGAGACGAAGCGGGAAGAGCTCGGACTGGGGTTCGTCGCGGGTTTCGGCCGGAACCGGATAGTCGCCGCTCCAGCAGGCGGTGCAGTACGAGTCCGGGAGGCCCGATACGCTGCCGAGCAGTCCGTCGAGCGACAGGTAGGCCAGGCTGTCGGCGCGGACGAAACGACGGATCTCCTCCTGCGAATGGTCGGAAGCGATGAGTTCGCCACGGGTAGGCGTGTCAATGCCGTAGATGCAGGAGAACGCCGTGGGCGGCGAGGTGATCCGGACGTGAACCTCGGTGGCGCCCGCCTCCCGAACCATGTCCACGATCTTGCGCGATGTCGTGCCCCGGACAATCGAGTCGTCGACCAGCACGACTCTCCTGCCGGCAATCAACTCGCGCACCGGGTTCAGCTTCACCTTGACGCCAAAGTGCCGGATCGACTGCTGGGGCTCGATGAACGTTCGACCGACGTAGTGGTTCCGGATCAGGCCCAGCTCGATCGGAGTAGCCGAGGCGCGGCCGAACCCGAGCGCGCCATACAGGCCGCTGTCCGGAACAGGCACCACCACATCCGCCTCGACGGGTGCTTCCCGAGCCAGCCGCGCTCCCATCTCCAGCCGGGACTGCGCCACGGTATCGGCAAACACCTCGCTGTCCGGCCGCGAGAAGTACACGTGCTCGAAGACGCAACGCGAGGCCTTGGCAACTGGCGGCAGACGATAGCTCTCGATCCGGTCGCCCCGCGCCAGAACGACTTCGCCGCGGTCGAGCTCGCGAAGCGGTCGAGCCTCCAGCAGGTCGAAGGCGCAGGTCTCGGACGCGAAGCAGGGCCGGCCGTCCAGCTCGCCCAGAACCAGGGGCCTGAACCCGTGAGGATCCCGGGCCGCTATCAGGCCGTCCCGGCTGATGAGCAGCAGGGAGTAGGCGCCCCGGACCTCGCCCAGAGCCCTGAGCAGCGACTCGACGATCTCGTGATGCGGCCGGGTCGCCATCAGGTGGAGGAAGACCTCGGAGTCGCTCGTGGTCTGGAAGATCGATCCGGCCGATTCCAGTTCGTGACGAGTCGCCATGGCGCTCACGAGGTTGCCGTTGTGGACGATGCCGAGCGGACCCATCGAGGTCATGACCACGATCGGTTGCGCGTTCGCGATCACGCTCGATCCGGCCGTCGAGTACCGGGTGTGGCCGATCGCACGATCTCCGGCAAGCTCGCTCAGCTTCCCTTCGTCGAAGATCTCGGCGACCTTTCCCATGCCGCGTTCCGCATGGAGCCGGTCCCCGTCCCAGGACACGATCCCAGCACTCTCCTGGCCTCGGTGCTGCTGGGCATAGAGGCCCAGGTAGGCAAGGTTCGCCGCATCCGACACGCCTTCGATGCCGAAGATGCCGCACATCCCGGTCTAGGAGCTTGCGCCGCGGAACAAGGCGCGGCAGGTGGTTCGGTGCAAGGTCATCGTGAGGAGGGAGCCCGAGCCAGCCACGGACTTGCTAGCCTACCGCGCGCGGCAGCGCCTCCATCCAGACCTGCCGCAGGTCTTCGACCGCACGGTCGACCACACCACCGTCGAAACCCAGCACCAGGCGGTCGCCTCCCGTTTCGCCGATCTCCAGGGCCGCCACTCCGGAGACCGCAGCAGCCGCCAGCAGCTCTTCCGCCTTCGCAGCCGGCGTCGTGACGATCGCGCGCGCCTGCCCCTCCGAGAACAGCGCGAGAGGACCGCAGTCCACCGCACCGCGAACACCGAGCCCCCTGGCCATCGCACACTCTGCCAGCGCCACCAGCAGGCCGCCCTCGGAGAGATCGTGACAGCCGCTCAGCCAGCCGGCACGCCGCGACCGGCGAAGCAGCGCGCAGAGCGCCGCCTCGGCAGCCAGGTTCACCTGGGGCGGACGCCCCGCCTCGACACCGTGAAGCAGACGCTGGCAGGCCGAACCACCGTACTCGCCGGCGTCGCTTCCGAGCAGCACGACCCGGTCTCCCGGCCGCCAGAAACCGCATCCCAGCACCAGGTGGAGGTCTCCCGCCGCCGCCAAGTCCGCAAACCGCTCGATGAGGCCGACAACGGCGACCGTCGGGGTGGGATGAACCGCTTCGCCTTCTGTCTCGTTGTACAGCGAGACGTTGCCCGAGATCACGGGCACGTCGAAGGCTCGGCAGGCCTCGGCCATGCCCTCGATGCACTCCCGGAACTGCCAGGCGATCTCGGGGTTCTCCGGTGAACCGAAATTCAGGCAGTTCGTCATGCCCACGGGCTCGGCGCCGACCGTTGCCAGATTCCGAACCGCCTCGGCGACGGCCTGCCGGCCGCCCATCCGCGGTTCCAGCCAGCAGTAGGTCGGGTTCACGTCCGAGGTCAGGGCCAGCGCGGAACGAGTTCCCTTGATCCGCAGCACGGCAGCATCAGAACCGGGACCCACGATCGTGTTCGAGCGCACGGTCGAGTCGTACTGCCGGTGGATCCACGTCTTGTCGCCGAGCTCCGGCGTTCCGAGCAGGCCGATGAGCACCCCTGACGGATCCGCAGGCGGTTCGCAGACAAACGCCCCCTGACGCTGCGCGAGGTCCGCTGGGGGGGACGCCGGGCGTTCGTACACGGGCGCTCCATCGACCAGGGGCTCGATCGGCAGGTCCGCAACCGTTCGACCGCGAAACGTGAGACGTGCGCGTCCGCTGTCGGTCACCCGGCCGATCGTCGACGCCTCGAGACCCCAACGGGAGAGGATCCTGCGGACTTCCTCCTCCTGCCCTCTGCGGGTGACGAAGACCATGCGTTCCTGGGACTCGGAGAGCATGATCTCGTAAGGGGTCAGGGAGGCCTCGCGCAGAGGCACCCGGTCAAGCTCCAGGTCCACTCCCGCACCGCCGCGAGCCGCCATCTCGAAGCAGGAACTGGTCAGTCCGGCGGCGCCCATGTCCTGCACACCGAGCACCACGCCGCTTCTCATCGCCTCCAGACTCGCCTCGAGCAGGACCTTCTCGGTGAACGGATCGCCGACCTGCACGGTGGGCCTCTTCGCCTCGCTCTCGCTGTCGAACGCTTCCGACGCCATGGTGGCGCCGTGGATGCCGTCGCGGCCGGTACGGCTGCCGGCGTACAGAATCGGGTTGCCCGCGCCCGAAGCTGCGGCGGTGAAGATCCGGTCCTGGCGGCAGACGCCAAGCGCGAACGCGTTGACCAGGATGTTGCCGTTGCAGGACGGGTGGAAACCGGTCTCGCCTCCTACCGTGGGGATGCCGACACAATTGCCGTAGTCCCCGATCCCGCGCACAACGCCGTCGACCAGGTGCCGCATCCGTGCGCCTCGTTCCCCGTCGATCTCACCGAACCTCAGCGAATCGAGGCAGGCGATCGGGCGCGCGCCCATCGTGAACACGTCGCGCAGAATGCCGCCGACGCCGGTGGCGGCGCCCTGGTACGGCTCGATGAAGCTCGGATGGTTGTGGCTCTCCATCTTGAAGGCCGCCACCCAGCCGTCACCGATGTCGACAACCCCGGCGTTCTCTCCCGGCCCGTGGACGACCCGCCGGCTCCGGGTAGGGAATCGGCGCAGGTGGATCCTGGACGACTTGTAGGAACAGTGCTCGGAGTAGAGAGCCGAGGCGATACCGAGTTCGGTGTAGGTGGGAGTACGACCGAGCAGCTCGCAGAGCCCTCCGAATTCGTCCTCGGTGAGACCGTGAGCAGACGCCAGGACCGAGTCGACAACCGGGTCGCCTGCCGCAGAACCCGGCGCCTTCATCCGTTCCGCCCGGCCGGCGCAGCCAGCGCACCGAGGCGGCCGGCGCCGCCCACCGCGCCGGCGAGAAGTCCCAGGCCGTCCCGGTTTCCCAGCACCTCCTCGGCGCAACGCTCGGGATGGGGCATCAGTCCCAACACGTTGCCGCCGGTGTTGCAGATGCCGGCGATCCCGCGCTCGGAACCGTTCAGGTTCGCGGTCGGGTCGGGCCGGCCGGACGCGTCCACGTAGCGGAAGACGACCTGGCCGTTCCGCTCCAGCTGGTCCAGCGCGCGCTCGGTGTCGACGTAGTTCCCCTCGGCGTGCGCGATCGGCATCCTCAGCACGTCACCGCGTCGATAGCCCGCGCAGTACGCCACGTCGTCCCGTTCGACCCGCAGGTGAACGTCGACACTCAGGAATCGCAGGTCCCGGTTTCGCCTCATCGCGCCCGGCAGCAGGCCCGTCTCCAGCAGCATCTGGAAGCCGTTGCAGATGCCGAGCACCCGGCCTCCGGCCTCTGCGTGACGCCGCACCGCCGCCATGATCGGTGAATGCGCAGCCATGGAACCCGCCCGCAGGTAATCGCCATAGGAGAAGCCGCCCGGCAGAACGACCAGCTCGGCGCCACCGAGCGACGTCTCCTGATGCCACAGGAACGCCGTCTCCTGGCACAGAACGTGGCTCAGCACGTGGTACACGTCGTGGTCGCAGTTGCTGCCGGGGAAGACCACGATCCCGCACTTCATTCCGGGATCCACTCCACCGTGTAGTCCTCGACGATCGGGTTGGCGAGGAGTTGCCGGCACATCCGGTCCACCGCCTCGGCGGCCTGCCGCTCGTTCGCGGCCTCGAGCGCGACCTCGAAGCTCTTGCCGGCGCGGATCCGGCGGACACCGTCGAACCCGATCCGACCCAGCGCGTCCTCGATCGCCCGACCCTGGGGATCAAGCACCTCGGCGCGCGGATACACCAGCACCCGGGCAAGGAAACGTCTGTCCGTGCGATCCGTCAATTCAATCCCCGCCGGCGGTGTTCAGACGCCGATCTCCAACCAGGGTCCCGGCCGCCGTTGCTCGGCCACGACCAGCTTCGCCTGCGAACCGCGGGCGTCAAGCACCGGCTGCACCGCCGCCTCGGCAAACGCCGGCGAGTTGTTCGTTTCCGAGAGATGACAGAGGACGATCCAGGACAAGCGATCCGTCAGCAGAGCCTCGATGCCCGCGGCGGCGTCTTCGTTGCTGAGATGCCCCCGCGCCGACGCGACTCGTTCCTTCAGTCGCCAAGGGTATGGTCCCGTGCGCAGCATGTCGAGATCGTAGTTCGACTCGAGCAGCAGCACGTCGAGATCCTGGAGGCTCCTCCTCGCCGCCGCCGTCCAGCAGCCCAGGTCGGTCGCCAGTCCGAGGCGATGGCCCCCGCTGCTCTCGACCACGATCCCGACCGGCTCCCGCGCATCGTGCGAGACCGGGAACACCTCGATCCGGAAACCGGCGGCGGTCAGCGGGACGCCGGGACCCAGAGGACGCGCGAAGGAGCCGAGACCGCCCAACAGCGGCCCGCGGTACGTGCCGCGCGTGCCATGGACCGGTACCTGGTGGCGCCGGGCAAAGCGGTCGGCGCCCCGGCAGTGATCGTCGTGCTCGTGGGTCAGGAGGACCGCATCGACATCGGCCCCGGTGCGGCCCACCATTTCCAGCCGGCGCTCGAGTTCCCGGCACGAGAATCCGGCGTCCAGCAGCAGGCAGCCTTCGGCGCTCTCGACGATCGTGCTGTTCCCGCCACTGCCCGAACCGAGAACAGCGGCCCGCAGAACCGCGCCGCCGCCCGTTCTGCGACGGCGCAAGCAGAGCTTCGATTCGCGGGCAGCGACCGCAAGCGCACGGTCACCGAAGAGTGAGAGTTGCCGCCGCAAGCCCCTTCGCTACCAGTCCGGCAAGGCGCCACGGGCAGGTATGCCGTGACCGAAGAGCGAACCCAGCCGGACGGGATGCATGGCTGAACGAGTGCAGCGCGACTTCTGCCACGGCCTGCCAGCGCCGCCAGACCCGTCGCTGACTCCGTCCCTGGCCCCAGCCCCCACCTCACTACGACCTTGCGCCGAAGAACTCACTGCGCTGCGTTCTGCGGCGCAAGCTCTCAGAACCGCTGGCCGATCCAGAACGTCGTGCGGTTGTCTCCCGACTCCTTGAAGTCCCACTGGGTCGCGAAGTCCCAGTGCAGATCCAGTCCGAGCAGCCGCACCGTGAGACCGAACCCGTAGGCCGCGATCGCGTCGTCCAGCCGGCTGTTCTCGGAGTCCCAGACATCGAACTCCTGGACATCGTCGAACCAGGCGCCGGCGACGTCGATGAAGAACCGTCCCTGTATTCCCTGGAAGGTCCAGACCGGTGTCACGAAGAAGTCGATCAGGGGGAATCGCAGCTCGATGTTCGTGAAGAAGCCGTGATCGCCGACCATGTCACGGAAGTCGACGCCGCGCACCGTGTCCAGGCCGCCGAAGTACACCGGGCTGGGGAAATTGCCCGTCCTCATGCTGCCGAAGACCCGGGTCGCGAACACGCTCCGCCGGGTGAGCGGGAAGTACTTGCGGGCATCGAGCTCGAATGTCTGGCTCAGCGCGCCCGAAGTATCCAGGTCGGGAGCGTACTCCGCCGACAGGCGATAGCGGTGGCCGCTGGACGGGCCGGCCGGTCCGAACACCGTGGTGTCCCCGACCATGGCCGCCTGGATCACCGGGTAGTCGTCCTCGCGCGGAGTGACGACCGGAATCGGCCGACCGAAATCGTCCCGCAGCAGCTCGAAGTCGCTGTTGCGGGCGTAGGCCTGGTAGTCGAGCTTGCGCCGAATGTAGCCGACACCCAGTTCGAAACGCCGGTAGAAGCTCTGCGGGTACGAGATGGAAAAGACCGCGCCGGTCCGCTGAAACAGCGAGCGGCCGCGCTGGTAGTACCCCTGGTTGTAGTTGTAGCCGACGTAGAAGGCGCGGTCGTCGAACAGCGACACCTGCCATTGCAGACGCCTCGACAGATTCAGATAGGTGACGTTGAACTGCGAGAAGCTCTCGATCGACGCGAACGTCGTGAACAGTCGCCGGTCGCCCAGAAAGTCGGAGAACTGGAGGTAGACCTGGCCCAGGAAGGTCTGGTTGTCGTCAACGCCGATCGCGGTCTGGGCATCCTCCAGGAAGAGCCTCCAGCCGCGCTTCTCCTCCTTGTTCGATTCGTCGATCGAGACCTGAATGTCCGGCTCGAAGAGATCGATCGCCGGAATCGGCTCTGCGGCCTGGTCCAGATCCACCATCTGGATCTCGCCGACCGGCTCGTCGATGTCCGCCTCGTAAAGGTCGAACCGACCCTGCCAGAAGCCGGTATACACCAACCGGTCATCGATCCCGGCCCTGCTCAGAACGGTGGGCTGGAAGCAACCGGTGATCGCGTTCGTGTACTGCCGCAGTTCGCCCGTCTCGACGTTCAGGCCGAAGATGTTCTCGGCGCCGGTGCGATCCGAAGTGAAGTAGACCGTCCGTCCGTCGCTCGAGAAGACCGGGTCCGTGTTGTGATGCTCGTCGCTGCCCAGGCGGGCACGCTCCAGCGTCTCCAGGTCGAGCCGGAAAAGCTGGCCCGTCTCGCCCGGAACCGAGGAGAACGTCAGCCACTTTCCGTCGTGCGAATAGGACGGGGCGCCGTCGAAGACGTCGTCGTTGGTCAGGTTGCGGATCTCCAGAGACTCCAGATCGAGCTCGAAGATGTCGTACTGCCCGTTCTGGTTGCCGCCGAACGCGATGCGCCGACCATCCGGGCTCCAGGCGGGCGCCGTCTGCTGTTCGACGTCCATGTCGATGACCCGGCGGACGCCGCCGCCCAGCACGTTCACGATGGCAAGGGAATAGCCGGCTTCCTTGCGGACGAAGGCGGCCAGGGAGTTGCCGTCGGGCGAGAAGGCCAGGTCGCTGCCGTGCTTGCGGCCCAGGGTCAGCATCTGGGCGACGTAGTGGCGGAACTCCGCGGTGCGGCCCTTGGTCAGGTTGCGGACCGGTTCACGTTCCTGGGTGTCGAAGAGCACGATGTCCACGTCGCCCTGGAACGTGGAGAACGCCGCCACCAGATCGCCTGATGGAGACGCCGCGGGTGAAGTCTCCTGGCTTCCCTGAGGGCGGGTCCGGAACGGCCGACCGAAGTCGCTGGGTTCGCCGGTCGCAACCAGTTCCGGCAGGTAGCGGTTGCGGAGCCAGCGGCGGAACTCGAGGTCGAAGTCCTCCGGGTCCATGCGGAACGCCCGTTCGATCGCCCTCCCCACTCGCGCGCCGATCGTGTTGCGGAATTCGAACAGGAAGTCGATCACCCCGTCCGTCCCCCAACGCTCCTCCATGAACTCGAAGGCGGCATGCCCGTAGCGGTAGGCGAAGAAGCCGCTTGCCTGACCCGAAGTGATCGGCGGCAGACGATCGTTGACGACTGCATCCCGCAGGTACATCCGGTCGGAGGCGCTCTCGTCCTCGGCGAAGTAGCTCGCCATCCCCTCCATCAGCCACTGGGGCGGATTGTTCGTCATGGCGCGCCCCATGCTGCCGCCAAACAGGATGTGGTACTGGAAGATGTGAGTGAGCTCGTGCAGAATGAGCTCGTAGAGCTCGATGTCCGGCAGGTCGATCGGCAGGACCATCCGGAAACGCGCCGAAGTGGCGAAAGCCGCAACCCCCTCCGGGATGAAGTTGATGATCACGTTGTTCTGGAGGAAATCGGAGTGCGTGTTGTAGACGATCAGCGGCGTCGGCTCCTGGATCTGGTAGTCCAGTTCCAGCGACAACTGATCGTAGGCGCTCTCCGCGAGGGAGGCGATCTCCTGCAATCGGGGCTCGCTCTCGGAGTAGTAGTAGATGTCGAAGTGCGTCGAGTGGTAGATACGCCAGTCGAAGTTCTCGTAGCGGACCTTGTTCTTGCCGAAGCCCTGTGCCTGCACGCCGACTGCCGCGCAGACGAGACCGATGCAGGCGAAGGCAGTGGCGCGGATGACGAGCAACGCCGCCGGCCAGGATCGTGCTGAACTCACTGTTTCTCCTCAGGGCGTGAAGATCACACGCGCCACTTCGATGTCCTTCTGAGTAAAGACGCCCAGAATGCGATCCTCCAGCGCGTACAGATTCTCGAACATCCCCTGCAGCGGATCCGCCTGCTCGCCCTCAAAACTCTTGAAGTCCTTGAAATTGTCGTTGTAGACCAGCTCGCCGGTCGAGCCGTCGAAGACCATGATGACGATGTCGTACTCGAAGCCCGTCTGCTCGACCAGCACCTGCCGGTACATCGTGCGGCCGTCGAACGGCGAGATGTACTCCTCGGTTCGGTAGCCCGACCGGTCCTGAATGTCGAAGTCCAGAGTGCCGGCGAGGATGAGGTCCGACTGCGTGCGCTCGCCGAGGCTGCGCCAGAACCCGTCATCCCTGGCCAGCATGTCCAGGTCGTAGGTCGGATAGTCGATCCGCCCGGCCTCGACGATCCGCAGGTCCGTCTCGCGGCGGAGAACCTTGTTCAGGTACCGCTCGAACTCGCCCTGAACGTCGATGTCCGATCCTTGAATCCGTCCTTCGCCTTCCTGGCTCACCACCATGAAGGGCGCCGGCAGCAGCGTGTCCCTGCCGGCCAGGTCGATCCGCGCCCGCATCGGCAGTTTCAGCCTCACCTCGACGGTCCCTTCGGCGCCGATCGGGCTCGGCATCGACAGACCCGCAAGGCCGGCAAGCAGACCAGCCAACGCCATGATTGCTGAAGCCCTGCTGGGCCGCCTGGTCATGCGTCACCTCCTGACATCGGGGCAAGCAAGAACCGTTCCACAATCTCCGGGCCGGCCACTGCCGAGCCCCGATTGCGAGTCACCGGGCATCGGCCAGCGACCCGTCCGCACCGCCTTCCTCGCTCTCCGGTGCGGTCGGCAGGCCGGTTTCCCCCAGAGGGGCAGGCGTATCCTCCTCCCCTTCGGCCCGGTCGCCCTTGAAGTTCCGGTAGTACTCGACGAAGCGCGAGTAGTTGCGCCGAACGTCCCGTTCACGGGGCGCCAGCCGCAGAGCCTGCCGGTAGTAGGCCAAGGCCTCGTCGAACAGGCCCAGGGCCTCGTGAGCGACTGCGATGTTGCTCAGGATCGCCGGGTGCTCGGGCTCGATCCGGCGGGCCTGCTCGAACCGGAACAGGGCCTCGCTCCACAGGCCGCGGTTGGCCATGTCGACCCCGAACTGCCACTGCTGCCTGGCCGCCGGCGCCACCTTGCGCTTCTGCGCTTCGGCTCCACTCGTGACCGCCGCCAGAACGAACACTCCCGCTGCCAACGACAGGACGTGCGGACTGCAGCGAGCCGTACGCTTCATCAAGCCAGTATAGATCACCCGGATCGAATCCGTCTCTGTCTCTGAGCGGCCGGCCCAGGCCGCCAGCAAGCCGCACGATCCGGGAGGAAGGCAGCGCATGGCAGACACCCAGGCCTCGAACGGCACTCCGGCGTCAACCGGAGACGATGTCCGGCAGACGCTGGTCGCCCTGAACCTGGTCCACGGGAGCCGCGGACTCATCTGCGCCCTCGCCCAGCGGCTCCGTGCAACCCGGGAGCTCCGCTGCGCCGGCTTCGCCGAGCGCGCGGCCGCCTGCCTGGACGCGCCGACAGACAAGGTTCGGGATCTCCTGCTCGCGGCGCACGGGCGCCTCGACGACGCTGCCGCAGAGATGGCGCGGGCCCGAGACGAGGGTGTCGCGATCGTCACCCTGCTGGATCCGCAGTACCCGCAGACGCTCGCAGACCTCGGCCTTCAGGCCCCACCTGTCCTCTATGTCCGCGGCCGCCTGACGCCGGCGCCCGCCATCTCGATCGTCGGTTCGCGCAAGGCCGACGCCTACGGCCTGGAAGTCGCCTCCTGGTTCGCGCGCCGCCTTGCCGCTGCCGGACTGGTGGTCATCTCCGGATTCGCCCGCGGCATCGATCAGGCCGCCCACCGCAGCGCCCTGTCGGCGCGCGCCGGCACCGGCCGCACCGGCGCCGTGCTCGGCTGCGGCCTCGACATCGACTACCCCCGGAACAGCCGCCGGACCGCTGCCGAGATCGCCCGGCACGGTTGTCTGCTCACCGAGTTCCCGCTCGGTCGGCAACCCCGGCCACACCATTTTCCGATCCGCAACCGGATCATCGCGGCGCTCGGCTTCGCCTCGGTCGTGGTTCGCGCGGCGCAGCGCTCGGGCTCCCTGATCACCGCCCGTCTGGCGCTCGATCTGGGGCGCGACGTCTACGCAGTCCCGGGTTCGGTCCTCTCCCGGGAATCCGCCGGCGCCCACTCGCTGCTGCGGGACGGAGCCATCCCCGCCCTGGACCCCGACGCCCTGCTGGAGACCCTGCCGACCCCGATCCTGGATCGACTCGAGACGCCCTCGAAGGACCCGGACACACCGGCCAATTCCACACTGACCGGCGAGTCCGAGGTCGACGGCCTCCTGGCGGCGCTTCAGGAAGGCGCCCGAACGCCCGAGGACCTCGCGTCCGAACTCGACCGGCCGGTTCCCGGCGTGCTGGCCACCCTTGCCCGCCTGGAGATCGACGGACTCGTGCGCCGACACGACGGCGCGAACTATGCGCTGATGAACCGATAGCCCACGAAGACCCTGCGCCGAAGAACCCGCTCCACTGCGAGGTACGGCCCGGGCTACTGCCGCCGCGTCGTCTTCCTGGTCTTCGTTCGCCGCTTCGGCGCCGGCCGCGAGCCGGCCGCCCCGGGATTCCTGCCCTGTGCCAGGAGCTTCGCTTCCCGCGCCGCCAGCAGTTCGACCGCCTCATCGAGGCGGACATCCTCCGGAACCCTGCCCTTGGGCAACGTTGCGTTGACCTTGCCATCCGTCACGTAGGGGCCGTAACGGCCGGTCCTGACAGAGAGGGCAAGACCGCTCTGCGGATGCTCGCCAAGCTCCTTCAGCACCTGCGGCGACGAGCCGCGGCGGCGCTTCGGCTGGCGCAGCAGTTCCAGGGCCTGGTCGAGGGTCAGGGTCGCCAACTGCTCGTGGCGTTCCAGACTCCTGCTTTCCTTGCCGCAGCGCACGTAGGGACCGTAGCGCCCGTCCTGCACGGTCACTGCTTCCCCGCTCTCCGGGTGCCGCCCGATTTCCCGCGGGAAGGACAGCAGCAGAACCGCCTCGTCGAGGGTCAGGCGGGCCCTGTCCATGGCGGGCCACAAGCTGGCCATCCTGGGCTTGCCCGCACCGCGGGCGGCCTTCTTCCTTCCCTTCTCGACCGGCGGTGGATCGCCCAGCTGGACGTAGTCGCCGTAACGACCGGTCTTGACGTACACCGGTTCGCCGGTTTCCGGATGATGTCCGAGCGGCCCACTCTGTTCCGGCGCGCTCTCGAGCAACGAAAGCGCCCGCTCGATCGTGACCTCGTCGGGCGGCACGTCGTCCTTCATGGTTACCCGCTCTCCGTCATCGCCGGCCTGAAGGTACGCGCCGTAGCGTCCGACACGGACCGCGACTTCACGGCCCTCGCCATCCTCGCCCAGCCGCAACGAACAGACCTCCCTGGCGTCGATCTCGTCCATGCCCTCACCGACCAGGGACTGCAGGCCCTGCCGCCCCTTGTCGACACGACCCGGTTCACGGCCGAAGTAGAAGTTCCGCAACCAGGGTTCGGCCTCCCGTTCACCGCCGGCGATCGCGTCGAGATCGGCCTCCATGCGCGCCGTGAAGTCGAGGTCGACGAGGTCGCCGAGGTGCTGCTCGAGCAGCCGGGTCACGGCAAAGGCGAGAAAGGTCGGCACCAGCGCAGAGCCCTTCTTCCACACATAGCCCCGGTCGACGATCGTCTGCAGGATGGCGGCGTAGGTCGACGGCCGGCCGATTCCCTGCTCCTCCAGTTCGCGGACCAGGCTGGCCTCGGTGTAGCGCGCGGGCGGCTGCGTCGTGTGGCCCTTCGGCTCGGCCGCCGTGACCGCCACCGTGTCGCCTTCGGCCAGCGGCGGCAGGAACCGCTCCTCGTCCTCGGCCTGGGCCCGGGGATCGTCGCGGCTCTCCACGTACACGCGCAGGAAACCGGCGAAGCGCAGCACCCGGCCGGAGGCGGTCAGCTGAACGGCGCCGGCGCCAGGCGTCGACGTCCCGAGACGCACGGTCGTGCTCGTGCCGGTTGCGTCCTTCATCTGGGACGCCAGCGTCCGCTTCCAGATCAGCTCGTAGAGACGCCACGAGTCGCTGTCGAGCACTCCCCGCAGCTGGTTCGGCGTGCGGAAGCTGGTGCCGGCGGGACGGATCGCCTCGTGCGCCTCCTGGGCGTTCGCCCTCCGGGCGTAGACCCGCGCCCTGGCCGGCAGGTACTCGGCGCCATAGAGCTCGGCCACCTGCTGCCGCGCCGCGTCGACCGCCTGCGCGGACAGCGCGGGCGAATCCGTTCGCATGTACGTGATGTAGCCGTTCTCGTACAGCCCCTGGGCCACCCTCATCGTGCGCCGGGCGGTGAAGCGGAGCTTGCGGCCGGCCTCCTGCTGCAGGGTCGACGTGATGAAGGGCGCATAGGGACGCCTGGTAAACGACTTCTCCTTCACTTCGTCGACCACGGGACGGGTTGCCGGCAGTTCCGCGCCCAGGGTCGCAGCCTCGGCCTGCAGCAGCAGGTGGGCCCCGGTCTTCAGCTTGCCTGTCGTGCGTTCGAAGTCCTGACCGCGGGCCACGGCCCTGCCCTCGATCGCCGAGACCCGCGCCGGGAAGCGTCGGGTCTTCCCGTCCTCCGTCTCGAGTTCCACCTCGACAGTCCAGTACTCCGCAGGCACGAAGGCCATGCGTTCGCGCTCCCGCTCGACGACGATCCGGGTGGCGACGGACTGCACACGGCCGGCGGACAGTCGCGGCTGCACCTTCCTCCAGAGCACCGGGGAGACCTCGTAGCCGTAGAGCCGGTCGAGCACCCGCCGCGCCTCCTGCGCGTCGACCAGCCGCCGATCGATGTCCCGGGTCTGCCGAAGCGCCGCTTCGACCGCCGGCTTCGTGATCTCGTGAAAGACCATCCGACGCACCGGGACCTTGGGCCGGAGCACCTCCTTCAGGTGCCAGGCAATCGCCTCCCCCTCGCGGTCCTCATCGGTAGCGAGCACGAGTTCGTCGGCTGCCTTCAGCGCCTTTCTCAGCTTGGCGATCTGCTCCTTCTTTTCCCGCGGGACGATGTAGAGCGGATCGAATCCGCCATCGATGTCGACTGCCAGCCGTGCCCACGGCCGGTCACGGTAGTTCTGCGGCACCTCGGCGGCGGTTCGCGGCAGATCGCGGACGTGTCCGATCGAAGACTCCACGCTGTAGCCGGAACCGAGGATCTTCCTGATCGTTCGGGCCTTGGCCGGCGACTCCACGATGACGAGCGAGTTACCCATGCGCGCGAGGGACCATAGTAGAGCCGCGAACCTTGTCAAGCCACCCCGGCCTTGCCATGATGCACCGATGGCCGCGCCCGTCGTAGTGGTTGGCGGCGGGCTCGCCGGCAGCGAGTGCGCCTTTCAGCTCGCCTCCCGAGGCCGGTCCGTGGCGCTCTGCGAGATGCGGCCGCAGCGCTCGACGCCGGCGCACGCGACCGCCGACCTCGCCGAGCTCGTCTGCTCGAACTCGCTGCGCAGCGATGACCCTCACCACGCCGCCGGTCAGCTCAAGCGGGAGATGGAGTACTTCGGATCCCTGATCATCGCCGCCGCCCGAAGGAACGCCGTTCCCGCCGGCGGAGCGCTGGCCGTGGATCGAAGGCGGTTCGCCGCCGACGTCACCAGCGCGGTCGAGTCGCACCCCCTGATCGAACTCCGGCGCGAGGAATGCACGGCGCTGCCCGAAGCTGGCGCAGGCGATTGCGTGATCGCGACCGGACCCCTCACGTCGGACGCTCTGACCCGCGAGATCGAACAGGCCGTGGGTTCGGAACATCTCTACTTCCATGACGCGATCGCTCCCATCGTTGCCGGCGAAAGTCTCGACCACGATCGTCTGTTCCGGGCGTCGCGCTACGGCAAGGGCGGCGACGACTACCTGAACTGTCCGTTGACCGAGGAGGAGTACCGGCGCTTCCACCGCAGCCTGCTCGAAGCGGACACCATCGAGCTGCGCCCGTTCGAGCGAACGCTGTTCTTCGAGGGCTGCCTGCCGATCGAGGAGCTGGCGCGGCGAGGCGAGGACACGCTGCGCTTCGGACCGATGAAGCCGGTCGGCCTCACGGCGCCGGACGGCAATCGTCCCCACGCCGTGGTGCAGCTTCGCCAGGAGGACCTTGCCCGCAGCCAGTACAACCTGGTGGGTTTCCAGTCCCGGATGACATGGCCCGAGCAGCGGCGCGTGCTCCGCGCGCTGCCCGGGCTCGAGGCCGCCCGCTTCGTCCGCTACGGCCAGGTCCATCGCAACACCTTCATCAACGCCCCCCTCCATCTCGACCGCTGGTACCGGGTTGCCGGGCGGCACGACCTGCGACTCGCCGGCCAGATCACGGGTGTCGAGGGCTATCTCGAGTCCGCCGCCACCGGTCTCGTCGTCGCCCTGTACCTCCTGCTCGAGGACGGCTCCAGGCCGCCTTCGCCGCTGCCCGACACCACCGCCCTCGGAGCTCTGGCCAGACACCTGACCGAGTCGAGCCCCAGGCGCTACCAGCCCACCAACATCAACTACGGCCTGCTGGAACCCCTCGCTCGACGCGTACCGCGCCGCGAGCGCCGCGCCGCCTACGTCGACCGCGCCCGGAGAGCACTGGAAGCCTGGGCCGATAGCATGGGAATCACGGGAGTACCGTCGTGGGAACCACCATCGAACATGCCGAACCAGGCAGCCGGGCCGAAGCCCGTGGCGCGCTCGCGGACCTGATCGCGGACTACCTGACGTACCTGGAGCTGGAGCGCAACTGCTCGAACCACACCGTGCGCGCCTACGGTCGGGACCTGGCGGCCTTTGCGGAGTTTCGAGCCGCCGCCGGCGCCGGCGACGAGAACCTCGACGACCTGGACTCGTTGCTGGTCCGCTCCTTCGTCGCCTCTCTGAACCGTCGGCGGTTGGCCCGCAGGACCCAGGGCCGCCACCTTTCGGCTCTGCGCGGACTGTTCCGCTACGCCTGCCTGATGGGCCGGATGCCGTCGAACCCGGCCGCGTCGGTGCCGACCCCCAGGCTCGAGAGGACGCTGCCGCGCCACCTGCGGCCGAGCGAGATCGAGGCCCTGCTCGAGGCGCCCGCAGGCCGCGAGGGCGCTCTCGGCCTGAGGGATCGCGCGTTGCTTGAGCTGCTCTACGCCGCGGGCCTCCGTGTCGGCGAACTGGTCGCCCTGAACTGGCGCGAGGTCGACCTCCAGGCGAGGGTGCTCCGCGTGATCGGCAAGGGGGACCGCGAACGGATGACCCCGTTCGGCGCACCGGCCGAGAAGGCGCTTCGGCAGTGGCTCGATGCCTGGGAGGACGTGTATCGACGCCGATCCAGCGGCGCAGCAACCGACCAGCACGTCGAACCCGTGTTCCTGAACCACGGGGGCGGTCGGCTCAGCGCACGTTCCGTCCGGCGCATCATCGACCGCTACGTCGCGGAAACAGCCCGGGCGACAGGCGCTCATCCCCACGCACTGCGCCACAGTTTCGCCACGCATCTGCTTGAGGCCGGCGCCGATCTGCGCTCGATCCAGGAGTTCCTCGGGCACGCTTCGCTTTCGACCACTCAGCGCTACATGCATGTGGATACCGGCCGCCTGCTCGCGGTCTACCGGCAGAGCCATCCGAGGGCGAAGGGCGCCAGGTCACCGGCCTGAACGTGCGGCTCACTCTCGGACCGTCTACGAAGAGGACACCTCGAATGAAACTCGCTACCACCCGTCCAGCAACCCTGTCGGTGCTGGCTGTCGCCGCGTGCCTGACCGCCGGCGACGGCGGCGCCAGCGCCCAGAACGACCTGAGCGGCTTCCAGCTCGTCGGCGACTATCAGCTCTTCCTGCAGGGACAGGAAGCGCCAGGCGCTCGGATCTACCTCTCCCGCGTCGCGGGGGCCTTCCTGGTGGTCGACGACGGCCTGTCGTCCCCGGTGCTTCTCAGCGCCCGTACCCAGATGACCCGCAAGGTCCAGCTGCTCAAGATCTCCCCTGCCGGCGAGGACACGCTCGATCTCCTGCCGGGCGCCCTGTTCGGCCCCCCGATGCAGTTCCGGCAGATACCGAAGGGGCTCGAATTCGCGGTCGACGGCGTCCTGGCCCAGCTTCGGCAGCGACCGTCATGGGCTGGCGAAGCCACGCTCGCGGACCTCTACGCCCACGAGCCGGGCTATCGCCGCGATGCGAACTCCTACCGGAGCGATCCCGGCGCCGTCGCCGAGATTGCCGCACTCGGCGACGGTGTCGAGGTCCGCGTCGTCTTCGGATCCTGGTGTCACGTCTGCGAGCGGTTCATGCCGCGCGGCCTGAAGGTCCACGAAGAGCTCGAGGACTCGCCCCTGCGGTTCAGCTACTACGGCCTCGGGGACGACAACCCGTGGGAGGACGACGAGGTGGCCCGCCTGAAGGTCAGCGAACTCCCGACCGCCATCGTCTACCGGGACGGCGAAGAGATCGGACGCTACGCCGGCGGCCCCGGCTGGACCAGCCCGGAAGCCTCCCTGCTCCGGATTCTGCAGGACAACCCCTAGCAGCCCGTGGGGGAGAACGCGCTGCATCCGGTTGCACAAGGGAGCCGCATCCGACCATGACGACCATCCTGCTCGTGCGCCGCGGCGACACGACGTGCATGGCCAGTGACGGCCAGGTCACGAACGGCGCCGCGAACACGGTGATCAAGGCGCGGGCGCGGAAGGTCCAGCGCGCCGGCGAGGGCCAGGTCGTGGTCGGCTTCGCCGGAGGCGGCGCCGACGCCCTCGCGCTGTTCTCGCGCTTCGAGGCGAAGCTCGACGAGTACCAGGGGAACTTCGAACGTGCGGTGGTCGAACTGGCGATGGACTGGCGGACGGACCGCGCCCTGCGGCGGCTCGAAGCCCAGATGATCGTCACCGACGGACACAGGAGCTTCCTGGCGATGGGGAACGGCGATCTTCTGGAACCGGACAGCGACACGCCGCTCGCGATCGGCTCGGGCGGGAACTACGCTCTCGCCGCTGCCCGTGCGCTGCTCGACCACACCGAGCTCGACGCCGAACGGATCGCGGTCGAGGCGATGCGGATCACTGCCGATCTGTGCATCTACACCAACAACGAGATCACCGTGGAACGTCTCGAGACCGGCGGGAACTGCACATGACAAGGACCCCGGAGCAGAGCGCCCGGTTTGTCGAGGACCTGACGCCGCGCGAGATCGTGGCTGCCCTCGACCGCCATGTCGTCGGCCAGAAGGCCGCCAAGCGCGCCGTCGCCATCGCCATGCGGAACCGTTGGCGGCGCCAGCAGCTCGAGCCGGCAACGGCAGAGGACATCGCACCCAAGAACATCCTGATGATGGGCCCCACCGGCGTCGGCAAGACGGAGATCGCACGGCGGCTCGCCAGACTCGCCCGCGCTCCCTTCCTCAAGGTCGAGGCGAGCAAGTTCACGGAAGTCGGCTACGTCGGCCGCGACGTCGAGTCGATCGTCCGCGATCTGATGGAGCTCGCGGTGGCGATGGTCAGCGAAGAGAAACGGGCTTCGGTCGAGGCGGACGCGGCGTCGCGGGCCGACGAGAGACTGCTCCGGATCCTGGTGCCCCGGGCGCCCCAGCCTGCCGGCGAGTCCACGGATCCCGCCGATCAGGGGGCGCCGACCGAAACGCGCAAGCGCTTCCGCCAGTGGCTCGAGGAAGGCCGACTCGACGAGCGAATGGTCGAGATCGAGGTGGACGACACCCAGCAGCAGCAATTCGAGATGTTCACTCCCCAGGGCGTCGAGGCGGTGGGGTTCAACCTCAAGGAGATGCTCCCGGGCCTGTTCGGAAAGCGCAAGCGCCAGATGGTAGAGGTGCGCGAAGCGCGGGAGATCCTGCGCCGCCAGGAAGCCGAAGCGCTGATCGACCGGCAGGATGTCGCAGCGGAAGCCCGTCTGCGCGTGGAGCAGGCCGGCATCGTCTTCCTTGACGAGATCGACAAGGTCGCCGGCCACAACGGCGCCCACGGCCCCGACGTGTCGCGGGAAGGGGTTCAGCGCGATCTCCTGCCGATCGTCGAAGGGACGACGGTGACCACCAAGTACGGACCGGTCTGCACCGACCACGTGCTGTTCATCGGCGCCGGTGCGTTTCATGTGGCCAAGCCGTCCGACCTCATTCCCGAACTTCAGGGACGCTTTCCCATTCGCGTCGAGCTCGGCGCACTGGGCGAGGAGGAGTTCGTCCGCATCCTGACCGAGCCCGACAGCGCTCTGACCACCCAGTACCGGGCACTCCTGGGCGCCGAGGGTCTGGACCTGAGCTTCAGCGAGGACGCCGTGAGACAGGTGGCCCGGCTTGCAGTACAGGTCAACTCGCATACCGAGAACATCGGCGCCCGCCGTCTGGCGACTCTGATGGAGCGTCTGCTCGACGAGGTCTCCTTCGAGGCGCCGGACATGGACGGGGTGACCCTGAAGGTCGATGCCGCCTACGTGAACCGGGCGCTCGCCGAGGTGGTGAAGGACCGTGACCTCAGCCGCTACGTCCTCTGATCCGGCCAGTTGGCGGCCGGCGGCAGCAGCGGGGGCTCTCCTGCTCCTCATCGCCAGCACGGGCTGCGGGCTGAAGGGGGATCCCCTGCCGCCAATCCGGCCGCCGGACGAAGCTGCGAAAGAGGTTCCGGCGCCGACTGAAGCACCGGACGAGGAAGGCGCGGAACCCAGGCCGGCGGCCGACGACAGCGAGCGCGAGGAGGACGGCGAGCGCGACCAGGGGGGAGCATGACCGAGCCGGAAGGCACACCGTTCTTCCTGGTCTCCGGCGCCGGCAACGACTTCATCGCCCTCGTCGAGCACCGGGCGCCCGGGCCCGAGACCATCCGGACGTGGTGCCGCCGGGGCGTTTCGATCGGCGCCGACGGCCTCTTCACTCTGCGCCGACTGGCCAGCAGGCGTTACGCGCTCGACTACGTGAACGCCGACGGCCACAGGGCAGCCCTGTGCCTCAACGCCGCCCGTTGCGCGGCCAGGCTCGCCTTCGAGCAGGAGCCGCATGCCGCGGAGCTGACGATCGAGACCGGTGCCGGCGCCCTCGTCGCCGAGCCGGTCGATGACTCGAACGTTGCCGTCCGGTTGCCCGCTCCGGCAGCGGGCCAGGCAATGACGCTCCGTACAAACGGCCGAGCGCACGAGGGAAGCCGGATCGATGTCGGTGTGCCCCACTTCGTCCTCCGGTGGCCGGGCGACCTGGCCCGGGCGCCCCTCGCCGCACTCGGGCCAGTCCTGCGCGCCCACCCGGACCTGGGCCCGGAAGGCGCGAACATCCACTTCGTCGACCTTGATCCGCCGGGACATCTCCGCATCCGGTCCTGGGAGCGCGGAGTCGAGGCGGAGACTCTCGCCTGTGGCACGGGCGTCGTGGCGGCAGCCGCCTGCGCCATCGCCGACGGCCATCTGGAGCTCCCCGTGACAGCAGCCACCCGCGGCGGATTCGAACTGAGCATCGAGGCCGGCACGGACCGACTTCGCAGCCTGCGTCTGTCCGGAGATGCCAGGATCGTAGCGAGGGGCAGCGTCCTGGCCGGCGCTGACGGCAGAGTCCGCGCACGATGAGGGAGCACATCGGTGGACAGGTGACGCAAGAGCAACGCAGCCGGGCGGCATGCATGGCCGATCGAATGCAGCGCGACTTCTGCCACGGACTGCTAGCCTTCGCCTCCCATGGGCAGCGGCTTTCCTCCCGTCGAGGAGCAGATGGAACTGCTCCTGCGGGGAGCAGTCGACGTCGTCGAAGAAGCAGCCCTGAGGCAGCGTCTCGAGCAGTCCCGAAGCAGCAACCGCCCGCTCCTGGTCAAGACCGGCTTCGACCCCACGGCGCCCGACCTTCACCTCGGCCACGCAGTGCTGCTGCGGAAGATCGGCCACTTCCAGGAACTTGGCCACCGCGTCGTGTTTCTCGTCGGCGACTTCACCGCGATGATCGGCGATCCCACCGGCAAGAAGGCCACCCGTCCGCAGCTGTCGCACGCGCAGGTACGGGCCCACGCGGCGACCTACCAGGAACAGGCCTGGACGATCCTCGACCGGGAGCGGACCGAGATTCGGCACAACAGCGAGTGGCTGGAGGCGCTCGGCGCCGAGGGGATCATCCGGCTCGCCGGCTCCTGCACGCTGGCGCGGATGATGGAACGGGAGGACTTTCGCGGTCGTTTCGAGAACCACGAGCCGATCGCCATCCACGAGCTGCTCTACCCCCTGACCCAGGCCTATGACTCGGTCGTCCTGGAAGCCGACGTCGAACTCGGCGGTCACGACCAGCTCCTCAATCTGCTGGTCGGCCGCGACCTGATGCGTACCCGTGGCATGGAACCGCAGATCGCACTCACCGTCCCGCTGCTCGTCGGCACCGACGGTGCCCGGAAGATGTCGAAGAGCCTTGGCAACGCGGTCGCGTTCAAGGACTCGCCACGCGAGATGTTCGGCCGCACGATGTCGATCCCCGACGACCTGATGTGGGATTGGCGGCTGCTGCTGACCGACCTGGACCAGGCCGAGATCGACCGTCAGAAAGCCGACGCGGCGAACGGGCAGGCGAGCCCGCGCGATCTGAAGGCCGACCTTGCCCACGACCTCGTGCGGCGCTTCCACGGCGCTGACGCCGCAGACGAGGCGCGCACGGAGTTCGACCGCATGTTCCGGGGCGGGGGCGTGCCGGACCGGATCGAGACCCGCTGCGTTCCCTCCGGGCAGCCGATCTTCACCGTCATGAACGATGTCGGATTCGCGGCCAGCAGAGCGGAAGCGCGTCGTCTCATCCAGCAGGGGGCGGTTTCCCTCGACGGCGTGAAGGTCGGCGATCCCTACGTCAGTCTGCCGGACGGCAGAAGCGCCCTGCTCAGGGTGGGCAAGCGCCGCTTCCTGAAGATCGAGACCGCGTCCACCGCGCTTCCCGAGTGACGCGCACGGCTACCGACGTTCGCCTTGTCCCTGCAGAACCCACAGCACGATCGGCAGAGCGGCGGTGCCTCGGACTGACCGGACCAGTGAGCCGGCTCCGGGCGCGAACGCCGAGGATGAACTGCCGCCTCTGCGCACCGGTGTCCGCATCCTCCTCTTTGCCGCAGGCTCCTTCCTCGTCTTCCTTGGTCTGATCTTCGGCCCGTTGCCCGGGATCCCGGCAGTGGTGCTCGTACCCCTGGGTGTCGCGCTGCTGTCCCTGGCCAGCAATCGGCTGAACCTCCGGCTGCGTGCCGTCGTCGTTCGCCGCTGGCCAGGGGCCTGGCTTCGGATCCAGCGCGTCCGCGCCTGGCTGCATCGCCGGTTGAGCTGACGCGCTTGCGAGCCGCCGTCAGCCGGACTTCCGGGCGCGCTTCTGCAGGCCGCGCAGGAAGACACCGTTGAGCGCGATCAGCACCACCGCCACGACCGCCCACTGGGCGAACAGGTTGCCGACCCCCAGCGGCCCCCAGAGCGGTTCGTTGCGGGCGCTCCAGCACATCCAGACCACCAGCGCGAACGCCTCGACCACGACCAGGCGAATCGCCCAGTCCCACCAGGCGCCAACCAGCACGTCCTGGTTACCGCTGTTGATCATCTCGACGCGGAAGCGGGTCACGCCGTAGCGGATCACGGCGAGGGCGACGAACAGGCCGCACGACATCAGCGCGACACTCCAGACGTTGTCCTGGTTCACGAAGAAAGACTGCCGTAGCGCCGAGGGCACGCCGAGAACGAAGGCCGCGACCGCGATCGACAGGACCGCCTTGCGCCGTTCGATCCCCGCCTCCTCGAGAGCCAGGGTGACGAGCTGGAACATCGCAACCAGGGAGGTCCACGCGGCGAACACCAGGGCCATGAAGAACAGGACCATGAAGAACGAGCCGCCCGGCATCGCGTTGAAGAGCCGGGGAATCCAGATGAAGGTCAATCCCTCGTTGCTCGCGCCGACGATCTGGTGGGCAGCGTCAGGCATCAGCGAGAAGACGGTGCAGAGCACCATGACGCCCGCCAGCAACGACACGCTGTTGTTGCCGAAGGCGAGGAGGCAGGAGTTCAGGTTCGTGTCCTCCCTGCGCCGCGAGAACACGGCGTAGGTCAGGACCAGTCCCCAGCCCGCGCCGGTGTCCCAGGCGTTCTGGGTCAGCGCCTGCAGCCAGATGTTCGAGTCGAGCAGGTCGCTCCAGTCGGGCTGGAACAGGAACTCGAGACCCTTCGCCGCCCCCGGCAACGTCACCGCTCGGACTGCCAGGACCACGACCAGCAGGAGCAACGCAGGCATCAGGATCCGCACGACGGTCTCGATGCCGCGAATTCCGGTGAGCACGACGACCACCGCCATCGCGAGCGCCAGTGCGTGGAAGACGAGGACCTGAGGCGTGTACGAGAACCGCTCCCAGAGCTCGGCCGAGCCCTCCCCCTGGAGCTGCATCGTGACGGCGGCCAGAAAGAAGCGCAGGGTCCAGCCCATGACCACTGCGTAGTAGAAGCCGATCGCCGCCGCCACCCACGCGATCCAGGCGCCCATCCAGGCGAACCGCTCGCCCAGCATCGCGGCGAAGGTCCCCACCGTACCGGTGCGCAGCCGCTTGCCGAGCGCGAACTCGGCCAGAATCAGCGGCACCGACCACAAGATCAGGAAGCAGACCCAGGCAACCAGGAACGAACCGCCGCCGTTGGACGCCGCAATCCGGGGAAACCGCCAGATATTGCCTGTACCGACGGCCATGCCGAGCATGGCGAGCATCAGGCCCCAGCGGCTTGAAAACACCTGAGCCGCCGCCGTCAAGCCCTCTCCCGCGCTGGTCTCGTCCCCGTGCCGCACCGAGAACGTATCGACGGGCTCCCCGAGCCGACGCGGCGACTCCCGACGTTCCGGCGATGGACCTGCCGATCCGGGGAGCGGCGCCCTGAGTCCACTGGAGCGTCCCGAGGCCGGGCCGTCAGCCCACCAGATCGCAGGCGGCGAAGAAGAAGGCGCGCTCGATCGCGGCGTTCTCGGGCGAATCGCTGCCGTGGATCGCGTTGTTCTGCACGTCCGTGCCGTAGAGGTCGCGGATCGTCCCGGCAACAGCCTGCGCCGGGTCGGTAGCGCCCATCACGCCGCGGAGAGCCGCAACCGCATCGTCGCGCGCCAGCGCCATGGCGACGACCGGGCCGCTGGTCATGAATGCGACCAGGTCCGCGTAGAACGGGCGCTCGCGGTGGACGGCGTAGAAGGCGGCCGCCTGCGCCTCCGACAGCCGCAACCGCCGCACAGCCTGGATCTCGAAGCCCTCGTCCTCGAGGCGGGCGATGATCCGGCCCGTCTTGCCGGCGCGGACGGCGTCCGGCTTGATGATCGTCAGCGTCTCGTCCATCGCGCCCTATCCTCCCAACGCCGCGGACACGCGAGCCCCCATGTCGGCCGGCGAATCGACGACCAGAACGCCGGCAGCGCTGAGCGCGGCCTTCTTCTCGTCCGCGGTGCCCTTGCCGCCCGCCACGATCGCACCCGCGTGCCCCATCCTCCGGCCGGGAGGAGCAGTGGCGCCGGCAATGAAGCCGACGACGGGAATGTCCAGGTGCTCGCCGATCCACGCGGCGGCCTCTTCCTCCGCCGTACCGCCGATCTCGCCGATCAGGACCACCGCTTCCGTCGCGTCGTCTGCCGCGAACAGCTCCAGCACATCGATGAAACTGGTGCCGTTCACCGGATCGCCGCCGATACCGACGCAGGTGGTCTGGCCAAGACCCTCGTTCGTGAGCTGCCAGACCGCCTGGTAGGTAAGGGTGCCGCTCCGGCTGATCACTCCGACGGTACCCGGCCTGTGGACATGTCCGGGCATGATCCCGACCTTCGCCTGGCCGGGAGAGATCAGACCCGGACAGTTCGGCCCCAGCAGGCGGCTGCCCCGCCCCTGGAGGAAGGCCTTGACCCGGACCATGTCCTGGACCGGGATGCCCTCGGTGATGCACACGATCAACTCGATGCCCGCGTCGGCCGCCTCCATGATGGCGTCGGCGGCAAACGGCGGCGGCACGAAGATCAGGGTCGCGTTGCAGCCCGACCGCCGCCGGGCGCGTTCGACGGAGTCCCAGACCGGAAAGCCCTCGACCGTCGATCCGCCCTTGCCGGGAGTCACGCCGCCCACGACCTCCGTGCCATAGTCCCGGCAGCCGATGGCGTGGAACAGGCCTTCCCTGCCGGTGATCCCCTGAACGATAAGGCGCGTCGAATCGCCAACCAGAATCGACATCCGTTCAGTGTCCCAGCGCCTGAACGGCGCGTTCGGCGGCCGTCGCCATGCCGTCCGCAACGAAGAAGTCGAAGTCGGCGCGCTCAAGCACCTCCCGGCCTTCCTCGACGTTCGTTCCTTCAAGGCGGACCACTACGGGCACCTCCACCGGTGAGCCGCTGGCCGCAAGCTCCTCGATCGCAGCCACCACACCGCGCGCAATGCGGTCGGTGCGGGCGATACCGCCGAAGATGTTGATGAGCACGGCCTTCACCGCCGGGTCGGAGAGGATGATCCGAAAAGCGCTCGCCACCGCCTCCTGGGAAGCCGAGCCGCCGACATCGAGGAAGTTCGCCGGTTCGGCGCCGTAGAGCTTGATGATGTCCATCGTGGCCATCGCCAGACCGGCGCCGTTGACCATGCAACCGATGCTGCCGTCGAGCTTGATGTAGCTGAGACCGTGCTTCGAGGCCTCGACCTCCAGCGGATTCTCCTCATGCACGTCCCGCAGCTCACGGATGTCCGGTTGCCGGAAGAGCGCGTTGTCGTCGAACGTCATCTTCGCGTCCAGGGCATACACATGGCCCTTCGAGTCCACCATCAGCGGATTGATCTCCAGCAGGGAAGCGTCGGTGTCCAGGTAGGCCCGGACCACGCTGGCAGCAATCGACTGGATCTGTCGTGCCGTACCGCCTTCGAAGCCGAGCCTGGACGCCAGGCGCCGGCACTGGAAGGGCAGCACACCAAGAAGCGGGTCGATCAGCTCGCGCAGAATGGCGTCGGGATCCGATTGAGCCACCTCCTCGATGTCCATGCCGCCCGCGCGTGACGCCATCAGCAGGGGGCGCTCGGCGGCCCGGTCGAGGGTGACACCCAGATAGAGCTCGTGGTCGATCTCGAGAGCCTCCTCGATCAGCACCTTGCGCACCTGCTGACCGCCGGGACCGGTCTGATGCGTCACGAGATGCATGCCCAGGATCTCGTCGGCCAACCGAACCGCCTCGTTCGGCGTCGAGGCCACCTTGACGCCGCCGCCCTTGCCGCGGCCGCCGGCGTGAATCTGCGCCTTGACGACGCAACGGCCGCCAAGGTCCTGGCAGACCTGCGCGGCCTCACCGGAATCGTCGATGACCTTGCCCTGAGGCACGGCGGCACCGTAACGGCGCAACACCCCCTTGGCCTGGTACTCGTGGATCTTCAACGGCGACGGCTCTTCAGTCGAGATTATCGATGATCGCCTGGCCGAACTCGGAGGTCTTCAGCAGGGTTGCGCCTTCCATCTGGCGCTCCAGGTCGTAGGTGACGCGTTTCTGTCGGATGGCGCGGCCGATCGCGTTCTCGATCGACCCGCCGGCCTCGTCCCAACCGAGCCAGTTCAGCATCATCACGCCGGACAGAATCACCGAGGACGGGTTCACCTTGTCCTGACCGGCATACTTGGGAGCCGTGCCGTGGGTCGCCTCGAACAGTGCAAGACCGTCGCCTTCGTTGGCCCCCGGCGCCATGCCCAGACCGCCGACCTGCGCCGCCAGGGCATCGGAAAGATAGTCGCCGTTCAGGTTCGTCGTCGCGATGACATCGTACTCGTCAGGCCGCAGCAGCACCTGCTGGAACATCGCGTCCGAGATTCGGTCCTTCACCAGAATGCGCCCATCCGGCAACCGGCCGTCATGTCTCGACCAGAGGTCATCCTCGGTCACGGTGCAGTCCGCGAATTCGTCGGCGGCGAGCTCGTAGCCCCAGTCCTTGAACGCGCCCTCCGTGAACTTCATGATGTTTCCCTTGTGCACCAGGGTCACGCTGTCTCTCCCCTGGGCACGGGCGTACTCGATCGCCTTCCGGACCAGCCGCCTGCTCCCGGTCACCGAGACCGGCTTGATCCCGATGCCGGAATCGGCGCGGATACCGCAGCCGAGCTCGTCCCGGACGAAGTCGATCAGCGCCTTCGCCTCCGGCGTTCCCTGCTGCCACTCGTGGCCGGCATAGACATCCTCGGTGTTCTCCCGGAACAGGACCATGTCGACCTTCTCCGGCGCCCGCACCGGCGAAGGAACGCCGTCGAAGTAACGAACCGGCCGCACGCAGGCGTAAAGGTCAAGCAACTGCCGGAGCGCCACGTTCAGACTTCGGATGCCCCCGCCGACAGGCGTGGTCAGCGGCCCCTTGATCGCGACCCGATAGGTGCGAACCGCGTCCACCGTGGCCGGAGGCAACCACTCGCCGGTCTCGGCCAGGGCCTTCTCGCCGGCCAGGATCTCGAGCCAGGCGATGGAGCGGCTACCCGAGTACGCCCTCTCTACCGCCGCGTCGATCACCGCCCGGGCGGCGCGCCAGATGTCCGGGCCGATGCCGTCACCCTCGATGAAGGGAACGACGGGCTGGTCCGGGACGACCAGAACGCCGTCCCGCCAGTCGACCTTCTGACCGCCGACCGGGGGTTCGCTCAAGGCGCCGACCATCCGAAGGCGCAGGACAGGAACAGACTCGACAACGTTTCGACCAACAGGCTATCCAGAGGAGAAGGGGAGGAAGCGCGGCACCGCATCCTCGAACGAGGAGTCGCAGAATAGCACGCCTGCCTGACCGCTCCTCGTACGTGCTGCTGCTACTAGCTAGCAGCCCGTGGCAGAAGTCGCGTGTCGCACCGAGAGCGGTCAGGCGCCCGTCCGGCAAGGCGCTATAGGTGAGCATATTGGGGCATATGTGACCGAAGAGCAACGCAGCCGGACGGGATGCATGGCCGACCGAATGCAGCGCGACTTCTGCCACGGGCTGCTAGGATCCGGTGAATGGCCGTGCGGGCCGCCTGCCACTCACCGAGGCCGGACGACGCCGTCACCGACGACAGGATCGACTGGGACGCCCTTGTCGACTGCGCCGTCAGTTGCCGGAAGCGGGCCTACGCTCCCTACAGCGGCTTCCGGGTGGGCGCCGCGTTGCTCGCCGCCAACGGCCTCATCTACACGGGCTGCAACGTGGAGAACCGTGTACTGGGACTCAGTCTCTGCGCGGAGCGCGGAGCGTTGTCGGCAGCCGTCGCGGCCGGCCAGAGCTCCTTCCGCGCACTGGCGCTCGCCACGGGCGCCGAGCCGCCGAGCACTCCCTGCGGACAGTGCCGCGACGCTCTGGCCGAATTCAGTCGCGACCTGCCCATCCTGTCGGTGACCGCCGGCGCCCGCGGCGCCGCCAGCCGGAAGCGGTTCACGCTGTCCGAACTGCTGCCCGAACGCTTCGTTCTGGACCCGCCCCAACGCTGATCCCGAACACCGCCAGTCCGGCTTCAGGCTGCCATGAGCGCCGACCCGGGCGCCCCGGAACGGGTTCAGGCGCCGCCAGCCTCGGCAGCGAGAGCGTCCTCCACGGTGTCGTAGGTAGGAAACATGGACGCGACGCCGGCCACCGTCAGCAACTGGACGATCCGGTCCGAAGGCCGGACCATGATCAGCTTGCGTTCCTGGGCACGCAGCCTGACGAGATATCCGACGAGCTCACCGATTCCGGTCGAGTCCATGTAATTGACGTCCGACAGGTCGAGCAGGACATGGCCGTCGCCCTCCGCCAAGCTTCGCTTCAGCGCATCGGCGAGGAAACGCGCGCTCTCTCCGAGCTTGATCACACCCACGACGGCGAGCAGGCTGGCGTCGCCGAGCTGCTTCTTGTTGATGATCATGAGGACGGCGGCAGGCGCCGCGACTGCTCCGGCTCCTGGCCGTGGCTCTCGAAGCAGCCGCGGCCCTTCCGGCAGTGTTCCCTGGACGCCACCGCACCGTCAGGACCGAGACAGTTCATGCTGTGGGTACACCAGACGAAGCCGTCATCGATGTCGTGCTGGGGGTCGAGGTCCGCACCCGCTTCGGGCGGCGCCAGAACCATGAACATCGTCTTCCAGCGCAACCTTCGACAGAGCTGCGGAGCCCGGGGTACTGGAAGTCGGTCGGCCATTGCCTCAGATCTCCACGCCGGCCGCGCGCTCGAGCGCTCGCCTTGCGGCGGTCCGGGCAAGCTGCACCTTGTAGCGGTTGCGGCTCATCGGACGTGCATCCTCCACGACCATGTCCGCGGCCGCGGCGACGATCTCCGACGTCAGTCTCTGCCCAGCCAGCAGGTCGCCCGCCGCGACCGCCAGCCAGGGCGTCGGGGCAGCGTGGCCCAGCACGATTCGGGCCGTGCCCACCCGGAGCCCCGAGCCCGTCAGCGATACCGCGGCCGCCATCAGCGGCCAGTCCAGCGAGCGGCGCTGGCGGATCTCGACCACCGCCGACCGGAACCCTCCGACCCGGACCTCGACGCCAGCAAGAAGTTCTCCCGGCGCCAGCGTGTTCTCCCGCTCGCCCGCAGCGCGCGGTGCGCGGTACAGCGCCTCCACCGGCAGCCGCCGACCGCCGTCGGGTCCCTGCACGACCGCATCGGACCCGAGCGCGACCAGCAGCGGCGCCAGACTGGACGGGTTGACGAAACAGGCTTCACCCGCCGGAAAGATCGCGTGATAGCGGTTGTCGCCCGCCATCGCCATCGACCGGCCGTCCGGTCCCGGAGCCAGCAGGCCGAAGCCTCGGCGGTAGTACCAGCAGCGGGGACGTTGCAGAAGATCGCCGCCCACCGTGCCCATCGTCCGCAACTGCGGGCTGGCGATGCCGTCGATCGCTGTTGCCAGCGCGGGCAGTGCAGCGATCGCCTCCGGGTGGTCCCGCAGCTCCTGCAGCGTCGTCATCGCCCCGATCCGGAGCGTGCCGCCGTCAAGCTCGACGCCCGCAAGCCCAGCCACACCGTGAAGCGCTACCAGCCGATCGACCCGTTCGACATCGTCCTTGAGCAGGCTCAGAAGATCCGTGCCGCCGGCCAACGCCTCGCTGCCCTCCGCTGCCAGCAGCGTCACCGCCTGGCCCACGGTCGTCGGTGCGGCGTAGCCGAACGGTCGCATCAGACGGGTCCAGCGGTTCCGGCCAATGCGTCCAGCACCCGGTCGGGCGTCAACGGCAGCCAGGGCACCCGAACGCCGACCGCGTTCGCCACGGCGTTGCTGATCGCGGCGCCAGGAGAAATGACCGGCGGCTCGCCCAGACCGATCACACCGCGCTCGTCGTATCCGGGGCCGGTCATCATGTGGACTTCCAGCGACCCCACATCGACCAGACCCGCGAGCTTGTAGAACTCCATGTCCGCATTCAGCAGTCTGCCGCTGACCGGATCCGGGATCCACTCCTCGTACAGCGCGTAGCCGATCCCCATGATCAGACCGCCGCAGACCTGGCTCTCGGCCAGGCGGCGATTGACGACCAGCCCGCAGTCCTGGACCGCGATCATCCGCTCGACCTGCACCACACCGGTCTCGACATCGACCTCCACCTCAGCGATCTGCACGCCGCCGACACCGCTCGATATCAGTCGGCCGGGGCCCGGATTCCGGCCCCGAGCGCTGATCGGCGCACCGCCGATCCGGGATGCTGCCGCGTCCCAGGACATCCCCCGCGAGGGCTCGCCGTCCACGAACACCCGACCGCCCTCGGCGACGAGCTGCTCAGGCGCGGCCCCGAGGTGGGGAGCCGCCAGGGCAAGCACCTCGCCCAGTGCGTCCTGTGCCGCCCGCCGGGTCGACGCCGCGACGCCGCCGACCGTCGAGCTGCCGCCGGACGGGCCCGACTGCGGGTAGGCGTTGTCGCCGAGCGACACCCGCACCAAGTCGAGCTCGAGGCCGAACGTCTCGGCCAGCACCTGAGCCACGACCGTCCGGGTCCCGGTCCCGATGTCCTGACTCCCGATCCGCGCCTCGACCGCTCCGTCCGGATGAACGGTCACGTCGCAGTTGCTCGAGTGGCCGCGGCCGCCCCAGGTGTGAATGGAAACTCCCAGTCCGCGATGAACCGAGCCCTCGCGGGATCGTCCGCGCGGCTGCCAGCGCTCCTTCCAGGACGCCATCTCGGCAGCGATCGCCAGTTGTTCCCGGTAGGTGTCCGGCCGCCCGGTCAGGTCCAGGTTGCGATCGAGGAAGTCGATCGGGTCGAGTCCCAGGTCGTCCGCCAGGTCGTCCAGGACGGTCATCGTCAGGAAACACGCCTGCGGATGGTTCGGCGCCCGCCAGGCCCTCGAGCCGGCGAGGTTCGTGGGCACGGACGTGTGGCGGGTGCGACGGTTCGGCAACTTGCTGAAGACATACGGCAGGGGCGTCTCGCCTGTCCCCGGGAGGCCTCCCGAACCCCAGGAATCCGAGTCCCAGGCAACCAGCCTGCCGTGCTCGTCGGCCGCCGCGCGAATGCGGGCGAAGGCGGACGGACGACTGCCTGCCACGGCCACCTCCTGATCCCGCTCGAGGAAGAGCTTCACCGGTGCGCCCGCCTTGCGCGCCAGCTCGGCGCAGACGATCCCCCAGCGATCGGGCGAGAACTTCGAACCGAAGCCACCGCCCATGTACTCGGCCCGGATCCGGACCTGGCTCGCCGGCACGCCAAGTTCCGAAGCGAACTGACCGGCCAGGGTCGACACTGCCTGGGTCGACGCGTGGACCTCGAGATCGTCTCCGTCCCAGGAGCAGACCTGCCCGTGCGGCTCCAGACACATGTGGGCGATCTGGGGCATGCCCAGGGTCCGCTCCACGACGGCGTGAGCGGCGGCAAGGGCGGCGTCCGGATCGCCTGCCGTCTTCTCGCTGGCGGCCCTGGCAGCGGGCGCTCGATCACGGTCCTCCTCGTTGACGAAATGCGGCAGGACCTCGTACTCGACGTGGATCGCCCGCAAGGCGTCGCGAGCAGCCTCCTCGGTCACCGCCGCGACCGCCGCGATCTCGTCGCCGGCCCACTGAATCTCGGCGCCCGCACCCTGGATCACGTGCACCACACGCACATCGGGCAGGGTCTCCGCCGCCGACGTGTCGATCTCGACGATCCGTGCGTGGGCATGCGGACAGGTCAGGATCTTCGCGGCCAGCACACCCGCCGGATTCTGGTCGGAGGGGTACTTCGCCGAGCCGGTCGATTTGACCGGGCCGTCAAGGCGGACCGGGCCGCGGCCGATCCAGGTTCTGCGGGCAGCCTCGGGCCAGGAATAGTCAGCCACTGCTCGGCCCCTCGCCGCTGAGGTCGGAGACAGCGGCCCGGATTCCCTTGTAGGTGCCGCAACGGCAGAAGTTCCCGCCCAGGCCCGCCTCGATCTGCTGTTCCGAAGGCGCCGGATGACGTGCGAGCAAGGCCGCGGCGGCGACCACGAAGCCGGGCGTACAGTACCCGCACTGCTGAGCGTCGTTGTCCACGAAGGCCCGCTGCACGTCATGCATGGCGGCGGGCGAGCCCATCCCCTCCGCCGTCGTGATGCGGCGTCCCGCGGACTGGATCATCAGCCGGCTGCAGGCGTAGATGGGGCGGCCGTCCTCGAGCACCGTGCACGCGCCGCAGGCGCCGCGGTCGCAGACCCGCTTGGGTCCGGTGATGTCCAGCCGATCGCGCAGACCGTCGAGCAGGGTGACGCGAGGCTCAACCGCCAGCCGACGGCTGACGCCATTCACCTCGAGTTCGATCTCGACTGCACCGGGGCCGACCGTCTCGCCGATCCGGGCATCGTTCGCGGCAGCGGCGGCTGCGGCCTCGCCCGCCAGAACGCCGGCCGCCAGGCCTCCCGAGAACGCGCCGGCAGCACTGCCGCGCAGGAAGGACCGGCGTGAAAGACCCGACTGTTGTTCGTCGTCCTTCACACGCGTCAACCCATCACCTTAGGCCATCACCCCTTGAACGTGGACCCTGCCACTCTAGCAGTCCGTGGCAGAAGTCGCGCTGCATTCGACCAGCCAGGCATCCCGTCAGGAACGTTCAGGTGCTGGCGTCGGCGCCGCGGTGCCGGAGCCGGCGGCACACCTCGGCGAACTGGACGAGGCCGTCGGCGGTGAGCATTCCCAGAAGCTCGTGGTCGCGAACGACCCAGAGCGCCCGCGCCGGACTCTGCAGCTCCCGCAGGACATCCAGCAGATCGCAGTCCTCGGCCACGGTCAGCGGATTCCGGTTCATGAGTTCCAGCAGAGGCGTGCCGGACGGCAGACGACTCATCGAATCGAGCAGACGGTCCCGATCGACCTCGCCGGCCACACGCCCCCAGCCATCGACCACCGGAAAGTGGCGCTGCGTGGTCGAGAGCAGCATGCGGACGGCCCACTCGATCGTGTCCTGGGGCGCCAGACGCTCGCAGCGCGTCATCATCGCCTCGCCCGCGCGCCGACCCTGCAGCACCTGCAGGGTCCTGACCTGGGAGGACTCGCGGCTCGCACCGAACAGGATGAAGAAGGCGGTCACGAAAAGGAACAGGTTGATCGCCACTCCCGCCTGCCAGGGGACGAGAGCGGCGAGGCCGAAGAGACCGGCAAGGACCAAGCCGAACCGGGTCGTGATCCTGGTGGCGCGCTCCTGGCCCATGGCGAACGAGAGCGCCGAACGGAGTATCCGACCGCCGTCAAGGGGAAACGCGGGCAGCAGATTCAGCGCGAACAGACACAGATTGCCGATTACCAGCCATTGCAGCGCCGACACCACGTCCACGACCGCACCGGCGCCCATTGCCGGCAGCCCCGCTGCCGTCAGCCCGGCAAGAAGCAGGCTGGCCAGCGCCAGGTTGAGAAGCGGACCGGCGGCGGAGATCGCCAGCTCGGCCCTGCCCTCGGGATAGCCGTCCAGGCGCGCCACCCCGCAGACCGGGGTCAGGACAATCTCACGCGTGTCCATGCCGAACCGGCGTGCCATGAGGGCATGGCCGAGTTCGTGGGCGATCACGCTCATCAGCAGACCCACGACGACAAAGGCCAGCAGCACCGGACTGCTGCCGAGATCCGGCGCCAGCACCGCGAGCCAGACCAGGAGCAGAATGAACGTGAAGTGGATCCTGACCCGAATCCCGAACAGGGTCAGCATGGGGAAAGCGAGGCTGCGCACCAGCGGCCTCATCGGGCGCCACCTGCGGCAGCGAGGAGCGGAACGGTGTCGCCGGCCGGTCGGGCCAGCACGCGGACGATGCCCTCGAGTCCGGACGCCAGTACGTCATCGCTGCAGGCGAAGGAGATGCGAAGGTGCCCTTCGCAGCCGAACGCCGAACCCGGCGTGACGGCGACCCGTGCGTCGTCGAGCAGCCGGCGACAGAGGGAAGCCGAGTCGGGACAGGTCTCGTCGAGGCAGACGCTCACGTTGGGGAAAGCGTAGAAGGCGCCGGCCGGCGGCGGACAGACGACTCCGGGCGCCCGGTCCAGCTCCCGCGCCACGAATCGCCGCCGGCGGGCGCAGGCGGCAACGAGCGCCGCCGACTCGGGCGGCTCCTGCGCCAGGACGGCTTCGGCTCCGGCCATCGCGAAGGAAGTCGCGTTCGAGGTCACGTGGCTCTGGACGGCGGCGGCGGCCGCCACGACGTCGGTGGAACCGAGCAGATAGCCCACCCGCCAGCCGGTCATGGCGTAGCTCTTCGAGAACGAACCGACCAGCACGACCGTATCCGGGAAGCGGGCGGCGAGCGCCGCAACACTGGCGTGCTGCCGCCCGTCGTAGATGAAGCGCTCGTAGGTCTCGTCGCTGATCAGCAACGCGCCGCGCTCGGCGCAGACCGAGGCCAGTGACTCGAGTTCGCTGCTGGACATGACGGCGCCGGTGGGATTGCACGGCGTGTTGACAATTACTGCCCGCGTCCGTTCCGACATCGCCGCGACGAGCGGCTGCGCCCGGACGACGAAGCCGTCCTCCGGCGCCATCGGGACGGTGACGGCACTAGCCCCGGCGAGCCGCACCTGGGCCGGAATGCTGCCCCAGGCCGGAGTGGGCACGATCGCCTCGTCCCCCGGACCCAGGAACGCCTGGGCGAGCTGGTACAGGGCAGCCTTTGCGCCGACCGTGACCAGCACATTGGCAGCCCTCCAGGGCGCGCCACGGCCGCCGTAGCGATCCGCCAGCGCCGCTCTCAGCCGGAACGTGCCTTCCACGGACGTATACTTGGTCCGGCCCTCTTCCAGGGCTTGCCGGGCAGCCCTGACGGCTGTCGCCGGCGACGGAGAGTCAGGCTCTCCGGCGCCCAGGTCAAGGACCTCGACTCCCTCGCGACGAAGCTCGGCAACCCGGCGGGACACCGCCATCGTGGCCGACTCCCGCTCACCGATAGACATGAATCCGGATCGTAGCAGCAGCGGATCGTGATGAAGGCACACTTCGGGTCAGCTCCTTCGACCGGAGAACGACCAGGCCAGGCGGGCTGCCTGGCAGTCCGCGGCAGGACTCCCGCTGCATTCGACACGCACTGCCGCCGCGGACTTCCAGGGCGCAACTTCAGCCACGGCCTGCTGGCGACCGCGGCCGCCCTGATCATCGGAGCAGCTCTGGCAACCACTACGAACGCCCAGCCCGGACCGTCTTCCAAGGCCACGGTCGAGGCGTTCGCCGACTTCACTTCCTACGCCGCAGCGACGCCCGTGCGCATCGCCGCCGTGGTGACGATCGAGGACGGCTGGCACATCCAGAGCCGCACGCCAAGCTACGACTACCTGATTCCCACGGAACTCGACCTGAAAGTTCCGGAAGGATGGCCGGCGGCCGCCATCGACTATCCGGCGCACGTCATGTGGCAGTCGGATTTCGCGGAGGAGCCGCTTGCAGTCTACGAGCACGAAGTCGTGATTCACGCGGAACTCGACCTGCCCGACGACCTTGCCGCCGGCGCCGTCGAGATACCTATCGAGCTGTACTACCAGGCCTGCGACAACCTCATCTGCCTGCAGCCGACCACCGCCGAGACGACAGTTGTCCTCGACATCGGCGAGAACGGCGCGCCAACCGGACACCCGGTCTTCGAGACCGTGCCGGCCGGATCCCGCTCGACCGGCGGCCTGAGCCTCTTCGCCGCGCTGATCCCGGCCCTGCTGGGCGGGCTCATCCTGAACGGCATGCCGTGCGTGCTGCCGATCGTCTCGCTGAAGCTGTTCGGGCTCGCCCAGGCCTCCGGGCAGGCCCGTCGGGAGGTCGTCGCCGGCGCGTTGATGACTACCCTCGGCATCCTGGTCTCGTTCTGGGCGCTGGCCGGGGCGACGCTTCTCGCCCGGTCCGCCGGGCAGGCGGTGGGCTGGGGCATCCAGTTCCAGAACCCGCTGTTCGTGACCTTTCTCGCACTCGTTCTGACCCTGTTCAGCCTGAACGTCTGGGGCCTGTTCGAGATCCGGTTGCCGCCGACGCTCGCCAATCGCCTGGGCGGCAGCAGCAGCGAGGGCTACTCCGGCCACTTCTTCTCCGGCGTGTTCGCCACCCTGATGGCGACACCCTGCTCGGCCCCCTTCCTGGGCACCGCTGTCGGCTTCGCCCTGAGCCAGCCCGCCGCCACGATCGTCCTGGTCTTCACCGCCGTGGGCATCGGCCTCGCCACCCCTTACCTGCTGCTGGCCGCGGCGCCGGGGACCGCACGGCTCCTGCCCAGGCCGGGCGAATGGATGGTGACGCTGCGAGGCATCATGGGCTTCCTGATCGCGGGCACGACGGTCTGGCTCCTCTATGTGCTCGCGGCGCAGATGAGCAGCGCCCGGTTGGCCTTCCTGGAGATCGGGCTGCTCTCGCTGGCCCTCTTCATCTGGTTGCAGGGCCGCAGCGGAGCAACGGGTCTGCGGGCGTTCGGCCGCGTCGGCGCTGCGGCTGCGGCCGCCCTGGTGCTGCTGCTGGCCAACGGCGCAACCGGTCACTCGGCGATCGCGGACGCAGCGCCGGGCAGCGAGAAGATCCTGGACTGGGTGGCGTTCGACCCGGTACAGGCAGAAACGCTTGCTGCCGAGGGCCGACTGGTCTTCGTCGACGTCACTGCGGACTGGTGTGCGACCTGCAAGGTGAACGAGCGCCTCGTGCTCGAGACCCAGAGCACGGCCGAGCTCTTCGCCCGCTACGACGTGGTCGCGATGCAGGCCGACTGGACGAACCGGAACGACGACATTGCTCGCTATCTGGCCAGCTTCGGCCGCTACGGTATCCCGTTCTACGCGCTCTACCGCCCCGGTCAGGAGCCGCACGTGTTCAGCGAACTGCTGCGCGGCGGCCGGCTCGAGGAGGCGATCCGGAGCTCCGTCGAAGCGCGCGCGACCGGTTGACGGCGCCCGCGATTCCGGTCACGGCGCCCGCGCCGGCGCGGCCACGAGAACATCTCCGGCGCCCTCGACGTTCACCGTGAAGATCCGGCCGAGGCGCCGCACCATGGCGCCAGCGTCGAAGTCGAGGCAGAGATCGGCGCCGTCGAGCATCCCGCGGGTCCCCTCGGCAGCGCTGTCGGCGAACAGGACGGCCCAACGGCCGCCGACATGAACGAGGTCGCCGGGCGCCGGCGAACCCTCGCCCGGCGCGTTCCACGGCGTACTTCCATCCAGTGGAGTGAGCTCCCGGTCCAGGTCTTCCCAGGTGACGGCGCCCGCTTCGAGGATGTCGCGCAGCACGGAAGTCCGGGTGAAGGCCAGCCGATCGTCGTGGAGCTGCTGCAGCCGAGCGGTCGTTTCGGCATCCCATTCGCCCTTGCCCCGCTGGATTCCGGGCAAACCGAAGAACGCCGAGGGAATCGCCAGGGCGCCCGGCAGCCGTACTTCGAGTCGAGTCGCGTCCGGCAAGGCTGCCGACTTGACGCGCTGGTCCGGAACCGTCGAGTCCTCGTCGATCGCAGCCTCGACCCAGACCTGGTAGCGAAGGGTGCCGAAGTCCCGGTCGAGGTCCGGTCCATCCTCCGCGAGCCAACGGTCGAAGTGAGCCTCCAGCGCACCCTCGATCGACCAGCCGCTGCCCCACTCGGGCCGGAAGAACGGCTCGTAGGCGAAGCGGTCGAGCTCCACCCCGTCCTCCAGCTCCCGGAAGGGCACGCCGTGCTCCAGGCTGAACCAGAGCATCTGCACCCAGCCCAGACCGTCGATCTCGTCCGGCGGCCGGGCTTCGACCCGACGACCGCCGATCTCGACCTGCGGCACGGTGCTGTAGTAGACCGGATCGCCGCCCGCGGCGCCGCGTCGCGGTTCGGCGACCAGGACAGCGTGCAACCGGAAGTCCTGGCCCGCGGTCAACTCGACGGCGCCGGTCCGCGCCACGCCGTCGCCTTCGACCTCCACGCCGACCCAGGCGCCTGCCAGGGTCGGCGCCCGCAACCGCTCCGCTCGCGGCGCCAGCCAGAGAACCGCGGCTGCCGCGACAACGATCCCGGCAAGGACCGGGAACAGCAGGCGATTGGACCGCATGTCTCACCGAGCTCCTGCGACGACCGCGGATCCTCTCACCACGGACCTCGGTGAGACATGCCGGGTCGTCCACACGCTCGGATCCTAATGCCCGACAAGGTCGCGGCGAGCTACTGCGCGGCTACTCCTCCTGCTCGGGCAGCACGGAGCCGAAGCTCAGGCGATGCAGCGGCGTCGGTCCCAGCTCTCGCAGCGCCACACGATGCTGTGCGGAGGCATAGCCCTTGTGGCTGGCGAAGCCGAAACCGGGGTACTCGCGGTCATACTCCGCCATCATCCGGTCGCGGTCCGTCTTGGCGACGATCGAGGCGCTGGCAACGGCGTAGCTCAGCGAGTCCGCCCGCACCAGGGGCAGCGTCGGCACCGGGGCGCCGCGCACCTCTACCGTGCCGAGCGGCACGGCGTCAACGAGGGCCACTCCGGGTCGTACGGTCAGCGATCGCAGGGCCGACCGCATCGCCTGGCGGGTCGCTTCCAGCACGTTGACCCGATCGATCAGGACCGCGTCGCAGATGCCCGTCGCCCAGGCCACGGAGCGCCGCTTGATCGCTCGCGCCAGCCGTTCGCGCTGCGGCTCGGAGAGGCGCTTGCTGTCGTCGATACCGGGGATCAGACACTTCGGATCCACCACGACCGCCGCCGCCACGACCGGGCCGGCCAGGCAGCCGCGCCCCGCTTCGTCGATCCCGGCAACGAGTCCGCAACCGGCCGCCCCGCACCGATCCTCCAGCCCGCGCAGCAGGCGCAGGCGATAGGTCTCGGCCAGCAACGCCGCCAGCCGGCCGGTCGCGGACCTCGTGTCAGCGGTCGCGACGCTCCTCGATACGGGCGGCGCGGCCGCGCAGCTTCCGCAGATAGTAGAGCTTCGCGCGCCGCACCTTGCCGCGGCGAACGACGTCAATCTGGCCGATCACCGGCGAATGGAGCGGAAAGACGCGCTCGACGCCGATGCCGCCCGAGACCTTCCGCACGGTGAAGGTCTCTCGCGTGCCGCCGCCCCGCCGCGCGATGACGACGCCTTGGAAAATCTGGATGCGCTCCTTGGCGCCCTCCCGAACCCGGACATGAACCTTGACCGTGTCGCCCGCCCGGAAGTCCGGCAGGCCTTCCCGCAAGTACTCCTGCTCCACCCGCTGTAGATCGTGCATTTGCGTGTCACCTGTACTTCGACTCCGGGTCGCCCCGGCCCTGTTGTCACCTGAGGGATCTCTCTGTTCCGCGACCGGCAGCCGCTGATCCCCGAAGCCGCGGACCGCGACCCGGCGGGAAGCGGATTATCGCCTGTTCGAGGCCCCTGGCGCAACCGTCCGACGACACGCGTCTTCGTCGAGCAGATCCGGCCGTTTCCGGCGCGTGGCCTCGAACGCCTGCCGGCGCCGCCAGGCCTCGATCCGCGCATGGTCCCCCGAAAGCAGCACGCTCGGTACCTCGATCCCCTCGACGCTGCGTGGTCGGGTGTAGTGCGGGTGGTCGAGCAGGCCCGAACGGAAGCTCTCGTTCTCGACCGACTCCGGCCGACCGACCACCCCCGGGACGAGGCGGGAGACCGCCTCGATGACCACCATGGCCGGCACTTCGCCGCCCGAGAGAACGTAGTCGCCGATCGACAGCTCCGAGTCGACGACCAGCGACCGCACGCGCTCGTCGATCGCCTCGTAACGTCCGCACAGAAGCAGCAACCGCTCCTCGCCCGCCAGTCGGCGCACTCCGGCATCGTCGAGACGTTCGCCCTGCGGCGACAGCAGGATCCGGCGAGGCGGCGGTCCGGGCTCGGAAACGGCGCGCACGGCACGAAGCCAGGGCGGTGCGGCCATCACCATGCCGCCGCCGCCGCCATACGGTTCGTCGTCGACGCTCCGATGCGGATTCTCGGTGTAGTCGCGGAGGTCATGGACGTGAATGTCCATCAGACCGGCGGCGATCGACCGACCGATCAGACCGGCTTCCAGGAACTCCCGAAAGACGGAGGGGAAGATCGTTATGACGTCGACCCGCATGTCTCGACGAGTCCATCCGGCAGGTCGCTCGCGATCCGGCCCTCGGCGATGTCGATCTCCGGCAGCAGCGCTCGAGCGAAGGGAACCAGCACCGACCTTCGACCCGTCCCGGACGAGACAGCAACTTCGAGCAGGACACCCCCGCCGTCCTCCCGCACGCCGGTGACTTCGCCGAGCTCGCCGAGTTTCCTGTCGACGAGCCGGCAGCCGACAAGCTGGAAGTAGTAGTACGCGCCGGTCTCGGCTGGCGGTACCTGGTCCTCCGGAACCTCGAGCAGGGCGCCGTGCAGAACTTCCGCGCCGTCACGGTCGGCGATGCCGCTGAAGCGGACCAGCCAGCCGCCTCGATGAGGCCGGCTCGAGGCCACGGTCAGCCGCCGTACGCGGCCGCCGCTGGCCGCAAGAAGCTCGGAGCCCGCCCGGAACCGGTCGGGATTCTCGCTGTCGGCGTGGACCAGCACTTCGCCGCGCAGCCCATGTGCGCGCAGGACGGCGCCGACGGTAACCGTCTCCGTCGGTTCTCCCCGGCTCGACTGCGGTGGCGGCTGTCCCATCCCCTGCCCCTCTGCGCGCACGGGTTCTCCGCCAGCCGCCGACTGCTAGGCCGGTTCGACGATCTCGACCTCGTAGTACTCGCCGGCCTCGGCGCCCCGGACATCCAGGAGAGCGCGCAGCGACCGGACGGTGCGCCCATGACGGCCGATCACGCGCCCGAGTTCATCCGGCGCGACCTCGACCTGAAGGACGACGGCGTCTTCCTCTTCGATCTCCTCGACGTGGACCGCATCCCCCTGGTCCACCATCGAGCGAACGACCGAAGCGAGCTGTTCCGCAACCTCCGACATCGCCACCGGCCGCGTCAGGAGCCCGCGGCGCTCGCCGCAGCCGCCCGCCGCACCAGGCCGCGGACACTGTCGGAGAGCTGCGCTCCACGCGCCACCCAGTGATCGATGCGATCGGACTTCAGCCGGATGACCGCCGGTTTCTTGCAGGGATCGTAGTGCCCGACCTCCTCGATCACCGCCGATGTCGGCACCTTGCGGCTGTCCGACACCACCACGCGGTAGAAGGGGCTGTGGCGCGAACCCATGCGCCGAAGTCGTATCTTCACCATGTCAGGATTTCCAAGGTTGTTCAGCCACCGCCCAGTCGACGACGAGACAGCAGCACAGTCTAGCAGCTTGTGGCTCCAGAGACGCGAAACCCGCGCACTCCCACCGAGGCCCTCGCTCACCGAAGCTACGGCAGGACCTGCCGCGCGCAGTCCATGATCCCGAACCGCCTGCACATCGACTTGATCGTTCCGATGTGGACTCCGCCGGTCTTCGCCGCCTGTCGGCTGTGCTCGCCCTTCGGGAGCCTGATGGGCTGACCATCACCGAACCGAACGCCCCAGTGATGATCCGTCTCGACGCAGGTGTAACCCGGAGCGCACTTGTCCAGCATCCCGAAGACCCTCCGGAGCTGGGCCTGCGGCAACG
The DNA here is from genome assembly GCA_965116145.1 of Thermoanaerobaculia bacterium. Lineage (GTDB taxonomy): Bacteria > Acidobacteriota > Thermoanaerobaculia > Multivoradales > Multivoraceae > Multivorans. The sequence goes on from OZ220482.1 coordinate 2,116,117, forward strand.
AACGGCTCAGGCAGCCAACTGGACCGGCAGACTCTCCCCTGCCGGCAGGACGGGATTGCTGTTCGGCCGCAGCTCCAGTTCCACGACCCGAGCGCCGAGTTGCGGCCTGGGCTCCAGCGGCAGCGAGCTGTCGACCTTGCCGGCCACAACCATCGACCGGGCTTCGGCGAACTTCGCCTCGCCCCAGGCGTCAGCGCCGTCGAAGAACTCCAGCACGCTCTCCCGGTAGGCCTTGAACGAAGCGCTCCCAGCCAGGTCGTAGAGCACGGTCTGCACGTCTTCCTTGTAAGCCAGATACGCCTCGGTCAGGGTCGAGCCGACGCCCGCCACACCGCCCGGCTTAAAGCCGTGCGCGATGTACTCGCCGCTTGCTTCCCTGGTCACGACGGCCGCACCGCGCAACTCCACCCCTGCAAGCCACCCCTCACCGACAACGGAGGTGCGGAACCTGAAGAGAAGGGGATACGCCATCTCGATGCCCTCGGCACGCCACTTGCCGATCAGATGTCTCGTCTCGTCCATGGTGTGATTCCTCGGCCCCCGAAAAGACGGCAGAACTCAGAACGCGGAGAAGTACCACGGCCGGGAGCGAGAAGTCAACGTCCCTCGTCCCTTGCGGCGGCGACACTACTCACCGTCTGCGTCTCACTGTCGCGGCCAGAATCAGTGTAGCAGTCCGTGTGTCTCAACGATTTCTGCCGGCGGAAGCCGCACTCACCTACGTTCCCTGGATGTTCTTCATCCACTTGCCTCGGGTGCGCTTCATCAGCTTCCGCATCTGGCGGTACTGCCGGAGCAACTGGTTCAGCTCCTGCACGGTGCGGCCGGAGCCGCGCGCGATCCGGCGGCGGCGGCTCGCGTTCAGGATCGCGGGCCTGGAGCGCTCGCGCGGTGTCATCGAATCGATCAGCGCGGTGATCGCGACCAGGCGGCTCTCGTCGACCGAAGCGGGCAGGTCGACGCCCCGGAACTGACCGGGGAGCAGTTCGAGGATCTGGGACAGCGGCCCCATGCGACGGAGCTGCCGCAACTGGTCGCGCAGATCCTCGAGGGTGAATTCCTGACGGGCGATGCGCTCGGCGAGGCGCTCCGTCTCCTGGCGGTCGACGATGCGCTCGGCCTTCTCGATCAGGGACAGCACATCGCCCATGCCCAGGATGCGGGAAGCGATCCGGTCGGGTACAAACGGCTCGAGGTCGTCGAGCTTCTCGCCGACGCCGACGAAGCGAAGCGAGAGCTCCGTCACGCCCCGCAGCGACAGCGCAGCACCGCCGCGGGCATCGCCGTCGAGCTTGGTCATCACCGCGCCGGTCAGCGGCGCTCCCTCGGCAAAGGCCGCGGCGCTGCGGACCGCGTCCTGCCCGGTCATCGCGTCGCACACGAAGAGCGTCTCGCACGGTTCGACCCGGTCGGCGAGTTCCCTGAGTTCGGCCATCGATTCGGCGTCAACGTGCAGCCGGCCCGCCGTGTCGAAGATCAGGGTGTCGAAGCCGCCCTCGCGAGCCGCCGCCAGAGCACGGCCGGAGAAGGCCGGCAGGTCCTCTTCGGACGAAGGCTCGATCACCGTCGCACCCGCCGCGGCGCCAACCTGCCTGAGCTGTTCCACCGCCGCCGCCCGCCGAAGGTCGCCGGCCGCCAGCACCGGGTTCCTGCCCTGTCCGCGCAGACGCACGGCCAGCTTGCCGGCGGTCGTCGTCTTCCCCGATCCCTGCAGGCCGCACAGCAGCACCACCGCCGGCCGACCTTCCAGCCGAAGCTCCGCGCCCGGCTCGCCCAGCATGGCGATCAGCTCGTCGCGAACGATCCGGACCATCTGCTGGTCGGGGGTCAGGCTGCCGAGCACCTTGTCGCCCAACGCCGATTCCTGGATCCGGTCGACGAAGGAACGGACCACCCGAACGTGGACATCGGCCTCCAGCAAGGCGAGCCGGATGTTCCGGACCGCCCGCCGCACGTGATCCTCCGTGATCCGCCCCTCCGAGCGCAGGGACCGGAAGACACCCTGGAGCTTGTCCTGCAGTCCTTCGAACATCAGCTCGTGCGAGATGCGCGCCGCTGGCCCAGGGCGATCAGAGCCGGCAGCAGCGTGATGGAGACCAGTGCGGTGGCGGCCGCGCCGAGGATCGCAACGATACCCATCGAGCGCAGCCCCGGATAGTGCGAGAGGGCGAGGGACCCGAAGCCGACGCTGGTCGACACCGCGGCGAGCACGATCGCCTTGCCGGTCTCGCCCAGGCCGACTGCCAGACGGTCGCCCCGAAGCGCCTCCGGACCGAAGCCGATCTCGCGCCAGCGGTGCACCATGTGGACGCCGTAGTCGACGCCGATGCCGATGATCATGGTGACCACGAAGACGTTGAAGAAATTCATGTCGAGCCCGACCAGGACCATGACGCCGAGCATCCACACCACGCCGACCGACAACGGCAGCAGCGACAGCAGGGTGCCGGGAAGCCAGCGGTAGTCCAGGAAGAGGAGGAGCGCCACCAGCACGAAGCCGAGGATCGAGGCGGTCACGGCGTCGATCCGGATCCCGTTCCGAAGCCGCTCTCCGACCACGTTCACGCCGGAGAGCGCAGCCTGGCCGCCGAGCCGGTCGACCAGCTCCGGAGTCCCTGGCGGCGGGCCGCGGCGCCACATCCCGGGAGGTGGATACAGGTAGACGACCAGCTTGTGCTCGTCCTCGTTCGGACTCATGTAGCGGTCGAGCATCCGCCCGACCTGGGGATCGGCCCGGATCAGCGACGGCGTCACCGTCGTGCGGTCGGCGCCGGCATCGGCGAGCAGGTCGATGCCCCGCTGGAACGGCGCCGCCCGCAGCCCCTCTTCCGCCGCGTACCGCTGGAACAGGGAATGCAGCCGCTCCCGATCGAAGAGAGCTTCGCGCGCGTCCAGCCACTCGTGGGCCGCCGCCTGGCGGGCGGCCGGCGGCACCAGGCTGCCGATCCCGTCCACGCCCGCCAGCACGCCGCTCTCGACCAGCTCCCGCGCAGCCTCTTCGGCTCGGCTCGAGAGGTCCACCACCTCCTGCTCCGTCGCGCCCGACAGCACGATCATCGTGTAGTTCAGCCCGGAACCGAAGTGCTCGGCCACTTCGTTCTGGATCTCGACGCCCGGATTCCCCTGCGGCCGGAGCTCCCGAATCGCGTCCTGGAACTCCAGCCGGGGGGTGACGACACCGGCGGCCACGGTGAGCACCAGGCAGCAGCAGATCACCGGGATCGGCCGCTCGAAGCTCCACCGCACGAGCCGGCGGGCGCCCAGGCCGTGCAGAACGAGCCGCGGCTGCCGGCCGCCGGCAGGACGACGGTCCTCCCGCCAGGCCAGCATCGCCGGCAGCAGCACAAGGACCGAGACCATGCAGAAGAGGATGCCTGTGCCGGTCAGGAGCCCCATCTGCCGCAGGCCAACGAAGTCGGTCACCAGGAAGGCGTAGAACGTCGCCGCGGTGGTGATCGCACCGGTCCAGACCGCCCGACCCGAAGATCCGCTCATCGCCGCCAACGCCGCGTCCAGGCCGGCGCCCCGGCGCCGCTCTTCGACGTAGCGGCCGTAGGACACGATGACGAAGTCGATTCCGAGGCCGACCAGAAGGGCCGCGAAGCCGCTGGTCAGGGCGTTCAGCTCTCCCAGAACGGCGCCGGCGAAGCCGAAGGCGAGCACCAGACCGAGGGCGAGCGGGGCGAAGGCGTAGGCAATCAGACCGACGCGCCGAAAGGCGAGCGCGAACAGCAGGAGCACACCGATCAGCGACGTCGCGACGTTCGAGATCAGTCCGCTCACGATGGAGCCGGCGTCGGAGACCGCGGTGACGTAGGTGCCGCCGAAAGCTACCTCGGGCAGCGGCAGCAGCTCGCCGTCGCGGACCTCGCCGCCGAGTTCGGGCCATCGGCGCCGGATGTCTGCAGCCAGGTCCTCGACCGCGAGGAGCAGCCGGCGGCCGAACTCAACTTCCTGCGCCGGTTCGGCCGGCCGCGCGATGAGCAGCGCCCGCGACCGGTCCGCGGACAGCAGGTAGCCGGTCGCCCAGTCGACTTCGACACCGCCGCTGGCGAAACTGAGCCGATCGAGAAACACCTCGTGGATGCCCAGCGGGTCAAGCAGGAACAGCTCGCGAAGCGCCAGTGCCTCCGGCGTCATCAACCGACGGCTCAGCTCCTGCACCTGGCGGCCCAGGCCGTCCTCGGTCAACCGACGCGCCACCTCTTCGCGCGCCTCTTCGTCCAGGTAGACGAACGCGTGAGCGAAGAAGGTCTCGGCCAACTGCTCGAGCTCGCCCAGGTCGTAGTTGACGTAGTCGATCTCCTCGAGAGACTCCATGGAGGAACCGAGTTCCTCGACGAACGACAGGTACGGGTCGAGCGGAACGTCAGGCGGCAGCCGCACCAGGACGAGCAGATAGTCCAGGCTGCCGAAGTCGTCGATCGTCGACCGGAAGGTCGTCACGACCGGGTCATCCTTCGGCAGCAGATTCAGGATCTCCGTGTCGAACCGGAGCCGGGTCGACGACCACGCGCACAGAACGATCAGCACGACCGCGACCAGGAACACGGCCCGATGACGGCGACGCGCGAAGGCGGCCAGCCGGGTGAGCAGGGCAATCATCATGGTCCCCTGTCTCGCGGCCGGCGCTGCGACCGGACCGCCGCCGTCACTGCCCGGCAGAGGCTTCACCGAACGCCTCGAGCACGCGGCGGCCGTTGCGCACGAAGTACTCGATACCGGAGTAGAGCGTCGCGGCGAGGGCGACCCAGAGCGACAGCGGCGCCAGCAGGTCGAACGCCCCCAGCTGGTCGGAGATGATCAGAAGCGAGATCGCCACGATCTGGGACACCGTCTTCACCTTGCCGGCGACGCTGGCGGCGAGAACGACGTCCTGCGCCGCCGCCAGCGACCGCAGCGACGACACCGCGAACTCGCGTGCGACGACGACCACCACGACCCAGGCCGGCGCGAGGCCGAGACCGACCAGCGAGATGAAGGCGGCCGAGGTGAGGATCTTGTCCGCCGCCGGATCGAGCAGCTTGCCGAGCGCCGTCACTTCCTTGCGCCGGCGGGCAAGGAAGCCGTCGAGAAAATCGGTCAGCGAGGCGATCAGGAAGAGGCCCAGGCCGATGAACCGGCTGCCTTCGATCTGCGTCAGCAGCACCGCCACCAGGAGCGGGACGATCAGGATACGGCTGATCGTCAGCGCGTTCGGCAGATTGAGCCGCATACCCAGGAACCCGGTCGGCGCGGGCCGCCGCCGTTCCGCTTCCCGCTCGGTCACGGCCCCTCTTCCGGCGCCTTCAGGAACCGGCGCCGCCAAGGCTGCCTTCGATGAGCTGTTCGGCGGCGGAGAATGCGGGCGCCAGGTCTTCGCCTCGGCCTCCTGCCTGAGCGAAGTCGCGCCGGCCGCCGCCACTGCCCGACATTGCGGATCCCATCGCCCGAGCCACGGCCGCGGCGTCGACCCGGTCCTTGAGGTCCCCGGTCACCGAGGCGACGAGCTTCACCTTGCCGTCATCGACAGCTCCGAGAACGACGACGCCCGATCCCAGACGGCCGCGCAGGACATCGGCGAGACGGCGCAGTTCGCCGGCATTCGAGGCCGGCACTTCGCGCAGAACCACCTTCACGCCGCGAATCGACCGCGCGCCAGCCGAAACGTCCTGGCCCGAAACCGGCTGACCGTCGCCGGCAAGCATCCCCAGCCGAACTCGGGAGAGTTCCCGTTCGGCGCCGCGCAGACGCTCCCTGAGCGCCCGCACCTCAGCCACCGCCCCCTCCCCGTCGGCGCCGATCTCGCGCTCGAGCGCGGCCAGCCGCTGCGCCTGGCGCCGGCGCAGACCGTCCGCCCGATCGCCGGCGAGCGCTTCGATCCGGCGCACGCCAGACGCCACTCCGCGCTCGCCGACCAGCGCTACCGGACCGATCTCGCCGGTGTTCCGCACGTGACAGCCGCCGCAGAGCTCGAGACTGACTCCGGGCACCTCGACGGTGCGGACCCTGTCGCCGTACTTCTCGCCGAACAGGGCCATCGCACCGGCGGCCACCGCCTCGGCGAAGGAGCGCTCGGCGAACCTGACCGGCGCCGCTCGCCGAACCCACTCGTTGACCGTGTCTTCGATCGCCTCCTGCTGCTCTTCGGCAACCGCGGCGCCGTGGGTGAAATCGAAGCGGAGTCGGTCCGGGTGGACCAGGGAACCCGCCTGTCGCACGCCGGCGCCCAGGTGCTTGCGCAGTGCCGCATGGAGCAGGTGCGTCGCCGTGTGGTGCCGTTGGGCGGCCGACCTCCGATCGCGGTCGACCTGGAGTTCGACCGACTCCCCCTCGTGGAGCGCGCCATCCGTGATCTCGACCCGATGCACGATGCCGCCGCCGTCACGGAACGTGTCCAGGACCTTGCCCCTGCCGGCGGTCCATTCGACGCGGCCGATGTCTCCCACCTGACCGCCGGCCTCGGCGTAGAACGGAGTTCGATCGAACAGGACGAAGCCCGCGTCCGTCAACTCCCGAACGGGTTCTCCGGCGTCGGACAGGACGACGACGACATGCGCCGACGCCGCGAGATCGTCGTAGCCGACAAACCTGGTGTCCGGGATTGACGCGGCGCGTACGGAGATTCCCGACGCGGCCGGAATCCGAAGGCGGCCGCCGGCAACGGTGCGCGACCGGTCGCGCTGTTGCCGAAGCGCCGCTTCGAACCCCGCCTCGTCCAACCCGAACTGCTCCTCCTCGGCGATCTCCCGCACCGTCTCGATCGGCAGCCCGAAGGTGTCGTACAGCCGGAACACGGCGTCGCCGGCAAGCACCGATCCGCCGCCGGCGCGCGCCTCCTCGATCGCCTGCTGGACCTTGCCGGCGCCGAGCGCGACGGTCTCGAGGAACCGGGTCTCCTCGGCGGTCACCGTGGCCGCGCTCGGCTCGCGGGCCTTGGCCAGTTCCGGATAGTGGCCGGCGAACGTCTCCTCGAGCGACGGCAGGAGCGACGCGAGAAAGGGCTCGTAGAAGCCCAGCCTCATGCCGTGGCGTGAAGCGCGGCGGAGGATCCGGCGCAGCACGTAGCCGCGCCCCTCGTTGCTCGGCAGGACGCCGTCCGCCAGCAGGAATCCGACCGCACGCAGATGGTCGGCGACCACCCGCATGGACTCGTCGGTGTCCGGGCGGCGGCCGTACTCGATTCCCGCCGCCCCCGCCACTGCGGCCAGAATCGGGCCGAACAGGTCCGTGTCGTAGTTGGACTCGACCCCCTGGAGCACGGCGGCCACCCTTTCAAGCCCCGCCCCGGTGTCGATCGAAGGGTTGGGAAGCGGCTCGCTGCGACCATCCTCGGACCGCTCGAACTGCATGAAGACGAGGTTCCAGATCTCCAGATACCGCCCCGAGTCCGTTCCTTCGTCCCACCCGATCTCGGGCCGATCCGGAGTGGTGTCGACAAAGATCTCGCTGCACGGACCGCACGGTCCGATGTCGCCCATCGCCCAGAAGTTGTCCTTCTCGCCGCAGCGCAGGACCCGCTCGGGCGGCAGGCCGGAGAGCCGGACCCAGAGCTCCTGCGCCTCGTCGTCCTGTTCGAAGACGGTGGCGAACAGGTGCTTCGGGTCGAGCCCCCACGGTCCGGTGACCAGTTCCCAGGCTGACGCGATCGCCTCTTCCTTGAAGTAGTCGCCGAAGGAGAAGTTCCCCAGCATCTCGAAGAACGTATGGTGGCGCGGACTCGGCCCGACGTTCTCCAGATCGTTGTGCTTGCCCGACACCCTGAGGCACTTCTGGGAGGTCACCGCGCGCGGCGATCGAGGCCGCTCGATGCCCAGGAACAGGTTCTTGAACTGGACCATCCCCGCGTTCACGAACAGCAGCGTCGGATCGCCGCGCGGCACGAGCGGCGAGCTCGCAACGACCGCGTGCCCGCGGCCGGCATAGAAGTCGATGAAGCTCTGCCTGATCTCCCGACTCAGCATGAGCCCCGATCCCGTGCTGCCGCTGTCTCCGCCTGCTCCTGCAGCGGCCTGACCAGGACCCCGCCGATCGTACGGGAGGAGAAGCCGCGTCGCTCGAGGTGCCGGGCCAGCGCCGCGGTGTCGCGAGTCGGGTGGCTCGACCGCCAGCGCCCCGCCGCGGCCGACGCACGCGCAAGCTCGTCTTCGTCGTCGATTGCCTCCACTGCGGCACAGGCCGCCGCCTCGTCTGCTCCGCGGCGACGCAGTTCCAGCTCGAACCGCCGGCGACCGTAACCCCGGCGCTTGAGCGAGCGGACGAGCATTCGTGCGGTCTCGCCTTCGTTCAGATGGCCGGCAGCCGCCAGCCGTTCGACCGCGTCCGCCACATCCTCCGAACGGTAGCCGCGACGCCCGAGCTTCGTCTCCAGCTCGGCCGCGAAGTGCGGGCGTCGAGCCAGCAGATCAAGCGCACGGTCATGGGCCGATTTCGGCGCACGCGTTCGATTGGACCTGGATTGCTGCTGCACCCTGCACCTCCGGCGGTTCGGAGGATAGCGCCGTTGCCGCCGCCGTCGACACCACGGCGAGCGCGGCGAGAGCCGCCGTCTCGGTGCGCAGGACGCGGGGGCCCAGGTGCGCCGGGACTGCTCCACGCCCCACCAGTCGCTCGACCTCCCGGTCGCTGAACCCGCCCTCCGGACCGACCACGACCGCCGCCGCCGATTCCGCAACGTCCGCGAACGGGGTCGCAACACAGGGATGGAGCACGACCGCTCCGGGGCCGATCACTGTCTCGTCGAGCGCAACCGGGGTGCCGATCTCGGGCAACCAGGCGCCGCCGCTCTGCTCGAGCGCCGACTTGGCGATCCGGCGCTGCCGCTCGAGTACCCGCTCCGACAGGGACCGGCTGGTGCGGTCGGAGACAAACCACCGCAGCTCTCGCAGGCCCAGTTCCGTCGCCTTCTCGACCAACCAGGCCGCCCGCTCCGGGCGCACCGCGGACACGAACAGGGCGACGCGCCGCAACGGTTCGGGCGCCGGCGACGCGCCGCCGACCCGCAGCACCGCCCGCTGCGCCGTGACCCGCCCCACAACCGACGAGCGGGCCCCGCCGCGGCCGTCGACGAGACGCACCCGGTCGCCGACCTTCAGCCGGCGTGCCCTGAACAGGTGGCGGTAGTCGGAGCCTCCGACCTCGACCGTGTCGCCGACGAGGTCGTGCGGTTCGACGAGCAGGTGAATCACGGGCGAAGGCGCAAGCGAGGTCTGGAGTCGGGCAGCCGCTCAGGCCTCGGAACCGCGCTCCGCCCGCTTGCCGTTGCCTTCCGCCGATCGCGGGTCGGGCTCGTGCCCCGAGAACAGATCCTTCACCCGGTGCAACAGGCCGCGGTCCTCCCGGACCGTACCGCCGCCAGCGTCCGACAGGCCGGCCAGCGCTCGCAGGTGCTCGAGTTCGCTCTCGGAGAGATCCCGCGGCGCCGGTACGTCGAGGCGCACCTCCACGATGTGGTCGCCGCGGCCGCGGCCGCGGCCGTCGATCCGGGGCATGCCCTGGGCGCGCAGCACGAAGGTCGAGCCGTGAGCGGTCGCCGGCGGCACCTCCAGGACCGACGTGCCGTGGAGGGTCTCCACATCCACGGAGCAGCCGAGCACCGCCTGCGGATAACCTATGGCGACGGCACTCAGGACATCGGCGCCACGCCGGCTGAACCGCTCGTGAGGCTTGACGCCGATGACGACGTAGAGATCTCCCGGAGGACCGCCGTGCCGGCCATGTTCGCCTTCTCCGGGAAGACGCAGGCGTGAGCCGGTATCGACTCCGGCGGGAACCCGCACCTGGATCGACCGCTGCCGTTCTTTCAACCCCTGACCCCGACAATCGCCGCAAGGATCGCGAATGACCTGGCCTGCACCGCGGCAGTCGGGACAGGTACGGGCGACGGAGAAGAAGCCCTGGCTGTACTGGACCTGTCCGTGGCCGCCGCATGTCCGGCAGGCGGTGGGACCGGACCCGGCCGCGGCGCCGCTGCCGCCGCAGGTGTCGCAGCGCTCAAGGCGAGGAATGCGCAGCTTCGGCTCCACGCCGAAGGCTGCCTCCTCGAACGAGATGCGCAGGTCGTAGCGAAGGTCGGCGCCGCTGCGCTGTCGGCGGCCGGCGGTGCGGCGGCCGAAGAAGTCGCCCAGGATGTCCGAGAAATCGGCGAAGATCGTGGGATCGAAGCCGCCGCCTGCCGGAGCCGCCTGATGCCCGAAGCGGTCGTAGCGCTGGCGCTTGTCGGCATCCGAAAGCACTGCGTACGCCTCGGCCGCCTCCTTGAAGGTCTCCTCGGCGCCGCGGTCGCCCGGGTTGCGATCGGGGTGGTACCGGACGGCCAGCTTGCGGTAGGCCGACTTGATCTCCTGCAGGCTCGCTGAACGTTCGAGGCCCAGGACCTCGTAGTAGTCACGCGGCATGGCGCACCTCAGGAGCTGTCGGCCGACGGGTCCGCCTCGGTCGCGGCGGCGACGCCCGAAGAGCCGGCCGGCGCCGCCGGCACGGCGACGCGAACCATCGCCGCGCGCAGCAACCGCGACTCCAGCCGGTAGCCCGTCAGCAACTCCTGCACCACGGTCGGCTCGTCGACCTCGACACTCTCCTCGCGGGCAACGGCCTCGTGGACGTTCGGATCGAACGGTGCGTTCAGGCTCGCCACCGGTTCGACGTCGAACCGGCGCAGCAGGTCCGCCATCTGGCGACGGATCATCTCGACGCCGGCCCGCAGATCGTCCGTGGACGCCTCGGCCTGGAGCGCCCGGTCAAGGTTGTCCACCACCCCCAGGAACTCGCGCAACGGCCCGGCCGCCGTGTTCCAGCGCGACTCCTGCCGCTCTCGCTCCGCGCGCTTGCGCAGGTTGTCGAACTCGGCCGCGGCGCGGCGCAGTCGGTCGACCTCCTGCTTCGCCGCGTGGAGTTCGGCGCGAAGCTCGTCCTCCGCACCCGGTGCTTCGACGTGATCGTCCGCAAGCGTCTCGTCGCGGGAAACCGTTTCGCCGTCGGCCTGCTCCTCCTCGCGAACGTGCGAACTCTGCTTCGCTTCGCTGGTCATCGGCCAGGTGGTCACAGGCTTCCGGTCAACGCCTCGGACAGGCGTTCGCCGAGGTAGTTCACCAGGGGCACCATGCGCGGATACTCCATGCTTGCCGGCCCGACCACCGCGATCGACCCGGCAACACCGTTGCCCGCCTTGTAGCTCCGCACGACGAGACCGAACCCCAGCTCTTCGGTGAGCCGCGAATCGTGGCCCAGAACCACGCGAACACCGTCCGTATCGAGGCAGCGGTTGAGCAGACCCGCCAACCGGGCGCGCTCGGCGAACATCTGGAACATGCCCTCGATCCGCGCCGCGCCAGGTCCCGAATCGAACAGGCTGTGCGCCCCGTCGACGACGAGGGACGGCGCGTGCCCGATGTCCATGCCGTCCCTGGCGAGCTCGATTGCCCGCCGCAGCAGCTCGTCGAGCCGGGCGCGCTCGTCGTTCATCAACCGCAACAGGTCTTCCCGGATCTCCAGAAGCGTCCGGCCGCTGTAGTTTTCGGTCAGGTAGTTCGAGATCCGTACCAGCTCTTCACGCGGGATCGCCTCGTCGGTGACAACCAGCTTGTTCTCGACAAAGCCGGTCTCCGCCACCACCACACAGAGCAACTTGCAGCCGCTGAGCGGCACGAACTCGATCGCCTTCATCACCGCCGAACCCAGGGCGGGGGTCAGGACGACGCCGACATGGTGCGAGAGCCGGGAGAGCAGCCTCGACGTCTCCTCGGTCAGTTCCTGGCCGGTGCCGCCCGTGGTGGCCAGCCGGTCGTCGATCAACCGCCGATCGTCCTCGCTGACCACCTCTGCCGCCATCAGGTCATCGATGAACAGGTGAAAGCCGGCCTCGGTCGGGAGCCGGCCCGCCGAGACGTGCGGCTGCCGCAGATAGCCCATGTCCTCGAGATCCGCCATCACGTTGCGGATCGTTGCGGCGGAAAGCTGGACCTGACTGTCCTTTGCAACCCGGCGCGATGACACCGGTTCACCCGAGGACAGATACGTCTGGATGACCTCGCGGAGAATCTCGCGGTCGCGATCGCTGAGCTGGTCGGTGACACGGGCCACAAGAGCGGAAGTCTACAACGCCTCCTGCTGCCTGGGAGCCCGTGGCAGGAGTCGCGCCGTGTCCCTTCCGAGCATGCATCCCGTTCGGCTGCCTTGCTCTTCGCTCACACATGCACAAGTACGCGCCGGGCGCCGTTGCGGCTGCCGGGTGGTAGCGTGCCGAGGGCCATGAGGTGTCCCTACTGCGGCGTCAACGACGACCGAGTGGTCGACTCGCGGGACGTTCGCGACGGCGAGACGGTGCGGCGCCGTCGAGAGTGCCTGGGCTGCGGCCGCAGGTTCACTTCCTACGAACAGATCGAGAACATCGCCTACCGGGTCGTGAAGTCGGACGGCCGCCGCCAGGAATTCGACCGTCAGAAGCTCCTGAACGGCCTGCTCAAGGCCTGCGAGAAGCGGGCCGTCGGCCTGCCGGCGCTCGAGGGAATCGTCGATCAGGCCGAAGGCCTGCTGCACGGCAAGGAGGACCGGGAGATCTCCACCGCGGAGCTGGGCAACTTCGTCATCGACCAATTGAAGACACTGGACCAGGTCGCCTACGTCCGGTTCGCTTCGGTCTACCGGAAGTTCGAGGATGTGGACGCATTCATGGAGGAGCTCCGGTCCCTGCTCGAAGCCTCACGCAAGGACTGAACGACACGCTCGACCGCCTCCGACCCGACGGGACTGGTAGCGTGACCTGATGGCGCAGAACACGCTTGAACCGGCAGACGCGATCTCGTTGCCCGATGTCCTGCCGGTCCTGCCGCTCAAGGACGCGGTCATCTTCCCGTACATCATCCTGCCGCTGTCGATCAGCGGCGACCCGAGCATGCTCGCGGTCGAGGACGCCCTGAACAACGACCGGATCATCCTGCTCGCCCCGCAGCGCGACGAGTCCATCGAGGAGCCGGGCGAGGGCGACCTGCACGACATCGGCACCGCCGCCCAGATCATGCGGATGCTGAAGCTGCCGGACGACCGGGTGCGGATTCTGATTCAGGGTCTCGCCCGGGCCCGCCTCCGCTATCTGAGCCAGACCGATCCCTTCCTGCGGGCCCGTGTCGAGGAATTGGACGAAGTCGGTGAGCCGGACCAGGGGCTCGAAGCGGAGGCGCTGGTGCGCAGCGTCAAGGAAGGGCTGGAAACCGCGGTCAACCTGGGCAAGGACATTTCGTCCGAGGTCATGGTCATCGCCGCGAATCTCGATCACCCTGGCCGGTTGGCCGACCTGGCAGCCAGCAATCTCGATCTTCGGGCGGACGAGGCACAGAGAATTCTCGAGACGATCGCGCCGACCCGTCGGCTCCGGAAGGTAGGCGACCTGCTCACCCGAGAAATCGAACTCCTGAGCATGCAGCAGCGCATCTCCGCTCAGGCCCGGAGCGAGATGGACCGCAGCCAGCGCGAGTACTTCCTGCGCCAGCAGCAGCGCGCGATCCTCGACGAACTCGGTGAAGGCGACGATCTCCACGGCGACATCGAAAGGTACCTGGATGCGATCCGGGAGAAGGGTCTGAGCGCGGAGGCGGCTGCGGAGGTCGAGCGCCAGGTCAGGCGGCTTGAGAGAAGCTCGCCGGACAGCGCCGAGAACGCGACCATCCGCACCCACCTGGACTGGCTGACGGGCCTGCCATGGGCGACCGCGAGCGAAGATCGAATCGACCTCGATCACGCGCGCGCGGTACTCGACGAAGACCACTACGATCTGGACCCGGTCAAGGAGCGAATCCTCGAGTACCTTGCGGTCAGGCGGCTCAAGCCGGACGCCAAGGGCCCGATCCTCTGTCTGGTCGGTCCGCCGGGCGTCGGCAAGACGTCGCTGGGGCGTTCCATTGCACGGGCCATCGACCGCCGGTTCGTTCGCATCTCCCTGGGCGGTGTTCGTGACGAAGGTGAGATACGCGGACACCGGCGCACCTACGTCGGTTCACTGCCGGGCCGTGTCATTCAAGGCCTCAATCAGGCCGGAACCAGCAACCCTGTCTTCATGCTCGACGAGATCGACAAGCTGGGCGCCGACTATCGGGGCGATCCGGCGTCCGCACTGCTCGAGGTGCTCGATCCGGAACAGAACTCCACCTTTCGAGACCACTATCTGGGAGTCGAGTACGACCTTTCGCGAGTTCTGTTCATCGCCACCGCCAATCTGCTGGAGCCCATTCCGCCGGCGTTTCTCGATCGTCTCGAGGTGCTTCGGCTCTCGGGCTACACCGAAGACGAGAAGGTGCTCATCGCACGCCGCCACCTGTTGCCGAAAGCGACAGAAGAGAACGGCCTGCCGGATGGCGCCCTGACCCTCTCCACCGCCGCGCTGCGTCGTCTTGTCGGCAGCTACACCAAGGAAGCCGGCGTGCGCAACCTCGAACGGGAAATCGCAACCCTCTGCCGCAAGGCCGCGGTCCGCGTGGCCCGAGGAGACAACCGGCAACTGCGGGTGACGCCCGGCCGGCTGAAACACCTGCTCGGACAACCCCGCCACTTCAGCGAGGACCTGCTCGACCGCGACCGGATCGGCGTGGCGACCGGACTTGCCTGGACTGCCTCGGGCGGCGATCTCATGCTGATCGAGGTCGCTGCGCCAGCAGGCGGCGGCAAGCTCATCCTGACCGGCCAGCTCGGCGAGGTCATGAAGGAATCAGCCCAGGCTGCGCTGAGCTGCGCCCGTACGACGTACGACGGTCCGGGCGCGGGCGGAGCGGACTTCTTCCGCAACCACGACCTGCACATTCATGTTCCCGCCGGTTCGGTACCGAAGGACGGTCCGTCGGCGGGCGTGACCATTGCCGCCGCCATCGTCTCTGTCTGTTGCGGCCGCATGATCGATCGGACGGTCGCCATGACCGGCGAGATCACGCTGCGAGGAGAAGTGCTTCCGGTCGGCGGCCTGAAGGAAAAGCTGCTGGCCGCCCGCGGCGCCGGCATTCGCAAGGTCGTTCTTCCGGAGCGAAACCGGCGGGATCTGCCGGAGATACCGGCCGCGGTGACTCGAGGTCTCGAACTCCTGTTCGTCGAGCATGTTCATCAGGTGCTGGAAGCCGCGCTGCTCGATCCGGGGCGACAGCGGCCATGGCTGGCAGCGAAGACCGGCTGATCGCCTGGCTTGCCGGTTTCGCCGACGCCGAGGATCGAATCGGCGACGACGCCGCCCTGCTCACCCTTGGCGGCCGGCAGTACGCGATCAGCGTCGATACGCAGCGGGCCGGCGTCCACATCCCGATCGATCTCGATCCCGCACATGCCGCACGCCGTCTGCTCGCCGTGGCCCTCTCGGACCTCGCCGCCACCGGCGCCGCGCCACGGTGGATTCTCGTCGCACTCGGCATCGACGACGAAAACGCCGCACGCCGTTTTCTCGAAGCCCTGGTGCGCGCCGGCCAACGGCAAGGAGTCGAGCTGATCGGCGGCGACACCGCCAGGCCGTCCATGCCTGGCCGGCTCGATGCCTGCCTTACCGCGATCGGCGAACTACCGGCCAACGGCTCGCCCCTGACCCGCGGCGCGGCTCGCCCCGACGATCAGCTCTGGATCGGCGGACCGGTCGGCGAGTCGGCGCTGGGACTCGAGCTGGTCCGGCTGGGCGCCCGGATCGCCGGCGCCCGTGCGAACCTGCCGGAGGGGTTCCCCGACGATCTGGCCGGCGTCGCCAGCCGGGCTCTCCGCTGCCATCTGGAGCCGCGGCCCCAGATCGATCTGGGACTGGTTCTCGGACGACGGCAACCGCCGGGAGCTGCTATCGACCTGTCAGACGGTCTGGCGGTTGACGCCGCGCGGTTGTGCCGCCGAAGCGCTGTCGGCTGCGAACTCGACGAACACGCACTCGCCCTCCGGGACGACGCCCGCCGACTTGCACACCACCTGAACCGCGACCCGCTCGACCTCGTCCTCGCTGGCGGCGAGGACTACGTCCTGCTATTCAGTTTGCCGCCGGACGCCGATTTCCACCATGCCGGGTGTCGGCCCATCGGCCGGATCGTGGACCGGCGAGACCTGGCACTGCGCCGGAACGACGGAACTCTCGAACCGCTGACCACCAGCGGCTGGGACCATCTGGGCTGAGGCGCCAGGGGCGAACCGGTGCAGAAGTCCCGTTGCATTCGACACGCGACTTCTGCCACGGACTGCTACGAGCTTGCGCCGCAGAACGCAGCGCAGCAAGTTCTTCGGTGCAAGGTCGTAGCGAGGTACGGGGCTGGGGCCAAACACGGAGTCAGCGACGGGTTTGGCGGCTCTAGCGGCTCAAGGTGAGCTTGAACGGCTCCTCGAGCTTCTGCAGCACCAGGTTGACCTGAGCCTCGAGCGCTGACAGCCGCGCTTCGACACTGCCGGACGCCGCGCTTGCAGACGCAGAAGCCGACGCCGCCCTTCGCTTCCTCTGCGGCGCCTTGGCCGTCGCCGCCGCCCTCGTCTTCGACTTTCGACTCTGGCTGCTGCGGGAACGAATCTCGCGAAACACCGAAACCGCCTCCGGGTGGTAGCGCCGGGTGCGGCCCTCGCCCTCGAACGGAATCTGGTCACCGTACAACTTGAGGTAGCGCTGAAGCGTCGGGCCCGAGATGCCCGTCTGCTCGCCGATCGCGGTGAGCGTAAGGAGCCTGGAAGGGGCAGCCTGCTGTTCTGCCACAGCCTGCACCTTGCCCCTTCCGGGGACAGTGCGCCTGGGAACACTGCGCTTCCCGGGGACGGCCGGCGCCGCCTTCGGTTTGCGGCCAGGCTTGCTCTGGGCGCGCAGCTCACGGAACACCGGGATGGCGTCCGGGTGGTATCGGCGCTTGCGGCCAACGCCTTCGTGGGGAATGCGGTCACCGTACAGCTTGACGTACCGGTTCAGTGTCTGGACGGATATCCCGGTCGTCCGACTGATGCTGGAGAGTGTCAACAGGGCCGAGCCAGTCTCCGCCTTCACGGTTCTCCGCGGCGCCTTCTTCCGCTCCGTCTTCCGTTCAGCGGACGGACGACTCGCAGTTCGTTCCGCCTTCAGACCCCGGAAGACCTGGACGGCGGAAGCCGGAAACCGCTGCCGGCGACCCGTTCCTTCCGACGGAATCCGGTCCTGGTAGAGCTTCTTGTAGCGAAGCGCCGAGGTCATGGACAGCCCGGCCCGGCGGGCGACTTCACCCAATGTCAACAGGTTCTTGCTTCCAACCGTCGCTGCACTCACAGGGTTTCTCCTTGCGCGGCCAATACCTGGTTCCGTCAGGCTTCCGTTCAGGACACGGAAGCCATGAGCGAAACGCAACGATACCAGAAGACCCGGTCCGGGCTGTACACCGAACGTCCGCGTTCTTCCGAGGGCAACGGTAACTGTGACGTCCGTCAGGCTCCCGTCAGTGGCTCGTAGTTCAGCTTGCGCACCAGATACGACAGGGCCTGCCGACTCATTCCCAGGGCACGGGCAGCCCTGGCCTGGTTGCCGCCGGACTCGGCGAGAGCCTCTTCGATCAGTCGACGACGGTACTGATCCATCTTCCAGTGGTAGCCGCTCTGCTTCGGCGGCGGCTTGACCGCTTCGTCCGGCAGCCCCAGCATGTCAGCCGAGATCTCCGGGCCTTCGGCAAGCGCCACTGCGCCGTCGATGGCGTTCTTCAGCTCCCTGACATTGCCGGGCCAGGAGTGGTTGCGAATCCTCGTCCGCGCTTCTTCATCGAAGTCGAGGTCCTGTCCGGACGGGCCGGCTGCTTCGAGAAAGTGCTGCGCCAGCAACATCACATCCCCCTCCCGTTCGCGCAGCGGCGGCGCTTCCGCACAAGCAACCCGGAGCCGATAGTAGAGGTCCTGCCGGAACTCGTCCGCCCTGACCATCGCCGCAAGGTCCTTGTGGGTCGCGGAGACCAGCCGGAAATCGAGCCGGCGCAGCCGACTCTCGCCGACGCGCCGCATCTCGCCTTCCTGCAGGAGGCGCAGGAGCATTCCCTGTGCCGCCCACGGCAGCTCTCCGATCTCGTCAAGAAAGACCGTGCCGCCGTTCACGCTCTCGAAGACACCGATCCGATCGGCGTGAGCGCCGGTGAAGGCGCCCCGGCTGTGGCCGAACAGGTCGGACAGGATCAGACCGTCCGGCAAGGCCGCGCAATTCACCGCCAGCCAGGGAAGAGAGGCGCGGGCACTGGACCGGTGGAGCTGACGCGCAAGGAGCTCCTTGCCGGTCCCGGACTCACCCAGGATCAGCACGGGCAGATCGTGAGCGGCGAGCTTCTCGATCCGCGCCTGAACGTCCCGCAGAGCCCTGCTTTCCCCCACCATGCCGGAAACGGACGCCCTCCCGGGCTCCGCCAGCACCGAGGTCCTGCCGCGGCGACGGGGTGCTGCCGGCAGGCGCGTGGCAACGGCGGCTGCCAGCGCCCGCGCAGGTTCGTCGACCTTCTTCGTGCTGAGCACCACCCGGCCAGCGGCGGCATCCACCGCGAACTGGTCGGCGCCGCCGGGACCCGGTAGCAGAACGTCCGCCGCCTCCGAAGCTGCCGGCAGGGCGCCGCCTCCCGCGGAGCCGTGGACAGCGAGCCGAGCCTCGGGGTGGCCGGCGGCGGACATCAGGAGGCGATAGGCGTCTGCATCGGGGGCGGGCGTGGCCAGGAAGAGCCGAAGCGCCCGCCAGGGGCCGGTGTGCGCGCCATCGAGACGCTGGACGAGAGCCTCGGCGCCTGCGGCCGAGAACGTACGCACGGCGGCAGCCACCAGGCCGACGGGCACCGCTTCCAGACCGAGGCAGGCCAGGTCGTGAACGGTCAGCGCGGCGCGGTAGGGCCCCTGCAGCTCGACCCGCTTCCAGTCGGCGGGCGTCGGCGGGAGGCCCGCGCCGACCGCCTTCCAGAGTCCCTCCAGAGCGCCCCCCGCCGCGATCGTTGTTGCCTCTTCCCGAAGTCCGGCCAGCAGGAGGAGCGGCGCCAGGTCGTCGGCATCCGCCGGTGTCCACCATGCACGGGGCCACTCGAGGGCCTGCGAGAGCTCTTCCCCTGCTGCGTCGGCACGTCCGAGGTGGACCTGGGCGCGAGCCGAAAGCAGGAGCAACGACCGGCGCCGAGGCCACACCGACCGCCGACCGCGCACGTGTTCGCGAGCGGTGCCGCAGCACTCCAGGGCCGACTGCCATCGGCCCATCGACGCCTGCAGACGAGCCTCGAGCAGACCGGCCTCGACGAGGCCGGGGGCACTTCCCGCCATCATGGACTCGCGGCGCAGGCTCTCGATCGTCTCCGGGACTCCCGCGAAACGCCCGGTCCGGATGCGCACCTCAGCCAGATTCCCATGCGCGGCGACTCGCCCGGCCGGCCCGTCGCAACGCCGGAACAGGCCCGCCGCAAGGCGCGCCGCCCGCTCGGCGGCGCCGAGGTCGTTCGCCGACATTCGAACCGCCGCCAGCTCGTTCCAGAGGAGGGCGCGTTCATGCACCGGCAGCCGCGCCCCCAGGCGCCGGAGACCGGACGCGAGCAGCCGCTCCGCCTCACCAACGCCGCCGCTCACGGAGGCGAGCCGCGCCCTTGCCAGGACGTCCTTCGAGTGCTCGGGTTCGGCAGGGGCGGCTTCCAGGTGGCGCGCCATGGCGTCGACATCGCCGAGCTCCCACATCGCCAACGCACAGACGACCCGACCGCGCGCGGCATCGGCCCCGACCGCCGCTTCCAGCACCCGCTCCGACCAGGCTCGCAACGGATCCGGGCGACCTGCAGCCGCGTGAACGCCGACCGCCAGTTCGCATCGGTCCAGGGCACGCCGGCCCGAGAGGGGACGTTTCTCCAGCGTGCCCAGGGTACGGCGTGCGGCGACCGTTCGACCCATCCGAAGCTGGGCCCGAAGGCGGAGCAGGAGATCGTCCGTTCGTCTGGAGCCCTTCACCAGATCCAGGACAGCTTCGAACCGACCGTCGTCAAGAAGGCTGTGCGCGAAGGCTTGACGGTCCTCCGGCCGATCGAAGGGTTGCTTCGCCCGGGCCGAGGCTGCCCACGCCGTTGCGGCCGAGCTGCGGGCGTCCGGGTCAGCGGTTCGGACACGTTGCCACCAGGAATGCGCCGCTTCTCCTCCCGCCGCGATCTCCAATCGGTCGGCGGCGTCCGTTCGCGCCAGGAACCGCCGCCAACCCGGCTGCCCGACAACGACCACCCGTTCGCCGTTCCGGTCTTCCACCACCGCGAACAGGGACGCCCGAGCGCTGTCGAATCTGGACTCCCAGAGGAAGGGCGCCCGAGCCAGGATGTCGGCAACCATCCGGTTGGCTGACATCGCCAGCAGTTCGTCGCGCCAGGACTCGACCAGGGGTCGCAACGCCGCCCGAACCGCACCCCGGCCAGGCGCGCTCTCGCTGCCGAAGAGCACCGCGGCAAGCTCCCTGAGCCGTGCTTGCGGCAGCCGGTCTTCGGGCGTGCGTCTGACCGAATCGAGAGGAACCCGGAGCACTCCGGTGACATCGACGCGCAGCCCGCGCCAGCTCGCAAGCCGCCACCCGACCTGCCCCAGATGGGCCAGCAGGGCCGCGCCCTGAAGCAGGAACGCCGCCCGCTCCAGGTCGGTCGCCACGATCTCGTCCAGTTCGGTGCTCCCGGCGGCCTCGGGAAGCGGTTGCAGTGCCTGGTGACGCATGCGAACAACGCGAGTCATCGACAAAGCCGCTCCAGGTCGCACCAGAAGCCCGGGTAGGACTTGGCCACCACCGCAGGACTTCGAATCGACAGGCCTCCCCGGCGCAGCCCGACCAGCGCCAGACTCATCGCAATGCGGTGGTCGTCGTAGGTGTCGACAGGAATCGCCGGCGACCCCGGCGGAGACACCAGGTCCGGATCGCCGACGATCCGCAGTCCGTCCGGCAGTTCGTCGACGGTCACGCCTGCGCGCCGCAACTCGGTCGCCACCGCGGCCAGGCGGTCGCTCTCCTTGACCCTCAGGTGCGCAACGTTGCGAATCCGGGTCACGCCGCTGGCAAAGGCCGCCACCGCGGCCAGCGTCGGCGCCTGATCCGGCATCTTCGAGAGATCGCAGTCGACCGCAGCCAGCGAACCGCTGCCCGCAACGCGAATCTCCTCCGCTTCGACCTGCACACTCGCGCCCATGCCTTCAAGCAGATCGAGGAAGGCGCGGTCACCCTGGGTCGACACCGGCGAGAGACCGCGAAGGCGCACGGCGCCGCCACAGATCGCGGCAGCGGCCGCCGGGTAGGCCGCTGCCGAATCGTCGCCCGGGACGCGAAAGCGGCCGCCCGGGAGTTCGGGTTCGCAGGGTTCCACCCGGAACTCGCTCGCAGATCCGTCCCGCCTCACCTCCACCGCAGCGCCGAAACCGGCCATCACGTCGCGTGTCGTGTCCACATAAGGACTAGAGACGAGAAACGGCGCCAGGAGCTCGGTCGGCCCCTCCGCACGAAGCGCCGCCATGAGCAGCGCGGACACGTACTGACTCGACTCGCTCGCGTCGATCTCGACCCGGCCTCCCGCCAGCCTGCCTCCCCGAACGTGAAGCGGGGCTCCGCCCGGACGGCCAAGCTCTTCGATCCTGGCGCCGAGCTGTCGAAGGGCCGCCACCAGGGGGCCGATCGGCCGTTCGCGCAGCCGGGGCGATCCGTCCAGGATCCACTCCCCGGGGGTCACCGCGCAGGTCGCGGTCAACAAGCGCAGAAGGGTCCCGGCGCTGCGGCAGTCAAGCCGCACCGGACCGTGGACCGCATGCCCGTGCGGCGGAGGTTCGACCCGCACGCCGGACCCGGAAACGGCATGAAGGCGCCAACCCATCGCCGCGAGCGCCGCCCGGAAAGCCGCGATGTCCTCGGCTTCCAGCAGGTTGTCGATCGTCGCAGGCCGGCGACCGATGAGGGCCAGGTTCAACGCGCGGTGGGAGATGCTCTTCGATCCGGGAGGCTCGACAACGCCGGCAACCCCTGCCGCCCGGCGGACCGGGTAGGGGTCCGGAAGAGACGCCGTCAGTCCAGCCACAGCAACTTCCGGGCGTGAAACCAGGCGTCGGCGATGCGCACCTCGCCGCCATCGAGACTCCATCGGCGATCCGCGTGAAAGTGCCCGAGCAACAGCACATCGTGGCCTTCTGCCAGCCGCCGTACGGCGTAGCGCCGAATGAGCGCCGCCGGAATCCGGACCTTGTGCTCCAGGTTCGTTCGCGCCAGACCACGCTCCGTGAAGGCGACGAAGCGGCGGCCGATCGATCGCGGCAAGCGGAACGTCAACCACCGGCTCAACGGGTTCTTCGACAGCAGGCGCCAGCAACGGTAGCGCCAGTCGCTCGGATTCAGGCCGTCGCCGTGAACCGCGAGGTACCTCACGCCATCGGCCTCGAAGTGAAGTTCGCGGCCACAGTCGTCGAACAGGTCGCCGTAGCCGCCGTCCGCCACGAAGAAATCGCGGTTGCCCTCCACGTAGGAGACCCGGATACCGCGTCGCCTGAGGTCACGGATCGACGCCGTGAGCCGCTCCACTTCAAGTGTTTCGAAGCCGGGCGCTCCGATCCAGAGATGGAACAGATCGCCGAGGAACAGCACCCGGACGCAACGCCCCGACTCGATCGCACCGAGCTGTTCCGCCAGATCCTCGCCACTACCCCCGGCACCGCCCAGGTGGGCGTCGGCGACCACGGCAACGCTCATCCGTTCGCTGGCTCCGGATCCCTGGCAGCCCGTGGCGAAAGTGCGTGTCGCACCGAAAGCCGCGGGGCGCAGCAGGTTCTTCGGTGCCGGGTCATGGTGAGGTGGGGGCTGGGGCCAAACACGGAGTCAGCGATGGGTCTGGCGGCTCTAGACGATGGTCAGGGTCGGTCGCTCCGAGGCCACCTCTGTCAACCGCCGCGCAATAGCGGCAGCGATGCCACGGAAGACGGCCGCATGAGGACCGTCGGCGGCCGAAACAACGATCGGCAACCCGTCGTCGCTGCCTCGGACGAGGGCGCCGTCCAGCGGGATCGTTCCCAGGACTTCGCAGTCGAGCAGTGCGGCGGTCCGCTCGACGCCGCCGCGCTTGAAGACATCGGTTGTCTCGCCGCAGTGCGGGCACACGAAGGTCGACATGTTCTCGATCATCCCGAGCACCGGCACCTCGACCTTGCGGAACATGGCGAGCCCCTTGCGAGCGTCGATCAGCGCCACGTCCTGCGGCGTCGAGACGATGACCGCGCCCGACAGGGGCAGCTTCTGGGACAGGGTCAGCGCCGCGTCGCCGGTGCCGGGCGGCAAGTCCAGCACCAGATAGTCGAGCCGGCCCCAGTCGACGTCGCCGAGCAATTGGCCCAGCGCCTTCATCACCATGGGGCCCCGCCAGATCACCGGCGTGTCCGGGTCGAGAAGGAAGCCGAGCGACATGACCCGCACACCGTGCCGTTCGAAGGGCTGGATCTTCCCGTCGACGATCTCCGGCCGACGGTTGATGCCGAACATCAGGGGGATGGACGGGCCGTAGATGTCCGCATCGAGCAGGCCGACTCGCAGGCCGGCAGCCGCCATCGCGGCGCTCAGGTTGGTCGCCACCGTCGACTTGCCCACACCTCCCTTGCCGCTCGCCACGGCGATGACGTGGGCCACGCCCGGCAGAAGCGAGGGGTCCCGTGCCGTGGCCGGCGCCGGGGCGGTGGCCGCTTCAAGCGAAACCTCGACACCAGAAACGCCGTCGACCTTCTCCACGGCATCGACGATGCGGCGTCTGATCTCCCGGGCGGCCTCGGTGTCCCGCGTGGGGACACGCAGGTCGACCGCGACATCGCCGCCGCTGACCGCGACCCGCTGCACGAAGCCGAACGACACGATGTCGCGCTTCATGCCCGGGAACGTCACCGTGCGCAGACACTCCCGCACCCTGGTCTCGAGCGCTTCAGTCATCCGTTTCCGCCGTTTCGCTTGCAGTTCCCAGGCCCGCCAACCGGCCAACCCGGCGCTCGACGTCGAGCATGAACGAACGCCGACCCCGCACGCCGGCGGCGGCCGGATCGAGGATCTCGCCGAAGGCGAGCTCGACCGTCTGCGGTCGCACCGTCAGGGCGCCCTTCCGCCGGATTCGGCCGCTGCCGCGAATACCCACCGGCGCCACCAGGGCGCGCCCCTTCAATGCAAGCAGGAAGCCCCCCCGCTGGAACGGCCTCATCGACGGACCGGAGCTGCGCGTTTCCTCGGGAAACACGACCAGGGACACACCGGCCGTCATCAGATCCGCAGCGACGGCGAACGTCTCCCCGGCCCGACTTCGGTCTTCCCGGTCCACCGGCACGAAACCGGCCGCCTTGAGGCCCCAGCCGAAGAACGGCAACCGGAACAGGCTGCGCTTGGTCAGAAACCGGACCGGCACGTCCAGGATCGCCAGCAGGGCTGCGATGTCATAGAGACTCCGGTGGTTCGCCATGTAGACCAAGGGTCGGTCGCCGACCGCGGCGCGCCAGGCCGCATGACTGCCCCCCGCGTAGCGTAGCTTCAGGCGGACACCGCTCGCCCTCAGCAACCCGCGCGCCCAGATCCGGGCCTGGACTCCGGCCCAGTCTCGGCCCGGAACGAAGGATGCGATGGCTGCCGCAACACCCATGACGGCGCTGCCCAGAACCAGGTACGTGTTGCCGGCCGCGGTGGCCAGCGCCACCGCCCAGAAAGACGCCGGCGACCGACGGCGAGCGGCTGACGGATGAACCGTCGAGCTCAAGTCCGGCTCCGAGGCGACGGGCTAGGATTGCGGTTCGACAAGAGTACTGCTCGACGCCGTGGATGGAAGAAACTACACCAGACAACTGCGAAGGGGGCGACTCCGGCGAGCACGCCAAGGCGAGAGATGCAACGTGTCGGGTACAGGATTCTGATCGATTTCATGTCGCCCTTGCGAGAGGCAGGAGCGATCTACCTGTTGGCTGCACGCGGAATGGCCGCCCTCGTCAGCCCTCCGTACGAATTCCGGTCATGGCTCCATCAGATGGGTCACGTCGGCGTCAGCTCCCTGGGCGTCACCTCGGTCACGACGCTGTTCACCGGCATGGTATTGGCGTTGCAGACGGCGTACAGCCTGCCGGAACTCGGCGTCAAGTACTACATCGGCAGCGTCGTCTCCAAGTCCCTGACGCGGGAACTCGGACCCGTCCTGGTGGCGCTCGTCGTCGGCGGGCGGATCGGGTCCGGCATGACCGCGGAGCTCGGCACGATGAAGGTCACGGAGCAGGTCGACGCGATGCGATCGATGGCCGCGGATCCCATTGCAAAGCTGGTAGTTCCGAAGCTGGCTGCCACCCTGTTCATGCTGCCGGTGCTGACCGTCCTGGGCGATCTTCTCGGCATCCTGGGCGGCCTGTTCGTCGCCGTGAACCAACTGAATCTGTCGTTCGGTCTGTACATGAACGATGTCCTGCAGGCGCTGACAATGGAGGATGTCTTCAACGGCCTGGGGAAGTCCGTGTTCTTCGCCGGTTTCATCGCGATCATCGGCTGCCACAACGGCCTGACGTGCAGGGGAGGCGCCGAAGGTGTGGGCCGCGCCACGACCCGCACGGTGGTCTGGTCCTCCATCATGGTGCTGGTGTCTGACTTCTTTCTGACCAAGCTGTTTCATGTCGTCTTCTGAGCCCAGCCACAGCGACAACGTCGTGCGGGAGCCGCTCTACGTCGTGCGCGGGCTGTGCCGACGTTTCGGCGAGCGGACCGTACTCCACGATCTGAGTTTCGAGGTCCTGCGCGGAGAGTGCCTGGTCGTGCTCGGGCGTTCGGGCTCGGGCAAGAGCCTGACGCTGCGGCAGCTCAACGGACTCGACCCGGCCGAAGGAGGCGAAGTCTGGTTCGACGGCACGGACATCGTCCAGTTGACGGAACGCGAGCTGTACCCGCACCGGCAGCGGATCGCCATGCTGTTCCAGTCAGGCGCCCTGTTCGACTCCCTGGACGTGTTGGAGAACGTGGCGTTTCCCATTCGCGAGCACGAACGGGCGAACGAGGAGGAGGTCCGCGAGCGAGTCGCCGCCGCACTGGAATGGGTAGGGCTGTCCGGGATCGAGAACCGGATGCCGGCGGCCCTGTCCGGCGGTATGAAGAAGCGCGTCGCGCTCGCCCGCTCGCTCGTGTTGAAGCCCGAGGTCGTGCTCTTCGACGAGCCCACTGCCGGGCTCGATCCGGTCACTGCGGGGACCATCTCCCGACTGATCGGAAGCACCCGTGACGACCTCGGAACGACCTCGGTGGTGGTGACGCACGACATGCGACTCGCCCGCGATGTCGGCGACCGCGTGGCGCTGCTCGACGACGGGCGGTTCCGTTATATCGGGGGCTGGGAGGAAGCAGCACGGAGTACCGACTCCGCGCTCCGGGCGTTCCTCGGAGCCTCACAGGGAGACACCGATGCAGCCTGATTCCAACACCGCCAGGGTAGGCCTGACCGTGCTCGCGGCGGCCGCCGTGCTGGCCGCCTTCATCTTCGCGATTGGCGAACAGAGCGCCCTGTTCACACCCACCAGCACCTACCACATCAGATTTCCGAACGTCGCCGGCCTGGTCGAGGGCAATCCGGTGCAGCTGAACGGCGTTGTCGTCGGCAAGGTAGACCGCATCCTGCTCAGCGAGAACCCGGCCAGCGAACTCCTCGATGTGCGGATCAGCGTCGAGCGGCGCTACTCGAACCGGTTGCGCAGGGACTCGCTGGCGCGCCTCAAGACCCTGGGCCTGCTCGGCGACAAGTACGTCGAGATCACATCGGGTTCGCCCGGCGCCGTCCTGCTCAATCCCGGAGAGGAGATCCCGGCAGCGTTGCCGACCGATGTCGACGAACTGATCGCCAGCGGCGCCGACGTCGTTGACCATGCGGTTGCGACGGCCCACTCCCTGTCGAACATTCTCGCCCGCATGGAGCGGGGCGAGGGCCTGCTGGGTGAGCTCGTCGTCGCCCGCGAGGACGAGCGGATCACCGACACGGTGATCCGCACCCTGCAGTCGGTCGAGCGCCTGACGAACAAGGTCGAGGCAGGGGACGGTGTCCTGGGGCGCCTGCTCACCGACCGTGAGATGGGCGACCGGATCGCTTCCTCCGTCGACCAGCTCGAAGAGACCCTGAGGCTCCTGCGCGAAGGCGACGGCCTGGCTCCGGCTCTGCTGCACGACAAGGAGCTGAAGGCCAGTTTCGAGACGACCCTGACGGAGACCCGTAGTGCCGCCGCAGACCTGCGTCAGGTCACCGCCGACCTGCGCGATGCCGACGGCCTCCTGCCCCGGCTCCTGAACGACGAGGAGCTGAGCGACTCGCTGACCACCGAAGTGGAGCAGTTTCTCAAGCGGCTCAACTCGACGCTGGAGAAGGTTGCGGGGGGAGACGGCGCCGCGGCGCGCCTGATCAACGACCCCGCCGTCTACGAGGCCCTCGAGGACCTCGTGGTCGGCATCAACGAGTCGAAGCTGCTCCGCTGGCTGGTGCGCAACCGCCAGAAGGCGGGGATCAGGAAGCGCTACCGCGAAGCCCGTGAAGAGGCCGAGGCCGAAGCCGAGGACCGGGGAGAGCGGCCATGATCTCCTGTGCGCGCTGCAGCGAGGAACGGGAAGCCCTTGCCCGACCGCCGGTGCCAGGCACCGCAGGTGAGGAGATCGCCCGGCGCATCTGCATTCGCTGCTGGCAGGAGTGGGAGGCCATGGAGGTCAAGGTGATCAACGAACTGCGCCTGAATTTCATGGACCCGGAGGCCCAGGCCATCCTGGCCAACCACATGAGAGACTTCCTGTTCCCCGGCGACGAATCCGCCCTCGGACCCGAAGAGCGGCTCGACTTCGGGTTCATCGGAGAACCGTAGGCAGGCCCCGGTCGACGGCCGGCGAAAGCCGTTCCCCGCGGTCGAAGACCTGGCTGCCGGTCTCCGGCGGCGAGGAGGTCCGCGACGGCGCTCAGCGCCAGGGGAGCCGACGGTGCGGCTCGCGGATCCGCTGGAGCATGCGGCGCCGACGGTTCTGCGGGTCGCCCGGGTCGTTCGAGAACAGGCGCATCACGTCGCCGTCGTGGGTGAAGCGATAGCGGCGCGCCGGCTTTCTGCCGTTCAGGCCCCTGGCTGCGCTCTTCGGGTACGTCCAGAGCAGGACGTCCGGATCGTCGATGTCGCGGTGCTCCTCCCACTCGATCTGCTCGGGTTCGCCAAACAGGACGTAGACCATGCCACGGTCCGTGCGTCGGCCAAGCCGGCCGGACTCGGAGTAGCGCTTGTCCGCCTCCGCCGCGCGCCGGTCGAACTGCTGGCGCAGACCGGCGTCGCGACGGCGCCAGAAGTCCCGCGCAAACGCTGCCGCCTCGTCATCGGAATCGAGCAGGAGGTAGAGGGTCCGTTCTTCCTCGTCGGCGAGCTGCCCCACCGGCCCCACCAGCCAGCTCGCATGGCCTGGACCGAGGAAGGGATTGATCAGGTCGTCCGGATGAAGCCGTTCGAGGCTGTCGGCAGCCCCTGCAGCACCGGCAAGCAGGAAGAGGAGTGCCGAAGCCGATGCGAGTCGCTGCACGTGCACGTAACCGCCAGACCCGTCGACGACTCCGTGTTCGGACCCGGCCCCCACCTCACCATGACCCTGCACCGAAGAGCTCGCTGCGCTGCGTTCCACGGCGCAGTCTCCTAACGGCTCTTCAGCAGGTCGAGGAACTCCTCCCGGATCGGGCGCTCATGAAAGATGCCGCGGAGCGCCGACGTCACGGTCATGGCGCCGGTCTTCTTGACGCCGCGCATCTCGACACAGAGATGTCTGGCCTCGATCACGACCATCGCGCCGCGCGGGCGGAGTTCTTCCTCGAAGAAGCTGACCACCTGCTCGGTGAGCCGTTCCTGGAGCTGCGGCCGCTTGGCATAGAACTCGAGAATGCGCGCGAACTTGGACAGCCCCAGTATCGTGTCGCCGGGAACATAGGCAATGTGCGCGTGGCCGTAGAACGGCGCGAGGTGATGCGAACACATGGAGTAGAAGGGGATGTCCTTCTCCATGACCATCGCCTGGTAGTTCTCCTCGTTGGGGAACGTCGTGACCCGCGGCTTCGAACCCTGCTCCAGGCCCCGGAACATCTCCAGGTACATCCGGGCAACACGCTCATGGGTGGTGCGCAGATTCGGTTCGTTCAGGTCGAGGCCAAGCTCGACCAGCATGTCGCGAACACGTGCGGCAACGCGTTCCACCCGCTCGACATCCCGAACCGGAACGTCAGGTTCCGGTCGGTCCTGGTCCCGAAGTGGAATTGCCCCTGCCGGCTCCGAGATGCGCATCGCCGCATGCTAACCTAAACCGGTCAGGGCAACTACAGGAAGGAACCCGAATGAGCCGAGTCACGATCGAATACTGCGTGAGGTGAAACTACCGCCCCCGAGCCGCCGGTCTGGCGACTCAGCTCAAGGAGCGGTTCGACCTGGACACCGAACTCGTGGACGGCAGCGGCGGCGTGTTCGAGGTGGCCCTGGACGGCCGATCCGTGTTCTCGAAGAAGCAGCTCGGCCGCTTTCCCGACCCCGGAGAGGTCGAGGCCGCGGTCGCGGAGCTGCTGTAGCGGAGCAGCCGCACGCTACGATCGGGCCGTGTCCGGCACGTTTCTGCTACGGCTGGCCAAGGAGGACTTCAAGTTCTCGGCGGCCCACTTCACCGTTCTCGGCAACAGCGCAGGGGAGGCGCTTCACGGCCACAACTACCGGGTGTCGGTCGAACTGCGCGGATCCGACCTCGACGAACTGGACTTCCTGCTCCCCGTCCGCGCCGCGAAGCGGGACATTCGCGCCCAGTGCGCCGCCCTGGACGAGAAGACACTGTTGCCGGCGAAATGCCCCCACCTCGGACTGAACCGGCACGACGACACGATGGCGGCCGTCTTCGGTTCGCGACGCTACGAGTTTCCCGTGGCCGAGGTGGTCCTGCTACCGGTCGCGAACGTGACGATGGAGGCGCTGGCGCGCCTGATCTGGCAGCGCCTGCGGGACCGATGGAGGCACCTTCAGGACCGGATCGGGATCGTCGAAGTCACGGTGGCCGAGACCCGGGGACAGAGCGCCAGCTATCGTCGCCGGCTTCGATCGCGACAGGAGCCGCCGTCATGAGCCAGCACGTCGACCCGAACGACAGCCAGATGGAGGTCCTCGGAGGGACGCCGGTGCTTCAGCAGGACCGCCGCAACTGGACCACCGTCTCCAGGTGGGCCGTCTGCGGGAAGACGTCGAAGAAGGTGATCGACTCGAGTTCGAAGTCCCGCGTCAGCTCGCCGAGATCGCGAGCCAGGGTCGCCGGGTCGCAGGACACGTAGGTCAGCCGGACCGGGGCGGCGCGGAGCAGAGCCCGCCGGACATTCCAGGACAGGCCGACCCGGGGCGGGTCGACGAGGACCCGGTCGAGGCCAGGCGGCAGACCGCCCCCTCCGGTCCTGCCGTCGACCCAGCTCTCGACGGCCGCTCGCTCCAACCGGCAGTGGCGCAGGCCGTTCCGACGCAGATTGTTGCGCGCATGGCGCGCAGCCACCGATTCGCCCTCGACTGCCGTCACCGACCCGTAGCGGTCCGCGAGGCCGGTCGTGAAGAAGCCGACTCCCGCATAGAGGTCGACCGCCGTATCGCCCTCGAAGACGCCCACCGCCGATTGCAGGAGCGTCTCCAGCAAACCTCCGTGGGCCTGAACGAAGCAGCGGGCGTCGAAGGTGAGCTGACGCCCCCGCAGCTCGATCGCCAGTTCGCCGCCCGGCAGCTCGCCCAGGGGCGGCGCCGCGACCACGGGGCTGTCTTCGCCAAGCCCCTCCGTGGCCAGGCCGAGGCGGGCCGGCACGGCCTTCCCGGCCCGCGCCGTCTCGTTCAGCAACCGCGGCAGGTCGGGCAGTCGCGCCTCGAGTGCAGGCGCGAGCACCGGGCAACGGTCGACGCGGACCAGGTCGCGGCTGCGGCGACGACGAAAGCCGACGCCGAACGTTCCATCCTCTTCCTGTTCCTGTTCGACGTGGACCCGGGCCCGCAGGCGATACCTCCACTGCCGGTCCGCGACCGGTTCTTCGACACGGCACCGTGCGAATCGAGCCGGATCGATGCCGCCGAGACGGCGCAGGGTCTCCAGGGCGGCGGCGGCCTTGAGTCCGGGCTGAGCTTCGTCTTCGATGTGCTGGAGCTGGCAGCCGCCGCAACGGGCGTAGTAGGGACAGGGCGCCTGCCGCCGCAAGGGGCCGGGTGAGACCACCCGTTCGATCTCGGCGCGGGCGTAGGTCGGCCGGCGTTCCGTGATCCGAGCCTCCACCACATCCCCCGGCGCCGTCCGCGGCACGAAGATCGGCAGATCGCGCCAGCGCGCCAGACCGTCACCGCCCAGCACGATCTTCTCGATCGTCAGTTCGAGGCGGTTGATTCCCGCCAGAGCCGCGAGCGTCTCGATGCGTTCAGCCGAGAGAGGCGGCCGCCGCGGCTTCAGGAGATCGCCCCCGTCCCGCTCTAGCTCTAGCGCCGGTGCTGGCCGCCGCCATGCCGCCGGCCGTGTTCCCATGTCGGATCCCTGCGTGCGAACTCGTCGAGGTCGCGCGGTACCTCGACCAGGGTCCGGCTCAGCGCCGGGTCGCAGACGTCGTTCTCGCATTCGTAGACGTAGACGTTCCAGTCGTCACGGCGGCGGTAGGCGCACAGCGTCTGGTACGTGTCGCAGCGGCCGCACCTGATCGAGAGATTGCGAACGTTGATCAAGCGACCCTTCCCGTCTCCGGCCTCAGCCGGCCGACGATGCGAGCGCCTCCTCGATCGCGTTGCGCACCACGCTGGCCCCGGTGATGCCGAACGAGATCCAGGACACGTCGCCCCGCGGATCCAGAACGAGGAGGGTAGGCAGAGCGAAGAGCTTCGCCGTGCCCGTCACTTGCGCCTGGGGGTCGACCACGACCGGATAGCTGAACGGCGTCTCGTCGACGTACCTGCGGACCGTCTCCACGTCTTCCCCCGTGTTCAGAGCGAGGAACGAGACCCCCTGATCGGCGTACTCCTCCTGAAGGCTCTCCAGAATGACCGCCTGGGTGACGCAGGGCTTGCACCACGTCGCCCAGATGTCCACCACGACGACATCCCCACGCAGATCCGGCGGACCCAGCCGCGCCCCATCCAGCGTGTTCAACCGGAAGCTCGTCACGATCGGATCCAGCCCGGAGACCACCGGCGGCTCGCCAGACGCGGCAACCATCGACAGGACGAAGCCGAACAGCGCCACCAGACCGGCCACCGCCGCCGCCAGACCGATCAGCAGGCCGACCGCCCAACCTCTCGCCATGCCGGCAGCCTAACAGCCCGCGCCTCGCAGTCCGCAGCGAGAGCCGGCCCGCTGTCGGGTCAACTGCAGCCGCTGGTGGAACCGCAGTTCATGCACTTGTAGCAACTGCCGTTCCGCACCATGATCGAGCCGCAGTCGTGGCATGACGGGGAGTCCTGCTGCATCAGGAAGGTCACCGGGGCGAGCTTGCCGTTGCCGTTGGTCGGGACCCTGGCGCGCTCTTCCTCTTCCGCCGCAGATTCTGCCGGCTGCGTCTTCGACCGCTGGACGACACCCGCAACCTCCTGCGCCTGGCGCGAAAGGAACTTCGACGCCAGCCAGCGGAAGATGTAGTCCATGACGGACTTCGCCATCGGGATCTCGGGGTTCTTGGTGAACCCCGAGGGCTCGAAGCGGCTGTGTGTGAACTTGTCGACCAGGATCTGGAGGGGCACGCCGTACTGAAGCGCCACGGACACCGCCTGAGCGAAGGAGTCCATCAGACCCGAGATGGTCGAACCCTCCTTGGCCATCAGCAGGAAGATCTCGCCTGGCAGACCGTCCTCGTACAGACCGACGGTGAGAAAGCCCTCGTGACCGTTGATCGAGAACTTGTGCGTCAACGCGTGCCGCTCGTCCGGCAGCCGGCGGCGCGTGATGCCGGCCGCCGCCCGGGCCGCCACCTCGGCCTGCAGGTCGTTGCCGGCGGCTGCCTCGTCCTTCCTGGTCGACAGGGGCTGCGAGCGCTTGCAGCCGTCACGATAGATTGCGACCGCCTTGAGTCCGAGTTTCCAGCCCTCGACGTAGGCCTCCCTGATCTCCTTCGGGGTCGACTCCTCCGGCATGTTGATCGTCTTGCTGATTGCCCCGGAGATGAACGGCTGGGCCGCCGCCAGCATGCGGAGATGCCCCATGTGGTGGATCGAGCGCGAGCCGGCAGCCGGCTTGAACGCGCAGTCGAACACCGCGAGGTGCTCGTCGGCGAGATGGGGCGCGCCCTCGATCGTGTCGTGGTCGTCGATGTACTCGACGATCTGCTGAATCTCCGACTTCTCGTAACCGAGCCGCTCCAGGGCCAGCGGCACGGTCCGGTTGACGATCTTGATCATCCCGCCGCCGACCAGCTTCTTGTACTTGACCAGGGCGATGTCGGGTTCGACTCCGGTGGTGTCGCAGTCCATCATGAACGCGATCGTGCCGGTCGGCGCCAGCACCGAGATCTGGCTGTTGCGGATGCCGCTCCGCTCGCCTTCCTCGATCACCCCGTCCCAGGACTTCTTGGCCGCGTTCAGCAGTTCGAGCGGGACATGGGCCGGGTCGATCTCCTTGAGCGCCGCCCGGTGTCTGCCCATGACCTCAAGCATCGGCTGGCGATTCTCCTCGTAGCCCTCGAACGGACCCTTGACCGCCGCGATCCGGGTCGACTGCAGATAGGACGCCCCCGACATCAGGGCGGTCACGGCGCCGGCGTAGTCGCGGCCGGCGTCGGAGTCGTAGGGCAGGCCCCGCGCCATCAGCAGGGCGCCCAGGTTCGCGTAGCCGATGCCGAGCGGCCGGAAGGCGTGGGAGTTCTCCTCGATCTTCGGCGTCGGATAGCTCGCGTTGTCGACGAGAATCTCCTGCGCGGTGATGACGATCTCGCAGGTGTGCCGGAACGACGCCGTGTCGAAACCCGACACCGGGTCGTAGAAGCGCATCAGGTTCAACGACGCCAGGTTGCAGGCCGTGTCGTCGAGGAACATGTACTCGCTGCACGGGTTGCTGGCGTTGATCCGGTCCGTGTTCGGGCAGGTATGCCAGTTGTTGATCGTGCTGTCGAACTGCATGCCCGGATCGCCGCATACCCAGGTCGACTCGGCGATCATCTCCAGCAGCTTCGCCGCCCGGTGCGTCTCCATCGGCCGGCCGTCGGTGACCGCTGTCGTCGTCCATTCGCGGTCTTCGACCACCGCCTCCATGAACTCGTCGGTGGCGCGGACGGAGTGGTTCGCGTTCTGGTAGAAGATCGAGTCGTAGGCGCCCCCGGCGACGTTGAACCCGGCGTCGTAGCCGGCTTCGATCAACGCCCAGGCCTTGCGCTCCTCGACCTCCTTGCAGCCGATGAAGTCGACGATGTCGGGGTGATCTGCGTCCAGGATGACCATCTTCGCGGCACGCCTGGTCTTGCCCCCGCTCTTGATCACGCCGGCGAACGCGTCGAAGCCGCGCATGAAGGAGACCGGGCCCGAGGCGGTGCCTCCGCCTGCCAGGGTCTCGACCGAGGAGCGCAGCGACGAGAGGTTGCTGCCGGTGCCGGAACCGAACTTGAACAGCATCCCCTCCGTCCTGGCCAGGCCGAGGATCGACTGCATCGTGTCCTCGACGGAGTTGATGAAGCACGCCGAGCACTGCGGGTGCTCCTCGATGCCGACGTTGAACCAGACCGGCGAGTTGAAGCACGCATGCTGGTGCAGCAGGATGTGGGTGAGCTCGGCATGGAACGCCTCGGCGTCCGTCTCGGCCCGGAAGTAGCCGCCCTGCCGGCCCCAGTCCGCAATGCGGTCGGCGACGCGCGAGATCAACTGGCGCGCACTGGACTCACGCTCGGGAGTGCCCAACTGGCCGCGGAAGTACTTCGAGACGACGACGTTCGTGGCCGTCTGCGACCAGGACTTCGGCACCTCGACGCCCTTCTGCTCGAACACGGCCTCGCCCTTCTCGTTGGCGATGACCGCGTCGCGACCGTCCCACTCGACGCGGTCGAAGGGATGGACGCCGGGCTCGGTGTACCGCCGCTCGACGGTCAGGCCGGCGGGAGCCGGGGTTGGCGCCGGTGCGTCAGCGGCTGGCGCCGACCGTGCGGCGCCGGACGCAGCGGGCGCGGCCATCACCTGCCGACCGCCGGCCGGCGCCGTCTTCAGAGTCCCGCCGCGACTGTCAGAACCAACGCCGGCCATCCGTTTCCCCTCTCTTGTCGATGAAATATGTGCTTGTACATCCAGTAGACCGGCTCGCCGGGATCAGCGGCTTCGTTCCGGCACTGGCTCCGCGCAGGACATCCGAGGACAGCGCAAGGGCCTATAACCCCGTGGAAACGACCCGAGGGAGAACAACGCGTTGCAGAGAGCGGACTCGTGATCGCGGCAGAAGATACGGGCGAAACGTGCTAACCATCGTTGTGTCGGCCGGACTGTAGCTCAGAGCAGATCCTCTGACAAGCTTCGGTCGGAGCGAGATTCTACCCCATGTAGACCAGCAACTCAGCTCGGACCACTAGATATGGGGCTTCATGATCTTATAGCCCTTTATCGATGCATGTGGACGGCCTTCGGAGGGACGCGGCAGATCCTGCGGAAATTCGAGGCGGCGATAGGCTCCGTGCCGTGACCGGTCACCGCGCCACGAGCTCGGGCATCGAACTGCCGAGCTTCTTCGCACCGCAGGACATCGCCGGCGAGCGTCCGGCCGAGGCGGCGCCCGGGGAGTTCCCCTTCACCCGCGGCCTGTACCGGGACATGTACCGCAAGCGGCTGTGGACGATGCGCCAGTACGCCGGCTATGCCAGCGCCGTCGAGTCGAACCGGCGCTACCGCTACCTGCTGGAGCAGGGGACGACCGGCCTCTCGGTCGCCTTCGACCTCCCGACCCAGATCGGCTACGACTCGGACGCCCGCGCAGCACGCGGCGAGGTCGGGCGGGTCGGTGTCGCGATCGACAGCGTCGAGGACATGGGGACCCTGTTCAACGGCATTCCGCTCGGCGACGTCACCACCTCGATGACCATCAACTCGACAGCGGCGATCCTCCTCGCCATGTACCTGGCGGTCGCCGAGGAGCAGGGGACGGCCTGGTCGAACGTCGGCGGCACGGTGCAGAACGACATCCTCAAGGAGTACATCGCCCGCGGCACCCACATCTATCCGCCGCAACACTCCCTGCGCCTGGTCACCGACCTGATCGTCTTCTGCTCCGAGCACGTGCCGCGCTGGAATCCCGTCTCGATCTCGGGCTACCACATTCGCGAGGCCGGCTCGACCGCCGCCCAGGAGATCGCGTTCACCCTCGCCAACGCGATCTGCTACGTCGATCTGGTCCTGGCCCGCGGTCTCGACATCGACAGCTTCGCCCCCAGACTGTCCTTCTTCTTCAACGCCCACAACAACTTCCTCGAGGAGGTCGCGAAGTTCCGCGCCGCCCGACGGCTCTGGGCAGAACTGGTTCGCGAGCGCTACCGGCCCCGCAACGAGCGCTCCTGCTGGCTGCGTTTCCACACCCAGACCGGCGGATCGACCCTGACCGCGCAGCAGCCCGAGAACAACGTCGCCAGGGTCGCGATCCAGGCCCTGGCCGCAGTATGCGGCGGCACCCAGTCACTGCATACGAACGGAGCGGACGAAGCCCTCGGCCTGCCGACGGAAGCCTCTGCCCGGGTGGCCCTGCGCAGCCAGCAGATCGTCGCCCACGAGACCGGCGTTGCCGACGTCGCCGACCCCCTCGGCGGAGCCTGGGCGATCGAGGCGCTGACCGACGAGCTCGCCGCCCAGGCGCGGAGCATGATCGAGCAGATCGAAGAGCTCGGCGGCGCCGACCGGGCGATCGAGCAGGGCTTCCAGCAGAACGAGATCGCGAACGCCGCCTACCGCCACCAGTTGGCGGTCGAGTCCGGGGAGGCTGTGATCGTCGGCGTGAACGCCCACACCCGGCAAGAAGACGACGAGGCGCCGTTCCTGGCGGTCGACCCCGCCGCCGAGGCCCGGCAGGTCGAGCGGGTGCGGAAGGTGCGCGAGCAGAGGGACGCCAGCGCCGCGACGGCGGCCCTGGATCGGCTGCAGCAGGCAACCGCCGGTGACGACAACCTCGTTCCGCGCATCCTCGACTGCGTCCGGCAGCGCGCCACCCTGGGCGAGATCTCGGATCGCCTGCGGACCGTCTGGGGCGAGTACCAGGGGTGAGCCGGTGAAGTCCGCCTACGAGAGGGCGCTCGAGCAACTCGAGAGCAGGGGCATCTCGGCGCCCCGACAGGACGCCCTGGACGAGAACCAGCGGCGAAGAATCGAGGATGCCCGCAGCCGCCATCAGGCGAAGGTGGCGGAACTCGAGATCCTCCGTCGCAGGAGCCTCGCCGCGGACCCGGCGAAGCGACTCGAGGAGGAAGAGAACTACCGCGTTGAACTGCGGCGCCTCGCGCAGCGCCTCGAGGACGACGTCGAGCGCATCCGCCGCAGCTGAGCCGGACCGGACCGGGACCGGCATCTCGACCGGGTCCGGCAGCGGCCGCGGCGCCGCTCGCTGCGGGGCGGCAGTGGCTCTCGTGTCGGCTACGCCGGCTCCGGCGCCGGTACGGAGCCGGCCGCGGGCGGCGCGGCCGCCTTTCCGGCCGACGCCGGCGCACCCAGGTCCTGGAGGGCGGTCACCTGCAACAGGCTGCCGCGCAGCGCCTCGATCGCGTCCACCGCGGCCATCGCACCCGAGATGGTGGTCACGCAGGGGATGTCGAACTTGAGCGCCGTGGTGCGGATGTCCATGTCGTCCTGGTACGACTCGCCGCCGAGGGGCGTGTTCACGATCAGGCCGACTTCGCCGTTGATCAGATGATCCACCACGTGCGGACGGCCCTCGGCCACCTTGTTCACGCGACGCGTCTCGATGCCCCTGCTGCCGAGGAAGGAGGCGGTCCCGGCCGTGCACAACAGCTCGAAGCCAAGGTCCCGCAAGCGCTCGGCAACCCGCAGCAGCGCCTCCTTGTCCCGGTCGTTGACCGACAGGAAGACGGCGCCGCTGTCCGGCAGGGTGCTGCCGGCGCCCAGCCAGGCCTTGGCGAAGGCGCTGCCGAAACTGCGGCCGATGCCCATCACCTCGCCGGTCGACTTCATCTCGGGGCCAAGCACCGGGTCGACGCCCGGAAAGCGGTCGAACGGAAACACCGGCGCCTTGACGAAGAAGCGGTCGACCCGGGGCTCCTCGACCAGGCCGATCTCCTCCAGAGTCTCGCCCAGCATGACCCGGGACGCGATCTGCACCAGGGGCAGGCCGACCGCCTTGGCGATGAAGGGCACCGTGCGCGACGCCCGCGGGTTGACCTCCAGCACGTAGACCTCTCCGTCGTAGATCGCGAACTGCACGTTCATCAGACCGACGACGCCCAGTCTCAGCGCCAGCCGCGAGGCGATCGCCCGCATCTTGTCGAGATCCGCCTCGTCCACCCGGTACGGCGGCAGCACGGCCGCCGAATCGCCGGAGTGGATGCCTGCCTCCTCGATGTGCTGCATGATCCCGCAGACGACCGCCCGCCTGCCGTCCGCCACCAGGTCGACGTCGACTTCGAAGGCGTCTTCCAGGAAGCGGTCGAGCAGCACCGGCCGCCCCGGGGAGACATCGGCGGCGCGGCGCATGTAGCTGATCAGCGTCGGCTGGTCGTAGCAGATCGACATCGCCCGGCCGCCGAGCACATAGCTCGGCCGAACGACCACCGGATACCCGATCTCGTCCGCCACCCGACAGGCCTCGTCGAGCGAGACCGCGGAGCCGTTTGCCGGCACCAGGATGCCCTCCTCGGCCAGCAGGTCGCCGAACCGGCGGCGGTCCTCGGCCAGGTCGATCGCCTCCGGCGACGTGCCCAGGATGGAAACCCCCGCGGCCTCCAGGCGGCGTGCGAGCTTGAGCGGCGTCTGACCGCCGAGCTGGACGATCACGCCCAGCGGCTGCTCCCGCCGGTAGACGGCCATCACGTGCTCGAACGTGAGCGGCTCGAAGTAGAGACGGTCCGAAGTGTCGTAGTCGGTCGAGACGGTCTCCGGGTTGCAGTTGACCATGATCGTCTCGTAGCCGGCGCGGCGCAGGGCAAACACCGCGTGGACGCAGCAGTAGTCGAACTCGATTCCCTGTCCGATCCGGTTCGGCCCGGAGCCCAGGATCATCACCTTGCGGCGTTCGGTCGGCAGCGCCTCATCCTCCACTCCCGGCGTCGAGTACAGGTACGGCGTGACCGCCGCAAACTCGGCTGCACAGGTGTCGACGCGCTTG
Organism: Thermoanaerobaculia bacterium; assembly: GCA_965116145.1. Classification (GTDB taxonomy): domain Bacteria; phylum Acidobacteriota; class Thermoanaerobaculia; order Multivoradales; family Multivoraceae; genus Multivorans. The sequence goes on from OZ220482.1 coordinate 2,155,304, forward strand.
AAGACGCGGTCAAGCTTGCGCTTCGTGACGGCGTCGGCCACGAGATCCTCGCCGCTGCCGAGCAGGGAAGCGACCCGCTGGTCGCTCAGCCCGCTGAGCCGGGCCCGCCACAGAAGCTCATCCGGCACGGAATCGAGATCCCAGCACGCGAGTTCGGCTTCGATCTCGACAACGGTGCGGATCTCGCGCAGGAACCACGGGTCGATGTCGGAGGCCGAAGCCAGCTCGTCGACTGTCCAGCCCTGGCGAAGCGCCGCGAAGACGGCGAACAGCCGTTGCCAGCTGGGAGTGCTGAGCCGGCGGCGCAGACCGACCGGATCGCTGACCTGCTCCTCCTGCCGCGGCCACTCCGCCTCCAGTTCCAGACCGGAGAGCCCCTTCATCAGGGCCTCGCGGAAATTGCCGCCGATCGCCATCACCTCACCCACCGACTTCATCGACGTGCCCAGGGTGCCGACGGTGCGCTCGAACTTCTCGAACGCCCAGCGCGGAATCTTGACCACGGTGTAGTCCAGGGTCGGTTCGAAGGCCGCGTACGTCTTGCCGGTGATGTCGTTCCCGATCTCGTCCAGGGTGTAGCCGACCGCCAGTTGCGCCGCGATCTTGGCGATCGGAAAGCCGGTCGCCTTGGACGCCAGGGCGGAGCTCCTCGACACCCGCGGGTTCATCTCGATCACCACCCGCCGGCCAGTGCCCTGCTCCACGGCGAACTGGATGTTCGATCCGCCGGTCGCGACGCCCACCTTGCGGATCACGGTGAACGCATCGTCGCGCATGTCCTGGTACTCGGAGTCGGACAGGGTCTGCTGCGGCGCCACGGTGATCGAGTCGCCGGTGTGCACGCCCATGGGATCGACGTTCTCGACCGAGCAGACGACAATCGCGTTGTCGGCCACGTCGCGCATCACCTCGAGCTCGAACTCCTTCCAGCCCAGCACCGACTGCTCGATCAGGATGAGCGACGCCGGACTGGCCTGGAGGGCGCGGGTGATCACGTCGTCGATCTCGTCGCGGTTGAACACGACGCCGCCGCCTTCGCCGCCCAGAGTGAAGCTCGGCCGCACGATGACCGGGAAGCCCAGGCGTTCGATGATCTCCCGCGCCTCCTCCAGGGTCCTCGCCGTGCCGCTTTCCGGCACTTCGAGACCGGCCTCGACCATTGCCCGCTTGAACAGTTGGCGGTCCTCCCCGAGGCGCAGCGCCTCGATCCCGGCTCCCAGAAGCTGCATGCCGGAATCCCGAAGTACGCCCGATTCCTCCAGGGCCAGGGTCAGGTTGATCCCGGTCTGGCCGCCGACGGTCGGGAGCAAGGCGTCCGGCCGCTCCCGCTCGATGATCTTCATCGCGACATCGGGCACCAGGGGCTCGACGTAGGTCGCGTCCGCGATCTCCGGATCGGTCATGATCGTCGCCGGGTTCGAGTTGACCAGGACGACCCGGTAGCCCTCCCGGCGCAGGACGCGGCAGGCCTGGGTACCGGAGTAATCGAACTCGCAGGCCTGGCCGATGACGATAGGCCCGGAACCGAAGATCAGGATCGACTCGATGTCCGTCCGCCTGGCCATGAGCGCGCGGAGTGTACAAGCAACCGGACGTGTCGCCGGCAGCACCGGTCGCGGAAGAAATCCAGCGCAAACCGAACACTCACGTGCCGGATGACGTATACTCCCTGCAGAGCGGCACCGAGCCACCGGCATCGGGTCAAACGAGACTCCGGCAAGCGCCTTGGCTCCTGTGTCGCCCACCTACCGGGTTGCGACTGGGCGCGTTCGCGGCCAGAGGAACTGTGGCCCACCCCCGGACATTGTCCGGACCTGCCATCTGACCTTCAATCTCCGCTCGGCGGCCACCGGCTGCTGATGCGCGATTCACATTCGGGAGGGGCTGCTTTCATGCAGCCCCTCCTTCCACTTCCGCCAGCGAGCAGCTACTCCCGGTGCAGCGCGCGCGCCGGTTCGAGCGATGCAGCCAGCCGGGCCGGCCACCAGCAGGCGAGTGCCGCCACCAGCAAGCTGAAGCCGGCAACCGCCAGCAGGTCCAGCGGCCGCACGTCGAACGGGACGCTGCTGATGAAGTAGATCTCGGCCACGCCGGGATCGAACCGCACGAGCTCGTAGCGGGTGATCAGCACACTGACGGCGGCGCCGAGCAGGAGTCCCAGCGCGGTGCCGGCCGCGCCCAGGCTCAATCCGCAGGAGAGGAACACGCGCCCCAGCCGGCGGGGGCCGAGCCCGAGCGCCGCAAGCACTGCCGTGTCCCGACCCCGCTCCCGCACCATGACGACGAGGGCAGCCGCGATGTTGAAGGTCGACACCAGAACGATCAGACCCAGCACCAGGAACAGGCCCCACTTCTGAAGCCGGAGCGCGGCAAACACCTCCGGGTTGCTTCGGCGCCAATCCGTGACCAGCGCATCCGCACCCACCAGTTCCTCGACTCCCCGCTGCACGGCGGAAGGGTCGGCGCCGGGCGATGTCGTCACCTCGAGGACCACGCCAACCGGTCCCAGCGCCTCGACGGTGTCCCGATGAAGTACGACGTAGCTCCGGTCGTACTCGGAGTATCCGGTCTCGAAGACGCCAGCCATCCGCAGGGAACGGTAGGGGAAGCGCGGCCGGCCCGACGCCGAGCCGACAATGGCGGTCAGGCGCAGCAGATCCCCGTCCGCCGCGCCGAGCACCCGCTGGAGCTGACGGCCGAGGACCGCCGGGGCGAACCCGTCACCCTTCCCCGCAAGCTCCCGCTCACCGGCGCCCAGGGATGAAGCCCCTGGCAGGACACCCCGGAAACGGACATCGACGCCCGCCGGATTCGCCTTGCTCGCCAGCACGCCCTGGCCGGCCAGGGTGACGCCGACGCTCTCGACTCCGGGCAATCGGCGCAACCGCTCGGCCGCCGCGTCCGCCCAGCCGATCTCTCCGGCAACCTCGCCCAGGGGAGTCACGATGACGGGACCGCTCTGAAGCAGCCGGCGCTCGACGGTGCTCGTGTAGCCGCTCATCAGCGCCATCGACACGACCATCGCGGCCACGCCCAGACCGGTCGACCCCAGCGCGGAACGAGCCGTCCCCGCAAGAAGCCGGCTGCGGCCTCCCAGCAGGTACCTCGCGGCGATCCACCAGACCACCCGGCGACGCCGCGCCGAAGTACCCGGCGCACGGGAGCTGCTCGACTCGCCGCTGACCCCGTGTCTGGCCCCGGCCTCCGACTCGCTACGCACAGACGTCGAGGAACTCCCCGAACAGTCGCGCGGCGTCGCGCGGGCCCGGCGCCGCCTCGGGGTGGTACTGGACCGAGAAGATCGGCCGGTCCTTCACCTTGAAGGCCTCCACCGTGCCGTCGTTCAGGTTGATCGCGGCCACCTGGCAGTCGTCGGGAAGGCTGTCGGCAGCGAGCGCGAAGCCGTGGTTCTGGCTGGTGATGGCAACCTCGCCCGTTGCCTCGTCGCGCACCGGCTGATTGCCGCCGTGGTGCCCGAACTTCAGCTTGAACGTCCTGCCTCCGAGCGCGAGACCAAGGAGCTGGTGACCGAGACAGATGCCGAAGAGGGGTACGCCGGCCTCGATCAGTTCCCTCACCTCTGCGACGATCTCGTGGAGCGGTTCCGGGTCTCCCGGTCCGTTCGAGAGCACCACGCCGTCGACTTCCAGGGCAAGACAGTCACGAGCCGGAGTGCGCGCCGGCAACACGGTCACTCGGGCGCCCTGCCGCGCCAGGGAACGGAGGATGTTCCGCTTGACGCCGAAATCGTAGACCGCCAGACGGACCGTCTCCTCGCCTTCGGGCTCAAGCTCCCAGGGAGCCTCGCAGGTCACCTCGTCGACCAGGGCCCGTCCCTCCATCGTCGGCTGCCGGCGCACCTCTTCGATCAGCTCGTCGTCGGGACGGCCGCAGCTCGTGATCAGTCCGCGCATGGCGCCGTGGTCGCGCAGCCGCCGCACCGCGGCCCGGGTGTCGATGCCGGCGAGCGCCGGCACTCCCGCCGCCTCGAGGTACGCACCCAGACCGCCATTGCCCAGTCCCGAAGGGCGGGTGGTGAACTCGCGGACCACGAACCCCTCGACCCAGACCCGATGCGACTCCTCGGCAGCGTCCAGGGTCCCGTAGTTGCCGATGTGGGGCTGGGTCATGATGACGACCTGGCCGCGATAGGACGGGTCGGTCAGTATCTCCTGGTAGCCGGTCATCGAGGTGTTGAAGACGACCTCCGCGAAGCGGCTCCCCTCGACCAGCGCCTCGCCGCGGAAGACGGAGCCGTCCTCGAGAATCAGACGTCCGGTCACGACGCCGGCTCCGAGAGTTCGAGCAGCACTCCGCCGGCGCTCTTCGGGTGGACGAACTGCACCATGGCGCCCTCGGCGCCGGCTCCCGGCCGCTCGCGCAGGAGGTCGACGCCCGCCTCGCGAAGGCTCCCGTCGTCCTCGTGAACGTCGTTGCTCCGCAGGCAGAGGTGGTGAATGCCCGGGCCGCGGCGCTCAAGAAACCGGCCGACCGGGGACTCGCTCGAGAGCGGTTCCAGCAGCTCGATCCGGGTACCGCCGCAGGGGATCATCGCCACCCGCACTCCTTCGTGTTCGACGACCTCGATCGAGGAGACCGCGAGGCCGAGTGTCTCGTAGAACGTCCTCGCCTCCTCGATCGAGGTGACGGCGATCGCGACATGGTCGAGACCGGTGATCATGGTTGTGCGCCTCGCTGTTGCCGTAGTCCGCCGACGAACGCGCCGACCAGCCGGCCGGCCAGATCGTACGGGTCGACGCTCCCGGGGCCGGTTCTTCGCGGCGCCCGATTCTGCTGCGAATCGGCCTCGTCGTCCAGAGCCTTCGATTCACCTGCGGCCAGGAGGTCCCGCGCGAACCGCTCGTCATCGATCGAGTCCATGGCGAGCCGCAGTACTTCCCCGCGGAAGAGGTCCAGCACCCGGCGCCGCAGCCGCGCCGCCCGCCGGGCGGCGACCTCGCCGCCGGCCGCGAGTCGGTCGAAACAGCCGGCCACGGCGTCCAGGACTTCCGCCGCCCCCTCGCCGGTCCGCGCCACCGTCGGCAGGACCGGCGGCGGCTCGTTGCCGCGCCCGGCCGTCTGCCGGAGCATTTCCGCGATCGCGCGGCGGGCGGCCGCAGCGCCCGCCAGGTCGTTCTTGTTGACGACGAAGAGGTCCGCGATCTCCATCGTCCCGCTCTTGATCGCCTGGACACCGTCGCCGAGTCCTGGCGCGGTGACCACAACGACCAGATCCGAGTTGCGGCGAATCGCGGTCTGAGCCTGGCCAGCGCCTACCGTCTCGACCAGGATCCAGGGGAAGCCCGCGGCGTCGAGCAGATCCGTGGCCGCCGCCGCCGCCGCCGCCAGCCCCCCGCCTGCGCCCCGCGAGGCCATCGACCGAATGAACGCCCCGGGATCGGTCTCCAGGCTCGACATCCGTACCCTGTCGCCGAGCACGGCGCCGCCGGTGAGCGGGCTGGTCGGGTCGAAGGCAAGCACCGCCACCGGCTCGCCCCGGTTCCGGAGTTCACGGGCCAGCGCAGCCGTCAGCGTGCTCTTGCCGACTCCGGGCGGCCCGGTCAGACCGATCGTCATCGCTCGCCCGGCCCGCCGGCAGGCCGCCCTCGCGAATGCCGGCGGTTCGCCGGCGCCCTCGATGGCGGTCAGGGCCCGGCCCAGACGCCGGGTGTCGCGCCAGGGATCGGGTCCGTCCAGCCAGGCTTCGGCAGTCCGGTCGACGCTCACGATGCGAATTTGCCGATCTCCACCGCGCCGTAGTAGTGCCAGAGGATCTCACGGTACGTCAGACCGCGCTGCGCCATCAGGTAGGCGCCGACCTGACACATGCCGACTCCGTGTCCGCGGCCGCGGCCGCTGAAGCGCCAGCCCGGAACGCCGCCGGCGCCCGATTCGGCCGTCAGTTCCACCAGGTGCTCGGGGAGATCGAGCAGCCACCGGATCGGAAGGCCCTGAAGCTCCACCGCGCCCTGTTCGCCGATCAGCTCCAGCCGCACCACTCGACCGGAGACGCCGCGCGCAAGCACTCTCAGCGCCTTGAGCCCCAGGCCCGGGAAGCGCCTGTCGACCGCCGCACCCAGGGAACGACGGGAACGCCAGAGCGACCAGGGCTCCGCTCTCGCCTGATTCCGACGGAGCGGCGCCTCGTGCACGACCAGGACGGCCCGGCCGTGGACGAGATGGACGCGCAGACGGTCACCGGGCGCAGCCGCCAGATACGGCGTGGGTACGCCAGGATCCTCGGGCGGCGCTCCCGGCGTGACCTCCGTGACCAGCATCGCCGCCTCGGGAGCCAACGGCACGAGCCTCGATCGACCCCGCTGGCGTATGTCCAGCCAGCCGCCGTGGAGGCCCCCCAGGTTGCCCGATGCCACCTCCAGGTCACCCTCGGCCCGAGCCTGGTCGAGCCGCTCCCCGGTCCGCATCCCGCGAATTCCCAGGGAGCGCAGCAGGTGAGCGTCGGGCGGACCCTCGGCGCCCGCTGCCAGCGTCACGGGTCCTCCCTCGACGCAGTGCGTTCCCGTCGGACCGCCGCCAGCGAGCAGCGGGAAGACATGGTCGACGAGCTCCGTGCTGCCGCCGCAACTGGCCGTGAACAGCGTCTCCCGGGGCAGGTCCTCGTGAACGGCGATCTCGCCGGCGGTGGCCGCGACCGCCCGGTCGGAGACCGGGTGTTCCACATCCAGGCCCCCGTACACCTGGCACTGCGGCGTCGCGCACAGGTCGTACCCTTCCTGCTCGAACTCGCCGAAGCGCTTCACGGCATAGGTCCGGGCGACGACGGCCTGCGCCTTGATCGCCTCGAACTCGGGGTACTGATCCGGCCCGAGCTCGACCGGCACGACTCCGCGCAGGTAGTCCTCGAGCGGCGCCGAGTTGACCACGTTCAGGCCGGCCCGGTCGTTCAGGAAGATCTCGACCGCGCCTCGGTAGCGGCGGTCCAGGATGCGAACGGCGCCGTCCCGCGACTCGAGCCGCAGCCGGCGCCCGACCACCCGGCCGATGTCCTCGACCTCGAACGCCGGCTCCTCCAGGACCTGCCCCTCGACGGTGATCCAGACGTCCGCGAACCCTTCGACATGAAGTCGGCCTCGAGCCTCTTCCGCCTGCTGCCGGTCGCCGAAACGCCCGACACGAACCCGAAACAGGCCGGTGGCGGCGTCAAGTACGGTGCTCGCCTCCTGGTCGAGCAGCGCAGCCAGCCGCCCGGCCAGCCGCTCCGCCTGGGAAGAGTCCCGCAACGCCGCTACCTGCAGGCGGTGGATCCCCGGACGCGCGTTCCCCGGCGCCGGCCGCACAACCAGGGTGCCGGCGACCTCGACCCGGCGGCCGGCCTCGTCCACCAACCAGGAAGGCCCGTTGCAGCAGGCGACCTCGACGTGCTCCAGGTCGGTGGCAAGCCCGATCCGCACCTCCTCCGGCAACAGGATCGCGGGAGAAGGCGACACCGCACCCGGGCGCGCCGAGGGCGCAGCCGGCAGCAGCAGACAAGCGGCGGCGACCAGCCAACAGCGCCTGCCGAGCTCTGGTCCGCTTTCGCTCACCGCGCCCCTACGATATTGGAAACCGGGGCCGCCACGCCGTCACGGCAAGACCTGACAGGAACGCAGACGGAGAGCGGCGTCTACCGATGCTGGTGCGCCTGGAGCTCGTGCCGGTAGTCGCCGACGGCGTCGATGAGGATCAGCTTCGCCATCTGGTGAAGGCGGCTGATCAGGCTGGCGGGCACGCGTCCGGCCAGGGTGTCGGCGCCGTCGGCACGATCTCCTTCCGCCTCGGACCTGAGATGGTAGTTGCTCGTGAACAGGGTTGGCCGGCGGGCCATGTAGCGACCGTTGATCAGCAGGTACAGCGTGTCGGAAACGAAGGGCGAAGGCCGGCGCGCGCCGAGCTCGTCGACCACGACGACATCCGCTTCCTGGAGCGGCCGCAGCAGGTCGGCCTGGCTCTGCGGCGCGTCGGGCTGGAAGGTCGCCTGGATCTCGGCGACGAGGCTGGTGAAGTCGACGAACCGGCCCCGGACACCGTACTGTTCGGCCAGTTCCATCAGCACCGCCACGGCAAGGTGGGTCTTGCCCCGGCCGCTCGGGCCGACAAACACCAGACCTGTCTCGTTCAGCGATCCGTCGAGTTCCATGAACTCCTCCACGTACTGATCGCAGTCGCGCCGCGCATTGAGCAGCTGCCCGCCCACATCCCCCGCGAGCCGGAAGTTGGTGAGCCGGCAACCCCGGTACTTGGGCGGGACGCCCAGGTCATCCAGGCGGCGACTTCGCAGGCGCGCCGAATGGCAGGAGCAGCGGCGTGCACGGTTGGTGACGAGGTCGACGATCCAGCCGCGCCCGTGACAGAGTTCGCAGTCCTCGTCGTTCAATCGTCGTCCTCGACCTTGACCAGTGCACCGCTCCGCACCCAGACCAGAGCGTGACGGCGCCGGACGCCCCGGCGACGGTCGGCAGCCTCGCGTTCCACGATCGAGAGCAGCCGGTCCCGCTCCGCCTCGAGCCGCGCCATCTGCTCCTGCAGCGCCAGGATGACCTCGACGCCGGCGAGATTGACTCCCATGTCCCTCGTCAGGGTCAGGATCGACTCCAGCCGGCTCAGCGAGTCCTCGTCGTAGAGCCGGGTGTTGCCATCGCTCCGTTGCGGTTCGAGCAGGCCTTCCCGCTCGTAAAGGCGAAGGGTCTGCGGATGAATGTCGTAGCGCTCCGCCACCTTGCTGATCATCACGTAGCGGCCGCCCCCCACCCGCTGTCGGCGGGACGGGGGGCGGCGCTCGCGGGGCGACCGCGGGGGCGTCACGATCAGCCGGCCTTTCTGTCCTCGGACGACTCGTCCACATCGACGAAGTCGGCGTCGATCACGTCATCGTCGGCAGCCGGCGATCCGTTGGCCCCGGTTCCGTCCGCGCCCGGAGGGGCGTCGGCGGCGGCTTGGGCGCCTGTCTGTTCGTAGATGACCTGCGCCAGCTTGTGCGAGACCTGCGTCACTCGCTCGATCGCGCTCCGCATGGCCTCGGAATCTTCGCCCTCCATGCTCTTCTTCGCGTCCTCGATCGCGGAGTCCGCCTCGCTCCGGTCGCTCTCGGACAGCTTGTCCCGGTGCTCGGCCAGGTTCTTCTCCGTGTCGTAGACCAGGGCGTCGAGCTGATTGCGGACGTCGATCGCCTCGCGGCGCTTCTTGTCCTCCTCGCTGTGGGCCTGCGCGTCCGCCACCATCCGGTCGATCTCGTCCTTCTCGATCCCGCCCGAACCGGTGATCGTGATCTTCTGCTCCTTGCCGGTGCCCTTGTCCCTGGCGGACACGTTGACGATGCCGTTGGCGTCGATGTCGAACGTGACCTCGATCTGCGGCACGCCGCGCGGCGCCGGCGGAATGCCCACGAGATGGAAACGACCAAGGGTCCGGTTGGCGCCGGCCATCTCCCGTTCGCCCTGGAGCACATGGACCTCGACCGATGTCTGGCTCTCGGCGGCCGTCGAGAAAACCTCGCTCTTGCGCGTGGGAATTGTCGTGTTCCGGTCGATCAGCTTGGTGAAGACACCGCCCAGCGTCTCGATGCCGAGCGACAGCGGCGTGACGTCGAGCAGCAGGACATCCGTGACGTCGCCCGCCAGCACACCGCCCTGGATCGCGGCGCCGATCGCCACCACCTCGTCCGGGTTCACGCCGCGGTGAGGCTCCCTGCCGAAGAACCCCTTGACCGCCTCCTGCACCGCCGGCATCCGTGTCTGGCCGCCGACGAGGACGATCTCCTCGATGTCGCTGGCGTCGATCCCGGCATCCCGGAGCGCCTGGCGGCAAGGCTCGAGGGTGCCCTTGATCAGGTCCTCCGTGAGCTGCTCCAGCTTGCTCCGGGACAGCTTGCAGTTCAGGTGCTTCGGCCCCGTGGCGTCAGCGGTGACGAAGGGCAGGTTGATCTCGGTCTCCTGCACGCCCGACAGCTCGATCTTGGCCTTCTCGCCGGCCTCCTTCAGCCGCTGCATGGCCATCGGATCCTGGCCGAGGTCGATGCCCTGGTCCTTCCTGAACTCGGCCAGCAGCCAGTCGATGATCCGCTGATCGATGTTGTCGCCGCCCAGGTGCGTGTCACCGTTCGTCGCCTTGACCTCGACCACGCCCTCGCCAACTTCCAGAATCGAGATGTCGAAGGTGCCTCCGCCGAAGTCGTAGACGGCGATCGTCCGGTCACCTTCCTTGTCCAGGCCATAGGCGAGAGCGGCCGCGGTCGGCTCGTTGACCAGCCGCTCGACCGTGAGTCCGGCGATCTGACCGGCGTCCCGCGTGGCCTGACGCTGGGCGTCGTTGAAGTAGGCGGGAACGGTGATCACGGCCCTCTCCACCGGGCCTCCGAGATAGTCCTCGGCCGCCTGCTTCAGCTTCTGCAGCACCATCGCCGAGATCTGGGGCGGCGTGTAGGTCTTGCCCGCGGCCTCGATCCGCACGTCGTCGCCGGAACTCGAGACCGAGTAGGGGACCATCTTCTGCTCTTCGGAGACCTCGGCCAGCCGGCGCCCCATGAAGCGCTTGATCGAGAAGACCGTGTTCTGCGGGTTGGTCACCGCCTGCCGCTTGGCGACCTGGCCGACCAGCCGCTCGCCCTTCTCGGTGAACCCGACGATCGACGGGGTCGTCCGGCTCCCTTCCGTGTTCGGAATCACCTTCGGGTCCGAGCCCTCCATCACGGCGACGACGCTGTTCGTCGTCCCCAGGTCGATACCAATGATCTTGCTCAACTTGTCTCTCCTGGATCGTCCGTGCGGTGAACGCACTCGGTCGGTTCTCTGCTGCGACGTTTTCGGGCGGGCGCCCGTCCTGGGCACTGCCAGTCGGGGCCCGCCGAGCGGGAGCGAGCCTAGGACTTCAGCGTCTTGCTGTCAAGTCCTGGCCGAAGGAAATATGCTTTTCAGCCGCTCATATTCTCTCGGCGAGACCCCGAGGAGCCCTGGAGCGGTCCCGGAACCGGAGAGCGGTCAGCCGCGGCTCTTCTCGACGTACCGCATCCGCAACTGCGCCAGGAGGTTCTCCAGCAGCGCCGTCTCCTGGTCCGGGACGTTGCCCCGCGTCTTCTCCTGCAGCACCCCCAGCAGGTCGATGTGCAGACGGGCCCGCGGCAGATCCCGGGCGCTCTGACCGTCCGGAAGCTGGGCGTCGCCCAGCAGAAAGGCGATCGGCTCGGCAAGCACGGCAACCAGATCCATGAACCCGGGAGCCTCCCCTCCCCGCGGCGGCATCCCGGCAGCTTCTGCAGCGCCAGGACCGCCGGAACGCGGCGGAGCAGCAGTCGGCTCAGGTCCAGCCCTGCCTGCCGGCGTTTCCACGACACTCGCCGGGCGGTCCTGCTGCGCCGCGGCCGCTGGCTGGGCCACGGTGTCCCGGGCCGCGTCCCCGGCCTTCCGCTGTTCGAGAAAGCGGTACTCTTCGCGCAGCTCCCCGTCGTCCGTGAACATCCTTCTGTCGGTGACCTTCACTTCCGATCTCCCCTGCGAGAATGGCGGATCGTAACAGAGACCGTCACGCCGAGATCGACGCCGCGGCCGACCCCGGTTCGCTCGCTCCGATCGTCGACCTGATCGGGCGGCTGCGCGTCGACTGCCCCTGGGACCGCGAACTGTCGCTTGCGGACCTGCGGGCGTATCTCGTCGAAGAGGCGCACGAACTGGCAGCGGCAATCGACGAAAGGAACCCTGCGGCGATCAACGAGGAACTGGGCGACCTGCTGTTCGAAGCGGTCTATGTCGCGCGGCTGGCCAGCGTCGAACTGGAGGAAATGCCGCTCGGCAGGGCGATCCGCACGGTGATCGACAAGATGGTGGCGCGGCATCCCCACGTCTTCGGTGACGAGGCGAACCGGGAAGACGCCGGATCCGCGGCCGAAGTCGCAGCAAGGTGGGAGCAACGCAAGCGGAGAGCCCGCTTCGGTCGCTCCGTGCTGGACGGCGTACCCGCCTCGCTGCCGGCCCTGATCGGCGCGTACCGGCTCGGCCAGAAGGCGGCCGGTATCGGTTTCGACTGGGACTCGACGGCCTCCGTGCGGGCCAAGGTAACAGAGGAACTCGACGAGCTGGACTGCGAAACGGCGAACGACGAGGCCAGCCGGTCCACCGCGGGCAAGGCCAGGATCGAAGAGGAACTGGGCGACGTGCTGTTCGCCGTCGCCAACCTCGCCCGCCACCTGGAGGTGGACCCGGAGCGCGCACTGGCGGCGGCGAACCGGAAGTTCCGCCGCCGCTTCGCGGCAATGGAAGCAGAACTCGATCCCGCAGACTCCGGCGACAACGACCGCGAGCAGATGGAACGGCTCTGGGAACGCTCCAAGCGGCGCGAAGAGAGCGGCCTGCCAGACCGAGGTTCGTAGCGAGGACGCGGAGACGCCCCCTTGGCAGCCCGCGGCAAGAGGCGCGTGTGGCGCCGAGAGCGGTCAGGCGCCCGTCCGGCAAGGCGCCATAGGTACGCATGTCGGGACATATGTGACCGAAGAGCAACGCAGCCGGACGGGATGCATGGCTGAAACGAATGCAGCGCTACTTCTGCCACGGACTGCTAGCCCGATTCCTCCGCTGACGCCGCCAGAATCAGGTCGAGAGCGCCGTCCAGCACCGGATCCTCTCCGTCCTCCCGCTGGCCGACGGAGAACGCGCTCAGCCGATGGCCGTTGCCGACTCGAATGCCGCTGTCGAGTCGTTCACCGGCGGGATCCGTGTAGAAGGCGGCCGTCGTCTCAAGCAGGCCGCCCCCGTCCGGCAGCTCTATCTGCCGCAGCGTTCCCGCGTGACCGAAGGTCGGCTCGCCGTAGTGGTCCGCATCGACGGCATGGCGCAGGACCGCGGTCAGGATCTCCGCCGCTCCCTGGGAACCGCGGTCCGTCAGAACACCGATATCGCCCGAATAGAGGCCTCCAGCGCCCTCGAAGATCTCGAGTTTCCGGTCCTCACGGTCGATCAGGCTGCCCAGTTCGCCAGCGGCGAACAGGCCCGCCACCGCGTAGGACGCTTGCGCGGAACCTCCCGCGACGCCCCGGAGGTCGATCAGCAGGGAGTCTCCGTCATAGCCGTCGAGCAACGCTGCCACCTGGTCGGCCGTGCCGGAACCGAAGCTCGGGATCCTCAACACGCCGACTTCCCGCACCTCTTCGAACGCCGGCGGCAGCGGCTCGTACTCGTCCAGCGTCAGAGTCACGTCCACACTGTCGCCGCGGCGCACCAGTTCCAGGTGCAGTTCGTGACCGACCGGGCCGGCGAGCTGACGCCGCAGTTCCCACAGCGGCATCGCACGGGACGAACGGCCGTTGATGCCGGCGACGATGTCGCCTCGTTCCAGTCCCGCCTGCTCGGCCGGACTGCCGGCGGCGACCGACGCCACGTAGGCCGTGCCCCGCTCCTTGAGGACAAGGGCGCCAGAGTGACGACGACCGACCTCGCGCGCGGCTCGGTACGACTCGACCTCGCTGGCCGGCACATAGACGGAGAACGGATCCAGGGCATCGGTCACTCCGTCCATGGCGCCGCCCACCAGACCGCGCCCATCGGCCTCTTCGACGTAGGCATCCTGCACCAGCTGCAGGACCTCCTGCCAGAGGGTGAGGTACTTGTAGATCGAGTCCCGGCCAACGCTCTCCGCGTCGTCGCTTGCGCCCAGCCAGGCGCCGCTCGCGAGCCCAACCACGAGCAGCAGGGACAAGCAGGCAAACGTCACCCGGCCGCCGCCGAGCGCGCCCGAGCTCTTCGCCGGCGGCCCGTCGCCGCCGACCGCCCTCACCGCCTCGTCAGGCAAGCGACGCGACCGCCTCGTCCTCATTCTCCAGAATATCCAGCACAGTGACCAACTGGGTGATCTGGAGCACACCCAGCACCCTGCTCGGCAGGGAGAACAGGCCCAGCTTGCCGCCGCGGTTGGTGACCGTGGTGTAGGCGGCCACGAGCTCACCGACACCGGAAGAGTCGATGGAGCGCACGCGCCCCATGTTCAGGAGGATGTTCGTCGCACCTCTGTCGACCGCCGCGTGGACGGCCTCTCTCAGGGCCACGTCGCCCTCGCCAATCGTGATCTTGCCCTGGAGATCAAGAATCGTCACTCCATCCCGCTGACGGCTGTCAATCTTCATTCGATCCTCCCTGATCTGCTTCGACGCTGCCGGCGGAACCGCCGAACTTCTTGTGGAGACGGACCTTCGTACCGCCCTTGGCGCCGAAATCGTAGTCGATCTTATCCATGAACCTCCGCATGTAGAAGATCCCCCTGCCCTCCGTCTTGAGCAGGTTGTCGGGCGCCAGCGGATCCGCGACCGCGCCCGGATCGAAGCCTCCGCCCTGATCTTCGACCGTGATGTCGATCCCGTTCTTGTCCACCCTCAGGCAGACGTCCACCTTCTTCTCCGGATCGAGGCCGTTGCCGTGCTTGATCGCGTTGGTCAACGCCTCCCGAAGCGCGATGCCCATCCAGTACCCGGTGTCGCTGTCGATCGGCAGGGGCGCCAGCGTCTCGTCCAGCACCGCCTGCACCAGCTCGATGTTCTCGTAGCGGCTGCCGATCGAGAGCCGTATCGTCTGCTGAGCAGCTTCCGGCACGGCCGTTCCGGTTCAGCCCCGCGCTCGGGTCGCGCCCCGCTGATGCTGGTAGCGGCTGCCCGCTCCCGGTTCGCCGTAGGCGGTCTCCGGCTCGGACTCCATGGCAATGAAGATCAACTGGGCGATCCGGCGGCCGGCATCGAGCACGAAGGGCACCGGCCCCAGGTTCTGCAGCTCCAGCGTGATATTCCCCTCGAACCCCGGGTCGCACCACCCGGCCAGCGAGTGGTTGATCCACAACCGGCCCAGGGTGGATTTGAGTTTCAGGTCGCAGGCCACAGATCGCGGAATGCGCACGAACTCCAGGGTGGTAGCGAGCACCACCTCGTTCGGGAACAGCTTGATCCGATCGCCGTGGAACTCCTCCGGATCGCGGGTCGGACAGATCCAGTGGTCGCCTACCCGGACATCGTAGCTCGCCGAGTTCACCTGCTCCGACTCGAAGGGCCTGACACCGCCGGCCTCTCCCCAAGCGCGAATCCAGTGGTCCGGCTTGATCATCGGCGCACCGCCTGCCTCAACGGAAGAACACCGGGCCGCGTTCTCCTCCCCGATGGATCGTCTCGACAAAACGAATGGCGTCCTCGGCAAGCGACATGAGCAGAGTCGAGGTCCGGTAGCCGCCGCCTTCGAATCGGACCCCGCGCAGGAGATCGCCGCCGGTGACGCCGGTGCAACAGAACAGGATGTCGGCTCCCGGCGCAAGTTCCTCGGTGGTGTAGAGCCGGTCCGGATCCTCGATGTCGAACTCGGCCAACCGCCGCTCCTGGTCCTCGGAAAGCGCCGACAGCCGACCCTGGATCTCACCGCCGAGACACCGCATGGCGGCCGCCGTGATGACTCCCTCCGGCGCGCCGCCGGTACCGATCACCGCGTGGATCCCGGTGCCGTGAACTGCCGCCGCGATCGCGGTCGAGAGATCCCCGTCGCCGATCAGCTTGATCCGGGCGCCCGCCGCCCGGATGTCGTCGATCAGCCCCCGATGCCGGTCCCGGTCGAGAACAACCACGGTCAACGCGCTGACCGCGCAGTCGAAGGCGCCGGCGATCACCTCGAGGTTGTCCCTGACCGGAGCGTCGAGGTCGACCCGCCCGCGCGCGGTCGGACCGACGACGATCTTGTCCATGTAGATGTCCGGCGCATGGAGCAGGCCGCCGCGTTCGGAGGCCGCGAGCACCGCCATCGCATCGGATGCTCCCGTCGCGCACAGGTTCGTCCCCTCCAGGGGATCGACCGCGAAGTCGACCTGCAGGTCGCCCGCGGTCCCGCGCCCGACCTTCTCGCCGACATACAGCATGGGCGCCTTGTCGCGCTCCCCCTCGCCAATGACCACCCGGCCGTCGATCGCCATGTCGGCCAGGGCGGCGCGCATCGCCTCCACCGCGACATGGTCGGAATGGCGACGATCGCCATAGCCCATCGTCTGGGCGGCCGCGACCGCGGCGGCCTCGGTCACGGCGACGAAATCGTGATCGCGCAGGCCGCCGGTCAAGAGCCGGCCCCTGCCGAATCGGCTGTTCTTGCCGGATCTGCGGCCGCCGCCCGCGCCTGATCCCGCGTCATTGGCGGGTTGAACGCGGGGATGCCGGTGATCGCCTGTCCGATCACCAGGCCGTGTATGTCATGAGTGCCCTCGTACGTGTAGACCGACTCGATGTTCAGCATGTGGCGGACCACCGGGTATTCGTCGACGATGCCGTTCGCGCCCAGGATCTCGCGCGCCAGCTTCGCGCACTCGCGGGCCACCCAGACGTTGTTCCGCTTGCACATCGACACGTGCTGCGGCGCCATCGTTCCCGCCGTCTTCAGTCGGGCCAACTGGTACGCCAGGAACTGGCCCTTGGTGATCTCGGTGATCATCCACGCCAGCTTCTCCTGCACAAGCTGGTGAGACGCGATCGGCTGGCCGCCGAACTGCACCCGTTGGCGGGCGTACTGAAGTGCCGTGTCGTAGCACTCCATCGCCGACCCCAGACCGCCCCAGCAGATGCCGTAGCGGGCCTGGTTCAGGGTCTGAAGCGCGCTGCCGACACCGCGGGCGCCCGGCAGGATGCTGTCCGCCGGAACGCGGCAGTTCTGGAACGACAGCTCGCCGGTGACCGAAGCGCGGAGCGAGAACTTGCCGTGTTGCTCGGCGCTCACGAAGCCCTCCGTCCCCCGCTCGACGAGGAAGCCGCGGATCCCCTCGTCGGTTCGGGCCCAGACGACCGCGACATCGGCCACGCTGCCGTTGGTGATCCACTGCTTGGCCCCGTTCAGCACCCAGCAGTCCCCGTCCCGGCGCGCCCGCGTGCGCATCGCCGAGGGGTTCGAACCGAAGTCCGGCTCGGTGAGGCCGAAGCAGCCGATCGTCCGGCCGCTCGCCAATCCCGGAATGAACCGGTCCTTCTGTTCGCGGGAACCGAAGGTGAGAATCGGGTACATCACCAGCGAGCTCTGGACCGACACCATGCTCCGCAGGCCCGAGTCGCCTCGCTCGAGCTCCTGCATGACCAGGCCGTAGGCGACATCGCCCAGACCCGGCAGTCCGTACTCGGTGAAGTTCGCCCCGAACAGGTTCAGGTCGCCCAACTCGGGCGCGAGCTCCATCGGCGCCCGCGCCTCCCGATGGTGCTCCTCGATGATCGGCTTGACCCGTTCGTCGACGAACTGGCGGACGGTATCCCGGATCAGACGCTCCTCCCCGCTGAGCAGGGAGTCGAAGTTCATGAAATCAACGCCGGAGAATCGCGCCAAGGCCCGTGCTCCCAAGTGATGGACCGCAACGCCGAACCCTAGCAGTCCGTGGCAAGAGTCGCGCTGCATTCGTTTCGGCCATGCATCCCGCCCGGCTGCATTGCTCTTCGCTCACATATGCCCCAATATGCGTAGCTATCGCGCCTTGCCGGACGGGCGCCTGACCGCTCTCGGTGCGACACGCACTTCTGCCACGGACTGCTAGCAGCCGGGCTAGCATCCACGCTTCCGAGCCACCGGCCGTGCCGTGCATCGTCGTGACCTTCCTCCGCATCCTCCTGCCCCTGGCCGCCGGCGCCGGTTGCGCCTGGTGGATCGACCGCTCCACGGCGTTGCGAGGACTGCTGCCACCGCGCTTTGCCGGCGCCTCCAACGCTGCCGTCAGCCGGCGGGTTGCCGCGATGGGCCTGATGGCGCTGGTGCTCTGGGTCGGCGTCTTCTCCGCCGCCGGCCAGATCGGCCTGCCGTCGCGCGTCCACGAAATCGACTTCGAGCGCCTGTCTCCCCTGAGTCTGTTCCAGATGCACGCGATCCTGGCCGTGACGCTGGCGGTCTGGCTCGGTCTCGGCTACGCGCGTTGCGGGCACCACGCCGGAACGGTCGTCACGACCCAGCTCGGGCTGCGCACCCGCTCCGGCCAGTCCCTGCCGGTGGAGATCGGTATCGGACTGGGCGTCGGCGTTGTCCTCTGGGCCGCGGTGCTGGCGGTGGTGCTGGTCACGGCGCTGGTCGTCGGCGCCGTCTTCGGCTTCGAGAACCTGCCGAGGGAAGCGCCGCGGATGGTGCTCTGGATGGGCAGTCTGCCGATGCTGCTACGGCTCCTGGTCAGTCTCTCCGCGGGCGTCGTCGAGGAGATCTTCTTCCGGGGCTTCCTGATGCCGAGGGTCGGGCTGGTCACGTCGAACGTACTCTTCGTACTCGCGCACCTGAGTTACGACCAGCCCTTCCTGCTCCTCGGCGTCGCCCTGCTCTCCGTCGCCTTCAGCTACCTCACCCGCTGGCGGGGCAACATCTGGCCCGCCATCGCCGCCCACTTCCTCTTCGACGCCATTCAACTGCTGATTCTCGTGCCCTCCGCCGCCGGCGCGGAGTAGCGCCGTCGCTGACTCCGTGTTTGGCCCCAGCCCCCACCTCACCATGACCTTGCACCGGAGAACTTGCGCTGCGTTCTGCGGCGCAAGCTCCTGGCAGCCCGAGGCAGAAGTCGCGCTGCATTCGATCGGTGCGACACGCACTTCTGCCGCGGACTGCCAGAGGTAGTTGGACAGCTCTCGCGCGAGCCGTCGTACGGGACCAGTGGAGCCTGAGACGACCTCTCAGGCGGAAGATGGGAAGTCGGCCCCCGGGAGGTGCCCCTCTCTCCATGAGAACCGACTTCCCGGAAACGCGGCAACCGCAACCGCGCTGCGATGGCGGACCGGCGCAGCTCCCGCGCTTCTACAGACCTTGACGGAAACGGGCGTGCGTTCCTCGCACGTCAGGGCGGAGCGGACCAGTCGATGGCAAGCGGCTCCTCCTCGCCGACGGACGGAATCGCCGGCTGGACGAGGTTGCGCTCGAGGGCCGGCACGAGAGTGCGGCGGGCGACGCCCTGCCGGTACGCCCCGGCCGATTCCGGGTGTTCCAGACGCCGGATCGCCGAGAAGTGGACGCCTTCGCCGGTCACCGCGGGACGGCCGTTTTCGTCCGCCGCGCCGATCGGACGGTAGCGGCGGCCCAGAACGCGGTACGCCAGGGACATGCGCCCCTGGGGGCCGAACGGATCCGGCGCGAGGTCGACGCCGGATGACTCGAGATCGAATGCGAGGCCAGCGGCGTGCGCCTTCGCCCACATCCAGAGCAGGGCGCCGTCCGAGAGGTTCGTGTCCTTCCGGCCGCCGCCGACATCGCCGTGGACTCCCGGGAACCAGAGCTGCTCCACGGTCTGGCCCGGGGCCTGCCGGCTCCGCCACAGGGTGGGCTCGAACGGGCGGCGGCCCTCGTCGATCGAGACGGCGTGGCAGGCGCGGCGGATGTGGCGGTCGAGCTGCACGTCGTGGAAGCGGTGGCGGCGGGCGCCGATCCAGTTGAGCCAGGTGATCGGGACGCCGAGAGCGCCGACCGTGTCCCAGACGCCGACGAAGTGGACCGTGCTCGAGAGCCGGGGAGCGTCCGCGCGGTTGCCGCCGGCGCCGGCCGGCGCCCGACAGAACGTCTCGCGATGGCGGGCGGCGCGCTCCTCGCGGGCCTCGCGAGCCCGGCCCGACAGACGGTAGATCGCCATGCCCCGACGGGCCGCGTCCGCCGGACGAACATCTGCCAGAGCGCAACGCCTGCCGTCCGGGATGCCGCACAGCCCGATCAGCCCGGCCAGACTGCGCGCGGCGTAGGCGCCCCGGCTGTATCCGAACAGGAACAGCCGGTCGCGCGGCAGGTAGTTGGACGTAAGCCACTGATACGCCAGCTCGACGTTCCGGGCCAGTCCGAGCCCGAGCACCCCTCCCCGGAACCGGTCGAAACGGCCGGTGCCGACGCCGCGGTCGTAGTAGCTGAGCTGCTCCGTGCCCGCTGCCGTCGTCGAGCGGATGGCGCGATGGGTCTTGACGACATTCGTCGGCGACGACGAATCGTCGCTGTTCCAGGTGCCGTCGAGGCAGAGAGCGAGGTTCCGGGGGCCGGGCAAGGTCGCGAAGATGAGGACGAACGGAGAGTAGCGCGCGAAGGCGGGAAGGCGCAAAGTCGGGCGCTGCCAGGCGCTGCTGCCAAGGGCCGGAGAGCATACGATTCCGAGAACGGCCCCGAACCGGGCCGTGGCCGTGGCGGCGGCTCGGTCGGCCTGACTAAGCCGTCGACATATCCTGCGTTCCGTTTCCCGCCCAGGGCGCTCGCCGGCTCCCTGAGCGGGCTTGGCAGCTCAGTCCGATCATGAACCGGAAAGGACACTCTCCGATGAACGCGTTCCGCCTCTTTCTCGGCCTCATCTGCGTGACGATCACGGCCTACACGGTGGTTGTCGCCATCGAACACGGCCTGGCCGCGTTCCCCGTCATCTTCTTCAGCGACATCGCCGCAGCGACCTGGCCGGGCCAGTTCAACCTGGACTTCCTCGGCATGCTGATCCTGTCCGGTTTCTGGATGGCGTGGCGCAACAACTTCACGCCGCGCGGCCTGTTGCTGGGCCTGGGAGGGGCCCTCTTCGGCGCGCCGATCCTTACCCTCTACCTCCTCGTCCTGTACCAGCAGACGAACGGCGACCCGGCGAGGATGCTCCTCGGCGACAGACGAGCCGGCGCCTGACGCCGCCCGCTACCGGGTGGTCCACGGAAGGCAACGGGCGGCCTCGTAGCGCTCTCGAAGCCGCGCAATCACATCCCTGGCCGGCTGCACCTGTCCAGCTTCGATCTGGCGTTCGCCCCAGCGCGAGCAGCTTCAGCAGAGCCAGATTCTCCTGCATCCGCTCGTGTTCGGACAGTGGCATCGTGATCTCCTCCAAGTCCAGATGCAGTCCACGAACGGGTCTGATGCAACGACCCCGCAGCGGCGTTGATGGCGTGTTATCGCGTATGAGGCAACGATACTACGCTAATATCGGCCAGTCATATGGGGATTCTCATGAGGAACCGCACCCTGGAATCCCGGTTGCGACGGCGTGCCGAAAGCCGGCTGGCGCGGATCCTGGTGCTGACCGGTTCCCGGCAGACCGGCAAGACGACGCTGATTCGGCGGTGCTTTCCGGACGTGCCATACATCTCCCTGGAGGATCCGGCGGTGCGGCCGGGCTTCTCGCGGATGACGGCGGCGGAGTGGCTCGAACGCTATCCCCGTGCGGTCCTGGACGAGGTGCAGAAGGCGCCGTCCCTGGTCGAGACGGTCAAGGCGGCCTACGACCGGTCGCCGGACGTGCGCTACTTCCTCCTCGGCAGCAGCCAGATCCTGTTGCTCTCCCGCGTCAAGGAGAGTCTGGCCGGGCGGGCGGCGATCGAGGAGCTCTGGCCACTGACCCTGCCGGAGATGGCGACATCGTCCTGGGACGATCCGCTCTCGCCCTCGCGGCTGGTCCTGTGGCTCGAGGACGGCTGCCGCCGGGAGGACGTCCTGCTCGGCCAACCGGCGGCGGACCGCACCCATGCGCGCTACGCCGGGATCCTGGACCGCTACCTCCGCTTCGGCGGCATGCCTGTCCTCCACCAGGAAGACCTTACCGACGAAGAGCGCAGGGGCTGGCTGCGGGACTTCCAGCGGACCTATCTGGAGCGGGACGTGGCCGATCTGGCGGCACTGCGGGACCTGGAACCCTTCGTCGTGGCGCAGAAGGTCCTCGCCTCCCGCTCCGGCCGAGGGGTCAACTTCAGCGATCTGGCGCGGTCGGCAGGCATCGCGCCGGCGACGGCGCGGCGCTTCCTGCGCTACCTGGAGCTGAGCTACCAGGTGATTCGACTGCCGCCGTTCTTTCGCAACCCGGAGAAACGACTGGCGAAGATGCCGAAGGTGCACTTCGTCGATCCGGGGATCCTCCGCACCATCCTGAACCGCACCGGCGACTGGACCGGCGAGGAATTCGAGTCGGCCCTGGTGGCGGAGATCGTAAAGCAGCTGCGGAATGCGGGCATGGCCGCCGAGTTTCACCACCTGCGGACCTACGACCGGCGGGAAGTGGATCTGCTGGTCGAGCTCGAACGCGGCTTCGTCGGCTTCGAGATCAAGGCGTCCCGCAAGGTGTCGGCGACAGACGCGAGAACGCTGCGCGGCCTGGAACCGTTCCTCGACAAGCCGCTGCTGGGCGCCGTCGTCGTGTCGCTGGACCTGGAGGTCCGTCACCTGGCCCCCGGCGTCCTCGCCGTCCCCGCCGCCTGGCTGCTGTCGCCGCCGGAGCCGAAACGGGGAGAGTCCCGGAACTGAACGAGGCGTCAGCGCCATCCGCTGCCCGTCACGCCGGTGTGTCCTTCGGGGGCAGACTCCGCTGACGCTCCGCCTACCCGTCCAGAACTGCATCCGCTACTGACCGGGACCGACTCTCGAAGAGCGGCCCCGCTCACGATCATCTGTGGACCGGAGTACTCCATTGCGTCGGTCGCACCTGGTCTGACATAGGCTCGCGCGCCACGCCTTGCTGGATGTGCGCCTCGCCGGTCGCGATGAAACGCGGGTCTTCTCGGCAGTGTCTCAGGGGACGACTCGGTTTCGCGTGACCTCAGAAGTGAAAGCGATGGCCATCTTCAAGCAGTCCACGTTCAGCCGACCGGCGAAACGCGGTTGCGCGCTGCTGGTCCTGACCGCGGTCTTCCCGGCAGCCGGGGCGGCAGCCGCCGTGCCGGAGCCGGAGCGGCCGCGGCGGCCGAACGTCGTCGTCGTGGTCGCGGACGATGTGGGATTCACGGACCTCGGCGCCTACGGCAGCGAGATCCGCACGCCTCACATCGACGCGATTGCCGAACGCGGCGTGCGCTTCACCAACTTTCACGCTTCGCCGATGTGCTCGCCGTCGCGGGCGATGCTGCTCACCGGCGTCGACTCGCACCTCGCCGGCGTGGGGAGCCTGCACGTCGCCACGCCGCTTCGTCATCGCGGCCGCCCCGGCTACCGGGGCGAACTGAGCCCGGACGTGGTAACGATCGCGAGCCGTCTCCGCCAGGCCGGCTACCGCACCTATCTGAGCGGCAAGTGGAATCTCGGCCACAGCCCGACCTCACTGCCGAGCGCGCGGGGGTTCGACCGGACCTTCGCCCTCGACTCGACCGGCGCGGACAACTTCGAGAAGAAGCCGTACCTGCCCATCTACGACGAGGCGCTCTGGTTCGCCGACGGGGCGCCGACCGATCTGCCGGACGACTTCTACTCGTCGGAACACCTCGTGGACAAGCTCATCGATTTCATCGAGACCGATCGGGTTGCGGGCCAAGGCCAACGGCCCTTTTTCGCCTACCTCGGTTTCCAGGCGATCCACATGCCGGTTCAGGCGCCTCGGGAGTTCATCGAGCGCTACGAAGGCGCGTACGCGGGCGGCTGGGACAAGCTGCGGCGAGAACGCCATCGCGGCGCCGTCGAGGCCGGCGTGTTCCCCGCATCCGCAGCCCCGTCGACCACTCCCGCCCAGGCCGACTGGGAGGCGCTGTCGCCGCGAGAGAAAGCGCTTGCGGCCAGGAGCATGGCCGTCAACGCGGCGATGCTGGAAGCGATGGACCATCACTTCGGTCGTCTCGTCGGCTGGCTCGAGAGCGAGGGGCTGCTCGCCGACACCGTCTTCGTCGTGCTCTCCGACAACGGTCCCGAGGCTGCGGATCCGGCCGGCAGCCGGCGCTTCAACTCCTGGGCGGAACGCGTCGGCTACAGCCGGGACCTCGAAACCCTCGGCGAAAAAGGGAGCTACGCCTTCATCGGCCCCCACTTTGCCCGCGCCGCGGCCGCTCCGCTGGCCTACTACAAGTTCCATGGCGGCGAAGGCGGAGTCCGCGTTCCACTGATCGTTGCCGGACCCGGCGTGGAAGCGCGGGGGATCTCCCGGACCTTCGCCTTCGCGACGGATCTGGTCCCCACGCTGCTCGAGCTCACCGGCGCCAGCGACGCGACTCCCCCGGGCGAGCATCCTGTCGAGGGCCGAAGCCTGGCGCCGGCGCTGCGCGATCTCTCCGCGGTGATCTACCCGCCTGATGCGGCGGTCGGGTTCGAGACCGCCGGTCATCGCGGCGTCTACAAGGGCGACCACAAGCTGGTCCGGGTGGGAGCGCCGGACGGCGACGGGCGCTGGCGGCTCTTCGATCTCGCCCAGGACCCGGGCGAGACGCACGATCTCGCCGCCGAGCAGCCGGAGAGGCTCGCGGAGATGCTGGCCGACTACGAGGTCTACGCGGAGCGCGTCGGCGTGCTTGAAGTGCCGGCCTTCTATTCGCCGTTCCGGCAGCTCGCGATCAACTCCACCTACGACCAGGCCCTGGCGCATCCCGGAAGGCTGGCGGTCGGCGCCGCCGCGGCTGTGCTGCTGCTCGGTGGAGTCATCTGGCGGATCCGGCGACGGCGAGTCGCTTCGGCCCCTGCCGCCTCCCTGCCCCTCTGAGAAAGGAGACACAGATACCCGCTATGTTCACGAGAATCCGACTGATGACCGGAATCGGGCTGGCAGTCGTCGTCCTCGGCGTCGGCCTCTGGCTGGGACTGCCGAGAGCACTGGCCGGCCTCGGCCTTCACGCTCACCACGAGATTCCGCCGATGGATCTGACCGGCCGCCGCGCCCTCATCGTGACCACCAGCCACGGCACGCTGGGGGACACGGGCAAGGCCACCGGAGTCTGGGCCTCCGAACTCACCGCGCCCTACTACGCGTTCGCGGACGCCGGGATGACGGTCGATATCGCCAGCATCAGGGGCGGCTCGATCCCCGTCGATCCCGGATCCGTGCGTTGGCCGCTCGCCAGTCCGGCCGACCGCCGCTATCTCCGGGACGAGGACGTGCGGTCGAAGGTCGAGAGCTCGCTGAAGATCGCGGACATCGAAGGGGACGCCTACGACATCGTGTTCCTCGCCGGCGGCTGGGGCGCCGCCTACGACCTGGGCCAATCCGAGGAGCTGGGCAGGAAGGTGAGCCAGGCGTACGCGCGCGAGTCGGTAGTCGGAGGTGTGTGCCACGGTCCGCTGGGCCTGCTCCAGGCGGTCACGCCGGCAGGAGAACCCCTGGCGCGGGGCCGACGCATCTCGGCCGTCACCGACAAGCAGATCGAGGAACTCGGCATCTCGTTCACGCCCATGCACCCCGAACGCGACCTGCGCGCCGCCGGCGCCCTGTTCGAGAGCGCCACCCGGTTCCGGGACATGTTCGCCACCCACGTCGCGGTGGACGGCCGACTGGTGACCGGCCAGAACCAGAACAGCGGCGGCGAGACGGCCCACAGGATGATGGAGGTCCTGCTCACATCGCAGCGGCCCGCCTCCCGGTAGCACCCTGACACCATGCGCCAGGACAGATAGGATCGACGGCGTGAGAGTCGCACGCCACCACCGGCCGGCAGACGAAGGGGCCTGGCCGAGGCGCAGTCCCGGTTCCGGGCCGCAGGGGTCTCGAAGAACAACCCGCCAGGAGCTACGTCCGTGAGACGCTACGTCGTGATCCGAACGCCCGATAGCGCCTTGCCGGCCACAGCGGTGCCTGAGGCGTATCCGGAGCACCCACATCGAGGTGATTCCGGGGCGCGTCTGGTTCGTTGCCGGGGAAGAGAGGACCTCCGAGGAGGTCTGCAAGACGGTCGGCATCGGAGCCAGGGCGGGCGAAGACCGCGTCGGCGTGGTGCTTGGAATCGGCGCCTGCAGCGGCTATGCGGACGGTGGCTGGTGGGAGATCCTGAACGCCTGGGCAGAGTCGCAACGATGAGGCCGACCTTTCCCCGAGCAGTCCCGAGCCCCGGGGATGGTCAAGGCCCGCCTGAGAGCCGTCGAGCACGGCCTCACTCGGGTAGAAACAGAGATCGCTCATCTTGCAACGAAGGAGGATGTTGCCAACCTGAAGGCCACCATGAACCACGTCCTGTGGGGACTGGGAGTCGCCGTCAGCGTCATCGCGTCGATCCTGATCTTCGTGCTCCGATCCCTCTGATGGACGCCCGCCTTCCCGGATCCGAGCCTGGATGACTCGCTCGCGTCTCCACTGATCGCGGTCCGAGCACCGCACTACAGCGGCGTCTTCGCGCCCTCGCTACGGATCTCGGCGAGATCCAGGCTCTACCCCGAGAAGTAGACCATCACTGCGGCGACGATCAGGACCAGGACGATCGAGAGAGCCCGGTCTAGGCGGCGCCTGGCGGGGTCGGATTCGGCGAGGAGCGCCGCCGTGCCGGCGCGGCTGACGGTCAGGTCGGCGACGCGCTGTTCGGCCGGCGGCGGGAACCACAGACTCACCGCGACCAGCACCGCCGAGCAGATCAGGAACAGGAAGATCGCGACGTGCATGAAGTTGATGTCGGCGAAGGTATAGAGCGCGCCGCTCAGGCTGTCCTTGTTCAACTCGGCGACCAGTCGGCCGATGCCGAGAACGAAGCCGACGCCCAGCGAGGCGATCGCGCCCTGGGCGTTCAGGCGCTTCCAGAAGAGGCCGAGCAGGAACACGGCAGTGATCGGCGGGGAGATGTAGCCCTGCACGCTCTGCAGGTACTGATAGAGGGTGCCCGAGATGTTCTGCATCAGCGGGATCCAGAGCAGCCCCAGCGCCACCAGCCCCAAGGTGGCGACCTGCCCGACCAGAACCAGGCGGCGCTCCGACACGCCCGGATGGAGCTTCTTGTAGATGTCGATCGTGATCAGGGTCGAGCAGGAGTTGAAGACGGAAGAGAGGCTGCTCATCAGGGCCGCGAGCAGACCGGCGATCACCAGGCCGCGCAGCCCGGCCGGCAGCAGCGCGACGACCAGGGCGGGCAGGGCCTGGTCGGAGGAGGCGAGTTCCAGCTTCCCGGACTGTGACAGGCAGTAGGCGATCACGCCCGGGACCACGAACAGGAAGAGCGGCAACTGCTTGAGGAAGCCGGCGAAGATCGTCCCGCGCCGGGCGTCGTCGATGCCGCGCGCCGACAGCGCCCGCTGGACGATGAACTGGTCGGTGCACCAGTACCAGACGGCAATGATCGGCGCGCCGAAGGCAATGCCGGTCCACGGGAAGTCCGGGTCCGACATCGGCTTCCACATGTCGAAGAAGCCCGGCCCCGCGGTCTCGACCATGACCCGCCAGCCGCCGAGTTCGGCCAGACCGAGGATGGTCACCGTGGACGCGCCGACGATCAGCACGATCGCCTGCAGCAGATCCGTGTAGACGACGGCGCGCAGCCCGCCCAGCACCGTGTAGACGCCCGTCGCCGCGACGACCACCAGGGCGCCGGTCCAGAAGCTGATGCCCATCAGGCTCTCGAAGACCACCCCGCCGGCGTAGATCGTCACCGAGATCTTGGTCAGCACGTAGCCGACGACCGAAATCACCGAGAGGTACCAGCGCGCCGCCGGCGAGTAGCGCCGCTCCAGGAACTCCGGCATCGTGAACACTCCGCTCCTGACGTAGAACGGCACGAACAGCCAGCCGAGGATGAGCAGGATGAGCGACGCCTGGAGCTCGAACTGGCCGAGCACCAGACCGCTCTCGGCGCCGGTTCCGGCGAGACCGACCAGGTGCTCGGAGCCGATGTTCGAGGCGAAGAGCGAGGCGCCGACGACGAACCAGCCGACGTTGCGGCCGGCGAGGAAGTAGGAGGACGACGTGCGCTCGCCCCTCCTGGTCCGGGCAATGACCCGGACCGCGATGGCGAAGACCGCCGCGAAGTAGAGCGCGACGACGGTCCAGTCGAGAGCGGTGATCCTCGCGGTCAGCATGGCGCGGCCTCCTGGCAGTCCGTGGTGGCGGCGCCCGCGGCGCCGAAAGCGGTCAGGCGCCCGGCCGGCAAGGCGCGGCGAGAGCGAAAGAACGTGTCCGGGAACATGCGGCCGAAGCGGAACGACATCGGACGGGATGCATGGCCGCTCGAATGCAGCGCGACGTTCGCCGCGGACCGCCAGGTCGCCGTGCTCACGGGCAGGCGGGTTCCTCCGGTCCCGCGGCGGCGGGCTCGATCTCGATGCGAGAGATGCGGAGCCCGAGTTCGCCGGCCGTCGTCAGCAGGAAGGGGGTGTCGATCCGGGTCATGTCGGCGCCAGCCTCCTCGAAGCAGCCCAGGCCGACCCGGAGAGTCTGCCACTCGCCGACCGGCAGACCGGAGAGCAGACCGGTCACGTCGACCGCGCCGCTGCAAGGGTAGGTGCAGTCCATCCGCATCTGCACCGCCGCGCCTGGCTTGGTCTCGACCAAGAGGTCGACCGCCAGCGCCATGCCGCCCGCCACCTCGGCGCTCAGGTCCACCGGACTCGGAGCCTGCAGATAGAGCTGGGCCTGGCCGCTGCCGGACCAGACCGCCGACCGCGCATCCTCCTGGACCTCGCGGTCGACCGGCGCAAGGGTCAGGGCGTCGGCGCCGCGGGTCCGGCCGCGGCCGGCAACGACCTCGACCTGCCAGTCGGCGGCAGAACCCACGAAGAACTGCCACGGAGCGGTCGGCCGCGCCGCGAACAGTGTGCGCGAGCCAGGCGTCTCCGCGGCGGGGTCAGCGGGGTCAGCGGGGTCGGCGGTGTCCGTGGTCAGCGAAGACGCCGGCCGCGCAGGCCGGGTCTCGTCCAGCAGCGGCAGATCGCCGGCGTCTGCATAGGTCAGGCCGTAGCCGTAGGCGAACAGCGGATCGTACTCCGGATCGCCGACGTTGAGCACCGCCTGGTCCGGCGACCGCGGCCACGAGAAGGAGAGCCGGCCCCGGAAGTCGTGGCCGATCCCGTCCTCAGCCGTGCGCAGGATGACGTCGGCAATGCCGGCACCTTCGGAGCCGGGCAGCCAGGCGGCAACGAAGGCGTCGGAGGCGTTGATCTCGGCGTTGACCCAGAGCGGCCGGCCGGAAAGGAAGACCGCGACAACCGGGATGCCGTCGTCCCCGAGCCGCCGCAGCAGCTCCAGGTCGGACTTGTCGTCCGGGCTGTACTCGAGGTCGACCAGATCGCCCTGACCTTCGGCGTAGGGCCGCTCGCCGAACACGACGACCGCGGCGTCGGGCCGTTCGGTCCAGGAGCCGTCCGGGCTCAGCACGGCGGCGCCGCCGGCCGCCTCGACCGCCTGCCGGATGCCGTTCCAGATCGACGCGGCGCCCGGGAAGTCGTCGTTCGTGTTGCCGGTGCCCTGCCACGTCAGGGTCCAGCCGCCGCTCTGCAGACCGATGTCGTCGGCGGCCGCGCCGGCGACCAGGACCCGCGACTCAGGCGAGATCGGCAGCAGCCCGCCGTTGTTCTTGAGCAGCACGAGAGACTCGCGCACCGCCTGCCTTGCCACATCCCGGTGCTCCGCGGCGCCGAGCAGGTCGGTGCGGCCGCCGAGCGCCCGCGAGGACGGCTTGCCGCGGTCGAGCAGACCGGCGCGGATCTTCACCCGCAGGATGCGGCGCACCGCGTCGTCGAGCCGCTCGCTCGGAATCTCGCCGGAGCGCGCCTGCTCCAGCGTGCTGGCGTAAAGCTCCTGCCAGTCCTCGGGCACCATGAACAGGTCGAGGCCCGCGAGGAGGGACTCCGCGCAGTCGCCGTTGGTGCAGGACGGCAACTGGCCATGGCCGTTCCAGTCGCCGACGACCAGGCCGTCGAACGCCATCCGACCCTTGAGCACGTCGGTCAACAGGCCCTTGTGGCCGTGCATCTTCCGGCCCTGCCAACTGCTGAAGGAGGCCATCACCGCCTGTGCGCCGCTGTCGAGCGCCGCGACGTAGGGCGCACCGTGGATGTCGCGAAGCTCCTCCTCGCCTGCCCGCGCGTCGCCCTGGTCTCGCCCCTCGAACGTGCCGCCGTCCGCGAGGAAGTGCTTGGCCGTCGCGATCAGGCGCTCTTCGTCAAGGAACTCCGCACTGCCGACCCTTCCCTGGAGTCCCTCGACCATGGCGCGGGCGTAGGACACAACGATCTCGGGATCCTCGGAGTAGCTCTCGTAGGTGCGGCCCCAGCGGTCGTCGCGGGCGACGGCGACGGTAGGACCGAAGTTCCAGTCCAGGCCCGTGGCCAGGACCTCCCGCGCCGTGATCTCGCCGATCCGACGGATCAGATCCGGATTGCGCGCCGCGCCCAGACCGATGTTGTGGGGGAAGAGCGTGGCGCCGATCACGTTGTTGTGCCCATGCACCGCGTCGACGCCCCAGAGCGCGGGGATGCCGACGCCGCCGTCGGCCGTGTCGGTCGAAGCCTCGTGGAAGGCGTCGGCAAGAGCCAGCCAGTCCTCGGGCGCCGCGTACTTGTCGTTGCCGGGAAAGGATCCGCCGCCGTTCAGCACCGAGCCCAGGTTGTACTCCCGGACATCGTCGGGGGTGACCGACCGGATCTCCGCCTGGATGACCTGACCGACCTTCTCCTCCAGCGTCATCCGCGCCAGAAGATCATCCACCCTGGCTTCGAGCTCCGGGTCGGCGGCAAGCGGCGGAATCAGCGCCGGCCAGAGCTCGGCGTGGACCCGGGAGCCGCCCTGGGAACCGCCCTCTCCCGAGCCGCCGTAGGCCGCCGGCTCCGGCGCCGAACAGCCCGCCAGCAAGGCAAGGGGCAGCAGAAGCGCCGCGATCCAGAACCGTCCGTTTCCCGTCCTTCTCATGCGACGCTCCCGCTGCGCGAACCCCGTTCAGTTCCTCTGTGTCGGCGGCAAGGGGCAACACCAGCCAGCCGCCGACGCGAAACGGAAGGACGCAGACCAGACGGTTCAAGGGGTCCGACCGTCTGGTCCGCGTCTCGCCCTCGGTTCTCTAGAACAGCAGCTTGAAGCCGAGCTGGATCTGCCGCGGATCGCGTGCCGCCTGTGCCTGACCGAAGTTGTTCGGCAGGGTGTAGCCCGTGATCGTCGTCCTCTCCGCAACGTCGTCGCTGTTGTAGTCGACGCCGATCGGGTTCATCGCCGTGACCACGCCCACGAAGTTGTCGCGGTTCGTCACGTTGAAGATCTCGAACCGGAACTGACCGGTCAGACGGTCCGTCATGCGGATGTTCCTGGTCAGCGAGAAGTCGAGCTGGAAGAAATCCGCCCCCTCGCATTCTCCGCGACGGCCGGTACCCAGCGTACCGAGCTGCCAGCCGACCAGGGTGTAGGCGTCCGGATTGACTGCCTGCAGGCCGCTGCCGCTGCAGGAGGTCCCCGTGCGAAGCGGCCGGATGTTGTTCGTATAGCCGGTGCCGGCGGCGCCGTTGACTCCAGGCAAACCCCCGGTGGTCACGGTCAAAGCCTGCCCTGACGAGTACACAACGATGCCTCCGACCTGCCAGGACCCGAACAACGCCCGGACCAGGCCGCCGCGGTTCTCGAGTGTCGGAAGGTTGTGGATCACGTTGGCGTTGAACATGTGATCCCGGTGCAGGTCCGCGTGACCCCAATCCAGGTCGAGGTTATCACGATCTGTTATCGCACTGGCCGACAACCCCGCGCCAGCGTCGTTTATTGGATCGTTCGCCTTGTGGCTGGCATAGGTATAGGACAACTGGAACAGGGAGCCGTTTCCAAACCGCTGCGTGAAGCTGGTCTGAAGGCTGTCGTACTCCGAAACGCCGTTCGATTCCCACCACACGATGGTGCCGTCGCCGAAGACCGAGAACGGTCGAAGAGCGCCTCTTGCCGCTGCACCGTCATCCCCCGTCGGAGCGTTGACGTACTCGAGGCGGTCGGGGATGCCGTTCCCATTGTGATCGCCCGAGCGAACCTGATTGATATCGGAACGCCGGGTGACATGACGGCCACGCGAACCAACATAGGCCAGTTGCAGCGTGCTGCTACGGCCTAGCCGCTGCTCCCAGGCAACGTTGAACTGAAGGTTGTACGGCGTCTCGAAGTTCGGATCGATACCGACGGCCGGCCCTGCGCCACAAGTGAGGCATGGCTCCGGCGCTTCATCCAGCTTGCGGATTCCGGTCTGCCGGGACCTGAAGGGCGGGTTACCGGCGAACTCGAGCTGGATGTTCACCCGGTCGCGCTGGAAGAACTGGCCGAAGCCGGTCCGCAGCACGCTCCGGCCGTTGCCGAAGATGTCATAGGCGAGCCCCAGCCGCGGCGCGAAGTTGTCCGTGTCGCTGTTGACCAGGCCGCGCCCGGGGCCGTCGGAACCGCCGAGCAGGCCCGCATCGCCGCAGGGATCCGTGCCCGGCACCTGGACAATGCCGTTGCACCGGTCGTTGCCTAGCGCAGGATCGAAGCGCGTCGGATCGAACGCCGCCAACCGGTTGTCGGAGGCGTAGGGCCACTTGTAGTTCGAGTAGCGGACGCCGTAATCAATACTCAGGCGGGGTGTCGCCTGCCACGTGTCTGAGACGTAGAATTCGATGTCCTCCCAGTTCAGCTCCGGCGTCGGCTGGTAGGAGTTCTCTTCGAAGCCCCAGAACATGTCCTTGATCAGGAAATCGGCCAGGACGTTGCCGGTGCTGGTTCCCCAGCCGTTGTAGCCAGCGGCCGGGCCCCAGAACGCCGGTGTCTCGGAAGCCGAGCTGCCGCCGATGTTCTCGAGCTTCTTGTTCTCGCTGTAGAGGGCGCCGGCCTTGAGCCAGTGCTGGCCGAAGACCTGAGAGTAGTCGTCCTTCAGGACCATCAGGTCCTGTTCGTTCTCCCAGGGCGCGATGTTCCACAGCGCTCCGTAACCGGCATTGCCCCAGAACACCGGATGGCTGCGCTCGCTGCCGCCGGTCTTGCCGTCGAAGATCGGGGGGATCTCGGCGTTGATCTGGTTGTTCAGCTCGGGGTTCAGGCCGCCCCTGGTGAGGGTGATCTCGTTGCCCGAGTAGGAGAAGGTCACGGTGTTCACGCTGTTGGCGCCGATCGTCTGGCTGAGCTGGGCGACCAGCGACTGGCCGGGCTGGTCCCAGTTCGTGTCGACGGCCGGGTACGGGTCGTCGCCCCACAGGCCGTTCGCCTCGCCCGCGTTCGGGGCGCCGTTCAGCCAGTTGTCCCGGGTGTAGCGGAGCATCAGCCGGGTGCGGTCGCTGGCGTCGTAGTCAAGCCGGAGGTTCGCCTGGTCCCAGTCGATCGGGGTCACGACCGCCTCCACCCAGTTGTTGCAACTGCCTGCAGCCGGCGTCGTGTTCGGCAGCGGATAGAGGTCCAGCATGCCCATGCCGCCGGCGTTGATGCGGTCGGCGGGAATCATGTTGCCGGGGAAGGGCTCTCCGGTCAGCGGATCGTTCGGGGGCGGCGAAGAACAGCCCGGGATGGCCGGACCGCTGAAGTCGCCCGAGCGCTCGGCGGCGGTCGGAACGAAGCCGGTGCGGACGGTGCCGCGTTCCTCCTGGTTCCACTCGGCGGAGAGGAAGAAGTGCAGCCTGTCCTGCTGGATCGGTCCGCCGAGGGTAAAGCCGTAGTCGTTACGGTCAAGCGGTTCGGTGTCCTTGCCGGCCTGCTCCAGGAAGTAGTTCGTCTTGTTCCAGGAGTCGTCGCGCCGGAATACGTAGGCGCTGCCGCGGAAGTCGTTCGTGCCGCCGCGGGTCACGATGTTGATCTGGCCGCCGGCGGCGCCGCCGAACTCGGCTCCGTAGGCGTTCCGGTGGATCTTGAACTCCTCGATCGCGTCGACCGAGGGATAGATCATGATGGTGCGGTTGGAGCCGACGTCGTTGTTGTTCGCGCCGTCGATCGTCCACATGTTGCCGGTCGTGCCGCTGCCGCTGATCGACAGGTCGACACCGGCGAGCAGGCCCTTGTTTTTCGTATCGAAGCCCTCTGGCGCACTGACGCCCGGCTGCATGAGCGTCAACTGGACGAAGTTCCGGCCGTTGAGCGGCAGCTCCCGGATCTGCTCGCCTCGCATCAGGCCGGCGACCTCGCCGCTCATCAACTCGACCGGGATCGCCTCGGCCTCGACGGTGATCGTCTCGGAGACGTCACCGAGCTCAAGCGCCGCGCTGACCTCGCGGACATCGGCGACGTGCAGTTCGACGCCGCTGACCACGGACGACTTGAAGCCGTCGAGCGTGAACGTGATCTCGTACACGCCGACGGGCAGGTCGGCGAAGGTGTAGATCCCCGAGTCGTTGGTGAAGACGGTCCGGTTGAGGCCGGTCTCGGTCCCCTCCAGGTTCACCGTGACGCCAGGCAGGGCGCCGCCGTTCGGGTCGGTGACGTTGCCGCGGATGCTGGCGGTGAACCGCTGGGCGGCGAGCGGGGCCGCCAGCAACGAGAGGACGAGCAACGGGGCGAGCCGTCGGGTCATGAACATCGCGTTTCTCCTTGAAATCGAGTGAGACGATCGGGCCGTGCCCGGGTAAACCGATTTAGCCCGCAATCGCGACAAGGGACAAGGACAGCGACACTCCCGCCTCTGTCGAAGGAGGGTGAGCTAAATCGTTTTAGCCTGTTAGCGTGAGTCTGTACATGCCCTGCGCCGTTTGTCAAGAGTCGGCAAAGACGGGGCAGATCGGGAGCAGGACGCGCCGGGGCCCCTGGACATGGGGGCCGGCGCAACGGGGGCAGGTACACGCCCCAAGGAGATAGCGAGGAAGGATGAGCTCCACCAGAGGACGAAACCCCGGCAGCCCCGAGCCGAAGCCCGAGCGGCGCGTCCGTCTCAAGGACCTCGCGGCCCATCTCGGGCTGTCGCCGACCACGGTCTCCCTGGTGATGAACCGGTCGCCGGCGGCGAAGGGGATTCCGCCCGAGACCCACGAAAGAGTCCGAGCTGCGGCGGAGGAGCTCGGCTACCGGCCCAACTTCATCGCCCGGTCGCTGCGCCGTCAGCGGACATTCGCGGCCGGCGTCCTGCTGCCGGAGATCAGCGAGGGCTACGCGGCCGGCGTCCTGGGCGGCATCGAGGATCAGCTCCTGCAGGAGGGCTACTTCTACCTGGTGGCCGGCCACCACTCCAAGCCCGACCTGTTCCACGACTACCTGCAGCTCCTGACCGAGCGGTCGGTCGAGGGACTCATCCTGGTCAACACGCCGATCGACCAGTCCCTGTCCTTGCCGTCGGTGGCGGTGGCCGGGCACCGGGAGCTGGCGGGGGTGACGAACGTCGTCCTCGACCACGAGGCGGCGGCGCGGCTGGCGCTGCGTCATCTGGCCGACCTCGGTCACCGCCGGATCGCCTTCTTCAAGGGCCACACCCACTCGGCGGACACCGAGGTGCGGTGGCAGGCGATCGTCGGCGCGGCCGCGGAGCTCGGACTCGCGATCGACCCGCGGCTGACGCTGCAGCTTTCGGGCGGCCCCGAGGGCGGACAGTTCTCGCCGGAAGAGGGTTACCGCGAGGGCCATGTCTTCGGCCAGAAGCTGCTGGCGGCAGGCGCGCCCTTCACCGCGCTCTTCGCCTTCAACGACATCTCGGCGATCGGGGCGATGCGCGCGGTGGTCGAGAGCGGCCTCCGCATCCCGGACGACGTCTCGGTGGTCGGGTTCGACGACATCCTGAGCGCGGCCTTCCAGACCCCCAGCCTGACCACGGTGCGGCAGCCGCTCCACGAGATGGGGCGGCGGGCGGCAGCCGAGCTGCTGCGCAAGCTGGGCGCGCCCGGCGACGACGCATCCGCCGCGATCACCATCAAACCGACCCTGGTGAAGAGGAACTCGACCGGACCGGCGCCCGGCGATGACTGAGACCAGGGACGGCAGCGCGGTCCGCGCCACGCCCGACCGGGGAGCGCTCTACGCCGGGTTCCTGCTCACCGGCGCAGCGACCGTGCTGCTGGGGCCGCTGCTTCCCGAGCTGTCACGCGAGTGGCGCCTGCCGGCAGCCGATCTCGGGTCCCTGTTCGTCGTTCAGTTTCTCTCCAGCTCGGTCGGCGCCGTTCTCTCGAGCTATCGGCTCGGACTCAGCCTGACGCTCGGCTATCTGCTGGTCGCGGTCGGCCTGGCGTCGCTCTCGCTTGCCGGCTGGCCGCTGGCGCTGGCGCCGATGGCCGCCCTCGGCCTGGGGCTGGGACTTGCCATCCCGGCCACGAACCTGCGGATCGCCCACGCGCAGTCGACCCGCAGGGGAGCGGCGCTGTCGTCGCTCAACCTGGTCTGGGGCGCCGGCGCGGTCGCCTGCCCGCTGCTGTTCGCCGTCCGACCGCAGGGAATGTCGGGCGACGATGTCCTCGTGGTCCTGGCAGCGGCTGCGGGACTCGTGATGATGGCGCTGCTCGCGCTGCCGCGGGCATGGCCGGCGGGCGACGGCGAAGACGCCAGCGAACATGCCGTGTCCGCGGCTTCCGGGACACCCGACGCCTCCGACCCGGCCAGCACCGACGCAGCGGGTCGACCGGTCAACCGCGCGCTCCGCCCCGGACTCGTGCTGATCGCGGCGATCATGTTCCTCTACGTCGGCATCGAGAACTCGGTCGGCGGCTGGCTCGTCAGTCTGGCCGACGAGTTCCAGCCCCTGCGCTCCGTCACCTCCCTGTGGATCGGATCGGGCTTCTGGGCAGCGCTTCTGGCGAGTCGCGCGGCCGCCCCCCTGCTGCTGCGCAGGATGTCCGAACCCGCGCTCTACGGCGCCGGCATCGCACTGGCGGCAGGCGGCCTGCTCGGCCTGCTGATGAGCGGCTCCCAGGCCGGCGTCGCGCTGTCGGCGATGGCGGCCGGCGCCGGTCTCGCACCGCTCTTTCCGCTGACCGTGTCGTTGCTCGCGGACCTGACCGCGGCCACCCGCTCCCGGAGCACCGGCTGGGTGTTCGCCCTCGCCGGCGCCGGCGGCGCATTCCTTCCCTGGCTCGTGGGACAGCTTGCCGGCGGAGCGGACGGGCTGGCAGCCGGCTTCGCCGCACCGGCCGCCGGACTCGTTCTTTTGGCACTGCTCTTCGGTCTGCTGCGGCGGCAGACTGCAGCGGCTACACCCGTGGCGCCCGCAGGCAGCAATAGACTGACAGGATGACTCCGATGGACCCGACCAGAACGATCCCGACGAAGCACCGCGCCGCAACTCTGCTGCCGGCAGCGGCCCTGACCGCCCTCGCGGCGATGGCGCCGCTGGCCAACCCGTCCCAGGCCCAGGATCCGGCCCGGGAACAGGAGACCGACCGCCCCTCCTTCAGCGAGGTTCTCGACGTCCAGCTCGTGAACATCGAGGTGTGGGTCAGCGACCGCCAGGGACGTCCCGTCACCGGCCTGGGGCCGGACGACTTCGAGGTGCGCGAGGACGGCGAACTGGTGACGGTCGACTTCTTCAACGAAGTGACCGGCGCCGTCTCCGCCCGACTCGCGGCAGAGGCCGATGACCCGGCGCCGCCCGAGCCGGAGCAGACCGCGACCCGCGGCCCGGTGAATCCGGCGCATCTCGTCCTCTACTTCGACGAACTCCATCTCGGCCCGGCCAGCCGCAAGCAGGCGATCGAGGATCTGCGGGCGATGCTCGACGCGGAGACGTTCCCCGCGGAGAGGGTGCTGGTCTTCCGGCAGGACCGGAATCTCGTCACCGAGGCCTACTTCGGATCCAGCCGCGACGACCTGGACGCGGCGCTCGAACGGATCGGGGCCTCACCGGGCATGGGCGGGCAGTCGCAGCAGGCGAAGAGCCTCGCCATCCAGAGACTGAATCAGCTCTGGAAGGACTCCAGGGCGCTCGCCTCGCAGGGCAGCGGCCGCCGGACGACCGCACCGGCGCCCTGTGAGCCGTTCATGCGCCGCGCGTTGCCCGAAGTCGAGAGCGCAGCCCGCACCGGCCGCGACCGGATCGCCGCCACGCTCGACCACCTGACCTCGGCCGTGCGTTTCCTGGCCGCGCTGCCCGGGGTCAAGACGATGCTCTACATCAGCGACTCGCTGGAGCGGACGCCGGGATCGGACCTGCGCGCCTTCATCACCGGGCTGTGCCCCGCCAGCGACCGGTTCCGCTCGCTCTCGCCGGTCGCGGAACTGTCCGGCGCGTTCCACCAGCTCACGCGTCACGCCGCCGCCAACCGGGTGACGATCTACTCGCTTCAGACCAGCGGCCTGCGCCCCGGCTTCCTGAGCTCCGCCGAGCAGGCCTCCGTCGACTTCCAGGGCGCGAACCCGTTCAACAGCTCGATGCGCGAAGCCGAACGCGACGGCATGGCGGTGCTGGCCGACGAGACCGGGGGCCGCGCCATCTTCAACCGCAACCGCTTCGCCGGCGAGCTCGAACAGATCGTCGACGAGATGGCGAGCTACTACTCCATCGCCTATCGCCCGCTCCACGGCGGCGACCGCGGCGA
The DNA here is from genome assembly GCA_965116145.1 of Thermoanaerobaculia bacterium. GTDB lineage: Bacteria > Acidobacteriota > Thermoanaerobaculia > Multivoradales > Multivoraceae > Multivorans. Next base: position 2,193,274 of record OZ220482.1, read on the forward strand.
GCACCGGATCCGCGTTCGGGTCCGGGACCGGAACGTGCAGGTGCGCCACCGGCGCGGCTACCGGGACAAGAGCTCCGATCAGCGGATGACGGAACAGCTCGACGGCGCGCTCTACCTCGGCCTGCTCGACAACCCCCTGGGGGTGCGGCTGGGCGCCGGACGGCTGCGCAGCGCCGGCGGCGGCAAGAGGCGCCTGCCGCTCCACGTCATGGTGCCGGCCGCCAGGGTCGCCTTCCTGCCCTTCGAGGACAGGCAGATGGCGCAGATCCAGGTGCAGGTCGCCAGCCGCCATGCCGAGTCCGGAAGGGTCATCCGGGACGAGAAGTCGTTCCTGGTGGAAATGCCGCCGGACCGGGAAACGCGCCTTCTCGACCTGGTCTTCAACCTGGAGATCCCGGACGGCCTGAACATGGTGGCGGTCGGCGTGCGGGACGACGCCACGCGCGAGACCGCCTTCGTCTCGACCACGCTGGCGATGGGCGAGCGCGCCGGGAACGGACCCTGACGCCCATACCGTGGCCGCGGGCAGTTTCCGAAGGGTCGGACCGACTTGAGCCTGTCGCAGCTACCAGCACCAGCGCCCGCACTCCGTGGTGAACGTGCGGACCGCACCGAGAGCGGCCGCACGCCCGTCAGGCAAGGCGCCCCAGGTCCGCACGGCGGAGCATACGGGACCGAGGAGCAGCGCAGCCGGACGGGATGCAAGGTTTATCGAACGCAACGCGGCAGTCGCCCCGGTCTGCTGGCCAGAGCCTCCGGACTCTGCCTGGTGCTTGCCGCCGGTTCTTCGCCGCCGGCGACACCGCAGGAGCCGGACGCCGCTCCGGCCTGGACGCCGACCGCCGCGATGGAGCACGCGATGGCAGAGGCGGAACGGACGCTGCGCCAGGGCGAAACGCAGGCGGCCGAGAGCTGGTACCGGGAGGCGCTGCTCGAAGGCTGGCTGCTGCTCGGCGACCTGCACCGTGCCGACGGCGCGCCGGCCGCCGCCGAAACCGCGTACCGGCAGGCCCTGGCGTCGGCGCTCGAGACGGAGCGCCCGCGGCTCGCCCTGGCCGAGCTCGCACTGGAACGCGGCGATCCGGACGGCGCCGCGAATCGCCTGAGGCCCCTGCTCGCGCGCAACCCGGACAACGGCCGCGCCGTGCGGCTCCTGGCCCGGGCCTTCAGCGCGTCCGGCAAGCCGGAGCTGGCGGTGCAGCAACTGGAACGGGCCGCCGAGAAGCTCCCCGACGATCTCGAGACCCGGTTCGCGCTCGCCACCGGCTACCTGCGTCTCAAGCGGACGGAGGCGGCCGCCGAACTGTTCGAGAGGCTGGCCGAAGACCGGCCGATTCCCCAGACCTGGATTCTGATCGGCAGGACCTACCGCGACCACGACGAGTTCGACCTCGGCCGCGCGGCGCTCGAACGTGCGATCCGGCAGGACCCGGAGGTGCCGCGGGCGCACTACCACCTGGGGCTGCTCGAGCTGCAGAACGACGGCAGGGCGGCGGTCGATGCGGCGATCGCGAACTTCGAGCGGGAGCGGCGGATCTCGCCGGAGGACCCGGTGAACGCGTTCTACCTGGGCATGGCCCTGGTCGTCGCGCGGCGCTTCGAGGATGCGCTGGCGCTGCTCGACATCGCGGTGCGGTCGGAGCTGGGCCGGGTCGATGCGCTGCTGCAGCGCGGCCAGGCCCTGCTCGGCCTCGACCGGGCGGCAGAGGCGGCGGCGGCGCTCGAGCACGCCGTCGGGCTGACCGCGGACCACCCGCCGGACACTCTGGATGCGGGCCAGATGGAGAGCCTTCACTACCAGCTCGCCCTGGCGCTTCGCCGCTCGGGCCGGGGCGCCGAGGCGGGGCCCCACTTCAAGGCGGCAGAGCGCTACTCCGCGGCCTCGACCGAGGGCATCCGCGACCGTCTGGCGGCCTACCTGGGAAGCCGCGAGCAGGGAAGCCGGGGCGCGGCGCTCGCCACGCGCAGCCTGATCGAGACGCCGGTGTCCGGGTTCGGCCCCCAAGCTCGGAAGCGGCTGTTCGGAGCGGTGCGCACCACGCTGGCGCGCGCCTCCTTCAATCTCGGCGTGATGGCGACGCAGGCCCGGCGCTTCGTCCGGGCCGCAGATCACTTCGACCGCGCGGCCGCGGTTGCCCCGGACTTCCCGCGGGTCCGGTACTCGCTGGGCGTCGCCCGCTTCAACGCCGGGCAGTTCGAGCAGGCGGCGGCGCCGCTGTCGGCAGCACTGGAGCGGCAGCCCGAGGATCCCGCGCTCCGACGGATGCTGGCGATCGCCTGGCTGAACGCCGAAAGCTACGACCGTGCGGCCCGGTTGCTCGCCGCCGACCCGGGCCGCGACGCCGACCGGTCCCTCCAGTACGCCTACGGTCTGGCCCTGGTCCGGAGCGGCCGCACTGCCGAGGCGCAGCCGATCTTCGACCGCCTGCTCGCCGAGCATGCCGACTGGCCGGAGCTCAACGTGCTGCTCGGCCAGGCGGCGGCGCAGGAGGGAGACTTCGAGGCGGCAGTGGAACACCTGCAGCGCGCCCTCGAACTGCAGCCCGGGGTCGCCGAGGCGCAAGCGACGCTCGGCAACATCTACCTCCGCCAGGGCCGCCTCGCGGAGGCGGAAGCGGCCCTGCGCGCCGAGCTGGCGTCCCATCCGGGCGACCACCGGGCGCGCTACATCCTGGCGACCGTCCTGGAGCTCGACACCCGGGCCCAGGCGTCGCTGCGGGAGCTCGACCTCGTGCTCGACGCCCGGCCCGACGATGCGGACGCCCGCTACCTGCGCGGCAAGATCCTGCTGAAGGAGGGCCGGGTCGAAGAGGCGGCGGCGCAGTTGCTGGCGGCCTCCGAACTGGCGCCGGAGGACCCGAACATCCGCAACCAGCTCGGTCAGGCCTACCAGCAGCTCGGCGACCGCGAGCGGGCGCGCGAGCAGTTCGAGATCTTCCGCAAGCTCAAGGGGAGGGCAGCGCCTTGACGAGCAGCGGCCACGGTGGACGTGAGTGCCGCACCGGGCGCGGTCAGGCGCCCGTCCGGCAGGGCGCGATAAGGGAGCATACGGGGACATATGTGACCGAAGAGCCACACGACCGAACGGAGCGGGTGACCGATCAAGGGCAGTGCAGCGTTCACCGCGGCTCGCTGCCGCGCCTCATTGCCGGCGGGGCGGTGCTGCCCCTGCTCCTGCTGGCAGGACTGCTCGTGCCGGACGGGCTGTCCGCCCAGTCCGAGCCGGCGCCGACCGCCTCGGTCGGCGGGTTGCTCGACCGGGCGCGCTCCCTGGCCGCGCGGGGCGACGCGGAGGGCGCGGTGAAGGCGCTGCAGGAGGCGATCTCGATCGCCCCGAACTCGGAGGAGGTCCTCGACGCCTACGCCCGCTTCTCGCTCGGCCGCGGCAATCCGATCCAGGCGATCCTGGCGCTTGAGCCCCTGGCGCGGATGCACCCGAAGGAGACCGAGTACACCTACCTGCTCGGCGTCGCCCGGATGCAGGTCGGCGAGATGTCGGCCGCCGCGGAGGCGCTGCGGATGGCGGCCGCCCTCGACCCGACCCGCGCCCTGACCCGGATCGCCCTCGGCCTGGCGCTCAACAAGGAGAAACGGTACGCCGAGGCGCAGGAAACGCTGGCGGCGGCGCTGAGGCTCGCGCCCGGCAACGTGGAGGCGCTGGCCGCCATGTCCGAGGCCGCTCATGGGCTCGGTCGGCTCGAAGAGGCAGCCCGATTCGCTGAGGACGCGCTCGACATCCATCCCGATCACCCGACGGCGCTGGTGACCGTGGGCATGACCCGCCTGAAGGAAGGCCGCTTCGAGGAGGCGCGGCAGGCGCTGGTTCGGGCCGTCGCCGCCGAGACCGACTCGATCAGGGGCCACTACCAGCTCAGCCTCGCCCTGGCGCGCCTCGGCGACCGCGAGGGATCGGAACGTCACCTGCGGCTCTCGCGGGAAGCGCAGGCTGCGATCGAAGAACGGATCCAGCGGCTGCGCACGATGCCGGCGCTGGGGTCGAGGGCCGCGTCGAGGACGGAGCCATGAGCGGGACGGGCTGCAGGGCGGCCCGCCGCTGGGGGCTGCTTGGCCGCGTGTTACCGGTGGCGCCGACCTGCCTAGCAGTCCGTGGCAGAAGTGCGTGTCGCACCGAGAGTGGTCAGGCGCCCGTCCGGCAAGGCGCGACGAGGGAGCATATTGGGGCATATGTGACCGAGGAGCAACGCAGCCGGGCGGGATGCATGGCCACTCGAATGCAGCGCGACTTTTGCCACGGACTGCTAGCTCAGCGATCTCCTGCTGCCGCCGTGGATCCGCTCGTTCCGGCCCGACCTGGTCGTTCCCTGTCGCCCGACGCGGCGTCTGCTCTCCCTGCACTGTCTCCCGGTCCGAGCGCCGTGTCACCGCGGCGCTTCCAGGCCGTCGCCGCTGGCCTCCTTCGAAAGAGTCGCCGGGTGGCCCCGTTGGTGGCGCTGATCTCCCTGGCCGCGCCGGCGGCGCCCCCGGCGATGCTGCCGGCGGCGTTCGCCGAGACCGTGGACGAGACGGCGGCGGACGGGGCGAACGCTCCCTCCCCCCTGTTCCGCGAGACGGCCGAGGCCGCCGGCATCGACTTCCGCCACAACTCCGCGCCGGAGAAGAAGTACATCGTCGAGTCGATGAGCGGCGGTGTCGGGCTCTTCGACTACAACCGCGACGGCCTGCTCGACATCTACTTCGTCAACTCGCTCACCGTCGAGACCGCGGACCAGCCGGAGTCGTCACGGAGCGCGCTCTACCGCAACGCCGGCGATGGCACGTTCACCGATGTCGCCACAGAGGCGGGCGTCGCCCACCCGGGCTGGGGCATGGGGCTGTGCGTCGCGGATGTCGACGGCGACGGCTGGCAGGACCTCTACATCACCGGCGTCGACGGCAACCGGCTCTACCGCAACGCCGGCGACGGCACGTTCACCGACATCGCGGACGACCTGGGGGTCGCGGCGTCGGGCTGGTCCACCGGCTGCGGGTTCGCCGACTACGATCGCGACGGCGACCTCGACCTCTTCGTCAGCCGGTACGTCGAGTTCGACCTGGGCAACCTGCCGGAGTTCGGCCGGGACAAGACCTGCGAGTACCGAGGCGTCGCGGTGCAGTGCGGGCCGCGCGGTCTGCCGGGCACGTCCGACCTCCTGTTCCGCCAGGAGGCCGACGGCACGTTCGTCGAGGTCGGCGAGGAGGCCGGAGTCCGCGATCCCGACGGCTACTTCGGCCTGGGTATCGCGTGGCTGGATGTCGACGGCGACGGCTGGCTCGACCTGTACGTCGCCAACGACTCGACGCCGAACTACCTCTACATCAACCGTCGGGACGGGACCTTCGAAGAGTCGGGGTTCTTCATGGGCGTCGCCGTCAGCGAAGACGGCGCCGAGCAGGGCGGCATGGGGGTGGCGGTCAGCGACTACGACGGGAGCGGCCGGTTGAGCCTGTTCGTCTCGAACTTCGCCGAGGAGTACAACGCGCTGTACCGCAACGAAGGCGAGTTCCTGAGCGACGTTTCGTTCCGCTCGAGAACGGCGCCGGCCAGCCTGCCCTACGTCGGCTGGGGCACCGCCTTCCTCGACGTCGACAACGACGGCTGGGAGGATCTCGTCATCGTCAACGGCCACGTCTATCCCCAGCTCGACGGGGCCAAGCTCGGCGCCTCGGCGCCCTACCGACAGCGCAAGCTGCTCTACCGCAACCTGGGCGACGGCAGCTTCGAGGAGATCGCCGACCGGGCCGGGCCTGCTTTCCTCGAAGAACGGGTCAGCCGCGGCCTGGCGGTCGGCGACCTGGACAACGACGGCCGCCCGGACCTCGTCGTCAACGACCTCGACGGCTCGCCGATGCTGCTGAAGAACGAGGCCGCCAGCGGCAACTGGCTGCAGGTGCGGCTGGTCGGCGCCGCCGGCAACACCGACGCGATCGGAGCGCTCGTCCGGGTCGAGACCGGCGACCGCAGCCAGCTCCGCAACATCCGCAGCGGCACCAGCTACCTCTCCCAGGACGACTTCCGACAGCACTTCGGCCTCGGCAACGCCGCCACGGTCGACTCGGTCGTCGTCACCTGGCCCGACGGCTCGACCACCGAGCGCAGGAACGTCGCGGCCAACCAGCTACTGGTCGTGGAGCAGTCCGCCGGGCCGGACGGGCGGGACGAGCCGAAAGGACAGGGCGAAGACGGGCCGGACGGAAAGGGAGCACAGGAGTAGCCCGGCGATGCCGTCCGGCCGCCGCGGCCAAGGCCGGGGGCGGAGCCGCCTGTGGCGAGGTGGGCGGGAGGGTTGGCCGAGGCCTCTGGGCCGAGACCCGACTCGGAGGAGGCGACCGGGTTCGGTCGGCGGCTTCTGCGGCAAGCGGATCCCGCGGCCCCCGACAGGACGGCGGCGAGAGCGAGAGCAGCCGGCGCCCCTCGGGTCCATCCGTGCCCCTCGGGCCCCTGTGCTCGGACGTCCCGCGCCTTCAGTGAGGCGTCACCCGGGGCGTCAGTTCGGCGTCACTTCTTTGCGTTCGACTCGAGCGACAGCGCGTTGCGCTTCAGGTACCTGTTGAGCTGCCGGTCGTAGCGGCTGGTGGCGCCGGCGTGACGGGCGCGGGCGTAGGGTTCCCAGCGCGGATCGGCCGCCGCCTCGACCTGGTCCCCCATCACCGTGACCCGCTGGATGATGCGCTCTTCGTCGAAGTCGTTCAGGACGAAGTGCTGCGTGCAGCGGTTGTCCCACATGGCAACCGTACCCTGGCGCCAGCGGTAGCGGACCGTGAAGCGGTGGTTCGTCGCCCAGCGCGTCAGGTAGCCCAGCAGGTGGTCGCTCTCCTCGTGGCTGAGCTCGACAATGCGCCGCGTGAAATGCTCGTTGACGAACAGTGATCTGCGGCCGGTCTCGGGATGGACGCGGACCACCGGGTGGACCGTCATCTTCTCCGGCTTGCCGTGCGGCGTCGCGTCGTGGAGCGCGGTCAGTCCGTCGCAGAGCTCCCGCAGCGGCGGCGACAGCTCCTCGTAGGCCTGGTACATGTCGGCCCACATCGTGTCGCCGCCGACCGACGGGCACTTGACCATGTTGAGAATCGCCATGACCGAGGGACTCTCCTGGAAGCTGATGTCACTGTGCCACTCGTCCGCGATCCCGCCCCGGGTCGCCACCAGCTCGAACACTTCGGGGTGATCGGCGAACGGATTGTCGAGGTGAGGATGCCCTTCCAGCTCCCCGAAATGACGGCCGATGGCGACATGCTGCTCCACCGTCAGGTGCTGCTCGGGAAAGAACAGCACCTGATGCTCCAGCAGCAGCGACCGGATCGTCGCCGCCTGCTTCGAACCGGCATCGGCCAGGGACAGATCGTGGACCTCGGCCCCCAGGGACCCGGACAGGCGAACGACTCGATGACTCATGGAAGTGCTCCCGCGGTTGAAGAGGCGAGACTACCGCCTGGAATCCGTGACGGCTCGGCTTGACGTCGTGTCGACGTGACGGCCGCTGGCCGACCGAACCTGACGCGGCGCGGCCGGTGGTACCGTAAGGGTCGCGACCGTTACTCAGCGCCAGGTTCGATTCCGCCGATGCACTCTCCACGGACTCCCGTACGGACTCCGGGCGAGGGTCAGACCGCGACCGGTCCGCCATGCAGCGAGTCGACCCGAGCCGAGCCGGGTCCGCGGAGGCCGGCTGACGGCCCATCGCGGACCGCGGGCGAATCCGACCTCGCGCGCGCCCCCTGGCCGACAACGGCGGGAATGCCGGCGCCGCACCGGCCGGCGCAGCGCCCGAACCCCTCGGTGGCAGGCCGCAGACGACGGGAACAGCGAACGGACCAGGCCCAATGCTGAGGAAGCTCACGGTCCGCAACTTCAAGTCGCTCGCCCACGTGAGCGTCGAGCTGCCGAGGTTGGCCGTGCTCTTCGGCCCGAACGCCGCCGGCAAGAGCAACCTGCTGAACGCGGTCGCCGCACTGTCGTGGATCGGCAACGCGCGCACGCTGTCCGATGTGCTGGACCAATCCCTGCCGGTACGCGGTCAGCCGTTCGAGGCGTTCGCCTACCCCGCCGGAGGGCTGCCGGAGCTCCTGAAGCAGAAGACCGCGCAGTTCTCGCTCGAAGCGGACCTCGAGGCGGACAACGAGCTCTACAGATACCGCATCGAGCCGAGCATCGAATTCCGTTCCGGCCGCCTCGGCGTGGCCGACGAGTACCTCGCCCTCCTGGGGAAGACCGGAAAGCCGAAGGGAACGCCAGCGATCGAGCGGGTCGAGTCGCATCTGCGCGTCCGGCGGAAACGGAAGCCGGCGCACCCCCGCCAGGAACCGCTTGGCCTGAACCACACGATCCTCTCCGATCGGAGCCTTGCCGGCGACGGGTACCAATGGCTCGAAGCGGTGCGCCGGGAACTCGCAGACTGGCGCATGCACTATCTCGATCCGCTCATGGCGATGCGGACCCAACGGCCACCGGCGGATGTCGTCGACATCGGTGTGTACGGGGAGTACATCGCTCCCTTCCTCTACAAACTGCAGGCCGAGGAGCCGAAGCGCTTCGATGCGGTCCGCCGCACGCTGCGGTCCATCGTGCCCAGCGTGGAGTCGCTGGCGGTCTCTCTCGACGAAAGGCGCGGCTTGCTAGAGACGTCCTGATCGACCAGGGCGGTGTCGTGTACTCGAGCCGCGTCGTCTCCGAAGGCACGCTTCGGGTGCTCGCCTTGTGCGCCATTGCCGTGAGCCCATGGGGAGGCTCGCTGTTGACGTTCGAGGAACCGGAGAACGGTGTCCACCCGCGCCGTCTGGAGCTCATTGCGCGCCTCCTGATCTCGGTGGCGTCGGACACGGACCGTCAGGTCATCGTGACCACCCACTCGCCGCTGTTCTGCGATGCCGTGCTGAAACACGCATCTTCCTTCCGGAAGGACATCGGCCTGTTCAACGTCCGCCGTGTCGGGAACGCCACGACGATCGAGCCTTTCGATGTCTCGGGACCGCTGCTCAAGGACAGGGAGATCGGAGGTATTGCCAAATGTTGTGGATCAGCGAGTTGATCAGGCAGCGTTCCTGACCTGAGTTCCATCGTCGAATGCTACTCCATCTCTGACGAGAGCGACGAGGTGCGGTGCATTGACTCGTCGCCATCGTTTCTGTGCCATGTCGAGCAGTTTGTAGGCCATGAGGAGGGCCTTGTTTCGGGAGCCGGCGCCCTTGGTGAGCTTCTGCCGCAGGCGGACGGTGGCGAAGGTGGATTCGATGGCGTTGGTGGTGCGCAGGTGCTGCCAGTGCTCGGCGGGGAAGTCGAAGAAGGTCAGCAGGCAGTCCTGGTCCCTCAGCAGCGACTCGACGGCCTTCGGGTACTTGGCGCCGTAGTCCTTGCAGAAGCGCTTGATCTCGGTCTCGGCGTCGTCTCTGGAGGCGGCGTACATGATCTCGTGCAAGGCCCGCTTCGCCTTCGCCTGAAGGCGCTTCGGCAGCTTGTCGAGCACGTTCTTCAGGCGATGCACCCAGCAACGCTGCTCCCTGGTCTCGGGCCAGACGTCCCGCAGTGCCCGCCAGAACCCCAGGGCGCCGTCGCCCACGGCCAGCATCGGAGCCTTCAGGCCGCGGCGCTTCAGGTCCCGCAGCACGCTCGACCAGCTCTCCGCGCTCTCACGGTAGCCGTCCTCCACCGCGATCAGCTCCTTCGTCCCGTCCCTGCGCACGCCGATCAGCACCAGCGTGCACAGCCGGTCGTCCTCCAGACGGACACGGAAGTGGATGCCGTCGGCCCACACGTACACGTAGTCGTCATCGCTCAGATCACGCTGCCGGAAGCGCCGGTACTCCTCCTCCCACGCCGTGGTCATCCGAGCGATGCTCGACGCCGACAGGCCGGACGCCTTCGCGCCCAGCAGCGCCGGCAGAGCCTCCCTGAAGTCACCCGTCGACAGGCCGCGCAGGTACAGCAGCGGCAGCACCTCTGCCACCTTCGGCGAGCGACGCATGTACGGCGGCAGGATCCTGCTGGTGAAGCGATGGCCCGACCGCCGGTCGTTGACACGGGGAGCCGAGACCTCCAACGTGCCGGCGCCGGTCGTCACCTGACGAGCACGAGCACGACCGTTGCGCACCACCAGCGCACGACCGTCCTCCCCTCTTTCGCCGGCATGCGCCTCGATGTAGTCGGCAACCTCTTGCTCCAGCGCCACCATCAGCAGACGGCGAGCACCCTCAAGGATCAGCTCGTCGAGGGCCTGGACCAGGTTCCCCTCCGAACGTGTTTCGAGTATCTTGAGCACGGGCGGCGTGTCCTTTCTCCCGGCTTCCAACCGGGTACGTTGATCTGTATACCCAGGAGGATACGCCGCCTGACCTGCCTCGCCGGATCCACAACTTCCGGCAATACCTCGGGAGATCGCCGAAGCGCTCGCAAGTCGTGCCGAGGACGGCCTGTTCGAAAACCTGCTGCTGCGCGGCCTGATCGATGAATAGGCCACTCATCGTGGATCTCTTCGTCGAGGACCACGCGCAAGAGACGTTCGTTGGCGAACTGGTCCGCCGGATCGTTCGGGAGGAAAACGTGGAACCGAGCCTCCAGACTCGATCCGCGCGTGGCGGCCACTCCCAAGCGTTGAGGGAGTTTCGCAACTATCAGAAGGTGGTCGAGAAGGGAGCGCTCCCGAGCCGCACGCCTGATATCGTCGTGGTCGTCATTGACGGCAACTGCACAACACCAGCGAAGAAGAGGGAGGAAATCCGGAAAGCGACGCAGGAGACATTCCTGCACCGCACCGTCGCCGGGTGCCCGGACCCGCACGTGGAGCGTTGGTTTCTGGCGGATCCCGACTCATTTCACAAAGTGGTCGGCTTTCGACCGACAGTCGGCGCCGAGAAATGCGAACGCGAGCACTACAAGCGGCTTCTGGCGGACGCGGTTCTTCGTGGAGGGCAGCCAGCGACCCTGGGCGGCATCGAGTTCGCGTCCGACCTCGTCGCCACGATGGACTTCTTCCGCGCCGGCAAGGTCGATTCCTCCCGCGGTCGGGTCGGAAGCCCTGCGGGTGCGGCATGTCGGATCATTCGACGATGGAACTCAGGTCAGGAACGCCGCCTGATCAACCCGCAGATCCACAACATTTGGCAATACCTCCGAGGTGGTAGCCGGATTCCTGAACCAGGCGGAACCAAGTCAGTCTCGAGTTACGGAGAAAGAGGTATCCGGCCAAGGCCGGAACCAGGATGTCCAGCGAGTTCAGTGGCACGAGCCAGTCGTAACCTATCCGCGTTCCTGGCTCGGAGGGCCTTCCTTGGTCCGTCCTGAGCTCTCAGGCACTGACTTCGACTCGTCGCCCGCCTTCCGGGACCCCGGCAGATGCCCGAACTTCTCTGCCACCAGTCTGAGCGTCTCCTGAACCGTCGGGCTCGCCCTCAGCTCCTCGACATCGACGTACTTGGTCCCCTGGCTCGTGATCTTGACCTTGGGCATGACCTTCCGGTGCTCCGTGAGACGTGGGCAGATCGGACGCAGACCAGCCTACTACAGGCTTCGTCGGAATGAGCGACGCTGGCCAGGGAGACGGCGGATTACCGCCGGCTCCACAAGCCAGAACGCAGCGGCCTGACGGTGCAAAGACCCGCGCCCCGGATGGCTGCGCCAATGACCGCTCGGAGCTCCTCGTCGTTCGCATCCAGCCGTTCGGCGATCGGGTCGCCCCGGTCGCCGTCGAGCAAGGCGGGCAGGTCCATGCTCCCGCGGCTCACGACCTGCTCCGGTTGATCGCCCAGGCCGCGGCCAGGAACAGGGCGAGCACCAGGGGTGCCAGGACGAGCCCCAGGCAACCGAAGCTGCCGACGATCACTCGATCCGCTCCCCGACGCCGGACCGGACCTGCCAGGACAGGGCGCGGCGCGTCACGGCGCGTGCTCCCTCAGGCACTCGCCGAGGCGGACGGCGGCCCAGTAGCGAGCCTCCATGGCCTCGCGCTTGGCGTCCCCGATCTCTTCGGGGGAATAAGGGATCGCGTCGAAGGCCGCGTCCAAGTCCACGACGTAGGCAGCTTCGGCGGCGCACGGGCAGCACGTCGGCGGCGGTCCGGGTTCGAGTCCGGGCTGGGCCGTCAGGGCGACGCCGGCGAGCACCGCGGCAACCAAGGCCGCGGCGGCGATGACCAGGACGCGGCGCCGGGTCACGATGTGCTCCCGCCAGCCCGCACGGAGCTTGATGGTTGCCTGTTCGGGATAGATCACGGCGGACATTCCATCTCATTGTGTCCGGTTGACGGTTGCCGTCGAATGATCGGCGGCCTGCGGATAACCCTACAACAGCGGGAATCCGTCCGGTTCCCGAGCGTACTCGACTGCACGTCGTCCATGTCCGACAATGCCCCTTATCGGCCAACGCCAAGCGAAGCTTGGTTCTGAGCTCTTCGCAGGGCCTGGCCAGCAGGGAGCCGAGCTCGTCGGGTTGTGCCCGCTTCGGGATCCGGGTCATCTGGTGACCACGGCCCAAGGACGGATAGACTCCACTCGTGTCATCGGAGACGGGACGGTCGCCAAGCGGGCGCAGGACAACTCCACCGGCCACTCGGACCACGGCGGTTGGCCGGCTCCTGAACCCTGCGGGGGAATCTGACCGCGCTGCACATTGCCGGCACGGAGCGGCCCGTGCCCGCACGGCGCGAGACCGCGCCGACCTGAGACTGACGAGAAGAAACCAGGCGGCAATGCGTCCTGGTCCTTGGAGAGACCGTGCGCGACCGGACCGGGAAACAGAGGACTATCTCCTACGTTCGGGCCATCTGGCCGAAAGGCGGACACGGACCAATGACGCTGCAAACGGCCCTGTCCTCCTGTCTGAGCCGCCTGCCCGCATCAAGGGTTGATCTTCGTGACGGGCGAGCGGAAGTTCGCCACCATCGGGATACCGGTGAGCGTCTCTATCTGCACGTCGCCGCCTGGACCGATCGCGAGCCCATGTCCTCTGTACCGCACTCTGCCGGCGTTGGAGACCTGGCATCGGTGCAACCCGACGACGACTGGGGTCAGTTCAAGGCGGAATTACATGGCCGGTAAAAAGCACCCACGCGACCCGGTTCCTTCAAAGGGGCATACACGCCCAAGCGAGGCAGAGGTCATGCAGTTCCTTCAAGAACAAGAACAGGCGTTCCGCGCATACGAGAGCGCCATGCGCGCCGCGGACCTGGCTGACGCAGACGACGAAGACGAGCTCAAGTATCCGGGATACGCATGGGACAATCCGATAGGTCTTGCAATAACGGAGCCGTTGAATGCCAACGAGATTCAGTAACGGAGGAAGAACAGAGCTGCTCGCGTCACTGTATGCGGCTCAGGAAGAGATCGGCCACCCGGCGAAGGACAGCAAGAACGACAGGCACAAGTTCGTGTCCATCACGGCCACGCTGGAAGCGGTCCGACCGGTGCTGTCCAGGCACGAGTTGGCCATCATTCAGCGCGTTGACGAACCTCTGGTGGACGACGATGTGACGTGGCTGCCCCTGACCACGCTGCTGTGCCACAGTGGAGGCGGGTACATCGAGAACGTCGCCCGTATCCCTGTGGACATGAGCGGTGTCATGATGAACCCTGCCCAAGCGGTGGGCTCCGCCATTGCTTACCTCCGCCGCTATGCGATTCGGTCCATTCTTGGTCTGGAAGAGAGGAACGACGGCGAACTTGATCAGGCGCCACAGCGGACGGAGATGAGCGTGACGCCTGCGCAGTACCGAGACGACCCGCTCCGTCGCCGTGGCTGCCGGCACGAAACCGGAGACCAATTAGTCGCACAGATTTCAGGTCTTCAAAGCTCCGGTCCTGGAGGCAGTCGTCTGATTGAGCAACGGCTCCGACATCGGGATGGCTACGCCAATGACCGCTCGGAGCTCGCCTGCTACCGTGCGGGGCACCATGGCTGGCGTCGCCATCCGAGTATTCAGAGTGGGCATCCGCGAACTGCGCCAGAACCTGAAGCCTCTACCTGCGGCGCATCTGCCGCGACGAACGACTCGAGATCACCGCTCAGGGCCGTCCGGTGGTGCTGCTTGCGCCCCTCGGAGACAGCCTGTCTCCCGTGGAGCGCCTGGTAGCTCAGGGCCGGGCGACCCTGCCGGGAGGCAACGTGCTCGACCTGCCACCGCCCGATGGTGAACCGTCGACAAAGGCGAGCGACGCGCTCATCGCCTGCCGGGACGATCGCCTCTGACCTTGGATGAAGCACGCGAGAGTAACTTGAGTCGATTACCGTCCGATGATCAGCGGGATTCAGCCTTCCGTGCCTACAAGGAGGCTCTGTTCGACGCGTTTGTCTGGTGTCAGGTCGTTGAGGAGACGGTCGCAGACCTGGCTCGCGCCAAGCGCGCCCCGAACGGCGGTCGCGAGCCCAGGAATTTCTATGCGTTGATCGAAGAACTGGAACAGCACGTCGATCAACGCGTGTATCACGACCTGCACCAACTGAGAAAGAACAGGAACGAAATCGTGCACCGGTCCAGCTATATCACGAGGATTCTGGCTTCAGCCGTTGAGCCAGAGGACTACGACGACCACATGCGCGACGAGACGCCACGTCTCGAGCTGATTGCCAGAGCCGCAGGAGATCTGTATGGGACTCTGGTCAGCGAGCTTGACCGTGATCTGCAAGGCGATGGGTAGAAGAACCATCACGGAGTCTCACGACGTTCCTTCTCATGGCTGAACGATTCTCGGACAGGCTGGGCTATCGACCGAGTGCTCCGCCGATCACGGTTCGTGAAGACGCGCCTTCAAGTCTCCGCGACGCACTACCGATGATCGCCAAGGACGTGGGCATGAAACCAAGTGAACTGCGGTGGGCAGCTTGCGAGACGTTGAACAAACCACCGGACCCGGACAATTCCACTCAGTACCCGTATGTCTGGAACGAGGTGGTCGGACTCTTTCAGAAAGCGCCTTGGTACAAGGTCTATGACATAGCCGAGGCGATACACGCGAAACTCCTGGACCTCGATCCTTGGGATCACAAGTCGGCGGACGAGTTCGGAAGGCTTCTGAACAACTTCCTTGTGGAGCACGGCATCGGCTGGGAGCTTCGCGATGGCCGGATCGTTCACAGGGGCTCAGCCGTCTTCGCAAGGAGCACACACGAAGCCACTGACCTCCTGGAACAGGCAGGATCACGGCGCGCGGCGAACGAGATGCGTGAGGCTCTGCAGGACATTTCTCGTCGGCCCGATCCGGACGTCACCGGCGCCATTCAGCACGCCATGGCGGCGCTTGAGGCCACAGCACGCGAGGTCACGGGCGAGCGCAGACCGACGCTCGGGAAGCTCGTGCAGCTACTTGATCTGCCGGCGCCGCTCGACCAGGCCGTCAGCAAGCTCTGGGGTTACGCTTCGGAGCGGGGTCGGCACATCCGCGAACAGGAGGCGGTCAACGAAGCCGAGGCAGAGCTGATCGTTTCCGTCTCTGGCGCTCTCTGTGAGTTCCTGATCCAACGTGACTCCTGACTTCGACCGACTGACCGACACCAGCAGCTTGCAGCAGCGGCCGATACCGAGGGCATGCGGCAGCGGGCCGCACGCGGGCAACGTGCGGCCATGGCCGCCGCGTCGCGACCGCTCGCAGCCACCTGAGCGCCCGGATCGACGGCTGTCTGGCGCCTGCACAGCTTGATCACCACAGAAGGACCGGAACAAGGCAGCGACCAATGTCCCATATCGAGATCGACGGTACGCCCTACGTCTATGACAGCTCCAGGGCACAGGATTTCAACGCGATTGCCGAGCGCGTCCGTGAGATGCGGAGCGGTGGGAAGCTCTCCGGTGACGCCCTTCGGAGGATTCGCAAGTTCTTTCGCATCAAGCACATCTACCACTCGAACGCCATCGAGGGGAACGTGCTTGCGGTCGGCGAGACTCGTGAGGTCGTCGAGCATGGCCTGACGATCACCGGCAAGCCTCTCAAGGACCAGGCCGAGGCGCGCAACCTCTCGCACGCCCTGGATTTTCTCGAAGACCTGGCGGGAGACGCCAGCAGGCCCATTGCCGAGAGGGATGTCCGCGAACTCCACGCGCTCGTCCTCAGCGGGCTCCATGAGGAGGCGGGAACGTATCGGTCCGTGCCCGTGGCGATCAGCGGCTCGAACTACCCGCCGCCGGGGCCCGAGTCCGTCCCCGCCGAGATGGCGGCGTTCGGAACCTGGCTGTCGGGCGTGAGCGTGCCTGCCGACGACAGATTCGCAAGTGTCGACGGGCTGGTGGCCGCCGCGGCCGCGCACACCTGGTTCGTCACCGTGCATCCGTTCATCGACGGCAACGGCCGCGTGGCACGGCTGCTCATGAACCTGATGCTCATGCGCTACGGCTACCCGATCGCCATCGTCACGAAGGAAGACCGTCTGCGGTACTACGACGCGCTGGAGGCGTCCCAGGCGTCCGATCTCACACCGTTCGTCGTCCTCGTCACGGAGTGCATCGACGAGAGCCTCGAGGAGTACGAGGCTACGGTGAAGGAACAGCAGGAGCAGGCGGAGTGGGCGGCATCGCTGGCTCAGCGGTTCACGGAACCCGAGCGCATACGCGCCCGGAACGAGTACGAAGTCTGGAGAAGCGCCATGGATCTGCTGAAGAGCCATCTTCGGCAGACCGTCGACAGCTTCAACCAGGAGGCGGACTACGGGCACGTGTACTTCAAGGACTTCGGCAATCTGGAGTTCGAGAAATACTCAGCCCTGCGCCGCGGAGTATCCGCGAAGCGCACGTGGTTCCTCCGTGTCGATTTCGTGCGTGGCGAACGGGCGGCACGCTACCTCTTCTTCTTCGGCCACGCGAGCAGCTCGATGCGCCGCCGGTGCGACGTGACTCTTCACGTGGCAAGGGAAGAGCCGCCCGGCTCTTTTCACTACGAACGACTCGAGTACCTTCAGTCTCCGAACGTTCCCGGCATCGAAGAGGTCGGTTATGAGATGAAGAAGGAGCGCTTCGTTGTCAGGATGCGGAACGCGCGCGCCAGCATGAGCCGCGTGGAGAAGCTCACGCGACGGTTCTTCGAAGACGTCATGCAGAAGCACTTCTCGACGTAGTCCGGTTCGCTGAAGAGCTCTGGCGGGCCGGTGTGAGGGCCGCTCCGTGGCAGGGAGTCTGGGCAACGCTGAACGCGATGAGGACAAGAACAACAGAACGGAGTGCCCGGTCAACGCCAGGAATGCACGCCGTCGATTCATCGAGTATCGAAGCGATCGGATACGAGTCCGGTTCACGGAAACTCTACATCAGGTTCCTGCAATCGAGGAAAACGTACGTGTACTACGGAGTCGAGAAACGAGTTTTCCAGCAATTCATGCAAGCGGAGTCCAAGGGCAGATACCTGAACGCGGCGATCAAGGGGTGCTACGCCTACGACAGGGTGCGACGCCCAGCAATCGTTGCCCCGAACGAATCGGGCTTCTGACGCGAAGACCATCTGGCGGTTCGGCAGAAGCTGCGAGCCGCGGATGCGTTTGAGGAGCTGTTGATGCAGATGGAGGCCGGCGGCCACCATGCTCGGCAAGGCCAGTGAGCAGGGCTTCTACCTGCCGGCGTCGGCGAGGTTCGGGAGACAGCCTTGCTCCAGTTGGTGGAAGGCTTGGAGGACGTAGCGTTGGGTTCGGTATTCGCCGAACTGCTTGAGTTCGTTCTTCTTGAGGGCGGGGAAGGAGGCGCTGGGGGGTTGGGCGTCGAGGATCCACTCGAGGTCGGGGCGGTTGAGGCCGTACATGCGGGCAAAGATGGCGTCGAGTTCGGAGCGGAGGCGGTGGCGGCGATCTTCGTTCCAGGGGAAGGGTGGGCCTTCGAAGCCGAGGTCGGCGGCGAAGCCGGCGAGGTCGTGTGAGGTGTAGGTGAGTTCAAGGGCCCGCGGGACGACGAGCTCGACGTAGCGCTGGCCGGCTGCGGCTTCGTTCAGGTACTGCTCCGGCGGCAGGACGGGGAGCTGCTTGACGATGAAGAAGTTCATGTTGACGCCGCCGACCGAGAAACGGGCCGCCCAGTCGAGCGGCAGGCTGTTCATGTTCGCGAGGACCAGGGCCGAGGCTACGGCCCGTGCATTCTTGTGGTCGACAGCGGGAGCGCTGTTTCCCACTCCGCTTCGTGGCAAGTGGTCCGCCAGGAAAGTCCGCTCGTTGGTCGAGTTCGTAATTCCGCGGAAGACCCACAGCCAGTTTCTGTAGTCGATGTCCAGCACCGGGGCCTTATTGCTCATCGCCGCGTCACGTGCGACGGCCAGTATCGTCGTTCGCTGGTTTGTCGGGCTGGAGATGTCCCGGAACACGATGAGCCAACAGCGACGGTAGTGCCAGAGTCGCTCAGTCCCACAGCCGGGATCATGGCGAAGACACTCGTTCTCTCGTTCGTGGCGTTGGTGATCTTCCTGAGAGCGAGTTGCGGGCCAGCCGATCGAGAATCCCGAGAACGGTTCGGCGGTTCGGCGGTTCGGCGGTTCGGCGGTTCGGCGGTTCGGCGAATGGCCGTAAACGTCCTGCGCCTTGTTGTCAAGTCTCTGCGCCACTTCGGGTTCCGGGACCCAGTACCTTGGAATGGCGGCGGATCGGGGGTCCGCTCGTTCGTCCCTGGTCATCGGGCGGGCGTTGCCGTTCCTGATGTCCCGGTCGGAGGCGCCTTCGAAGGTGGCGAAGCGGTGGTCGTACTGGTGGAAGAGCTTGGCTTCGTAGAGCGGCAGGGAGCGTTCTTCGTTCTTTGCGAAGATGTTGCCTTCGAGTTCCCAGCCGTCGGCTTCCATGTCCGCTCGTGTTCGGAAGAGTCCGGAGTCGCTCGTCATGTTGAACATCTGCATGAAGCTCACGCCCCATGGATTGTCTTCCGGCTGGGCGCCGACGGCTTCCTGCCAGAAGACGCCGGCGCGCTGGTACATCTTGCGGGCTACCTCCATGTCGCGGCGGGTGCGGAAGATCGGGCAGGTGCGGGTGTTGGGATTGAACAAGGAGAAGTTGTCGGGGCTGAGGGTGAACCGGCGTTCGGCCTCCTTCAACTGCTCGGCCTGGTGAAGGAAGAAGGCGAACTCGGCCTCGGGAACGGGGCTGTCGCTGCCGGCCAGCACCAGGAGGCAGAACTTGTAGGAGCGGTGCACACCAGGGAACACGGCTTCCCGGTTCTCGAAGTCGTACAGGCTGGCGAGCCGCTGCCCGGACACCACGTGCTCGAAGAACGCCCTGGTGGAGTGGTCGGTGGCGATGCCGGTAGGCACGATCAGTCCGGCTCGGCCTCGCGGGCCGAGTAGCTGCAGGAACGTCTCGGCAAAGAGTGCGTAGCTGTTGAGCTTTCCGTAGGCGCTGAGCGAGTAGCGGTCACTGCCGCGGCAGAAGCCGTTGCGTGCACTGAAGCCACGGGACGCGATCTGGTACGCAGACCAGAGTAGAGGATCAGATGTCTCAAGCCGGGCAATGGCGCGCTTTCTCGTAGCGCCAGGCAGGTTGGCGATGCCGGGCGCCGCGTTAGCGAAGTGCTCTTCTTCGTTGAGTTGTGACACTTCCCACGGCGGGTTGCCGAGCACGGCGTCGAAGCCTCCGTTCTGCATGATTTCGGCGAACTCGATGTGCCAGTGGAGGAAGTCGTGCCGTCTTGCCAGTGACTCCACGCGCTCTTCGACGCCACGACGCTGGGGCTGGCCGGCCGCGAGCCGGTGGAGGTCCTGGGTCTGGGGCACGGTCTCTCGGGTATCGGGGGTCTTGGGGGCGAACCAGGCGGCGACAAAGAGGTCGGCGCGCTGTTTCTCTCGGTGCCGGGCCGGGTCCTGGAGCGCCTGTTCCCAGGTGGCGCGCTTGCGTTCGATGTCGGCGAGGGTGTCTTCGGGCATGCTGTCGACGTCGGGGCCGGTGGCGGCGGCGGGCGGGGCGTCCTGGTCGAACAGGTCCTGCTGGCCGGACTGGCGGTTGCGTCTTGCGAGATCCTTGCAAACGGCCTTGTCGTCGCCGGTGAGGGGCTTGCAGGCGGCGGCGGGGATGCCGTCCTCCATGATCTTCGGGTCGAGGACGCCGATCAGACTGTCGCCCTGGAGGATGTGGGCGTCGAGGAAGGTGAGCGGCTTGCCGGGCTCGATCGTCTCCATCCACAGCGCCGTCCTGCAGAGTTCGACGGCGAGCGGGTTGCGGTCCACGCCGTAGATGCAGTGCTGCATGACCTCGCGCAGCGCCCGCTGCCGGTCGTCCTCGTTCACCGTGTCGTCGCCGGATTCGATGCGGGCGATCTCGACGGCGAGGCGGCGCGCCGCGGCGAGCAGGAAGTGGCCGGAGCCGCAGGCGGGATCGACGACCTTCAGGGCGAGGACGGCGGCGCGCGGGTCCTCGGGTCGGGAGGCGACGGCCTGGGCGATGACCGGATCGAGGGTCGATCGGATGAGCTCGCCGACCAGGGACGGCGGCGTGTAGTAGGAGCCGGTCAGCTTGCGCTCGGACCCTCTACTCCTGCGCCTGGTCTTCCTGCCCCGCTGCCTGTCGCTGCCGTCGGCGGCGACACCGCTGGCCGTGTCGCCGGCAGTGTCACCGGCGGGATCGCCGGCGAAGGCGAAGGTCCACGGCGAGGCGTCGACATCGATGACGGGCCGCAACTCCAGCAGGCTCTCGTACACCGATCCCAGTTCTTCGGTGTCCATGTCGCGGTAGTTGACGCGGGCGAGCGTCCGGTCGGAGCGGAAGAAGGCGAGGGTGCGGACCGCTTCCAGCAGGTGCTCGTTGGCGATGGCGGCGGCGTCGAGGTCCGGGCATTGATCGGCCCGGAACAGCCCGCCGAGCGCCGGCAGGCCCAGGGGCCGAGCGCCCTCGGCAAGCGCCCGGAAGGTGATCGACAGGCCCTGCCAGAGATCGTGGTTGCGGTCGTGGTGCCGTCGGCGCAGCGCGCGTTCCCGCAGCCGGGACAGGGCGTAGCCCTCGTTGTAGACTGCCCGTTCCGTGTCGCCTGCTGCCGGAGCGTGGAGCAGGTCGCGCTCCTCGGTCGCGAACAGGAAGAGCAGGCGGTAGACGAGGCGAAGGAGCTGCTGGAAGTACCGTTCGGAGGAGAGCGCACCGGATTCGAGGGCCTGGCGCAGGCGGCCGTTCGCGCAATGCCGCAGGAAGCCGTTGCCGAGCAGGCGCAAGGACTCGGTGACGCCGTCGCGCAGGTTCTCCCGGACCCGCTCGCCGGTCTCGTGCGCCTCTCGCCGCCAGGACTCGACGATGCAGTTCGCCGGCTTGCCCTCGACCGGGCGCAGACGGCTGGCGTGGGCGATGAGCCAGAACGCCGCGAAGTCCGGGTACAGCTCTTCGGCAAACATCAGGTCGAGGTCGGCCTCGATGCAGGCAGGCCGGGTCAGGCTCGGGTTGTCGCGCAGGATGCGCAGCTTCGAGCCGTTGGAGACCATCCCCCACAGCGCCTCATCCTCGGCGTTGAGGTACTCCTGCATCATGCCGTGGGGCGCCTGCCGGCGGCCGTCGTGGCCGAACCGCGAGTCCGCCTTGTCGAGCTCGACGTCACGGGTCACGAGCAGCAGCGGCACGGCGCCGCCGCAGGCGCCATGGGTCAGCCGGAAGACGCGGTCCTCGAGCTCGACCGGACCGGCGGCGGCGGTCAGGTCGTCGTGGCCGAGCACCGTGCTAAGGAAGGGGACGAGCCACTCATCGATGCCGACGCCCGCGGCGGAGAGATCGCGCCGCTGCCGGCGCTCGGCGTAGCGCCGGTGGAGATCGCTGGCGATGCGCCAGTAGCGGGCGAGCTCCTCCTTGATCGCGAGCGACTTCGACAGTCCGTAGTCGGCGCCGGTCTGGCGGGGCGCGTCGAGCGACGCCACGGTCTGGAGAAACTCCGGCGGCAGGATGCCGCCTTCGATCTTCAGCGCCGTGAAGCCCCGGCTTCGTTCCCTGGCCCGCACGGTCCGGTCAGATCCCGGCCTGGGGCACGAACACGTAGATCCCGATCTTGTCGACCGGCAGGGCGGGTTCCACCTGGTAGCGCAGTCCGCGGGCCCGGCTGGCGTCGCGGATGCGGCGGTGGTCGGCGAGCAGCCGGTCGGCCTGTTCGCGGGCGATCCGCTCGAACTCGGGTTCCAGAGCCGGCAGCTCGCCCAGTGCCTGCCGGACGAGGTGGGTCTTCTGGCCGTCGTCCATGTTGCGTGCCGGTTCGAGCGAGAGGAGCGAGAGCGCCTCGTCCTCGGTCAGGAACTGAGGCGAACCGCGGCCGCGGACGGCGACCGCCAGACACTCCTCGGCGAGCAGGGACCGGCGGGTCGACCAGCCGCCGTTGGCGCTCTGCCTCTCCGGCCGCTGCTCCGGCCGCTGTTCCACGATGAGCTGGCTGCGCAGGCGGAGCAGCCAGAGCACCGTGCGGGCGGGGACGCCGCTCGTGAACATGGCGCCGCAGCGGGCGGCGATGTCCGGCGTCGTGCCGCCGGGTCCGCCGCATCCGCCGCGCACTGCCAGCGCCCGTTCGGCGACGAAGTCGGCAAGCGCCGCGACCAGCGGATGGGCGCGGTGGATGCAGGCCGTTCCGGCAGGCGCGGGCTGCCGGAACGCGAGCTTCGCGTAGCCGGTGAAGCCGATGGCTTCCAGCCGGTCCTGAAGCGCGCTCGGCAGGTGCATGACCGGCAGCAGGCCGTAACCGCGGCCGTTCCGCTCATCGATCGGCGCCCCGAGCCGGCGGGCCGCCAGACGCACGAAGCAGGCGACATCGTCCGGGCCGCCGAGGACCGAGACCGCCTTGCGCCATTCGGGCAGGACATCGTCCGGCGTCAGCCGGCGCTGGGCGAAGACGGTCCGGGTCGCCCGGTTGGCAGCCGTCTTCCAGGCGTTGTCCACCTCGTCCTCGGCGCCTTCGACGGCGTCATCGAACAGCGCCGTCTGGAACGCCCGGTCCGAGGCGCCGCCGTGGAGCAGGACGGCCTTCATGATGGTGTCGACGACCTTGCTGTTGTCCGCCGGCAGGGGCACGGAGACGCCGAGCTCCCGGCGGATCTTCTCGGCCTTGCGCAGGATGACGCGCAGCACCGCTCCGTCGACGGGGTTGTTCTCGCCGTAGAGCATCAGCGCCCGGACCCGCGGGGAGACCTGCCCGAAGCGGTCCGCGCGGCCTTCCCGCTGTTCGTGGCGGGTGGGATTCCACGTCAGGTCGTAGTGGACCACCGCGTCGAAGTGACGCTGGAGGTTGACGCCTTCCGACAGGCAGTCGGTGGCGACGAGGACGGGCGCCGTGTTCTCGTCCAGGTCCGCGAGCGCCTCCACGCGTTCCTCGCGCTGGTCGGGGGTGAGTTCCCCGGTGATCACCGTCGCATGCGCCTTGTGCGCCTTCGCCCGCGCCAGGTCGCGGCCGAGCTCTTCGCCGACGTAGTGGGCGGTGGCGATGTAGCGGCAGAACACGACCGGACGGAAGCCGTCGCGCACGAGTTCCCTGACCGCCGCAACGAGGGTGCGGAGCTTGGGATCGTTGCCGGGGCCGCGCAGGGCGTCGGCGCGGGCGATCAGCTTGCGGAGTGCTGTGGCGTCCTCTGCCGATTCGACCGTGCCGGCCGGAACGCTCTCGGTCACTGCCAGCGAATCGTCCGCGGTCTCGTCCATCACCGTCTCGCCGGCCGCCCGGTCGAGGTTCGCAAGCTGCGCCTCTTCGTTCTCGCCTTCTGCGGCCTGGAGCCGGGTGCGCAGGGCGAGCGATGCGGCGGAGGGACTCGACGAGGCGCAGCGCAGCAACGCCAGCGCCGCCCACCAGGACATCCGTTGTTCGAGCTTCGATCCGCCTTCGGCGCGCCGCACCATCGTCCTGGCATAGGCGAGCACGTCGTCGAAGAGGGCGCCCCAGTCGCCGGTCAGCCGGTAGGTCGCCTCCCGGCTCTCGCGGACCGGGAAGCCGGCCTCGTCCCGCCACTCGGCGATGTCGCCGCGGCGGCGCTGCACGAAGTGCCGGGCGAGCTCGTCGCGCAGGCTGCGGTGGGTGTCGCGGTCGGGGGCATCTGCCAGTGCACCGAACTTCGGCTCCAGCAGGCCCAGCAGGTTGTGGAACGCCGTGTCGTCGCCCGAATGCGGCGTGGCGGTCAGGAACACCATGCCGCGCCGGGGTTCGCTGTGGGCGAGGCCCTTGAGCAGCCGGTAGCGCTGATGCCGGGTGTTCGTGTTCGCCTGCACGCAGGTGTGCGCTTCGTCGACGATGACGAACTCCGGGCAGGCGCGCAGGAAGTCGCTGCGGCGCCGGTCGGACTTGATGTAGTCGAGCGACACGACGGTGAAGGGATGGGCCTCGAACACCGACTCGTCGGGACGGAGGCCCCGCTCCAGGCGGGTCGCGGTGCCGGTGCGGACGACCTCGGCGTCGATGCTGAACTTCTCCGCCAGCTCCTGCTGCCACTGCTCGCAGAGATGGGGCGGACAGATGACGGCGAGCCGTTCGATCTCGCCCCGGTCGAGCAGCTCGCGGGCGATCAGCCCGGCCTCGATCGTCTTGCCGATGCCGACGTCGTCGGCGACGAGGAGCCGGACTGGGTCCAGCTTGAGGGCCATGAGCAGCGGCACGAGCTGGTAGGCGCGCGGCTCGACGTCGAGGTTGCCGAAGCTCCGGAACGGTCCGGCGCCGGCCCGCAGCTTCAGGCGCAGGGCGTCGCGCAGCAGCAGCGCCGCCTGCCGGGAACCCGGTCGATCGGGATCGGGGAGATCGAAGGTCGCGGCGACAGGCGCTCGGGGCTCGAGCGGCAGCCAGATGAGGGTCGCGTCGTCTTCGGCGCCGCCCAGCGGCCGCAGCTTCAGGACCTGGTCGCGGGTCTCCGGCAGAACGACCCACTCCCGGTCCCGCGCCCGGACCAGATCGCCCGGCCGGAACGTGACGGGGGCGTCCGGCATCAGGTCAGGCCTCCGTGCTTCCCGCCCGGCGAGGACGTTCCCGGCCCGAACACCCAGGCGTACTTCGCCGCGATGTCCGGCCACGACGACCGGTCGACCGGAAAGCGCACGACGGTGTAGCCGGCATCGGCGAGGCGACGGTCGATGTCCCGGTCCTTGCGTTCCCGCAGCTCGGCATGGTGGTGCGGGCCGTCGACGTAGATCAGCGTCTGCGACGCCGTGTAGGCGAAGTCGGGGCGAGTCGAATGCTCCTCCAGGAAGGGCTGCACCCGGTCGGGCTTGCGGTAGCCGTTCGTCCCGATGAAGGTCAGCCACTCCCGCTCGAGACTCGATCCGGCGGCGTTCCACAGCTCGTCGGCGCCGTGGCGGGCGCTCGCCGAGAGATCGAGAGCCCGATGCTCGCCCCGGGTCAACCGGCAGAGCAGCTCCAGCATCTCCTCGTTCTTCCGGTCGATGTCCGGATGATCGAGCTGGTTGTAGTAGCTCAGCAGGCAGCGGTAGCAGCCCGCTTCGCATTCGTCGTCGCGGTTGACCAGATCGTCGACCCCGGACCAGTCTCCCGACCGCGAGTCGTAGTGGCAGACGGCGAGCGCCCGTCGGGCGACCCGGCCCAGGGTCTCGGGGTCGCCGGCGAGACGGGTGAGCACGCCGGCGCCGCCTTCCGCGGCCTCGTAGAACAGGACCGCGGCGCGGAGATCGGCGTCGGGCAGCGGCTCGGCGGCAAGCTCTGCCTCTTCGAGCTGATACTCCTGCTCGATGCCGCGCTTGAGCGCGTACTGCAGCGACACCCTGGCGCTGGACGACAGCTCGACGTCCGGGCTCATCAACAGGGCGTTGCGGGTGTCCTCAACGAACGGCGTGATGCGGCAGACCGTCTTGCCGTCGCGTACCGCATCGTCCTCGGCGTCGGTCGGCGCCTGCGAGTCCTTCGTCCACTCGCCGGTGCCGGTGTCGACGCTGAACCCGTAGACGTGCTTCGCCTTGCGCCGGCGCCAGCCGAGGTTGATGCGCCAGAGCGTGGCAGCCGGGCCGTAGCGGAGCTCCAGCAGCGGCTCGCCACGGTCGACGACGGCGACGCCAAGGACCCTTGCGCCGCCGTCCTCCTCGCTGAAGCGAAGGGTCGTGATCATCTCGTAGCCCTGACGCTGGCGCTCCTCCTCGTCCGAGGTGATCCGGCTCGCGCGCTGGGTGGACACCTGCTCGATGCGGTAGAGGTTCGGGATCGCACGGCCGCCGTCCAGACCCTGGCCGCAGTTCACGCAGCGCTCGTAGTCCTGCTGATCGCCGAAGTGACCGTAGCCGCAGGCCGGGCAGATGCGGGCGGCCTGCACCGGCAGTCCGGCGGAGGCGGCGACGGTGGTCTCGTCGCGAACGGAGAGCAGCGCGCGCCGCACGCGGTAGGTGCTGCCCTCGTGGTAGATGATGGACTGCGGCCCGAACTCGCTGAGGCCCAGGAACCGGGGGCGGCTGAGGAAGGAGTCCCGGACCACCTTCTCGCGCCGTCCCTGGACGAAGGCCATCAGGGGCAGGCGCGGGAAGTTGTAGCCGGGGAGGAAGCCCTCGGACGCCAGGTAGCGGTAGGTGGTGAAGTCGGAGTTCATCGTCGGCCGGCGGTCGAGGAGCAGCTTCTGCTGGGCGAACGCCTCGTCGTGGCGCTTCTTCGCGTCGTTGCGTTCCCGCTCGCCCGCGGCGGCGTTGCCGAGGACCCTGTTGGCCAGGGACATCTGGTGCGCGGTCGCGCGGTAGAGCGAGCGCCA
The DNA here is from genome assembly GCA_965116145.1 of Thermoanaerobaculia bacterium. Taxonomy (GTDB): domain Bacteria; phylum Acidobacteriota; class Thermoanaerobaculia; order Multivoradales; family Multivoraceae; genus Multivorans. The sequence continues at coordinate 2,219,821 of OZ220482.1, forward strand.
CCGGCCGAAGGCGTCGTCCAGGCGGCGCTCCGCGGAGTGCATCGCGTTCGCAAGCCAGGTGTCGGTGTACCAGGGCGCGGCCTGCGGCGAGAGGTCGGACTCCAGGGTGGCAAGGATGCGGCGGCCGCGCCGCTGCCCTTCGGTCACGGCCCGACCGGAACGGATCTGGACGACCGCTTCGTGCTGCAGCGGCAGGTCGTCGGACTGGTCCAGATCCAGGACGTCATGTACCGACGAACCCAGCTTGACCCCGGTCTCGGCAAGCCAGACCGCCTGCAGATGGCTGCGGACGAGGTCCTCGTTGGCGAGGTCGATGTTCGGTGGATTGACGGCGCCGGCCACCATCCGGGTCGGATCGGAGAAGAAGTACTGGTCGTGCGGCGATCTCGCCGCGCAGTAGGTGACGACCAGCGCCGGCTGACCGCTGCGGCCGGCGCGGCCGCTGCGCTGGGCGTAGTTCGCGGGCGTCGGCGGCACGTTCCGCATGTAGACCGCGTTCAGCATCGAGATATCGACGCCGAGCTCCATCGTCGGCGAGCAGAACAGGATCGGCAGACCGTCGGGTTCGAGCCCCTTGCGGAAACGGCCCTCGCGCTCTTCCCGGACCTCGGCATCGACCTGGGCGGTGTGTTCGCGCGCCTCGAGCTGATGAAGCAGGCGGTCGTCGCGGTCGAGCAGGGCGGCCACGTTCTCGTAGAGATTGCGGAAGAACGCGTTGACCGGCCCGTCGGCGGCGGCGGATTCCCCGGAGAGTTCCTCGGCGAGGCGCCATTCGAGCGCCGAGCTGGCGATTCGGTAACCGGTGCGGCCGCCGTCGAGCTCCGAGGACTCGACGTAGCCGTACGTCATCAGGACGCCGAGGATGTCGTCCACGATGTCGTTGTAGACGCCCTCGTCGAACGTCGCTGGCCAGCACGGATTGCCCGGCCCCCAGAACGCCTGCGACTTCAGCTTGCGGCCGAAGACGGAGCGATGCGACACGTGGAGGATCCGGTCGTCGAGCCGGCGCCGTCGCCGACGCACACTCGGCCTCGGCACCATGAACGCGTGCGAGAACAGGCGCTGCTCGTCCTCCGACAGACCCCACGGTTCCTTCAGTTCGTTGAAGCTGCGGTTGCGGATCTGCTCCTGGAAGTTCGGGTCGAGGTAGATCGTCTTGACGCACAGCGCCCGGCGCATCCGCTCCAGGAGCTCGTGGACGATCTCGAAACGGCGGTCAGGAGCGATGGAACCGAGCAGGGGATGGCGACCGCGCCACTCCTCTTCGTCCTCGCAGCAGGTCATGAGGTCCCGGTAGCCGATGTCCAGCAACCGGAGCTGCTCGAGGTTCGGGTTGTTGATCCGCCAGCCCCGCTGCAGATCGAAGTAGAGCCGGTAGCCGAGCACGTCGCGCAGTGCCTTCAGCGTGTTCTGCGCCTTGATGCCCTTGGCGGCGGGGTTGGCCGCATAGTCCGCCGGATCGAGGCGCAGATGGGCCAGCGTCCGCTGGGTCAGGACCTCGTCGGTGAGCCGGCCGTCGTTCTCGCTGCGGATGGCAGCCAGCAGGGCGCCGCGCAGCAGCAGGATCTGGATGAAGTCGTTGAAGTGACCGGCCTGCAGGCTCGCGTCCTGGCGGTTGTCGGTGAACGCAAGGAGCTTCCGGGTGTGGTCGTCGAGGTCGGCGCCGATGAGGTGCTTCAGCGCGGAGAGCGCGAGAATCGTGGTCGCGGAGCTGCGGCCCTCGCTCGACAGCCCGGTGAGCTTGGTGAACTCGCTGCGGACGCTGCCGTCGTACGCCGCCCCGCACTCCGGGTTCAGGCAGAAACGGAACGAGCCCGGGATGAACCAGGCGTGCAGGCCGTCAGCGGCGCCGTCTCTCGCGCTGCGTGCGGCGCCGGCCGCGGTGTCGCCCGTGGCGCAGCCAAGTGTGTCCACCCGCACGCCGACGGGCCGGTACTTGCGGTAGTGGGGCTTGAGCCGCGGCTCCTCGTGGTGGAACTCGAGCCACTCCTCGGGGTAGCGCGCCGCCGTGTCCGCCGGGTCGAAGGCGCCTTCCGGATCGGACATGAGATAGCCGAACTGGACGGTCTCGTCGTCGCTCGACCGATCGGACAGGGCGCGGGGAGTGAACGACAGGGGCTTCTTGCCGGCCAGCCCGGCCCAGACCGGAACGTAGTCCTGTCCGCAGACCCGACAGAAGCACAGCGGGAAGAGCAGCCGGCTGCGGTCGCCCGGTGTGAACTTCTGACCGTGCACGGTGATGTGCCGTTCACCCGGCGCCTCCAGCGTCGCGTACACATCCGCGGCGCCGCTGATGAACTGGTGCAACCGGAACGCGAAGAAGCTCTGGCCGCGATCGTTCCGGCTGCCATGGGCGGCGAGCAGAAAGTCCGCGAGGTAGCGGCGGCAACGTTCCGCGTCGAGGCCGCTGGCGCCGGCGAGAGCGCTGGCGGCGTCGACCAGCGTGAGCGGGCGGGACGTCCGTTCAAGCTTGCCGCCCCGCTCTTCGAGTCCCAGGTTCCGCTCCACCCAGTGCGCCACCGGGTGTGCGGCGAGCTCCTCGTGGCTGGGAGCGGCCGGTGCGCCTCGTTCGATCGCGGCTCGAAGAGCGGCGTCGGCTTCGGGGCCGGCAGCACTCGCTGAGCCGCTTGCTCCGGTAGCGATCGTGACGGGCTGCAGTGTCTCGGAGACGACGTTGCCGGGATCGACCGGGGCACCGAACAGGCGGCCGGCGACGCGCGCGACCTCGGCACTGCGTCGTTCCGGCGATCCTTCCGAGGCCATCGTCGCGGAGGTGCCGATGCAGAGGAGCTCCTCGTTGAAGCGCTCGCGCACGCGGCGGACCAGCATCGCGACATCGGCGCCCTGCCGGCCGCGGTAGGTGTGCAGTTCGTCCAGCACCAGGAACCGGAGCCCGGCGGCGTGTTCCCGGACCGCCCTGTCGGTCTCCAGGAACCGCGTCATCAGCAGTTCGAGCATCATGTAGTTCGTGAGCAGGATGTCCGGCGGGTTCCGGGCGATGCGCTCGCGATCCTCCTGCGACTCCTGGCCGGTGTAACGCGCGAAGGTCACCCGCTCTCGGCCCTCGCCGTAGCCGAGCCGCAGGTACCTCTCCAGTTCCTCGCGCTGGCTGTTGCACAGAGCGTTCATGGGGTAGACGACGATCGCGGTGATGCCCCGGCAGGCGTCGCCTGCACGCTTGCGTCGCAGCACGTCGTCGACGATGGGGACGAAATAGGCCAGCGACTTGCCGGAACCGGTGCCGGTGGTCAGTACGTAGCTCTGCCGGCGCCTGGCGATCGCAATGGCGTCCGTCTGATGCCGGTGAAGCAGGAGGGGCTTGCCGAACGTGTCGTCGGCGCTCTTGAGCCGGAAGATCCGGGCGCACTCGGGGTCGAGCGCGCCGTCGGCGACGAGGTCTTCCACCCAGCCGCCCGGCTCGAAGTTCGGGTTGAGCTGAATCAGCGGCGGCGGCCAGAAGCGGCCGGCGGCACAGGCGTCATCGACCGCGTCTGCCACGTCCGCGGCACGGATCCTGGTGAAGCTCCGGGAGAAGCGCTCGTATTCGGCGACGAGCTCTTCGCGAAACGCGAAGACGTCCATCAACAGTCCCTTGGCAGTCCGGGGCAGAGCGGCGCGTCGCCGGGCCCGGACGCGGCCAGAGCCCGGTCACCCGGGACATGGCTTCGACGCGATCGGCGCAGCCCGCGATCGGCGGCGGTCATGCCGTCGGACGGAGTGCCGGCAGCATCGGCACGCTCACGGGCGCAAGGTCGGAAGGACTGCCGGAACGCGGCGTGGGCGGGCTGACGGGTCAACACGTGGGGCAGCCGGAGCATACACCCGCAACGCCCTGTTGCTCGAACGGGCGCATCGCAGTAGCCCGGAGGCCTCACTCCGTGGCACAATCGCGGCGGCAGAACCACGTTCCTCGAGGAGTACTCATGCACGAAGTTCCCGATCTGGCCTATCCGTTCGATGCTCTCGAGCCCCATCTCGACGCACGGACGATGGAGATCCATCACGACAAGCACCATGCGGCTTACGTCGCGAATCTGAACTCGGCGCTCGAGGGACGCGACGAGCTCGCGGCGATGAGCGTCGAGAACCTGCTTCGCAACTTCGAGGATGTGCCGGGCGCGATCAAGGGCGCCGTGCGCAACCACGGCGGGGGCCACGCCAACCACTCGCTGTTCTGGTCGGTCATGAGCCCCGACGGCGGCGGTGCGCCGAGCGGTGACCTGGCCACGGCGATCGACATTCGTTTCGGCAGCTTCGACCAGTTCAAGGAGCGCTTCGTCAGCGCCTCGATGGGTCAGTTCGGCAGCGGCTGGGGCTGGCTGGTAAGCGGTGACGACGGACTGGCAGTCATCGCGCGGCCGAACCAGGACTCGCCGCTGATGGAGGGCCTGACCCCGCTGCTCGGCGTCGACGTGTGGGAACACGCCTACTACCTGAACTACCAGAACCGCCGCATGGACTACCTGAACGCGTTCTGGAACGTGGTCGACTGGAACGCCGTCGCGGCGCGGTTCCGCGGCTAGAGGCGGGACGGGACGGGCGACGACAAGGCGGCGGGACGGGCGGCTGCCCGCCGTCTCAGTCTCAGGCGATCAGCGCCCGAGCCCGGCGACCAGACCCGAGCCGCTGCCGCGCGGTTGCGGCTGGCGGTCCTTCTCCATGCGGCGCTCCAGCAGCGCCTCGGCGTCGTCGAGCAGTTCGAGTGCCCGAGCGAGCTGATTGTCCAGCTCCCGCTCCGCCTTGAAGCCCTCGGTGAGGCCGAACGCGGTGTTGAAGATCTCGTAGCGCAGACGCACGCGGGCATGGCGCGCGACGGCGGGATCCTCGAGCGCCTCGGCGAGGTCCTCGGCGGACACGAGGTCCTCCTCGACCGCCCAGGTCCAGAACCGGTCCAGGTAGTCGTCGGGCACCCGCCAGTCGGTGGAGTCGATGTGCTCGGGCGCACCCTGCTCGAAGGGAAAGCGGTGAAAGCCGCTCTGGATCCTGAGACGGAGGATGATCGGCGGATCCTCCTCCAGTTCGACGACGACGTCCGGCGTCACCCCGCCGCCGCCGTAGACCTCGCGGCCCAGATCCGTGTAGAAGACAGGCCGGTCTTCGCTCTCCTGTTCGTCGGATTCGGGCAACGGCGCCGACGCTGACGCGGCGCCGCCGGGGTCGGCCTCCTCGCGGTCGTTGCCGCCGTCACGGCCGTCGCTACCGGCGCTATCGGCGCCGCTGTCGCCGTCCGCGTCGTACCCGGTGTAGTAGTCCCAGTAGGACGAGTAGTCGCGCTGGATCAAGCGCCCCGCGGGCGTGTAGTAGCGGGCCGTGGTCAGGGCCAGGCCGGCGCCGTAGGACAGTTCGTAGACCGTCTGCACGAGGCCCTTGCCCCAGGTGGACTCGCCGACGACCAGCCCGACATCGTGATCCTGGATGGCGCCGGACACGATCTCGGAGGCGGACGCGGAGCCGCCGTTGACGAGCACCACGACGGGCAGCCCGAGCGGCTGTCTGCGGCCGGTGGAGCGGTACGAATGATGGGAACTGTCGACCCGGCCCCGCGTCTCGACGATCGTCGTGCCCGGGGGCACGAACTGATCGGAGACTTCGATCGCCTGGTCGAGCAGGCCGCCGCCGTTGCCCCGCAGATCGAGGATCAGGCGCTGCATGCCCTGTTCCCTGAGGTCGGCCAGAGCCCGCCCGACCTCGCCGCCAGTCGAGCGCGAGAAATCCGTGATCCAGAGGAATCCGGTGTCGGGGGTCAGCATGTGAACGTGGCGGACGGTCTCCTGCGGGATCTCCGCGCGGGTCACCGTCACCTCCAGGGGCTCGTCGAGGCCGGGCCGCAGCAGCGTCACGGTGACGTCGGTTCCCTTCGGACCCTTGAGCTTGCGGATCGCCTCGTTCGGGCTCATCTCCTCGGTCGGTTCGCCGTCGATCAGATGGATGATGTCGCCGGCCCGGATGCCCTTCTCGTACCCCGGCGTGCCCTCGATCGGCGAGATCACGGTCAGGCGGTTGTTCCGTGTGCCGACGTAGATGCCCAGGCCGTAGAAGGAACTCTGCTGGCGCTCGCGCATCGAGTCGTAGGCCACCGGCGGCAGGAAGCTCGTATGCGGATCGAGGTTGCGCAGCATGCCTCCGATCGAGGCGTAGACCAGATCCCGGTAACTGACGTCGTCGACGGCGTAGCTGGCGTGAGCCGTCTCGACCAGCTCCGTGTAGAGACGGACCTGGGCCAGCTCCTCGGCGTGGACCGCCAGCAGGTTGCCGCCCGCCAGCCCGCCGACGAGCACGGCCACGCCAAACAGGGCGAGTGCCAGGTTGCGCCAGGGTTTCGTCATCGGAGTCACCGCGGCCGCCGCCAGCCCGGCGACGGCAAGCGGCGAGTGTACCAGCGCCGGACCGGCAGCCGGGCAGGCAGACGGCGCAAACGCCTTGGCGTATCATGCCGGACCATGTTCGGCCCGATCGGCATGCAGGAAATGCTGTTGATCCTGGCGGCCGCCCTGCTCATCTTCGGCCCCAGGAAGCTGCCCGAGATCGGCCGCACGCTCGGTCGCGGCATGGCCGAGTTCCGGCGCGCCACCAGCGACCTGAAGCGATCGATCGACGTCGAGCTCGACGAGGAGAAGCGGCGACCGCCCGCTCGCCGGATCGACACTCCCGCCAGCAGCGTCGGCGCGAGCGCAGACGCGACGACCCTGGGCGGCCAGACGAAGCCGCGCGAACCGGACCCCGGGGTTCCGAGTGACCCCGCCGTCTGAGGACGACGCTCCGGCCCAGCTTCCCGACGAGGCGAAGCCGGAACGCCTGCCGGCGGCGAAGCAGGGAAGGAAGAAGCGCGACGAGGAGGAGGAAGAGCTTCCGCGGATGACGCTGCTAGAGCACCTCGACGAGCTGCGCCGACGCATCCTGCGCACTCTGATCGTGGTGTTCGCCGCGTTCTTCGCCTGCTTCGCCTTCGCCGGGCAGATCTACGAGCTGCTGGCCGCACCGATTCAGCCCCACGTCGATCAGCTCACCTTCGACGGCGTCACGGATCCGTTCGTCGTCCAGGTGAAGGTGGCGCTGCTGGCCGCCGTCTTCGTCACCTCCCCCTACCTCGTCGGTCAGCTCTGGGGGTTCGTTTCGCCCGGTCTCTACCGTCGCGAGAAGCGCTACGCGATCCCCTTCATCTTCTTCGGCTCCTTCTTCTTCATCGGCGGCGGCGCCTTCGGCTACTTCGTCGCCCTACCCTTCGCGGCCGAGTTCCTGGTCAACATGGGACTCCGCAGCAACTGGGACGCCGACATCCGGATCGAGCGCTACCTGAGCTTCGCAATCAACGTCCTGCTCGGGCTGGCGGCGATGTTCCAGCTCCCCATTCTCATCTTCATGCTCTCGCAGCTCGGGATCGTGACGCCGCGGTTCCTGATGCGGCACTTCCGTTGGGCGGTGCTCATCATCATCTTCATCTCGGCCGCGATCACGCCGACGACGGACGTGGTGAACATGACGATCGTGGCCGGGCCGACGCTGCTGCTCTACCTCCTCGGCGTCGGCGCCGCCGCCCTGGTCCAGCGCCGTCGGCGGCGCGAGGATTCGACCGAAGAGGAGCCGGACGGATAGCCGGTCGACCGGGCAACCGGCCGACGCTCCGTCAGGAAACGGGCCCCAGGGCCTCGACGACCCGGTCCACCAGCTCGCGGGCGGCGCCGCGGCCGCCGCGGGCGTTCAGCACCAGATCGACGTTGTCGCGCACTTCCTGCACCGCGTCCGCGGGCGCGGCGGACAGGCCGACGCGGCGCAGCACCGGCAGATCGACCAGGTCGTCGCCGACATAGGCCACCTCGGACGGGTCGAGCCCCCTGCGTTTCAGCAGATCGGCGAAGGCCGCGGCCTTGTCGCGGCAGCCGAGAAGGACCTCGTCGAAGCCCAGGTCGGCGGCGCGGCGCGCAACGGCGGCCGAGTCCCTTCGCGAGCTCAGCAGGCCGACGCCCAGGCCGGCGTCCCGCGCCCGCTGCACGGCCAGGCCGTCCCGAACGTCGAACGCCACCGCCACGTCGTCGCCGACATAGTAGAGCCGACCGTCGGTCAGCACGCCGTCGACATCGAAGAGCAGGAAGCGGAGCCGCAGGACAACGGAAGTGAGCATGGACGAAACGGCGCTGCCGACCGGCTGCCGGAGCTAGAATCGCTGGCCCCAGGCGTAGTTGAAGCGGAGGTAGTAGTAGGCGCCGTTGAAGCCGAACGGGGAGTACTGGCCGTAGCGGTTGCCGACCCCGTCCGCCGCGCCGGGATTCTCCTCCGGATACGTGTTCAGCAGGTTCTGGACGCCGATCGCGATCGACGTGCTGTTCGGCAGCGGGATGCCGAGCTCGACATCGACCACGAACTCGCCGCCGTAGTTCGCGTACATCGGCGCGTCGTTCCGCCCCAGGAGGTTCTGCGCATCCTCGCTGTCCCACCAGCCGTCGTACCAGTTCAGGCGCGTGAGCAGGCTCCAGCGCTCCTTGTCGTGGTACATCGCGACGTTCCAGCGCGTCTCCGGCAGTCCGCGCTCGAGGGCCGCAATACGGAAGGGGCCGACGGTGTCGGGATTCGCCTCCGTGACCTTCGTGTCCGTGGTGTTGAAGACGAGGCTGAACCGCGTGTCGCCGCCCAGCGCCGGCGGCGTCCAGGTACCGACCAGATCAAGGCCCTGGGTCCGGGTCGCGAAGTCGTTGACGAAGAACCGGAAGCTCTTCAGGTTCCGCGCCTCGACGAAGCCGCTTGCCAGCAGGCTCTCGATCTCGGCGTCGGTCACGCAGCCGGGTTCCGGTGCGTCGAGGATGCTGCAGTGCCGGAAGGTCTCCGAGATCGCCAGCCGGTCGTCGACGTCGATCCGGAAGATGTCGGCCGTGAAGGTGAACACGCCCCTGTCGATGACCAGGCCGGCGGCGTAGTTCACGGCCTCTTCCGGCTGCAGGGCTTCGCCGCCCCGCAGAACCGCCGCCGGCGCGATCGAGGGAACGGTCCCGCTGTTCGACAGCCCCCCGGTCTCGGGATCGAACGTCGTCGACACGTTGAAGGCGTTCTGCTGGCCCGGCGTCGGCGCGCGGAAGCCGGTGCTGACCGCGGCGCGCAGCGACACGCCGCCGCCCACCACCCGGCGGCCCGAGACCTTCGCGTTCGTCGTGTTGCCGAAGCCGTCGAAGTCCTCGACCCGAAGCGCGGTCGTCAACGTCCACATCCCGTCCGGATCCTCGATCTCGATGTCCCCGTACACCGCGGCGTTGGCGCGGTCCCACTCGCCGGCGGTCACGTCGGCCCGGTAGCCGTTGAACCCGTTGGAGCCGGAACTGAAGCCCTGGGCGGCGTAGGGGCCGATCTCCCAGGAGGCCCTGTCGCCGGCGCCGATCCGGAACTGCTCGTTCCGCCATTCCACGCCGGCCGCCAGACTCACGTTGTCGCGCACCGGGTAGGTGATGTCGAAGTTGACGTTGGTGTCCGTCTGCTCGTAGACGCCGGGCTTGAACGAGGTCGGCGTGTCGTAGCCGAGCGAGGCGTTCACCGTGTTGTAGATGAACTGGTCGACCTCGCTGTTGCCGACGTTGACACTGACATCCCAGGTCATGCCGCTGGCGAGGTAGCCGCGGACCCCCGCAACGATCGAGGAATCGGTGAGGTCGCCGCCGAACTGGGGTGTGAAGCCGCCGGGGAAGCGCGAGTAGAGAGCGAAGCAGTTCGGGTCCGCCTCGACCGCCGCCAGGGCGGCCGCGTCGGGCACGTGGTCCACGACCGGCACCGCCGGACAGTTGCCGGCGTTCTCGACGCCGGTGCGCGCCCATTCCCGGTCGCCAACGAGCAGGAACCTGCCCCGACGCTCCGAATCCGAGTAGGTGAACACGCCGGTCCGCGTGTGCGGGTTGCGGAAGTAGAAGCCGCCGGTCGTCGTCCGGCTGGCGTAGTTCGCGTGCCCGTAGAACCGGGATCCGCCGGCCAGCGGGCTGCCGAAGTTCGCGAACAGCTTGATGTCGTCCTCGACCAGGGGCGAGCCCCACACCTGCGCCGGATTGCGGATCATCGTGTTGCCCGTGCCGATGATGGCGAGCGCGTCGTTCCGCTGCACGCTGCGGCTGGTCGGATCGGAGCCGCCGGCCTCCATGCTCAGGTTGAAGAAGCCGTCCTGGCCCATCGGCATGCCGAAGTTCGCCGCGGCGGCCCACGACAGACCGTGGTCGCCGGCGAACGTGTACTGACCGCCGAAGCCGTCGCTCGTCCCCGGGTTCGCGTCGCTGTACTGACCCGACCGGACCTCGACCACGCCGCCCGACCTCGCATCCTTGAGCTGGAAGTTCATCACGCCGGCGATCGCGTCCGAACCGTACTGCGCCGCCGCACCGTCGCGCAGGACCTCGACCTGGCGCAGGGCGACCGCCGGGATGACCGAGACATCGGGGCCCTGCGAGCCATCGAACCAGGCGATGACGGCGGCGCGGTGCCGCCGCTTGCCGTTGACCAGCACCAGGGTGTGGTCGGGCGCCAGGCCGCGCAGGTTGACCGGCCGGACCAGGGTCGCGGCGTCGCTGATCGGCTGGGCGCCGACGTTCCAGGACGGGACCACCGTCCGGAGCCGGTTGATCAGGTCGTTGTCGCCCTGGCTCATCAGCTCGACCTCGGGAATCACGTCGACCGGCACCGGAGACTCGGTGATCGTGCGGCCTTCCGTACGGGTCCCGACGACGACGATCGTCTCCTCGAATTCGGCCGGTGCGCTGCCGGAACCGCCCTGTTCTTCCAGGTCGCTCCCCTTCCGGGCCAGCACCGGAACGCCTGCAGCGCACAACAGGGCAGCAGCCAGGGCCGCCGCGGCCGGCCGACGTGCACGAGATTCAGTCATCGCCGCACTGCCTGCAAATGGTCATCACCGGTTCTTCCGATGTCCGAGGCGGACATCGCGCTGCACTCGAGCGGCCGTGCATCGCGCCCGGCTGCCGAACAGGCAACGGTTGCATGGCAGGCGATTCTACGCGCTCGTGGTTGCTCTTCGGTCAAGTGCGGCGCCGGCGGCGGCGCAGTCCCCAAAGGTCGTGAACATGCACGAGCCCCTCGAGACGGCCGTCGTCACTGCAGATGAAGAGGGAGGTGATGCGGTGCCGCTCCATGGCCTCCAGGGCCACGGTGACCATGGCGTCCCCGGAGATCGTCTTCGGTTCGGGCGTCATGTAGTGGCGAACCGCCCGTTCCAGGAAAGCGCCGCCGCCGGCGTCCGCCGCCGGTTTCGCGTTCAGCAGCCGCCGGAGATCGCCGTCCGAGATCACGCCGGACAGGCCGCCGGCGGCGTCGACGACCGCCGTGATGCCGAACGACTTGCGGGTCATCTCGAACAGCGCCTCGCGCAGGGACGATTCCGGCCGCACCCGGGGCAGGGCGTCGCCGCGATGCATGACCTGCTCCACGGTCATCAGGCGACGGCCGAGTTCGCCTCCCGGATGAAGCGTCGCGAAGTCCTCCAGGGTGAAGCCGCGGGCCTCGAGCAGCGCCATCGCGAGTGCGTCGCCCAGGGCCAGCGTGGCGGTCGTCGAGGCGGTCGGCGCCAGGTTCAGTGGACACGCCTCCTGGTCGATCGCCGCCGACAGGTGCAGATCGGCCCGCTCGGCGAGCGGACTCCGGGCGGCGCCGGTGATGGCGATCAGGGGAACGCCGCGGCGATGCAGCACGTCGATCATCCTGAGGAGCTCTTCCGTGCCGCCGGACGACGAAGCGGCGAGCACGACGTCGCCCGGCACGATCATGCCGAGGTCGCCGTGGATCGCCTCCGCCGGATGGAGGAAGAGTGCCGGCGTGCCGGTGGAGGACAGGGTCGCCGCCACCTTCTTCATCACATGGCCGCTCTTGCCCATGCCGGTGCAGACCACCCGCCCGCGGCAATCGCGCATCCGCTGAACGGCCTCTTCGAACTCCTCGCCGAGCTGACCGACGAGACCCTGGATCGCCGCCGCCTCGATCTGAAGCACCTTGCGGGCGATCTCGAGGCTGCGGCCGCCCTCGGCCACCGCTGCCGCGGCCTGCGGAGCCGGGCCAGGCCCGGTCACACCCAGGGTCCCTCGGCGGCACGCGACCGGTGGATCTCGAGCGCGGACAGGATCAGGTTCTCCGCCCGCCGAAGCGGCAACTGGGTCTCCCGGTCGCAGCGGGCACGGTCCGGATCGGGGTGCACCTCGAGGTAGAGCCCGGCGGCGCCGGCGGCGACGGCGGCCCGGGTCAGGGGTTCCGCGAAGCGCCGGTCGCCGCCGCTTTCCCGGTCGCGGGCGCCGGGCAACTGCAACGAGTGCGTCACGTCGTGGAGGACGGCGATCCCCAGGTCGTCCAGCATGCCGAAGCTCCGCATGTCGACCACCAGGTTGTGGTAGCCGAACGAGCTGCCGCGCTCGGTGACCGCGATCCGCGCGTTGCCGGTCGCGCGCGCCTTGTCGACGATCCTCGCCATGTCGGCGGGAGCCATGAACTGGCCCTTCTTGATGAGGAGCGGCCGACCCGTGGCTGCCGCCTCGACGACCAGATCGGTCTGACGGCAGAGGAAGGCCGGGATCTGGAGCACGTCGCACACTTCGGCGGCGGCGCCGCACTGGTGCGGCTCGTGGACGTCCGTCAGCACCGGAAGACCCGTGACCGCCCTGACTTCCTTGAGCGCCTCGAGACCGTCCGTGAGCCCCGGGCCGCGGAAGCTGTCGCCCGAGCTCCGGTTCGCCTTGTCGAACGAGGACTTGAAGATCAGCGGCAGCCCCAGACGATGGCTCATCGCCTGCAGCTCCTGGCCGAAGCCGACCAGCCAGTCGCGGCCCTCGATGACGCAGGGGCCCGCGATCACCGGCAGCGCGCCGCCGCCGAGTGCTACCCCCGGTGCAAGCTCGAAGCTGTCCGCCAAGACGGCCTCAGTTCGCCTCGGCGCCGCTCGACAGGTCGTCGCCGGTACTCGCCGAAGCGGCCGCGTTCCGTTTCTTGTGCTCCACCGCGGCGCGGATGTACGACACGAAGAGCGGATGCGGGTCGGTCGGACGCGAGCGGTACTCGGGGTGGAACTGGCAGCCCAGGAACCAGGGATGGTCCGGCAGCTCGACGATCTCGACGAATTTGCCGTCCGGGCTTTGCCCCGAGACGACCAGGCCGGCGCTACGCAGTGCGCCCAGGTATTTCTGGTTGACCTCGTAGCGATGCCGGTGGCGCTCCCGGATCAGCACGCCGCCGTCCGCTTCCTTCGATGCCCCGGCGAAGATCTCGGCGGCGAGAGTGCCCTTCCGGACGACACAGGGATAGGCGCCGAGCCGCATCGTGCCGCCCATTTCCTCGACTCCCAGCAGGTCACGCAGCTTGTAGATCACCGGCTCGGCGGCGGCTTCGTCGAACTCGGTCGACTGGGCGCCCTCCAGGCCGCAGGCGCTGCGGGACAACTCGATCACCATGCACTGCATGCCCAGACAGATACCGAACATCGGCACCCGCTTCTCGCGGGCGTAGCGGATCGCGCGGATCTTGCCCTCGACGCCGCGAGCGCCGAAGCCGATCGGAACGAGCAGGCCATCGACCTCGAACAGCTCCTGCGGCCAGGACTCGGTCTCCAGGTCCTCGGCATTGATGTAGACGAGCTGGACCTCGACATCGTTGGCGACGCCGCCGTGCATCAGCGCCTCGTTCAGGCTCTTGTAGGCATCGGGAAGCTCGACGTACTTGCCGACGATGCCGATCCGCACCCGGCCCCGCGGATTGCGGATGCGGTCGACCATCCGCTCCCAGTCGGCCAGGTTGCGCGGGGAACCCGGCAGATTCAGCAGATCGAGGAGCGCCTCGTCGAGCCCCTCGCGGCAGAACATCAGGGGCACCTCGTAGATCGTGTCGACATCGCGGGCGGCGATCACGTTACGCGCATCGACGTTGCAGAACAGGGCGATCTTGGCCCTGGTCTCCGCCGGCAGGTCCCGGTCCACCCGGCAGAGCAGGATGTCCGGCGAAATTCCGATCGCCCGCAGCTCCCGCACCGAGTGCTGGGTGGGCTTCGTCTTCTGTTCATCGGAGGCGGCAATGTACGGCACCAGGGTGAGATGGAGGTTGACCGCGTTGTTGCGGCCGAGCTCCTGCCGGAACTGGCGAATCGCCTCCAGGAAGGGCAACGACTCGATATCGCCGACGGTGCCGCCGATCTCGACCAGAACGACATCGGCTTCCCCGGCCACCCTTCGCATGCCGGCCTTGATCTCGTCCGTGACGTGGGGAATCACCTGAACCGTGTTGCCCAGGTAGTCGCCGCGCCGTTCCTTGTCGATCACGGCCTCGTAGATCCTGCCGGTCGTGTAGTTGTGCTTCTTGCTCGTCCTGCAGGTCGTGAAGCGCTCGTAGTGACCGAGGTCGAGATCGGCCTCGGCGCCGTCGTCGGTGACGAAGACCTCTCCGTGCTGGTAGGGCGACATGGTGCCCGGATCCACGTTGACGTAGGGATCGAGCTTCATCAGCTCGACCGAAAAGCCGCGCGCTTCGAGGATCGCCCCGACCGAAGAGGCGGCGACGCCCTTGCCCAGGGAGGAAACGACACCGCCGGTGATGAAGATGTACTTGGCCATGCCGTGAAACCTCGTCCTGTCCGTCAGCGCCTCACGATGCCGGCGCGTTCACCGTTCAGCCGACCGCGCGAGCATCCGCCGCTCGGCCAGCGCCAGGTCTGCCGGCGTATCGACGCCCAGGGGCGCTTCGTCGATCGGCAGCACCCGAATGCGGATGCCGTTCTCCAGGGCTCGAAGCTGCTCCAGGCCCTCACAGCGTTCAAGCGGCGTCTGCTCCATGGCGGCGAGCCGCAGGAGGGCCCTTCGCCGATAGCCGTAGACCCCCACGTGCAGGCGAACCGGCGCGGGCGCCTTCGCCCCGGCCTTCGGCTGCCGACGGAAGGGAATCCCCGCGCGGCTGAAGTACAGGGCGTAGCCGTCGGTCCCGCACACCACCTTGACCTGGTTCGGATCCCGCAACGCGTCGTCGTCGACCTCGGCGGCCAGGGTGACCATCTCCTCCTCGGGGCGGGAGCGCAGATGCGAAGCCAGGTCGGCAATGGCCGCCGGATCGAGCAGGGGCTCGTCGCCCTGCACGTTGACCACGGCGTCCGCACCCCAGCCGCGCGCGGCCCAGGCGATCCGGTCGGTGCCGCTCCTGCAGTGTCCGGGCGTCATCTGGCAGCGGCCGCCGAAGCCCTCGACCGTACGACGGATCTGCTCGTGGTCCGTCAGCACCACGACGGCATCGAGACCGGACGCTTCGCTTGCCCGCCGATAGACATGCTCGATCATCGGTCGGCCACAGATGGGTAGCAGTACCTTGCCCGGCAGTCGGACCGAATCATGGCGAGCAGGAATGGCGCAGACGACACCGACCGCTTCTGCCACGGAACCAGTATTCGACACCGCTCACACTACCCGTGCACCGCCCCGAGGGTCAACGCCTGTAGGCTGGCGGCGTGAGGAGCGAGCGGCGACTGCTGGCAGCGCAAACGGTGCTCGCCGCCGCGCTGCTGACCGCCGGGCTGCCGCTGGCGGGCTGCTTGCGCGCACCGGCGCCGACCGGCGCAGCGGAGTGGATCTGGATCGGAGAGGACGCGGCGACGCCGGGACAGCCGGCGTCGCGGGTGTTCCTCCGCGACTTCAGGCTGGCGACGGCGCCTCGGGAAGAGGCGCGGCTGTTCGTTGCCGCCGACCGCGAGTACGCCGTGCACCTGAACGGCCGCCAGATCGCGCGGGGCGGCTTCCGGCGCGGCGAACCGATCGACGAGTTCCCGGTGGCCCACTTCCTGCGCGAGGGTTCGAACCGCCTGGCGATCGAAGCGCGGGCGCCCCACGGCGACGGCGGGCTCCTCGCCGGCCTCGAACTCGCCGACGGCTCGATGCCGGTCGTGACCGACGAGGACTGGCGGTTCATCGACCGGTGGAGTCCCCGCCTCATCAAGGGCGAGATCCCGCTCGCGGCCGACGATCTGGCGCTCCGGCCGGTCCGGGTCTGGGGACGGCCGCCGATCGGCCGCTGGGGAGCGGTGCGCCGCGGCGCGCTGCGGAAACCCGACCAGATCTGGCGCTCCGCTGCCGCCCGGCGCATCGTTCGCGTGACCGCGTCGCCGGGCCTCGACACCGCCCCCGGCATGGCGTCTTCCTGGCGCCTCGACTTCGGCCGTGAGGTTGCCGGGATCCTTGAACTCGAGTTCCGGCCGACGCCGGCAAACGCCCGCCGGGAAGTGCGCACGTGCCTTGCCGGCGACTGCGAACGGCGCCCCCTGGTCCTGACCCCCGGCAGACCGGCCTGGCGCGATTCCTCCCGGCGAAGCTTCGACACCGCGATCGTCACCGGCGTCCGCGATCTCCGGGCGGCGCGGGCGCGACGGTAACGTCACCGTCGGCGCCAACGAGGGTCGTACACGCTCGCGACGGCCGCAACGCAAGGTCTTCCGCCATTCGCGGCGATCGTCGTGCGGCATTCGACCTGCACGGTCGCCGCGCACTGTCAGCGTTCCTGCCATTCGATCGCAGGCGGCGGTTCGAAGCGGTCGGGCGGCACACCCGAACGGTAGTCGCCCACGAGGAACCGGTTCTCGTTGCGCTGAGCGTCGTAGTAGGTCAGCTCCCGAAGGCGCCGGTC
The DNA here is from genome assembly GCA_965116145.1 of Thermoanaerobaculia bacterium. Classification (GTDB taxonomy): domain Bacteria; phylum Acidobacteriota; class Thermoanaerobaculia; order Multivoradales; family Multivoraceae; genus Multivorans. The sequence continues at coordinate 2,236,432 of OZ220482.1, forward strand.
GTCGCCGTCGATCACGACCTGCAGTTCCACCAAGTCCTCGCTCGGGCTGCGCGGCCGCAGGACGAGGCGCAAGCGGTTGTCGTCCTCGGCCACGACCGGTTCCGCCTGGTAGCGGTCCCGCAGCTCGCCGGGCGCCAGCAGGAAGAAGTCGAGGCCGGGCGCCGGCTGTTCCGACAGGTCGTAGCGCTGACCGACCGGCTCGCCGGGATTCCAGTGGTGAACGGTGCGCCCGCAGAGCAGGAACGACTTCTCGAACGGCGGCGAGTAGTCCCAGCGCAGACAGTCCGGCAGGTCGATCGCGAGGTTGCCCCGCTCGGTCTCGCCGTCCTCGGGCGCAAAGCCGAAGGGGACGAAGGTCTGCACGAAGCCCGCCGACAGCGGCCCGGCGCTCTGAAGCGCCCGGCGCACGTCGGCGAGGAGCTGCCACGGATCTTCGGCCGCCGGGGCCGGCGAGGCGCCGAACCCGAGAGCGAAGGAGACTCCGGCCACCAGCAGTCCGTGGCGGGCGGCCGCCATCAGTGCCGGAAGTGTCGGCGGCCGGTGACCATCATGGCGATGCCGTGCTCGTCGGCGGCGGCGATCACCTCGTCGTCGCGGACCGAGCCACCCGGCTGGACGATCGCCGCCACCCCTGCGGCCGCCAGGGTGTCGACGCCGTCGCGGAACGGGAAGAAGGCGTCGGATGCAGCCACCGTCCCGGTCAGTTCCATCTGCGCCTTGTCCAGCGCGATCCGGCACGAGTCGACGCGGCTCATCTGGCCGGCGCCGATGCCCACCGTCTGGTCCTCGTTCGCCACCACGATCGCATTCGACTTCGTCGCCCGGCAGACTCTCCACGCGAAGTCGAGCGCACGGAGCTGGCCGGCGTCCGGCCGCAGCCGCGTCGGGCAGCGCCAGTCGGCCGGATCCTCCGGTGCGTCATCGATCTGCTGCCCCAGGAAACCGCCCTCGATCGCCCGCAGCTCCCACAGGCCGGCGACCGACAAGACGCGAGGGCACTCGAGCAGACGCAGGTTCTTCTTCCGCGCCAGCCGCTCCCGTGCGGACGGCTCGAACCGGGGCGCTACGACGACCTCGACGAACAACTTCGCCATCGCCTCGGCGAGATCGCCGTCGAACGGTCGGTTCACGGCGATGACCGAACCGAACGCGGACACCGGATCGCAGGCCAGCGCACGCTCGTACGCCTCGACCAGGGACGCGCCGCGGCCGACGCCGCAGGGGTTGTTGTGCTTGACGACAACGACCGCGGGGGCGTCCTCGGCGCCGTCGAACAGCACGGACAGCCGACGCGCCGCGTCGGCGTCCAGAAGGTTGTTCCACGAGAGTTCCTTGCCCTGAAGCTGGCGGAAGCCGCCTAGCACACCGGCGCCGCCCACCTGCCGGTAGACCGCAGCGGCCTGATGCGGGTTCTCGCCGTAGCGCGGCGACAGCACGCGTTCAAGGTCGAGACGCACGGTCCCGGGCAGGGGCACCGGCTCGTCCTCCGCCTTCGGCGCGGCGCCGTTGGCCAGCCAGTCCGCAATGGCGGCGTCGTAGCTCCGCGTATGGCGAAAGGCCTTCAGCGCCAGCACGCGCCGAACCTCCTCGGACAGGCCGCCCTCGTTCTCGAGCGTGTCGAGGATCAACGGATAGTCGGACGGATCCACCACGACCGCAACGTTGGCGAAATTCTTGGCCGCCGCCCGGACCATGCTCGGGCCGCCGATGTCGATCATCTCGACCGTGTCGTCGAACGAGGCATCCGGCGCCGCGGCGGCCGCGGCGAAGGGATAGAGATTGACCGCCACGAGATCGATCGGCGGAATCCCGTGCTCTTCGAGTTCGCCGCGGTGCTCCGAACGTCGGCGGTCGGCGAGGATGCCGCCGAAGATCCGCGGATGCAGGCTCTTGACCCGGCCGTGGAGAATCTCCGGATGACCCGTGACGTCGGACACGGAGGTCACCGGCACACCGTGCGCCTCAAGCTGCCGCGCCGTGCCGCCGGTGGAGGTGATCTCCACGCCAAGCCGCGCCAGACCCGCACCCAAATCCCCGAGTCCCGTCTTGTCGTACACGGAAACCAGTGCGCGGCGAACGGGGAGCATTGGCGTTGTCGCAGCGTAGCACGCAGGCGCCGCGCACCGGCTCGCGAAGAGCTGTCCAACGAGCGATCGTCAACGGGACGGTCATCGCGACCCGATCCGACCGCGAGGAACCTGCTAGCAGTCCGTGGCAGAAGTCGCGTGTCGCACCGAGAGGGGTCAGGCGCCCGTCTGGCAAGGCGCTATAGGTGAGCATATTGGGTTATATGTGACCGAAGAGCAACGCAGCCGGACGGGATGCATGGCTGAAACGAATGCAACGTGACTTCTGCCACGGGCTGCTAGTCTCGGTGGTTTCCAAGGAAACGTGCGTGGCGGAGATGGCCTGCATGGTGCCCAGAAGGCACTACCCCCCCTCCCCCTGTTTTCGCTCAGGAAACAGCAGGGAACTCCGGCATGAGCCGGTCGCGGCGGGTTCAAGTGGCTCGGTAGGGGCCTTGCTGGCCGCGAACGGCATGGCGTTCGCCTGGCCCGGAAGAGGCATCAAGCGGTGGGTCTGGAGCGGTGGGTGACGAGATGAAGCCGACGCCAGAGGGATCAAGGCAGATCAACCCGAGGAGGTCGATGAAGAGCCTCGCCGCCTTCGCGCTGGCCCTGTCCCACGCGGCGGCGGCCGCTGCGATCGTCTACGAGCGCATTCCGACCGACGAAGCGATGATCGGGAAGGCCCGGGCGATCGTGTTCGGCGAGATTCTGTCCAGCCGGCCGGTGGGGACCGACGGGCTGTTCACGGACTTCGTGCTGCGGGTCGAGGAGACGCTGAAGGGCGCGGTCCCGGCGATGTCCATCACCGTCCGGCAGCCTGGCGGGCGCACGGCAGACGGTCTGTTCAGCGACATCGCGGGGCTCCCCCGTTTCGTACCGGGCGACCGCGTCCTGCTCTTCCTCGAACCGGCGGTCGACGTGCGGCGGCCCGTGGAGGTGCGCCGGTCCGCGGGCGTGCGACGGACGGCGGATACCTGGCAGCCCGTGGATGCCTGGCGGCCGGTGGATCTCGGCCTGGGCATGTTCTTCGAGACGGTGGTGGAGGGCCGCACGCTGCTGTTGCGCGAACCGGCCGTGGAGATCGGCTCGCTGTCCGAAGAAGCCGCCGGAGACGAGGCCGAAGACCACTCGCACCATCACCTGCATCCGCGCAGCGCCGGGGCCTTCCGTCGCTGGATCGCCGACCGCGCGGCCGGCAGGAAGCGGCCCGCGGACTACTTCGAACCGACGCCGGATCCGGGTAGCGGCCCGGTCCGCGTTCGCCAGCGGTTCGAAGTCGACGTAGAGGAAGACGGCCAGTGCGCAGGGCTCGTCTACCGCTGGCCCGCGTCTTTACTTCCCGTCCGGATGACGCTCGAGACGCACACGGCTCCTCCCCGCGGCATACACGGCAAGTCGAGCGGCGACGGCGCCGAGGAAGTGCTCGACGCCATGGCGTCCTGGAACCGGGCGCCGGGTACCGCGTACCGGCTGCTGGCCCTCCGCACAGGTCGGCAGAAGACCGTGGGCGACGCCGAGTTCAGGGACCAGGTGAACAGCATCAGGTTCTCGGATCCTGCAAACGATCTGGACCGTACGGCGGCCCTGGCAGCCGCGCGAAGGTGGTCTGAGTGCCAGACAACCAAGGATCAGGTCACCGGAGAAATCCGGACAGTCGCCGTGATTCTCGAGTCCGATGTCCTCTTCAGGAACGGGCTGGGCCCGAACTGGCGCTTGCTCGGGTACCCGGACGCTGCGCTTGAGCGACTCCTGGGACACGAGCTCGGCCACGTCCTGGGGCTCGGTCACAGCCGACACAAACAGGCTCTGATGTATGCCGCGGTCAACCGGGACGGCAGCAGATCGGTACTGGAGCCCGATGACCAGAGAGGCATCCGCTTCCTCTATCCCGCGTCTTCCTCCACCATGGAGGGAGCGGCCGCCGAGGTCTCGCTCGCCCTGAGCAGACCTCCCGGCAAGGAGGTCCGGTTCGACATCTCCTATGGCGGCCCTGAAGACACCGCGACCGGCGCGAGCGATCCGGCCGCCGGCGACTACGACAACGACGCGGTGACACAGGTCACGTTCTCGCCCACCGACAACTCGCGGACGATCATGGTCCCGATCACCGACGACGGCGAAAACGAGGGCCCCGAGACGTTCACGGTGACCTTCGCGCCGGCCGCCGCCTTGCCCGCTGGCGCCGAAGGCACCTTCGTCAGGAAGGTGACGATTGCCGACGACGATTCCTCGCCGGTTCTTGACGACATCGAGGACTTCTCGGTCACGGCGGGCGGGGCAGTGGACATCACGGCCCGAGCGACAGACGACGACAACGACCCGATCACCTACGCCTGGACCCGCAAGCCCGGTGAGAACACACCGGCGATTCCTGGCGGCACGGCGCTGAACCGGGCGCGGCTGACGTTCACGGCGACGACGGCGGGCACCTACACGATGACCGTCACCGCCTCGGACAACCAAGGCAACTCGGACACCGAGCGGGTGGTGATCACCGTTCTGGCGGTCTCCCAGGGCAACTCTTCGCCGGTGCTGCAGCCGATCGCGGACCGGACGGTCCGGCCCGGCCGGACAGTGGACATCACGGCGCAGGCGTCGGACGCGGACAACGACCCGATCACCTACGCCTGGACCCGCAGGTCCGACGAGAACGCACCGGCGATTCCGGGCGGCACGGCGCTGAACCAGGCGAGGCTTGTGTTCGCGACGACGACGGCGGGCACGTACACGATGGCGGTCACCGCCTCGGACGACGACGGCAACTCGGACACCGAGCAGGTGGTGGTCACGGTGGAGGCGGCGGTCGGAGTGACGCTGTCGACGTCCGCGCTGACGGTGGAGGAAGGCGGCAGCGGCGCCTACGACGTGAAACTGGCGACGAGGCCCTCCTCGCCGGTGACGGTGACGGTGACGGTTGCCGGCGCGACGGGCGAGATGACGGTGTCGGGGTCGCCGCTGACGTTCACGCCGGGCAACTACGGCACGGCGCAGACGGTGACGGTCGCCGCCGGCGCGGACGAAGACACGGTGAACGACACGGCAACGCTGACCCACACGGCGGCGAGCAACGACAGGAACTACGGCTCGTTGCTCCGCATCGGCGTTGTCGACGTGACGGTGACCGACACCACGCCGGCGTTGCCCGCCTCGACGCCGACGTTGCAGTTGCTGACCGACCCGGCGACGGTGACGGAGGGGACGGACATCCGTCTGACGGTGACGTCCGACAAGGCGCGGACCGGCGACCTGCCGGTGCGCCTGATGCTGACGGACCGCGGTGCGAGCGGCTTCTTTGCGCTCGTCGACATCGAAGTCTCCCTGATCGACCCGAGCAGCGTCGAGAGTCTGTGGCCTCTCACACTTCTGCTTGACGCGGCATTCGGAGCCACGTCGAGCAAGACAGGAACGGTGCTGATCCCGACCGCGGTCGATCAGAGTGTGGAGGGTCCGGAGACCTACCGGATCACGCTGGACAGCGGGACCGGCTATGTGTTCGGCGCCGACAGGACGGCGGACGGCACGCTGAACGACGGCATGCTGAAGACGGTGTCGGTGCCCGGCGCGCTGTCGGTGGCCGAGTCTGCGGGCAGCGCGGCGGTGCGGGTGACGGCGTCGGCGGCGCCGGGAGAGTCGGTGACGTTCGCCGTGACGTACGGTGGTTCGGCGACGGGGGCATCAAGCCCGGGCAGCGGCGACGACTACGACAACGACGCGGTGACGCAGGTCGTGTTCTCGTCGACGGACACGGCGAAGGACATCGCGATTCCGATCAGGGACGACGGTCTCGACGAGAACAGCGAGACGATCGAGGTGACGATCGCGCTGGCGCCGGGCAGCACGCTGCCGGCGGGCTTCGAGCTGGGCGTCGCGACGACGACGGTGACGATCACGGACGACGACGAGTCCCCGGTGCTGGCGGAGCTGGCGGCCCGGTCGGTCGCGGTCGGCCAGGTGGTGGACATCACGGCGGCGGCGACGGACGGCGACAACGACCCGATCACCTACGCGTGGACTCGAAAGACCGGCGAGAACACGCCGGCGATTCCTCAGGACACGGAGCTGAACCAGGCGCGTCTGACGTTCACGACGACGGTGCCGGGCACGTACACGATGACGGTGACGGCATCGGACGGCAATGGCAACTCGGACACCGAGGAGGTCGTGGTCACGGTGAGGCCGGCAGACCCGGTGGACGACGGCTCCGACGGAGGCGGTGACGGTCCGCCGGGCGATCCGGGCGGCAATGACGGCGGCAGCGACGGCGGCGGCCCGGGCGGCAACGACGGGTCCAACGGCGGCGGGTCCGGCCCACCAGGCGGCCCGGGCGGCAACGGCGCGCCACCGGGCGGAACTGGCGGCAGCAACGGTGGTCCTGCCGGGGGCGGCGACGGTTCAGGCGGAAGCGACGGCGACTCGGGCGCTGGCGGCGACGGCTCGGGTGGCGGCGGCGCGCCGCCGGGCGGAACTGGCGGAGGCAACGGTGGTCCTGCCGGGGGCGGCAACGGTTCAGGTGGAAGCGACGGCGGCTCGGGCGCTGGTGGCAGTGGCGCGGACGGCGCCGGTGGCAATGACGACGATGACGACGACGACCGCGGTGGCCCAGGCGGTAACGATGACGATTCCGGTGACGGCGACGGTTCAGGCGCTACCGGCGAGGCCGTGCGCGCCTCGTTCACCCTGGACGCTCCCTGCGCCGACGGCCTCTGCCGCGCCCGGACCGCCGTTCCCGTGTCGTTCGAGGACAGAAGCAGCGGCGCCGTGACCTCGCGGAACTGGAGCCTCGGGGACGGCGCGACATCGCGCAGCCGTTCGCTGGAGCATGCCTGGTCGGTGCCCGGGTTCTACACGGTGTCGCTGACCGTCAGCGGTCAGGGTCCTTCCTCGACCGTATCCCGCAAGGTGCTGGTCGAGGCGGCCGACCCGGTCGGCGCCTGCGCGGCGAACGGCGAGACACTGTGCCTCCAGGACTCCCGGTTCTCGGTGACGATGGACTGGTGGACCGAAGACGGTGAGGGAGGCAGGCGCGGCGCGGGCAAGGTGGTCCACGAGGGGACGAACGACTCGGGGCTGTTCTGGTTCTTCTCGGCGGTGAACTGGGAGCTGCTCGTCAAGGTGCTCGACGGCTGCTCGGTCAACGGCCGCATGTGGGTGTACGGCGCTTCGGCGACGACCCTGGGCTATTCGCTCAAGGTGACGGACACGGTGACAGGCGCGGTGCAGGAGTACCGGAACGAACCGGGCAGGCAGGCTGAAGCGTTCACCGACAGCGCGGCCTTCCCCGGAAGCTGCACCGATTCCGCGGCGGCGGCTGCGGCCGCGGACGCCAGCGCCTTGCCACTGGTGGCCGAACCGTTGCCCGAACCGCCCTCGGAGCCGCCGGCGGCGCACCATCTCGCCGTCGCCACTGTCTCGGTCGCCGCGCCGGCGGAGGAAGACGGCTGCACCGACACGGCAACCGCGATGTGCCTCCAGAAGGGCCGCTACGAGGTGACTGTTACGTGGTCGAACCTTGACGGCATGAGCGGCTCTGGCCGCACGGCCGGTCCGCGGACGGACGATTCCGGCCTGTTCCACTTCTTCTCGCCGGCGAACTGGGAAATCCTGGTCAAGGTGCTCGACGGCTGCAGCTTCAACGACCACCACTGGGTGTTCGCCGCCTCCGCCACGGATGTCGGCTTCGACCTGCGGGTCCGCGACACGGCGACCGGCCGGACCCGCCAGTACACCAAGCAGCCAGGCAAGCCGGCCCGTGCGCTGGTCGACGTGTCCGCGTTTCCGCAGGCGTGCCGGCAGCCGTAGGACGCTCGCGGGCCCGACACGCCGCCCCACATCGCGCCCCGCATGCCGTTCCGGGCGTCGACCGCGTTCGGCGCGGCACGCATGGCCAGAACGCACCGCCCCACGACCCTGGCCCGCAGCGAAAACCCGGGTGAACGCCTTCCTTCGTTGCGTTCCGAGGCGCTAGCTGTTAGAAGACCCCAGCCTCTGCCGCCAGCCGGTACGCCCAGGTAGCTCAGTCGGTAGAGCACCTGACTGAAAATCAGGGTGTCGGTGGTTCGATTCCGCCCCTGGGCACCAGCGGAGGCCAACCCGGAGCGCGATCCGCCGCGGAGCGCCCGCCGCCGGCGGCGCGCAGCCTCTGCCGGCGAAACCGGAATGCTGCCAGCCTCTCGCGCGTTGCGACCGGTGAAGCCATCGGCACGGTTTCAGGAGCTGCGGCGAACTCCCTCCACCGAGCGCCCTCCGAGTCGACCGAACGCCCCGGAGCCGGGGGCGTCACAACTCTGCCGCGCCGTCGGCCGCACGCTTCAGCAGGTCTGACCGAAGCCGGAGCGCGCGTCCAAAGCCCAACGGGCTTGTGCATCCGCTGAAGGAGTCCCTGTCGTCAGATTCTGGTCAGACAAACGTCACGCATCGCAAGGAATGCCGGATGCGTAGTCCTATTTGTGCTCTTGAGGACTCGGGGACCCGTCCGGCGACGGCGAAACCGGGACTTCCGGCGCAGGGAACATCCGCTCCACGCAGAGGTCGAGACGCCAGCCCATGCAGCGAGGTAACGAAACGCCGCAGCCGCACGAAGCAGCGCCCGGACCCGGCGAGGGCAAGGGCGCCGCCGACGATCCGCCGCATCGGCTGCGCTTCGGCGAGTTCGAGTTCGACCCCGCGACCCTCGAGCTGCACAGCGACACGAGGACCTCCCGCCTCCAGCCGCAGCCGGCCAGGCTGCTTCACCTGCTGCTGGACAGTCGGGGCGCCGTCGTGTCGCGCGACGCGGTCCGGCGTCATCTCTGGCCCGACGAAGTACACGTCGAGTTCAACCAGAGCATGAACTCCTGCGTCAAGCGCATTCGGGTGGCGCTGGGGGACAGCGCCGAGGCGCCTCGCTACATCGAGACCCTGCCAAGGCTCGGCTATCGCTTTCTGCAGCCGGTGAGCAGGGTGCGAGACGAAGACCCGCCGCCCTCCACGGTCGAGACGCCGGCAGCCCCGGAACGCCGTCCTTCGCGGCCGCGGCCGGCGCCGCTGGCTGCGCTCGCGGCTCTGGTAGTGGCAATCGGTTTCGTCGTCACCGTCCTCGTTTCGCATCCCCTGGACATCCGACCGGGAGGCGCCGACGAGACACCGCGCCAGGTGCTCGCGGTGCTGCCGTTCGCGGCCCTCGAGAACTGGCAGGGCGCAGAGCCCTTCCGTCAGGCGCTGGCCCAGGAGCTCATCACCTCGCTGGCCCGACAGGAGTCCCGAGGCCTCGCGGTGGTAGCCCAGGACGGCACTGCCGACGTGGAGACCGGTGTGACGACGCACGGCGTCCATGCCGACTTCCTCCTTGACGGCCGCGTGCAGAGAGAGCAGGGCCGGCTTCGAGTCTGGGCTCGCCTCCTGCTCGCAAAGGATGGCACGGTGCTGTGGACCGAGGCATACGAAGGCGCCGAGGACGAGATCCTCGTCTTCCAGAGCGAAGTGAGCGCCCGGATCGGGGACGCCGTGCTGGGACGGCTCGAACAACTCGTCGACGCGGTCGACGAGTCGAAACCGCGGTCCCGACAGAGCTGAATCGGGGCCGCCGAAGAACCTTGATTGCTACAGCGAGCGGATCCGTGACCGCAGCAGAAGACCGGTGGGACCTGTGGGGTTGGCGATGCTGCTTCCTACGGCGCAAGCCGCTCGCAGTCGCGCCAGGAACCGGGGCAACCGGTCAGCTCGACGGCCGCGGCCAGTTCGCTCAGGAAGCGCGGCCGCGGCACCTGCTCGGCTCCGAGCCGGAGCAGGTGCTCGGTCGCCTGCTGGCAATCGACGAACGCGTAGCCCCAACTGCGCAGATGGTCTACCAATCGGACAAGGGCCACCTTGGACGCATTCGAACGACGGGCGAACATCGATTCGCCGAAGAAGGCGCCGCCGATGGCCAGGCCGTAGAGGCCGCCGACCAGTTCGCCGCCTGCCAGACACTCGACCGAGTGGGCGTGGCCGAGGCGATGCAGACGCTCGAACGCGTCGATCAGCGGCGGTGTGATCCACGTGCCCTGCTGCCCCGGCCGGTCCTCTGCGCAGGCGCATACGACGTCCCGGAAGCGGGTGTCGAGGGCGGTCTCGAAGCGGCCGCGCCGCAGCTCCTTGCGCAGGCTGCGAGACAGCCGGAGCCGATCCGGTCGGAGCACGAGCCGCGGATCGGGCGAGAACCAGAGCAGGGGTCCGTCGGCGCCGAGCAGCGGCCAGGGAAAGATGCCCGCCCGGTAGGCGGCGAGAAGGCGCTCCGGTTCCAGGTCGCCGCCCACCGCGAGCAGACCGTCCGGCGTCGCCAGCTCCGGATTCGGGAAGACGGCGTTCCGGTCGTGGAGCAGCACGGGGCCGTTCCCGTTCATGCCGACAGGCTACCGCCGCCCGGAAGCGACTTCCCGCCTGTACCGTCTACACGTTGAATCGGAAGTGCACGACCTCGCCGTCGCGAACCTGGTAGCCGCGGCCCTCCAGGCGCAGCGAGCCGCGGTCCCGGCAGGCGGCCATGGAGCCGGCGTCGATCAGTTCCTTCCAGTCCACGACTTCGGCCCGGATGAAGCCGCGCTGGATGTCCGAGTGAACCGCCCCGGCCGCGGTCTCGGCGGTGTCGCCGCGACGGATGGTCCAGGCCCGCACCTCGTCCTCGCCGACAGTGAAGAAGGAGACCAGGCCGAGCAGACGGTAGCCCGCTCTCACGACGCGCACCGCGCTGGGCTCGTCCAGACCCGCTTCGGCCAGAAAGGCGCCGCGGTCCTCCGGCTCGAGGCGGGCGATCTCCTCTTCCAGGGCGGCGCTCACGGTCAGCAGCTCGGCCCCGGGCGGGGGGTCGAAGGCAGCGGCCGCGGCGGCCCGATCGCCCGCCGACTGTTCGTCCACGTTCAGCACGATCAGCATCGGCTTCCCGGACAGCAGTCCGTAACCTCGAAGCTGCTTCTCTTCATCGCTGCCGAACTCCATCGACCGCAGCGAGGTTTCCGCTTCGAGCGCCGGCAGAACGCGGTCCGCCAGCAGCGCCTGCTCACGCTTCTCCTGATCGGTGAGGCCCCTCTTGCGGGCCTGGACCAGGCGGTCGAGCCGCCGCTCGACCAGCTCGTAGTCCGCGAGGATGAGCTCCAGGTCGACGGCAGCGACGTCGCGCTCCGGTTCGACGCTGCCGGCCGGGTGGACGAGCTCCGGGTCGTCGAACGCCCGCACGACATGCACGAGGGCGTCCATCATCCGCAACTCGGCCAGATCCAGAGTCTCGCCCCGGCCTCGGTCCAGGCCCGGGACGTCGACGAACCGCACCTGCGCCGGCACGAAGCGCCGCGGGCGATAGAGCTCGCGGAGCCGCTGGAGACGCGGATCGTGGACCGGCGCCACGCCGATGTTCGTCTTCCTGGATGTCCTGAACTTGCCGGTCTCCTGGCGGGAAGCGGTCAGCGCATTGAAGAGCGCCGTCTTGCCTGCCTTCGGCAGGCCGAGGATGCCGAGATGCACCGGCCGAACCGCTCAGAGACCGGCCGGCAAGGAGTCGAGCCGGCACGACGGAGAACGTCGTGCAACCGCGGCTGGCAGTCCGTGGCGGAAGTGCGTGTCGCACCGAGCGCGGTCAGGCGCCCGTCCGGCAAGGCGCGATGAGGGAGCATACCGGGGCATACGTGACCGAAGAGCAACGCAGCCGGACGGGATGCATGCTGAAACGAATGCAGCGCGACTCTTGCCACGGACTGCCAGCGATCGGAGGGAATCGCGAGCCCGGACCGGCAGGTCCGGGACCGCCGCACGTTCTGCACGTCCCGCCATGCGCGGAGCTTAGCGGTCGGTAAGCTGAACCCGTGGGCTTGAACGTCAGGAACGCAGCTCTCACCATGGTCCGGCGTTTCCGGGACCGGAGCCGGGATCGCGGCGGCCTGTTCGCGAGCCCCGCGGCAGTGGTCAGCCTGACGGCTCTCAGCCTGTTTCTCCTGGCGGTACCCCTGACCATCGGCAGACCCGGCCTGCCGGCGGCGCTGAAGGCGGACGAGCCTGCCTACTACCTGATGGCGCTCAGCCTGGCGCGCGACTTCGATCTTCGCTACGAACCGACGGACGGCGACCGGCTGCTCGAGGAGTTCCCGTTCCGACCGACCGACAACCTGATCGTGATGACCTCGGACGACTGGCAGACCGTCCACTACAGCAAGCCGCTCGCCTACCCGCTGCTCGGTGCGCCCTTCGCCGCCCTGTGGGGAGCGAACGGGCTGCTGTTCCTGAACATGACGCTGTTCGTCGCCATGCTGTGGCTGGCGGCGATGTTCCTCGCACGCCGCGCACAACCCGCTGTCGCCGTCGCCTTCGCGTGCGGCCTGCTGCTGCTCTCGGCGTGCTCGCGCTACGTCTTCTGGCTGCATCCCGAGGTGTTCAACATGTTCGGCGTCGTCGGCGCCCTGTACTGGGGCTTCGAGAACCGCCGGAGCGCATGGTGGGTGACCGCTCTCTCGGGCGTGCTGCTGGCGCTCCCGGCGTACAACAAGCCGATGTTCGCCGCGATCGCGCTCCCTCTCGCCGGCGCCTTCCTCCTGCGTCGGCAGTGGCGGAAGGCCGCCGTCTGGACCGCGGGGTTCGCCGCCGCGCTGGTGCTGCTGGCTACCTTGTCATTCGGGTGGACCGGTCAACTCCTGCCCTACCTCGGAACCGAGGCGAGGGCGGGAGTGCGGGTCTGCGAGCCGGGCGCCTGGCCGCCCAGGATCGTCGGAGCACGCCTGCGGGCGGCCGAAGCCGCAGCGTCCGGTGAGCGTCAGGGCGCCGGTTCGATCTCCGGCTCGGCGACCGGCAACACCTTCACGTGGCTGTTCCGCATCCCGCGCCAGTCGGTTGGCGAAGTGATCGAGAACGTCGGCTACTTCCTCGTCGGCCGCCATACCGGCCTGGCGCCCTACCATCCGTTCGCCGTCATCGCCCTCGCCCTGTTCCTGTTCAGCAGACGCCGGGACCGGGAACGCTGGCTGCTGGTGCTGGCTCTCGCCGCGATCGCCGGCTACTTCCTGTTCTTCATCGACTTCAACTGGCAGGGCGGAGGAGGCTTCATCGGCAACCGCTACTTCGTCAGCGTGATGCCGGCCTTCCTGTTCCTGGTGCCGGGTCGAATCCCGCTCTGGACGCTGCCAGGCGGGTTTCTGGCAGCCGGTCTGTTCGTCGGCGCGCTGGTGCTCGCGCCCTTCGGCGTCAACGTGCCCGCACCGACACTGCAGGCGCATGCCCGAAACGCCCCGCTGCGCTACCTGCCCTTCGAGTTCTCGCTGCGCTACCTGCCGGGCTACGAGCGGCGGCGCATCGGAGGCATCACGGTCCGCGGCCGGACCGACCGGGTGCTGGCCCGCGGCGGCTCCTGGTGGATCGCCGCCGGTGGACCGAGCGAGATCTTCATCGAGTCCCGGCGCCGATTCGACCGATTCGTCCTCTCCGTCGCCTCGCCGATCGCAGCAAACCGCGTCCGTCTGAAGCTCGACGGCGGACCGGCGGTCAACGTGGAGCCGACCGAGGCCGGTCGGCGGCAGCGCGTGACTCTCCGCTCGGCGAAGCCGCACAGGGTGCGCATGCGCAACGGCCGCCGCAGCTACGTTCACCGCCTGCGGCTCGAGACCGTGCGCGGTGCTCTGACGACCTGGACCAAGGTCCGGCCGCCGGCGCCGTGCGCGGTCCGGGCCTGGAACCGCGAGACCGAAGAGACCTTCTACCTGGGGGCAGAACTGCACTTCCTGGGCAGCGAGGAGCACGTCGACGCCGACGTGTTCGCAGCGCGCATCGGAACCGTCGGCCTGGCGCCGGCGACGCTCCCGGCGGGGACGGAGGTGGAACTCCCGGTCGGCGTGACGAACGAATCCCGGGTCACCTGGCGCCGCCTGGGCCATGTCGGCGTGAACCTCGCCTCCCGCTGGCTCTCGGGAGTCGGCACAGTGGAAGGCGGGGAGCCGGGCCCCCGGATCGGCCCGACAGGGCGGCGCACCGCGCTCCCTGACCTGGATCCGGGCGGCTTCGAGACCGTTCTGCTGACGGTGCGGACGCCGGACGAGCCAGGCGACTACACGCTCGAGATCGACCTCGTCTACGAGTACGTCTCCTGGTTCGAGCAGCGCGGCGGCGAACCGCTGCGGCTGCCGATCCGGGTGGAGGCGCCGCCGCCGACGGAGTGAAGGGCGCGACGCGACTCTGCCACGGGCTGCTAGCAGTCCGCGGCAGAAGTGCGTGTCGCACCGAGAGCGGTCAGGCGCCCGTCCGGCAAGGCGCGATGAGTGAGCATATCGGGAATATGTGAGCGAAGAGCAACGCAGCCGGGCGGGATGCATGGCCGTTCGAATGCAGCGCGACTTCTGCCACGGACTGCTAGTGTCACCGTCCCCCCGCGCCGCCGCGCGGACCGAACCACGAACTGCGGCAGGAATCGGACGTGGCAAACGTAGTCGTCGTCGGCATGCAGTGGGGCGACGAGGGCAAGGGGAAGATCGTCGATCTCCTGTGCCCCGCCTTCGACGCCGTGGTCCGCTTCCAGGGCGGCAACAACGCCGGCCACACGGTGAAGTTCGGCAGCGGCGAGGGCGACGAGCACTTCGCCCTGCACCTGATCCCCTCCGGCATCCTGCACGAAGGAGTGGCCTGCTACCTGGGCAACGGCATGGTGATCGATCCGGACGCCTTCCTGGCCGAAGTCGATCAGCTCGAGCAGCGGGGAGTGCGGCCCGGAGACCGGCTCCGGATCTCCGACCGCGCTCACGTCCTGACCCGGGCCCATGTGGCGCTCGACAGGGTGCGCGAAGAAGCACGCGGCGACGACCGGATCGGCACAACCGCCAAGGGCATCGGTCCCGCCTACGAGAGCAAGATTGGCCGCACCGGCATTCGCCTGGCCGAAGTCGTCGCCGCCGGCGAGGAGATGGCGGGACGCCAGATCGTACGCGTCGCCGACTTCGAGCGGGAGGCGGCAAGGGGCGCCAGCCTCGACCCTGCCGCCGACGCAGCCGACCTTCGACGCTGGGCGGAGCGCCTGTCGCCGTACCTGTGCGACCTGTCGGTCGAGCTGAACCGCCTGATCGGCAACGGGGGACGGGTGCTGTTCGAGGGCGCCCAGGGCGCTCTGCTCGACATCGATCACGGGACGTACCCGTACGTCACCAGCTCCAGCTCGACGGCCGGCGGCGCGGCGGTCGGCAGCGGCGTGCCGCCGACCTCGATCGACGGCGCGATCGGGGTGGTCAAGGCGTACACGACCCGGGTCGGCGAGGGGCCGATGCCGACCGAGCTGCGGAATGACGTGGGCCGCCACCTGCGCGACCGCGGCCACGAGTTCGGGACGACGACCGGCCGGCCGCGACGCTGCGGCTGGCTCGACCTGGTCGTCCTGCGCCACGCTGCGCGGGTCAACGGCGCCGCCTGCCTGGCGCTGACCAAGATCGACGTGCTGGACGAACTGGACGAACTGGAAGTCTGCGTCGGCTACCGGATCGGCGGCGAGCTCGTCCGCGACCTGCCCGCGGCGACCCTGCTGCTCGACGACGCCGAACCCGTCTACCGCACCTTCCCCGGCTGGAAGCGCGACACCGTCGGCGTCCTCGACCGAGCCGACCTGCCCGCGGCAGCGCTCGACTACATCGACTTCCTGGAACAGGAACTCGACGCCGGAGTGGAGCTCATCTCCTCCGGCCCGAGACGCGAGGACACCGTGGTCAGCAAGGGCGGCAGGCTGGAGGATTGGCTCGCCGACGGGTTTCCCAAGGTCCGCGCAGCCACCGGCAGGTAGCCCGGCGCCCTGGCGACAGCGTCAGACCGGTCCGAAGCAGCGTCTCCTGTCCGAAGGACAGCCGTGGAGTTGATTCGAGGCCTGCCAGCACGGACGCCACGGACTGCGAGACCGTCGCCGAGGTCGTCCCGGCCCAAGCGGTCAACGGGCAAGGCATCGCCGCCGCCACCGGCCGGGAAGCTGGCTGCAGAACGGAGCCAGGTCAGCCACCACGGCCTGAGCCTGGTTGACGATGGACTGGTAGCAGGACTCCGCCACGATCGGCTCCTCAACGTCCGCGCAGAGAGCCACGCCCGCGCTGAGCGAGCCTTCACATCTTCGACCAACAGCGTCGCGCGACCGCCCGCGTCTACCAGCCCGCCTTTCACTCTCCCGGGAAGCCGGATCAGATCATCGGCCTGAGCCGCCTCGATCGGAGGCGGAGGCTGCGGTTCGAGGCTCAGGTCAAGGTGCCTGACATGGAACTCGACAGTTCCTTCTTCAGGACTGCGACGTTCGACGATGGCCGCACGCCGGCCGTTCGCGCTGACCATCCAGTCCCAGCCGAGGCGACCGCGCGGCGGTTGCCCGGGATACCAGTCGGAAACACGGCGCTCCTCAAGCGTGGTCCACGGCTCGCGCCACAAGTGCTCGACGCGGTAACCGCCTTCTCCGCTGACCACGCGAGCGACACCCCGCTCAGGATGGGGCTTCCATCCATCCTTCACCTCGAGTTGCCAGAACGCCTCATCGCGTACTCCCGACAGTCCAAGGTCCCACAAGTGGTAGGCCCTCCACTGGCCCGCCTCCTCGATCCAGAGCACCCGGTCGCCGTCCTGCCAGCGCATGTCCTTCTCGGCCCCACCTTGCAGTACCGGCAACGCGTACGGCGTTCCACCTTCCACGAAGTGGACGATGAAGGCGCCTCCGTTCCACGGCAACATGACGACGTCTTCATCGGAATCGAGAAACCAGAAGAACGAGGAGCGAGGGAAGTTCCTGTTGGGGGCGCCCAGATCCACAACCTTCGTCCGCATGATCTTCCTGCGTGCCGGTCTCGTACGACCGAACGCGAACGTCACTATGTCGGGCTCCTCTTCGGTCCAGCCGGTTGTCCCCCAGAAGCTGCCGTCTCCGGATACGACCGGCGGCTCGCAACCACCCGTCCCGCACTCAGCTCTACTGTCCCAACCCCACGACTCGACCACTTCGTCGGCCGTCACCGTGACGATATCGAGGCTCAGTGAGCCATGGCCATCAACAATCGATCTCTTCTTGCTGAACAACAACAGTTTCCCGTCATGGAGTGCCCGGACGCTCTTGACCCAGGCGTTCGGCAGGTCGAACACGTCCGATCCGGCTGCCGACGATCGGATCAGGTACGAACCTTCGTCTGCATCGGCTCCTCGAACGACAACAAAGAGATCGCCGTCGTCGGCTAACACGCCGCCAACCAGCTCCGTCGTGGCCGGAAGCCGGGTTTCCCCTGCAACAGGCGCCGTGAGCGCCGCAAAGCACAACAGATTCGCACACGCTGCCCTCATTGCCGTTCCTCAGTACATCGAACCGGCCTTCGGCTGGTGTCTCAGCCGTCCGGCGGCTCGCGCGGCCTCTCGCCCTCGTTCCCGTCCGCGGGCAGGTCCGATGCCGGCACCGGCGGCTGCAGCGGCTGGAGGGTCATTCGCACCTGCCGAGCCTGATTCCGAGGGAGCGCCGGCTCACCGTCCTCGCCGTCTTCCGGAACATAGGTCTCCAGCACCACCGCATGGCGTCCGTTCGGGCTCACCAGCACCCTGCTGCGCGGAGGCGGCGAGCCGGGAATCCAGCCGGACAGGCGCCGTTCCTCAAGCAGGGTCCACGGCTCTCGCCACGCGTGCTCGATCCGGTAGGCGTCGTCCCCGCGCACGATCCTGACCGCCCCGCGCTCAGGGTGAACTTCCCAGCCGTCACTGGTATCGAGCTCCCAGAAGGGGACTTCGGGGAATCCCGACAAGCCCAGATCCCAGAGGTTGTACGCGCGCAGCTGCCGATGCCGACCGTTCACGGCCCAGAGTACTGCTTCTTCGTTCTGCCAGACGAAGCTCCAGTACGTCGATCCCTGAAGCAGTGGCACCGTGTAGGGGGATGCACCGCCAGAAAAATGCACGATGTAACCGCCGTTGCTCCACGGAATCAGCACGATGGGTCCGTTCGTGTCGAGAAACCAGAAATCCCCCCACATCGGGGAAATGCTCTTGTCTCGACTCGGCATCTTCATGCTCTCGACGCGATCCGAGCCTCTGTCCTCGTACAAGGCCAGGATGTTCTCATGGTATGGACTCAGCACCTCCATGCTCTCAACGTCATCCGAACTAGCGCTCCTCCGTGTGCTGCCAAGCAAGAACGTGACTCCGGTCACCGAGGCGTCTTGCCACGCAAGGCCCCACATTCTTCCATCGTAGGAAACAACCGGAAGATCGCACTCAGACGTACATCCATGGCCAACCTCGCGGCTCTTCCAGCTCCAGACAGTCCTGACGTTTCCGCCACGGACTCTCAGAATAGTCAAGGCCCTCGCCGTGTGACTGCCGATCACCGGGCCGTGAACCCCTTCAAGGAGTACGTCGCCACCGTCAAGGAAGACACTTGGGCCGGCTTCCGACAGTCCGTTTCCGAGTGAAGTCGCCCTGGCACATCCTTGAAGCAGTTCCACAAGTACGGGGCGCACCGCCAGAGGTGCATCAGGTGCGTTCCCGTCGGTGTTGTCGCCAGTAGAGATGACGATTCGTGCGCGACCGTCATCGCCGATAGTCCCGCCGGTGATGCGACCTGGCGGCAGTTCTGTGACCTGTGCGGCCAAGGACGCGATGTTCAGCCAAGCCAGCCACACGACGTCAAGTGGTCTGAGGGTCATCGTCAGTCTTCGCCGTTCAGAGTCTGTTCCTCACAAGAGGCTGGGTCCCGCTCTCTGAACGTCAGCCCCTCAGTGCCCAAGACGCTCAGAGGATCCAGTGGTGAATTGTCCTTGTCGCGGTAACCGAGGTGAAGATGAGGTCCGAACGTCCTCCCAAGGGTCCAGTCGTCGCTCTCTTTCGCCAAACCGTAGCCGTCGTAGGCCACGATATCTCCTGCTTCCACTGGGCCCGGTGAAACCTGATGTGCGGGCAAGCGAGATATATGGCAAAAAACCCAGTATTTTCCATCGTCCTGGACGACGATTGCGAAAGGATACCCGCAGTCGTTTGTCTTGCTGTTGTACACCAATCGTAGACTTCCTGCCGTTGGTGTGCGGAAAGCGCTGTTCAGACGACGCGTTTGAACATCGATGGCGCGGTGTACGCGGCCGGCAGCCGGATCCAGGTTGAACCTGTCGTCCTTGCTGATGTTCCGGCTGCGGCAATCGAACTTGTCCGTGTCCACGAGCGCTGCCACGCCCAGAATCTCCGGTACTTCATCCTCGTCCTCGTTCGGGGAGGAGCCGCCACCGCCGCCCGGTATTGTCGTCGGGCCGCCCGCGTTCGGGTCCGGGGGCGGTGCGGGTCCCTGGCCGGGTCCTGCGCCCGGCGGCGGGCCCGGGTCCGGAGGTGTGACGTTGATCGTGTCCTTGAATGTCGCGGGTTTCGCAAGAACCGGACTTGATGTTGCCCTGGTCGTCCGCTTCGCAGAAGACGGCGACGGTTATCGGTCCGCCCATCGGCGTGGCGATGACAGTCACGGTCGTCGTTGCGGTCACGGTGAGCGAGTAGTTGCCGGCGCCCTCGTCGTACGGGAACACCGTGAGGGTGTGGTTGCCGGCCTGCAGGCTGCCGTTCCACGAGTCTGCCGACGTGCTGCCCAGATTCGTGCAGTCCGAGCTTCCCATCCGGCAGTCGAAGTCGATGGTCATGTCGTCCAGAGCTACCGTGACATCCGCCGCCGCAGGCAACGACAGACGGTAGGTCTGCTCGGTGGACACTGCCGTCTCCTCCGCGTCGACGAGGGTCGTCGTCGTCGTCACCGTCCCGGAACTGCTGCCGCTGGATGGACGTTTCGTGGTGGCCTTCAGCGTGTAGTTCCCGGTGCCGCTCTGGTAGGGGTAGACCACGATCTTGTGATCTCCCCTGGCCCAGCGTCCCGTTCCAGGAGTCATCCTGCGTTCCGCCGCGGTTCGTGCAGCGATTCCCCGCCACGGTGCAGTCGAAGTCGATGGTCATTCCCGTCAACTCTACCGACACCTCAAGTTGCGACGACAGCCTGAGCACATAGGTCCTGGCGGCCGACACGTTGACCCCCCGCTTCCCGCCCGAACCGCCGCTGGCCGGCGGCGGCGGCGGAGGCGGTGGCGGCCTCCCGCACCGAGTACGTGACCCTGTAGGTCGTCTCCGCGGGGCGCCGGCCGCCCGTGGCCGCGGCCAGGTTTCGGGGCTGAAGCGGGAAGACGTGGAGGCGGCGGCCCGGCTCGCGGCGGCCGAGGGCACGGCCATCGGCCTGCGGGATGCCGCTCTTCTGCGTCTGGGCAGCGACTGCCTGCTCAGGGTCAGTCAGCTCGCCGCCACCGCCGGGGAAACGGAGGGCGCAGCGCTGCCCGACCGACAACCCCCGGTCGTATACTGCGCCGGGCCGTTAGCTCAGTTGGTAGAGCAGTGGACTTTTAATCCAAGGGTCGGGGGTTCGATCCCCTCACGGCCCACCACGGCGGCTCCTGCCGTGCCAGGACGTACCGGACGGCATGAGCCCCTGCGCGATTCGGCCGCCGCCTGTCTGCGCGGACCGGCGTGCCGGCTGCAGCGCGGCGAGCGCATGGGCGCGGGTCCGCAGACGAATCTCCGTCGACCGGCGCCTCGCGGCTCGCCGAAGGTCGAACGAGCGGTCCCGCCCTAAGGGCAAACGGAGTACGATGTCCGGTCATGCCAACCGATCGGCGGTGCGCGATGTTCGGCGCGACTGTGGCCGCGTTGCTGCTCGCCGCAGCCTGCGGCCCGCGCGACGAGGACTGGCCCGTCTACCTCGGCGACGCAGGCCGGCGGCACTACAGCCCGCTGACCGAGATCAACCGGGAGAACGTCCACCAGCTCGATGTCGCCTGGGTCTACGACGCGGGCGAGCCGCGCGGAGCGGGCGCCACGATGTACACGAGCCCCCTGGTCATCGACGGGGTGCTCTACGCGCTCTCGCCCCAGCTCGACGCCTTCGCATTGAACGCGTCGACCGGTGAGGAGCTCTGGCGCACGAACCTGAAGCTTCGCGGCAACGCCCAGCGAGGGCTGATGTGGTGGGAACGGGGATCCGAGCGCCGCCTCTTCTATACCCACGGCAAGGACCTGATCGCCCTCGACGCCGCCGACGGAAGCCTGGTCGAGGAGTTCGGCGAGGGCGGACTGCTGGACCTGACGCCGGACGTCGACCGGGACGGAGTCATCTACGTCACCGTGCCCGGCGTCGTCTTCGAGGACAAGCTGATCCTCGGCTTCTCGACGAACGAGGACGAGAACGCCTACCCGGGTTCGATTCGCGCCTTCAGCGCGCTGGACGGCAGCCTCGTCTGGCGGTTCGACACGATTCCGGCGCCCGGGGAGCCCGGTTCCGAGACCTGGGCCGACGGGGCGCTCGGGCGCGCCGGGGGCGCCAACGTCTGGACCGGCATGGCGCTCGACAAGGAGCGCGGCCTCCTGTTCGCGCCGACGGGTTCGGCGACCCCCGACTTCTACGGAGCGAACCGTCTCGGCGACAACCTCTACGCCGACTCCCTGGTGACGGTCGACGCTCGCACGGGCGAGCTCAGGTGGTACTTCCAGGTCGTCCGTCACGACCTGTGGGACAAGGACAACCCGTCACCGCCCACCCTGGTCCAGCTCGAACGCGGCGGCCAGGCGGTGGATGCGGTCGCGATGACGACGAAGACGGGACAGCTCTTCGTGTTCGACCGGGAGACCGGCGAGTCGATGTACCCGATCCACGAGATCAGGACGCCGATCCCGAGCACGCTCCCGGGCGAGGTGACGTCGCCGACGCAGCCGATGTCCGCCGTGGTCATCAGCCGGCAGGACTTCGAAGTCACGAACCGCACCGAAGAAGCGCGCAAGTTCGTCGAGGAGCGGATCAGGGACTGGGATCTACGGCCGTGGGCGCCGCCTCGGATCGGTACCGTGCTGTTCATGCCGTGGTACGACGGCGGCGGCGAGTGGGGCGGCTCGGCGTTCGATCCGAGCAACAACCGCCTGATCGTCAACGCCAACGATGTCGCCGGCATCCTGGAACTGAACGAGGTGCCGGTCGGCTTCAGCCGCTACGGCGCCTATGCCGCGAACTGCGGGCGCTGCCACGGGCTGAAGCTTCAGGGAACCGACATGGCCGGCCCCCTGCTCGGCGTCGGCGACCGCCTGTCGCGCGAGGAGATCCGCCGCGTCATTCGCGAAGGCAGCGGCCGCATGGAGGGCTTTCCCCATCTCGACCGGGTCGAGCTGGGGGCCGTCGAGGCGTACATCCTGTCGCCCGAGCCAGTGGAGGACGAGCCGAGGGGCGAGGCCGCCTATGTCCTCGGCGGCTACGTCTATCTCCGCGACCACGAAGACCTGCCCGGCAACACGCCGCCCTGGGGAACGCTCAACTCGATCGACCTGGCCACCGGCGAGATCGTCTGGAAGGTCCCTTTCGGCGACTACCCGTCGCATCCAGGTCTGGGGTTCGGGGCGGTCAGTTACGGAGGTCCGGTGGTGACAGCGTCCGGCCTCATCTTCATTGCCGCCACGCCGGATGAGATGTTCCGCGCCTACGACACCCGCAACGGCGAGATCCTCTGGGAGACGAAGCTCTCCGCAGCGGGCTACGCAACGCCGGCCGTCTACAGCGTCGAAGGAAGGCAGTACGTCGTCATCGCCGCCGGCGGAGGCCGCACCGGCGGGCCCTCGGGGGCCGACTACATCGCCTTCGGTCTGCCGGAATAGCTCGGGCCTTCCCACCCAAGACGCTGAACGGCTGGCCCAGCACATCCTCCGGGTCGACCGCTCCCGCGCCGAAGCTCTTGCCCGGGCGGTAGCGCTCGCCGAAGTCGGGCATCCGCTCGAACCGGACCTGCGCGACAGTTTGGGGATCCGGCCGGACGGCCATGGTGCTCTCCAGGAGCTCGGCGCCGTCGCCGGTCCGTCCCCATCGCCTGGGCATCGGTACGTTCGGCGGCCGTCAGCGGCGTGCCGCCGGCCACGATCGACGGCGCGGTCGCGGGAGAGGGTTCACGGAGCCTGCAACCCCCAGCTATCCCAGCCCGCGGCCGGCGACCGGGCGAAGAGCTCGATCTTCCGTATGGCGGGGAACATCCGGTCGATCCGCCGTCGCACTTCCTCCGGCTTGCGCGAATGTTCCCGCCGCCGCTCGCTCACGAATTGACGGACGTCGCGCGCCCCGCGGGGCCGCGGAATCCGCCCGCGCCTGAACACCAGGCAGAGCTCGCACTGACTCATCGTGTAGTAGCCGGGGTTGACGCGGACCTTGTCCCATACGAAACCGACCGTCGCCCACCGGAACCCCCAGGCCTTGCCGAGGTCGATGGCCTGGTCCAGGTGCGGATTCGTGGCCCACATGAACAGCAGGCAGTCCGGCGCGGCGATGTGGGGAACATCCAGCGCCATCAGGTCTTCGAGCCGGACCGTCGAGTAGTGACGGATAGCGCCGCCGCTGTCGCCGGAGCCTTGTCCCGCGTGCTGTAGCTGGCCCTTGTAGTCCCACGGCGGGTCGGCGTAGATGACGCCGTACCGCGCCTGCGGAAGCGGCGGGAACGTGACCGGCGCCGTCCTCGTCAACCGGGTGGTCCCTGCCGGCCGCCAGCGGGCGCGGGCGCCGCACCGGGAAAGGCCAGGCGCCTGTCCGGCAAGGTGCTGCAGGCTGGAGGCCAGGCCGACGAAGAGCAACGAAGCCGGGCGGGATGCATGGCTGAAACGAGAATACAGCGACGTTCCTGTCGCGGAACTGCTACCGGCTGTCGAGCAGCCTCCGGGCGCGTGCTGCGATGGACGCCGCGTCGAGCCCCAGGTTCGCCGCCAGATCCCTGTACGGCGCCGACACGCCGAAGCGGTCGAGACCGACGACGTCGCCGTCGGAGCCCGTCCATCGTTCCCAGCCCAGGGTCGCCGCCGCTTCGACCGCCAGCCGCCGCCGGATCCCCGGCGGCAGGATCCGGTTGCGGTACTCCTCGGGCTGGGCAGCGAACGCCTCCCAGGAGGGCATGCTGACGACCCGGACGGCATGACCCTCCGCTTCCAGCTCGGCCGCGGCGTCGAGCGCGGGGGCGACCTCGGAACCGGTGGCGATCAGGATCAGATCGGGCTCGACGCCGCCCTCCACCAGGACATAGGCGCCGCGAGCGACGCCGGCGAGGGCCCGTTCGGCGGTCGCCCCGAGCACCGGCAGCTTCTGACGGGAGAGAACGAGGGCACAGGGACCCGGCGTCTCCAGCGCAAGCGCCCAGGCCGCGGCGGTCTCGTTCGCGTCGGCCGGACGGACGACGACGAGCCCCGGCACGGCGCGCAGATGCGCCAGATGCTCGATCGGCTGATGTGTCGGGCCGTCCTCGCCCAGGAACACGGAATCGTGAGTGAAGACGTAGATCGTCCGGATCTCCATCAACGCGGCCAGGCGCAGGCTCGGCTTGAGGTAGTCGAGGAAGCAGAGAAAGGTGCCGCCGTAGGGCCGAACCAGGCCGGAAAGGGCCAGACCGTTCATCGCGGCCGCCATCGCGTGCTCCCGCACGCCGAACCGGATGTGGCGGGAGGGCGCTCCCGCCGCGTAGTCCGCCTCGCCCTCAAGCAGCGTGTTGTTCGAACCCGTGAGGTCCGCCGAGCCGCCGGCGAGTTCCGGGACAAGGTCCTTCAGGGCGTTGAGCGCGGCGCCGGACGCCGAGCGGGTGGCGATCGGACCGGCCGCCGGGTCGAAGCAGGGGAGCGCGTCACGCCAACCCTCCGGCAGGCGGCCGTCCAGGCGGCGGTCGAGCTCGGCCGCTGGCTCCGGGTACTCGCGGCGGTAGGACGCAAGCAGCGCCCGCCAGGCGGCCGCCGCCTCGGTTCCGGAGTTCGCCGCCGGAACGAACGCCTCGCGCGCCGCGTCCGGCACCAGGAACTCGGGCTCGAGCGGCCAGCCCAGGGCCCTTCTGGTTGCCGCCGCTTCCTCCGCACCGAGCGGTGCGCCGTGGGAATCGGCCGTGTCCTGCTTGTTGGGGCTGCCGTAGCCGATGTGGGTCCGGACCTGGATCAGGCTCGGCCGGGCGGTCTCAGCGAGCGCTGCCTCGAAGGCCGCGTCCAGAGCCCGGATGTCATTGCCGTCCTCGACCGACAGCGTGTGCCAGCCGCAGGCCCTGAAGCGGTCGGGCACATCCTCGCTGAAGCTCAGGTCCGTGGGGCCGTCGATCGTGATCCGGTTCGCGTCGTAGAGCACGTTCAGCTTGCCGAGCGCGAGGTGGCCGGCCAGCGAGCACGCCTCGGAAGCGACACCTTCCATCAGGTCGCCGTCGCTGGCGAGCACCCAGGTGCGGTGATCGAACAGAATGTGACCCGGGCGGTTGAAGCGGTCGGCCAGCAGTTCCTCGGCGATCGCCATGCCGACCGCCGCAGCGATGCCCTGGCCGAGCGGTCCGGTCGTCACCTCGACGCCCGGTGTCAGGCCGTGCTCCGGATGTCCGGGCGTCAGCGAGCCGTACTGCCGGAAGTTCCGGATCTGGTCGAGACTCAGGTCGTAGCCGGCAAGATGAAGGAGACCGTAGATCAGTGCCGAGGCGTGGCCGCAGGAGAGGACGAAGCGATCCCGGTTCGGCCACTGCGGGTCGCCGGGCGCGAAGCGCAGGTACTTCGTCCACAGCAGCGCCGCCATGGCCGCCTGCCCCATCGGCGCGCCGGGGTGGCCGCTGTTCGCCCGTTCGACCATGTCGACGGCGAGAAAGCGCAGCGTGTCGGTCGCCGCGTCCAGCGCCGGATGCGGCGACGGATCTTCGACGCCCGAGGCCTCGACAGCCCCGACCCGATTCATCGAATCGTGGTCCTCGCCGTTCGCTGCCGAGGCGGCTCCGATCGGAGCAGGCAGCCGGTCATCAGGGATCCGAGTTCAGGTAGCGGTCGACCGCGGCCTCGAGCGCGCGGCTCGCGAGACCGTTCTCGCGGGCGCGGTCCCGGGCCTCGTCCCGATCCACGCCCTTCGCTACGACCTGGTAGGCGTAGTACATCGCGCCGACCCGGTTGCCCGTGGCGCAGTGGACCAGCACCGGGCCGTCCACCTTCTCCATCGCCTCGACGAAGCGCTCGAAGGTCTCGGGCTGCGCCAGCCGATCGCCGTCGACCGGCAGGTTCAGGTAGGGGACATCGAGGCCCTGGAGCGCCGCCGGCTCGTCGAAGCCGCGATCCTCTCGCTCCGTGCGCAGGTCGATCACCAGAGCCAGCCCGTCGGCGGCCATCGCCCGGAGCTGATCCTCGGTCGGCTGACCGCCGAAGAGCACACCCGGCTCCGGATGCTTCGCGTTGCGCAGCCCATGGCTGCTGTCTTCGGCGACGGCGGACGCCGCGAGGAGAAGAAACGCGGTCAGCGCCAGCGCGCCATTCATCGATTTCATCGGTTGTCGCATCAGAAGAACCCCAGTTCGAGCCTGGCGGCTTCGCTCATCATCGCCGGATTCCAGGCTGGATCCCAGACCACGGCGACCTCGGCGCCGCCGACGCCCTCGACGCCGCGCACCGTGCGCTCCACGTCCCCGGGGAGCGACTCGGCGACCGGGCAGTGGGGGGAGGTCAGGGTCATCTGCACCTTGACCTGAGCGTTCGCCTCGATCCGCACATCGTAGATCAGGCCCAGTTCGTAGATATCGACCGGAATCTCGGGATCGAAGACGGTCTTGAGCGCCTCGACGATCCGGGCCTCGAGTTCGGCCGTGTCCGTACCGGCAGCCGCCGGTGATCCGTCTTCCATCTCCAGAGACCTCCTGTCGCCGTCCAGCAGTCCGTGGTGAGCCCGGCCGTCCGTGGCGACATCGGCCTGCATTCGATTCGTTGCGGCACGCACTTCCAGCACGGACAGCGAGTCTACTCCGTGGAGACGGAATCCCCGCCCTCGAGCGCGGACCGCAGGGCATGCCACGCCAGCGTCGCGCACTTGATCCGTACCGGATAGTCCCGCACACCGCCAAGGACTTCCAGCTTGCCCAGGTCGACCGCTTCGGCCGCTCCGTTCTCGCCAGTCATCAGGTTGAGGAAGGCCGCGATCAGCGCCTCCGCCTGCGGCCGGTCGAGTCCCCGGACCGCCTCGGTCATCAGGGACGCGGAGGCGGTCGAGATCGCGCAACCGACGCCTTCGAAGGTCACCCCGTCGATCCGGTCGCCGTCCAGGCGAAGGTAGACCTTGATCTGATCGCCGCAGAGCGGGTTGTGGCCCTCGGCACAGGCCGACGCCGGATCGAGGACACCGAAGTTCCGCGGCGTTCGGTAGTGGTCCAGAATCACCTGCTGGTACAGGTCGCGGAGATCGGACATCGCCGGAGCCCAGGACTACGCCGATCAGCCGAAGATCCGCCGCACTTCGTGCAGCCCGGCGACCAGCCGTTCGACTTCCTCGTGCGTGTTGTAGAGCCCGAACGACGCGCGCACGGTGGCCGGGACGCGGAACCGGTCCATCAGCGGTTGTGCGCAGTGGTGCCCGGCGCGGATGGCAATGCCCTGTTCGTCCAGGATGGTCGCTGCATCGTGCGGATGAGCGCCTTCGATCAGCAGCGAAACGACCGCGGCGCGGCGAGCGCCGTTGTCCCTGGCCCGCCCAACGACACGAATCCACGGCACGTCGTCCAGGATGGCCAGGGCGTGGGAGAGCAGTTCCTGTTCGTGGATTTCGATCTGCTCCAGCCCGACCGACTCCAGGAACTCGACCGCGGCGCCCAGGCCGATCGCCGGCGCGATGCTCGGCGTTCCCGCCTCGAACCGCTGCGGCGGCGCCGCGTACTCGCTGCGCTCGAAGGTGACCCGCGTGATCATCGCGCCGCCGCCGTGGTACGGGGGCATCGCCGCCAGCAGCTCGTGGCGGCCCCAGAGCGCGCCAATGCCGCCAGGGCCATACATCTTGTGGCCCGAGAAGGCGTAGAAGTCGCAGCCCAGGGCGGCGACATCGACCGTCATGTGCGGCGCCGCCTGCGCGCCGTCGACGACGACGGCCGCATCGGACCGCGACCGCGCCAGCGCAACCACGGCAGGAACGTCGTTCACCGTACCCAGGGCGTTGGAGACGTGGGTCACCGCGACGACCCGGGTCCGCTCGTTGATCATCCCGGCCATCCGGTCGAGATCGAGCTCGCCCTCGTCGGTGATCGGCGCCGCACGCACCCGCGCGCCGGTCTGCTCGCAGACGAGCTGCCAGGGGACGATGTTCGAGTGGTGCTCCATCTCGGTCAACAGCACCTCGTCACCGGGGCCCAACCGGGGTCGACCGTAGCTCTGGGCGACCAGGTTCAGGCTCTCGGTAGTGCCGCGGGTGAACACGACCTCGCGGCTGTCCGGGGCGCCGATGAACCTGGCGACCTTGCCGCGCGCCGCTTCGTACGCGTCCGTCGATTTCTCCGACAGCGCGTGGACGCCGCGATGCGCGTTGGCGTAGTAGGTGCGGTAGCAGTCGGCGACCGCATCGATCACGACGTCCGGCCGCTGCGAGCTCGCGGCGTTGTCGAGGTAGACCAGCCGGTGGCCGTGGATGTCCTGAGCGAGGATCGGGAAGCGGGCGCGCAAGCGCTCGACAGCCAGCGCCGTCATCGGCTCAGGCGGCGCCGCCGTTGCCCCTGCTGCCGTCGAGTCTCGCAAACAGGCGGGCCTCGAGGTCCCGGCGCAGCGGATCGAACGTCACCTTGTCGGTGACCTCGCGCGCGAAGGCATGGACGAGCATGCGGTGCGCTTCCTTGAGGTCGATGCCGCGGGCCCTCATGTAGAAGAGAGCCTCGTCATCGAGACGGCCGATCGTCGATCCATGGGTGCAGCGGACATCGTCGGCGAAGATCTCGAGCTGCGGATTGCTGTTGGCCAGCGCGGCCTCGGACAGCAGCAGGTTACGGTTGGTCTGCTTGGCGTCCGTCTTCTGCGCCGCCCGATGGACGTAGATGCGGCCGTTGAACACCGAGCGCGACCGGTCCCCGAGCACGCCCTTGTAGAGCTGGTGGCTGGTCGTATGCGGCTGCCGATGCTCGACCCGCATGTGATTGTCGACGAACTGGGCGCCGGAGGCGACGTAGAGGCCGTCCAGAGTGCAGTCCGCGCCCTCGCCGTCGAGAGTCGCCGCCGTGTCGTTCCGCACCAGGGCGCCGCCGAAGCTCAGGGACAGGGAGTCGAAGACCGCCGAACGCTCGACCTGCGCATGCTGGCTGCCAAGATGAAGGGCGGCGCCCGCGTCCACCTGTACCCGGGTGTGACGAACGACGGAACCGGCCCCGCACACGAACTCGGCGGCTGGACAGACGAAGTAGACGCCGCCGTCGTCCGGGCCGACGCCGGCGAAGGTCTCGATCACGACCGCCTGACTGTCCTCGCCGGCGACGACAAGCAGGCGGGGAAAGCTGACCTCGATCGATCCCGGGACGCTGTCGTCTGAGGGCGCCGCATCGTCCGCGCCCGGCGCGCTGAGCCAGAGCACCTGGACGGGTCGTTCAAGAAGCCGGCCGGCCGGGATCCCGAGAACCGCGCCGTCGGCATAGAGCGCCGTGTTGAGCGCCGCGAAGGGGTGGACGCCGGCGTCAGCGCTGCACGACGCCCGACCGTCCACCGTCGCCCCGAGATGTCCGGCCACGAGATCGGCGCCAGCGCCGGGATCGGCGAGGGAGGCGGCGGTGACCCCTTCCGGCGGCGACGAAGCCGACGGCACATAGCGTCCGTTCACGAACACCATCCGGTCGCAGTCGGCGTAGTGGAAGGGCAGTTCCTCGCCAGCCGGGAACCCGCGGCGCGCGGCCGATACCCGGGGTCGGGCGTGCAGCAACGGGCGCAGGTGCGTCTGGCGCCACTCTTCGTCGCGGGAGGTCGGAAAACCGGCCGCTTCGAAGCGCTCGATCGCCTGCTGCCGCCGCGCCCTCAGCACCTCCGGCTCGCCGCTGCCGCCTTCCCGGCCGGCGCAGAGATCGAGATACGGACCGATGCGACTGTCGGCGCCGGTGGTCACGATCCCCTCGCTCAAGCCCCTGGGCGCGCGGCGGCGAGACCGCCGTAGCCCTTCTCTTCGAGTTCGAGCGCGAGCTCGCGGCCGCCGGAGCGCACGATGCGGCCGTCGAGAAGCACATGAACGTGGTCCGGCACGATGTAGTTCAGAAGGCGCTGGTAGTGGGTGATGACCACGAACGCCCGGCTCTCCGAGCGGAGAGCGTTGACCCCGGCCGCCACGGTCCTGAGCGCGTCGATGTCGAGTCCCGAGTCGGTCTCGTCCAGCACTGCGAGGCGCGGCTCGAGCACCGCCATCTGCAGGATCTCGTTCCGTTTCTTCTCGCCGCCCGAGAAACCCTCGTTGACCGGGCGCCGCAACAGCGCCTCGTCGACATCGACGAGTCCGGCGCGCTCCCGCAACAACTTGAGGAAGTCGATCGCGTCGAGTTCGGACTCGCCCCGAGCCCGGCGGTTCGCGTTCACCGCCGCCTTCAGAAAGTAGCTGTTGCCGACGCCCGGAATCTCGACCGGATACTGGAAGGCGAGAAAGAGACCGGCGTGGGCCCGCTCCTCCGGCGCCATCTCGAGCAGGTCGTCGCCCGACAGCTCGATGGCGCCCGCGGTGATCTCGTAGTCCTCGCGGCCCGCGAGAACCTGGGCCAGCGTGCTCTTGCCCGAACCGTTCGGACCCATCACCGCGTGCACCTCGCCGGCCCCGACCTCAAGGTTCACACCCCTCAGGATTTCCTGTTCTTCGACCTTCGCGTGAAGGTCCGTCACCCTCAGCATATGGCTAGTACTCCGTGCGGCGGCAAGGCAGCCGCCTGCGGTCCCGGCAGCATCCGCCGTTCCCCCCTTCAAGGAGAGAATCAGCCGACGCTGCCCTCGAGGCTGACCTCGAGCAGCTTCTGCGCCTCCACGGCGAACTCCATCGGGAGCTCGCGGAACACGTCCTTGCAGAACCCGTTGACGATCATGGAAACGGCATCCTCGGTGTCGATGCCGCGCTGGTTGCAATAGAAGATCTGGTCCTCGCCGATCTTCGACGTCGACGCCTCGTGCTCCATCCGCGCCGTCGGATTGGCGACATCGATGTAAGGGAACGTATGGGCGCCGCAGCGATCCCCGATCAGCATCGAGTCGCACTGCGAGAAGTTCCTGGCGTCCTCCGCCGAGCGCAGTATCCGCACCTGACCGCGGTAGGTGTTCTGTCCCTGGCCGGCCGAGATTCCCTTGGAGACGATCGTGCTCGACGTGCGCTTGCCGACATGAACCATCTTCGTCCCGGTGTCGGCCTGCTGGCGGTTGTTCGATACCGCCACGGAGTAGAACTCGCCGATCGAGTCGTCTCCCTTGAGGATGCAGCTCGGGTACTTCCAGGTCACCGCCGAACCGGTCTCGACCTGCGTCCACGAGATCTTGCTGCGACGGCCTTCGCACAGGCCGCGCTTGGTGACGAAGTTGAAGATGCCGCCGCGGCCTTCCCGGTCGCCCGGATACCAGTTCTGGACCGTCGAGTACTTGATCTGCGCGTTCTCGTGGGCGATCAGCTCGACCACGGCCGCGTGCAACTGGTTCTCGTCGCGCATCGGCGCGGTGCAACCTTCCAGGTAGCTGACGTAGCTGCCTTCGTCCGCGATGATCAGGGTGCGCTCGAACTGGCCGGTGTTCATCGCGTTGATCCGAAAGTACGTGGAGAGCTCCATCGGACAACGCACGCCCTTCGGGACGTAGACGAAGGAACCGTCCGAGAACACCGCCGAGTTCAGGGCGGCGAAGAAGTTGTCCCGCCGCGGCACGACCGTGCCCAGGTACTTCCGCACCAGTTCGGGGTGTTCCTGCGCCGCCTCGGAGAACGAACAGAAGATCACGCCGATCTCGGCCAGTTTCTCGCGGAACGTCGTTGCCACGGACACGCTGTCGAACACGGCGTCCACCGCCACACCCGCCAGCATCTCCTGTTCGCGCAGGGGAATGCCGAGCTTCTCGTAGGTGGCGAGGATCTCGGGGTCCACCTCGTCGAGGCTCTTCGGCCGGTCGGCGTCACTCTTCGGCGCCGAGTAGTAGCAGATCGACTGATAGTCGATCGGCTCGTAGCGCACGTTCGCCCACTGCGGCTCGGTCATCTTCTGCCAGCCCCGGTAGGCCTGAAGCCGCCAGTCGAGCAGCCACTGCGGCTCCTTCTTCCGGGCCGAGATGAAGGCGATGATCTCCTCGCTCAGGCCAGGCGGCGCGGCGTCCTGTTCGACGTCCGTGACGAAGCCGAACTCGTATTCGCGCTCCGCCAGCGCTTCGATGGCGTCGGTAGCCGTCGGCATCTAACTGGATCCCCGCAGCGGAATCAGAGTGGACTCGCCCGACGCCAGCGGACTGCCGGCAATCTGGCCGACGAAGACCTCGGGGCGCGCCATCTCGGCGATCGTGATGTCCTCGAGAGCGCCCCGCACGGCCCGGTTGATCCGGCGCCAGTTCTCCCGGACCCGGCAGGATGCCTCATAGCAGCACTCGTGATCCGAGTGCTCGCTGCATTCGGTCAGGGCGATCGGCCCCTCGAGCGCCAGGATGACATCGGCAACGCTGATCTCGACCGCCTCGCGCGCCAGCTCGTAGCCGCCGTTCACCCCCCGGTGCGACACCAGCAGTCCGGCCCGGGCCAGCAGCTTGAGGATTTTGCTGACCATCGGCGCCGGCAGGTGCGTCTGCATCGCCAGCTCCCCGGCCGCGGCCTGTCCGCTCGACGCGAGCTGGGTCATCAGGACGATCCCGTAGTCGGCTTGCTTGGTCAGTCGGAACATGACGATGGAGCGTGGTGGACCGGAAGCGGGAGCAGCGGACCGGAGGGCGGACCGACAGCGCAGATGCGACCGGGACGGTCCTGGCCCCAACGGGGACTCCACCGGTACGGATTCGGGAGACTAACACGGCCCTGCCGCCGGTTCAATCGCCGGGAGCTCCGGTGTCGACGGCCCTGCTGTCACTGAGCAGGACCGCAAACCAGCGGAATTCCTCGGTGTTCTCGAGCAGGATCTTGACCACCATCGTCAACGGCACGGACAGGAGCATGCCGACCGGCCCCCAGACCCAGCCCCAGAAGACGAGGGACAGGACGACGACCAGGGTCGAGAGGCCGAGGCGCCGGCCCAGGAGCGGCGGCTCGATGAAGTTGCCGATCACCATGTTGACGACGAGGTATCCCAGGGCCACGAGCAACGCCCGGCCGACGCCGATCTGGACCATGGCGAGAAGCGTCGTCGGCACCGCGGCGATGATCGACCCGAGATTGGGAATGAAGTTCAGAACGAAGGCGACCAGGCCCCAGAAGATCGCGAACTCGACGCCCAGCACGCCCACCCAGATGCCGATCAGGAGGCCCGTGGCCAGACTGATGACCGTCTTGATCCCCATGTAGTGCTGGATCTCGTGCATCGCCTGCGAGAACCGCGCCTCGGCAGCGTCGCTGCGGAACGCCGCGCGCACCTTGGGTCCGAAGGTTGCCGCCTCGAAGAGCGTGAAGATGACGATCAGGGAGATGACCAGGAACGACGACAGGGCGGCGGTCGTCGCACGCAGGGTCCGGTTCACGAAATCGACCAGAAAGCCTGGCTCGAAGCGAGAGAACAACGCCCTCGACAGGGACTCTTCACCGGCGAAGGGCGTCACCGGCCCGGCTGCGTCCGGCGGCAGCCCATCGACACCCTCCTCGCCCTCGGCAGCGGACCCGACCAGCCAGGCGGCGAGCGGTACGCCCCGATCCTCCAGCCACTCGCCGCTCTCCTCGATCCACTCGGTAAAGGTGGACTGGATCTCGCCCATCTCCCGGGCAAGCTGGTTCGCGGTCGTACCGACGAGGTAGCCCGCAATGACGAGGACCAGCAGGTCCATCAGGATGGTGCCGAGGACGGCGACGATCATCGGCAGCCGGCTCTGCAGCCAGGTCAGAAGGGGCAGGCTGATCGCAGCAATGAAGACCGCGACCAGGAACGGGATCATGAGCGCAGACGCGGCCTTGAGCCCGGCCACCAGGACGACGACGCAGGCCGCGACCAGCAACAGGCGCATCGGCGTGCCGATGTCCCGCCCCTGCTCGTCCCGGGTCATGACTCAGCCGGCGCCGGCGCGGTGGTCCTCGACCAGGCCCTCGACCACCGCGGGCTCCGCCAGTGTCGTCACGTCGCCCAGATCTTCGTAGTCGCCGGCGGCGATCTTCCGCAGCACGCGGCGCATGATCTTCCCGGACCGGGTCTTGGGCAGCCCGGCGGCGACGTGGATGCGGTCCGGCGTGGCGATCGGTCCGATGACGGTGCGGACCTGCTGGCGCAACTCGGTCACGAGCTCCGACCGCTCCCGGTTCTCGGCCGCCGGTGTGATCAGGACGTAGGCGTAGATGCCGACGCCCTTGATCTCGTGCGGACAGCCGACGACCGCCGCTTCCGCCACCGCGTCGTGCGCCACCAGGGCGCTTTCGATCTCGGCCGTGCCGAGCCGGTGGCCGGACACGTTCAGGACATCGTCCACCCGGCCGGTGATCCAGTAGTAGCCGTTCTCGTCCCGCCGGCAGCCGTCGCCGGTGAAGTACAGCCCCGGATAGGTGCTGAAGTAGGTGTCCACGAACCGCTGATGGTCGCCGAAGATCGTCCGTGCCTGCCCGGGCCACGAGCGCTTCAGGCAGAGGTCGCCGCTCCGGTCGTTGCCGGAGATCTCGTTGCCGTCGGCATCGACAAGGACCGGTTCGACGCCGAAGAAGGGCAGCGTCGCCGAGCCGGCCACCAGCGGGGTCGCGCCGGGCAGAGGCGTGATCAGGATGCCTCCGGTTTCGGTCTGCCACCAGGTGTCGACGACGGGGCAACGGCCATCGCCCACCACATCGTGGTACCAGTTCCAGACTTCGGGGTTGATCGGCTCGCCGACCGAACCGAGGATCCGCAACGAACCGCGATCGTGCGTCGTGACCCAACGGTCTCCCTCCCGCGCAATCGCCCGCAAGGCAGTGGGGGCCGTGTAGAACAGGGTCACCCCCAGATCGTCGACGACCTGCCAGTACCGCCCCGGGTCCGGGTAGGTCGGAACGGACTCGAACATGACGCTGGTCGCGCCGTTGGCGAGCGGGCCGTAGACGATGTAGCTGTGACCGGTCACCCAGCCGATGTCGGCAGCGCAGAAGTGGATGTCGTCGTCGCGATGATCGAAGACCAGCCTGTGCGTCATCGAGGCGTAGAGCAGATAGCCGGCGGTGGTGTGAAGAACGCCCTTCGGCTTCCCGGTCGAGCCGCTGGTGTAGAGGATGAAGAGCGGCGCCTCGGCGTCGAGCCTGGCTGCCGGCGCCGTCGCCCGCTGCTTCGCGGTTTCCTCGTGGAGCCAGAGGTCGCGCCCCGCGGTCATCGGCACCTCTGTATCCGTCCGCCGCACGACGAGCATGCGCTCGACCAGGTCCAGATCTTCGATGGCCTGATCGCAGGTCGCCTTGAGCGGGATGGTGCGGCCGCCGCGCAGGCCTTCGTTCGCGGTCACCAGCAACCGGCAACCGGCGTCGACGATCCGCTCGCGCAGACTGTCGGCCGAGAAACCGGCGAAGACCACGGAGTGCACCGCACCGATCCGGGCACAGGCAAGCATCGTGTACGCCAGTTCCGGGACCATCGGCAGATAGATGCACACCCGGTCGCCGACACCGATGCCGAGCGAGGTCAGCACGTTGGCGATCCGGCAGACGTTCCGCTTCAACTCCCGGTAGCTGATCCGGTGGTAACGGCCGGGTTCGTCCTCGACCCAGATCAGGGCCGTCCGGTCGGGCCGGTCGGCAGCGTGCCGATCGACGCAGTTCGTGCAGGCGTTCAGCACGCCGTCTTCGAACCAGGCGAAGTCGACCGCCTCGAAGTCCCACCGACCCGCCGACCGCGGCTCGGCGAACCAGTCCAGAGCACGGGCCTGTTCGAGCCAGAAGCTGTCGGGATCCCCGATCGACTCCCGGTAGAGCCTCAGGTAGGCGTCCATGCCGTCGACATGGGCTCTGCCGGCCGCGGACATCGTTCCGGGTCTCCGCGGCGGCTTCACACGGTGACGCGCGGCGATGCCGCCTGCACGGCCGCCGACGCGCTGCCGCCGATGCGTTCGAAGTTGTCGATGAACATCCGGGCCAACCGGCGCGCGTGCTGATCGTAGGCCTGGGGATCTCCCCAGCTCTGGCGCGGATCGAGGACGTCGCCGGGCACGCCCTCGACCGCCGTCGGACAGGCGAGGCCGAAGACCGGATGGGTGCGCATGGGCACGTTCGCCAGGCTGCCGTCCAGCGCCGCGTGGATCATCCGCCGCGTATGCGCCAGCCGGATCCGGCTGCCCTGGCCGTAGGGCCCCCTCGTCCAGCCCGTGTTCACCAGCCAGACGTCCACCCGATGGCGCCGCACCTTCTCGCCCAGGAGGTCGGCGTAGGCCGCCGCCGGCAGCGGCATGAAGGGCGCACCGAAGCAGGCGCTGAAGGTCGCCGCCGGCTCGGTGACCCCCCGTTCCGTGCCGGCAACCTTCGCCGTGTAGCCCGACAGGAAGTGGTACATCGCCTGCGACTCGTCGAGACGGCTGATCGGCGGCAGCACGCCGAACGCGTCGCAGGTCAGGAACACGATCGCCCGGGGATGACCGGCCCTGCCGCCGACATCGACCTGCTCAAGATGGCTCAGCGGATAGCTGGCCCGCGTGTTCTCGGTGCGCGAGGCGTCGTCGAGATCGAGCTCCCGCGTGTCGGGATCGAAGACCACGTTCTCGAGCACGGTGCCGAAGCGTCGAGTCGTCGCGTAGATCTCGGGTTCGCCGACGGGATCGAGCCGGATCACCTTGGCGTAGCAGCCGCCCTCGATGTTGAAGATGCCCCGGTCGCTCCAGCAGTGCTCGTCGTCCCCGATCAGGGTGCGCGCAGGATCCGCCGACAGGGTCGTCTTGCCGGTGCCGGACAGCCCGAAGAACAGGGCCACGTCCGACGGATCGGTGCCGTAGTTCGCGCTGCAGTGCATGCTCAGCACACCCTGGCGGGGCATCAGGTAGTTCATGACGCTGAACATCGACTTCTTGATCTCGCCGGCGTACTCGCTGCCGCCGATGAGGGTCAGATGACGCTCCAGGTTGAGGGCGATTAACGTCGTGCTGTTCGTGCCGTCCGTTTCCGGGTCGGCCTGGACGCTGGGGAGGTCGACGACAGTGTAGTCCGGCCGGAAGTCGCTGAGCTCCTCTTCGTCGGCCGCACGGAGGAACATGTTGCGGGCGAACAGACTGTGCCAGGCGCGCTCGCTGATCACCCGCACGTTCAGACGGCAGGCCGGATCGGCGCCGGCGAAACCGTCGAACACGAACAGGTCCCTCTCCGCGGCCGCGGCCAGCATCCGGCGGTGGAGGCGCTCGAAGAGCTCCGGCTCGAGGGGTCGGTTCACCGCACCCCAGTCGACCAGTTCCGCCGACGGCGAAGACCGCACCAGGAACCGGTCGTTCGGAGACCGCCCGGTGAGCTCCCCGGTCGAAGCGACGAGCGGCCCTTCGGCGGCAATCGAGGCCTCGCCGCGGCGGACCGCCTCCTCGTACAGCCTGGCCACGCTCAAGCGGCGGTGAACGACGCGCCGCGCGGGTGACAGGAACTCCTCGGAAACCTCGACCATCTCGACTACCTCGGCACGGTCAGGAGCGAGAAGTGGTCCCGCCTCACCGTCCAGGCCGTGAACAGTGGCTCCTCGGGAGGGATTCGAACCCCCAACATTTCGGTTAACAGCCGAACGCTCTACCGTTGAGCTACCGAGGAAGAATCCGCCTCAAGGCAAAGAAGCGGCGGGCGACACGATGTTCATCTTAGGAACGCTCCAAGCCGACTGTCAAACCCGCCGGAACGCCGGTCAGAGGCGGTCCCGGTAGGGGCTCAGCTTGCCCGCGCGGGTCGGCTGCCGCAGCTTGCGAAGCGCCTTCGCCTCGATCTGCCGGATCCGCTCTCGCGTCACGTTGAACGAACGTCCCACGTCCTTGAGCGTCGACTCGGCGCCCTCGCCGACCCCGAAACGCATCCGGAGCACGAGCTCTTCCCGCGGGCTCAGTGTCTGCAGCACCGTCGCCGTCTGCTCCTTGAGGTTCTTGAGCAGCAGCGTATCCAGCGGCGAGACCGCGTTCTTGTCCTCGATGAAGTCGCCAAGCGACGAGTCCGCCTCGTCGCCGACCGGCGTCTCGAGCGAGATCGGCTCCTGGGCGACCTTCATGATCTCGCGGACATCGGCAGGCTCCATGTCCATCTGCTCGGCGATCTCGGCGACCGTCGGCTCCCGGCCCAGCTCCTGCACCATCGCGCGGCTGGTCCGGGCCAGCTTGTTGATCGTGTCGATCATGTGAACGGGAACACGGATCGTCCTCGCCTGATCGGCGATGGCCCGGGCAATCGCCTGGCGGATCCACCAGGTCGCGTAGGTGGAGAACTTGTAGCCGCGGCGGTACTCGAACTTCTCCACCGCGCGGATCAGCCCGATGTTGCCGTCCTGAATCAGGTCCAGCAGGTGCAGCCCGCGGTTCGCATACTTCTTGGCGATCGACACGACCAGCCGGAGGTTCGCCTGAATCATCTCGGAGCGCGCCTGCTCGCACACCGCCTCCCCCCGGCGCACCTTGTTCAGAGTGGCGGTGACCTGCGCCAGCGTTGTGCCGTAGCGCTCTTCCGCCGCTCGCAGGCGAGCACGGTACTTCTCGATCCGGCGACGATGCAGCGCCCGGAGTTCCACGTCGCGCTCCCGCTCGAGCGCGACCTGCGCCCGGCGGATGTCCCGGTCGTGGCGCGACACCTCTGCGTAGAGCTGCTTCAGGATCTCGACCAGGCGGCCTCGCGTCTGCGCCGTCAGTTCGATCGACCGGATCTGTTCGGTGATCCTGCCGGCGGTGCGATCGATCTCGCGCTCGATCTCCGCGAACCGATCGCCGCCCGGCCGGCGCCGGTCACGCTGGAGACGTTGCCGGCGGACCTGCCGATCGAGGTCCTCGATCGCCTGGAAGATCTGCAGGTTCTTCGCGATCCGATCCTTGGCCTTCCGGTCGAGATCGCCGCCGTCATCGGCCAGCAACTCCCGCACCAGGCGCCGGTCGTGCCGCGCCAGTTCATTGATCCGCAGCAGCTCCCTCAACACGATCTGGTTGTCGCACAGCGCCTGGAACACGATCCACTCGCCGCGTTCGATGCGCTTGGCGATCTCCACTTCGCCTTCCCGGTCGAGCAATTCGACGCGGCCCATCTCTCGCAGATAGGCCCGTACCGGATCCATCGTCCGGTCTTCGGACGCAGGGTCGGCCGATTCCGAGCCGTTCCGCTCGACGCTGCCGACCGCCGGCCGGGGATCGGCGTCGGCGGCCTTGACGAACGTCACCGGCCGACCGATCACGCCGGTCCCCATCGACTGCAGGCGCGCCCTGATTTCCGCCATGTCCCTCTGCTCGTCGAGCAGCTCGGCCGGCAGACGGGTTTCGAGTTCGTCCTGAAGCACGTAGCCCTTCTCGCGGCCGAGCAGGAACAGGTTGCGCACCGAGCTGTGGCGCTGCTCGATCGGTTCGGCCTGAACGGCCTTGACGACGGTGTGAAGCGCCACGGGGATCCCTCAGCCTCTCGACGGCGGGTGGAGCTCGCGGCTGAGCTTCTGCTTCTCCTGGATCATCCGATGCAGGGCCTCCGTGTTGCCTTCACGATCTGCACGTTTGATCTCCCGGACGAGCAGTTGGAGCCGCTGTCGGGCGAACCGTCGAGCCAGCTCCGAGAGGCTGACCGCGAGCTCCTCCGACTCCCCCGACTCGGACGCCTCCGACTCGGACGCCGGTGAAGGTTCTAGCAAAAGGCCGGCGAGCCGGTCAACCGGTCGAGCGGTCTCGTTCTCCATGCTGCCGCCGCGCCCGAGGACATTGACCAGCTCGTCGGAATCGATGCGCTCCGAGCCGGCCTGCGCCTGGTCGAGCATGGCGCGATAGACGGCGCGAAGGGCCGGATCGAAGAACACCTCGGGAGCCGGCCACTCGAACCCGCCGAGTTCCGGGGCGGCGGCGATCAGACGCAGCACCTGCTCCTCGATCGACGAGGTCACTGCAGCGCTCGAACCGGTCGAGCGGCCGGGCGACTCGGCGGCAGCCTGCGGGTCCGCGGCCGCGGCGGACTCCTGCAGCAGCACCTCGACCCGGACGCCGAGGCGGTCGGCCGCGGCCTCGTAGTAGCCCCTTCGCACGATCGGGTCGTCGACCCGGTCGATCAGGGTGCGCACCCGCGCCGCCTCGCGCGCCCGCAGCCGCGGGTCGAGCTCGCCCCGGCCGGGCAGATCGTCCAGCTCGAGCGCCACGGCATCCCGGGCCTCCGCAACCGTCCTGCGCACGGCTTCGGGCCCCTCGTCGAGCCGCAGGGAGTCCGGGTCCTGGCCGGCCGGAAAGCGCGCCCGCCGGACGTTGAGCCCGGCGCCCAGCAGCAGGGCCGCCGCCTTGCGCGCCGCCTCGATGCCGGCCCGGTCGCCGTCGTAGCCCAGAATCACCTCGTCGGTATAGCGGGACAACAGCCGCACCTGCTGCCCGGTAAGCGCCGTTCCCATGCTCGCGACCGCCCAGTCGATACCGGAGGCCGCCGCCCCCAGCACATCGAAGTAGCCTTCGACCAGGAGCACCCGGCCCTGCTCCCGGATGCTGCGGCGGGCAGTGTCCAGTCCGTAGAGCAGGGCGCCCTTGCGGAAGTGATCCGTCTCGCTGGTGTTGATGTACTTCGCCCTGTCGTCGCCCAGGGTGCGGCCGCCGAACGCCAGCACGCGGCCCGAGGGCGACCGGATGGGGAACATCAGCCGGTTGCGGAACCGGTCGTAGGGACGGTCCGGCGCCTTCTGGCTGCGCGCGATCAGCCCCGCGGCTTCAAGGGCGGGAACCGGTATGCGCTGGCCCAGCTCCTCGACCAGCGTCCGCCAGTCGTCGGGGGCATAGCCGATGCCGAACCGGGCGACCAGCTCCGGAGGCGCCTTGCGCCGCTTCAGGTACTGCCCGGGCAGCGGCTCCGTCCGCAGCCTGGCCCGGAAGAAGTCGTGCGCGGCGTCAAGCGCGGCCTGGATGCGCTCGGAACGGTCGGGGCGGCCGTCGGCGCCGGGTCCGCCAGGCCGCTGCACGGGGATCCCGTAGCGGTCGGCGAGATGCTCGATCGCGGTGGCGAAGGGGTCGCCGGTGAGTTCCATGTGCAGACGCAAGGCGTCGCCGCCGGCGCCGCAGCCGAAGCAGTGGTAGAGCTTGAGCTCGGGATCGAGTGACAGCGAAGGCGTCTTCTCCTTGTGGAAGGGGCAGAGCGCCACGAAGCGCTGGCCGCGCCGCTCCACCTTCGTGTACTCGCTGGCGATCTCGACGATGTCGATCGCCTCGCGCACCGCGTCCACCACCTGGTCCGTGAGCCTGACACGCCGCTGCACGATCGCTTCATCCTACCCCCCGGGGGCGCGTACCCTGCCGGTTTCCTGCTGTGGTCACGGATCCCGTCACTCGAGCAGAGCTGCGGGTCGGGCAGGTCGAAGCGCGGTCAGCGGAGGACGACTTCCGTCGCGCCGTCGCCGCCGGCGGAGGCGGGAGAGGGACCGTAATCGGCCACCGCCGGATGCCCTCGCAGGTGCTCGCGGACAGCCCGGCGAAGCCGGCCGCTGCCGTGACCATGCACCACCCGAACCCGTTCGCGGCCGGCAGCCAGCGCCCGATCCAGGTAGGCATCGAGGGAATCGAGCGCCGGATCGACCAACTGGCCGATCAGGAGCAATTCGGCCTCCACGGAGTCTGCCTGCGACCTCCGGACCTGAACCTCAGCGGGCGCCGAGCGACGGTCCTCGGCGACTGCCTCGAGGTCGGCGGCCGGAGCGCGGAGCCGCTTGCCGCGGACCAGCACCGTCGCCCGGGCGCCGCGAATCTCGGTGAGCTCGCCCACCCAGCCGAGGGAACGGTGCCGCACCCGGACGCCGGCAACCAGGGGACGGCGTTCCTCCGTTGCGGACGGCCCCTGCGACTCCCGATCCGGCGGCGTGTCGGCAGCGTCGGGCGCCTGGACCATGCGCTCGACCGCCGCCGACACGTCCCGGTCGAGTTCTCCGTGCAACGACGCCGCCACGCGGGCGAAGGCCCGCTTGCCCGGTACCCGAGAGGTCGAGGACAGCTCGGCAAGGGCCTGGTCCAGCCGCCGGCGATTGGCCCGGCGGAGAGCGTCGATCTCGCGGCCGAGGGCCTGGTCGAGGCGCTGCCTGGCGGCCCCGAGCGCCTCCCGCCGCGACTCGAGGCGGGCGCGGGCCGTCTCCGTCTCGGCAGTCAGCCGTGCAAGCTCCGCCTCCCGTGCGAGCAGCCGCTCCCGGAGCCGTTCGTTGCGCTCCAGCACCCGCCGCAGTTTCTGGTGCTCGGAGCCCAGAACATGCTCCGCCCGCTTGAGCCAGGCGGACGGCAGGCCGAGCCGCCGCGCCAGCGCCAGCGCCTGACTGCCTCCGGGCGGCCCGACGACCAGGCGGTAGGTGGGCAGCCCGCTGTCCGGGGCGAACCCCATCGCGGCGCAGGAGGCCGCCGGCGCCTCGAGGGCGGCGGCAGCGAGCTGGGT
Source organism: Thermoanaerobaculia bacterium (assembly GCA_965116145.1). GTDB lineage: Bacteria > Acidobacteriota > Thermoanaerobaculia > Multivoradales > Multivoraceae > Multivorans. The sequence goes on from OZ220482.1 coordinate 2,278,900, forward strand.
GAGATGGGTTGTCAGCACGCCGAGCGAACCGCGCTCGACCAGGCCTTCGAGCAGGGCGATACCGAGCGCCGCGCCTTCCTCCGGGTTGGTGCCGGCGCCGACCTCGTCGAGCAGCACAAGGGTGTTCGGGCCGGCGTGGCGCCACACCTCGCGCAGGCGCAGGAGACGCGCGCTGAACGTCGACCGTTCCTCGAGCACGCTCTGCTCGTCCCCGACCACCGCCACCACGCGGTCGAGGATCGGCAGTCGGCTGTCTCGAGCCGCCGGCACCGGCAGTCCGGCCTGGTTCATCAGGCACAGCAGCCCCGCCGTCTTCAGGGCGACCGTCTTGCCGCCGGCGTTCGGACCGGTCAGGACCAGGGTTCGGTGATGGTCCAGTGTCAGGTCGAGCGGCACGACGCTGCTCCAGTTGCCGGCCGCTCCCAACGCCAGCTCCCTGCGGTCGGCGAGGCGCGGATCGAGCAACGGGTGCCGGGCGCCGCGTAGCTCCAGCAGAGATGCGCTGCCGGCCGGGCCTGGCGGCGCGGCCGCCGCCAGCGCCGCGTCGACCTCGCCGGCGAAGCGCACCGCGGCCTGCATCGCGTCGACCGCGGCCAGAAAGTCGATGCGGGCAACGATCGCCGGCGCGAGCGCCCGCGCCTGCGCCACGAGATCGGCCAGGATGCGGGTGCGCTCGAAGTCCCGATCGGAGGCGATGCGCTCCAGTTCGTCGTTGCCCTCGACCACCTCCGAAGGTTCGAAGTAGAAGCTCCGACCCGAGGCGGACCGGCCCCGGACGAGCCCGCCGAGCCGGCCGCGGCTGCCCGCTGGCAGGAGCACCGACAGGCGGCCGCCCCGCATGGGAGTCGAGTCGTCGGCCAGCGAACTGCCGTGCTCGCGCACGTAGGCCAGAAGAGTCGCCTCGACCGAGGCCTGGGTACGGCGGGCGCTCCGGATCAGCAGCCGCAGGCGCGGCGTCGCGTCGTCCCGCACGCCTCCGCGCCGGTCCAGGGTGCGGCGCAGACGGCTTGCCAGGCCGGCACAGCCGCCGTCTCCCGCGGCGTCGACAGCCGCGGCATCGACCTCCATCCGCCTCAGGGTGTCGACTTCGCCGGCGCACTGTGGCGTGGTCTCGGGGTCTCCGAGCCGACCGAGGATCTCCTCGCTGGTCTCGATCGCAGCCGCCAGGTCGAGCAGCTCCGGGCCGGCCAGCCCGCGAGCATCCCCTTCGAGGTGATCGCGCAGATCGAGAAGCCCGTCGAGCGACGGCGCCAGGACTCCGCCTCGTTCGGTCTCCCGGGCGATCTCGGCGTAGCGAGCCCGGCGCCGATCGATCTCGGCAGGATCGGTCTCCGGCGCGATCGCCCGCACCGCCCGACTGCCGGCGTCCGTGGATGCGAAACCGGCCAGAACGGCCAGCAGCGACGGAAACTCGAGTGCCTCGGACGTTGCGCTGCTGCAGACCATCGGTGCCGTCCGCGGTGGAAGTGCAGGCGGCGCCGGGAGCCGTCGGGTAGCCCGTGCCGCAGATCGCTACAGATGAGCCTGCAGAGCGCCTCCACGCCCTCGACGGGGCCGCGCCCGGAACCGCTGACTCAGGCGAGACCGGCGCGTCGCTCGTCGGCCAGGCGACGCAGCATCTTCTTGCGAGCCTGCACGACCTTGCGCTTCCGCTTGACCGAGGGCTTCTCGAAGTGCTGACGCTTCTTGAGCTCCGTCAGAATGCCCTCCTTCTCGCACTTCCGCTTGAAGCGGCGAAGCGCGTTCTCGAAGCTCTCGTCCTCGCGTACCTGCACAACCGGCATGACGTGATCTCGTTTCCTGTAGTCCAGCAGGCTCAAGCCCGGATAGCCCGCAACCGGCCACGCAAGACAGCCCGCGAGCGCCCCGCATTCTGCAACGGCCTGCGGGCCGCGTCAAGGACTCTCCTGGCAGGATGCCTGCTCCTTCTGTGCTTCCTCGCTACTCTTCCCCGGTCTCGCCCTTCACCGCGTTGAAGTCGGTGCGGTAGACCTTCCCCGTGCCTTCGCGGAAGAACACGCCGACCGCGGCGTTCTTGCCGTGCTCTCCGGGGTCCTTGGGGTAGAACCAGGCGAACACGTCCTCGTCGTCGAACTCCCGGAAGTTGCGGTGGAAGACCTTGCCGAGCTGCGCCTCGACCTCGGCCGCGGTCATTCCGTTCTTCACCTGCGCGAATCGTTCGGCAGTGATGTAGCGGTCAGCCTGGTACCTGGCCAGCCGTTCCTGGACGTCGGCGTTGTCGGGATCAACGGCCAGGGCCCCTTCAAGGATGTCGACGGCGCGCCGGTAGTCGCCGCCCATCACCACGTATTCCTCGGCCAGGATCAGGTCCTCGGAGCTCTTCATGGCGAACGCGGCCCGCTGCTCTTCGGTCATCTCGCCGCCGAGTTCCCAGTTCGCTTCGTTGATGTAGTTGACCAGCTTGGCCGAGAACGCCTCGCCGTCGGTGCCGATCTCGATGTCCAGAGCGTCCATCTCCGCGGTGAGAGCCTCGACGTCGTCGCCCTCGCCCGCAACGTCGATCTGCTCGCGGAGTGCCGACAGTTCGTCGCGCTTCGCGTTCAGGGCCGCCTGGTCTTCCTGCAGCTCGACCCACGCATCGGCGCGTGCGACGGCGATGCGCTCCTCCTCGGAGGGCCCGCACGCACCCAGTGAAGCGAACAGGACGACGACCGAAGCGTGAGCGGCGAAACGCCGCGCCCTGCCCGGCCGCCCGTGGAGAAAGTGCGGGTCGAACGCAGCCCGACTTCCGCCACGGGCTGCTGGAGTGGATCTCGACATGTCTGACGCCTCCTTGTACCGCCCGGGTCCGTGGCGCGGACTATACCCCAAGGCGGTCGCAGCAGGAGTACCGACGAGAGTTGCGGGATATACTCCGTCGCTGCGCTCAACGGCCCTCGGGGTCCATAGCTCAGCGGTTAGAGCATCCGGCTCATAACCGGCAGGTCCCTGGTTCGAATCCAGGTGGACCCACACCGCGAACTGCGGAGCCTGCGATCGCCACTCACCAAGCAATCTCAGAACGATCGGCGGACCCTGAAGCCGTCGGGACGGCGAAGCCGGTCGAGCTTCGGAACGGAGCGGAATGGAAAGAGTCCTCGACACGATCGTAGAGCTGCAGCGGGCGAGCACGGAGCTCGCCCGTTGTCGTGCCTTGCTGGACGGAGTTCCCGAATCGATGCAGGAACTCCACGACGAACACGAGCGTCAACAGAGCGAGATCGAGCAGCTCGAGCAGGACTGCCAGCAGGCCGAACTCGAGCGCCGCGCCGCGGAAGCTGAAGCGGCGACGGGGAAGGAGAGCATCGAGCGCTACCAGGAGCAGACCGCCCGGGTGACGACCCAACGCGAGTACGGCGCGCTCCTGAGCGAGATCGACACCGTGCGGGCCAGGATGCGGGAAGCGGACGAGGAGGCGCTGCAGGCGATCGAACGGCAGGAGGCGGCAACGACCCGGCTCGACGACGTCCGCGACCGGTTCGGAACCGTCGACCGGGAGTACCAGAAGCAGCTTGCCGCGTGGGAACAGCAGAAGCCCGAGATGCGCAAGCAGGTGGAGGTGCTCGAGGGGCGGATCGACGCGCTCCGTGAACGCCTGCCGCCGGCGGTGCTGCTCCAGTACGAACGCCTCTTCGAGCGCCACGACGGCTCGCCGCTGGCGGCCATTCGGGTCGTGGAGGGCGCCGGCCCCCCGATCCGGCACTGTTCGTTCTGCAACTACCGGACGCGGCCCCAGGTGGTCGTGCAGATCCAGACCCAGGGCGCTCTCGTACCCTGCGATTCCTGCCAGCGGATCCTGTATCTGGACGACGGAGCCGCCGACTGAACGAGGCATCGGGCAGGACCGCTGGCGAACGGTACTCGGAGATCGCCGCACGGCTGGCGGCTGCCTGCCGCCAGGCCGGCCGGCAGCCGGCCGATGTCGCCATCATCGGCGCCTGCAAGCGCCAGCCGCTTGACCGCATCACGGAAGCGCTGGATGCGGGGCTCCGGATCCTCGGCGAGAACCAGGTCCAGGAGGGCGAGGCGCATCGCGCGGCGCTGCTCGAGTCCGGCTACGCCGACCGGATCGAATGGCATCTGATCGGGCCGCTGCAGACAAACAAGGCGGCGCGCGCCAGCGCCGCGTTCGACGTCTTCGGGGCGGTCGACCGGCCGCGGATCGCGGAACGGCTCGACCGGGTTCTCGGGCGCCGTGGTCAGGGCGTCCGCACCTGCCTGCTCGAAGTGAACATCGGACGCGAACCCGGCAAGCACGGATTCCTGCCCGACGAAACGGAAGCGATGCTGCGAATCGGCGAGCTGGAACACCTGAGAGTCCGCGGCCTGATGGCCATTCCTCCGCGGCGTTCCGACCCGCGCCGCGCCCGCTCCGACTTCGCCGCTCTCCGGCGCCTGCGCGACCGGCTGGCCCGGCGTGGACTGTTCGGCGATCGGGACGGCTGGCTGTCGATGGGCATGAGCGCCGACTACGACCTTGCAGTCCTCGAGGGCGCCACCCACGTGCGGATCGGATCGGCCCTGTTCGGTCCGCGGCCGCCGCGCGAGCCGCTCTGAGTGCTGTTCGAGTGCTGCTAGCGTTCCCCCCTTGGAGACCCTGTCCGATCTGGTCCGCCTGGTCGCCGAGCGCTACGGCCGCCGCGAGGCCCTGCTGTCCATTCGGCGCCATGGCCGGACGGAGTCGCTTTCCGCCCGGGAGTTCATCGACGGCGTCTGCCGGACCGCGACGGCGCTCGAAGCGCACGGCGTGGCCAAGGGCGACCGGGTGGCGCTGTTCGCGGCCAACCGACCGGAATGGCACATCGTCGACTTTGCCTGTCACCTCCTGGGCGCGGTGTCCGTGCCGCTCTATCCGACGCTCAACGCACCCCAGGTCGCCTACATCCTGCTCGACTGCGGCGCCGGCTGGGTCTTCTTCGGTGACCGGGCGAAGCGCGATCTGCTTGCCCGGATCGTTCCGCAGGACGCCGACGAGAACGGCAGCGACCAGCAGGGCCTGCGGCTGGTGGCCCTGGATGCCGACGCCGCGGCCGAAGACGGCGCCCATCTCGACGCCCTGATCGCCAGCACGCCGCCCACGACGGACGCAGACCCTGCCGCCTTCGGCGGGCGGGTCGGCCCGCACGACCCGGCGAGCATCATCTACACCTCCGGCACCACCGGCGAGCCGAAGGGGGTCGTCCTGTCGCACCGGAACTTCGTCTCGAACATCCTCGCCTGCCAGGACCTCTACCCCCTGGGCGAAGCGGATCAGGCGCTCTCCTTCCTGCCGCTTTCCCACGTCTTCGAGCGCACCGTCGACTACCTCTTCTTCTACCGCGGGGTGTCGATCCACTACTCCCCCGCCATCGAGAGGGTCGCCGGCCTGCTGCCGGAGGTGCGGCCGACCGTCCTGTGTTCGGTGCCGAGGCTCTACGAAAGCGCCTACGTGCGCATTCAGGGCACGTTCGCCAAGCAGCCTGCGACGCGCCGGCGGCTGATCGGTTGGGCCCTCAAGGTCGGCAAGCGGCGGGCCGAACGCGGCGGAGCGGCGCTCCAGGGCCTGGTCGCCGACCGCCTCGTGTTCCGCAGGATCAGGGAGCGGTTCGGGGGCCGCCTGCGATTTGCCATCTCCGGCGGCGCCGCCATCGCCAACGAGGTCGCCGAGTTCTTCGACGCAATCGGCATCCGTCTCTACCAGGGCTACGGACTGACCGAGACCGCGCCGGTTCTCGCCGTGGAGCGTCCCGGCGCGTCCCGACGCGGTTCGGTCGGAACGGCCGCTCCCGGCGTGGAACTCCGCATTGCGGAAGACGGCGAGATCCTCGCCCGCACCGAGGGCCTGATGCAGGGCTACTGGAACCAGCCCGAAGCCACCGCGGCAGTGGTCGACCCGGATCGCTGGTTCCATACCGGCGACATCGGACGCCTGGATGACGACGGCTACCTGTACATCACGGACCGCAAGAAGGACCTCCTGGTGACCAGCGGCGGCAAGAACATCGCGCCTCAGCCGATCGAACAGATGCTCGTCACCCACCCGGCGGTCGCCCAGGTGGTCGTGGTCGGCGACGGCTACCCGTATCTCAACGCCCTGATCGCGCCCAACTACACGGAACCGCCCGAGCCCTTCGCCGGACTCGAGCCGGTCGAATTCCGGCAGGATCCGCGCCTCCACGAGATCGTCCAGAACCTGGTCGACCGAGCGAACGAGCGGCTGCCGGCACACGAACGTGTGCGCCGTTTCCGCCTGCTCGAGCGGGAGCTGTCGATCGAGGAGGGCGAGATCACACCGACGCTGAAGGTGCGCAGGAAGATCGTCAACGAGCGCTACCGCGACGTCATCGCCTCCATGTACCTCAAGAGCCAGCGCGTCGGCTGAGACCGAGCCAGCCGGCCGCGGCCCGGGGGTCGCTCAGGCCTCGGCCGGGCGGGCGCCCAAGGCCGACTCGACCCGGTGTCGGCGGCGCCGGCATGCCCTCGCTGCGGACCTCCGAGGGGAGTTGCGGGTCAGTTGACGCTGCCGGACGGATCGGTCGGGTCCGGCGCCTCCTCGATCACTCCGTGAACCTCCTCGTAGCGTTGCAGGTTCGCGCCCAGCGCCCGGATGATCCGCTTGAGGTGCCCGGGACTGGTCACGATCCGGGCGCTGACGATGCCCTGGGGCGGAACCACGTTGATGAAGTCGAGGATGAACTCCTCCCGGGTGTGGGTAATCCGCAGCAGGTTGGAGTACGTCCCCTTGAGCTCGGCGTCTCCGATCTTGACGTTGATCGACGAGGACACCTCCTCGTCGCCTGTTCCTTCCCTCGGTTCGTCGCTCATTCGATCCTCCGTTCGTCGCCGGCCGGTTGGCCGGGTGCATGCCAGTCGATGGCCGTTCGTGGTTCGTCGCCTTCCGCCCGTTCCCCGTCGATCCGCGCGCCCAGCGTCGCCACCTGCCACCGATGCTCGGGCAGGTAGAGACCGATGCTCCTGGACACTGTGCTCTCGGCCACCGTGAAGCGAAGCGCCTGGCGCCGGTAATCGTACGCCCTGCCGTCGCGGGCGTGCACGGCGACATCCACCGTGTACTCGCCCGGCGCCAGCCGGAGCTCCGGACAGATGAGCCGAACCCGGACCGGACCGGACAGGAGACGCGGCCGGAAGCCGGCCAGGTCGGTGTTCGTGCCCCAGCAGTCGATGCCCCGCGGCGTCCTGACGCCGACGCCGAAGACGAAGTCGGAGAGTTCCTCGCGCGGCTCGACCTCGAGTTCGAAGACCGCCGCTTCCCCGCTGCACAGGTGGTAGCGCTCTTCCCGCTCACCGCCAGCAAGCAGGCGCACCGCCACGATCTCCGCCTGGCGCGAGCCCCAGCGCAGCTTCCCGGAGACGGCAGCCGCGCTCGCCGGTTCCTCTGTCCCGCCTTCCTCCGCCGCCTGCGCAGCCGCCGGAACGGCGCCGCTTCCGGCTGTCGGCAAGCGGTGACGGCCATGGGCCTGGCCCTCGCGCGACGCCACCGACTCCAGGTAGGCATCGATGACTCGACGCGTCGATCCCAGACCGCGGACGCGCCCGCGGTCGAGCCATATCGCCCGGTCGCAGATGCGGTCGATCAGCGTCATCGTGTGGCTGACCACCAGCAGAGTGCCGCCGCCGGCGAGATGTTCCTCGATCCGTGCCAGACACCGGTGGACGAACTCCTCGTCGCCCACCGCGAGGACCTCGTCGACGAGGAGGATGTCGGGGTCGGTGTGGATCGCGACCGAGAAGCCGAGCCGGACGTACATGCCCGAGGAGTAGTACTTGATCGGTTCCTCGATGACGTCGGCCAGCCCTGCGAACTCCACGATGTCGTCGTACCGCTGCTCGATCCGACGACGACTCGACCCGAGCAGCGCGCCGTTGATGAAGATGTTCTCGCGTCCCGAGATCTCGGGGTGAAAGCCGGCGCCGAGTTCGATCAGGGCCGCCGCACGGCCGGTCACCGAGAGCCTGCCGGACGTCGGCCGCAGCAGACCCGCGACCAGCTTGATCAGGGTCGACTTGCCTGAGCCGTTGCCGCCGATGATCCCGACCGCTTCGCCGGCAGCAACGTCGAACGTGACGTCGGCCAAGGCCTCGACGACATCGGTCGAGGCCAGACCGCCGGTCAGGCTGCGTTCGAGCAGGGCGCTCTTCAGCGTCCGCAGCCGATAGCCGCCGGCAGCGCGGCGGTAGCGTTTGCACAGGCCGCTTGCCGAGATCGCCTCCGACTTCAAGTCAGACCGCCTCGGCCAGGGTCTCGGAAAGGCGCGAGAAGAGACCGGCGCCCAGGACCCAGGACACCGCCGCCGTGGCGGCCATGACCGCCCAGACCCGGGGCTCGGGCAGACGACCGAAGAACAGAAGGTCCTGGGTCGCCGTCGTGAACCAGGTCATCGGGTTCAACTGCACCACGTTCGCGAGCGGCGCCGGCAGGTCGCTCAAGGTATAGATGATGGGCGCCAGAAAGAACGCGAGGACCAGCAGATTGCCAAGAAGATCCCGCACATCCTTGAAGTGAACGCACAGGGCCGACAGGGCGAAGGCGAGGCCGGCGACCATCACCAGCTCGATCGCCAGGACCGCCGGCAGCAGGGCCGCCGTCCAGCCGGAAACCGGAAAACCGACCAGGCGGCTGCCCGCCAGGGCGGCGCCAACGATCGGCAGCGCCAGCAGGAAGTGCAGCAGATTCGCCGCCACGGCGACCGCCGGCAGGACCTCGACCGGGAACACCGCCTTCCGGATCAGCCCGCCGTTGGCGGTGAGCGAGGTGCAGCCTTCCAGCAACGAGGTGGACACCCAGATCCAGGGGAACAGGCCGGTGACGATAAACACGCCGTAGGGCTCGACGGCCACCAGATCCGAGCGGTCGAGGAGCCAGCCGAAGACGAAGGAGTAGACCGCAAGCAGCAGGAGCGGATTCAGCAGGGACCACAGGAAGCCGAAGACGCTGCCCCTGTAGCGTGCACGCAGCTCCCGCATCACGAGGGTCCAGAGCAGGCTGCGGTAGCGGACCAGCGATCGGGCCAGGGCAACCATTGCTGCGCGCATCTTACGCCCCGGCGACGGGGCCGCCGGGCTGCCGGAACTCGACGTACACCGGCGCCCCGCCGAGCACCGCGGGCAGGTCGTCGAGCTCCCGGCCGTCCCGGTCGCGTACTGCACGTACACCTGCTGCGTCCGGCAGCCGAAGGGAGCGGCCTCGTTCGTCGCGCGCCCAGATGACCCGGACTTCCCTTCCCCGCCGCAGCGCCCGGTAGCCGCGCATACCCGGCGGCATTCGCAGGCGCAGGACCTCGGAGCCGGCCAGTTCACGGTGAAGCTGACGGAACGCCCGGTAGGCGGAGCGCTGACGGAGGCCGCCGCCGCGGGGATCCAGCAGCCCGTAGCCGGCCGCCGCCAGTTGCCACCAGTAGACGCGCTCCGCCAGACCGCTGCCCAGCGCCTCCAGCGCGTAGCGGACCAGGAAGCTGGCCTGGGCGTCCTCATCGACCGCCACGTCGCGGCCCGCAGGAGAGTGCGGACCCTCCGCCAGCGGCCAGTTGAACTCGGTAACCCAGCTCCGCCCCGACGTACAGTCCGGGGAGCTGCGGGCGAGGGACCGCAGGACGGCCAGCTTGCCGGCGAGATCGAAGCCGAACTGGCTGTTCTCCGGGGCGCCGCGTCGGTCCACATAGAGCTGGCTGGCCAGAACGTCGAACCGGTGCCGCCGCCGGCCGGAGTGCACCAGCGCGGCTGTCACGTGCGGTTCGAAGTCGATCACGGCGGGGGCAAGCAGGCAGGCGTCCCGGCAGTGAGCCCGAACCGCCTCGGCGCCGACCCCGAGGAGGTTCCAGTAGTCGACCGGCCGCCACACGCCCCACTTGCTGCGGTTGGGCGCCTGGCCGATCACGAATCGGCGGCCGTACGACGAGAGCGCGGCCGCGGCTTCCTCGACGCTCCGGCGCCAGAGGCCTGCGTCACGAACCAGCGAACGGTCCTGGCAGAGCTGGAACACGAGATCGACCGGGCGATCGGCGGCGCTCAGGGTTCTCGCCAGATCCAGAAGACCGCTGTCCAGGCCCTGCCAGAGATGGAAGCGCAGGAGCACGGTATCGACCCCGAGATCGTCGAGCTTCTCGAACAGGGCGGGGACCGGCGCCGAACCCGGACCGACCGCGACGCCGAGCCCGCCGAAGCGAACCGCTTCCGGGTCACGGTCGAGACCGCTCCGCACACGGCGCGCCTCGGCAACGGACCGAAACAGCGGGACGACGGCCCGAAGCAGGGGACCCGTGTGATGGCCGAGATCCCGCAGGCGCACACCGAGACGCTGGCTGCGCGTCGCCTGCTGATGCGGCTGATCGGTCAGCGGATCCCAGACGGTGCGCTCGGTGGCTGCAGCGCCCCGCTCCGCATCGGGAACATGGGGATGGGCACGACGGCGCGGCAGAACGAGATCGGCGAGCCGGCGCAGGCCCCGGCGCGCTCCCTGCTTCGATCCCGACTTCAGGCGGAATCCGTGGTGGTACGCCTCGAACCAGAGACGCTGCAGTCGGGACAGGCCGCCCGGGCGATATCCGGAGAGAAACTCTGTGCGGTGCTCCGGCCGCAGCACCGGCATCCGGCTCAGATCCCGCAGCCGACGGCTGGTCGACAGCCGTCGGCGGAAACGGGCCCGGTTCAGGTCGACGAGGAACAGCTCGGCGTCCGTGGACGGTTCCGACAGGAGGACGTTGCCCGAGGTCAGATCCCTGAACCAGACGCCATGGCCGTGCAGCTCGGCGGCGAGCGCGCCGACCCGCCTCAACAGGGTCGGACCGTCGATCTCCGGAAACCGCTCGGCAGCGGCGCCGGCGTTCAGGGCGCGCAGGACATAGCGCAGTTCCAGCGCGTCGGGCACCAGCCGGCAGACGAACCAGGCCGGACCGTCGAGCGTCTTCGACTCCGCATGGAGGAGGGGATCCGGCGTCGGGATGCCGAGGCGAGCGAACTGCTGCGCCGCCTGAAAGCTCAGGCGGGCACGACTGCCGCGCCGCCGACGGCGCAGCCGCGCCCGCAGGTCGTCGTGACGGAACTGCTTGACGACCACCGCTGTCTCGGCGCCCTGTCCGGCCGACCGCCAGGCCGCTTCGTAGAGGTAGCTGCGCCCCCAGTGCAGGCTGCGCCGGCAGTTCGCGGGGTCGAGCAGTCGGCGCAGGGCCTCCTCGAAGCCGGCGTCAAGGCCCCCTGCCACTGCCTGCGGGACAACGGCGCCGAGAAGATCGTCGAACTCGAACCGCAGTTCGGGCGCTTCGGTCCCGGTGGTCAAGATCCGTCGATCTCGGTGACGACGAAACGCTCCCGATGCAGATCCGGATCCGGCCGCAACAGGATGGGAACGTCGAACGCTCCCTGCATCCCGTCCAGCACTTCCGACTCGGAACCCCGAAGACCCTGCAGCACCTCCGGGTGAACCCGCACCGCGAGCCGGCGGCAGCCGCGGCCGGCATGCGCCAGACAGGTGCGCCACAGCTCCAGGCAGACGGTCGCGACCGACTTGACCAGGCCCCGGCCCCGACAGGTCGGGCAGGGACGCGTCAGCGCCTGCTCCAGGTTCGCGCGCCGACGCTGCCGCGTGAGCTGGACCAGGCCGAACTCGGAGATCTCGAGCAGCCGCTTGCGGGCGCGGTCCTTCCGCAGTTCCGCTTCGAGGTGCGCGAACACGGTGCGGCGGTCCTCTGCGTGCTCCATGTCGATCAGGTCGATGACGACGATGCCGGCGAGGTCCCGCAGCCGGATCTGGCGCGCTGCCTCTGTCGCGGCCTCGAGATTCGTCCGCAGGACCGTGTCGCGGAAGTCGCCGGCGCCTCTGTCGCGGCCGGAGTTCACATCGATGGCCACCAGCGCCTCCGTCTGGTTGATGACCAGGTGACCGCCGGATGGCAGCGGGGTTCCGGGCTCGAGCGCAGCATCGACCGCCTCGTCGATCCGATAGCGGTCGAAGAGGCCGCGGCGACTCCTCTCCAACCGCTCGAGCAGCCCTGGCTGCACCCGTTCGAGGTACTCCCGGACGACCCGGTAGGCATCGACGCCGTCGACCCGCAGCGCGGAGAACTCCGCGCCGAAGTGGTCGCGAATCACGCGGACCGCAAGGGCTTCCTCCCGGTGGACGAGCGCCGGGGCGGCGGCCTTGGCCGCGCGTGCCTCGATCTCGCGCCAGGCGTCCGCGAGAACCTCGTGGTCCCTCGCCAGATCCTCCGTCGACGCCCCCGCCGCGGCCGTGCGCACGATGCACCCGGCCGCCTCGAGGGAATCGCCCAGCGCTTCCCGGGCCGCCAGCCTCAGCCGCTCCCGCTCGTCCGGTTCCTCGATCCGCCGGGAAACTCCCAGCCGATCGGCGCCGAAGGGCGCCAGCACCAGGTAGCGGCCCGGAAGCATGATCTCGGTAGTGACCCGCGGCCCCTTGTCCGCCAGGTGCTCCCTGGCGACCTGAACGAGGATCTCCTGGCCCCGTCGCGGGGCCGCGGCGGCGGCGCCGCCTCCACCCTGTGCTGCCGACTCGTCGCCCGCCGTTTCCTCGAGGAACAGGTAACCGTCCCGCCTGAGCCCGAGATCGATGAAGGCGGCTCTCATGCCGGCAAGGACCCGCCGCACGCGCCCCTTGTAGACGTTGCCGACCAGACCGCGGCCGCGCCGCCGCTCGACGAAGAACTCCACGAGTCGGCCGTCCTCCAGCACGGCGACCCGGGTCTGGTGCGGGTCGTGGTCGACCAGGAGTTCCCTGTTCATGCCGATGCCGCCGGCCGACACGGGCCAGTCAGGTATTGACGAACCGTCGCACGTCCAGGCCGATCATCAGGCCGGTGGCCGCGCAACAGAAGAGCATGAAGGAACCGCCGTAGCTCAGGAAGGGAAGCGGGATGCCGGTGATCGGCAGCAGGCCGACCACCATCGCCGTATTGTAAAGAACGTGGCCCGCGATGAAGGAGAGCAGGCCGACGACGAGGAGCATGCCCGACAGCTCCCGCGCCGCCAGGGCGACGCGGACACCGTTCGCCAGGTAGAGAAGGAGCAGCCCCAGGGTCACCGAGACGCCGACGAATCCGTACTCCTCGCCCAGCACGGCGAAGACGAAGTCCGTGTGAGGCGTCGGCAGGAACTGCAGGTTCGACTGCGTGCCCTCGCCGTAGCCCTTGCCCAGCAACTGGCCCGACCCGATCGCGATCCGGCTCTGCCGCACCTGATATCCCGACCCGAGCGGGTCGGCGTGAGGTCGGAAGAAGCTGAAGAGCCGCTCCTTCTGGTAGTCCTGCAGAGCGAAGATCCAGACGCCGCCCGCAACGACGGCGGCGACCGCGACCGCGACCAGCGCGGAACGGAGCCTGACGCCGACAACGAGGACCACGGCGGCGAGCATCGGCGCGAACATCAGCGCGCCGCCCATGTCCGGCTGGAGAGCGATCAGCAGCACGGGCAGGGCGACGACCGCCGTGGCTGCCCACAACCAGCCCCGGGGCGCCACCGGCGCCTGCGCTTCCGCTACGTTACGGGCCAGCAGCAGGACGGTCGCGATCTTGCAGAAGTCCGAAGGCTGACCGCCGAAACCGCCGATCCCGATCCAGCTCCGGGCCCCTCCCGCTTCGTGTCCGAAGAGGGTGACCGCCGCCAACGCCGCCAACGCCGCCAGGTAGATCCAGAGAGCGTGTCGGAGCAGGAACGTGTAGTCGACCGCAGCAGCGGCCGCCATGACCAGCACGCCCAGCCCGATCCACGCGGTCTGGCGCGCCACGTAGTCGGTGGTGAGTTCTGCCGAAGCGCTGGAGATGACGACCAGTCCGATCGCCGACAACGCCAATGCCGATCCGGCAAGCAGCCAGGAAACGGACCGGACCCGACGCACGAAGGGCCACGGGTCAGCTCTTGCCGCGAGCACCGAAATGACCCTCGTGCATCGCTCTTGCCAGCGGCGCCGCCGCTTCGGAGCCCCGACCGCCGTTCTCGATGAACACTACGACGACCAGCTCCGGCGCCTCGACCGGAGCCCAGGACGTGAACCAGGCGTGGTCGGCCTGGTCGGGCGGAAGATCCTCGGAGCGGGTCCAGGTCGCCTGCGCAACAACCTGGGCCGTGCCCGTCTTGCCCGCAACGGCGACGATCGGCGTGCTGGCGCTCCGGCCGGTGCCGTTCTGCACGACGTTGGCCAAGGCCTCCGCGACGAAGGGGACGACGTCGGCATCCAGGCCGAGCGGTTCCGGCGGTTTTCCGCCGCCAGCAATCAGGTAGGGGCGCACCCGGAACCCGCCATTCGCCACCGCCGCGGTCATCACCGCGACCTGCAGCGGCGACGTCAGCAGCGGACCCTGGCCGATCGCGACCGAGACCGTATCGCCCGGGTACCACGGAACGCCGCGCCGGTGTCGGCTCCATTCGGGATCCGGCACCAGACCCTGACTGTCGCCAGGAAGTTCGACGCCCGTCCGCTCGCCCAGACCGAGCAGCCGGGCGTACGCGGCGATCTTTTCGATTCCGATCCGGAGACCCTGCCGGTAGAAGTAGATATCGCAGGAATGCTGCAGCGCTCCACGCAGGTCGGTCCAACCGTGCCCGCGGCGCTGCCAGCAACGCCACCGTCGGCCGTGGAGCCGCGTTGCGCCTCCGCAGAACACCCTCTCGTCCGGGTCGAGCACGCCGCTCGCCAGACCTGCTATCGCGACCGCGATCTTGAACACGGAACCCGGAGGGTAGGTGTTCTGGATCGCACGGTTCTGAAGCGGTTTGCGCGGCGCGTCGACGATCCGGCTCCACTCCTCGTGGCTGAGACCGCCGGCGAAGCTGTTCGGATCGAAGGAAGGAGAAGAAGCCATCGCCCGAATCGCGCCGTCCCCGGGATCGAGCGCCACGATCGCGCCCGTCCTGTCGCCCAGCAGGCTGTCGGCCAACTGCTGGAGGCGCAGATCGATGGTGAGGGTGACGGATTCCCCGGGCGCGGCATCGGTCCGCCGCACATCCGCGTCCTGCATCAGCCGGCCGCGGCTGTCGACCACCACGGTCCGTTCTCCGGGGGCGCCGCGCAGGACCCGCTCGCGCAGCAACTCCACGCCGCTGCGGCCGATGAGGTCGCCGGCTGCCAGCGAGGGGTCACGGTCGTTCTCGGCGGGAGTGGGCGCGCCGAGGTAACCCACAAGGTGGGCGGTCTGGCGGCTGTGCCGGTAGAGACGCCGCCTGGACGTCGAGATCTCGAATTCCGGGTGCTCGGGCAGCGATACCTCGAACCGTGCGACCTGGTTCAGTTCCAGGTCCTCGGCGAGGAGGACGGGGACGTCGCGGGCCACTCCCGGGTAGCGAGCCAGGGCGGCGCGGAGGTCCCGCTCGTCCCGGCCGAGGATCTCGGCCGCGAACGCCAGGCTGGCGGACAGATCCGAACTCTCGCTGCGGTCGATCATCAGGCGGAACGTGGGCGCGTTCTCCACCAGGATCCGCCCGGCGCGGTCGAGGATCCTGCCCCTGGGCGCATCGAGCCGCAGCACCCGCAGCCGGTTGTTCTCGGCCAGCCGCTCGTAGTGCTCCGCCCGAACGACCTGGTGGTACCAGCAGGCGATCCACACCGCCGCCAGGCCCACGCCCAGGACGACGCATAGCCACTTGAGCCGGACCGCCGCGTCCAGAAGCTGGTCCGACCCTTGGTCACGGCCTGGCAGGCTCATCGTGCAACCGTCACGGTCAACGCTGGCGGCCCCTTCCGCCAGTCCGTGCAAGCCGCACCGCAGCCCGGACCCGGAGCCGGCCGACCAACCACAACGCCGGCACGCCGACCGCGGTCGTTGCCGCCACCCGCAGCGGCACGGCAGCGCCGCCGCCGGGCTCGACGCCCGCCAGCAACGCCAGCAGACCGAGCACGATCGCCTGATGGACCAGCACGCCGACCGCGACCAGAAGAGAAACCGTCACGTGCTGGCTGGTGACGATGCGCTGCGACAGTCGGGCCATGGCGTAGCCGACGACGCAGCAGGCGAGGGCGTGCAGACCGACCGGCGACATGCTCAGTGTGTCCTGAACGAACCCGGCCACCAGGCCGCCCGCCATGCCATGAAGCGAGTTGCCGGCCAGTCCGTTCAGGACGACCAGCAGCACGAACAGATCGACAGCTTGACCGGCGGCTGGCAGCGCCTCGGCCAGGAACAACTCGACCAGCGACACCGCAGCCAGACCGACCGCGAACCTGCCGGCCCACGCCAGGAGCCGCGCTGCATTCGTTTCAGCCATGCATTCTGCCCGGCAGCGTTGCTATTCGGTCGAACATCACCGATGCGCTCACCCATGGCGTCCTGCCGGACGGGCGCCCGACCGCTCTCGGTGCGACACGCACCTCTGCCACGGGCTGCTAGCGGCCCAAGGCATCCGCGCCGTCCATGACCGCCTCGGGCACCACATCGCGGCGCCAGACAAAGGCATGGCTGAGCGAACTGAAGTCCACGCTCGGGGTGACCTCGATCTCGTGGAAGAGGTCGCCGCCGGAGTCCACGGAGGTGATCGTCCCGATCGGGACACCGCGCGGAAAGACACCGTCGATGCCGGCGGTCACCACCCGGTCTCCCGGCCGGACCTCCGCCATGAGCGGCACGTACGCGAGCGACAGGACACCGGGCTCGCTGGCGCCGCGGACGATGCCCTGGCGACGGCTGCGCTCGATCATCGCGCCGACCGAGGAATCGCGGTCCGTGACCAGGAGAACGCGGGCGTACGTGCCGCCGTCGGCAATGATCCGTCCCAGCACGCCGTCGACCGTGGTTACGGGACGCCGCAGCCAGTCGCCGCTGGCGCGCGCCCGAGGCAACCGGAGAATGGCGGTGCGCCGCCAGGAGCGGTGGTCGACGTAGACGACATCCGTCAGCATGAGATCGGCGTCCGGCGGCCGCTCGTATCCCAGGGGCGACGACAGCAGGTCGACCTCGAGTTCCGCGCCGAGGGCAGCCGTGTGAGCCGCCTCGAGCTCGCGCAGCCGGTCCCGAAGCTGCTCGTTCTCGCGTTGCAGTCGAGCTCTGGTGCGCCGTCCCTCGCGGAGCGCCTCGATGCCGTCGGCCGCCCCGCCGACGAGCCGCTTGACCGATGCTTCCACCCACAATCCAGGATGGCCCGCCCGCTCCGGTGACTGAGCGGTCAGCAGCGCAAGCAGAACAGCCACCGCGGCGACGAACAGGACGGCGACCCGACGCTCGTTCATCTCCCGGGGCCCCAGGCTATGAGCTTGCGCCGTGGCAGGCGGCGCAGCGAACTCGCGCTTCGCCGGAAGGAGAGTGCCCGACCGCTCTCGGTGCGACACGCACTGCCAGGAGCTTGCGCCGCAGAACGCAGCGCAGCAAGTTCTCCGGTGCAAGGTCTATGGTGAGGTGGGGGCTGGGGCCAAACACTGAGTCAGCGACGGGCTTGGCGGCTCTAGTGAATCGACACCCTGCGCAGCAGCCCCATGTCGGGCAGCACGCGGCCGGCGCCCAGAACGACCGAGGCCAGCGGATCCTCCGCGGCGAAGACCGGCAGCCCGGTCTCCTCGCGCAGGCGTTGATCGAGAGAGTTGAGCAATGCGCCGCCGCCCGAGAGGACGACTCCCTTGTCCATCACATCGGCCGAGAGTTCCGGCGGCATCCGTTCAAGGGCCTGAAGCACGGACTCCACGATCATGGCGACCGGCTCCTCGAGTGCGCCCCGGATCTCGGCGTCCGAGATCCTGAGGCTGCGAGGCACACCGCGCACGAGATCCCGCCCCTTGATGTCCATGCTCAGGGCCTTCTCGAGCGGAAAGGCGGAGCCGATCTCGAGCTTGATGTTCTCCGCCGTGCGCTCGCCGACCAGCATGTTGTGCTTGCGCTTCAGGTACTGGGCGATCGCTTCGTCCATCGCGTTGCCGGCCACCCGCAGCGAGCGGCTGTAGACGGTCCCGGACAGCGAGATGACGGCGATATCGGTGGTGCCGCCGCCCATGTCCACGATCATGTTGCCCGTCGGCTCGGTGATCGGCAGACCGGCGCCGATGGCTGCCATCATCGCCTGCTCGACCAGGAAGACCTCGGAGGCGCCCGCGCTCAGGGCGGACTCCCTGACCGCGCGCTTCTCCACCGGCGTGATCTCGGAGGGCACGCCGATCACGATTCGCGGACGCACCAGACGGCGGCCGTGATGAGCCCGGCGGATGAAGTACTTCAGCATCTGCTCGGTCATTTCGAAGTCGGCGATCACGCCGTCCTTCATCGGGCGCACCAGTTCCAGGATTCCGGGCGTGCGCCCGAGCATCTCCTTGGCCTCCGCCCCGACCGCCTCGATGCGGTTGCTCTGCCTGTTCACGACGACCACCGACGGCTCGCGCACGACGATGCCGTTCGCCCGGGTGAAGACGAGAGTGTTGGCCGTCCCCAGGTCGATCGCGAGATCGCTGGAGAACCACTGCAGGAAACGCATTCGGGATGAACCTCGGGCCAACAGCCAGCAGGGTTCACCTCATGAAGCGTAGAACGGCCTCGGAACTCGCCGCATCTCCTGCGCCGGGAACGCAATGCTCCCCGAGACAGGCGCAAGGACACGCCCCGCCAAGCGGCGAGAAGATACCACAGAAAGGGCCGCGTCCTGCCGCCAAACGGCTGAGCCCAGGACAGTTCACGGTCGACCCGAGACGCCGCCGCGAGAGGAGCCCCCGAACCGGCGCCCGAGCGCCGGCTCCCGTCCCGTCCTGCTGGCAGTCCGTGGCTGAAGTGCGTGTCGCAACGAGAGCGGTCAGGCGCCCGTCCGGCAAGGCGCTACAGGTACGCATACTGGGCATATGTGACCGAAGAGCAACGCAGCCGGACGGGATGCATGGCTGAAACGAATGCAGCGCTACTTCTGCCACGGACTGCTAGCATGAAGTCTGTTTGCGCCCCGTGGGCGCCGGAACCGAATCATGCTGAACGTCATCCGAAAGAACATCAAGAGCTTCTACCCGCTGGCGATCGGTCTCGCCGGAGTGTTCGTGCTTCTGGTCTTCACCGACTTCCAGTCGCTCGAGGGGACGCGCATCAACCCGGACGCCGCGATCGTGGGCAACGACCGCATCTCGTTCGCCGAGTTCGAACGCAGCTACCGCGCCGCCGAGAGCAACTACCGCGAGATGTACGGAGACGCCTTCAACGCGGATCTCGTGGATCAGCTCCAACTGCCGGTCCAGGTGCTCGAGTCCCTGATCAGAGACCGTCTCCTGCTCCTGGAGGCGGAACGGATGGGACTTGCCGCCAGCGACGCGGAGCTGCAGGAGGAGATTCTCTCCGTGCCTGGCCTGACCGACGGCGACGGGAACTTCATCGGCGCCAGTCAGTACCAGCAGCTTCTGCGGATGAACCGCTTCACGGTGGACGAGTTCGAGTCCGACCTGTACCGCTCCCTTCTGCTCCGGAAGCTGCGGACCTCGCTCGAGGACGCCGCGCACGTCTCCGACGCCGAAGTCGAACAGCGGGCGCGCCAGGAGGCCGAACGCGCGGCGATCCGGTACTTCCAGGTGTCGGCAAGCCGCTTCGCCGACGAGGCCGAACCGTCCGACGAAGAGGCCCAGGCCTATTTCGAGGAGCACCCCGAGGAGTTCGAGCTTCCCGAGCGGCGACGGGTGGGCTATCTCCTGGTCGCCACGAACACGGTCCGGGGCGAGGTCGAGGTGACCGACGAGGAGGTCCAGGAGTACTACGACGCGAACGCGGAGCAGTACGAGATCCCCGAGCAGGTGTGGGCCAGCCACATCCTGCTGCTCGAATCCGGCGATCGGGACGCGGAGCAGGCGCGCGATCTGCTGAACCGGTTGCGAGGCCGCATCGAGGCAGGAGAGGACTTCGCCGAGCTTGCCCGCGAATACTCCGACGACGAAGCGACGAGCGAGGCCGGCGGCGACCTCGGCTTCTTCGGCCGCGGCGCCATGACGCAGGCCTTCGAAGAGGCCGCGTTCGCTGCCGCTGCCGGCGAGCTCGTGGGGCCGATCGAGAATCAGCTCGGCCCCCGCACCGGTCACCACCTGATCTTCGTTCACGAACGCCGCGAAAGCGGCCGCCAGAGCTTCGACGAGGTCAGCAACCTGATTCGGGTCCAGCTCGTCGCCACCCGCGCCGAAGAGGAGTCGAAGGCCCGAATCGAGGGCCTGCACGAGCGGCTGGCCGAAGAGGCCTTCGCCGGAGAGGACCAGGCCAGCGAACTGGCCGCCGCCGAAGGGCTCGTCTACGCCAGCACGGAGCCCTTCGGCGAAGACGACCCCGTCGCGGGTATCGGCCGCAACTTCAACTTCAGCTCCGCTGCATTCGGTCTGGAAACCGGCGCCTGGTCGGAGCCCGTGCGCATCGCCTCGGGTTGGGCGCTCCTGTCGGTGCTCGAGGTGTTGCCGTCCCGCGACGCCGAGTTCGCGGAAGTCGAACAGGAAGTGCGCGACGTCGTCCGCGGCAAGAAGGAGAGCGAGCTCCTGACGGCGGCTCTCGCCGAGGTCCGGGAGCGGATCGAAGGCGGGCTGGGCATGGACGACGCGGCCGACGAATTCGATGCGGCGATCGAGGAGAGCGGGAGCTTCGGCCTGCGTGAACCGATCGGCGTCCTGGGCGCTCTGCCCGAGCTGTCCCGCCAGGTGTTCGCCCTCTCCACCGGCCAGTTCGGCGGACCGGTAGCCACGCCGCTCGGCGCCGTGGTGTTCGAGGTGACCGAGCGGGAGTCCTTCGATCCGGAGCTGTTCGAGCCGGAAGCGACCCGGAACGAACTGCTGAACGAGCGGAACACGACGTTGCTCCAGTCCCTGCTGCAGCGCCTGCGCGAGGAGGTCGGCGTCCAGTACACGCAGGACTTCATCGACAACTTCGATCTGGGCGAGACCGAGGACGTAGAGACGTGACCGCGGCGCACCGCTTCCCGGCGGCTTGATCGGCTATCTCCGCGGGCGCCGTCTGGCGCTTGATCCCGAGCGCCTGGTGCTCGACACCAACGGCGTCGGCTATACGGTGCGAATCCCCCTGTCGACCTGGTTCGAGCTGGACAAGCTCGACGACGGTGCCGAGATCGGGCTGTTCGTCCACACCCACGTCCGGCCCGAAGCGATCGAGCTCTTCGGCTTCTGGACCGAGGCCGAACGGACCCTGTTCGAGCACTGCCTGGCCGTCAGCGGCGTCGGTCCGAGACTGGCCCAGGTCATCCTGTCGGGCGGTTCCACGACGGACCTTCTGAGCGCCATCGGCGGCGGCAACGTGGCGGCCCTGACCCGAATCCCCGGAATCGGCCGCAAGACCGCCGAACGGATGGTGCTGGAGCTCCGGGAGAAGGCGAAGACCCTGCTCACCGAGTCGGGCGTCGAACCGAAGGACGCCGAATCGCAGGTCGACAAGGACGAGCAGGAACAGGCGGCCAGCGCGCTCGTCAATCTGGGCTATCGAGCGCCCGAGGCGCAGCGAGCCGTGGCGCAGGTCCTCGAGGACAACGCCGAGGTGGACTTCAAGGAACTGGTGCGCCTGAGCCTGCGACGGCTCTCCCCTCTCTGACGCGGAATCCGGCCCCGGTCTTCCTGCCGCACGGCACCCTTGCGCCGAAGAGCCCGCTGCACCGCGTTGCACGGCTCAGACTCCCGGCAGCCCGCATCGCTGTAGCATCGCCGCCATGGCCGGGGCGGGCGCCGACGAGATCGAACCGAACATCCTCTCGGCCGCCCAGGATCCCGACGACCAGCGGGTCGAGCCGTCGCTGCGGCCCCGGCGCCTCGCCGACTACCTGGGCCAGAAGAAGATCGTCGACCTGCTCGACATCTACATGCAGGCCGCGCGGCGCCGCGGCGAGGCGCTCGATCACGTGCTCCTGTTCGGTCCGCCGGGGCTGGGCAAGACGACCCTTGCCCACATCATCGCCCGCGAGATGGGATCCGCACTGCGCGCCACCTCGGGTCCGGTGCTCGAGCGCGCCGGCGACCTGGCCGCGATCCTGACCAACCTGGAACGGGGCGACATCCTGTTCATCGACGAGATCCACCGGCTCGGCCCGACGGTCGAGGAGATCCTCTACCCGGCGCTGGAGGACTTCCAGCTCGATCTGGTCATCGGCCAGGGACCGATGGCCAGGTCCGTACGGATCGACCTGCCGCGGTTCACGCTGGTCGGGGCAACGACCCGCGCCGGCTTGATCACGCGGCCGCTCCAGGCCCGCTTCGGCATCGTCCACCGGCTCGACTTCTACCACCCGGACGTGCTGAGCGTGATCGTCCAGCGTTCCGGCGAGATGCTCGAGGTGCCCGTGGACCAGGGCGGCGCCGGCGAGATCGCCCGGCGCAGCCGCGGCACGCCGCGGATTGCCAACCGGCTCCTGCGCCGGGTTCGGGACTTCGCCCAGATCGAAGGCGACGGCCGCGTCGACCGCGCCACCGCGGACCGGGCCCTGCAGCAGCTCGAGGTCGACGAGCACGGCCTCGACGACATCGACCGGCGGATCATGGACGTGCTGATCCGGCAGTACAGCGGCGGCCCTGCCGGCATCAAGGCCCTCGCCGCATCGGTCGGCGAGGACGAGGGAACGATAGAGGACATCTACGAGCCCTACCTGATCCAGGAGGGCTTCCTCCAGCGCACCCGCCGCGGCCGGGTCGCGACCCGCAAGGCCTACCAGCACCTCCACCTGCCGGTGCACGACACGCTGTTCTGACGACCTGCGCCTTCCGCCGGGACTGCCGCATGGCGTCGGGGTCCGCTCGCGTGTACGCTATTGCGCCCCTTGAGCCCCGGCTCCGACGACGTGGCTGCCAGCGCATCCGACCATGAAGGTACTCAAGTTCGGCGGCTCCTCGGTAGCCGACGCCAACCGCCTGCGGGCGGTGGCGGGCATCGTCGAACGGCAGCTCGAAGGGCGGCCCGGGGAGGGTGTGGTGGTGGTCTCCGCCATCGGCGGCGTCACCGACCGTCTCCTGGCCCTGGCCGCGGACGCTGCGGCCGGGAAGGGCAGGGCCGAGGCGGCGCGCGAGACCGCTGCGCTTCGCGAACAGCACCGGAGGATCGCGGCAGAGGTCGCCGTCGGGACCGACCGGGGCGCCCTGGACGCCGCCATCGAGGAACTGTGCGACGGGCTGGTCCGGGAACTCCGCGACTGCGCGCGGGCCGGAGTCACCGCGGAACGCCCCCGGGCCGCCTGGATCGACCGGATCGTATGCCACGGCGAGCTCCTGTCGACCCGGCTTCTGGCAGCGGCGCTCCGCGCCCGGGGACTGCCGGCCGAGGCCTGTGACGCGCGCCCCCTGGTGCGGACCGACCGGTCCTTCCAGACGGCAGCGGTCGCGCTCGAACCCACCTTGGAGGCGATTGCCGCCCACTTCGCCGGCCGGGGCCGGGACCGTCCGCTGCAGGTGGTCACGGGATTCCTCGGCAGCACCGCGGACGGCGAGACGACGACCCTGGGCCGGAGCGGATCGGATCTCACGGCCTCCCTGGTCGCTGCTGCCCTCGACGCCGAGAGGATCGAGATCTGGACCGACGTTCCGGGGGTCATGACGGCCGATCCGAAGCGGGTGGAGGACGCGCTTCCGATCCCCAGGCTGAGCTACGAGGAGATGCTCGAACTGTCCCACTTCGGCGCCAGGGTGGTCTACCCGCCGACCGTCACCCCGGCCCGCCGCAAGGGGATTCCCCTGTTCGTCCGCAGCACCCTGGATCCCGAACACCCGGGGACGCTGGTCGGCTCGGCAAGGGGCGGACCAGGGGCCCATGGCACGGCGGTGACCGGCATCTCCTCGATCGACGATGTTCATGTGCTGTTGCTGGTCGGCGACAATCTGGTCGGGACTCCAGGAGTCGCCGCGCGCCTGTTCGAGGCCCTCGCGGCCAGCGGCGCCAGCGCGATCCTGATCTCCCAGGCCTCGAGCGAGCACTCGATCTGCCTTGCGGTCGAGCCCGCAGTCTCCGAGGCAGCCCGCCGGGCGGTCGACGACGAGTTCCGGTCCGAGATCGAGTCCGGATCGGTCCGGCCCCTGATCGTCGAACGCAACCAGTCGATCGTCGCAGTGGTCGGCGACGGGATGAGGGACCGCCCCGGCATCGCCGCCCGGGTGTTCGGCATTCTCGGCCGGCGGGCGATCAACGTGCGGGCGGTAGCGCAGGGATCCTCGGAGCGGAACATCTCCATGGTCGTGGCAAGGGAGGACCAGGGACGGGCAGTGCGCTGGATCCACCGGGAGTTCTTTCACCGCGCCGCTTCCGGCAGGCTCGCGGTGTACGTCCTGGGCGTGGGGGGTGTCGGTTCGGCGCTGCTTCGTCAGCTCGCCGCCGAACGCAGGCCGCTCGAGCAGCGGGGGATCGACCTGCAGTTGCGGGGGCTGGCGAGCTCGCGCTTCATGGAACTCGCCGCCCGGCGCGGAGGGCAGCGCCTCGATCCCGGCGCCGCCGAGGATCCGGACGGCTGGCGGGCTGCCCTGGAACGGGGCGGCGAGACGGCACACCTGGACCGCCTGCTCGAGCATCTTGCCGAAACGGCGGCTGGCGGAGGCCGGACCGTGCTCGTCGACGTGACCGCGAGCGGCGCCATGGGCGGGGTCTACCACCGTGCGCTCGCTGCCGGCGCGGCAGTGGTCAGCGCGAACAAGCTCCCCTTCGCCGGACCGATCTCCGCTTTCCGCGCCTTCGCTGCCGAGGGCAGCGCAGGTGTCTTTCACGAGGCCACCGTGGGCGCCGGTCTGCCGGTCCTCCACACCGTCGATCTGCTCCTTGGGACGGGCGATCCGATCGAATCCGTCTCGGGCGTCTTCTCCGGCACCCTGGCCTATCTCACCGGGGAGCTGGGGGCGGGGCGGGGATGGAGCGACGCCGTGCGCCGGGCCCACCGCCTGGGCTACACGGAACCCGACCCGCGAGACGATCTCGGGGGCCTGGACGTGGCCCGCAAGCTCCTGATTCTGGCCCGCCTCTGCGGCGCCGACCTCGAGTTGAACGACATCGAGGTGACGCCCATGCTCGACCGGCCCGATCTCGCCGATCTGCCGCTCGAGGAGTACTGGCAGCGTCTGGACTCCGCCGACGAGGAGATGGCGGCTCGCTTCGCGGACGCCGAGTCGGCCGGGCTCGAGCTGGCCTATCTCGCCGAACTCGACGTCGACAGCGAGCCGGTCAGGGCGCGGGTGGGGCTCCAGGCAGTTCCGTCCGACCATCCGGTGGCCGGGATGCCGTCCTCGGACAACATGTTCGTCTTCCGCAGCAGGCGATACAACGCCCGGCCGCTGATCGTGCAGGGACCCGGCGCCGGAGCGGAGCTGACCGCCGGCGGCGTGTTCGGCGACATCCTGAGAGCCTGGTCCGAGCGAGAGGCGACACCATGACGCAGCGCGACACCCCTCTGCGAGCCGCCGTGCTCGGGGCGACCGGGACCGTGGGACAGCGGTTCGTCACCCTGCTGGAGAAACACCCGTGGTTCAGGTTGAAGGCGCTGGCCGCGTCGCAGCGCTCGGCCGGAAAGGCGTACCGCGATGCGGTGACCTGGATTCAGACCCGGCCGATCGACGAGGCGGTGGCGACGATGCCGGTTCATACGATCGACGAACTGATGGACCGCGACATCGACATCGTCTTCTCGGCCCTGGACAGCGGTGTGGCTCAGGGCATCGAGCCGCAGTTCGCCCGCCGCTGCCTGGTCGTCACCAACGCCAGCGCCCATCGCATGGACGCAGATGTCCCGCTGCTGGTGCCGGAGGTGAACCCGGACCACCTCTCGCTGTTGCCGCCGCCGGAGGCCGGCGCCACGCTTCCCGCCGGCATCGTCGCCAACCCGAACTGCTCGACGATCGGCCTTGTGCTGGCGCTCAAACCCCTGGCCGACGCCTTCGGGATCGCACGGATCTCGGTGGTGACCCTGCAGGCGGTGTCCGGCGCGGGCCTTCCCGGCATCTCGAGCTATCGGATCCTCGACAACGTGATTCCCTGGATCCCCAGCGAAGAGGAGAAACTCGAGATCGAGACCGGCAAGATCCTGGGCCGGGTCCAGGGGGGAACGATCGAGCCGGCGGCGATGGCGGTTTCGGCCCAGTGCAACCGCGTTCCCGTCGTCGACGGGCATACTCTCTGCATCTCGGTCGAACTCGAAGAGAAGCCGTCACTGGAGGAGGTTCGGGAGGCATGGCGAACGTTCCGGGCGGAACCCCAGGAACGCCGACTGCCGCTGGCGCCGACCCGGCCGACCCTGTATCTCGGCGACGATGAGCCACCGCAGGCGCGCGTTCATCGAGACCTGGGACAGGGCATGACGACGTCGATCGGGCGATTGCGCCACTGTCCGATTCTCGGCTACCGTTTCGTCGCGCTCACACACAACACGCTGCGGGGCGCCGCCGGAGGCGCCGTTCTTGCCGCCGAGCTCGCCGCCGACCGCGGCGCACGGCCGAACCCGAACGCTACATGACGGACTCGGCGACGGCGTTCGCCCCGGCATCGGTCTCGAACGTCGCCTGCGGGTTCGACATCCTGGGCTTCGCCCTGCAGGCAGGAAGCGCCCGCAGCCCGGGAGATGTCGTGACCGCCCGCCGCCGCAAGCCGACCGCAGGCGCCGACCGGAACGAACCGGTTCGCGTCACGGCAATCACCGGTGACGAAGGCCGGCTGCCGCTCGCAGCCGAACGCAACACGGCCGCCGTCGCCGCGAAGGCGCTGCTCGACGGGGAGGCGCCGGACATCGCGGTCGACCTGGAGATCGAGAAGCGCATGCCGCTCGAGAGCGGCCTCGGCTCCAGCGCCGCCAGCGCGGCGGCGGCGGTCGTCGCAGTCGACGCACTTCTGGGCCTGGAGCTGCCGGCGCCGGAGCTGCTCCGTCACGCCATCGCCGGCGAGGTCCTGGCCAGCGGCAGCGCGCACGCGGACAACCTCGCCCCTTCCCTGTTCGGCGGGCTGGTCCTGGTCCGCTCGCTCGATCCCTGGCCGGACGTGATCGAACTGCCGGTGCCGGAAGGCCTGACCTGCGCACTCGTTCGCCCCCACGCGGAAGTCAACACCAGGGAGTCCCGGGCCCGGCTGGAGCGCCGCCTGCCGCTCGACCGGGCAGTGACGCAGTGGGGCAACGCCGCGGCGCTGGTCGCGGCGCTCTACCGCGGCGACCTGGAACTCCTCTCCCGGGCGCTGGTCGATGTCGTCGCCGAGCCGGTCCGCGCGCCGAACGTGCCGGGATTCCACGCCGCCAAGGAAGCCGCCGCCGAGGCCGGCGCGCTGGGCTGCAGCCTGTCGGGCAGCGGCCCCGCCCTGTTCGCCCTGTGCGAAGGTCCTGCATGCGCCGCGCAGGTGGCGGCGGCGATGGCGGCCGCCCTGCGAACCTCCGCCGGCATGGATTGCGACCGGTTCCTCTCGCCCCTGCCTGCGCCGGGAGCCCGCGTGCTGGACGGCGCGCAAACCGGGCGGACGTAGGGCGGAGTGCGCTTCGTCAGCACCGTCGGCAGGACGCCGCCAGCCTCCCTTGCCCAGGCTCTGCTCGAAGGGCCGGCGCCGGACGGAGGCCTGTTCGTCCCCGAGCGCCTGGAGCCGCTTGGCGCCGAGGACCTGGCGCTCCTGCGGAGCCTGTCGCTGATCGGCATTTCCGCCCTCGTCGGCAGACGCTTCTACGGCTCGGACGTGCCCGAAGGAGACCTCGCCGCGCTGCTGGAGACCGCGCTCGACTTCCCGATCCCGCTGGTTTCGATCGAGCCGGGCGTTCACTGTCTCGAGCTCTTCCACGGGCCGACGCTTGCCTTCAAGGATGTTGCCGCGCGGGTGATGTCCCGGCTGATGTCCCGGTTCGCGATCGCTGCCGGAGAGGCAGACACCACCGTGGTCGTGGCGACCAGCGGCGACACCGGCAGCGCCGTGGCCCACGCCTTCGGCGGCGTCAAGGGGTTCCGGGTCTGCGTGCTCTACCCCGACGGCCTGGTCACCGAAGCGCAGCGGCGGCTGTTCACGACCCTGGGGGGCAACGTCACCGCGGTCGCCGTGGACGGCGCCTTCGACGACTGCCAGGGTCTTGCCCGGGCCGCGTTCGCCGACGGTGAACTGCGGCGGAAGCGGCCTCTCGCGTCAGCCAATTCGATCAACGTCGGCCGCCTCCTGCCGCAGGTCTTCTACTACTTTCACGCTTGGGCGCAGCTCGGCCCGGCGCTGGCCGGCGGCGACGGCGGGCCGCTCGTGTTCTCGACTCCGAGCGGCAACTTCGGCAATCTGACCGCCGGCCTGATCGCCAGGCGCATCGGCCTGCCCGTTCACCGTTTCGTCGCGGCGACCAACGTCAACGATGTCGTGCCCGCCTACCTCCGGAGCGGCGAGCACCGGCCTCGGAAGTCGGTCGCGACGATCTCGAACGCGATGGATGTCGGCAACCCGAGCAACTTCGCGCGCATCCTTCATCTCTACGCCGGCGGGGCCGAGCCGCTCGATCGACTGCGCCGCGACGTCGCCGGCCATGCCTTCGACGACGACGCAACCCGACACGCCATGCGCGATGTCCACAGCCGCACCGGCTATCTGATGGATCCCCACACCGCGGTCGGCTATCTGGGCCTCAAGGCGGAACTCGAAGCCCTGGGCGGCGGGATCGGCGTCGTCCTCGCCACCGCTCACCCGGCCAAGTTCTCGGAAACCGTGCGGAGAGCCGTCGGCATCGACCCACCCGCAGCGCCGGCCCTTCAGCGCTGCGCCCGACTCCCCGAGCGGATTCTGCGGATCCCTGCGGACTACCGGGCCCTGCGCGACATCCTGCTCCAGGTCGGGTAGACGGCCGGGCCGACGGCGCCGCAGGAGCTCGGGCAGACTGTCCGGGGCTACTCCGGGGACTCCGACGGACCCGGCGAATCCAGCGGCGTGAAGACCAGCCCGTTCCGTTCCGTGCTGGCCGCGGCAAGACCGCAGTCGGCCGGCGTGACGAGCTGACCTTCGATGCGGGAACGGGCGGGAAGGAGGATTCCCGGAGCAAGGATGGCGTCTCGAACTCGCGCGCCCGAACCGATCCGGACAGAGGGCAGGACGAGGCTTCGTTCGATCAGGCAGCTCTCGCCGATGCTGCTGCCTGTCTCGACGACGCTGTGCTCGACGACGGCGCTCCGAGCCAGCGCGACGCCGGGGGCAACGAACCGGCGGCGGCGCCGGCGGCCGCCGGCGGTCCGACCCCAGTCCAGGGCGCCGTCCAGGTAGCGGCGCGGGGTTCCCAGGTCGTGCCAGCGGCGGCGGCAGCGGAACCCGACAATGCGGGCGCCGGCGCGCAGCAGCGGCTGGTAGAGGCCCTCCACGATGTCGCTCGACGACGGACGAACCGGGATCTGCTCGATCACACGGCGCGAAAGGACATGGAGGCCCTGGAACGTTCGCACCCGGCCGCGGACCGTACCGACCCTGACGTCACGCAGCCCCACCACCAGGCCGCGGGAGTCGACCTCCACACCGCCCCCCAACCGCTCGTTCCAGCCGACCTGAAGCGTGACGTCGGCGCCGCTGCGACGGTGGCGGGCGAGCACCTCGCGAATCGGCCACCGGCACAGCGAATCGCCGTTGATCAGCAGGATGTCGTCGGCGCCGGCCAGGAAGGCGCGAAGATTGACCACTGCGCCCAGGGTGCCGAGCAGGTCCGGCTCGACCTCGAACCGAAGCCCGGGCCGGTCGGCGCTCGCGGCGCCTGCAGCGGCCTCGAGCCGGCGGCGCAGCATGTCGCCGAGGTGGAAGACGTTCACCGCCATCTCGCAACCGGCACGGTGAAGAAGGTCGATCGTCCGTGAAGCAACCGACCGGCCGGCCACCGGCAGAAGCGGCTTGGGCAGAACGGCGGTCAGGGGCCGCAGCCGCTCGCCGCGGCCGGCGCAGAGCACCAGCGCCCGAACCTGACGGTCCGCGTCGTTCACCGGGCGCACGGCGGGAAGACCATGTCGAAGATCCAGTTCGACTCCATCGCGGCGGCGCGCTCAAGCCGACCGCCAGCCGCAAGGAGGCGCTCCCGGACCCGGTCCAGATCCGCGACCGCCGCCTTTGATTTCGCGCTCGACCCGGCGTCCGGTCAAGCGGCGGCGCAGCCTCCGACGCGGTCGAGCACGTGGACCACGGTGCGAATGCCCTGGTAGAAGTTCGACAGATCCATCTTCTCGTTCGGAGCGTGGAGCCGGTCGTCCGGCAGGCCGAAGCCGATCAGCAGGACCGGGACGCCCAGCACATCGGACAGGGTGGAAACGATCGGAATCGATCCTCCCTCCCGGACGCGCACCGGGGCCCTGCCCCAGGCCTCGCGCACTCCCTCGAGCGCCGCGTCGACGAGCGGGCCGTCGAGGTCGACCAGCACCGGCGGCGCTCCGCTCAGCGTCCTCACGTCGACCTCGATGCCTGGCGGCGCGAGCGACCGCATCCAGGCGGCAAGCGAGCGGAACACTCGCTCCGGCGCCTGGTCCGGCACCAGCCGCATCGACACCTTGGCGCCCGCCCGGTTGGCGATGACCGTCTTGGCGCCGGGGCCCTGGTAGCCGCCCCACACCCCGTTCACGTCGCACGTCGGCCGCGCCCAGACCCGTTCCAGGGTCGTGTAGCCCGCCTCTCCCCAAAGGGCGGAGGCGCCGATCTCGTCGCGGTACTTCGCCTCGTCGAACGGCAGCGCGGCGAACGCGGCGCGCTCGTCCGGCTCGAGCGGCCGCACACCCTCGTAGAAGTCGGGGATGAGGATCCGGCCGTCCTCCGGGTCACGCAGCGCCGCCAGCAGGGAACCCAGGACGTTCAGCGGGTTCGCCACCGCGCCGCCGAAGGTGCCGGAGTGGAGATCCCGACCGGCGCCGCGCACCTCGACCTCGGTGTAGAGCAGCCCCTTCAGGCCGTACAGCACGGACGGCTGGCCCGGCCCGAACATCGACGTGTCCGAGACCAGCGCCAGGTCGCAGGCCAGGCGCCCGGCCGCCGGGCTGCGGACGTAGGCTTCGATCGCCTCGCCGCCGCTCTCCTCCTCGCCCTCGATCAGGAACTTCACGTTGACAGGCAGGGCGCCGGTCTCGGCCATGAGCGCCTCGACCGCCTTGATGTGGGTGAACGACTGCCCCTTGTCGTCGGTGGCGCCCCGCGCAACGATCTGCTCTCCGCGTTCTCCCGCTTCGATCGTCGGCTCGAACGGGTCATTGCGCCACTCCGCCACCGGGTCCACCGGCTGCACGTCGTAGTGGCCGTAGAAGAGGACCGTCGGGCGGCCGGGAGCGCCAAGCCACTCGCCGTAGACCAGCGGATGCCCCGCCGTGTCGATGATGTCCGCCGTCATACCCGCGGCCGCAAGCCGGTCCCTGACGAAACCGGCGCAGCGGCGCACGTCGGCGGCGTACTCGGGATCGGTCGAGACGGACGGAATCCGCAGGTACTCCTTGAGCTGCTCCAGGCTGGTGTCCGCTTCGCGGTCCACCCGCCCGAGAACGGCCGCGATGCTCATCCCGGACTCCCGTTGCCGCTGACGTCAGTCATCGAATCTCCGGCCCGTCGCCCGCCAGTCGGCAAGGAAGCTCTCGAGGCCGCTGTCGGTCAGCGGATGGCGGTAGAGCCGGCTCAGCGTTCGGAAGGGAAGCGTCGCGACGTCGGCCCCCATCTCCGCCGACTGCACGACATGAACCGGATGGCGTATCGAGGCAACGAGAACCTCGGTCTCGAAGTCGTAGTGCGAGTAGATCGAGATCACCTGCCGGATCAGGTCCATGCCGTCCTGGGCGATGTCGTCGAGGCGGCCGACGAAGGGCGAGATGTAGGCGGCCCCCGCCTTGGCCGCCAGCAGCGCCTGGGCCGGCGAGAAGCACAGGGTGACGTTGCACCTGATCCCGTCCTCGGCCAGCCGCCGCACCGCGGTCAACCCCGGCGGTCCGAGCGGCACCTTGACCACCACGTTGTCGGCGAGGTCGGCGAGGCGGCGGCCCTGCTCGATCATGCCGTCGAGATCCGTCGCCAGCACCTCGCCGCTCACCGGTCCCGGCACCAGATCCGCGATCTCACGGACAGTCGGGAGGTAGGGCCTGCCCTGCCTGGCGATCAGGCTGGGGTTGGTCGTGACGCCGTCGACCAGGCCCCACTCGAGACCGGTCTCGATCTCTCCCGTATCCGCCGTGTCGAGAAAGAACTTCATCGCGGCGCTCCTCCGTGCCTCAGTTGACCGGCTCCACCTCGACCGCTTCGAGAGCAGGGGGCTCTCCGCCCTCTTCCTCTTCGTCGCCGCGGTCGGGGATCCGCGCCAGAGCGACGATCCGGTCGCCTTCGTCGAGATCCATGACCTTGACTCCCTGCGTTGCCCGGCCGATGCGAGACACGCTTCCGGCTGAGATGCGGATGATCTTGCCCTCGTGAGTGATCAGCATCAGACCGGTGTCCTCGCTGACCTCCCGAACGCCGACCACGCCGCCTGTGCGGTCCGACACCTTGAGGTTGATGACCCCGAGGCCGCCCCTCGACTGCAGACGATACTCCTCGATCGCGGTCCGTTTGCCGAAGCCGTTCTCGCTCACCGTGAGCAGCGTCGTCTCCGGCTGAGGCATCTCCGCGGACCCCTCCTGCGGCAGCAGACACCCCGCCGACACGACGCGGTCGTCCGGGCGCAGGCTGATTCCGCGTACGCCGCGGGTGGCGCGGCCGATCGAGCGCAGATCGCTCTCCAGGAAGCGGATCGCGAAGCCTCGCCGGGTCGCGAGCACGAGTTCGCTGTTCCTCTCCGTCAGCTTGACCGACAGCAGCCGGTCGCCTTCGTCGATCCGAAGAGCGATGATGCCGCTGGGGCGGGGCCTCGAATACTCGGACAGCGCCGTCTTCTTGACCACGCCGGCTTCGGTGACGAAGGTCAGGAACCGGTGCTCCGGGAACTCGCGAACCGAGGCCGTGGCGGCGACCGTCTCGTCGCTGTCGAGACGCAGGAGATTGACGATCGCCTTGCCGCGGGCCGCCGGGCCGAGTTCCGGAATCTGGTGCACCTTGAGCCAGTGGCAGTAACCGCGGTCGGTGAACACCATGATGTAGCTGTGGGCGGACGCCACGTAGAGCTGTTCGACGAAATCACCGTCGCGTGTGGCCATGCCGGTACGGCCCTTGCCGCCGCGATGCTGGGCGCGGTAGAGGCTGAGCGGCGACCGCTTGATGTAGCCGGACCGGGTCACGGTGATCACCATGTCCTCGTCGGCGATCATGTCCTCGATCGTGATGTCCGAGGAGTGAGCGACGATCTCGGTGCGGCGCGGATCGCTGAAGCGCTTCTCGATGTCGTCGAGCTCGCCCCGGATCTCCTGCAGCAACAGCGCATCGGAACCGAGGATGGCGCGCAGCCGCTCGATCTCGGCAAGCAACTCCCGGTGCTCCTGCTCTATCTTCTCGCGCTCGAGGCCGGTCAACCGCTGCAGGCGCATGTCCAGGATCGCCTGGGCCTGGGGCTCACTCAGGGCAAACGTCTCGATCAGGCGCTCCTTCGCTTCCGGCGGAGTGCGGCTGGCGCGGATCGTCGCGATCACCGCGTCCAGGTGGTCCAGCGCGACGAGGAGCCCCTCCAGGATGTGAGCGCGGCGCTCCGCCCGGGCCAGATCGTGGCGGCAGCGCCGGATGACCACCGTGCGCCGATGGTCCAGGAAATGGCGCAAGAGGTCGCGAAGCGCCAGCACCCGGGGCTGGTTGTCGACGATCGCCAGCATGTTCATGCCGTAGCTGACCTGGAGCTTGGTCATCTTGTAGAGGGTGTTGAGAACGACTTCGGCCACCTCGCCCCGCTTCAGGTCGATCACGATCCGGATGCCGTCGCGGTCGGATTCGTCGCGCAGATCGCGGATGCCATCGACCTTCTTCTCGCGCACGAGTTCGGCAATCCGCCCGATCAGCCGGGCCTTGTTCACCTGGAACGGCAACTCGGTGACGAGGATCGACTGGCGGTCCTGGCCCGTATCCGCGATCTCGGCGCGCGCCCGGACCTGGATGGAACCGCGGCCGGTGGCGTAGGCGTTGTGGATTCCCGCGCGGCCATGGATGAAGCCGCCGGTCGGGAAGTCGGGGCCGGGCAACACCTCCATCAGCTCGGCCAGGGTTGCCTGGGGACGGTCGATCAGAAGCTTGACCGCCGCGATCGACTCGCCCAGGTTGTGCGGCGGGATGTTCGTCGCCATGCCGACAGCGATGCCGGACGAGCCGTTGACCAGCAGGTTCGGGATCCGGGCCGGAAGCGGCGACGGCTCCTGCTCGGAACCGTCGTAGTTCGGGATCCACTCGACGGTGTCCTTCTCGATGTCCTCGCGCAGCAGCTCTTCGGCAATCCGGGTCAGGCGGACCTCGGTGTAGCGCATCGCCGCCGGGTTGTCGCCGTCGATCGAGCCGAAGTTGCCCTGGCCGTCCACCAGCGGATAGCGCATGGAGAAGTCCTGCGCCATTCGCACCACCGTGTCGTAGATCGGTCCGTCGCCGTGCGGGTGGTACTTCCCCATCACGTCGCCGACGATGCGCGCCGACTTCTTGTAGGCGCGTCCGGCGGTATTGCCGGCTTCCCACATGCCGTACAGAACGCGGCGGTGAACCGGCTTGAGGCCGTCCCGCACGTCAGGCAGGGCGCGACCGATGATCACGCTCATCGCGTAATCGAGGTAGCTGCGGCGCATCTCGCGCTCGAGCTGGACCGGCACGGTGTCGTGGCCGGGAGGCCCCGGCGGCGGGACGGGATTCTCGCCGTTGCTCACGTCGGCGAATCGATCAGATATCGAGGTTCGTCGCGTTCAAGGCGTTCTTCTCGATGAACTCGCGCCGCGGCTCGACCTTGTCGCCCATCAGGGTCGTGAAGATGCCGTCCGTCTCCTCGTCCCGATCGTCTCCGATCTCGACCAGAAGCATCCGGCGGCGCTCGGGATCCATCGTCGTCTCCCAGAGTTGCGCCGGGTTCATCTCGCCCAGGCCCTTGTAGCGCTGGATCGAAAGGCCCTTCTTCGCCGCCTCGAACAGAGCGTCCAGCGCTTCGTCGACCGAGTCGGCCTCGACTTCGGCGGCCGTTCCTGCGCCGTTGACCTGGCGCAGCAGGATCGAGGGCGATCGCCAGGCCTCGAGCGCCTGCTCGTTGGCGATCAGCGACCGGAAGTCGGCGGCGGCCAGCAGGTCCCGGTCGATCGCTACCAGGCGGTCCACGCCGTCCCGACGTGAGCGGAAACGGATCGCGTGCAGCCCGTCGGGGTCCTTGTCCACCGACACGTCGTGGAAACCGGAAGCCTCGATGACCCGGGCGGTCGACTCGACCCGCCGCTGATCCGTGAGACTGTCGTGGTCCACGAGCCCGCCGGCTATCGCCGCGCGCAGGGCATCGCGCGGAACGCCGCGTGCAGCCAGGGAGTCCAGCGACCGCCTGAAGGAGGCGAGACGGTCCAGCAGCACGCGCAGGCGGTCTCCCTCGAACACGGCCGGGTTGTCGATGTCTCCGTTGGCGAGGGCGATCTGCCAGCCGCGGTGGATCCGCTCGACCAGGTAGTCGTGGTACTCCTCGTCGTCTTTCAGATAGCTCGATCGGCGCCCTTCCGTGATCTTGTAGAGTGGCGGCTGGGCGATGAACAGGTGACCGCGGTCGATGATCTCCTTCATCTGGCGGTAGAAGAAGGTCAGGATCAGGGTGCGGATGTGACTGCCGTCGACGTCGGCGTCGCACATGATGATCAGCTTGTGGTACCGTAGCCGGCCGACATCGAAGTCCTCCTGGCCGATGCCGGTGCCGAGTGCCTGGATCAGCGTCCGGATCTCCTCCGAGGAGAGCATCTTGTCGAGCCGCGCCCGCTCGACGTTGAGGATCTTTCCCTTGAGCGGCAGCACCGCCTGGAACTTCCGGTCGCGGCCCTGCTTGGCCGAACCGCCGGCGGAGTCGCCCTCCACCAGGAAGAGCTCGGCCAGGGCCGGATCGCGCTCGCTGCAGTCGGCCAGCTTGCCCGGCAGGTTCGAGTTGTCCAGGGCGCCCTTGCGCCGGGTCAGCTCCCGCGCCTTCCGCGCCGCCTCCCGTGCCCGGGCCGCGTCGACGACCTTCTCGACAATCCGCCTGGCGTCGCGCGGGTTCTCTTCGAGGAACGCCGAGAGCTGTTCGCCGACCGTCGACTCGACCCAGCCGCGCACTTCCGAGGAGACCAGTTTCTCCTTGGTCTGGCTCGAGAACTTCGGATCCCGGACCTTCACCGAGACGATCGCCACCAGGCCTTCCCGGATGTCCTCGCCCGACAGCTTCTCCTTGAGGTTCTTGCCGAGACCCGAGGAGGCGACGTAACCGTTCACGGTTCGGGTAAGAGCCGATCGAAGGCCCGAGAGGTGAGTGCCTCCGTCCCTGTTGTTGATCGTGTTCGTGAAGCAGTAGATCCGCTCGCGATAACTGTCGTTCCACTGCAGGGCGACCTCGACCGACTCGCTGGAGCCGGCTTCGCCCATCTCGCTGTGGAGATACACCGGCTGCGGGTGCAGCGCGGTCTTGTTCCGCCCCAGGTGCGCGACGAAGCTGCTGATTCCGCCCTCGTACTGGAAATCGGCGCTCTCGCCTGTCCGTTCGTCGAACAGGCTGATGGCAATGCCGCGGTTCAGGAAGGAGAGCTCCCGCAGGCGCTGAGCCAGGACCTGGTAGTCGAACGACAGGCGGCCGAACACGTCCGGGTCCGGCGTGAACCGGATCGCCGTTCCGGTGGCATCGGGATCATCGAGCGCCGCAACCTCTCGGATCGGCGCCTCCGGCACGCCCCGGCCGTAGGTCTGATGCCAAGAGTGGCCGTCGCGCCTCACCTCCAGATCGAGGTGGACCGAAAGGGCGTTCACCACCGAAAGGCCAACGCCGTGCAGCCCCCCCGACACCTTGTACGCGTTCTGGTCGAATTTCCCGCCGGAATGCAGTTCGGTCATGATGACCTCGGCCGCGGACCGTCCTTCCCCCTCGTGGTAGGCCACCGGAATGCCGCGGCCGTCATCCTGCACCGAAACGCTGCCGTCGGCGTGGACGGTGACGTCGACCCGCTCGCAGAAGCCGGCCTGGGCCTCGTCGATCGCGTTGTCGACGAGCTCGAACACCATATGGTGCAGACCCGAGCCGTCATCGGTGTCGCCGATGTACATCCCGGGCCGCTTCCGGACCGCCTCCAGGCCCTTGAGGACCTTGATGTGCTCGGCCGAGTACCCGCCTTCGGCTACCGTCTGAAGGCCCGTTGTCCCGGCCGCCGTCATGTCCGGCAAACTATCACACGGCGGCCTTCACGACCGTGGCCGCAAGCTGCTTGCAGACTCCCTGACCAGCCAGCAGAGCGATACGTAACTGCCAGCAAACAGTAGGTTTGTCCGCTGCTCTCCTGGCGTCCCCCGCGGCCCTCAGACACGCATCGGCATGATCACGCACAGGTAGCGGAAATCGGGCCCTCCGACGGGCCGCGCCAGGCACTGGCTCTCGCCGTCCTTGAGGGCGAACTCGACCTTCCCGGTATCGACCGCCGACAGGAAGTCCCGCACGTAGACCGGGTTCAGGCCGATGGCCAGTTTCTCCTCCTCGTAGTCGCAGGCGAGGCTCTCCTCCGCCTCGCCCAGATCCGGATTCGACGACGACACGCGCAGCGACTTCTCCTCGAAGCCGAATCTGACCATGGGGGCGCGGTCGCCGGTCAACAGGGAAACCCGGAGAACCACGTCGGAGAGGGCATCGCGATCGAAGGTCGCCGTCCGGTCGTTGTCCGTGGCGATCACCCTTTCGTAATCCGGGAACGTGCCCTCGAGGATACGGCAGGTGAGCTCGCGACGGCCGATCACGAAGCCCAGGTGATGCTCGCCGCGGCGGAAGCGGACCGTCTCTTCGCTGTCGAACCGCATCAGTTCGAGCAGCGCCTTGCGTGGAGCCAGAACGCCGTCCGCTTCCGCGGCGCCCGACATCTCCGTCTCGATCAGGGCCAGCCGATGACCATCGGTCGCAACCATCTCGACTCTGCCGTCCTTCAGCTTGAGCAGGGCGCCATTCAACTGGAACCGGGATTCTTCGGCCGAAACGGCGTAGACGACCTTGCCGATCATCCGCTTCAGCGCCGGGAACGGCGCCTCGAACGAGGAGGAAGACGATCCCTGATCGACGGTCGTCAGGGTCGGGAAGTCCTCGGCAGCCAGACCGTTGATACGGAACCTGGACGATCCGGAGTCGATCCGAAGGGAGTTGGAGTCGCCGGCTGACAGCTCGATCGGACCGTCGCCCAGGGCGCGGACGATCTCGAGGAACTTGCGGGCCTGCACGGCGGTCGCGCCGGCCTCACAGCTCCCTGGCTCGGCAGTGCACCAGGATGTGAGAGAGACGTCCAGGTCCGTGGCGGCCAGCTTCAGGCGATCGTCGTCGACGGTCAGGAGAAGATGGGAAAGCACCGGGATCGTCGACCTGCTCTCGACGATCCCGCGCATCGCCGCGAGTTCGGCCAGAAGTTCGCCTCGTTCGACTCGGGTCTTCATCTACGTTCTCCTACAGGAGTCAATATATACCAAGGAAGTCATAGCAGAAGAGGGCAGGTTCACGTGCGGACAGACTCCACAAGTTCTTTCTGGTCAACGGTTTGACGGCACGTAGAGGGGTTGGCGGCAGGCGGAGAAGCGAGTGGAAGGACTGTGCATTCTGCGGATATCGACGGCTCGGCCCAGGAACTGGACGCCGGTGTTCCTCAGGACTGCCGAACCTGCTCCTCGGGTCATCCGCCGACCGTACCCGGATCCTCCGACATCCCATCCGCAGGCAATCCGCAGCACGCTGCACCTGCGGAGCCTGACCGCTCTCGGTGCGACACGCACCTATGCCACGGACTGCCTGGCGAGGTGGGGGCTGGGGCCAAACACGGAGTCAGCGACGGGTGTGGGGCTCTAGCCGAGCTGGCGGGTGAAGCGCTCGAGCTGAGCAGCCAGGCGCTCGTCGTCGGCGCGCCGGCGTTCGATCTTCTCGACCGAGTACATGACGGTCGAGTGGTGCTTGCCGTTGAAGGCCTTCCCGATCTCCGGGTAGGACAACTCGGTCAGGCGCTTGCAGAGGTACATCGCTATCTGCCGGGGATAGGTGACCTGCCGGGAACTGCTCCTGCTCTTGATCTCGCGGACCTTGAGACCGTAGTGGTGGGCCACCGTCTTGATGATCTGGGCGGCGGAGACCGGGCGATCCTGTTCGGGAAGCACGTCTCGCAACGCCTCCTTGGCGAAGTCGAGGTCAAGAGGCATGCCCGAGAGCGAGGCGAAGGCGGTGACCCGGTGGAGCAGGCCCTCCAGTTCCCGCACGTTCGACCTGACCTGCTGTGCGATGAACATGGCGACATCGGTGTCCAGGTCCAGATTCTGAAGCTGGCGGGCCTTGCGCTGAAGGATCGCGACCTTGGTTTCCAGGTCGGGGGGCTGGATGTCGGCGAGGAGACCGGAACCGAAGCGGCTTCGCAGGCGCTCCTCGATGTCTGCCAGGTCGCGCGGCTGGGCGTCCGAGGTGACGATGATCTGCTTGCGTCGGGTGTAGAGGACGTTGAAGGTGTGGAAGAACTCTTCCTGGGATCTCTCCTTCCTGGCCAGGAACTGGATGTCGTCCATCAGCAGCACGTCGATCGTTCGGTAGCGCTCGCGGAAATCGGGCATCCGCTCGAACCGGATCGAGCTGACCAGGTCGTTCACGAAGTCCTCGGCGGCGAGGTAGAGGACCCGCGTGTCGGGCGCCGCGTGCCGGAGGCGGTTTCCGATCGCATGCAGAAGGTGGGTCTTGCCCAGACCCACGCCGCCGTAGAGGAAGAGCGGGTTGTACGAGAGGCCCGGCTTCTCGGCAACGGCCTGGGAGGCGGCGCTGGCGAACCGGTTCGAGTTGCCGACCACGAACGAATCGAACCGGTACCGGGGATTCAGGGAGCTGCCGGGCGCCGCTTCCGGCTCGGTACTCCTGACGGCCGTCGTCGTCGACGAGCCCTTGCGTGCATCGGTCCTCGCCGTCATGTCGCCGCTCCTGAACAGGACCTGGTAGCTCGGTCCCTTGAGGTCGGCGATCGCCCAGTCGACGATGGGCCGAAAGCCCTCTTCGAGCGCCTCGACGAACCGTGAGTTCGGCGCTTCGAGGACGAGGCGATCGCCTTCCTCGGACGCCACCTTCAGAGGCTGGAACCAGGTGCGGTAGTCCTCGGCGGGAAGATCCGCACGCAACTGCTGGCGTAGAGTCGGCCATACGGAGCTAGGCATGTTCCGTGCTCCTGGTGCTTCCGCTCTCTCCAGGCATCGTGGTCAGCCGGGGGACTTCAGCGGGACCCCCGAACTCTCGCTCTGCTGTTGCTCCGAACTGCCGCACCTCACCTCCTGAGTCCCGACGCGCACGACCACCGACTGCCCTCTTCCAGGCAGGAACCGCTGCTCTGCGCAGCTTGTTTCTCCACAGCTTTTCCGCACATTGTGGAAAAGCCCAGGAAGCCGGCAACGAGACGGGGGGCAGACAGCCGGAAGGGGCTACGTACTTGATCTCACGCCGGGTGGCCTCCGTAGCGCGATGGCGCAGAATAGCAGCGGGATCCGTCGTCAACAAGTGTCTCCGCGCATTTTCTTCGTCTTCTTCCGGCAGCACCCGTCCGACCTGTCCTGCCTGCGCCTGAACCGCCGTGCCGAGAGTGGATCCTGCAGAGCTTCGGGCCCCGCTCCTGGCCTGGTTCGACCGCTGTCGCCGCGACCTGCCCTGGCGGCGATCCGAGGATCCGTACGAGATTCTGGTCGCTGAGGTCATGCTCCAGCAGACCCGAAGCGAAGTCGTCGCGAGTCGCCATCGGGACTTCCTGGACCGCTTTCCCGACATCGACGCGCTGGCGGAAGCACGGCTCGAGGCCGTCGAGGCGGCCTGGTCCGGTCTCGGTTACTACCGGCGAGCCCGCGATCTCCACCGGACGGCTCGGATCCTGGCGACGCAGGAGTCTCTTCCTGCAAACGCTGCAGAATGGGCGGTACTACCGGGAATCGGCCCGTATACCTCGGCGTTGCTCGCGAGCCGCTGCTGCGGGGAAATGTCGCCGGTGCTGGACGGCAACGTCGAACGGGTGCTGACCCGGTTTCTGGCGTTCGGCAAGTCTCCTCGAAGCGCGGAAGCCCGGCGCAACCTGCTGGCGACTGCGGCTCGACTGCTGGATCCCGCGCGGCCGGGGGACTCCAACCAGGCCCTGATGGAAGTCGGTTCCCTGGTCTGCCGACGTGGTGCGCCGCGCTGCGGCGGCTGTCCGCTGGCGCCTGGCTGCCGGGCCTTCCTGACGCCCGGGCTCGATCCCTGCGCCTTTCCGGTTGCGAAGCCTCGGCGCGCCCGTGAGACCCTCCACTGCTTCACGGCTGTCGTCCGCCGCGGTGAGGGTCTGCTGCTTCATCGCCGGCCCGAGGGCGCCGGCTGGCTGGCCGGACGTTGGCATCTGCCGACGGTGGAGCTGACCGGCGGAGTCGCCCCGATCCGGGCAGCGAAGGTGCTGGCCCGAGAGTTCGGTGGCCGCTGGCAGTGCAGCGAGCACGAGGTCCTGGTGCGGCATGCCGTGACCTACAGGGACTTCCTGGTACGAGCTGCGGTCGCCCGCTGGCGTCCGGAGCGCGCCCCGGCGTCCGGCGGCAGCCGCCCGGATTCGACCGGCGCGCGACTCCTCGCCTGGTTCGGCCCCCGCGAGATCGAGGAGCTGCCGACTTCCTCCCTGCTCCGCAAGACCCTCGACCGGCTTGAGAGGGACACAGGTGTGGCCGGGAAGCCTGCGTCCGATCCGCCGCCACTACACTCCGGGCGGTGATGGCCACGGACTCACCGCAGAGGATCCCCTTCGTCGATCTGGCGGCGCAGTCGAGGAGGCTGCGGCCGGAGATCGACCGTCGAATCGCCCAGGTGCTCGACCACGGCCGCTACATCATGGGCCCTGAGGTCGACGAACTGGAGACGGAGCTGGGCCGTCGGGGGGGCGGCGTGTGCGCATCGGCGGTCTCCAGCGGTTCGGACGCCCTGCTGATCGCCCTGCTGGCGCTGGGCGTCGGCCGACGCGATGCCGTCTTCGTTCCGGCCTTCACGTTTACCGCGACCGCCGAGGTCGTCCTGCTCGCCGGCGGCTCGCCTGTCTTCGTCGACGTGCGCGAGGACGACTTCCTGCTCGACCTCGAGTCGCTTCGCCGTGAGTACGAGGCCGTGCGGGAAGCCGGCGTTGCCAGGCCGAGGGCGGTGATCGCCGTCGATCTGTTCGGCCTGCCGATGGCGACGCCGCCGCTGGCGGAGTGGGCGGCCGCCAGGGACCTGGACGTGATCGCGGATGCCGCCCAGAGTTTCGGCGCGAGCCGGGGCGGCAGACCGGTCGGTTCCCTGGCGCCGATCACCACCACCAGCTTCTATCCGGCGAAGCCGCTGGGTTGCTACGGCGACGGCGGCGCCGTCCTCTGCAGCGATCCGGCCACCGCGGAGGTTGTCCGGTCCATCCGCGAGCATGGCCAGAGTGTCGACCGCTACGACATCGTGCGGATGGGAGTGAACGGCAGGCTGGACAGCCTGCAGGCCGCCGTGCTGCTCGCCAAGCTGGCGGTCTTCGAACAGGAGCTTGCGGCGCGGCGGGCGGTCGCGGCCGGCTACAGCGAACGGCTTCGAAACGCGGCGGCAGGGTCGACGGCTCCCTGGCGCATCTCGCTGCCGGAGTGCAGCGCCGGCGCCGAGTCGAGCTGGGCCCAGTACACGCTCCGCGTTGACCACCGGGATCGGCGCCGGCCGGCCGCCGAGGCACGGGACGCCCTGAGAGGCCACCTCGACCGCGCCGGCATTCCCACCGCCGTGTACTACCCGCGGCCGATGCACCTGCAGCCGGCCTACGAGGAGTACGGCCGCGGCGCCGGCTCGCTGCCGGTGAGTGAGCGTCTGGCCGAGCGCGTTCTCAGCCTGCCGATGCACCCCTACCTCGACGAGGTCGCGCTCGACCGCATCTGCGAGCGGATTGCGAGTCGCTGACACGGTGCGGCGCTCGCCCCGGCTCGACTGCGGCAGCCTGCTGCCGGAGATCCGCACGCCGCCACCGGGGCCGCGCGCCCGGGCCATGGCCGCACGCCTCGAAGCGTCGGAGGCGCCTGGCATCAACACGCTGGTGGGCGGGACGACCGGCATGCTCTGGGCCGAGGCGCTCGGCAGCAACGTTCTCGACGTCGACGGGAACCGCTACGTGGACCTCACCTCCGGCTTCGGCGTTGCGGCTGTGGGCCACCGCCGCCCGGAGGTCGTCTCGGCCGTCAGGCAACAGGCGGACCGACTCCTCCATGCGCTGGCGGACGTCCATGCGCACCCGGTTCGCGTCGAGCTGGCCGAGCGCCTCTGCGCGCTTGCGCCGCTGCCGGAGCCCCGAGTCTATCTGGCGGTATCCGGCGCCGATGCGGTCGAGGTCGCGCTCAAGACCGGCCGGCTGCACAGCGGCCGCTCCGGACTGCTGGTGTTCGATCCGGCCTACCACGGCACCACCTTGGGCGCTCTCTCCGCGACGTCGAGGCCGGCCTTCCGGCAACCGTTCACCGCGCCCCTGGAGAAGCAGGTTCACCGGCTGCCGTTCGGTGCTCCGGCGCCGCACATCCGGGAGGTACTGCAACGGCAGCCCGGCATCGGCGTCTGCCTGGTCGAACCGGTCATCGGCCGCGAGGCAACCCGCTGGCCGCCGTCCGGCTGGCTGGCGGACCTCGCCGAGATCTGCCGGCGGCACGAGGTCGTGCTTGCCGTCGACGAGATCTTCACGGGCTTCGGACGCTGCGGCGACTGGTTCGCGTGCTCCGAAGCCGGTGTCGAGCCGGACCTCGTCTGCTGCGGCAAGGCTCTCGGCGGCGGCCTGCCGATCGCTGCCGTCCTCGGCAGGAGGGAGATCATGGATGCGTGGCGAGGCGGCGGCGAAGCCCGCCACACGGCCACCTTCGTCGGCCATCCCCTCGCCTGCGCCGCCGCGCTGGCCTGCCTGGACGTGATGGAGGCA
Organism: Thermoanaerobaculia bacterium; assembly: GCA_965116145.1. Lineage (GTDB taxonomy): Bacteria > Acidobacteriota > Thermoanaerobaculia > Multivoradales > Multivoraceae > Multivorans. The sequence goes on from OZ220482.1 coordinate 2,322,728, forward strand.
GACGACCTGGTCGGCCGCGCCCGCACCATGGGGGTTCGGCTTGGCCGGCTCCTGGAACCGCTCGGGCGGGGTCCGGGCGTGGTGGACGTCCGCGGCCGGGGCTTGCTCTGGGCCGTGGAACTGGCCTCGCCCGATCGGGCCCGAACCCTCAGCCGCGACCTGCTTCACCAGGGCGTCATCGCCCTCTCCGGCGGCGCCTCAGGCGCCGTCCTCCAGATCGCACCGCCCCTCGTCGCAACGGAGGAACAACTCGACCACGCCGCGGCGATGCTGCTCGAGACCGTGGCGCGCCCTTCGCCGTGAGTCGTCCTGCGGCGGGTCCTGGTCCCCGGGGACCGCCAGGGGGACCAACGACTGCCCGGCGGGTTCCGCCGAAGTCCCCGGTGAAGAGCGGATCCGTGGTCGCGGCCGGGGGACCGTTGCGAGCTGCGGGCTACAGCGCCAGGCGGCCGGTCAACGAGCGGGAGAGCGTGACCTGATCGGCGTAGTCGATGTCACCGCCGACGGGCAGGCCGAACGCCAGGCGGGTGACGCGAACGCCCCGCCGGCTGAGGAGGCTGGCGAGATAGAGGGCGGTCGCTTCGCCTTCGACGTTCGGGTTCATCGCAAGGATGACCTCTTCGACCCCTTCCAGCCGGTCCAGCAGAGAGGCGACGGTGAGCTGGTCGGGTCCCACTCCCTGTTGCGGGGACAGGGCGCCCAGGAGCGCGTGGTACTGGCCGTTGAACTCGCCGGTGCGTTCGATCGGTCTGATGTTGGAGGGGTCTTCGACCACACAGAGCGTGGTCCTGTCCCGCTGCGGATCGCTGCAGATCGCGCACGGGTCCACGGCAGTGATCTGGTGACAGGTCGAGCAGTGGATCATGCGGTCCTTGACGTCGATGACCGCCTGGGCAAGAGCTTCGGCGCGGGAGCGGTCGGCCCGGAGGATGTGCTGGGCCAACCGTTCGGCGGTCTTCGGACCGATACCCGGAAGGCGCGAGAGCTCCTTGACCAATATCGAAAGCGGGTCGCCCGCCATCACCCGAGGCCGGGGATCCCGGCGGTCAGGTTGCCGATCTGCTGCCCCACATGCTCGTTCACCTTGCGCCCGGCTTCGTTCACTGCCGCCAGCACCAGATCCTGGACCATGGCCGGATCCGTCGGGTCCAGGACTTCGGGGTCGATCTTCACGGCCAGAACCTCCTTCTCGCCGTTCATCCGCACCTCGACCATTCCGCCGCCGACACTCGCCGTGAACTCGACGTTCGCCAGGTCCCGCTGCATCTTCTCCTGCATCTCCTGGGCTTGCCGCATCAGCTTCTGGATGTTCATTCGATCTCCTCCTGTGGTTCGGGTGGCTTGGGTCGGACGTCAAGTACGCGGCCGCCGAAGACGTCGAGGACGGCACGGACGCGGGGGTCGGCCTCGACGGCCTTTCTGGTGTTCCGCGGCGCCGACCGGGGCACTCTGCTGGCCTTGCCGCCGGCTCCGGTCTTCTCCTGAACCCGGTGCTGCGCGGGCGCCGGCGATCCGGCCCCGCGGCGGGCTCCGGCGTCGTCCGGCGCCGGTGCGTTGTCCGCTGCCGGCGTCGTCGTGCCGGACGCCGGTACCTTGGAGGGGGCTGGCGCCTTGTCCGGCGCCGGTGCGTTGCCGCCGGGACTCCCGGACCTCGCCGGCGCGGTCTTCCAACCGGCCTCGGGGCCGAACTCGGCGCGCACCGCGTCGTCGAGCTGGGCTGCCCGCTTGCGGTCGCGCAGCTCGCGCTCAAGCTCCGGGCCGGCCTCGATGACCACGGTCCGGCCGCGCATTTCCAGGCGCGCGTGGTGAAAGTCGAGCAGACCCGCGAGGGCCGGGCTCCTGCTCTCGAGTCGACGAACGATCTCTGCGGCCTGAGGCGCCGCCGGGCCTGCCGGTTCGGCCGCCTTGCTCCGGGGCTTCGGCGCCTCCGCGCGAGCAACGGCGGAGGCGCCTTCTTCTGCAGGGAGACCCGCCGCCAGCTTCTCGATCCGCACCAGCCTCGGGAGCTCGGCTGCTCGCAGGAGCGCCACCTCCAGAGCCAGGCCGGGGGCATCTGCGCGCCGGACCACGGTCTCGCTGCTCAGGAGCAGGTGAAGCAGCCGGAGCAGGTTCTCGTAGCCCGCAGTGTCGGCAGTCTGCCGGAGGTCGGCGGCCGCCTCCGCGGGCAGGTCGAGCTGCTCCGGGTCGGCGCCCTGAGCCAGGTGCAGGGCGCTGCGCAGAAAACCGAGAAAGTGCGTGAACACCTGTCCCGGATCGCTGCCGTTGTCCTCGACCTCGCGAATCGTGGTCGACACGCGCGCGCCGTCGCCGGCCAGAATCGCCTCGAGCAGGGCGGAGAGCGTCCCGAAGTCGATGCCGCCAAGCAATCGCCCGACATCCTCGTCGACCAGCTTGCCGTCGCCGAAGGTGGCCAACTGGTCGAGCAGGGCGACGGCATCCCGAACGCTGCCCTCGGAGGCGCGGGCGATCAGGCGCAGGGTGGGGGTGCTGGCCTCGAACGCCTCCGATTCGCAGATGCGGCGCAGATGGTCGACCATGGGTTCCGGCGGCACGCGCCGGAAGTGGAACTCCTGGCACCGGGAGAGGATGGTGGCGGGCACCTTCTCGATCTCGGTCGTCGCGAAGATGAAGGTCAGGTGGGGCGGCGGTTCCTCGACGATCTTCAGCAGCGCGTCGAAGGCGGAGGCGGACAGCCGGTGGACCTCGTCCAGGACGACGACCTTGTAGCGGTCGCGGGCAGGTCCGTAGCGGAGACTCTCGGTCAGTTCGCGGACCTGTTCCACCTTCGAGTAGGTTGCGGCGTCGATCTCGATCACGTCGAGGTCCGCCGCTTCCCTGATCTCCGTGCAGACCAGGCAGGTGTCGCATGGCTCGGGCGCCGGGGCGCTGGCCTTGCCGTCGGCGCCGAGGCAGTTCAGGGCCTTGGCAAGAACCCGCGCCGCGGTCGTCTTGCCAACGCCGCGGATGCCGGAGAACAGGTAGGCCTGCGCGATCCGACCGTCTCTCAACGCGTGGCTCAGGGCGGTGACGATCGCCTCCTGGCCGACCAGGTCGGCGAACGTCCGAGGCCGCCACTTGCGGGCGAGCGCCTGGTACGTCATCGCCTGGTCGAGGCGCGGGATCGAGAAGTCACTGAAGGGTTCCGGCTGAACTGCGCCCTCAACACGAGTACCCTATCGCTGCTCCCTTCCGGGCCTGACGAGGTTCGGGGCCGGCTGATACACAGGGCCCGAACCCTTCGGTCACCTCTCGATCCTCCGGGGCTGCTCGCCGCCGCGAGCGCTGAATCGCATCGTACCAGCGAGCCGCGCCCCCGGCGACCATGCCGGGGCCGTCTCGCAGGCCGTCGCGCTGCAGTCCGGCCGGCGCCTTGTCCGTTCCGTTCCGGCCGGCTGCGGCGCTCTTCGGTTGCATGTGCCGGGGTATGCTCCCGTGTCGGCTTCGCAGGAGCGCTTGTTCCGGCGGTCCCGGCGCGATCCCGGACGTGCTCGGAAGGCCCCTGGCGTGAACGGCTTGAACGATCGGACCGCCATGGAACTGGCTCTTGGCGAGGCCCGGCTGGCAGCCGCCGCCGGAGAAGTGCCGGTCGGCGCCGTGGTCGTGCGCGGCGGCGAAGTGGTCGGGCGCGGCCACAACCGACGGGAATCGTGGGGCGACCCGCTGGCGCACGCCGAGATGATCGCTCTGGCCGAGGCGGCGGCAGGCCAGCAGGGCTGGCGGCTGCACGGCTGCACGGTGTACGTGAACCTCGAGCCGTGCGCCATGTGTGCGGGAGCCATGGTCAATGCCCGCGTCGACCGCCTGGTGTTCGGCGCGCCGGATCCCAAGGGCGGTTTCTGCGGCTCCCTCGGGAACGTGGTGCGCGAACCGGGACTGAATCACCGATTGGCGGTATGCTCCGGCGTTCTGGCGGAGGAGAGCTCGGCTCTGTTGCGCGCGTTCTTCCGGCGTCTGCGGTCAAACCGGCATTCAATCGAGGAGAGGTGACCGAGTGGTCGAAGGTGCATGCCTGGAAAGCATGTGTAGGGGCAACTCTACCGTGGGTTCGAATCCCACCCTCTCCGCCATGGCCGGGAAGGTGGAGAAGGAGAACCGTCGTGCGGTCCGCCATCGGGGAGAGGTGCCAGAGTGGTCGAATGGGGCGGTCTCGAAAACCGTTGACCGTGCAAGCGGTCCGTGGGTTCGAATCCCACCCTCTCCGCCATCGAACCGGTCCGGGCTCTCGTCCGCGGGGTCGTTTCCGGGTCCGCAAGGCCGTGGCGGCAGCGGTCTGCCGGCACGAGTCCGACGGCCGCCGTTCCGTGTCCCCTGCAATCGTCCGAGGAAGAGATCATCGTGAAAAGGACCTACCAGCCGAACAATCGGCGTCGCAAGAAGAAACACGGCTTCCGTCTGCGGATGAGGACCAGGCACGGTCGCGCGATCCTGTCGCGCCGCCGCCGCAAGGGCCGCAAGCGGCTGACGGTCTGACATTGAGCCGATCGGGGAGCACCGGTCGGGCCTCGGGCTTCGCGGATGGGCCCGAGCGGCTGCGATCGAGCCGCGACTACCGTCGCGTCTACCGTCGCGGCGGGCGCCTGCACGCACGGTCTGCCGTGCTCCACGTGCGCCGCAACGAGGTCGGCCATCCGCGGCTGGGGCTGACCGCCGCTCGGCGCGTGGGCGGAGCCGTCGTGCGCAACCGGCTGCGCCGGAGGGTGCGCGAGCACTACCGGCAGATGATCGCGCGGGAGCAGTTGCCGGCCGTCGACCTTGTCGTCCACCTGAAGCCCGAGGCGGCCGAGGTCGACCGAAGGGCGTTCTACCGGGATCTGGACCGGCTGTTCGGGACGGTGGCGCGGCAGGGTTCGCGCAGCGGAACGCGTCGTCACGGAAGGCGGCCGCGGCGATGAGTCTGCCGGTCCGACTTGCGCTGTCGGTTCTTCGCGGCTACAAGCGCTGGCTGTCGCCCTTGCTCCCCGGAGCCTGCCGCTTCAGTCCGACCTGTTCCGAGTACGGCCGGATCGCCATCAGGAGCCACGGCCTGACGGTCGGCGCCTGGTACATGCTTGGCCGGCTGCTGCGCTGCCAGCCCCTGGGGCGCGGCGGAATCGACCTGCCGCCTGCCAGGCCCGGCGTCAGGCTCAAGGCTGCCCGGACCGCCGCGCCGGCTGAGCTCTGACCGATGGACAATCGCAGACTCCTTCTGGCGGCGCTGCTGTCGCTCGGCGTACTCCTGCTGTGGTCGACGTTCGTCGCTCCGCCGCCACCGCCAGTGGATCGAGCTCCGGTCGAGACTGCGGACGGGGGGGCGTCGCAGCCGTCGGCCGCGGCCCCGGTTCGCCAACCGCCAGCCGAGCCCGTCGCGGAGCCGGTGTCCGTGTTCGAACCGGTGGAGGCTCTTGCGGAACAGAGGGTGGTGATCGAATCCGGCAACGCCAGGCTGGAGTTCACGAACCGGGGGGCGCAGTTGCTGTCGCTCCAGCTTCGGCGTCCGGACGGCGGCGAACCCGTTGAACTGGTGCGCCGGCGCGAACCGGGTCAGCCGTATCCCCTCGGTCTGACCGGGCCGCAACGCGCCTCACCGCTCAACGACGCCCTGTTCGTCGTGGAGCGGACGAGGGAGAACGGCCGGGATCGAGTCACGTTTCGCTACAGCGGCGACCGCGGCTCGGCAACCAAGACGTTCCGTGTTCCGACGGTGAATCCCCAGAGCGGCGGGCTGACCTTCCTCTACGAGGTCGAGTCGCCGGGAGACGGGTGGGGCCTGGTGCTCGGCCCAGGCATCCGGAACCCGACCGTGGACGAACTCGAGAGCCGCCTGTCGAGCCAGCAGCGCCGCGCAGCCACCTGGTTCGCGGCCGGCGAGATGGAGTCCGTCGAGCCGCGCCGCGGCGACGATCCACGACGAATCGGTGAAGGCGCTCGTTGGTTGGCGCTGGAAGACCGCTACTTCATCACCGCGGTCATCCCTTCCGGCGCCCGGGGCGCGGTTCGGGCGCTGCCCGTGGCGAACCTGCCCGAAAGCGACGGCAGCCTGCGCGGCTTCAGCCTGGTCGAGTCCGGCGACCCGGCGACCGAGGAGCTGACCCGGGATCTGATGCTGGTGCTCGAGCCCTCGGGCGGCCAGCTCGCCGGCCGGGCGTACTTCGGCGACAAGCAGTACGACGCGCTGGCGGCCATGGGGGTGCGCCTCGAGAAGACGGTCCGTTACGGTTTCTTCGGCGTCATCTCCCGGCCCCTCCAGTTCGGTTTGCGCTGGATCTACGACAACGTGGTGGCGAACTACGGCTGGAGCATCGTCCTGATGACGGTGCTGATCCGGCTCGTCCTGTTCCCGCTGACGCACAAGAGCCAGGTCTCCATGCAGCGGATCCAGAAGCTGAATCCGCGCATGGAAGCGATCCGCGCCAAGTACCGGCCCAAGCTCAAGGACGGCAAGGGCCGGCCGCGGATGGACATGCAGCGCAAGATGAACGAGGAGATCCAGGCGCTCTTCCGCGAGGAAGGCGTCAACCCGGCCAGCGGCTGCCTGCCGATCCTCTTCCAGATGCCCGTCTTCTTCGGCTTCTTCCGCCTTCTGAGCGAGGCGGTCGAGCTATGGGACGCGCCCTGGCTGGGCTGGATCGGCAACCTGGCCCTGCCGGATCCGATCTACGTGCTGCCCCTGGTGATGGGAGCGTCCCAGTTTCTCCAGCAGCGGATGCTGCCGCCGCCGGCGAACAGGACCCAGAAGCTGATCATCAACACGATGCCGATCTGGTTCACGGTCTTCTCGTTCAGCTTCCCCAGCGGCCTGGTGCTCTACTGGTTGACGAACAACCTCCTGGGCATCGTGCAGACCGGGGTGTACAACCGGCTGAAGAAGAAGGGCTACCTGGGCGGCGAAGCGACTGTGCAGCCGACCGAAACGAAGAAGAAGTGAGGGCGTGGCAGGAGCGATGAGTGCGATGAACAGCATGTTCTTCTCGGGAGAAACGGAGGCTCGGGCCGTTCTGGCGGCGGCCAACCACTTCGGCGTCTCGCCGGAGCAGGTCGTGTTCGACCGCGTGGAGAAGCGCCACGGGTTCGTCAAGCACCGTCGGGTGGTCATTCGCGTCGACCCGGCCAGCGTTGGAGGCAGCGCCGGCCCGGATGCGGCTGCCCATCGGGAGGACCACGACGTTCAGAGCGACCAGGCGGCCGAGCGCTTCGTTGAAGCCGAGGAAGACGCCGGCGTGACGTCCGGACGTTCCGGCCGCGGAGAGCCTGCCGCCCCGCCGCCGGAACCGACCCGGGCGGAGGATGAAGCCGCCGAGACGGCGGACACCCCGGCCCCGGTCCCGGCCCCAGCCCTGGTCTCGGACGATGTCGTCCCCGTCGCCCGCGACGCGCTGAATCAGCTTCTGGAGCTGGCGGATGTCGAGGTCTCCGCGGAGATCGTCCTGGCCGACGGCAGGCTGGAAGTCGAGCTGGAAGGCGTCGACGAAGAGCTGCTGATCGAAGAGGACGGTCAGGCGCTCATGGCCCTGCAGCACCTCCTTCCCCGTGTCATGTACGGCCAGCTCGATCGGATCGTCCTGTGCCGCGTCGACTGCGGCGGCTACCAGCGCCAGAGGGAAGAACGGCTCAGAGGCCTGGCCCTCCGCGTCGGGGAAGAAGTCGCCCGGCAGGGCGCCGCGCGGACCCTGCGCCCGATGAACCCGGCCGACCGCCGCATCGTCCACCTGACCCTCGCCGACGACCCGGAGGTCGAGACCGAAAGCCAGGGCAACGGCTACTTCAAGCGCGTCAGCATCCGACCGCTGTAGCGGGCGTCCGGTACGGCCGGCGCGCTACGCCAGAGGACCAGCTCTCACCGGACGAGGCGCCGTCGCCAGACTCCGCTACGGCGAGCTGCGGCAGCACCCAGAGGCGTGCGGGTTCCCGCTGACCCGGCTACGTATACGGCTCCAGGGCCAGGGCTGGCTCGACGGCACTTGAGGACCTGAAGGCGTTCCGGTTCGCCGTGCTCGGCGGCCGGTGACACCCGTGCCGTGCAGGATGTTCCGCCGGGCCATGGCCGAGGCGCGGCTGGTAGCCGACGTTTACCTGCAACCACAAGCTCGCGAAAGGCAGTCAGGGGGCGGCGGTTCACGGCCCGAGACGACGTCGTAGCCGCGGCGATTCTCGCGGTGAGCGCCGGGGCATCCGCGCCGGCGCGCCCGACCATCCGCTGGACACTGGTGCAGTGAGGAACCGCCGGCAAGCGCAGCACCGAGTGCAGCGCGGCGGGCTGCCAGGTGCGGGACCTCGACCCGGACCTGTCAATGGCAACTGAAAATGTCCCATTTGTGGCATTCGTGGGGTTGGTTGAGTCCGTGACAGATCCGACCCCGGCGGCCTCGCGATCTGTACCTTGCAGAAAAGCAACGCCTAAGTGCACTTCGTTCAGCTGTCTGTGCTACAAATCCCACACATTGTACAGAGTGCTGGCAGGAAGAGTGGCACAGACTCGCAGATCTATCCCTCGGCCATACGTTGAGAACGCTCGGAGGAAGGATGATTCTACGCAAAGACGACTGCGCGTGTTCCTAGGAGCGTTCGTCCTTGTGGTGCAAGCATCGCTTGCATTCTTGGCGCTTCTGGCGTTCGTATACGGTTGGCCGAAGGGCACCATGGCCGCTTGCGTTCTTCTGATCGTCGGCATTTCATATCTGGAAGAGTGGGCGTTTCGAGTTAGAGCACGGTGCCGCGTCCCTCCTGGTCCGTCTTCGAGCGCCGGACGGTGAGCCGGCCGGAGCTGTCCGCCTCGGCTGCCAGGTCGGCAACCTGCACGGCGGCGAGCTCGGATGTCCGGAGCAGGGCGTCACTGCCGACCCGGAACATGGCGGCGTCCCTGAGGCCGACAGTCGTTCCGTCGGCGGCGGCGAGCACGGCGGCGCCTTCGAGGTCGGACCACTGCACCTGCCCGCGGCCCCGGTAGGCCCCTGAGCGAACGATCCCGGCCATGCCGGCCTTCGCGACCCCTTGCCGTAGGTATCCACGGCTTCCGCCGCCTCTGCGGCCCGCCTGAGCGCTACCACGGCCTGACGGAGCGTTGCCGGCAGGCACCCGTCCGTCCCTACCGGGGACGACTCGGTTCTCCGCCACTTCCCGCAGCACGGACCGAGGTCCGTCGCAAGGGCTTGGAGACGCCGCCAGGCAGCGAGGCAGATGGACCGGGTGGCGACCCCTCGGACGAAGAGAGCCTCGTGTCGATGCGTGCCCGCTCGACGCTGCGCTCAAGCGACGGCTCAGCGGCCAGTGTCGATCTTGCCAGCCCGCTGACTCTGGAAGCGAACGCGGCGATGCGGTCGATCGTCCGTCGCGACACCGGTTCCGGGTACGGCGAGTACCTGGAGAAGCTGGCGGAGGAGTCGGGCATTGCAGCACCTGAGCGGGCGGACATCGCGAAGCTTGATCGGAAACGTCCGGGGAAGGGGTCCAACGCCGACTGGGTGCATCCCGGTGACCCGGAGGCCCGGATCAGCAAGATGAAGGACGGTCGGACGCGTCTGGCGCACAAGCTGGAGCATGCGGTGGACATGGAGTCGGGTGCGGTGACAGCGCTGACGGTACAGAGCATGGAAGGCGGCGACACGGCATCCCTGGGGACGACTCTGGACGAGGCGGCGAGACAACTTGGCGACCTGGAGCTTGCGGCGGAGGAGGTGGTTGCCGACAAGGGCTACCACTCCAACGGGACGATGATGGACCTGAAGGAACGCGGTCTGCGCAGCTACGTCAGCGAGCCCCGCCGCGGCTGTCAATGGCAACTGAAAATGTCCCATTTGTGGCAACCGAAAATGTCCCACTTTTTGGGGGCCGGCGGTAGCGGTGTTCGGTGTCGGTAGTGGCTCTGCAGGGCTCCGATGTGGGCCGTAGGGAGCGGAGCGACCGGAGGCCCACACCGGACGCGCGGCGAAGGGGGGTCACGACTGAGTCTCTCTCGGGGATTCATGGTTGGCGTGTCGGAGGAGGTCCTGGTGCGCCCTCATCCTGTAGCTGTTTCCGCGGATGTTGACGATGTGGCAGTGGTGCAGGAGGCGGTCGATCAGGGCTGCGGCCATGATCTCGTCGCCGAGCACGCTGCCCCACTCCTCGAAGCCCTTGTTTGAGGTCAGCACCGTGGAAGCCCGCTCGTGTCGGGCGTTGATCAGCTGGAAGAAGAGCACGGCGCCGTCCTGGCTTACCGGCAGATAGCCGATCTCGTCGACGACCAGCAGGGCAGGATGGGTGAGGACCCGCAGCCGTCGCGACAGGTTGCCCGCAGCCTTGGCCTCGGTCAGGGAGTCGATCAGTGCGGTCAGCGTGCCGTAGTAGACGCGGCGTCCCGACTCCGCGGCGGCGATCACCAGGCTGATCGCCAGATGGGTCTTGCCGACTCCCGGCGGTCCGAGCAGGATGACGTTTCGGCCCGTTCCAGGAGGCCCAGCTCGTGGAGGCTCTCGATCTGCTCGCGCTTGATGCTGGGCTGGAAGCTGAAGTCGAACTGGTCGAGCGTCTTGACCACCGGCAGGCGCGAGGACCGCATCGCGGTCTGCAGGCGGCGGTTGTTGGGCAGCGCGATCTGGGCAGCGAGCAGTTCCTCGATCACCTCGGAGGCGGTCACCGCTCCGCTGTCGGCCTGTTGAAGCACGCCGTCGACGGCTTCCAGCGCACCGGGCATCTTCAGGTCCGCCAGCATCGCTCGCAACCGAGCGCGCCGGTCTCCTGCCGCCGCCTTCACCCGACCACCTCCGAAATACTCCCGGAGGGGACGGCGTTGCACCTGTACCGGCGATGTCGGGATGCGGCGCCGCAGCGGAGCTTCCGGCTGTCGAGAGCCCAGGCGGCGGTAGGGATGGCGGGCCAGAGGACGAAGGGCCTAGCAGTCCGTGGCAGAGGTCGCGCTGCATTCGACCGGCCATGCATCCCGCCCGGCTGCGTTGCTCTTCGGTCACATACGCCCCAGTATGCTCCCTCATCGCGCCTTGCCGGACGGGCGCCTGACCGCTCTCGGTGCGACACGCACTTCTGCCACGGACTGCTAGCGCTCGAAACGATCCACCGGACGCTCACCCGTCGCGCCGTGGCAACGCACGTTGGCTGTCCCGTCAAGCCAGAAAGGCCCGAGCCGATGCCCTCCGGGATCTGTTTCGGTAGCCTCGCTGGAGGAATGAGAGCGACCGATCGAGTGCGCACGGGGTTTGTGGGCGCTCCGACCTCCCTGTTTCACGTGAAACATCCGCGGTTCCAGCCAGGTGCGTGTTTCACGTGAAACGCCTTGACGTGTTTCGGCGCGCGCTTGGGGATGAACTGCCGGCCGAGGCGCTGGAGCGGCTGGCGCGGCACGCGGAGCTCCTGGAGCGGTGGAACCGGGTTGTGCGTCTGGTTGGCGAGGCGGAGCCTCAGAAGTGGATCGCGCGGCACTACGTTGAATCGGTTTCGGCGAGGGCCTTCTGGGGGCGGTTCCGGCTGCCGGGCGGCAGTGAGCCGGCGCTGCTCGACATCGGCAGCGGCGCCGGCTTCCCCGGGCTCGTGCTCGCTGCGCTTCATCCGGAGCGTTCCGTGACGCTGGTGGAGGCCCGCGAACGGAAGGCGGCGTTCCTGGCCGAGGCAGCGCGAGAACTTGACCTGCCCCGGGTGGACATCGTCCAGGCGCGATTTGATGCGGGACTCGCCGAGCGGCTCGCGGCGGCAGTAGAGTGCGCGACGATTCGCGGCCTTCGGTTGCCTGCGCACACGATGGCTCGCCTGATGGGAGCACTGCCCGAGGAAGGTCGCCTGGTGGTGTGGGCGGGCCCGCAGTTGGCGGGCGATCTGGCGATGACTTGTGCTGTGGAACAGGAGATCAGATTGCCCGAACGTCGGCACCGGCGAATACTCTGCCTCCGGCCACTCCGCCGTGGCTGATGTCCTCGCTGTCGCCAACCAGAAGGGCGGCGTTGGCAAGACGACATCGGCCATCAGCCTGGCGGCGGCGTTCGGTGCGATGGAGCGGAAGGTGCTGCTGGTGGACAGCGACCCGCAGGGCAATGCAAGCCGCGGTCTCGGCTGGTCTGGCCAGTCGCCGACCCTGTTCGACGTGCTGTCCAGTGAGACGAGCGCAGAGAACGCCATCGTGGACAGCGGCTTCCCGTATCTGGACCTCCTGCCGGCCAACCGGGATCTGGTCGGCGCCGAGTTCGGCCTCCAGCGCGACCAGGACTGGATTCGCCGGCTCGCGTCGGCACTGAAAGCGGTGGACGACCGCTACGAGCGGATTTTCGTCGATTGTCCGCCAGCGCTCGGTCGGCTGACCTTGAACGCGCTGTACGCCGCCGACGCGGTCATCGTGCCGCTCCAGTGCGAGTACTTCGCGCTCGAGGGGATCAGCGAGTTGCTGGCGACGGTGCAGCGGGTGCGGGAGCTGGGGCGGCCCGATCTGGAGGTCGCCGGCGTCGTCCTGACCATGTACGACGACCGGACGAACCTCTCGCGGGATGTGGCGCAGGAGGTACGCAAGCACTTCGGCGCGATCGTCTGCGATACGATCGTGCCGCGCAACGTTCGTCTCGCGGAGGCGCCAAGCCACGGCATGCCGGTCCTCAGGTACGACATCAAGAGCAAGGGTTCGCAGGCGTACCTGGGCCTGGCGCACGAACTGGCGGCCCGCCGTCCCCGATGAGTGGCAGACGCCCGGGCCTGGGCCGTGGACTGGACGCGCTCCTGGCCGACAGCGGTGCGATTCCTCCCGCTGCGTCTCACTCCGTCCGGGAGCTGCCGGTCGCCCGGCTCAAGCCGAACAGCCGCCAGCCGCGCGGTCGCTTCGACGCTGCCGAGCTGGCCGATCTCGCGGCTTCGATCGCGAAGCAGGGAGTACTCCAGCCGCTGCTGGTGACCGCGGACACCGAACGACCCGGCACGTATCGAATCGTCGCGGGCGAGCGCCGGTGGCGTGCGGCGCAGCAGGCCGGCCTGGAGACCGTGCCGGTCGTGCTCCGGGAAGTGGAGAGCGATCTCGAATCCCTCGAGCTCGCCCTGGTCGAGAACCTCCAGCGCGCGAACCTGAATGCCCTGGAAGAAGCCGAGGCGTTTCTTGCTCTGGCCGAGGAATTCGGACTGTCGCAACAGGACATCGCGGACCGCCTTGGCCGCAGCCGGGCCGCGGTGGCGAACTCGCTGCGCCTTCTGCGTCTTCCCGAGGCTGTCCAGGAGCGGATCCGTGCGGGCGCCCTCAGCGCCGGTCAGGCCCGCCCCCTGCTGTCGTTGGCAGACGAGCAGAGCCAGGTCAAGCTGGCGGTGCGGGCCGAACAGGAATCTCTCAGTGCCCGTGAACTGGAGCGGATCGTTTCTGGCGGGCGGCAGAAGAAGTCCGCGGCGAAGGGCGCTGCGGGCGAGAACGACCCGGACACGAACGACGCGATCGAGCGGTTGACGCGTAGACTGCAGACCAGAGTCGAAATCAACCGTCGTGCGCGAGGCGGCGGCGTGCTCAGGATCCACTTCCACTCCGAGCCGGAGCTGATTCGGCTGTACGAACGGCTGTCGGCGGAGTGAACAACGTCGGAGAGAGGCAGATGTCGAAGACCCAGAGAACCGGTCCCCCCGGAGAGCTGAACGGCTTTCTTGATGCCGGCTGCGAAGCCCAGGGGGAGCTTCGCTTCGAGAGGGCCTTCCGGGTGCACGGCCGGTTCAAGGGCACGGTCGAGTCGGACGGACAGCTGGTCATCGGCGAGGGCGGTGTCGTCGAGGGCACGGTCACCGTGGGCGAGCTCATCGTCTCCGGTCGCCTGGAGGGGCGGGTAGAGGCCGCTCGCCGTGTCGAGATCGGCGCCAAGGGCAGGGTCGAGGGCGAGATCGACACTCCCGCGCTGGTCATCGAGAGCGGCGCCTTCTTCGAAGGCCAGTGCACGATGAACCGCAAGGCCTCTCGCCCGGCCGCGATCGAGGTGCCCGCGATGGCCGATCCGGCGCCGGGCGCAGACGACCAGAAGACAGGGGAACACGTCGCCCACTAGCCAGGCTGCGCCAAGTCCCATGTTCAACCGGCTCCTTGACGGAACCACACAGTACTCTCCGTGCTTCGCGCCATCCCGCTGGCTTGCCAATAGAAGCGGCTACGTAGTCGTCGTTTTTCGTGTTTCCGGTCACTGGTGCAGCGATCAGTCGATCACGCTTGAGTGTCGCCTGCTGAGCCGACGCCGCGGCAGTGGACACGGACTCGGACCAAGTGTTGACGGAGACCCCTGGTTGCCGGCAGAGCCGCCTTGGAACGCGGCGGCGCCGGAAATCCACTACCTCCGATCGGTGGGGCTGTGCAGCGGGCTTCAGTACCGACTGAAGGTCGGCCGCGCCGACCCCGACGGCGGCCCGATCGTCCACCTACTGGGCGGCAATCCTACTGTCTTCGCGTTGGAAGAATGGTCCTCACGCGATGTCGTTGAGATCGGTAGGTCCTACGGTCTAGGTGGCTCCGCCGACTGAGTCCTGCCGGTTCCGCTGCGGTCTGTTTCATATGATGGAACGAAGGCGATCGGGCGGCGGGCCAGGATGGCGGGTTCGAAGGACTCGGTCAGGACACGGCCGTCGATGTCCCTGGCGACCGGCAGGTTCAGGGCGTACAGCAGGGTTGGCGTCACGTCCTGAATTCCCAGTCGGGTCAGAAGGACGTCTTCCCTGATGCCCTGGCCACGCAGCAGCAGGAGGCCGTCGGGAGTCTGGAGGCCGCCTCCGGCGATGGCGGAGGCCTCGATCCGGCTGCCGAGGAGGCGGCGCACCGGTCCGGACCGTCTGAATCCGTACGCGCTGACGACGGCAAGCATGCGCGGCGGCGGCAGTTGCTGCCAGGCCTCGGCGATCAGCCCGTCCAGGAACGCGTAGTACGAGGACAGCCACCGCGCCTGCTCGATGCGAGCCTGCGCCTGGTCGCCGTCGAACTGAACGGCTTCGTAGGCGTCGTAGTAGAGACGGGAAACGGCGGCCAGGCCGTCCATCAAGGCGAAGGCAAGCAGGCGTGCGTCCTCCCGGGGTCGGGATGCGAGCGTCGCCAGCAGTTGGCTCTGGGTCTCGAGATCGCGGAGCGCCGCGGTGTAGAGGGCCGCCGGCGGGCCGTCGCCGAGACGGGCGAGACGTTCGTCCACCATCGCCGACCCGAGGGCGGCGGCGCGGGCGCCCGAAGTGCCGGTCAGGCCGACGCCGAAGTCGAGAGCGACGGAGTCGATGCCGAAAGTGCCGGCGATCTGCCAGAGGGCCGGCGCCGAGCGCCGGACCGCGGGTCCGCCCTCGGGCGCCCCGCGGTCGCCCCAGAGGCCGAAGGCGATCGCGCCGGGCGTCAGGTGGAAGCGCTCGCCCGGCAGAGGCGGAGCGCCCCAGGTCCGTTCCGCTACCACCCCATGGCGGAAGGGGTGCTTTCCAGTGACGACGGTGGTCCACAGGGACCGCCGGACTGCCGGCTCGATGGACTCCGCCCGGCCGTAGCTTCCGGCGCGCATGGTCTCCGAGAAGAAGGGCAGAAGGCCCTGTTCCGAGAGGGGCAGAATGGCGTCGAGCGAGGCGCCGTCCAGGCCCACGATCAGCAGGTTCGGCGGCGGCGCCGAGTCGATGGCGGCGGCGCGCGGCGAAATTGGCGGCGGCGGGTCGAAGGCTTCACGCCGCTCGAACACCGAGTACACGGTCAGCACCGCCAGTCCGGCGATACCGAAGCGCGAGCGAGTCCCGTAGGGACGCTTCCGTCGGTAGCTGTGGAGGAACGCGGTGCAGGCGGTGATCAACGCGGCGAGGGCGAGCCAGAGCCCGGCCTTGGTCAGGCGATCGTGGATGCCGGGGGGCAGGAAGTGCTCGTAGCGGGCCGCGTGGGCAAGATCGAGCGCAGCGGCGGCGCCGAAGACCGCGGCCATGGACCACGGCAACAGTCTGAGCGGACGTTCGGGCCTGCGCCAGGACACGGCGAGAAGCAGGGCGCCGGTGGCGACAGCTCCGAGCCCTCCGTAGTAGGCCCCGGTTCGGAGGACCGGCAGCGGATGGAACGGCAGATGGGGGTTCAGAAAGAAGAGGAGTCCGGTCAGATGGATGCCGGCGAAGAGGCCGGGCGTCGCACCCGCAGCAGCAGCGAGCAATCGTTCCCGAGTCACAGCCAGCGACTCTATGGGTTGCCGAAGGCGGTGCGGCGCGCTCGACCGACATCCGCGTGACGTCCGTCATCCCGAACCCGATAGAGACAGTCCGCCGCCGCCCCGGTTCCGTCGCGGCTCGGGGCGGACCGCCGGCGCCGCGGGATGAAGCTCCGAGGTCCGCCGGACGGTGCTACCCTCGCCGGTCGATGGCGCCGGTGGACTCGAGGGGAGAGGTGCTCGATGTCCGGACGTTGCCCCTGCCATACTTCCTGCTCCGGATGCGGGTCGCGGGCATGATGCCCGCGGAACCCGGCCAGTTCGTCATGGTCGCGGCCGCCAACCGGCTTGAACCGTACCTCCGGCGCGCGTTCTCGGTCTACGACCAGGAAGCGGCGCACGATGGCTCCCTGGTCATCTCCCTGCTCGGGAAGGTCATCGGTCCCGGCACCGAAGCCCTGGCCGCCTGCGTTCCCGGTGACCGGATCCCGGTGCTCGGCCCCCTTGGCAGTGGATTCCATACTGTGGAAAACCCTGGGTCTGCGGCCGGTCGGGCGGCCCTGGTCGCAGGCGGCATCGGATCGGCGGGTCTGGGACTGCTTGCCCAGGCCCTGGAGCGGGCCGCAAGGCCCTTCGACTTCTTTCTGGGGGGGCGGCGCGCCGCGGACCTGGTCGAAGCGGAGACGTTCCGGCGGCTCGCCGAGCGCTCGGGCGGCCGGCTGGTGCAGACGACCGAAGACGGCAGTGCCGGCGGCCGCGGTCTGATCACGGCCGCGCTGGAGTCGGCCCTGGATGGCGGCGGCGGAGAGGACTGCACGACGATCTGCACCTGCGGCCCGCATGGTCTGATGGCGGCGGTGGCGCGGATCGCGGCCGCTCGCGGCATCGCAGGCGAAGCGGCAACCGAGACACCCATGGGCTGCGGCTACGGCGCCTGCCTGGGCTGCGCGGTGGCGTTGAGGAGCGGCGGCTATGCGCTGTGCTGCCGCCAGGGGCCCGTCTTCCGTCTGGACGAGGTGGCGTGGTGAGCGGTGACCTGTCGCAGCAGCCGTTGCCGGACATCTCAACCCGGATCGGTCCGCTTCGGTTGCAGAACCCGATCCTCACCGCCAGCGGCACGTTCGGCTACGGCCTGGAGTTCGCGGAGCGCGCCGATCTCCATCGTCTGGGCGGGCTCGTCACCAAGGGCCTGTCGCTCGAGCCTCTCGTCGGCAATCCGCCGGTCCGGATCGCGGAGACCCGCGGCGGGATGCTGAATTCAATCGGCCTGCAGAACATCGGGGTGGACCGTTTTCTGAGCGACGTGCTGCCGGGGCTCGGGGACCTGCCGCCCAAGGTGATCGTCAACCTGTTCGGGTACGCCCGGGACGACTACGTGCGGCTTGCCGAACGCGTCGATCCGCACCCGGGCGTTGCCGCGGTCGAACTGAACGTCTCCTGCCCGAACGTGAGCAAGGGCGGTATCGAGTTCGGACACGACCCGGACATCCTTGCCGGGCTGGTGCGCCGGGTGCGGTCGGCGACCGGCAAGCCGATCGTCGTCAAGTTGTCACCCAACGTGACCTCGCCGTCGGCCCTGGGCCAGGCCGCGAAGGACGGCGGAGCGGACGTGCTGTCGGCGGTGAACACGTTCGTCGGCATGGCGATCGACACGGCGACGCGGCGTCCTGTCCTGGCCACGGTCCGCGGCGGTCTGTCGGGACCGGCGATCAAGCCGCTGGCGTTGCGAATCGTCTTCGATGTCGCGCGCGACGTCGACCTGCCGGTCATCGGAATCGGCGGTGTCGAGACGGTGGACGACGTGCTGGAGTTCCTGCTGGCCGGCGCCTCGGCGGTTCAGGTCGGCACGGCGCTGTTCCGCGATCCCCGCACCGCGGAGCGGCTGGTCGATGGATTGCGGGAGCGCCTGCAGGCCGATGGCGTTCCGGCGGTCGAGTCGCTGATCGGCGCGGCGGCGCGACCGCAGTGACCGGAGCATGCAGTCTTCGGCGGACGAGCGGATCCGCGGCGGTAACGGGAGGTCGGTGACAGATGCGAGCCAGGCTGAAACGCATCGCGGTCGCTCTCGATACCGACGACCGGGCCACGTACAGCCGCTGGTGCGGGCTGTTCGGGCCGCGCGTCGGCGTGCTGAAGATCGGGCCTCGCGTCTTTCTGCGCTGGGGCCGGGATGCCGTACTCGAGGCCGCCGGAACCGGCGCCGAGGTCTTCCTCGACATGAAGTTCCACGACATTCCGAGCACGGTCGCAGGCGCCGTGGGTGCGGCGAAGGAACTTGGCGTGACCTACGTGACGGTGCATGCCGGCGGCGGCCGGAGGATGCTCGAGGCGGCGGTGCAGGCGGCCGGCGACCAGGTTCGCGTACTGGGGATCACGGTGCTCACTCATCTCGATTCCGTGGACCTCCGCGAGCTCGATCTGCCCGGTGCGTCTGGCGACCGTGTTCTGTCGTGGGCGCGGTCGGCCAGCGCGGCAGGTTGCGCCGGCGTGGTCTGCTCTCCTCTCGAGCTGGCGGCGCTCCGTCGACGGCTCGGCCCCGATCTGCTGCTGGTGAGCCCGGGCATCCGCTTCGAGACGCCGCCGGGACGCGGCGCCGCCGGCGCCGACGCCGACGATCAGCGCCGGGTCGCGACGCCGTCGTCGGCACTGCGGGATGGCGCCGACCTGCTGGTGATCGGCCGTCCGTTGACCCGGGCGGGAGACCCGGAGGCTGCTCTGGCCGCCGTCGCTGAGGCCTGCGAACAGTCCGACCGAGGGCCGGTCGCGGCCGCCGTGGTTCGCGGTCAGCGCGGAACGTGCAACGTGCGCCGCCAGCGGACGCCCCAGCGGCCCCCCTCCCGATCCCGCGACCAGTAGACGAGCAGGGGGCGGCCGCGCACGAGGTCCGCCGCCACCGAGCCGAAGAAGCGCGAGTCCCGCGAGATGTCCCGGTTGTCTCCAAGGCAGAACAGACCCCCCTCGGGTATCCGCTCAGGGCCGAACGAGTCCCGGCGCCAGACCGTTTCATGGAGAAAGTCGGAGCGGGAACGGACGAGTTCGTCCGAGTGGACGATGTACGCCGACTCGTCGACGGCGGTCTCGTTCAGGAGAAGCTCCTTCGCCTCGATCTCCACCTCGTCGCCGGCCTTGGCGACGCACCGCTTCAGCAGTTCCTGGGCCGGGTCCTCGAGGCCTCGAAACGTCACCAGGTCGCCCCGCCGAACTTCGCGCTGGGGCACCAGCGGCCCCCAGCGGCCGGCGCCGGCGCCGAAGATGAACTTGTTGATCAGCAGGTGATCGCCGACCAGGAGCGCCGGCTCCATCGACTCCGAGGGGATGCGGTACGCCTGCACCAGGAAGGCCCTGGTGAACAGGGCGAACACGGCTGCAACCAGCAATGCCGCGCCGATATCGCTCAGTACCTTGCGGCCTCCGGGGCCGTTCGGCGGCACCTGTCTCGCCGTCCTACCGGATGAGCCTGAACGTTCGCTCCCAGCGGGTCTTGGTCAGGAAACCAAGGGCCGTGTTCGCGAGCTGTTTCAGGCGGTGCCCGAGGCCGTACCACGTGCCGTCCGACGTTTCTCCCCCGTAGGACCAGTAGACCATGACCGCGCGGCCCTTGATGAGCTTCTGCGGCACCGCCCCCCAGGCCCGGGAATCGAGGGATTCGTCGCGGTTGTCACCCATGCAGAAGAGATGATCGTCGGGGACGATGAGCGGCCCCCAGTTGTCCCGGCGCGTGCTGTAGGGACCGTACGGACCCGTTGCCGGGTAGGTCCGGTCGTCGCGGTGAATGACGTAGGCGTCGTCCTCGACCGGTCTGCCGTTCACGAAGAGCTGCTTGTTGACCATCTTCAGCTCGTCGCCGGCCAGGCCGATGCACCGCTTGACCAGGTCCAGCTTCGGGGTTTCGGGCGACCGGAAGATGACGATGTCGCCGCGGCGGACATCCCGGCCGGGGAGCAGCTTCTGCTCCAGCGTCGTCGGGCGGGTCCCGAAGATGTACCGATTCACGAACAGGTGATCGCCGATGAGCAGCGTGTTCTCCATCGAGCCGCTGGGAATGTAGAAGGTCTTCAGCACGAAGTTGTTCGTGAAGCCGAGAAAGACGGCCGCCACGATCAACGCCTCGACGTACTCGCGGATCACCGAGCTCTGGCGCCCCTTGGGCTGCGATGCGTTCTTCTGCCTGCGGGACGCCATCGGCCGGCTAATCTACAACGAGCGAGCCTTTCCGCCTGCGGTCGCAGGATCGAACAGGGAATCGGCCGGCGCCCGCGCCGCGCCGTCAGAAGATCTGGAGCTGGTCCGGTTCCCTTGACACCGTGCCGAGCGCCCGCACCGGCCAACGGGATACCGGACCCGCACTGGCCGACGGGGATTCCCGGTCAGCTTGCCTTGACGAAGGACCGCCGTCTCTGGCCTGGGCTGCGGCCTCCAACCTGCTGTGTTTCCTGCATCTTGCGGGGAGGAGCATGGGTTGGCCGGGAACTTGAAGGGGAGGAACGGCACATTGAAATCCGGAGCAAGGAGGTGACGAAGGGAGCACTGGAAAGGACAGTTGGCAAGAGATCCGGGGGGCATCTCGGTGTCCCCCCGACTCCCTTCAGGTCCTTCTTGAGCCGGGGTAACCGTCGAGAACCAACAACGCCCGAATCCGGGACGAACGGAGATGCACATGACAAGACAGAAGAGGACCGCACGACTGGCGCTGGCACTGCTCGGCCTGCTGGCGGCTTTGCCGGCTGCCGCCGCGGACGGTGTGGTCAACATCAATACGGCCGACGCCCCGGCTCTTTCCCTGTTGCCAGGCGTCGGGCCGTCGACGGCAGAGCGGATCGTGGAGTTCCGCACCGAGAACGGCGAGTTCGGGGACCTGACGGATCTCCTGCTTGTGCGCGGCATCGGCGAACGTTCGTTCGAACGCTTGCGGCCCTACGTCACGGTCGAAGGAGAGACGACACTGACCGAGAAGGTACGGATTCCACGGGAGAAGGCGGCATCGGACGACGAATCGGAGCCGGATGGCCCCTCCGACGGTCCCTGACCGAAGCGGGACCCGCGCGGTCGCCGGCATGGAGGCGGGTCGGCAATCGCCCGTCTCCATGCTCTCTTCGGCTCAGGCGTACGGGCGTCGCGGCTTCACGCTGATCGAACTTCTGATCGCGACTGCGGTGCTCGCCCTGCTGGCGACCCTGGCGGTACCGCCGCTGCGCCAGCAGATCTCGCAGCATCGCGTCCGTCTGGCGGCTGCCGAGATCGCCTCGGCCCTGTGGACCGCCCGCGCCGGAGCGGCCCGGCACGGAGTCACCATCGCGGTGCGGTTCGAGGTGGACGCCGCAGCTCCCGACGGCGTGCCTTCCGTCTTCTCGCTCTACGCGGACGGCAACGGCGACGGCGTGCGCACGGCGGACCTGAACACCGGGATCGACCCCCGCATCCGGCGGCCGGGCCGCCTGCTCCACGTCGGCAGCGGTATTCGCTTCGGCTTCCCGGAGGACCTGGAGCCACGGGACTTCGTCGGCTCGGGCCCGCTGGACCGGCTCGACGATCCGGTGCGGTTCGGCCGCAGCGACCTGGCTTCGTTCGGGCCGCTGGGCACGGCGAGTCCGGGCAGCGTCTTCGTCACCGACGGCTACCACCTGTTCGCGGTCCGCGTCTACAACCGCACCGGCAAGATCCGGATCCTCCGCTACGTACGGGAGCGGGAGGAATGGAAGGGAATCTGACGTTCCGACCGCTCTCGTTGCGACACGCGTCTTCACCAGTGAGGAGTTGTAGGCTTCCGATATGGCGGCTGCGCGACCGAAGCCTGCGGAGGCTGGCTTCTCGCCCATTCGCTGGTCCGACGATGAGCTCCTGCTGCTCGATCAGACCCTGCTGCCGGAACAGCAGGTCTGGATCCGTTGCCGGCGGCCGGAGGACGTTGCGGCGGCAATCCGCCGCCTGTCCGTGCGTGGAGCACCCGCGATCGGCGTCGCGGCTGCCTACGGCCTGGTGCTCGGCGCCAGCGAGTTCGATTCCGCCTGCCGGCAGCTTCTCGCCACCCGGCCGACCGCGGTCAACCTGCGCTGGGCGCTCGACCAGGGCCGGGAGCTGCGCGACCGATGCGTCGAGGCTGGTGAACGGCAGAGTCTGCGCGCCCTGCTGCTCGAGTGGGCCCGCGGCCTGCATCGGCAGGATGTCTGCGCGAACCGCCGGATCGGCGCGTTCGGCCGGGAGCTGTTCGCGGAAGGCGACCGCGTCCTGACGCACTGCAACGCCGGCGCCCTGGCCACGGCAGGCTACGGCACGGCGGTCGGCGTCCTGGAGGCTGCCTGGTGCGCAGGACGGCTGGCGAGCGTGTGGGTCGACGAGACCCGGCCGCTTCTCCAGGGCTCGCGGCTGACCGCCTGGGAGCTCGACCGGCTTGAGATCCCGCACCGCCTGATCACGGACAGCAGCGCCGGCGCGGTCATTGCGCGCGGCTGGGTCGAGAAGATCGTCGTCGGTGCCGACCGGATCGCCGCGAACGGCGACGTCGCCAACAAGGTCGGCACCTACACCGTGGCCGTGCTCGCCGCGCGCCACGGCGTTCCCTTCTACGTTGCGGCGCCGCTGTCGACCATCGACCGCGAAACAGCGTCGGGCGCCGACATCCCGATCGAGGAACGTGCCGCGGAGGAAGTCGTTCACGCCTTCGGCAAGCGCATTGCGCCGCCGGGCGCCGAGGCCTTCAACCCGGCCTTCGACGTCACGCCGGCCGAGCTGGTGGCGGCGCTGATCACCGACGCCGGCGTTCTGCGGCCGCCCTACGGTCAGTCGATCGCCGCCGCGTTCGGCAGTCGGGGCGGCGGAGGACCTTGAGCGCCTGCTCGGAGCTCCGCGCGGAATTCGATCGATTCGCCCGGGTCGAGGCGCCCGCGCTTGCTTCGGCGATCTACGCCGAGTTCGCTGCCGGCGTCGCGCGAGACGAAGAGCTCCTGGCTCTTGCTGCTCGGCGGCGGGCGCGCCAGAAGGCGCCGAACATGCTGTTCGCGGCGGTCCAGTACCTGCTGCTCTCCGGGGTGCAGCATCCGCTTGCCGTGCACTACCCGATCCTCCGCGGCGTCGTCGAGCGCCCCTCGCCCGCGGCGGGCGAGTCGACCTCCCGGGCGGCTGCGGGAGGGGGCCGACGCACCGGGCGGGTCGTGGCAGGGCAGGCCTTCCCCCGGTTCCGGGCCTTCTGCCTCGAACACCGGGATGCGATCGCCGAGCTGGTGTCCACGCGCGGTACCCAGACCCAGGTCGTGCGGCGCTGCGCCTGCCTGCTGCCGGCCTTCGCCCTCGTCCACCGGCTGGCGGACGCGCCGCTTGCCCTCTTCGATGTCGGCGCCGGCGCCGGGCTCAACCTGGTCTTCGACCGGTACCGGTACCGCTACCGCCGGAACGGTCGGGACGTTCTGCGCTGGGGGCCGGCTTCGGCGCGCGTCCGCCTCGACGCCGAGCTGCGGGGACCGGTCGACGTGCCGGCGCTGCCGGAGACGATTCCGGTGGCGAGCCGCGACGGCATCGATCTCCACCCGGTCGACCTCACCGACCCCGATCAGCTTCTCTGGCAGCGGGCCCTGATCTGGCCCGAGCACGTCGAGCGGCACCGGCAGCTCGACCGCGCGATGACCGAACTCGAACGGAGCACCGTTCGCCTTCGTCGAGGCGCCGGAAACGATCTGCTGCCGGCGATGCTGGAGCGGGCGCCGGCCGACCGGGCGCTGCTCGTCTTCACTTCGCTGACGCTGTACCAGTTCAGCGATGCGGCCCTCGCGCGGTTCAGCGAGCTCCTGGCCGCGGCCAGCCGGCCGCGCCCGGTCTGGCACGTCGGTCTGGAGCGGGTCGTCGATTCCGTCCTCACGCTGACGACCTACCGCGGCGGCGCCGCCGTCGAGGAGGAACTCGCCGCGGCCTCGCCCCACGGCTGGTGGCTCAACTGGCGGCGCCGGCCGGCGAGGAGCCCCCGGCCGTCATGAACGGTTCCGGCTGCGCGTTGCCGCCCGTTCCCGGGCTCGTTGCGCCCTCGCTACGGACATCGGTGACGAAAGCCGGTCAGCAGCGAAATGGTGGAGGCGGTGGGAATCGAACCCACGTCCGCGAGACTCGACGCGAGGGATCTACGTGCGTAGCCTTCACTTGAAATGTCGCTGCCGGCTTGGGTAGAAGGCCACCATGGCCGACAGCCTGGCTCCGATCGGATCCGGCCGGGGTTCAGAGCGGCGCCCCGGCGTTCGATCCACTTCAGTGTCGGTCCTGACGACGCCGTGAATCAAGGCTCCGGCAGGACCGTGACGGCGTCTAAGCCGCCAGTGCCAATTCGTCGTTGGCGAGTATGAGTGTCCGGTTTGCGAGTCGGACTCGGCACGCAACCCCCGAGCCGCATGATCTCCCGTCGAAGCCATGCGCCCCCAGAAGACTGCCGAGTGTATACCAGTTCGGCGCGTCGCGTCGGTTCGGCGTCGCCTTGCGGGTCGCGCCACCGGCTACGGGCGGGTCGACTTCCCCCCGTGCACGGTCGGCTCGGCGCACCACTGCTTCCGAAGCAGGTCCAGCGATTCCAGCGCGTCGTCGGGCACACCGAGGAGGTCGACGAGCACCGCACGGTCAAGCGCCTTCCGTGTCTCGTCACGCCAGGCCTCGTTGGCCGGCAGGAACTCGCGTTCGCGGAAGGCGGCGAAGAGGCGCGCCGCAGTGGCGTGCTGTTCTTCGCTGAGGCCGCGCGGGTCCAGCACGGGGAGACCCGGGAGCGCCGACACGGTCAGCCGGGCCCGGCCCTGCTGTTGCCGGGTACCGAGCCACCAGAACGCCATCAGGCCGAGCGTGGTGTTCGCCCACAGCAGCACGGGCGCCTCCCAGCTCTCGTCGTGAAGCCTGACGTTCGGCCACGCGGTGCCACCGAGTGACTTTCTCGGCGTCAGGCAGGCGGCCAGCGGCTGGGAGTTGATCTGAAAATCCCGATTGAAGTGCAGTCTGGTTGCGTGCTCGCGCCAGGCCTCGGCGGCGCGCTCGCGGCACTGCGGGCGCGGTTCGGCCCTCCGGTCGGGCTCGACCACCAGCCGCCGCTCGCGCGCAGCGCTGTGGGCCCAGAGGGTCGGGTAGGTCGGCACCGCCCCGTCCAGCAGCGGCAGGATGTCGAAGGGTCCCCTGGGCGGATTGCCCCCGGGATCGCCGTTGATGTCGCGGTGCAACAGCCCCTGGTGCCGATCTCCGAGAGGGAGGCGATCGGGATGGCGGCTTCCCGGGTCCGCCGTGGCAGCTTCAGCCGTCCTCCGGCCAGGGCCAGCATGGTCTCGGCGAGACCGGCTTCGAGCAATCCTGAAGCGCCGCCGTTCTCGAGTCCGGTGCGAACGAAGGTCCCGGCCTCGTCCACGTCCGTCAGCGCCACTCGCCCGCTGAACGCCGGCGCCGGGCTGGTGGTGCGGATGGAGTCGATGCGCCGGGCAACGGAGACCGCGTCGAGGGCCGCGCGCGGTCGGCGCCGGAGATTCGCGAACAACGAATCCGGCTCGCCGCGCTCCGCCTTCGTGCCGACCACCAGCACCTCCGCCATGCCCGTATCCGCCGAGAACGCGCGCTCGGTCTGGCCCGTGTCGGCGATCGACACCACCGCAAGTTCCCGGTAGCGCCCGGCGAACAGGTCGCGCACGCCACGCCATGCACTGCCCCGAACGAAGGCCGCCGGCAGGACGAAGGCGGCTACGCCGCCGCACCGAAGCTTGGCGTGGGCGAGATCCACGAAGTTCGACGCCAGGCCGGCGTTGCCGTTGCCCGCCGGTTCGGCCAGTTCTCGTCGGTAGCGGCCGAGTCGACGGGACATCACCGCCTGCTCGTTCTGGCTGGTGGCGAATCCCGCGAACGATGGAACCGGCACGGTCGTGCTCTCGTGGTTCGTCGGCCGGGTGAAGGGAGGGTTCATGATGACCAGGTCGAACCCGCCGTCCGGCGCGTCGACGTCCCGGACCTGTTCAAGATCGCCGCCGACGCCGCGCACCTGGGCTGCGCCCGTTCCGAACAGCGGCAGCACCGGGTCGGAAGAGAGAAGATCGAGGGACCCGATGGCGTGGGTGCGGCCGCTGCCCTCGGGCTGCGCGCCATAGGGCATCGTGTAGATCCTCGTGGCGTCGAAGGTCGCGCTGGGATGGGCGCTGGAGACGATGGAGGCGGTCAGGTGCGTTGCCGCGGGCATGATGTCGGCGCCGAGCAGGACACGCTCCATCATCCCGGCGTGGAGTGCGCGGTCGTCGCCGCCGGCGCGTCGATGGCGAGCGGCGACGCGATGGTAGGCGGCCGAGAGGAGGGCGCCGGTTCCGCACGCGAAGTCGGCGATCCGCAGGCGGAGCACGTCCTCGGAGCTGGACCAGTCGACATCGAGTCGACTCACCGCCAGCTCGGCGAGCAGGTGGGCGCTCGATGGCAGGGTGTAGAACGTGGCGAGGAACTTGCGGTCGGCGATCAGCCGCTGGAACATGACCCCCGACAGGTCGTTGAGGGTTGTCGTGCCGATACTCGCCAGGTCCAGGGCGGTTCCGATCAGACGATCGAGGATGCCGCCCGCGTGGCGGTCCGGGATCCGCTGCAGCACGTCGCGTGCGATCTGGAAGATCGGCCAGTAGTTGATCGTCAGCACGTGCCGCCAACTGTCGAGGACCCTGATCTTCGATGCGCTGCCTCGCGCGCCGCGCAGCGAACTGGGATCCTCGATGCCGCAGCGGCCGGCGATCGCGGCCTGGAAGACGAAGGCGTTGAGCAGGATCGCCATCGCCATCCGCGTGGTCTGCTCCCCTTCCTCCTGGCGCAGGCAGTCGGCCACTCCTGCCAGGACATCCAGGCTTCGGTCTCGCGTCGCGGCCTGCAGGGCATGCGCCGTGTCGCTCACGGCTCGTTCAAGGCTCTCGGCGCCCTGGTCGATCTTCGATTCGGACAGCGAGACCTGCTCGATGCAGTCCGCGAGATCGTCGACGCCGCCGGAGAGCCAGCCGGTGCGCGGCCATCGACGGACGGGATCGCCGGGCAGGCGGGCGCCCGAGAAGGTGCAGAACTGGAAGGAGCCGTCGCGGATTCCCTCCTCGAGGTCGCCGGAGCCCTCGCCGAGACTGCCGGGAATGCGGACAGCCAGCGCGGCTTCCATGAGTGCGCCGTCCGGCTCGAGCGTCAGCCCGAGGCGGGCGCACGCATCGCTCTCGACGGTTCTCGCCGGCTCGTACTCGGTTTCGACGACGACCGGCATGCCGCCCGGATGGCGAACGATGATGTCCGGCTGCGCCCCGGCGCTGTCCCGAACGACGCCGGTCTGCTCCGCAGTGATCGCGGCATTCCAACGCGGGTGCTTGCCCCGAAGAACGTTCGCGAGAGCGCTGTTGAAGGCCGTTTCGACGGTACGGGGCATGATAACCAAGCGCCGGCGGTCGCGCTACCCGATCGCCGGGCGGCAAGGCGCACCCTTGCTGGCAGCCAGCGGCGCCGCCAGGCAGACGGCTCGAACAGGGAGCTTCTTCATTGCTGCTTCCCGGTCTCGCCACAGAGCTTGCGGACCGGAACCACACCGATGTCCGGTCGACTGGCCACTGCGACCACGCGACAGCCATCGGGCTCGTAGCGGCGCCATCGCTTGACGAACTCCCTGCGTTCGTCCGACCCGTACGGCTGACGCACGAGATGCGACGTCATGTCGAACAGGCCGCCTGCAGTCGCCTCGTTCAGATCGATGAGCATGGGCCAGGCAGCCCAGGGCGGAGGCGGGGCGCACTGGTCTTCGCGGTCCATGGCAGCAGCCCCGTTCTGCACCTGCCATTCGAGGCCCCTCCGGAGCCTCTCGTGCACGCCCGCGGTCTTCACCGAACCGCTGGCTGTCAGCACACCTGAAGCCGCGACCCAGTCGTAGCCCCTCTTCGGGTCGCGCTCCCCCACGGAACGGGGGTGAGTGCCAGCCCACGTCGGCAGGGCCAGCAGGGCCGAGGCTGCAAGTTCCTGCTTCCTCCCTGACACCTTCTCCGACCTTCTGTGCCTTCGTTCCGAATTGAGTCCTGGCAGTCCGTTGATGCGAAAGGCCGGCGCGAAGGCGGCGCGGCTGTTCGCGGCGGACCGCCAGACACGCGTCCCGGTCCGTGTCGGGCGTCCTTCCCTGGCGACCGTGCAGCCCGAAGCGGCTTCGGGGGTCTGGCCGGGTCTGCTCATCTGTCACGACCGCCGGGGCGGTAGGCCCGGGTCGTGTGGGCTTCCACGTCTTCCCAGTCCAGCCAGGCCGGCTTGAACTTCCTCTCGGAGAGCAGTCGGGCCTGGTCGAAGAAGTGGGGTGAGTCGGGGCGGTGGCTCTGGCCGTAGTGGAGGTAGCTGGCGCCGCGGGTCTTCTCGCCGAACACGTAGACGGCCATGTAGGAGGCGCCGGTGGTGGCGTAGCGGAGCTTGCGGACTTCGCCGTTGTCCAAGGTGGCGGGCGGGGTGTGGTAGACGGTGAAGGCGACGCCGAGGGGGCCGCGGACGCCGGCCAGCGGCAGGCTCGGCTCGGCGTCGGAGAAGGGGACGGCAGAGGCGTCGGGCTGGTTGGCGTGGCGCTGCAGGCGGTGGATGTCGCCGTAGGGAACCCGCCAGTCGCCGTGGAGCTCGGTGAGCCCGGAGGCGGCCCGTTCAAGGGCGGCGAAGCGGGCCGGCATGTCGTTCACGTACTCCGGCTTCAGGGTCTCGACGGGATAGCCGCGGCCGTAGAGCTCCTCGTACCAGGCGACGGCCAGGGTGGCCTGGGTGGAGGCGATCGAGCTCCTGAAGTCCCAGTCCAGCAGATGGTCGAGGTAGGGGCGGACGCGCGCGGCGAGTTCGGGGTCGGTGCGTTCGAGCCGGTCCAGGCGCCGCGCGTAGACCGGCAGCTCGGTCATCGGCCAGTAGAGAGTCGTGTCGTAGGCAAGGTCCTGGAAGTCCTCGAAGGTGAGGTCGCGGGCGTTCCGCAGGAGGTGGCGGGCCATCCTGGCGCGGCGTTTGTCGTCGTGCTTGTCTTCCACCATGTAGGGCGGGAAGTCGAGCAGGGAGGGGTTGCCGTCGTCGGTGGTGGTGAACGGGGTGGAGTTGCAGTTCTGGACGAATCCGGACGGCGGGTTGAGGACCTGGGGCAGCTCCTCGATCGGGTGGAACGGGCCCCACTCGTTGTTCGGGTCGGCGCCGTCGACGGGAGCGGTCCAGTCGACGGCGGGGTCGCGGCGGGCGATCGTGCCGTTGTAGAGGTAGAAGATGTTGCCGTCGGCGTCGGCATAGGTCGTGTTGAAGGTCTGGAGCAGTTGCATGGCGGCAGCGGCGTACCACTCCTCGAAGTTCCGCGCCTTGGCCTGAGCCAGTGCCTGGACCATGCGGCTGCCCTCGTACAGACGCGGCACCCGGACCGCCAGATAGTGCCGGTCGTCCTCCCTGGCGACGATCGGGCCGTAGTGCGAGCGCCTGAGGACCACCTCGCGCGGCACGAGAGCGTCGCCTTCGCGCACGCGGATCGTCGTGCGCCACTCTTCGGCCTGGCGATAGCCGTCGCCGTAGCGGTAACGGAGCGGGTCGTCAGGGTGGTCGAAGGTCAGGCGGTAGGTGTCCGAGATGTCGGCGGCGTTCACCGTGTACGCCCAGCCGAGCCGTTCGTTGAAGCCGGCGGTCGGGAACGGGGAGCCGGGGAACATGGCGCCGGAGAAGTTGAGCCCCTCGTCGCTCACGACGTGCATCTCCGTGAACATGCCCGAGCCGTACCAGGGCTGATGGGGATTGATGAACAGCATGGCGTTGCCGTCCAGCGTCTTCGACGGGGAGACGGCCCACTGATTCGAACCCAGCGACGCGGCCAGTTCCTCTGCCAGGGGCGCGAGCTGTCCGCGCGGCGCGTGGGCGGCGCCAAGCAGACGGCCGAGGATCATGTAGCGCTCGTAGGCGAGGACGTGGAACGGCTCCATGTGCGTCAGCAGACGCGGCGTCTCCTCGGGGTGCTTCTCCAGGTAGGCGTTGTAGCCGGCGGCGAAGCCCTCGGCGATGCGCCGGATGTTCTCCGGCAGCCGCGGGAAGTCGCGGCGGGAGGTTGCGACCAGGTCGAAGAGGGCGACCTCGAGGTCGCTGCGGAAGCCCGGCTCGCCGACGACCTCGGCATACCGGCCGAGCGCCTTGATGTAGGTGTCTTCGAGCTGGAAGAAGTGGTCTTCGCACTGGGCCCAGGCCGAACCGAAGGCGACCGCCGCGTCGGTCGAGGCCCTGACGTGGGGCACTCCCCACTCGTCGCGGTGGATGACGACATCGGCGGCCCAGCCGTGGGCGCCGCCCGCGTCCGCAGTCGCCGCCGGTCGGTCCTGGTCGCTTCCGGGGCCGCCCGCGCAGCCGGCAACCGCGAGCCAGAGAACCGCCGCGGCGATCTGCCGCGAGCGACTTGAACGCGAGCGCCGACTAGCGATCTGCAGCAACGCTGCTCAATCGGGATCCCGGCCCAGGATGAGGGCGATCTCCCGCTCTTCGTCCCACTCGTCTTCGCTGGGCGACACGATGTCGCCGTCGATCTGCATCACGCCGCGAAGACAGCCGTACAGACCCGTGTGGCGTGGCGGTCGGGAGGGCGAACCGCAGCGAGGGTTCACCGCGCTTCGTGACAGCCGCATCGGATCCAGTCTCGACCCGGTCTGTCTCTTCCAGCTCACGGCCGGAGGGTATCAGCCCTGCCCCATCGTCGAGGCTTCATCCCGGTGCGGTCGGCGCCGGCCCTTCGGGCGCCCTGGCGCGCTCGCCGGGGCGGGGTCCGAGGCCTGCCAGGAAGTCCTCGGCGTTGCGATGCCGGAGCCTGGAACCGACGACCAGCCAGGCCAGCAGAACGAGAATGAAGCCGCTGCCGGCGAGGTTCGGGGAGGTCCCTGGCAGGAGCGGCCAGGCCAGCAAGGCGAGAACTCCCAGGGCGCCCAGGACCAGGATGCCGACCGCCGCGGCGTTGGTCGAGTAGTGCGAGCGCTCCACGTGGTAGACGACACGGACTCCCTCGCCGGTGGTCTGGACGGAGACCGTGCCATGGAGAACGCCGGAGCGGACGCCGGCCGCCACCGGCAGGGTCAGTTGCCCGCCGGCGCCCTGTCGGCGCCAGTCGCCGCTCCACGTCTCGGCCTGGTCGGCGAGCGCTGCGAGCGCCTCGTCGAGCGTCAGGTCGAGTGAGATTTCAAATTGTGGAATCACGCCTGGGGCGACCCGCAGGTCTTCGTCGAGCGCTCGGCTCAGGCGGCCAGCTCGTCGAGCTGCTGGTCGAAGAAGGCCTCGACCGCGGCCAGGAACTTCTCCACCGTGTCGAGTCGCTGGATCTGCTGCCGCAGATACCTGCCGTTCGGCAGTCCGTACGTGTACCAGCCGGTGAACTTCCGCAGTTTGTGCAGCGCGAAGCGGTCCGGTCCGCGCGTTGCCACCATGTGGAAGTGCTGCAGGATCAGGTCGCGCCGGTCGATCAGGGTGGGCTCGGGCGCTTCCGTGCCGAGCAGGTGACTCCTGATCTGGTGGAAGATCCACGGATTGCGCGTCGCGCCGCGGCCGACCATCACGCCGTCGCAGCCGGTTCGGCGCAGCAACCGCTCCGCGTCTTCGGAGGTCGTGATGTCGCCGTTGCCGATCACGGGCATGGACACGGCCTCCTTGAGCCGGGCCAGGTGCGTCCAGTCCGCTTCTCCCCGGAACATCTGTCGGGCGGTTCGCGCATGCATGGCGACCGCGTCGACGCCCGAATCCTCGCAGAGACGCGCCAGGTCCAGGTAGTTCGCCTGCGAGTGGTTCAGACCGAGCCGGAACTTGACGGTCAGGGGAATCCGGATCCGGCTGCGGACCTCGCGGATGATGCGCCCGGCCAGGTCCAGGTCCCCCATCAGCGCGGCGCCGGCGCAGCCCTTCAGCACCTTGTTGGCCGGACAGCCCATGTTGATGTCGCAGATGTCGGGTCCGAGCTCTTCGACGACCTCGGCCGCCTCGGCCATGGTGTCCACGTCCGAGCCGTAGATCTGGATCGCCAGCGGCCGCTCTTCCTCGGCGAAGGCCATCAGCTCCCGTGTGCGCCGGTTGCCGTCGACGATCGCCCGCGACGAGATGAACTCCATCGACACGAGACCCACGCCCCCGATGCGGCGGACGATCAACCGGAAGTCCCGGTCCGTGACGCCGGCCATC
Organism: Thermoanaerobaculia bacterium; assembly: GCA_965116145.1. GTDB lineage: Bacteria > Acidobacteriota > Thermoanaerobaculia > Multivoradales > Multivoraceae > Multivorans. The sequence goes on from OZ220482.1 coordinate 2,354,908, forward strand.
GGCGCCAGGAACAGGGGCGGGTCGATCGTCACCGCCCGATCGCCCTGGCCGATCACCATCGGCTCAAGCGCGGGCATCGCTCGCGAAACCGTTGTCATGGCGGTCGATTCTACGCCTTCGCGCCGCCGACTTCCTCGGACGGCCGGGAGTCGCGGACCGTAGCGGGCCGCCCGTGATCCTGGCGCGGCGCCCCGGCGAGCCAACCTGCTTGACAAGCGCCCCCCCGACGCCTGTAGGGTCGCAGACGTTCCAACTGAGTCAACTCGTTCGCCGGCGAACCGACGCCGACCGCCAGATGCGGTGGTTCCGCACCACCAACCACGTTCAAGGAGTACCTCATGAAAATACCCACTATCCTAGCCTTCGCGATCCTGGCCTTCGCGGTCGCGGTCGTCGGTGCGCCGGTTGTTGCCGACGAGATCGACGTTCCGACGATCCGGGTTGTCACCCTCCAGGAGCCAGGCTACCTGCATTGTTCAGGACCTGATCCGAACGGACGCCTGCCGGAACTTCCAGTCTCGGAATACTGGGGCACCGACTACCAGGGCACCGACTACCAAGGCACCGACTACCAGGGCACCCACTACCACTGCGACCGTGGCTACGTGGCGGAAGGTACGAACATGATCTGGAAACACTGGCTGTGGCCCATGTCCTACACGAGCACGATCGACGACCGGTCCGGCCGATTCGGGGTATCGAGAAGATATGTGTGGCCGGATTCGGCTTTCCCGACCAATACCGACCCGCATATCTCCTTCATTTTCAATTTCGGCAATGGCGACAGCCGCCTCGAAGGCGGCACCGCCTGGTGGGCCGGCTTGCGCGAGTGCTCGGACAAGCCCACGTGGCCCTGGCCCTGCCTTCAGTGGGCACCGAGGTACAGGGCGGTTACCTTCGTGGTTTGGCTGGACAACCGGCCGACCCACGACGTGCGGGTTGACCTGGAGGTGTTGGAGGTGGGGCGCGGTTTCCCAGGACTGGCGAACGACGGTGAACGGGCCCGCGGTGGCGGTGCGTTCCCGCCCTGCGTCGAGGACGGCTACTGTCGCAAGAAGTTGAAGCGTCGCGACTTCGTTGGTCTCAAGACCTTCTCCGGGAAGGTCAACGAAGGCGAGGGGACCACCGGTAAGAGGGGCCGGTCGTGGAAGTGGCCGGAACACAGGCAGGAGGCCAGCATCGGGTTCAGTGCGCCGCCCCAGTCGTCGTACGCGTACGAGCACCAGGTCCGGGCTGTCCGCGTATACGTCGCCCAGGACGACCGACCCGAAGGCAACGAGACGTTCAAGATCGTGTTGCGCAACCTTCGCACGAAAGATCCCCGCGTTCAGTTCGCCGGCGGCGGAAGCCGGCTCGTCGTTCCGGTGACGATTGTTGACGACGACCAGGCGAAACCGGCGGAGTCGTCGCCGCCGTGGGCGGGTCGGAATCTCGTGCCAGAACACGCCGGCGGTCGGCGGTAGTCGGCCGTTCAAGGCGTCGCACCGTATCGAAGGCGTGCGACCGCACCGCGTCCGGCGAGTTCGCCGTCGGCGTCCCGCGTCGCCGGTCCGCGCGTCGGACCGTGCCGGGGCACTGGGGATATCCGGGGCGAATCCGTGAACGCCCATTCCATGCCGGTTGCGGCCCGAAGCGCCCGCATATCGCAACTGCACCTGGGCCGGGCCGGATCTCGACGGCGGCCCGGCGCCTCAGCCCGGCGATCGTCCGCCTGGCGACCGGACCGCGGGGGGCGTTGAGGCCGGCGTCCCGCGCCGCCCGGCCGAGGGCGGCGAAGTCCAGGGCGAGCATCGCCGGGGCGGCGCCGTCGGCGTCCCGGTCGGTCTCCGGTACGCAAGGACGCGGAACTTCCGGTGCTTTCCGGTGCGGCGGGTAGGATCTGCCGCCGTGCCGAACCGTTGCCGAGTGCCGCCGTGAGCAGTCCCGACCTGTGCGCCTGCGGGTTGCTCGGCGATCTGCCGCGGCGGTTCCTGGACGGCCAGGATCTCGACCTGCTCGAGCCGCTCCGGTTGGTGCTGCCGGGCGACGAGGACCGGGTCACGGCGCCGCCGGGTCCGGCGGGAGACCGCACTGCCGTGGCCGCGGCTCTGGCCGAGGCGAACGACCACTACGGCCATGCGGGAGCGGCCGCCCTCGCCGACATCCTCGCCGACTCCGAGACGCTGGTCGTCATCACCGGGCAGCAGTGCGGTCTCGGCGCTGGACCGCTGTTCACCCTGACCAAGGCCGCGGCCTGCGTGCGCTGGGCCGAAGCGCTGACCCGCCGCGGCCGCCGGGCCGTTCCCCTGTTCTGGATGGCCTCCGAGGACCACGACTACGCCGAAGCGGCGCGGGCGTACTTCCCGCCCGCGAGTTCGGAGGCGCTTGTCCTGGGCGAAGACCGGGAACCCCTGGTGCCGGTCGGCGGACGGCCCCTCGGGCCGGAGACGGCCGCCCTGCTGGCTCGGGTCCGGCAGGCGGCGCCCGACGACGACTACCGCCGCCGACTGGACGACTGCCGGGACGATCTGGAGCCGGAGCGGTGCTTCAAGGAGTCCTTCGCGCGTCTGATGGTCAGGTCTCTCGGGGATCGTTGCCCCCTGCTGGTCGATTCCCAGCTTCCGGCGCTGAAGGCGGCGTCGGTTCCGGTGCTGCGGCGTCTGATCGAACGTCGGCGCGAAGTGGACGATGCACTCGAGTCGGTGTCCGCGGAGCTTCTGCGCCGCGACCACCGGCTGCCGGTGCGGTCGCGGCGCGGCGAAGCGCCCCTGTTCCGGATCGACGGCGCCGGCGAGCGCCGGCGGGTGGTGTGGAGCGGGAACGGCGGCTACCAGCTTCGAGGCGGCCGCTCCGGGCGGGTCGACGCGCTGCTCGAGAGCCTCGACCGGGAGCCGCAGTCGTTGAGCCCCGGTGTGCTGGCGCGTCCCGCGGTCCAGGACGCGGTGTTCGGCACCGCGCTGATGGTCCTCGGCCCCGGCGAACTCGCCTACATGACTCAGGCGCGCGCTCTCTACGGCGTGCTTGACGTGCCGGCCCCGGCAGTCGCCCTTCGGCCGCAGGTTCTCCTCCTCGGCGCCCGAGAGCGTCGCTGGCTTGACCGGCTGGCGGCGGAGCGTATCGACCTGGCGGCCGTGCTCTCCGGCTCTGACGAGCTGGACCGGCTCCTGGCCTCCCGCCTCGACCTGGGCTTCCTGGCGGCCGCCGCCGGCAAGCTGGAGGCGGCCATCGGCGATCTGGCGGCCGGGCACGCCTCGGTCGATCCCTCGCTGGCGGCGGCGTGGGAGAAGACCGGAGAGAACCTGAAACGGACGTTCGCCCGTTTCGAGCGCCGCGTCGTCGCGGCCGCCGCGCGGCGTGACGATGTGCTGCGCGGCCGGGTCATGAGGCTGCGCGAGCACTGCCTGCCGAACGGCAAGCTGCAGGAACGGGTGGTCACGTCCCTTCACTGCCTGGCGTCGTACGGCGCCGCGCTGGGCCGGGGGCTCGGGTCGATCGACCGGGATCCGCGGCATCTGCAACCCCTGTCGCTCGACCACGGCGGTTCGGGCGGCCCCGAAACAGCGGATCGTCCACCGGCGTAGAGCAGCCAGACCCGTCGTTGACTCCGTGTTCGACCCCAGCAGTCCGTGGCAGAAGTAGCGCTGCATTCGATCGGCCATGCATCCCGCCCGGCTGCGTTGCTCTTCGGTCACATATACCCCAATATGCTCCCTCATCGCGCCTTGCCGGACGGGTGCCTGACCGCTCTCGGTGCGACACGCACTTCTGCCACGGACTGCTAGCCGCCACCTCACCATGAGCTTGCATCGAACAACCTGCTGCACTGCGTTCTGCGGCGGGATTTCCTGGCGCCGCCAACCGCGTCGCCGACTCCGTGTCTGACCCCGGCTACCCCTCACCATGACCCTCTGCCGAGGAACTCGCCGCGCTGCGTGCTGCGGCGCAAGTTCCTGGACGTGAGACCGATGCGTATCGGAATCTGCTGCTTTCCGAGCTTCGGGGGATCCGGAGTGGTCGCCTCGGAGCTTGCGCTTGCGCTGGCCGACGGCGGCGACGACATCCATGTCGTCTGTTCGGACCGGCCGCCGCGCCTGCGCGAGCGCCCGGGCGTCCAGCTTCATCGGGTGGACGGATCGGAGATCCGGGACTACGGCCTGTTCGACCGCCCGCTTCAGACCCTGGCCCTTGCCAATCGGCTGGCCGAGGTGGCCGCGGCCGCTCACCTCGACGTGCTCCACGCCCACTACGCCGCCCCCCATGCCGTGGCCGCGTTGCTGGCTCGCCGGATGCTCGCCGATGGCGCCGGCGATCAGCCGCCCTGCCCGGTTGTCACCACGGTCCACGGCACGGACGTGACCCTGGTCGGCGCCCGCTCCAGCTATCGGGCAGTTGTCGGCTGGGCGCTGCGGAGCAGCGACCGTGTCACGGCGCCGTCCCGGGCGCTGGCGCGCGAGGCGACGGAGCGTTTTTCTCTGGAACAGCCGGTCGAGGTGATTCCCAATTTCGTGCCGCCGGCCGCCGGGGACGGTCAGCGCCGCCCGGCGGCTGCGGCCTCCGCGTCGGACGGAGAGCGGATCGTCCATGTCTCGAACTTCCGTCCGGTCAAGCGCACCGGCGATGTCGTCGCTGCCTTCGCACGGGTCCGGCGGGAGCTTCCGGCGGTGCGGCTGTGGCTGGTCGGAGACGGGCCGGAGCGGGCCGTCGCCGAGAGCCGGTGCCGTGACCTCGGGCTGTCCGGGTGCGTGACCTTCTTCGGCAACCAGGTGGATGTCGAGTCGATCCTGGAACAGGGTGACCTGTTCCTGTCGGCGTCGGAGAGCGAGAGCTTCGGCCTGGCGTCGCTCGAGGCTCTCGCCCTGGGCGTGCCGGTCGTGGCGACGCGCACCGGCGGCGTGCCGGAAGTGGTCTGCGAGAACCGCAACGGACTGCTGTGCCCGGTCGGCGACGTCGAAGCGCTGGCGGCGAGCTGCGTGGCCCTGCTGAGCGACGGTTCGCGGCGTCGCGCCTTCGCGGAGCACGGCCGCCGCTGGGCGCGCTCCCGCTTCGACCGCGACGCGGTCGTCGCAAGGTACCGCGAGGTGTACCGCGCTACACTGACGACAGTGACAGGCGGAGCGGCCGCAACCGAGGGTCGTCCGCGGCTGAGGAAGGTCGAGGCATGACGGAACAGGAAGGGACTTCAAGCGCACCGCCCGCGCCGCCGTCACCGCCTCCCGCCGGCGGCGCTTCGTCGAACCGGAACCTGATGGTGTTCCTCGCCTACCTGTGGATTCTGGTTCTGGTGCCGCTGCTGATCGAGGAGAAGGACGAGGAGGTCCGTTGGCACGCCCGGCACGGGCTGGTTCTGATGGCAGCGGAGTTCGTGCTGTGGGTCGTCGTCCAGATCGCGATGTTCGCGATGGGCGGTATCGGCTGCTTCCTCACGCCCTTCCTGTTCATGCTGTTCGTCGCCTTCGTCGTGGTGCGGATCGCGTGCATCGTGCGCGGCATGGATGGTCGGCGGTTCCGGATACCGGTGCTGACGCCCCTGGTCGACCGCTTCTGAGCTCCCCCGTTCGCAGTCGGGCACGCCGCGGAGCTCTCGTCGCCGCCCTGGTCGTGGTTGCCGCCGGTGCGGTCGACATGGCTCGGCCGCCTGAGCGCCAGCTCAGCGCCCGCGGCGCCGACGTCCTGATCGGCGCCTACCAGGCAGTCCTTTCACCGCTGTTGGCGCATGCGGGCGTGCGCTGTCGCTTCGAGCCCTCGTGCAGCGAGTACGCACGGGTGACGATCCGACGACGGGGTCTGGCGGCGGGCATCCTGCGCAGCATGGGCCGGTTGGCTCGCTGTGGACCGTGGACGCCGCACGGCACCGTCGACCCGCCCGTGTCCGCGCGGCTTGCCGACGGCGCAGCGCCCCTGTCCGGACCGCGGCAGCGATGACCGCCTGGCCCACCGAGGTCCGGCGGGACCAGGAGGCGCGCCTGCTGCGGGTGCGCTGGCAGGACGGCCACGAGAGCGAGTACGAGTACGACGTGCTGCGCGGCTTCTGCCCCTGCGCCATGTGCCAGGGGCACAACGCCGGCCCCCTGCGGTTCCAGCCGCCGCCGCGGCCGGTCACCGCTCAGTCCGTGTCTCAAGTCGGCAACTACGCCCTGAGCATCGCCTGGTCGGACGGGCACTGGACCGGCATCTATCGCTTCGATCTGCTGCGGAGTCTCTGTCCGTGCGACGAGTGCCGGCCTCACCGGCCGGAGTAGCGCCGCCAGGTCCGTCGCGCGCGGTTCCAGTCCCGGGCGGTGTTGACGTTGAGCAGCATGTCCTCGGGACGGCCGAATCGGCCCGCGTCCGTCGGCTCCACGTGCAGATCGGCGCAACGGGTCAGCGGGTAGAGGCGGTAGTCGCCGTGTTCGACCCGCTCGGCCAGCAGCATGAGAGCCGGCGGTGTCCAGAGTGCGCAGGTCGGGTTCATGGACCGCGGGTCGCACGGGTCGGCTGCGGCCGCCGCCAGTTCGGCGGTCGAGGCGGCGAGGTCGGCAAGGAGCTCGGTCGGAACCAGGGGCAGATCGCAGGCGAGGACCAGCAGGGATAGTCCCGGTCTCGCCAGGGCGGCTCCGAGCACACCGGCTGCCGGCCCGGCGCCTGGGCCGTCCGCCTGGACCGAAACCGGAATCCGGTGCTCTCCGGGGACACGGGTGTCCTGCCCGCCCTCCCCCGCTGCGATCACGACTTCGGAGACCGCGTCGACCGCCGCGAGCCGGGCCACGGCCCACTCGAGGAGTGTCGGCCCGCTGTTCTCGCGAGGAGAAGCTGGCAGACGCAGTCCGGCCTTGCCGCGGCCGAGCCGTCTTCCCTGTCCGCCGGCGAGGACCGCGCCGACGATCGCCCGGGCGCGCGCATCGTTCGGGGCATGTGGGCGAGCAGCCCGTGGCAGAAGTCGCGCTGCATTCGTTTCAGCATGCATCCCGTCCGGCTGCGTTGCTCTTCGCTTACATATACCCAATATGCTCACTCATCGCGCCTTGCCGGACGGGCGCCTGACCGCTCTCGGTGCGACACGCACTTCTGCCACGGGCTGCTAGGCTGCGCCCGCTTGGCGTCCGCGGCATCCGGCCCGGGCGGCCGCCTGACCTCTGGAGATCGATCAGATGCACAGTTCACTGACCGGGTCACCGACCGGACCCTGGAGTCGTTACTTGATCTACGCAGCTTCCGCTGTCCTGCTGGCCGCCCCGGGCTTGGGTCAGGACACGTCCGCAGAGAGAGAGAGAGAGAGAGTAGTCCTCGACACGAACCACGGCACGATCGTTGTGGAACTGAACCCGGAGAAGGCGCCGATCACGGTCGCCAACTTCCTCGACTATGTCGACCGCGGCTGGTACGACGGCACGATCTTCCACCGCGTCATGGACGGCTTCATGATCCAGGGCGGCGGCTTCATGACGGACCTTCAGAAGAAGATCACCCGGCCGCCGATCAGGAACGAGGCGGACAACGGACTCTCGAACAGGAGAGGCACCATCGCCATGGCCAGGACCTCCGACCCGGACAGTGCGACGGCCCAGTTCTTCATCAACCTGGTCGACAACGACGGCCTCGATCCCGAACAGTCCCGAGATGGTGTCGGCTACGCGGTGTTCGGCAAGGTGGTCGAAGGGATGGAGACGGTCGACTCGATCGCCAAGGTCGAGGTCAAGCCGGGCCCGATAGGCAATCACATACCCGTGGAACAGGTCGTCATCAGGAGCGCGAAGCGCCAGTAGCGGCACGAACAGGCCGTGCGGCCCGGCGGTTGCCCGGCGGTTTGCGAATGCGGAGGGTGGTGCCGAAGGCCGGACTCGAACCGGCACGGGTTGCCCCACACGGCCCTCAACCGTGCGCGTCTACCAATTCCGCCACTTCGGCTCTCGCCCGCATATCTCACCGATCTCCTGCTGCGGCCGCGGATCCACTCGCTGTAGCGCGACGTTCTCCCTCGTGTCGGCTCGACGTAGTGTCGGCTACGCCTGCGCCGCCCCTCGGTCCGAGCGCCGCACTACAGCGGCGTTTCCGCGCCCTCGCTACGGACCTCGGTGAGATATGCGGGCTAGCCACCTGATTCACGTCGTCCGCCGGGATCAGCGCTGGTTGCCGGTGGCGCTGTTGCCGGCGGCGCTCTCATCGTCCGGCTCGGCTTCGTCGTCGGCCCCTTCGCCGGCAGCCTCTTCTTCGTTGGCGCCGTCCGCGTCTTCAGCCGGCACTGCGTCTGGCGCCGGTTCCGCTGCGTCGGCCTCGACCTCGTCCATGACCGACTCGACACCGCTCATCACGGACGACGTGTCGAGCTTCTGCAGAAAGCCGATCGACAGGGTCGTCAGGATGAAGAGGACGAAGCAGCCGACGGTCAGCTTGTGCAGCAATGTGGCCGCGCCGCGGGCCCCGAAGGCAGCCTGGGAGGCGCCGCCGCCGAAAACGGAGAGGTCGGCCCCCTTGCCCTGCTGCAGCAGGACGACGAGCACCAGGAACAGCGAGACCGCCACATGGATGGCGTAGAGCACGAAGATCAAGAGAGTCTCTCCTGGCAGTGCGGGGTGGACCTGCGTGCCGCAACGCTCGAATGCACCGCAACGCCCCTCGCTGGCGGCAAGACCTCTCCGCCGTGAAACGGAGCGAAGCGGGTTCTGGCGCGGAAGTTCATGGTGAGGATGGGTTCCGACCTCGGAGCCTGCGAAGCGTCCCGAGGCAGGGCGGCGCCGCTCGATCAGGTCCGAGCGCTGCCCGCGGAACCCGCAGAGAGACGAATGATACGCAGGAACGAGGCAGGATCAAGACTTGCGCCGCCGATGAGAAAGCCGTCGATGTCCGGCTCGCCGATGAGATCCCGGCAGTTCCCGGCGTTCACCGAGCCGCCGTAGAGGATACGGGCGGCGTCGCCTGAACCGTCCAGGCGTTCGTTCAGGCGGGCCCGCAGGTGGCCGTGGACGACGGCGGCGGCCGCCGGTGTCGCGCTGAGGCCGGTGCCGATCGCCCACACCGGCTCGTAGGCGACGACCGCACCGACTCCGGCCCGATCGGCGGCCGCGAGAACATCCAGAACGGGCGCCAACTGGGCGTCGAGAACGGCCTCGGTGGCGTCCTGCTGCTTCTGCTCCAGGGTTTCGCCCACGCAGACGACCGGGATCAGCCCGGCGCCGAGAGCTCGCCGGGCCTTGCGTGCCACGTCCTGGTCCGATTCGCCGTGGTACTGGCGCCGTTCCGAGTGACCGACCAGGGCCCACGAGGCGCCGGCATCGAGGATCTGGGCGGCGGCGACATCGCCGGTGCAGGCGCCGCAGTCCTCGGCGTGGACGTCCTGGGCGCCGACCGCAGCCCATTCGGGCATGACTGCTGCCGCCAGGGCAAGGTGCACCGGCGTCGGGAAGAGGACGACGTCGACCTCTGCGCCGGGCGCTCCGGCGGCTGCGAGCGCACAGGCATAGGCCTCTACGTCCTCGCGGAGCAGGTTCATCTTCCAGTTGCCGGCGATGATCGGTGTGCGCTTCATGCTCCTCTCCTGCTCCTCCTGCCGGCCGCGAGCAGGGCCGCGACGGCGGGCAGCTCGTCTCCGGCCAGCAACGCCAGGGTGGCGCCGCCGCCGGTCGAGACGTGATCGATCTTCTCTGACAGGTCTTCCTGTCTGACCGCTGCCACGGTCTCGCCGCCGCCGACCGCGGTGTAACCGCTGCAGGCGGCGACGGTCCGAGCCACCGCGCGGCTGCCGGCGTCGAAGGGAGGAATCTCGAAGACGCCCATCGGGCCGTTCCAGAACAGGGTCGCGGCGTCGGCGATCGCCGCGCAGAAGGCCGCCAGGGTCTCCGGTCCGATGTCGACCGCCAGCCAGCCGGCCGGTACGCCGCCTGCGACCGGCGTGGTCTGCACCTGCCGTTCCGTCGGCGCTGCGTCCAGCGAGTCCGTGACGACGAAGTCGGTCGGCAGGACCAGATCGGCGCCGCGGGACGCCGCCTCGGCGGCGATCTCGCGCGCCAGGCCGAGACGCTCGCCCTCGACCAGCGAGGAGCCGAGTTCGGCGCCGCGCGCGGCGAGGAACGTGTTCGCCATGCCGCCGCCGACCAGCACGCGATCGACCAGCGGCAGCAGGCGGCGCAGGGGGCCAACCTTGCCGCGGATCTTCGCGCCCCCCGTGATCAGGACGAACGGCCGCGGCGGGTCTTCGAGCAGACGGCCCAGTTGCCGCAGCTCGCGGTCAAGCAGGAGGCCGCTGAACGCCTGCTTCACCCGGCCGCAGATGGCGGCGGTGGAGGCGTGGCCGCGATGGGCCGTGCCGAAGGCGTCGTTCACGTAGATGTCGCCGAGAGCGGCCAGTTCGGCGGCGAAGGCCGGGTCGTTCGCCTCCTCGCCGGCATGGAAGCGGAGGTTCTCGCAGAGCAGGACTCCGCCGTCTTCCAGGGCGTCGGCGGCGTTGCCTGCGGCCGGACCGACGCAGTCCGGGGCGAAGGCGACGGGCCGCCCGAGCATGGAGGCCAGGACCGGTACCGCCGGCCGCAGGCTGAGCGCCGCGTCCACCCTGCCCCGCGGGCGGCCCAGATGGGAGAGCAGAACGACGCGGGCGCCCCGATCGCAGAGGGCGTCGATGGTGGGCGCGGCCTCGCGCAGACGGGTCGCGTCCAGCACCTTGCCGTCGGCCATCGGCACGTTGAAGTCGGCGCGGACGATGACCCGCCGGCCGCGCAGGGCGGGGGAGGCGTCGCGGAACGTCGGAGGGATCAAGGTCGCGGGCTCCGGCAGCTCGTGTCGAACGTCGCGTTGCATGTGCTCAGCCATGCGTCCCGCCCGGCTGCGTCGGTCGTCGATGACTGTCGGCAGGCGCGGGCGCCGCGGAGGATAACGTCGCCCGCATGTCCTTGGCGCCAGCCACCGGAACGGCGCACTCCATTGAGGGGCTCGTGCTCGGCATCGAGACATCCTGCGACGACACCGCCTGCGCCGTTCTCGACCCGGCGGGCCGCGTGCTGTCGTCCGTGGTGTCGAGCCAGATGCACGTTCACCGACCGTTCGGCGGCGTGGTGCCCGAGGCGGCGTCGCGGGAGCATTTACGCAACTGGCCCGCGGTGTCGACGGCGGTGCTTGGGGAGGCGCGCGCGGACTGGTCGGACGTTGCTGCGGTGGCGGCCACGCGCGGCCCGGGACTCGTGGGATCGCTCCTCGTCGGACTGTCCCTGGGCAAGGCGATCAGCTACTCGCTCGGCGTCCCCTTTCTCGCCGTGCATCACCTGGAGGGCCACTTGTACTCTCCCCTGCTGCGGCGCGACGGCCCGAGCCGACCCGTGCCGGAGACGATGGTGGGCCTGGTCGTGTCGGGCGGCCATACCAGCCTGCTGGGGGTCGCTGGCGTCTCGGGCGCTGTCACGAGCCTGGCCGAGACCCGGGACGACGCGATCGGCGAGGCGTTCGATAAGGTCGGCCACCGTGTGGGCCTGCCCTTTCCGGCCGGCGCCGAGGTCGATCGGCTGGCCGAGCTCGGCGATCCGGCGGTGCGCCCGTTCCGCGTGGCCGCCATCCGCTCGAAGGAGCTCGCGTTCTCCTACTCGGGGTTGAAGAGCGAGGCGCTGCGCGCGCTGGGCGAGATTGAGGCCCGCTGCGGAACCGGTTGCGCAGGACCGGGGCCCGTTCCCGGCGACGACGAGTCCTGGCCGCGAGAGGTGCTTGACCTGTTCGCCGGTTTCCGGCGGGCGGCGGTCGCGCAGTTGATCGACCGTCTGGACCGGCTCGGCCACGAGCGCCCGATCGCGCGGCTCTCGGTGTCCGGAGGCGTCGCGGCCAACCGTCTGCTGCGGCGCGAGATCGCCCTCTGGGGCAGGCGCCGCGGCGTCGACGTTCTGCTCGTACCGCTTCGCTACTGCGGCGACAACGCGGCGATGATCGCCCACGCCGGCCTGCTGCGCCTGCGCCGCGGCGATGCGGACGACCCCCGCTCAGCCGATGCCGAGAGCCGGATTCCGTTCACTCCCGCCCAGTCCGCATGATCTCACCGGAGATCCGTGGCGAGGGCGCGGAGGTGGTGCTGCGCTCGGACCGAGGAGCGGCGCCGGCGTAACCGGCACGAGGGAGAACGCCGTGCTGCAGCGGGCGGATCGCGGCCGCAGCAGGAGATCGGTGAGATGTGCGGGCTCGGGCCGCCCGGCTCAGCCGATCGCCCCTTCTGCCGGTGACGACGCCGTCGCGTAGAGCTTCCTCGGGATGCGGCCGGCGTGGGCGGCCAGCCAGCCGGCTTCGACCGCCAGCTTCATCGCCCGGGCCATCCGTACCGGATTCACCGCGCCGGCGACGCCGGTGTTCATCAGGACCCCGTCGGCGCCCAGCTCCATCGCCAGGGCGGCGTCGCTCGCCGTGCCGACGCCGGCGTCCACGATCACCGGCACGTTCGCCTGTTCGACGATGATCCGCAGGTTCGCCGGGTTGCGGATGCCCATCCCCGAGCCGATCGGCGCCGCGAGCGGCATCACCGCGGCCGCCCCCAGGTCTTCGAGCTTGCGGCAGGTGATCGGATCGTCCGTCGTGTAGGGGAGCACGACGAAGTCGTCGGCGACCAGCTCCCGCGTCGCCGCCAGCAGCTCCTCGTTGTCCGGGAAGAGCGTCTTCTCGTCGCCGATCACCTCCAGCTTGACCCAGTTCCAACCGCCCAGTTCGCGCGCCAGGCGGGCGGTCCGCACCGCCTCTTCGGCGGTGTAGCAGGCCGCGGTGTTGGGCAGCAGCAGATAGCGGTCCTGGTCGATGTGGTCGATCAGCGAACCCCTGCCCAGGTCGTCGAAGTTGACGCGCCGTAGCGCCACCGTGACCATCTCGGTCCCGGCCGCGGCGAAGGCGTCGACCATGATCTGTTCGTCGCGGTACTTGCCGGTGCCGAGAATGAGGCGCGAACGGAACTCGCGGCCGGCGATCGTCAGGGGATCGGGGGAGGTCATGGCATGGATCTCAGGTGCTGCGGGCGGGCACGAAGTACTGGGTGCCCCGGATCTGCCGCGAGATGTGGTGGAGCAACTCCTCGAAGTCGGTCGGTCGGTGCTCGAAGTCCAGGTTGCGGCTGTCCACGACGAGCAGGGGCGAACCGTCGTAGTGGTAGTAGTGGTGGTTGTAGGCCTCGATCAGCCCGCCCAGGTAGTCCGCGGAGATGTTCTGTTCGATGGCGCGCCGGCGCATGTGAATCCGCGCCATGCAGGTGTCGATGTCGGCGGTCAGGAAGATCAGGAGGTCCGGCTGGCGCAGCTGCGGTTCGAGCAGATCGTAGAGCTTCTCGAACAGCATCAGATCGCCGTCCGTCAGGTTCAGGAAGGCGAACAGCCTGCTCTTGGCGAACGTGTAGTCGGCCAGGCGGAGGGGATCGAACAGGTTCTCCTGGACCAGGTCGAGTTGCTGCTTGTACCTCGTCAGCAGAAAGTAGAGCTCGGTCTGAAAGGCCGTGCCGGGCCGATCGCGGTAGAACGCCTCAAGGAACGGATTGTCCACATCTTCGAGGATCTTCACTCCTTCGAAGCGCTGCGCGAGCATCTCGACCAGGGTCGTCTTCCCGACGCCGATCGGTCCGTCGACGGCCAGGTACCGATACGGGAGCGCGTCCACGGGCACTGACCGGACTATACAATCCCGGGGCGGCGCCGGGTGCGGCATCGGGGAGACGTTCCGTTCGGCGCCGAACCCGTACCGAACAGGACCAATCCATGGATGGCGTGTGAGAATGAACCCTTGGTGGCGCAGACCCGCGGCGAACGAGCAACCTGAACCGGCTCCACACGGAGCAGTCGACAACGGGACCGAAGACGGGCCGCAGCCCGAGGCCGTTGAAGAAACCGAGGCCGCGGACGCTGCCGGCACTGACGAGCCGGTAGCCGGCGAGTCGGGAGACGCTACGCCGACCGGCGCCCCGGCTTCGAGCTCGCGGACGACCGCGCACGAAACAGCCGCACCGCCGGCCGACGTGCGGACGGACGCCGCAGCAAAAGGCCCCGACGGGTCAGCTGACGAGCCCGCCGCAGAGCAGGCCGGCGGATCTTCGGTATCCACGGTCCTCGAGCAGGCGACGGAACCGGTCGAACCGTCGCGGCCTGCGGCCGGGGATACCTCCGAGCCGTCGCGGCCCAGGCGCCGTCGTCGTCGGCGGCGATCTCGCCGCGGCGGCCGCGGCGGCGCCACCGGCGAGCCGGACGCTGCCGGCGGGGAACATCCATCCCGGGACACGGACGCCAACCGTCCGGCGAGAGCGCAGGCCGGAGCGGTCCGCGTCGCGGCACTCCTCGACCTTGGTGAGCTGATTCGCAGCCTGCACCGGGACTTGGCGCCTGACCTCGAGGCCGTGCTGGCGCGGCTGGACGATGAGCAGGGCAAGCTCGTCCTGCGCCGCGTGTACGTCGCTGCGAGGGAACAGGGAGTCGACCGGGAGGCACTCCACCGCGCCGGCGCCGAGGTCGTCGATGTACCCCCGGCGCCGGATGGCCGGGATCGCTCCGCGACCGTGCAGATCGTCGTGGACGCGCTCGAACTCTGCTACACCAAGCGGGGTGTCGGCGCTGTGGTGCTCGCGGCCTCCTCACCGCAGATTCTGCCGCTGGTCGCCAAGCTGCAGCAGAACGGCCTCGCCGTCGTTGGTCTCGGAGGCCCGGAAGGCGACGTGCAGGTACGCGCCCAGTGCGACCGCTTCATCGACCTCTCCGGCTGATCGCGTTCCCCCGACTCCGGCGCGAGGTGCTAGTGCTAGTGTTCGGCGCCGCCGGGTGCGGCGGCTTCGGGGCTTCTGGCTCTTGCACCCTTAGCTCAACTGGATAGAGCGTTGGACTACGGATCCAAAGGTTGGGGGTTCGACTCCTCCAGGGTGCGCCATTCCTCCTTGACGATTCTCTCTGGCACGATTCGATGACCGATACTCCCTACACACCGCCCAGGGTCTGGAAGTGGGACACCGAGAGCGGCGGGCGCTTCGCGAAGATCAACCGGCCCATCGCCGGCGCCACGCACGACGCCGACCTGCCGGTGGGCGAACATCCTCTCCAGCTCCATTCGCTGGCGACGCCGAACGGGGTCAAGGTCACCGTGATGCTCGAGGAGCTCCTGGAGCGCGGCCACGATGCCGAGTACGACGCCTGGCTGATCAACATCGGCGAGGGAGACCAGTTCTCGAGCGGTTTCGTCGCGGCGAACCCGAACTCCAAGATCCCCGCGCTTGTTGACCACGGCGTCGAGCCTCCGGTGCGCGTCTTCGAGTCCGGCGCCATCCTCGTCTACCTGGCCGAGAAGTTCGGCGACTTCCTGCCGCAGGAGCACGGCGCGCGCACCGAGTGCCTGTGCTGGCTGTTCTGGCAGATGGGGAGCGCCCCCTACCTGGGCGGCGGCTTCGGTCACTTCTACGCCTATGCACCGGAGAAGATCGAGTACGCGATCGACCGTTTCACGATGGAGGTGAAGCGGCAGCTCGACGTGCTCGACCGCCATCTGGCGGGGGTCCGGTACATGGCCGGAGACGAGTACTCGATCGCCGACATGGCGATCTGGCCCTGGTACGGCGCGCTTGCCGCCGGCCAGCTCTACGAGTCGGGCGAGTTCATCGAGGCGCATACCTACGAGAACGTGAACCGCTGGGGCCGCGAGATCGCCGGCCGGCCGGCAGTGAAGCGGGGCCGGATGGTGAACCGGACCTGGGGACCGCCGGAAAGGCAGTTGCGCGAACGTCACGACGCTGCCGACTTCGAGACGAAGACCCAGGACAAGCTCGAGCCGGAAACGGACTGACCGCCGGCGGCACGGCGACCCGTTCGGACCGGTTCCGCGGCGACAACCAGCACTCCGAGCGTGCAGACCGGGTTCTCCAGAGAACAGCAGCTTCTCCGCGATGTCGTGTCGCGCGCGCTCCGCGAGCGGTCGCCGCCGTCGGCGGTCCGCGAGCAGATGGCCACCGATCGAGGCCACGATCCGGTCGTCTGGAGCGAGCTCTGCGCCGATGCCGGGCTTGCCGGCGTCCATGTCCCGGAGACCCTTGGCGGCGCCGGCGGCGGTGCGGTCGAGCTCGGCATCGTGGCCGAGGAGATGGGGAGAACGCTGTTCTGCGGCCCCTGGTTCGCGTCGGCCGCGATGGCCGGTACCGCGCTGCTGGAAGGGGCCGACGAAGCGGACCGCGAGGCGCTGCTGCCCGGGGTCGCCGCCGGGTCGACGATCGCCGCCCTGGTGCTCGACGATCTGAACGCTCCGGCCGGTGTCGGCGGCTCGATCCGGGCAACGGCGGCCGCCAGGCTGTCCGGCACGGCCGCCATCGTGGTCGACGCCCATGTCGCGGATCTGCTGCTGGTGGTCGCGGGCAGCGCCGCCGGGCTCAGGCTCTGCGCGGTCGAGAGGGACGCTCCGGGGCTCGGGATCGAGCCGCTCCAGACGGTCGATCCGACGCGCAAGCTGTCCCGCGTCACCTTCGACGATGTGCGAGGCCGGTCGATCGGCTCGGTCGGCGCGGAAGCCCTCGACCGGATCTGGGACCGGCTCTGTTCCGCCCTGGCCCACGAGATGATCGGCGGGGCGCAGCACCTCTTCGAGTCCACGGTGAACTACACGAAGGAGCGCTACCAGTTCGGCCGGCCGATCGGGTCCTTCCAGGCGCTCAAGCACCGCTGCGCCGACCTGCTGCTCGAGATCGAGATTGCGCGTGCTCTCACCTGGCACTCGGCGCGCTGCCTCGACGCCGGCGAGGGCGAGCCCTGGGCCGCCAGCATGGCCAAGGCCGCGGCCGCCGATGCCTGCATGAGCGCGGCGAGGGCGGGTATCCAGTTGCGGGGCGGGATCGGCTTCACCTGGGAGAACGACACCCACATGTGGTTCAAGCGGGCAAAGAGCTCCGAAGTCCTCCTCGGTACGCCGGCCATCCACCGCGAACGGATGATGGCGATGCTGGAGGACGGCCTGGAGGGCGCGGCGTGACGCCGGAGGAGATTCGGCGCAGCGTTTCGGTCTGGCTCGACGCCAACTGGCGAGCCGATCGGCCGCTCAGGGAATGGCGGGAGATCCTGCTCGAGGGCGGCTGGGCGGCGCCGCACTGGCCCGAAGACTGGTTCGGCCGCGGTTTCACCCTCGACCAGGCCGCGGTCGTCGCCGAGGTCTTCAGGGAGAAGGCCGCGGTGCCCTCAGCCCAGGTCGGCCCGCGCGGCCTGGCCTCGGAGACCATCCTGGCCTGCGGCTCGGACGACCAGAAGCGGCGTTTCCTCCGGCCGATCCTCACCGGCGAGCACACCTGGTGCCAGCTCTTCAGCGAACCGGGCAGCGGCTCGGACCTGGCCGGCCTGAGCACCCGTGCGGAGTTCACGGGCGGCAACTGGGTGATCAATGGCCAGAAGGTCTGGAACACCAGCGCCCACCATGCGGACTTCGGGCTGCTGCTCGCGCGCACCGACCGGGACGTGCCGAAGCACCAGGGAATCTCGTACTTCCTGCTGAACATGCGCCAGCCCGCAGTCGAGGCGCGGCCGCTCAGGCAGATGAACGGGCACCAGTCCTTCAACGAGGTCTTCATGACGAACGCCGTCGTCCCGCCGGAAGATCTGATCGGCGGCGAGGGCAACGGCTGGCATGTGGCGAAGACGACGCTGTCGTTCGAGCGGCGCGGTTTCAGCCGCAGGCAGCAGGGATCCGCGCTCGACGGAGCGGAACCGGGTCCGATCTACGCGGAGTACGAAGAGGAGGTCCGGATCGCCACCGAGCCCTACACCTGGTATCCGCAGCGCGAGGGCCGGGTGGATCTCGTGCTGCCGCGTGCCCGGGAGACCGGTGCGATCGGCGATCCGGCGGTGCGGCAGGAGATCGCAAGGCTGCTCTGCCTGGACACCGGAGCGAAACTGGCCGCAGACAGCGCCGAGGCCAGCCGCAAGGCCGGCACCACCGAGATCATTCCGGCCGGGTCGATCGGCAAGCTCGCCGCCAGCGTCGTTGCCCGGCAGGCTTCCCATGTCCACACGATGATCTCGGGCGCCGACGCCATGCTGAGCGGACCCGACTCCGCCGCCGACGGCCTGATCGCGGAGGTTCTGGTCTCGGTGCCCGCGATCTCGATCGCCGGCGGCACCGACGAGATCCAGCGCAACATCATCTCCGAGCGCGTCCTCGGGATGCCGAAGGGCCACCGCGCCGACCAGGGCCCGTTCCGCGACATCAAGCGCCGCGCCTGACCGCCCGGAAACGTCGGCGGCCGCGGAGGGACGGACTACGAGCCGGCGATTCCGCGTCCATCCGCTCCCGGTCGACCAGGCTCGCCGTCGTTCAGCGCACGACCCTGACTCGGCGCCGAGGGGTCGCAACGGTAAGGGGGGTCCTTGGTCAAGGGCCCGCGGCGTAGCGGTCAGGTCTTGCGGCGCGCGCGCAACCGGGCGATGACCTTCGGCACGTCGTAGCGGTCGTCCCCTTCGTAGCGGGGCGCCTGCTCGGCGAACGCGGTCTCGATGTCCTGCCACCGGGTGCGGGCGTAGTCGATGACGTGGGGATGGGTCAGCAGGTAGAAGCGGTCCTCGCGGATCTGCTCGAGCACGATGTCGGCGGCCTCGGCTGCGGGCATGGCGTGTTCGGCGCTGAGCCGGCCCCGGTCGGGATCGGCGTCCTCGGGCCCGCCCAGGCGATCGGGCCGCCGCTCCGAGGAGCGCCAGATGGTCGAGGCGACCCAGCCGGGGCAGAAGACGCTGACGCCGACGTGGTCGGGAAGCTCGGCCCGCAGGATGTCCGAGATGGCGAGGACGGCGTGCTTGGACGCGGTGTAGATCGCCGAACCGGGGAAGGGCGTGCCCAAGCTGTGCTCGGAGCCGGTGTTGACGATGCGGGACTCCCTGCCGCCCTCGATGAAGCGCGGTGCGAACACCCGGATGCCGTTCAGCACCCCTTCGACGTTGACGCCCAGGACCCAGCGGACATCGTCTGCGGTGAACCCGTAGGCCGGCGCCCGGCCGGCGGCGATGCCGGCGTTGTTGAACAGCAGTTCGACCGAGCCGAAGGCCGACCAGGCGTCCTCCGCAAGGCGCTCCAGGTCCTCCTCGCGGGCCACATCGACGCATGCGGCCAAGGCGCGAACACCTGACTCCTCCACTTCGCGGGCGACGCTCTCCGCGGCGTCCTGTTCCAGGTCGGCGACCGCGACGTTCGCGCCTTCACGGGCCAGGGCCAGGGCGATGGCGCGGCCGATACCGTTGCCGCCGCCGGTGATGACGGCTGTTCTTCCGGTGAGTTCCATCTCGCGGGCCCCTTCCTGCGCCGCCCCGACGGCGCGTGGTCCTTGAGGAACCGGCCTGCGCTTCCGGCTCCGGCTGCGCTTCGGGTACGCTCCTCTCCCTTTCGGCCGGTCAGTATAGGTTGGCTGGTCAACTGGCAGAAGATGGAGGCGCAATCGTGAAGCGGATGTTCATCGGGCGGACTCTCGGGTTGGCGACGGCCCTGCTCGCTGCCGGGGTGGGCACGGCGGCGCAGGCGGGCGACTGGCTGCAGTGGCGCGGTCCCGACCGCGCCGGTATTTCGACCGAAACCGGCCTGCTCGACGAGTGGCCGCCGGAAGGTCCGGCGGTCAACTGGCAGATCGAGACGCTCGGCGACGGCTACGGCACGGTCGCGGTCGAGGGCGATGCGATCTACGTCCAGGGCGCCCGCGGCGGCCGGAGCGCGGTCTTCCGGCTGCGCGCCCGCGACGGCGGCGAGGTCTGGGAACAGCGGCTGGGTCCGATCTACGACCATCCGGACAAGGGCGACGGCCCGCGTTCGACTCCGACGATCGACGGCGATTCGCTCTTCGTGCAGAACGGCATGGGAGAGGTCGTCCGGCTCGACAAGGAGACGGGTGAGATCCTCTGGCAGTTCAACATGCTGGAGCGTTTCGGCAGTCCGAACATCCGCTGGGGCATCAGCGAATCGCCCCTGGTCGTCCGCGACCGGTTGTTCGTCATGCCCGGCGGCAGGGGCGGCGCGATCGCCGCGCTGTCGACAACCGACGGCAGCACGGTCTGGCGCTCCAGCGAACTCGGTGACGTCGCCTCCTATTCGTCGCTCATCCTGCGGCGGATGGGCGGCGTCGAGGTGCTGATCGGCTTCACCGGCGAAGCGGGCGTCGGCGTGCGGGCTGCCGACGGGGAACTGCTCTGGCGGTACGAACGACCGTCCACGGTGAACGCGATCAACGTCGCCACGCCGGTGATCGACGGCGAGTTCGTCTTCTATTCGACGTCCTACGGGATCGGCGGCGGCGCCGTGAAGGTCCGCGCCGAGGACGAGGGCGGTTCCTTCTCGAGCGAACAGGCGTACTTCGAGACCCGGCTCCAGAACCACCACGGCGGCGTCATCGCTCACGACGGGACGCTCTACAGCTTCTTCGGCCCCGCGTTGACCAGCGTCGACATCCGGACGGGCGAGGTGTACTGGCGCGCGCGCAGCGTCGGCAAGGGCTCGCTGGTGATGGCCGACGGCAAGCTCTTCCTCCTGAGCGAACGGAACAAGGTCGGGCTCGCGGTCGCTACGCCAGAGAGCTACCAGGAGCGGGGCCGGTTCGAGATCGAGTCCCGCGGGGACTTCACCTGGGCTCACCCGGTCGTGGCCAACGGCGCTTTCTACATCCGGGATCAGGAATCGCTGACGTCCTACGACGTTGCGAAGTAGCCCGGGGCTGCCGAAACGCCGCAGAGGCACGGGAGACACGCCGATGACCCAGACCGTCCGCGGCCGCAGTCGCGCTGCAGCCGAGCGACTGCCAGACACCCCGCCCGGCATCGTTGTTCGTCGATCGTCGCTGGCGCGGCCTGCGCCCTCAACGGGCGCTGCCGGCCGTCCTGCCGACTGCGTCCGGTTCAACCCCCGTGTCCACCGGCGACGGCCAGGACTGCACCGCTCGATCGCCGCGGCGGCAGCCGGTTTCTTCCTGCTTGCGGCCACAGTACCGGCGCAGGAGATGCCGCCGGCGGTCAAGCTGACCACGAGCGGCTTCGTGATGGGTTTTGTCGGCGCGGACGATCCCGACCTCGAGACCTACCTCGGCATCCCGTACGGCGAACCGCCGGTGGGCGACCTGCGGTTTCGGCCGCCCCGCCCGGCGCCGCGGGCCAGGGTGCCGATCGACGCCATCGTCGAGCCGCCGTCGTGCCTGCAGGCGCCCTACCCCGAGGGCGGCTTCTATGCCCAGCCGCTGGGAGAGGTGAGCGAGGATTGCCTGTATCTCAACCTGTGGACGCGGGCGGCGGCGAGCGACCGTCTGCCGGTGATGGTCTGGATCCACGGCGGCGCGCTCACCCGCGGCTCGGGCTCGCTTCCGCTCTACGACGGCTCTGCACTGGCGCGCAAGGGTGTCGTCGTGGTGACGGTCAACTACCGGCTCGGTCCCTTCGGCTTTCTCGCCCATCCCGCCCTGTCGGCCGAATCGGACGAGGGGGTGTCGGGCAACTACGGCGTGCTCGACCAGATCCTGGCGCTGCAGTGGGTGCGGGACAACATCGCGAACTTCGGCGGCGATCCGGACCGGGTGACGATCTTCGGCGAGTCGGCCGGTTCCTGGAGCGTCAACGTGCTTCAGGCCTCACCGCTGGCGCGCGGGCTGTTCCACCGGGCCATCGGCCAGAGCGGAGGCGCCTTCGACGGTCTGCCGGAGCTTCGCTCCACGAACGAAGACTCTGCCGAGGGCGCGGGCACGGCGTTCGCCAGGCGTCTCGGAATCGAGGGCGGGGACGCGGCTTCGCGGCTGCGCGAGCTGGACGCGGAGACGATCCTGCGCGAGGCCTCCGTGCGCGGCGCCTTCGCGACCCGGCCGAACGTCGACGGCTGGGTACTGCCCAGGCAGGTGGCCGAGATCTTCCGTCTCGGCGAACAGGCCGACGTGCCGGTGCTGGTCGGGTCGAACCGCGACGAGGCGACGAGCCTGATGGGCCGGATGCTGCCGTCCACCCGGGCGGCGGTCGAGTTCCTGGTCGAGAGCCAGTTTCCGGATGTCGCGGACGAGTTCTTCGAGGTCTACCCGGTGGCGGCGGATGCGGATGCGCGGAGGGCGTTCATCGATGCGTTCTCCGATCGGGTCTTCGCCTGGCACATGAAGACCTGGGCGGCGCTCTCGGAGACCGTGTCGGCGCCGGCCTACCTGTACTTCTTCACCCACGCCCCGCCGCACCCCGAGAAGGACGTCTACGGCGCCTACCATGCCGCCGAGATCGCCTACGTGTTCGACAACCTGGACAAGCTGGACTTCAATTACACGGCAGCGGACCATCGCCTGGCCGAGGCCATGTCCGGCTACTGGGTCGCCTTCGCTTCGACCGGCGACCCGAACCCTCAGGGTGATTCCGACCTGCCGGCATGGCCGGCGTACGAAGTGGACACGGCGCGGCACATGGAGTTCGGTTCGAAGATCGCGCCCGGCGACAGGCTGCATTCAGAGCGCATGGCTCTGTGGGATCGCTTCTTCGATCTCACCCCGCCCTGAACCGGACTGCCGCTACCGGTTGCGCGGGAAGCCGAGGTCGATCCGGCTCTCCGCCGGATCGGGCCAGCGGGCGGTGACGACCTTGGCCTTCGTGTAGAACTGGACGCCCTCCGGGCCGTACATGTGGGTGTCGCCGAAGAGGGACTGCTTCCAGCCGCCGAAGGAGTGGTAGCCGACCGGCACGGGGATGGGGACGTTGACGCCGACCATTCCGGCGTCGGCGTCCTCCTGGAACTGCCGGGCGGCGCCGCCGTCGCGGGTGAAGATCGCGGCGCCGTTGCCCCAGGGATTCTGCTCGACCAGCCGGACCGCCTCCCGGTAGCTGTCGGTGCGGACCATGCACAGCACCGGGCCGAAGATCTCGTCGCGGTAGACGGTCATGTTCGGGGTCACGTTGTCGAGCAGCGAGACGCCGAGAAAGAACCCGTTGCCCTCGAAGACCGCGTCGCGGCCATCGACCACCACGGTCGCGCCTTCCTCGGCGCCTGAGCCGATGTAGCCGGCCACCCGGTCGCGGTGCTCCCGGGTGATCAGCGGCCCCATCTCCGAGGCGGCGTCCATGCCGGGGCCGATCGTCAGCTTCCCCATCCGCTCCCGGATCGCGGCGACGAGGGGATCGGCTATGTCGCCGACCGCGACGACCACGGATACCGCCATGCAGCGCTCGCCGGCCGAGCCGTAGGCCGCCGACACCGCGGCGTCGGCGGCCAGATCGATGTCGGCGTCGGGCAGGACGACCATGTGGTTCTTCGCTCCGCCGAGAGCCTGCACTCGCTTGCCGGCGGCGGCGCCGGTCTCGTAGACGCGACGGGCGATGGGCGTCGAGCCGACAAAGCTGACGGCCGCGACATCCGGGTGGGCGAGGAGACGGTCGACCGCCTCCTTGTCTCCGTTCACCACGTTCAGCACGCCCGGCGGAAACCCGGCCCGCTCGAACAGCTCCGCGAGCAGCAGCGGCGCCGACGGGTCACGCTCGGACGGCTTGAGGACGAAGGTGTTGCCGCAGGCGACGGCGTTCGGGAGCATCCACAGCGGCACCATGGCGGGAAAGTTGAACGGTGTGATGCCGGCGACGACGCCGAGCGGCTCGCGCATCGAATGGACATCGACCCCGGTCGAGGCCTGGGTGGTGTAGCTGCCCTTCAGCAGATCGGCGAGTCCGCACGCGTACTCGATGTTCTCGATCCCTCGCGCCACCTCGCCGGCAGCGTCGGAGAGCACCTTGCCGTGCTCGGCGGTCAGCAGGCGGGCGAGTTCGTCCGCCTGCGCCTCGACCAGATTCCGGAAGGCGTACATGAGCTTCGTCCGCGCCGCCAGCGAGGTGCGGCGCCAGCCGTCGAAGGCGCGTCCGGCCGCGGCGACAGCGGCGTCGACTTCCCTGCTGCCGGCCAGGGCGACCGATGCGGTCTGTTCCCCGGTTGCCGGGTTGAAGACCGGGCGGCTTCTTCCCGAGCGGCCCGGACACCTGTTGCCGTCGATGTGGTGCTCGATCGTCTTCATGCGATGTCTCCTGAGGCTCAGCCTGTTCGCCTGCGGCCCAGGGCAAGGAGGCCGCGTTCGCGAGGCGCGTCCGTCGGCACGGCGGCGGCAGGGCCGTCGACCGTCATCCGAACGAGACCTGCGTGGCCGCCGCGCCGGGATCTGCAGTTGACGGTGTTGCCTGGGCCGGTTCGCAGCCGGCATCGTGGCGCCAGTGCCACGGTTCCCACTCGAAGCCGCCGGCGTTGCCCAACGGGTAGCTCTCGATGAAGCAGAAGCCGGACGCCCGTTCGCGCAGCCATCGGTACGCCGGCAGGTCCTTGAAGGCAGCATCGCTGGGCACGAAGTCGACGGCGCGGCCGGTGACGTGCTCGGAGTATCCCGGCGGTGCGGTCCAGCGCACCGCGTTCGCATACGGCCTGCCCTTGGCCAGGAGCTGTTCCAGGAGCCGCTTCTGGAAACCGACGCTGCGGAATCCGGAATCGATCTCCAGCGCGATGCCGTCCTCCCGTGCCGCGGCCGCCATCGAAACCAGCGCATCCCGGGTCTCCGGCGTGACGTAGATGCCCCGTTCGCCGCCGAGGACGGCGGGCAGCCGAACCAGGCCGGACGGATCCGCGATCTCATCGATCCGGTGGCCGCGCCAGGGCGGCGGCACGTCGTAGGCCGTTCCGTTCAGCTCGACCTGCTCGTTCGCCGGTTCGGGCGCCGGACTCGCCGGCTGTGCGGCGCCAGGGATCGCCGGCAGCAGGGGGCCGAGAGCGAGCGCCGCGAGGAGGAGCGTCGTCGTTCGAGGGCGGCGCGATTCGCCGCCGGAGCGGGACATGGTTGAAGGATGCGGGTACACGGGCTTGTGCGGCCGGACGGTGTGCGTCGAGTGGTGCTAGCATGCCAGCTCCCCTCAGGTTCCCTGCCCGGTGATTCGGCAAAGGAAGGACTCAAGACATGCGCAAGCTCAGCCTCGCCTCACTCGTACTGTTCCTCGGCGGTCTTCCGGCTCTGGCCGCGGCTGAAGGCGGCATCAAGCGGATGCCGAACGGCAAGCCCGATCTCTCCGGGGTCTACGATGCCGGCACGGTGACTCCGGTCGATCGACCCCAGCAGTACGGCGACAACCTGTATCTGACCCCCGAAGAGGCGCAGGCCCTCGAGGAAGAGCGGGAAGAATTCTGGCGGTCCGTCGAGGAGGAGAGCAAGGGCGGCGGCGCCGAGCGGACTGCGCCGGTGAAGGGCGGCGACGGCGACAACCGCTTC
The DNA here is from genome assembly GCA_965116145.1 of Thermoanaerobaculia bacterium. GTDB lineage: Bacteria > Acidobacteriota > Thermoanaerobaculia > Multivoradales > Multivoraceae > Multivorans. The sequence goes on from OZ220482.1 coordinate 2,380,034, forward strand.
GGCGGCGGCGGCGTCGGCGGCTACAACGCCTTCTGGATCGACCCCGGTTCCGAGGCGGTTGTGGTCGACGGGAAGTTCCGTACGTCGATCATCTACGAGCCGAAGAACGGTCGTCGACCTCAGATGACCCCGGCCGCGATGCGCCGGCTGATGACGAACTTCGCCTCCTTCGCCCACGACAACGACGGCACGGCATCCTGGCTCGATCATGACGGTCCGGGACCGTTCGACGGGCCCGAGAGCCTGGCGCTGGCCGAGCGGTGCCTGCTCGGCTTCGTCGGCGGTCCGCCGCTGCTGCCCAGCCTCTACAACAACTACGCACGGATCGTCCAGACCGAGAACCACGTCGTCATCATGGCGGAGATGGTCCACGACGCGCGGATCGTGCCCATCGACGGCGAACACGGCCCCGACGAGATCGACTGGTGGCTGGGCGATGGCGTCGGGCGCTGGGACGGCGACACACTGGTCGTCACGACGCGGAACTTCCGCAACCAGACCGGTCTCCCCGGCGGCAGCGAGACGATGGTCGTCGAGGAACGCTTCACCCCGACCGAGGACGGCAACCTGCTCTACCATTTTCGGGTCGACGATCCCGGGTCGTGGACTGCGCCCTGGGCGGGCGAGTACACGTGGCAGGCGAAGGACAGCCTGGTGTACGAGTACGCCTGCCACGAAGGGAACTACGCGATGGGCAACGTCCTGCGCGGCGCCCGGCTTCTCGAATCGGAGTACGACCAGCCGTCGCAGAGCTCCGGCGGGGACTGACCGGGACCGGCGGTCTGCGCCGCAGTGAGGGCGAATGATGAGCGTGATGGGGGACCCCGGCACCTTGATGCTCATTGCCTTGGGCATCATCGGCCTTGTCACCTGCTTCATCAACCGCAAGTGGCCGCCGCGGCCCCCCACTTGACTGAAGTCTCCGCCGGTTGCTGCCGTTTCATTCCCACCGGAACGCCCACACGGCGAGGCCGAAGCAGGGAATCGCCCAGATCGCGAGCCCCAGGATGGAACTGCCCTGCAGGACCAGCGGTTCGCCGTTGTTCACCATCGCTCGCATCGCGTCGGCCAGGAAGGTGAGCGGCAGCCACTTCGCGAGCGGGAGGAGCCAGTCCGGCAGCGCGGTCTGCGGGAAGAAGACGCCCGACAGGAACATGAGCGGCAACGACACGATGTTCGCCAGCGGGGCGGCCGTGTTCTCCGTCTTCGCGATGCCGGAGATCGCCAGGCCCAGCGAGGCGAACACGATGCCGCCGAGGAAGACCAGCGGGATCACGTCCAGCCAGAACAGCGGATAGCCCGGGGCCACCTCGACGCGGGATACCGTGATGCCGACCAGCAGAAGCACGTTCGTCTGCACCACCAGCAGCAGGAGTCTGGTGGTGAGCGAGCCTGCCAGGAAGTGCTTCGGGCCGATGGGCGTGGCGTGGAGGCGCTTGAGCACGCCCTGGTTGCGCAGCCGGACCAGCGTGAAGACGACGCCGAAGAGCGCGCTCTGCATGATCGACAGGGAGACGATCCCGGGCACGATGAACCCCTTGTAGCCCTGGCCGCGGCCCGCGACCTCCCTGGGTGCGATGGTCGCCCAGTTCTCTACCCGGTACTCTGCCGGGACCTGAGCGACCGTCCTGAACACACCGTCGAGGACCTGCGCGAGGATGGACCGGGCGGCCTGGGCCTCCTGGGGTTTGCGTCCGTCGAATGTGAGATCGATCGTGGAGGTGGAGTCGAGTCCGCCGAACCCTCCGGGTATCACCATCACGGCCGTCAGGTCGCCGCGCAGGACCTCCGCCCGGAGATAGTCGAGGTCGTCGGATTCGGGCACGTCGAAGAGGGGCTCGCCATCGACTTCGCCCTTCAGCATGGAGACCAGCGCCGCCGAGGCCGGGTTCCGTGCCTGATCGACGATCCCGACCTCCGGCGGCGCGAAGCTGCCGAAGTTGAAGAGACCGAAGACGGCCATCATCACGGTCGGGAACGCCAGCGACCAGAAGAGCGCTGCCCGGTCGCGGAGGAACATCTTCAGCTCGGCGCCGATGAATGCCGCGTAGACCCTCAATTCGGTTCGCCCTGCTCGACGAGCTGGCGCCCGGTCAGATCGATGAACACGTCTTCCAGGGTCAGGGCGCCGTCGGCCCGGACTGCCTGGCCGCCGCGGTCCGCCAGTTGCCGGATCAGGGCCTGCGGCGCATCCACGGCGACGATGGAGCCGTGATCGATGACAGCAACGCGGTCGCAGAGGACCTCTGCCTCCTCCATGTAGTGGGTCGTCAGCACGACCGCCATGCCGTCCGCGCGCAGGCCGTCGATCAGCTTCCACATCCTTCGCCGGGCCTGGGGGTCGAGTCCGGTCGTCGGCTCGTCGAGGAACATCGCGACCGGTTCGTTCACCATCGCGACCGCGATCGAGAACCGCTGGCGCTGGCCTCCTGACAGGTGGAGATAGCGCGATGCCGCCCGATCCGCCAGGTCGACCCTGGCCAGCAGGTCGTCCGGCGAGGCGTTCGATCCGTAGAGCGTCGCGAACAGCCGGACCGTCTCGCGGAGCGTCAGATTGTCGAAGAACGCGTTCTGCTGGAGCTGGACTCCGATCATGCGCTTGATTCGCCGTCGGTTCTTCCTGACGTCGACGCCGTCGATGAACGCCTTGCCGCCGTCCGCCTCGCGGAGCCCTTCCAGGATCTCGACCGTGGTCGTCTTGCCGGCGCCGTTCGGCCCCAGCATGCCGAAGATCTCGCCGCGATGAACCCGGAAGGAGATCCCGGCGACGGCCACGATGTCCCGGTAGCTCCTGCGCAGATCCCGGACATCGATCACGACATCACTGGTGACGTCGTTGTTCATGCCGCCGCCGGTCGAAGCTGGTGGGGTCGCCGAAGCGGGATATCAGTCGTCGAGGCTGGCCCAGACATACTGGATCCATACCGGTTCCGGCGACAGCGGGCTGTTGCCGTAGGGCGCGAACTCCTCCGGCAGGCCGCCCTTCCGGACCTGCTCCAGCGACCTGCCGGCGGCCTTCTGCCCCTTGATGAAGGAGATCGTCTCGGCGACGTAGTCGTGGTACTTCTGCAGATCGGCCCTGGTGGCCAGCGGTCCGTGGCCGGGGATGATCTTCGTCTCGTCGTCGACCATCTCCAGGAGCTGCGCCATGTTGTCGCGCAGGCCGAGCGCACTGCCGCCGACGTCCCGGTCGATGTACGGGTAGCCGCCGAGGTTCGGGAACTGGTCGCCGGTGTGGACCACGTTCGAGTCGCGGAAGAAGATGGCCGCGTCGCCGTCGGTGTGGGCGGGGTTCCCGAAGTGGATCACGTCGATCGCTTCGCCGTTCCAGTGCAGCGTGACGCTCTCGTTGAACGTGACGATCGGCAGCGCCTCCGACGGGAACGGTGTTGCCGAGAAGTTGGCGCCGGCGTGCCGGTTCTCCAGCAGCCGCTTGCGCACGTTCGCATGGGCAACGATCGCGGAGTCCGCTCCGAAGGCCGCATTGCCGCCGGCGTGGTCGAAATGGTAGTGCGTGTTGACGACGAAGTCGATCCTGCCCTCCTGGATCCCGGCCACCGCCTCCCTGATCTTCGGCGCGACGGTCATCATCGCGTCGTCGACGATCAGGATGCCGTCCTCACCCGCCGAAACGGCGAGATTCCCGGCCAGTCCCGGTTCGGGCAGCAGCATGTGGACCGTGTCGCTCAACCGGGTTCCGCTCCACACGATCTGCTCGCCTGCCTGCTCGATCCACGTGTCGATGTCGAGCTGGGCCGCGGCCGGGCCGCCGACCGCGAGTCCCAGCGCCGCGACGGCTGCCGGGGCCAGGCGGGAGCAGGTCCGCCGCATGTGGTTCCTCGGTGCGTCTTCAGGCATCGTTTTCTCCGGTCGAGGCCGGGGAGGCCTCACAGGGGGCTCGGTGGATGTGCATGCCAAACCTACAGGACACGTACCGGCCCGTGCCCGGCGACCAGCGCGAAGCGGCGACGGTTCCTGCTACTCCAGGTGCTTTCTGAAGAACGCGCCGACCTCCCGGAAGACGTCCTGCGACTCCGGGGATTCCACGAGGATCAGATAGTCCGCGTGCGCCACCCCTTCGTACACGTGGAGATCCGCGGCGACTCCCGCGGCGCGCAGCTTGCGGTGGGTGCGAGCCGTGTCGCTCAGGAACATGTCGCGGGTGCCGGTGATCAGGTACGTCGGCGGGAATCCGTCGAAGTCGCCGTAGACCGGCGAGATCAGGGGGTCCTTCAGATCGTGCCCGTCGGCATAGAGCCTGGCTGCCGCTCCCAGCAATCCGTCGTAGGTCACCAGGATGCGGTCCAGGCCCTCGTTCGTGAACAGGCTGTCGCTGGTCTTCGTCAGGTCGGCCCAGGGCGTTCCGGCATAGACGGCGCCGGGTACGTCGAGACCCTGGGCGATGAAACGGTGGACCGCCGCCAGCGAGAGGCCGCCGCCGGCCGACGTGCCGCCGATGGCGATCGACTCCGCGGAGCGCGCCTCGAGCAGATGTCGGTAGACCGTTTCGACATCGTCGACCGCGGTCGGAAAGGGATGCTCGGGCGGCATCCGGTAGTCCACCGAGAGAGCCGGGATCCCGGCCCGCGCCGCGACGATGGCCGCTTCGGTCACCGATGCGTCGCCTCCGTTCACGACGTAGGCGCCGCCGTGCACGTGGAGAAAGAGGTGTCCTGTGTGACGGGGGTCGACCTTCGCTGGCGTGACCCGGTAGACCGTGACGCCTTCGATCTCGTCCTTCTCGATCGAGACGCCGAAGCCGCTGGCGATCTGGTCGAGGTCCGCGTTGGCCGTCGCCTTCTGCATCGCCAGCCACTGTTCGTCGCCTTGAGGGATCTGCTGCTTCGATGCGGCAACATCGGGGGCGGGCAGGGCCGCGAGAGCGGATCGGAGCTCCTCGCTGGCGCCCGCCGGCGCCGGGACGACCCGCTCGCCGACCGTCCAGGCGCCGGAGGCGGCCGACTCCTGGGCTGTACCGGGCGCAGCGGCTGCGATGAATGCGATGGCCGCCAGGGTCAAGGCCGCCGGAACTCCCGGCACGGCGCTGCTGCTCGATCTCTTCACTGGAGCTCTCCTTGGGGATGGTCCGGATCGTCGTGTGATGCGCCGGCGGTGTCCGGCGCCGACAAGCCCGTCTGCGTCAGCAGGAACGTCGCCTCCGTGGCGACGAACTCGATTCTCTCCGACATCGTCAGGCCGCGGCTCGCGGCGTGCCCGGCGAACGGGTGGTACCGCAGAATCACCGGCAGTCCCGAAGAGGACGCCGCCTGGAGCCGGGCCGCGGCCTTGCGCGCCTGGAGCGGCGGTACGCGGGTGTCCCGGTCGCCCTGGGTCAGCATGACCGCCGGGTAGGCGACGCCGTCGCGGATCGCCTGGTAGGGCGAGAAGCCGCGCAGGGACGCGAACTGGTCGGGGAGTTCCCCGTCGCCGTACTCCAGCAGGGCGGGCATGTTGTTGGTGTCGGTGAACGTGTAGAAGCGGATCAGGTCGAGTTCGGGAAAGCCGCAGAGAACGGCGCGGTAGAGGTCGGGCCGTTGGGTGAGAGCGGCGCCCACGAGCAGGCCGCCGTTGCTGGCGCCGTGGATCGCGAGCCGCTCCGGATCGCTGTAGCCCTCGGCGATCAGCCACTCGGCGGCCGAGATGAAGTCGTCGAAGACGTTCTGCTTGTTGTGGAGCATGCCGGCGCGGTGCCAGTCCTCGCCGTACTCGCTGCCGCCGCGCAGCGTCGCAAGCGCGTAGACGCCGCCCGCTTCGAGCCACAACGCCGCCAGCGGGTTGAACCGCGGCGTCAGCGGGACGTTGAAACCGCCGTAGCCGTGGAGCAGGGCGGGAACGGCGCCGTCCGGCTCGAAACCGTCCCGGTGGACGATGTACATCGGCGCAGTGGCGCCGTCCTTCGAGGTGTAGCGCACCTGCTTCAGCACGAAGCCGGCGCCGTCGAAGGGCGCCGCGGCTTCCCGGAAGATCTCTCGGGCGCCGGTTTCGAGGTCGATCCGCCAGGTCACCGGGGGTTGCAGGAAGGACACGAGGGACAGCAGCGCCCTGCCGTCGCCCGCCTCACGGACAGAGGCGTTGTGATGTTCGGGCAGGTCGACCTCGCCTGTCGGCGTCCCGTCGAGTCCGAAGATCCGGATGCGGCTCGCGACATCGTGAAGATAGGTGAGGTACAGCTTGTCGTCGATGATCGACACGCCTTGCAGAACATCGTCGGCTTCCGGCACGACCTCCCGCCAGTTCTCGGCATCGGGCCGATCGGGATCGATCTCCATCAACCGGTTGAGCGGCGCCTCCAGGTTCGTGCGCACGAAGAGCCGACCGTCGTGGTGATGGGTGCTGAAGCGGGCCTCCATGCCGGTGACGACGGGTGTCACCTCCCAGGTGCCCGTCTCCACCAGATAGAGGTCGCTGCGTGCCCAACCGTGCTGGACGCCGACGAGCAGTGTCCGGTCGCCGATCTGATCGGCACGGACGAAGGACCGGGGGCCGACGCTCTCGCCGAAGACCAGCGCATCGTCTGCCCGGTCGGCGCCGAACCGGTGGAAGCGGATGCGCGAACCGGCCGACCGGTCGCGCACGATGTAGTAGATGCCGCTGCCGTCCTTCGCGAAGAACACCTGGTCGTTCAGGGCGCGCGGCAGCTCGAAGTCGAGGTCGACGTTGCGCCCGAGATCCCGCAGGCGGACGGTCGTCTCGTCCTCGCCTCCGATGCGGACGCTGTAGAGCAGGCGCTGTCCGTCGGGCGAAACGGACACGATACCCAGGTGCGCGTACGGTCCGATGTCTGCCGGGTCGACCACGACTTCGAACTCGTCCGCCGGATCGATCTTCACGAGACCGTCCGCTTCGGGGGCGGCGCGCTGCACGATGGAGGCCAGTTCCTCGCCGGCTCGGCGCAGGGTGAAGAGCTCGAAATCGCCGGCCCTGACCGGTGCGCCGATGTCCGGCGTGTCCATCAGCTCGCCCAGCCGCCGCCGCGCCCATTCCCGCTCCGGCGGTTCGCCGACGATTTCTTCGGCGTACTCGTTCTGCCGGTCGATGAAGTCCCGGGTTGCCGGGCTGTCCTGATCCTCCAGCCAGCGGTAGGGATCCTCGAACTCGACGCCGTGAATCGTCTCGACGAAGGGCGCCTGCTCGGTCTCCGGCGGCGGCGGGTACGTGACGCCGCAGGCCGCGAGGCCGAGGAGGAGCGGAGCGGCACGGAGCAGGGACGGGGACTTCGGCATGATCGGCGTCTGGCGGTAAGCGGAACGCTACCAACCCGTGGCGAGGAGGGCCATCGGCGTGCCGATGCTCTACGCTACGCGGTCATGAACCCCAGGGTCTGTTTGGTTGCTGCTCTTCCCCTTGCCCTTCTTGCCGCTTGCAGCGAGGAGAGCTCTCGCGGCAGGTCCGCCGATGCGAAGCTCATCGCGGCCGCCGGCGACGAGTACCTGGAGTTCGTCGCTGCCCGCGACCCGTACCTGAAGTTCCGGCGTGGCGAGAGGATCCCGGACTTTCCGGACTGGACGCTCGAGGCCGCCGAGGCCAACGCGGTCTTCGCCCGGGACCTTCTCGGCCGGCTGGCCGAAGTCGACGAAGAAGCGGTCGATCACGAAGACTGGCTCTCGCTCGAGCTTCTGCGCTGGAACCTCGGCATGATGGTCGAGGCGCCGAACCACTACTGGGCCGACTTCAACGTCACGCCCTACGCCGGCGGCGGGTTCCTGCTGAACGTCCTGCACCAGGTTCTTGGTGCGGCGCCGGTGGCAGCCGAGCAGGACCGGGCGCACTACCTCCACCTGCTTGGGGAGTACTCCCAGGCGATTCGGCAGCTCGCCGACAAGGTTGCGGGGCAGAAGGAGCGCGGCATCTACCTGCCCCGGGTCCAGGCGCCGAACGTGGTCGTCATGTTTGCGGGCTACCGTGGGCGCGCCGAGGAGCTGTTCGTGCCGGCGACCGACCGGGTCGGAGATGGCGGCGAGGACTTTCTGGCCCAGGTCCGCGACCTGGTCGAGACCGAGCTCGACCCGCAGTTCGCCCGTCTGATCGCGGAGTTCGGCGACGACTATCTGGCGGCGGCGCCGGAGCAGGTAGGTCTCGGAACGGTGCCCGGCGGCCCCGAGCTCTATCTTCACCGGGTGCGAGCGAGCACGACCACCGATCTGTCGCCCGCGCAGATCCACCAGCTCGGCCTCGACGAGGTTGCGCGGCTCGAAACGGAGCTGGCGGCCCTGCGGGAAGAGATCGGCTTCCAGGCCGAATCCGAAGCAACCGCGATGAGGGAATTTCTCGACCAGGTCCGCACCGACCCGCGCTTCATCGCCAGGTCGCCCGAGGAGGTCGAGCAGCGCTACCTGGGCTACATCGAGAAGATCGAGCCTCACATCGCCGACTACTTCGACGTGATGCCCGAAGCGCCCTACGGCGTCCGCCGTCTGGATCCGACGGCCGAGGCGACGATGACCTTCGGCGTCTATCAGCTTCCGTCGGCCGCCAATCCTCGCGGCGAGTATCGCTACAACGGCTCGGAGCTGGAGAGCCGGTCCCTGTTCTCGGCTCAGGGGCTGATCTACCACGAGCTGATCCCTGGTCACCACTTCCAGCTCGCGCTGGCGAACGAGCGGGAGGACCTGCCCGGATTCCGCCGCGAGACGATCGGCTACAACGCCTTCACCGAGGGCTGGGCGGAGTACGCGGCCAACCTCGGCAAGGAGATGGGCGTCTACGAGAACGCCTACGACCTCTACGGCCGCCTGGTCATGGAGATGTTCGTCGCCTGCCGCCTGGTGCTCGACACCGGCATGAACCACTTCGGCTGGGACCTCGAGCGCGCCCGCGAGTACATGAGCGCCAGGGTCGTCTACTCCGACCTGGAGGTCGCCACGGAACTGCTGCGCTACTCAGCCGACATCCACGGTCAGGCCCTCGCCTACCGCATCGGCCACCTGGAGATTCTCCGCCAGCGCCGCAAGGCCGAGGCAGCCCTCGGCGACGACTTCGACATCAGGGCCTTCCACGCCGCAGTCATCGGCAGCGGCGCCATGCCGATGGTCGTTCTCGACAGCCACATCGACCGGTGGATCGCTCAGCAGAAGCAGCACCCACGGTGACCGCCCCGTTGCACTCGATCGGCACTCGATCGTCGGGGGTGTTCCGTCCGGATGGGCTGCTCATCGCTTGAACCTGCCCCGCGTTCCGCAGGACGCACCGGCGTCAGTTCGGCCGGATGTCCGCGTCGCGTTCCTGCCGGATCGTGCCGGTGCTGTCGACGCTTGAGCGCAACCGTCGTCGCATCGCGGCTGCCCGAGTGGCGAAGTCGCTGCCGTCAGCCAGCGCCGCCAGACCCCTCGCTGACTCCGTGTTTGGCCCCAGCCCCACCTCACTACGACCTTGCGCCGAAGAACTCGCTGCGCTGCGTTCTACGGTGCAAGCTCCCAGAAGGGCGCGATGCAGGAAGTCCCTGTGTTCGGCTTCCGCTGATCGGCCGCGTGCGGCTGCCCGGGACTTGAGTGCGGAGACCACCTGCACGGGAACGTTGCGTACGGTGAGTTGCGGCATGGCGACGGTTCCTCCTTCTCCCGAGACGACAGCGCTGTCAATGACAGCGATCGTAGAATCCGCACTCAGCGCTGTCAATCGGTCCGGCCGGTCCTGCCGCTCTCTGTGCGCCACGCATCTTCGCTGCGGGTTGCCAAGGGGGAAGCGATGACGATCGGAGTCGAGGCGGCGGGAGAGTAGATGGTGGACTCGCAGGGAGATAACCGATGAGAGCGCTCATCTTCGCCTTGCTTTGCCTCGTCTTCTCGCCGCTCCTGCTCGTCGGTTCGGCAGCGTTCGCCTTCAGGGTCCGTTTCGTCAACATGCCGCGCGGCATCTCCGGCACGGCGTACGAGCCGTACATGGCCCGCCTCGTGCTCCACCTGATCGGGAGTCGCAGCGACGAGGCGGCGGAGCGCATCGCCGACCGGCTGCCGGCCCTGTCGCCCGTGGTCAACGCGCTGCTGGTCAGGTCGATGGCCCTGGCGGCGCGGTGGAGCGGCTACCGGGGCGCGTTCTTCGCGTGGCCCGGTCCGCGGCCGTCGACCCTGATGAGCTTCATCAGCCATCGGACGCACTTCTTCGACACCGCCGTCACTTCGGCGGCCCGGGCGGACAGCCCGATTCGCCAGTTCGTCTTCCTGGGTGCGGGCTGGGATACCCGGGCGTACGGCTCGCCGGAAGGAGCGGGCCTGGCGGCTGCCGGCGCGAGGATCTTCGAAATCGACCAGCCGCCGACGCAGGACGCCAAGAAACAGGCCCTGCGGCACGCCGGCGTCCCGTGCGGCCACGTCACCTTCGCGCCGACCGACTTCAACCAGCGATCCTGGCTCGAATCGCTGAAGGACAACGGCTTCGACCCGGCGCTGCCCACATTCATCCTGTGGGAGGGCGTGACGATGTACCTCGACGATGCGGCGATCTCGAGGACGCTTGCCGATGTTGCGGGGCTCGCTCCCGGATCGCGCATCGCCTTCGATTTCATGAGCCGTGAACTCGTTTTCGCGGAGAAGCCGCATGTCCTGCTGGGCCGCTACGCGAAGTTCGGGGGAAGGTCCTTCTACGGCGAGAGCTGGCACTTCGGTATCTCGACCGCCTCGCCCGCGCGCCAGCAGGTGGTGGACTTCCTCGAAGGCCGTGGACTTGAGTTGCGGGGCTTCGAGGCCCTCGGAGGGACGTCGAGTCGCCGCACGCCGATCGGCGGTCTGGTGCTCGCCGCGGTGCCGGACGGACCGGCCCGTGACTCCGTACCGTCTTCGGCGCCCGTACACGCCGGGTCGAACCGTCGAGACGGCGCACCGCCGCGGGAACTCGCGCGGGGCCTCGAGTGAAGATCCTCGTCATCGCGGATGTCCACGGGAACGCCGAGGCGCTGTCGGCGGTGCTGGCGAAGGAGCGGGACGCGGACACGACGGTCTTTCTCGGCGACACCGTCCTCTCGGGTCCGCAGCCGAACGAGACGATGGCCCTGCTCGCGGGCCTCGACGGGGTCCTCATCAGGGGCAATCACGACGTGGAGATGCTTGAACCGGAGCGGTTCGAGCACTGGCCTGCTCCGTGGCTGGCGTACACGAGGTGGATCCTCGACACCCTGGAGCCTCCCGGCTGGGACCTGCTGCGGAGCCTGCAACCCGAGGGCGCGTACGAAGTTGGCGGCGAGCAGGTGTTCCTGCACCACGGCGTGCTGCCGGACGAACCTCGGCAGGCCCTGCCGGACACGGCGGACGGTCGCCTGGCGGCGCTGGCGAGGGGCGCGGATTGTCCGCTGGTGCTCTTCGGCCATTCCCATGTCCAGTTCCGCCGCACGGTCGAGGGCAGCGAGTTCGTCAACCCCGGCAGCGTCGGACAACCTCGGTGCGGCCGCCGGGCCGCCTTCTACGGGTTGATCGAGGACGGCGTGTTTCGGCACTGCCAGGCGGAGTACGACGCGGCGCCCTGGCTTGCGGCGCTCGACTGCGTCCGGCCCCTCGACGAGTTTCCGGAGTTTCGTCGATGGCTGCGCGAAGCGCTTCTCGGCGGCTACGGCCTCGGCGAGCGGTTGCCGTGGACGCGGTTTGCCAGTCAGGGGTACGTGTAGCTGGAGCCGCAGACGGCGCGCGCGTCTCGACGATGTCCTGCCGCGCCTTGCCGCGGCCTCGGCGCCGCTCGCTGCCGGGGGATCAGGCCGAGTCGTGAAGCGTCACGATTCCGGTGTCGCCGTCGACGGTGACGTCCTGGCCTGGCGCGACGCGCCGGGTCGCCGTGCCGGTGCCGACGACCGCGGGGATGCCGTACTCGCGGGCCACGATCGAGCCGTGGCCGAGGATGCCGCCGATGTCGGTGACCAGCCCGGAGGCGTGGGCGAAGAGCGGTGTCCAGGCTGGATTCGTCATCGGACAGACGAGGACGGAACCTGACTGCATGCGGTCGAACTCCGGCGGTGACCGGATCAGGCTGGCGGCGGCGGTGACGGCGCCGGGGCTCACCGGCACGCCGCGCAGCGTCGGGCTGTCCGGATCGTTGCGGGCCTGCGTCTCCTTGAAGGCGATTGCCGGGTTCTCGCTCGCTTCGGGCGGCACGGTGCCCGGCGGATGGAGGCGCTTGCGTGCTTCGCGCAACTCGCGCCGTTCGGCTGCTGCCGCTCCCAGGATCGATCGCGCTGTGCCCCGGGCGCGCGCCGCGATCGCCTCGCGGATCTCGCTCGTGACGCAGTAGTAGATGTCGTCAGGCTCGCGGAACGTGCCGGCCTCCACCAGCCGCCGGCCCAGCTCCGCGGCCAGCGGACGCAGCACCGGCCAGGCGCTGCCGAGGTAGAACATCGTCTCCTCGCGAATCGGGTAGTAGCGGTACGTGAACCAGAGCCGGAACCGGAACTGCCAGTACTCGAGGCCGTCCAGGATGTCCTCGATCGCGGCCAGCGCTTTCTTCCTCCTGGCCCCCGCCTCGATCTCGTGGCGCTCCGGGCTGTAGTCCCGGTTGGCGACCATCGTCTTCAGCGTCGCGAAGAACGGCGTCGGATCCTCTGACTGCGGCGGCTCGACGAAGTCCAGCGTGTAGCCCTGGTGCCCGAACGTGGCAAGGTAGTCCCGGATCGCCTCCCGGGCGGGTCCGCTCGCCGGGTGCTCGTCGAGCGCGCCCCTGAGCCGTGACGCCGGCGTCGTCATGACGAGTTTCCACAGTGAGTCGTCGGCCCGGATGCGTTTCGCGACCTCATGGATCGCGTCGTTCGCTTCCATCGTCTTCGATCGGAATCCGCTCAGGAACTGGCCGCTCGTGAAGTGGTGGTCGGGCAGGGTCTCGCGCAGGAAGCACTGGAGCTGATCATCGGTCGACTTGGCGACGCCGAACGTGTGGCCGGTGTCGTTCGACCAGTAGTCGCCCTCGGCGACGGCCAGGTCGACGATGCCCTCGAGCAGGGTCTCGTCGGACGCCTCTGCAGGATCGACCGCACGCCACTGGTCGGTGATCGAGAGCAGCCGCGGCAGGGTCTTCTCGCGCCACTTCCTGAGGACACTCTCGTTCCATCGGGTGTGGTTGAAGGCGACGAAGGTGGGATTCTCGCTCTCGGGCCGCGTCACCCGCCGCGCCAGATCGTCGAGCCCTGTCGCTGCGGCCCAACGGTCGAAGGCGCGGCGGTCGTCCGGTCCGAGCGAGGCGAGGAAGAGTCCGAGGTCATGCTCGGCCGCCTGCGCGGTTGCGACCTCGGTCTGCTTCCGCTTCTCCGCGGCCAGGCGCTCGGCGGCCTCCAGTTCGGCCTCGGTCGGCTTCGCGGCGTCCCTGGCGCTGCGATCCGGGAAGAGCTGAGGCCAGTCCGCGCGCTGGTAGGCGAAGCCGTTCATCGTCACGAAGACCGGGCCGCCGCCGACCATCAGGCTCTTGCCCTGGCGGGCCTTCTCCAGACCGATCGTCAGATAGAGCTCCTCGAACAGCGGGCAGATCGGGTCGGGCATGTTCTCGACGATCTGACGGCGCGTGAGGATGCGGGCCGGCGGCGAAGGTATCCACTCCACCTCGATCGGCTGCGGCGGCAGATTCGTGATCGGCCGCGACTGCAGCAGGTAGAGCCTGCTGCCGGAGACCGCCCACTCGATGTCCTGGGGTACGCCGTCGAACTGCGCCTCGATCTCGGTTCCCAGGTCGACGAGCTCCCGGATGGTCTCCGGCGGCAAGGACGACGTCTCCCGGTCCGCTTCGTCGACCTCCTCGACGCGCGTGCCCTGGTCGCCGTCCTGGACAATCTGCTGCGTCTTGGCGCCGATCACCGTCTCCCTGATCTCGCCCGATGTGCGGTCGACGACGTAGGTGTCCGGCGTCACCTGCCCGCAGACGACGGCTTCGCCGAGTCCGAAGCTGGCGTTGATGATCGCTTCGGAACGTTCGCCGGTCGCCGGGTTGGCAGTGAACAGGATGCCGGAAACCTCGGACGGAACCATGATCTGCACGACGACCGCCATCGCCACGCTGCCCTGGTCGATGCCCATCTGGTGGCGGTAGGCAAGTGCGCGCGGCGTCCAGAGCGAAGCCCAGCAGTCGCGCACCGCCTGCACGACCGCCTCTTCGCCGCATACGTTGAGGTAGGTGTCCTGCTGCCCGGCGAACGAGGCGTCGGGCAGATCCTCGGCGTTGGCCGACGAGCGCACCGCCACCGCCGGGTTGGCGGCCGCGAGCGCCTCGGAACCCCTGGCGGGCTCGGTGCTTCGACCCATCCCGTCCGTGCCGGGCTCTCGCCGCGAACCCGCCCCGCTCCGTTCGGCGGCGCAAGCCCCCAGGCTGCGGTAGGCGGCGACGATCTCGGAGACGACGAGGCCGGAAAGAGCCGGGCCGGCCAGCAGTTCTTGGATCGCGGCCGATGCCTGGTCGAAGGAGACGGCGCCGTGCACGAGCTCCGGCGCCGCCAGCTCCAGGATGAGCTGCTGCAGACCGTGCTCCGCGACGAAGGTCCGGTAGGCGGACGTCGTGACATGGAATCCGTCCGGCACCGTGAAACCGGCGCCCTTCGTGCGCGCCAGCGAGCGACCCTTGCCGCCCAGGAGATCGAGATCGTCGTCGGCCGTGTCGAGCGGGCGGACGAAGGATGCAGTCTGCCCTTCCGGCGGGTCCATCGGCTGGCGTCCCTTCAAGGTTCCTGGTTCCAGAAGCTTGCGCCTTAGAACGCAGCGCAGCGAGTTCTTCGGTGCAAGGTCGTGGTGAAGTGGGGGCTGGGGCCAAACACGGAGTCAGCGACGAGTCTGGCGGCGCTAGTTCCAGAAGCGGTCCAGCCGGGTCCAGGACCGGATCGGGATCACCTCGCCGGTGAGCAGGTCCGACGCCGGCGACGCCAGGAAGACGCACAGATCGGCGACATCCTCCGGGTCGGGCGGCCGCTCGAGACGCGGAACGGGGGTTCCGTCCTCCTTCTCGGCCGGAGCGATCACGCCCCACTTGACCATCGCGGGCGTGGCGATGAGCCCGGGCGCAACGCAGTTGACCCGGATGTTGTGCTTCGCCCACGCGAAGGCGAGGTTGTTGCTCAGGCTGATGACGCCCGCCTTGGCGGCCGAGTAGTGCAGCATGCCGGGGTGCCCCTTGGTGCCGGCCACCGAGGAGATGTTGATGATGTTGCCGCTCTGCTGCTCGATCATCTGCTTGCCGGCGGCGATGCAGCAGAGCCAGGCGCCGGTCAGGTTCAGATCGACGACGCGTTGCCACTCGTCGTAGGGCGTGTCCTCGGGCTTGCGCGGCTGCGAGCCGCCGCCGGCGTTGTTCACCATCACGTCCAGCCGCCCGAAGGCGGCCGCGGTCTCCGCGATCAGACGGTCGACATCGTCCGGGACCGTGATGTCACAACGGATCGCCATGGCCGTTCCGCCGGCCGCCTCGATCTCGGCAACGATGCCGTCGAGACTCTCCCGCCGGCGCGAAGCGACGACGACTCGGGCCCCGGCCTCGGCGTAGCGCCTGGCGATGCAGGCGCCGATGCCGCCGGCGCCGCCCGTGACGATGGCGACACGGTCCGTCAGATCGAACCTGGACATGCGGCGGAACTCCTCTCTCGCGGATCGGTGC
This sequence comes from Thermoanaerobaculia bacterium, assembly GCA_965116145.1. GTDB lineage: Bacteria > Acidobacteriota > Thermoanaerobaculia > Multivoradales > Multivoraceae > Multivorans. The sequence continues at coordinate 2,395,574 of OZ220482.1, forward strand.
AGGGGCCCATGTCCTCAGAACCAGCCGCACGGTCTGCACAGCCGGGGACCCATCGACTCTCGCTCTCCGAGCCGCACCGTATCAAACCTGTAACAGTGTCACAGATTGGCGCCGCTGAGCGACCTCGGCTACGCCCTCCTGCCCGGTTCGGCTGCCGTTCGGGCGACCGAGCGTGCTGCAACGCTCCGGCTCTGCGGTAGCGGTTTCGGTGAGCAGGGACTCCCGCTTCCCGGCAACGTGCGATGCGGTCTCCTGCCGGTCAGCGCACGGTTAGAGCCGTTGTCAAGCCCTTTCTTCGGACGGCTTCCCCTTGTCCCGGATCGGGAGCTGCGCCGTCTCCGCCGCCACAGGGCCGCGGGCAGCGGTCGCGGCCTACAGGAATGCGGCACCGGCGTGGTCCTCGAAGGCGCTCTCCTGGCGAATGTAGCGGAGCACCGTGCCGGGATTCGAGTGTCTGGTGACCTCCATGATCTTGTCCAGACGCGCCCCATGGGCGGCGGCGCTGGTGACGAACCCTGCCCTCAGCGAGTGTCCCGAGTACTCGGCGGGATCCAGCCCGATGATCTCCACGTATCGCTTCACGAGCCGCGCAACGTCGGACGAGTGCATCATCCGCCCACGAAGGCTCCCGCCGCGACGAAGCGTCTGGAACAGGGGACCGGCAGCGATGCCGGACACATTCAGCCAGTTCTTCACTCGCTCTGCCGGACGGATGATAGTCCCTTCCGGTATGGCGATCGTCTGACCCTGGCCTCCCTGGTCCGTCTTCGACCGGCGGATCCGCAGCAGCATGCCGCGCTGTTCCACGAACTCCGCGTCGCTGAAGCGGAGGTTGCAGATCTCGGATCGCCGCAAGGCGCCGGCAAAGCCGATCGCGAGGACGGCGGCGTCCCGAGCGGCCTTGATCCGGTAGCGCGGTTGTCGGCTCAGGTCGTCGCAGTGCGTAAGCATGCGCTGCAGGTCCACTGCACCCAGCGCCCTGACCTGCCTGGGCCTCTCGTCCCGGAGTCGGCCAAGTCCTCGCAGCACGTTGACGACGTGCGGGTCGCCTGCCGGGGATGGGAGCCTCCGGTCTCGGTACGTCCGGTTGATCGCCGCCAGGGCGATCCTGATCGTCCCCAATGCGAGCGGCTCCCCCTTCCGTGGCGAGGCCGTCGAAGGGCGAGGTGCTGACGCAGCATTCACGACGAAGCTCGCGACGTCCTGCGGGGTCGCTGCGAGCGGGTCCTTCCCGAGTTCGTCGCAGAAGACCCTGAACCTCCGCCACGCGGCACGATAGGCCCGACGGGTGTTGTCGGACAAGGAGGTTCGCTCTGCCGTGCTGACAGAGACGTCCGCCATGGTAGTTCGAGGATGGTTCCTGTTCATTCCTGTTCCTCTCGTTTGTCGTGGCTCATTGCCCGCCGGCCTCGGGGCGCGGCGGCGTCAGATGGCGGCCGTTCGTCCTCTCCCGCACCGGTGTGAGCCGGCCGTCGTGGCGAGCCTAGTCAGAGCGATCGGTAACGGCTCTAGTCGACGAGTAACGTCTCGCCAGCTTCGGTCGAGAAGACGATGACCTCCCGTTCCCAAGGCCCGCGCAGGCGGGTGGAATCCAGCCAGACCAGGCAGCCACGTGAAGCCGAACGGCGACAGATGGGTCCAGTCATGACGCGGCAGAGCATCGCGCTGATCGTGATCCTGGCGGCGGTGCTCGTGCCCCTCGTGGGACTTCTCGTGGTTGAGTCTCAGCTCCGCGAGAGACTGTCCCGCAGGCCCGAAGTCGGCGTCGTTTTCCCTGCTTTGCCCGGGACCGGAGAGGAACAGCCGGTACTGGAGGCGACCGGAAAGCGTCAAGTCGTCGTCTTCGCGAAGTCCGGGTGCGGCAACTGCGATCGCACGATCACGACGCTAGCGCGCCTGGCTGTAGACCAGCAACTGGGGCTGACCGTCATCGTTGCCGGCCTCGCTGCTGCGGAAGCCAGAAACGAAGAAGAGCTCGTGTTCAGCGTGATCCCTGACCCTGATGGCGCTGTCTCTAGGCGATTCGGCGTCGTCCGGGTGCCGCTCGTCTTCGTCCTTGACGGGGAGTTGAGAGTCCAGGCGGCGTTCACGGGATACCGTCCCGAAGCGATCTGGGCTTCGGAATTGAGTGGTTAGGACGATGGCTAGGAACTGTACTTGGAGCGCCAGAACGCGGCAGACGATCGCAGGCCTGTCGCTGCTCGCTACAGGGCTATTGGTCGCCCTCACGCTCTCTGTTGCTCGATCCTCGCCCGAGACTGACCGCCTTGCATGGATTGCGTCGCTTGATCCGGCTGCATCGGCGCCCATCGAACTGGTTTTACAGCAAGAAGACACCGACTGTGGTGTGGCCGCGCTGAAGATGGTCTTGGATCACTACGGCCTCACCGAAGAGACGTTGAGTGACCTCAAGGCCGCAACGGAGACGGGTACGAATGGAACCAACCTCCTCACACTGAAGAAGATCGCGGAAGACCACGGCCTTGAGACTCATGGGCTTCGACTGCCATTTGCGAGACTAGCGGATGTCTCCATGCCGTTGATTGCTCACGTTCACCGCGACCACTTCGTCGTTGTGAGGAGCGTTGGCGATCATGTCGTCGTCGACGACCCGGCGATTGGTCGACTTAGAATGAGTCCCTCCGTGTTTGAAAGGGCGTGGGACGGCGTCGTGCTGTCCTTCGACTCGACGCTCGGACTTGATTGAGAAGGGAGGCACGAATGACGACATAAACGCCCCTCCCGCGATGCGCCGCCTGACGAGCGGTTCCAACGCTCGCGAAATTCAGACTCTACACACCCCTTAAGGGACACTCAGTGTCCCAGATGACCAGAAAAGGACACGATAATCTCACTATGAAAAAAGTCAAGTCTATGTGGATAGTGCTTGCGCTGCTGTGCTTCTTGGCGGCGTCTGGCTCAAATCTCGTCTCGGCAGACCAGAACGCTACGTTGGGTTCGCCGTTCGGTTCAATCGATGACGGCACGGTTGAGCTTATGTCCGACTGGCAGCTTCTGGCGGTCACAGGTTCGGGTTGGCTAAAGAGTGCCGGTTGCGCAGTAGCCAACGGGGTTTCCGCCGGAGGCATAATCGTAGGTGTCGGCGCAAAGATCGTGGGAGTAGCGATCCCGTGGGTCGGAATCGCCATCTTTGCCGTAGCAGGTCTAAGTGCGTTGGCATGCAGCTTCTGAGGAGATTGACCGCATGAAAAAGAACACTCTCATCGTCCTGCCTGTCATGCTCTTGGCACTGTACAGCGGTACTGTTCCGGGAGGCGCAGCTGCGCCCGAGCTCATGATCCTCGACGACCAAGAGCTGGCCTCCGTAACAGGCGGCGACGGGCTCAGTTGCGTGCTCACTCTCGCCTCCCTGAGCACGACGCTCAAAGTTGGGGGTGGCTGGCTCTCTCTCTTCAACCCTGTGGTTGGGATCACGGTGGTCGGCATAGGCGTCGCTGCATCAGCTGCAACGGCGCTCTGTGCGATATAGCCAGCGGCACCGACAGCGCGACATGCGGCCGCCGAACGTGTAAAGCCACATGTTCGGTGGCCGCGCAGGTCCACTACGACGGTTGGCACGCTCCTGCGGAGAAACCGTCGACGCCAGTACCGCCACAGTGTTGTTTCAAAGAGGGAGGAGGTTCAAGAGGCCTCCTGCAACCGCATGACAACATGAAGAGTAGGACCTTTTTAATCCAACGAGATACGCGAGACGACGGGAGTAGAGGATGAACGAGAGATCGCACTACGGCGTCGGCTGGTTAAGGGCGGCTGTCGGGATTGTGACTTCTCCCGGTTCGTGCTTTGCCATTATCTCCGAGAGACGACCATGGGTCGGAGTGCTCACAATCGTGAGTGTGGCGACGATCGCGCAGGGCCTCGCCTTGGCGCCCTCCGCAGTAAGAGCGATCTCTGCGTCCACCGCGGAATCGGGGGTCGGTGCCGAGGGCGTGGCATCTGCGCTCGTGTATGCTGGGTTGGCTCTTTCTCCGGTACTTGTCCTTGCTGGTTGGCTCCTTGATACGATGCTCGTCTGGCTCATGGTGATGGCGTTGGGAGGCCGGTCTGAGTTCCGTCGTGCGTTCTCGTTGACAGCGCACCTAGGCGTCATAAATAGTGTGCTTGGCGGTCTAGCAAGGCTGCTTATTCTGGCGATGGCAGGGGGCGCAGAAACTGGCGCTGACTACTACGATGCTGGATTGACACTCGGCCTGGACCTCTTGGTTTCGACAGACAGTGGGGCTCTCAGATCCATATACTCCAGGGTGAATCCGTTCTCGATATGGTGCATGGTGTTGACTGCCTATGGCGCCATGATCCTGTTTCGTTTGACGAGATGGAAGAGTTGGACCGTTGCGGCGTGCCAGTGGTCAGTGTCGACGGCAGTACTCGCTTTGTCGAGTAGTGTCTCCGAGGTGCTCTCGTCGTAGTCTGCCTCTCGGGCTTGCTGACTCATCGTGGCTCTGAAGAGACGCTAAGGCCTAGCTACAGGAAGGATGCGTTTGTGTTGATGTCTCAGACGTGTATCGCTGGAATCGCCCTGCCTCCCCGGGTGATCTGTGTTTATGCAGTACTGTTCTGATGGTAGTTCATCTCGACGTCGGTGATCAAACGTTGTCCGGTGCCGGAGCGACGCCTGATCGGAACGATGAACCACGCCCTCGTCCGATCGGCGCTGGACGACGGGCCGTGTGCGGAGTGGCGATGACCAGGCTGAGCGAACGCCACAGGCCCTCGGTGAAGAGATTACCCAAGCAGCAGCTCTCACCGTCCGTCGAAGTTGCTACGCGGTCTGCCCACAGACGATCCGTGATCTTCGTGCCGCCGAGCAGGCTATTCCGGTTCGTGTTGTACGCCTCGGGCTTACTGTCGCGCTTGAGCGTCTCGTTGAGCACTTGGTCCAGGACCGCCTCGGCATCGGTGGTACTCAGGTGTGGGAGATCGACGGGAGGGGGGGTACTGGTGGCTTCGTGCTGAGCCCCGACCTCTACTTGAGAGCAAGAACGTTCGGTGCCCTTGTTTCGACCGTCCGGCTCGACGCGACGCGCAGGCGCGTCAGCCGAGGCCTCTGGAGGTTCGCGATACGGGGCGCATGGTTGCTTCTCGGTCTGCTCATGGCCATGTGGTGTGCGCTCGTGGTGGAAATTGACAATCATGCGCTGCGGCGCAATCTTCTGATTCTCCTCGCTGGTCTTTCTGGCATTGCGTGGATGGTCGCAGGACTCGCGCTGCGCCTGGATCTCTCGCGGACGTTGGCTATCGATCGTCTTGTCGTGCTCCCGGTCGCGTTCCGAACACTGTTCGGTTTGCGGCTCGCGGCCGGCCTTTCGGGTCCGTGGCTACCGATCTTCGGTCCAGCGCTCGGTTACATGCTTGCGACACGAACGACCGGTGTACTCGGCTTCCTGGTCGGAGTGCTGGCAACGATGGCGGCCGTGATCTCCCTTGCGCGCCTGGTGTCCATCGTCAGACTGACAAGCTCGGATATGGCTCCGAACTGGCTGGTGAGCGTGCTTCTGTTGGGGGCAGCTGTAGCTGCTCTGTTCGCCTTGGAGCCGACGATCAGGAGCCGGTTGGCCATGGACGAACCTGCTGTGCCTGCTGGGGCGCTGATGGCAGAAGGGATTCGGGACTCGAGCCTGCTCGCCTTGATGGGCTACCTGCCCGTGGGCTGGCTGATCGACATCTTCGACACCCCGTGGGAATCGGGCCGGAACGCTCTTCGGCTGGCAGGTCTGTGGCTTGCTGCGCTCGGTTGCGTAGCGCTGGAGTACAGAATGCTGTCACGTCGTCTCCTTGACAACGTACGGGCAGCGCCAGGCGCTGGCCGGGTCCATTTGTCCCTGGCGCCGATCTTCCGGCGGGCGCGTCGCCTCAGCCCGTGGGCATATCTGTGGTTGATCGAATTGGAAACCCTGATGCGTCTCGGATGGTACAGAGTAGCGATGATCGTGACACTGTTCTCCATGGCTCTGTTGCAGACCGGAAGCACCCATGTCGTTGTCTTGACCGTAGTGATGGCAGCCAACGTGTTCCTTTCTCCCCGGAACTATTCCTTTGGATTTGCGTACCGCAGCATCGGTGAGCGCTTCCTCATGCCGCTTCGCTTGACGGCGCCAGCGAGTGCCTACAATGCTGCGCTAAGTGTGCTCCCTGTTGTGGCTATCTCGGTGATGATTGGCTGGACTTGCGTGCGAGTCGGGTGGCCTGGTCTGCCCGTGTTCTGCCTCTGGCTCGTCATGCCGTTCTGTGTTCTGGTGGGCGAACACGGCGCCGGCATCTACCGGTCCGCCCGGTTTCCTGTTCCGTTCGATTTCACGCCATACTCAGTCAAGATGCCCACGTCTGTTGTCTGGACGTCGGTGGTGTTCAATGTTGTAATTATCGGGTTGCCGATGCTCTTGGCGTTTCTCGTGCCGAGAGTCTCTTGGGGTCCTGCGGCGGCCGTTGGCGGTGCTTCGGTTCTTGTAGTTGGGGCCGTCGTGTTCAACAGCCGCATGAGCCGTGCCGCGGACGGGCTTGTCCGTTCCGACCCTTTCCGAATCCTGAGGAGTTTGGCCCGCGACGGCTGATCCGAGGTTCCTGGCGCCAGAGACTTCGTCCCGTGTTCGGGCAACTGGCGTCGAGATGGCGACGGCAGTCGGAGTCGTTGTCTCGTTGTCGGGTGAATTACCTACTTTCGGACGAACCCGAAGTTCACACAATGGAAGCGATCAAGACAGAAGGCCTGACCCGGTCGTACAGCGGCGACGTTGTCGTCGACCTGGATGTCCAGGCGGGGCAGATTCTGGGATTCGTCGGCCCCAACGGTGCGGGCAAGACAACGACCTGGTCAATGCTGACCGGCCTGGTGCAGCCGACCAAGGGCACGGTCCGGCTCCTGGGCGAGCCGGTCGACATCAACAACACCGAACTCAAGCGGCAGTTCGGCATCGTGCCGGACCACAGTGTCCTGTTCGAGAGCCTGACCGGCGAGGAACTGCTGCTGGCCTACGCCCGCATCTACGGTCTGGGCCGTGAGGACGCCGGGCAGCGGACCGACGAGGCGCTCGCGGTCTTCGATCTCAAGGACGCCGCGAAGCGGCCGATCACGACCTACTCCCACGGCATGAGGAAGAAGATCCGCCTGGCGGCGGCGACCCTGCACGCGCCGAAGGTCCTGTTCCTGGACGAACCGTTCGAGGGCATGGACGCCCTGAGCGCCCGCACCGTCATGACCATCCTGCAGCAGATGGCCGAACAGAACGGCGCCGCCGTCTTCCTGACCTCCCATATGCTCGACTACGTCGAGCGCGTGTCGACCCATCTGGCCGTCATCAGGGACGGCAAGGTCCTCCTGTCGTGCTCCAGTGAGGAATTCCGCGAGTTGCCCGCCCCCGAGGGAGAAGACGGCGCCGGACGGCTCGAGAACCTCATTCTCGGCATCTCCAGACGCAAGAGGTTCTCCCGCCTCTCCTGGATCGGCAGCGGCGCGTAGCGAGGACCCCGTTGCCGATTCGGGCGTGGCTCCGGAGTGGTCAGAAGCTCGCCTGCGCCTCGCCCACTGCGGCTTCGTAGAGTTCTCTCAGGTCGTTCCTGGTGGGCGCGACGGGTGCGAGGACGCTCCGGTTCATTGCTCGCTTGCGTTCCAGGAGGGCGTCGAGCTTCAGGTCGAAGCTGTGATCGCCGAGCTCGAAGGCGGACGCCACAACGATCTGAAGACCGGCGAGACGATCGTCCACGACGGCGTCGTCCGGCAGCAGCTCCGCGATGCGGCCCCAGCTCAGCATCCGCTGCGCCACGCCGGCCTCCGTCGCCTGGCGGAACGCATCGACCGCCTCGGCGATCGTGTAGATCGGGTCGAGCAGGACAAAGGAGCTGTCGCCAATCCGCAGCCAGGCGCCTGTCCGGCCGGCGCCCGCTACCGGTCGGCCGGCTCGGAGGAAGCCGTAGCGCGGTTCGAAGTCCGGGTCGTGGATTGCCCCGGTCGCCGTCACCTGCAGCGCCACCGGCGCCGGGTCCGGCAGGCCGGCGTACTGCAGTTCGTCGATGTTCAGGGCCGCGACTGCATGCCATGCGACCTGCAGCGCCAGGCCGTCGTCGATCTCGCAGGCGGCGCCCTCGTCGCGGAGCCGGATCCAGGTTCCGGCGCCGGACGGCGCGCCGGCCGCAGCCGTCCAGTCGTGCACGGGAACCGGAGCGCGGGTCTCTGGCGCCAGGCGGACGAGCAGGCCGTCGGCCTCGGGCTGGAACGCGAATCGACTCGTCACCAGTCGTCCCGCCAGAGTCCGCCCGGGAAGTCGCTTCGATCGATCTCCAGGCCGGTGTTCTCTTCCAGCCAGTCGGCGAGCGCGTGCTGCCAGCTGCCGGTCTCGCTGCTGTGGTGAACCTGACGGTGGTCCTGGTCGCTGAACAGGTCGTGGCGCGTGTACTCCGGTCTGTACATCCTCGGCGCCGCGCGATTGCCGCCCAGCCACAGCCGGCAGGCGCCGCTGTGGCTCCACTCGGAGATCGTGACTCCGCTGGCCATCCGCATCAGCAGGACGGACTGTCCGTAGGCGGCGCCGATCAGGGCACCGGTCGCCTCCGTCGCGCCGCTGTCGTCCTCCAGGGAGCGGAGCTGGTCCCGGGCGCCTCTTCCCAGCACGAACCAGACGTCGTCGATCAGCCCGTCATCGAAGCAGGTCTTCCAGAAGGCCTTCCGGTAGCGCCAGTGCCGGTCGTGTGCGGTCTTCTCGACGACGCGGAAGAACAGCTCGATCGTCTGTTCGTTCAGCCAGCGCATGATCACCCGCCGGATGTCGTCGCTCACGCCGGACCAGTTCGGACGTCCTGACGGCAACCGGGGGTCGCCGAAACAGCGCAGGAAGAACTGCTGCAGTTCTTCCTTGACCTCCCTCGACGGTGCGGCCGCCACGAAGGGCGCCAGGAGGCTCTCGGCAATCACGCGTCGGGTCTTCGGTTCCATGAACCGCAGGCGGCCTTCGCACTGAAGCAGCGTCAGCAGGCGCTTGAGTCCTGTCGGGTTCTTCGCCCGCACGAGCTTCTTCGCGGCGCCGGCGGTCGAGAGGTAGAGCAGCAGGCCCTCCTTGAGGAACTCGCTTCGCTCCAGCGGGCCGGTGAGCCCGGCGTCCCGCAACAGCTCCGGCACGGCGGCCTTCCTGCCGATCGCATTGCCGACGAAGGACCGGGCGCCGTCCTCCTTCAGCAGCCCGTACCGGCGGCAACGAAGCACCCAGTCCGCCTGGCGCCTGCCGGGCCGCCGTCGGGAGACCTCCGTCTCGAGCATCCGCCGCAGATGCCCGAAGGTGCTCAGGTGGGCCGGATAGTGCCGGAGAAACACCTGGAGCAACGTTCGCACCGCCCGGGTCGGTCCGTTTTCGTGCAGCCACTTGCCGTACTCCCGAAGCAGGTCGGTATCTGCCGCCAGCCAGGGCGCTGCATCGCCGGGCCCGCTGCTGCCCGCGCGTTCGAGATCAGCACGTCGGGCGTTGAGGGCGGCGGTGAGGGCGTCCAGTTGGGACCGGGTGAACACCCGGGCATGGCGATCGATGCCTGCCTCGACTCGATTCAGCGAGGCGATGTCCCGGCATCGCCGGATCGTTGCGAGTGTTGGAAGTGACGCGGTGGCTCCGGTGTGGCCGGCCCGTCCGGTGGCGGTGGACACCCCCGTTGGGGAATGGCAGAGGACCCAGGGCAGCCGCCGGAGGTCGCGCCGGCCGAGCACCCGCAGGTCGCCGCGACCGGACTGCCAGGCCTCCCGCACCCGGCGATGGAGCGCGTCGAGGTCGTAGGCGTCCGGTTCGGCGCCCAGCAGACCGTCGCCGAGTCTCTGCGTCACATACCTGGCTGCAGAACGGGTTCTGACGGGCGTGAAGGAGGAATCGAGCCGGGGCAGCCGGAATCCCAGGTCGAGGGCGGTGCTCAGGGCGCCCGCACTCATCGCCCGGCGTCCATTCGCTGCCGGAGATCGCGCTCGAACCCGGTCCGGTCCTGGGCGAAGACGCCCTCGGGGGGTTCGAGCAGGATGCGCAGGTCGATCCGCCGGTTCTCGTCGAGCTCCTCCGGGTCGCTTGTTGCCGGCCTCGTGTTTCCGTAGCCGCTGGTGGAGAGGACCGGGTGACCCTGGGAGTTGCGCAGGCCGCGGACAGCCGGTTCGCAGTCGGCGATCATCCGCAGCACGGTCGCCGACCGCATCGAGGACAGCTCCAGGTTGTTGCGGAAGCGGTGGCCGGCCGTCACCGGAACGTCGTCGGTGTGGCCCTCGATCAGCAGGGTGTCCAGCAACCAGGGCCAGCTTTGTTCCTGACACTCGTAGGCGGCTGCCGGCTGCCGCGGCCGGCACCAGGCCGGCAGGGTCCGACCGTCCGGAACTGCAGTCCCGACGCTCCCGCTGCCGCCGACCGTGCGGGGAGGCTCCTCGTCGGCGCCCGTGCGCGCCGCCACATGACACGGGAGGACCTCGGAGAGCGCCTGCGCCAGGGCGCTCACGTTCGTGTGGTGTTCGGCGATCGGCGTCTCGCCGCCGGAGGGGAAGTTGATCGCGTTGTCCGACAGCCTCAGAACGCCCTGCTCGGGCAGCACTTCGACGTTCATGCCGGCGGCGCTCAGGCGGCGTGCGATCTCGCCCAGGATCCGGTCCCGCGTCTCCGGGCCGGCGGTGAGCTCGTCGGTGACCTCCGCCTGCTCTTCGGTCGCGGCGGCGAGCTGATAGGCGAAGACCGCCAGCATGATGATGAACACGAAGATCAGGGCCGAGACGAGATCGCTGGCGGTGGCCAGGTAGCTCTGTTCGGCCGCTGCCGTGGATCGTCCCGACCGTCCGGTCCTCATCGTCGCCTGGTGGACCTCTCCATCACGTCGGCCAGCTCCGAGATCGACTCTTCGAGTTCGGCGGTGGCGCTCGCCAGACTCTGGATCGTCTTCGAGGTCGTTCCGTCCAACTCCCGGGCGAACTCCTGCACCCGGTCGCAGTAGCCGGTCAGCCCCTGGTCCAGTTCCTGGAAGACGCGCGCCAGCGAGACGTCGATCCCTTCGAACCGTTCCCGATACGACGTCCAGGCGGCCGATGCCGCCCTCTGCTGCTCGCCGAGCTCGCCGACGACACGGTCGATGCGGTCGACGATGCCGGCAGTGTCCCTGATCGCAGAGGCGGCCCGGTCCCAGGATGCCCGGATCTCCTCGGAGGAGGCGCCGACGCTGTCGGCTGCGGCGACGATCGCGCGTTGTGCGGCCACCATGGTCTCCCGGACGCCGTTGAGCTGTCCGACGAACTCGCCGGTGCCCTCCAGGAGGTCGCGGCTCGACCGGGTGGCGCGGGCGAGATTGTCCGCGGCCTCTTCGAGCCCCTTGCTGGAACCGGACACTCGCGCCGATGCGTCGGCCGCGGCGGTGATCAGCTCCCTGGCGGCGCGGCCCAGCGCGACTTGCACTTCCTCTGCCGCCTCCCGGTTCGCACTCCGTATCTGCTCGACGGACTCCGCCATCGAGATCCGGAACGTCTCGGCCGTTGCCTGGGCCCCCGTCTCCATCGATTGCCGGACCGAGGCCACGACCGCTTCAAGGGCGCCGCTGACTTCCTCCTGGGACTTCTCGAGCTGTTCCGATGAGCCGATCAGCGTCCGGTTCAGGTTCTCCAGCACGGCGGCCATCTCGTCGAAGCGGCCGCCGGTTCGGGCTTCCATCGCCTCGGTGAAGCGGTTGATCGCGGCCTCCACCATCTGGCCGGCGTCCGTCGCACGGTCGCTTCGAAGCTCTCCGACGGCCTCCACCAACTGCTCGAGCAGCGGCGACAGCCGACCCGCGACCTTCTCCTCCAGGGCCTCGCCCAGGGTGATCGCCAGGTCCGTGTTGAAGCGCTCGACCTGTTTCGCGGTGCGGCGCTCCGCCTCCAGTTGCTCCAGGGCCACGCCGGCCGGCGTCACGCGCTCCAGGCGCTCTTCTATCGCTTCGACCCAGGTGTCGAGTGCCTTCAGGAGCCTGCGGGTCCAGGAGCGAAGGAACAGACTGAAGACGATGGACAGGAAGATGCCTGCGATCGACGTCACGAACGCAAGCGCCGCGCCGTCGAGCAGGTCCGTCAGAGCTGCGGTCATGTCCGTCGGACTGCCGGACGAGAGACCGCCGGACGCCAGGCCAACTCCAGCCGACAGGCCGATGAACGTGCCGAGGATGCCGAAACCCGTCAGCAGATTCGGCATGGACTGGTAGAAGGCGAGCGACACCTTCGGCGCGATGATGGTGCTCTCGTTCAGGTAGGCGGCAACGTCCCCGGTGTTGTGGATCGGCTTGCCCGACTCCGGCGCCGGCATGACCAGGGTCTCGACGAATTCCGCCCACGCCCGTCCGAATTCCCGTCTGGCGCTGCGGTCGTAGTCGTGGAACCCGGCGACGAACCCCTGCTGGTCGTCGATGCCGTTCAGCCTGCCCGTCAGGCGCTTCAGTTGTCTGCCGATGACGCGAACGCGCCATCCGAGGGTCGCGGCGTTCACTACGAAGAAGATCCCGATCGCGGCACAGTAGAAGAAGACGAACTCCGTACTGAGCACCAGCGGGGCGAGCCGCTCCAGAAACGCGGCTGGCCAGGACCCGAAGCCGATCACTGCGCTTCGCCTGGCGGGCGGAGTCCCAGTCTGCGTATCGGGGCCTGCTGCGACACGCACGTTCGCCACGGACAGAGGGATGGCGGCAGCCGGCAGCCATCAAGGGCGCCGCAATCGTCGGAGCACATGGCAATCACCACAGGAAGGGCGGGGATGTTAGCCCGAGCGGAGAGATCGACAGCGTCCGGGTCGAGCCGCGGGGCAACGGTCCGCGCCTTGGCGACGAGCAGGCTGCCGGCGACGGTCCGTGGAACATAATGGTCCCGGCGCGCTGTTCGACAGCCCGGCGACCGGCATTGGGTGCGGAACTTCGAGGTCGGCGCTTCCCTGCCGTGAGCACCGCCAGGCGCCGCAGACAGTCAACGTGCGCACCAATGCCCCGATGATCACGCGGGAAGGAGAGCAGCAACCTGATGATCTCGAAGACCACCTCCCGGCGGCGGACACTTGCGGCCTGCGCAGCGGCCTGCGCCCTGTCCCTGCTGTTCCTGTTCTCGCCGTCGGTGGCGGTCGCTCAGGAAGACGGCGACCAGGACCGCGATCACGAGTCCGAGGAGGCTGTTGAAGAAGAGAGTCAACCTCGGTTCGAGGAGCGGATCGTCGTCCTCGGCAGCCGTGCGAACGCTCGTTCGGTGACCGAGTCCCAGGTCCCCATCGACGCGATTCCGGTCGATGACATCGTGAGCCAGGGCGCGACGAAGCTCGACGAGCAATTGCGCAACCTGGTGCCTTCCTTCAACGTGGCGACGCATCCGATCAGCGATGCCGCCACCCTGGTGCGGCCGTCCAGCCTGCGCAATCTTGCTCACGACCACACGCTGATCCTGGTCAACGGCAAGCGGCGGCACCGGTCCTCGGTGGTCGCCTGGTTCGGCGGCGTGACGGATGGCGCGCAGGGACCGGACATCTCGACCATTCCGGCGATCGCGCTGCAACGAGTCGAGGTGCTGCGCGACGGCGCCTCGGCGCAGTACGGTTCGGACGCGATTGCCGGCGTCATCAATTTCCTGCTCAAGGACGACTCTTCCGGCGGCAGCATCGAGCTGAACGGCGGCAGCTACATCCGCGGCGACGGCACCGGGTACGGCGTCGCCGGCAATTTCGGTCTGCCGATGGGGGCGAACGGCTTCGCCAACCTGAGCTTCGAGGCCGGCGGCGCCGATCCGACCGACCGCAGCGTCCAGCGGCTGGACGCGGCCGCGCTGATTGCCGCCGGCAACCATCATGTCGCCGTACCGGCGCAGATCTGGGGCAACCCGGAGGTCGACGACGACGTGAAGCTGTTCGCCAACCTCGGTCACCGTTCGGACAGCGGTCTGGAACTCTACGGTTTCGCCAACCATGCCGAGAGGACGATGACCGAAGGCTTCTTCTTTCGAAACCCGAACACGCGGCAGAGCATCTACAGCCTGGACGGAGGCGAGACGCTGCTGATCGGAGATGTCCTGCGTGCACGGGGACTGGGCTCGGCCGACTGCCCCGAGGTCAGGATCACCGACAACGTGCCGGACCCGGTTGCCCTTGCCCAGGTGTTTGCCGATCCGAATTGTTTCTCCTTCCAGGAGATGGCTCCGGGCGGCTTCACTCCGCAGTTCGGCGGCGTGGTGACCGAGAGCGCGGCCGCCGCGGGGCTCCGGCGGGAGCTCGACAACGGACTTTCCTGGGACGTTTCCGCCAGCTTCGGTTCGCACGGGTCGGACTTCTTCTTCCGGAACACCGTCAACGCGTCGCTCGGGCCGGAGACGCCGCGCGACTTCAGCCCCGGCAGCTATGACCAGGAAGAGGTCAGCCTGAACTTCGACATCTCGTACTCCGTGTCCCGGCGGGTCAGCTATGCCGCCGGCGTCGAGTGGCGCGACGAGAGCTTCACGATCGGCGCCGGGGGACGGCCGTCCTGGGAGGTCGGCCCCTACGCGGAGCAGGGCTTCATTCCCGCCTCGAACGGCTTCCCCGGTTTCCCCGACTACACGGCGGGAACCTGGAACCGCGAGAACGTCGCTGTCTACGGCGACGTCGAACTGCACGGCGAGGACGACCGATGGAGCCTCGGCGGCGCCCTCCGGATCGAGGACTACGATGTCTTCGGCAACACGACGAACGGCAAGCTGACCTTCCGTCGGGAGCTGAGCGATGTCCGCTCGCTGCGCGGCGGCGTCAGCACCGGATTCCGGGCGCCGACGCCGGGGCAGCAGAACGCGCTCAACGTCCAGACCACCCTCGATCCGGACACCCTGGAACTGGTCGACAGCGCCACCGTGCCGTCCACGTTCGCGGCGGCGCTGCTGCGAGGCGGCAAGCCGCTGGAGCCCGAAGAGTCGGTTCACGCGACGGCGGGCCTGGTCGTCGACAACGGGCCGTTCACCTTCACCGCCGACCTGTTCAACGTCGAGATCTCCGATCGGCTGTCGTTGTCGCAGACGCTGACGCTCACTCCGGAGGAGCGCGAGCTGCTGCTCTCGCAGGGCATCTCGTCGGCGCGCAACCTGTCCTTCTTCCGGTTCTTCATCAACGACTTCTCGACCCGGACCCGGGGCATCGACCTCGTCTCGACCTGGATTCCGGTTGCCCTCGACGGCGCCACCGAGTTCGGCTTCACCCTGAACTACACGGAGACGGAAGTCACCGAGACCTCCGATCTGCTGAGTCCGGCGGACGTGCAGTCCATCGAGCGCGGTGTACCCCGCCTGCGCTGGAACCTCACCGTGAACCAGCAGGTCGGCCGGGTCGGCCTCCTGGGCCGCCTCAGCTACTTCGGCTCCTGGATCGACTACTACTACGCGCGCCTCTGGGCCGATCCCGAGCCGCCGGTCCAGGACACGGCCTACCTCGTCGACCTCGAGGCCAGCATCCCGGTCGCCGCGGGCACGACGCTCGCCGTCGGCGCGCAGAACGTGTTCGACGTGCTCTCGCCCGCCCCTACGCCGCTCGTCGAGGTTCTCGGTTCGCGCTACAGCCCGGTGACGCCCTGGGGGCTGTCGGGCGGCTACTACTACGCGCGGCTCAACTACCGCTGGTAGGGCAGGAGCCGCGGCGGACGCGGTTCACGGTGTGCGCAGATGCGCAGTGACTCCGAGAGTGACTCCGAGGCTGCAAGCAGGGCGCCGCTCGTCGGGCGGCGCTTGTCGTACAGTTCCGTCCGATGTCTCCGCTTGCCATTCTGGTCATGGTGCTGATCGGCGGTTTCGTGTGGGGCGGCTTCGCGTACTTTCTGGTGCGCGCGCTGAAGAGCGAACGGGCGCAAGGACACGACGACCGGCCATAGCCAGGCTGGACGCTCCTGGCCACGGCATGCGCGTGTTCCTCGTCGGCTTCATGGCCGCAGGCAAGAGCGGTGTCGGCCGCCGGCTGGCGCGGACCCTGGGCTGGACCTTCCGGGACCTCGATCTCGACATCGCCGAGCACGAAGGACAACCGGTGGCAGACCTGATCGTCGAGCGCGGCGAGACATGGTTCCGCGAGCGGGAAACGGCAGCGCTCGAGCGCTGCGCCGACCTTGATCGGGCGGTGGTCGCCACCGGCGGCGGCGCCTTCACCCTGGAGCGGAATCGCCGCCTGATCGCGGGCCTCGGTACCAGTGTCTGGCTCGACCCGCCCTGGGAGTGGCTCTGCCGCCGCGCGCAGCGGTCTCATCGGCGCCGGCCGCTGTTCGAGTCTCCGGATCAGGCGCGTGCGCTGTGGCTGAGCCGCCTCGACTCCTACCGTCAGGCGGACGTGAGAGTTCGCACCCGGGGAACCGAGCGCAAGCGGGAAGTTGCCGCAGAGGTGATCCGGCGGCTGGACCTCGTGCGGGAGGTCCGGAAGTAGGCAGCGCGGCTGCTCAGAGCGGGCTGTTGACGATCTCGTCGAACGTCCTGCCCTCGCGGGCCATCGCGGTGACCTGCTCCAGCCGGGCGCTGGGCCGGGCTTCGCTGGCGCTCTCCCAGGTCGAGATGGCGCCGTCGCGGTCGCCGAGCTGCAGCAGGAGAAGGCCTCGCATGAGCGCGGCCTGTTCGTGACCCGGATCGCTCTGCAGGGATCGGTCCAGGGAATCCAGGGCGACCTGGGTCTGACCCATCTCGAGACGCACCAATCCCGAAACGAAGTGCGCGTCGGGGTCCTCGGGGGCGATCTCCAGGACGCGCAGAGCCGTCTGGAAGGCGTCGAAGCCGCGGCCGTTCGAGACCTGCAGTTGCATCAGCGCGCGCAGCGCGTCAAGGTCTGCAGGATCGGCCTCGATCTGCTTCTGCAGCTCCTCGGCGCGCTGCGCGAGTTCGGGCGGGAGCGGCCGCTGGCCGCGGAAGTCCGTGCCGTCGCCGCCTTGCGCCGCTTCCCGGTCTGCCTGCGGATCGGGCCGGGCGTCGGCCTGCGCCCAGATGACGAGGGCCGCGACCAGTCCGACCACGCCGCCGCCGAGCAGAACGCCGGAGAGGAGGGGGTGGGCCTGAACGAAGGCGCGGCCGACAGGTTGTGCGGCCGGCGGTCTGGCGCCGTGCTCCGGCGCGATCCCGGCGAGCGCTTCTTCGACCTCCTTGAGCTCCTTCAGTACCCGGGCCGTCGACACCTGGAGCCGTTTGCGGTCGACTGCCTCGAGCCCGGCCTGCTGCAGCCGGGCGATCAGGTCCGTGCGTCGTTCGAGGAGATCGACACGCCGCAGCTCGAGCGCGGCGGCGCGGGCCGCAGCCTCCCGGGGCAGGGCGGCGAAACCGATGCCCAGGCCGGCCAGGACAGCGGCGGCGAGGGCGATCGTTGCAACGACAGTCAGGTCGCCGTCTCCTGCTCCACCTGCCGCAGGTACGTGTCCAGGGCTTCGTCGGCGCTGCGCCGGCGCTGTCGCAGGCGGACCGCGACCAGCAGCCCCCCGAGCAGAACGATCACGGCCGGCGCCGCCCAGACGATCAGGTTGAGTCCCCGCGCGCGCGGCTCGAGCAGGACGAACTCGCCGTAGCGCTGTTCGAAATAGCCCACCACCTGTTCGCGGCTGTAGCCGGCGGCCAGAAGGGAGTGAGCCTCCCCCCGCATCGCCTGCGCCGACTGGGCGCCGGAGTCGGCAATCGACAGGGCCTGGCATTTGGGGCAGCGGATGCCCGCTCCGAGCTCGGCAACGGCTCGCTCGAGTTCTTCGCCGGCGAGAGGACGGCCAAGCGGGTCCCCCAGCTCACGGGACATCTCGACACCCAGCCCTGACCCTTCCTCGGCCGATGAACCGATGTCCGTTGACGGATCGACCGGCTGGGCCGCTGCCGCCCAGGCGATCGGCAGCACGGCGAGAAGTCCGACGCCGGCAGTGCGTGGCAGGAGTCGCGCGGCGCCTGATCGGCGCGGCACACGCTCTTGCCGCAGGCTGACAGCCGACGCCCGAAGCCGCTGCCGACAGGGTGGGGGCGTCGAAGCGGGGCGGCGCACGTCAGCCCGTGGTTGCGGCCTGCGACGCCAGCATGCGGTCGGCGGTGGCTAGGAGCTGATCCGGCGACACGGCGCCGATCGCCTTGTCGACGATCACGCCGTCGCGGCCGATGAAGAAGGTCTCCGGAGGTCCGTAGACGCCGTAGGCAATGGCGACCCGGCCGTCCTCGTCGATCAGCGACGGTCCCCAGCTTCCGTAGTCGGCGTTGAACTGCGCGATCAGGTCGGGGTCGTCCTGGTAGATGACTCCCAGGAAGTGGATCTCGCCCTGCCAGCGCCGGGCCCCGGCCATCAGCAGCGGATGTTCGACGATGCATGGCGGGCAGTAGGTCGACCAGAAGTTGACGATGACCGGCCGGCCGCGCAGCTCCGCGAGCTCGACGACGTTGCCGTCGAGGTCGGCGAGCCGGAAGTTCGGCGCCGGCTTGCCGATGAGCGGCGACTCGACGATGTTCGGGTCGTGCCGGAAGGCGAACCCGAGCATGGCGAGCAGGGGCAGCGAGACGCCGAGACCCACCAGCAGGACCCTGCGGTTCATCGACCTCCTCCGGCCGGCGAAGCGGCCAGGTCGGGCGCCGCGTTCGGCATCCTCGCGCGCCGTTCCGCGGCGGTCGGGACCAGGCACAGGGCGGTGCCCAGGACCATGACGACGACGCCGATCCAGATCCACGCAACGAGCGGCGTCGTGATCGCCCGCAGCCCGATCGATCCGTCCCTGCCGACGTTCATCAGGGTCAGGTAGAGATCGTGGCCGACGGTGGTGCGGACCGCGGGCGTGCCGATCGGTTCCCGCTGGTTCGGATAGATGTTGAGCGACGGATACAGCACGCCGCGGTTCCGGCCGTCGCTCGAGACCTCGACCCTGGCCTGGTGGCGGATCAGATGCGGTTCCCGGACCCGTTCGGCGCCGCGAAAGGTCATCTCGTAGCCGCCCAGCCGAAGAGTGTCGCCGGCGCGCAGCGTCGACTCCGCTTCACGCTGGAAGGTCGAAGACGCGGCGACCGCGACGAAGGTGATGAGGACGCCCAGGTGAACCACGTAGGCGCCGAGCTTGTCCGGCGCCGCCAGCACCGCGGCCAGAGGACCCCTGCCGCCCTCGCGGCTCGGCCGCGAACGGACCGGCCGCAGACCCTGGTCCATCGTCACCCAGAGGGCAAAGCCGGCGAAGGCCGAGACGATCAGGACCGGCGCGGAGCGGGCGCCCAGGAGCAGCGCCAGCAGGAACCCGACGGCCGCCGCGGGCAACGGCCGCACCAGCGCGCGGCGCACCAGCTTCGGGTCGCCGCCGCCCCAGGGCAGGGCGGGGCCGACGCCCATCATCAGCAGCAGTGCGGCGAACAGCGGCACCGCCATCCGGTTGAAGTAGGGCTCGCCGACGCTGACCTTCACGCCGCGCAGGGATTCGGCGACGATGGGGTAGAGCGTGCCCACGAGCACCGTGAACATCAGGCTGACGAAGAGCAGGTTGTTCAGCAGGAAGGCGCCTTCGCGGCTGACCAGACGCTCGTTCGAAGGCTCCGAGACCAGGGTGTCGATCCGGAGCGATAGCAGGACGACGACGGCGGCGGCGCACAGCGCGAGGAAGCCGAGGAACACCGGAGCGATCGGGCTCTGGGTGAACGAGTGGACCGAGTTGACGACCCCCGAGCGGGTGAGGAAGGTCCCCAGGATGGTCAGCAGGAAGGTGATCATGATGAGGATCACCGTCCACGCCTTGAGCGTTCCCCGGCGCTGCTGGACGATCCCGGAGTGAAGCGCCGCGATGCCGGTCAGCCAGGGCAGGAAGGAGGCGTTCTCGACCGGGTCCCAGGCCCAGTAGCCGCCCCAGCCGAGGACTTCGTAGGACCACCAGCCGCCAAGCATGATGCCGGCGGTCAGAAAGGACGTCGGCACCAGCAGCCAGCGCCGCATCGGCCGCAGCCAGGTGGCGCCCAACTGGCCCCGGAGCAGCGCCGCGACCGCCATCGCGAAGGGCACGGACATGCCGACATAGCCGAGATAGAGCATTGGCGGGTGAATCGCCATCAGCAGGTGGTTCTGGAGCAGCGGGTTGGGCCCGGGGCCGTCGGCCGGGACCGGAGGCGGGGTCGGCGCGAACGGATCGGCGACGCTGGCGATGAGGAAGGTGAAGAAGGCGGCGATGCCGAGCAGGGTCGCCAGGGTGTAGGCGAGGTAGTCCTCGTGGCCGCGGCGCTGGAAGGTGGCCGCGGCGGCGATGTAGAGGCCCAGGATGAGGCCCCAGAAGAGGATCGAGCCCTCGAGCGACGACCACAGCGAGAAGATCGCGATGTGCACCGGGGTCGCCAGCGATCCGACCTGGGCGACGTACGAAACGGAGAAGTCGTGGCCGAGCAGTGCCCGCCACATGACGGCGCACGCCCCGACCATGGCGACGGCGAAGAGCAGCGCCAGCCGCCGCGTGAGGCGGAGACCGGCGTCCGAGCGCCTGGCGCCGGCGATGTAGCCGAAAGCAGCGCCGAAGCCTGCGGCGACCAGGCCGAGGAGGACGAACCCCTGGCCCAGGGCGGAATTCACGTGTCGAACTGCATGGATTCGATCAGCTCCTCCATGCTGCGCCGGTCTTCGACGTCGGGCGTCTGGTACTCGTTGTCGTGCTTGACCATGAGCCGCGCGGTCGCGAACTGACCGTCCTCCCTCATCGTGCCCTCGAGCACCACGCCGATGCCCTCCCGGAACATGGCGGGGGGCACCGCGGTGGTGCGGACATCGACCTCGGACTGGCCGTCGGTGACCGTGAACTCGAGGGTCAGGCCGTCTTCGCTCCGGTTCACCGACCCCTTCTCCACCAGACCGCCGAGCCGGATGCTGGCGCCGATCGCCTCGTCGCCGGCTGCACGGAGCTCGGTGGGCGTCCAGTAGTAGACGAGGTTGTCGCCGACGTCGCCGAAGGCGAGAACGGAGAGGGCCACCGCCACGGCGCCGCCCGCGGCCAGCAGAAGAAGCCGCCGCGTCCTAGGTGGAGCGGTCTCGGGCATCGTGGGTTTCGTGCTCATGGTTCGGGTCCTTCGGGGGAGCGTCTGCCTCGGCCCGCCGCCGCCGGACGAACAGGCTGCAGGCGTAGAGGACGAGCGCCGCCGCCGCCGAGGCGTAGGCGGCAACGACCCATTCCCAACCGCCGACTATAACGCCGTCCACGCCTGTTCTGCTCCTTCGCCGGGCCGCGCGTCCGGGGCGCCCCTACTCCTCGATCGCGATCCGCGCCAGAGCGCCGCCGAGCGCCCAGTAGATCACAACGAAGGCGGCCAGCAGCAGGAGCCAGCTCGGCGCCTGGTTCATCGGATCTCCGTGGAGCAGCAGCTCCGCGCTCCTGACTGCGGCGATCAGCACCGGGATGACCAGGGGGAAGAGCAGCAGGGGCAGCAGTACGTCCTGGCTCGCGGCGCGGCTGGTCATTGCCGCGTACAGCGTTCCCGGGGCGGCGAGTGCCGCTGCCGCCAGCAGCCAGACGCCGAGGACCCCGAGGACGCCGGCCGGACCGGTACGGACGCTGTAGAGGATGATGGCAGAGGGCACGAGCACCGGCGCCAGCAGCGCCAGGAAGACGAAGTTGCCCAGCGCCTTGGCGTAGAACAGGACCGCCGGTTCGACCGGCAGCAGCAGCAGACCTTCGAGCGAGCGGTTCTCGCGCTCGACCCGAAAGGACTCGGACAGGCCGAGCGTTGAACTGAGCAGAAGCGCCAGGGTCAGGAAGCCGGGCGCCATCGTCGCTGCCGCGTTGCTGTCGGCATCGAGCGCGAACGAGAACAGGACCAGGCTGATGCCTCCGAACAGGACGACCGAGAAGTAGCGGACCCGTCCCCGCCACTCGATCCGCAGATCCTTGAGCAGCAGGACGACCACCGGCCGCAGCAGGTTCATCGTTCCGCGCTCCGTCGCCATGCGTCCTCCAGCCCGGCGGCCCTGCCCTGCCAGGCGACCTGGCCGTGCCGCAGCAGCAGCGCCTGCGGGCATAGCCGGGACGCCTGCTCCAGGGCGTGGGAGGCGACGATCAGGGAACCGCCGCCGTCCGCGAACCGTTCGATCGAGCGTTCCACCAGGGCCTGGCCTTCGGGGTCGAGCGCCGCGAACGGTTCGTCCAGGAGCAGCAGCCGCGGGTTCTCGAGCCGCGAGCGGGCCAGGATCAGCCGCTTTCTCATGCCGGCCGAGAAACCGCCCACCGGACGCTCGGCCGCAGCCGCCAACCCGACCTCGTCGAGCAACTCGGCGAGTCGTCCGCGGTCCGCGTCGCCGCCGCACAGTTCGTTCCAGAGCCGCAGCGTCTCCAGCGCGGTCAGCCGGTCGTAGAGGTAGTCGTGGTGGGAGACCAGGGACAGTTCCCGGCGAGCGCCGCCGCGGTCGTCGAAGGGCCGCCGGCCGGCGACCGTCAGCTCGCCTGCGGTCGGACGCCGGAGCCCGGCGATCAGCCGCAGCAGGGTCGTCTTGCCGGAGCCGTTCGCGCCGGCGAGCAGCAGCCGCTCCCCGGCGTCCAGGTCGAGGTCGACATGGGCCAGCGCCCAGTGCCGCCCGAACCGGACGCCCAGCCCGCGTGCGTGGATCAAGGTTCTGTCTCAGCCCGCTTCCTGAAGTCCGGCGCCGGCCCAGGCAGGCCGTGTCCAACCGGTGACAGGACTATAGCCACCTGAGGCCGCAATCGCCGGGTGGGCGGAGGCGCGAGCAGTGCTGCGACAGACCGGGCAAGCGTAGTCCCATACAAAGATGAGCCTGAAGGGGCGCCGCCGGAGGTTGAACCGGAGGAAGTGTGGCGGGTCGGTTTTCTGGCTGCGGATCGGAGCGTAGCGGAGAGCCGCAGCCAGAAAACCGGGCGGTGGCTTGGGGGGCGCACGATGCCTCAGGATCCGCAGCCAGGTACGGGAAGGAGATGGTCGGTTCAAGCAACGGTTGCATCGCGGCGCCGGATCTCCCGAAAGAGCTTGACCAGGCCGTCGTTGACGGTCCCTGCCGCGGCGAGGTCGTCAAGCGCCACCGCCTCCCGGTCGAGCTGCTCGAAGGTGACTCCGGGCCGCAGGCTGCTGCCGGCGGGGTCGATCGACTTCAGCTTGAGGTAGGGCGTGGTGACGTTGTCGAAGGGGTAGGTCTTGCGCAGGCGCCCCCTGGCATCGATGGTCTCGACCGGGAAATGGCAGGGCCGGTGGTAGTTGAGGAACGGAGCGAGCACATCGCCCAGGAAGCCGCTGACGAGGGCGGCGTGATGCCGGGAGATGTGGTCGTGGCCGAGGTAGCGCCGGACGACGGATGCGTTCTTGCTCTCGACCAGGGCGTTGTCGTTGCTGCGGCGCGGACGGGACTTCGTGAACTCGGCGACGCCCAGCTTGCGCAGCAGCGCGGCGACACGGTGGTTGATGTACTCCGAACCGTTGTCGGCGTGGATGCCCCGCACGACGAACGGGAACGCCTTGATCGCCCCTTCCAGGGCCGGCACCAGGAAACGCTCCGAAATGCCCTCCACCGCAGCCACGAACTCGTACTGCGTGACCTCGTCCACGAGATTGATCTCGCACAGGCCCCTGGCTCCATCCAGATCGCCCTGGTGCACCGAGTCCACGCGCAGAAAGCCCGGCTGACCGGCCGGGTGAGGCTTGCGCCGCTCGCCGATACGCACCTGCGACGACCGCGTACCCACCACCGTCAGACGGCGACGACGATAGGTCGTCGATTGCCGAAGACGGTACAGATGGCTGTTCGAGAGCCCCGACAGACGCTCGAACCGCCCATCGCCGAACACCGCGTACTGCCGCTGCATCAGCCGCCGGGTGACCGCACCGCACATGCCGCCCAGCGTCTCGTCCACCTCCGCCAGCAGACCGATGTCCGCCTTCGTGTAGCGACGGGCAAACGGACGCTTCGGACCACGACGACGATCCTCGATGCGACCGGTCGCACGGTACTGCGAGATCAACCGAGTCACCTGGGAACGGCTGAATCCCGTCACCTTGACCAGGAACCGCCGCACCAGACCCTTGTCCGACCGCGACAGACCGGCGTAACGCGAACGCACCAGAAAACGACGCACGAAGACGTACGCGTCCCTCCGCTCCACGAACCGGAAGTCCAGCGACGCGCTGCCTGACATGAAGGCCCGGAACTCGTCCAGGCCACGAAGACGTTCGATGTCGAGTTGCAAGATCATCCTCCAATGATCCGCAACACCCCTTCAGGCTCATCTCTCATGGGACAAGACTCGGGCTTGACGCCGTCGACCGACCTGCTAAGCTCGGCCGCGCCCATAATCGGAGGTCCTCCACAATCGGAGGTCCTCCACAATGAGGAAAGACAGTTGGTTTCGTGGCGCGCTGCTGAGCGTGCTGTTCTTCGGATTGGTCGCTGGCGGCATGCCGGAATTGGCAGCGGGCCAAGTGCACTTCGGTTTGTCCAACCAGGAAGGCGGGGAAGACGAACCGGAGGACTGTGGCTCCGACTGCACTGAGGAGATCACCGTCACCGCTACGCCGATTCCCGTGACTCAGCAACTGGCCTCATGGGCGTGGTCTCGAGGCAGGGGTTACAAGTCGCCATCGGAGATCAAGAACTGGAAATCGCAAGGGTATGGCGGAGGCGCTGCCGCCAACTACTATAGGCGAGTCGCGGCGGCGGAAAAACTGCACAATACGTGCAAGAACATAGAGAGCGCTTCAACTGAGGTTGCGTTGGCGGCGCTTATGGCTGCTATAGCTGCTGCGCTTGTTGTATTCGTGTCCATTCCTGGGGCTGCCATCCTGCTCGCTTTGGCTGCGGTCGGATTCGCAGCTCATAATTTCGCTGTCACATGGTGCACCAACGATTACTACCCGTGGTACGGCCAGCACTTTGGGTGAAGGGGGTCAGGAATGCTGCTGATAGTGATAGCCACGTTGTTTCTCGGTTTGTTGGTAGGCATCGCCTTTGCTTCCGCCATCAGAGCGGCGCTGGCTGGCGAAGAGCCGGCGTTGATCTGGGCGATTCGCGCTGTCTTCCGCAGGGAGGCTTCCCGTCGCGGCGCCGCAA
The DNA here is from genome assembly GCA_965116145.1 of Thermoanaerobaculia bacterium. Classification (GTDB taxonomy): domain Bacteria; phylum Acidobacteriota; class Thermoanaerobaculia; order Multivoradales; family Multivoraceae; genus Multivorans. The sequence goes on from OZ220482.1 coordinate 2,420,539, forward strand.
CGACCGCTGCCGGTGGTCGCGGGCGGTAGCGCCTTCCGTCCAGCAGGTCGTCCGGGCGTTCTGGTTCGGGCGGTGGCCTCGTGCTCGGCGAACCTGGCCTCGGCGTAGCGGGGTCACTGTTCGGGCGGCCACATGATCCGTCTTTGAGCATCGGACCGCGACCGGGCGGTTCCGCTGGCTGGCCGCCGAGGCCCTCGGGCGTCCTGGGCCGGCGGCCGGTGCAACCATTGCGCGCGGGCGGCGTAGATGAAGGCTGTGGAGGCGACTCGGGCGACCGATGAGGAGTTGGTGGCTGCGATTCTGGACGGTGAGGCTGCCCTCTACACGGACCTCGTGGAGAGGTACCGGGGCCGGCTCATCAACTACCTGAATCGCTTTCTCGGCAACTTCGAGGAGTCCGAGGAGCTTTCGCAGGAGGTGTTTCTGAGGGTCTACCGGGCCCTTGATCGGTACAACCCCAGGTACCGGTTCTCGACCTGGCTGTTTCGGGTGGCGCAGAACGCCGCGATCGACCTGATCCGGAAGCGGCGCCTGAAGCTGGTCCCGATGCAGCGGGTCGGCCTGGACGGGCAGGTGCAGGAGCGGGAATTCGAGAGCGAGGAAAGGGACTCCTACCGGAAACTGCGGAACGTCGAGCGGCGCGAGGCCATCGCCGCCGCGATCGACGGGCTGAAGGACGAGTATCGGGAGCTGATCCAGTTGAGGCACTTTGCCGAGTTGACCTATGAAGAGATCGCGGAGTTCAAGGGCATGCCCCTGGGCACCGTCAAGAACAAGCTGTTTCGCGGCCGCCAGATGCTGAAGACCCGGTTGGCCGACTATCTCACCGACTGAGGAACGGCGGGTGGACTCAGGCATGACGAATCCGGACAGGGCTGTTGGCGCTGGAGGCTCCGGCGGTTCGACGGCAGGCTGCTGCAATGCCGAGCTGATCGACGCGTACGTGGACGGCGCCGTCAGCGACGCCGAACGCCAACTGGCGGAACAGCGCATTGCTGCATGCAGGAGCTGCCGGGACGAGGCCCGCCGTCTCTCGGCGCTCCGCGAGCTCCTGGCTGCGGAGCGCGTCTCGCCCGAGCCCGGCGCCGTGATCGGCCTTCGCCCGGCGGCGCCGGTCGCGAGGTATCGCGCTGCTGCCGCGGCCGTAGCCGGGCTGGCCGCAGTGTTCGGCGGCGCCGCGGCGCTCCTTGCCGCCCTCGTGCCGGCGGCCGGGTCGGCCGCGGCCGCCGCAGCGACCGTGTTCGACTTCGTGATCACCGTCGGTCTGCTCGGCGCCGGCTTGCTCGATGCGTCGTGGCGAGGTCTGAACGCGGCCGTGTCCTCCGCCCTGGCCCCGGCAGCGCCGGCGCTGCTCTTCGGCGGCGCGGCGGCGATCGGCTTGACCGCGGTCCTGTTCTCGTTGCTCCGACGGGGCTCGAGAGCCTCGGCGCGGCAACAGTCCGAACGCTGACATCACCGCTCGGGCGGCCGCTACGATGAGTGCCGTTCCGTGCTGACGTTCCGCCGCCAGTTCTCCGTGCGCATTCTCGTCCTGTGCGCTGTCGCCGCGTCGATGTCGAGCTGCACGATGGACAGGCCCTCGCGGGGGTCGGACGGTTCGGCCGTCGTGGTCGCTTCGGACGCGGTGGCGCGGGACCAGGTGATGGCGATCGGAAGGGACCTGGAGCTGTACGGCGCGGCGCGCTCCGACGTCATCGTCCTGAACGGCGACGCCCGCATCGACGGCGTCGTGCAGGGCGACGTGATGGTGCTGAGCGGCGATGTCGGTCTGGGAGCGGCGGCGCGGCTGTACGGCGACGTGTTCGTGCTGGGCGGCCGCGTCGACATCGAGTCCGGCGCCCGCGTCGAGGGGCGCACCGTGGCCTACCCGCGTGCGCCGTCGTCGCTTCTGGTTCTGGCCGAAGGACCGGTGCTCGGCCGGACGGCGCTGTCGTCCGGAACGGTGCTGCTGAACCTGTCGCTCCTGTTGGCTTGGCTGCTGGCGACTCTGGTGCTGGTGTCCGGCTTCGACTCCGCGTTGACGGCTACTGCGCAGAACGTGCTGGAGCGGCCGTTCCGCAGCTTCTTCGCCGGCTTGGTGGCGGTGCTCGCCGTGGCAGTGACCTTCGTGGTGCTGACTGCGGCGGCGCCGGTTCTGGTCGGAGTGCCGCTGCTCGCCGGCTGCGCGGCGGCGATTCTCGTCTGCAAGCTGTGGGGCACGGTGGCGGTGTTCCGGGCGGTGGGCGCCCGCCTGCTGCCGGGCCGTCCGGGCGGTCGGCCCCTCGCCGCCGCTCTCTGTGGGCTGCTGGCTCTGGGCGCGGTCAAGATGGCTCCCTGGCTGGGGGGCTGGACCTGGACCATCGTCACCTGTGTCGGCATCGGCGCCGCCCTGGACAGTTGGCTCGGACGCCGCGATCCTTGGTTCACCGGCCTGTCGTAGGCCGGCGTGCCGACCGGCGCCTCAGCGGCGCACCCGCTCGATGATGCGGGCGGAGTCCTTCATGAACTCCATCATCTTCTCCTCGATCGCGCCGCCGCGCTCGTCGAGCCGTCGGGCGCGGGCGAGGGCCCCCCGCGCGCCGTCCTCGTCACCTGATGCCAGGAGCGCCATGCCCAGGCGGGTGAGAGCCGCAGCCGACGGTCCGAGTTCGGTCGATCGGGACAGGAACTCGACCGCCTCGTCCAGCTCCTGGCGCTTGTAGTGGATCCAGCCCAGGGCGGCCAGCGGAAACTGGCGCAGCTCCTCCGGCGCATGCTCCAGCGACCGTCGCGCGAAATCGAGCGCCTGGTCCAGGTCCTCGCCCATCTCCGCCAGGTTGTATGCCATCTCGTAGCAGGCGATGCTCTTCGAGAAACCGGAGCCGTTCTCGTCGAGCAGCCGCCTGCCGACATCGTTCGCCTCGCCGTACCTGCCCTCGCTGCGCAACGCCTCGATCAGGGTGGCGTAGGCGGTCGCCCGCAGCATCTCTCCCGCGTCGGACGCGAGCACCCGCTCGGTCAGGGACCGGATCTCCTGGCTGCGGTCGAGGCGGAGGCACGCCAGCGCACAGGACATCAGCAGTGCCGGGTTGTCCGGGTCCAGGGCCAGCGCCTCGCGATGGCAACGGAGCGCTTCCGGCGCGTCGCCGGATCGGATCGCCTGCTCGGCGCGGCTGACCCACTCCGCAGCGGCCGGGCTGGTGCCGGGGAGGTCGGCGCCGGTGCGGCCCGACAGGTAGGCCACCAGGTCGCGGTAGCGCATCCGCCGGGGGTTCAGTTGCTGTGCCGTGCGGAAGGCGCCGAGAGCCTTGCGGTTCCAGCCCCGGTCGAGATAGCAGAGGCCGAGGAAGTGATGGCATTCCTCGAAGGCGGGATCGACGTCGACTGCCCGGCTCAACGACCTGATCGCAGCGGCGAGGCGCCCCGTCTCGTAGTGGCAGCGCCCGAGCAGGTAGAGCGCCTGCGGCACGGCGTCGATCTCGACCGCGCGCTCCAGGTACGCGGCAGCGGACGTCAACTGACCGCGGCCCGCGAGCGACGCGCCCAGGCAGAAGTGCGGCAGGAACGCGTCCGGGTGCCGGATCACGGCCCGTTCCAGGAGCGCCTGGCCTTGTTGTTCGTCGCCCTGCTGGAGCTGGATGACGCCGCTGTAGACGAGGCCCTGGATGTGGTCCGGCTTGGCTTCGAGCAGACGCCCGAAGTGCGTCAGCGCGCGTTCCGGTTGCCCCTCCTGGAAGTAGGACTCCCCCAGGAACCCGGCCAGCTCGTGGTTGCCCCGATCGTGTCCGGCCGCTTCGTCGAGGGCCTTCATCGCGCGCTCCAGGTCCAGGCCGTTGAGAGCCTGCTCCGCTTCGTCGAGGAGCTGTCGGAAGGCCGTTCCGCGGCTGCCCTCGTGGAGTCCGAGGATGCGGTCCTTGACCGCCGCGAAGCGCTCCCGTTTCTCCAGGACCTGGAACTGGTAGTCCATCCTGGATTCCCAGAGGTCGCTCCATTCAGCGGTGTCGATCAGCTTCTGCCGCTCCAGGAGGTCCCGCAGGGCCAGCATGCCGGCGTGATGAACGAGGATGCTCTCTTCCTGCCGTTCCAGGGCGCTCAGGACCTGCTGAACCGTCTCGCCGGTCCGCTTGAGGACCTCCTCGAGGATCGAGATCCGTTCCAGCAGGTGCTCGTCGAGGGAGAATTCCTCGTCGCCGGCGTCCAGTGTCTCGTCACTGGCGACGGCGGAGCCGGAGAGCACCATCAGCTTCTGCCGGCAACGCTGACAGTACTCCGCGTCCTCGTCGTTCCGGGCGCCGCAGACCTGGCAGTACATCGCGGCGGCGAGCCTAGCCCGCATGCTTCACCGAAGCCCGCAGCGAGCGGATCTGCGAACGCGGCAGGAGAAGCAGGGGATCGGTGAGGCCTGCTGGCTGGCCGCAGCTCTCAGGCTCGGAAGCGTCGCCGCCGATGTAGTCTCCGCGCGGCCGGGAGTCGGTCTCGGAGAGCCGTGGATGCGCTGGAGCAACTACTACCTGATGACAGCCCGCGAGGCGCCGAGAGACGCCGAAGTGGTGAGTCACCAGTTGATGGCGCGCGCCGGGCTGGTGCGGCGGCTGGCGGCCGGGATCTACACCGTGCAGCCGGCAGGCTGGCGGACCCTGCGCAAGCTGATGGCGATCGTCCGCCGGGAGATGGAGCGGTCGGGGGCGGTCGAGCTGTCCATGCCGGCGATTCAGCCCGCCGAGCTCTGGAAGGAGTCCGGGCGCTGGTTCAGGTACGGTGCCGAGCTGCTGCGGATGGAAGACCGCCACGGCCGGAGCTTCTGTTTCGGCCCGACCCACGAGGAGGTCATCACGGACCTCGTCCGGCGGGACGTGAAGAGCTACCGGCAACTGCCTCTCAACCTGTTCCAGATCCAGACGAAGTTCCGGGATGAGATCCGCCCCCGTTTCGGCCTGATGCGGGGTCGGGAGTTCATCATGAAGGACGCCTATTCGTTCGACGCGACCGAGGAGGGCCTGGACCGGAGCTACCGGACGATGCACGGCGCCTACTCGCGCATCTTCGAAGCCTGCGGCCTCGACTACTCCGTGGTCGAAGCGGATCAGGGCGCGATCGGCGGTTCTTCGTCGCACGAGTTCATGGTGCTCGCCGACACCGGCGAGAGCGCGGTCGCAAGCTGCGCTGCCTGCGGCTACGGCGCCAACGTCGAACGGGCGGAGAGCGGCGCCCTGCCTCCGCCGGCCGGTAGCGGCAGCGGCGACGCGGACGGTCCGCGGCGCGTGTCGACACCGGGAGCGACCTCCGTTGCCGAGGTGGCGGGGATGCTGGAGGTCGACCGGGCTTCCGTGGTCAAGACCCTGATCTACGAGACGGATGACGGACTCGCGGCGGTTGCGGTCCGCGGCGACCGCGAGGTGAACGAGGTCAAGCTGCTGAACCTGCTGGACGGTCCCGGGCTGCGGCTCGCTTCGCCCGAGCAGGTGGCGTCGGCGACCGGCGGCCCGCTCGGCTTCTCGGGTCCGGTCGGCCTGCCGCCGGAAGTGCGTCTGGTCGTCGACGAGTCGGCTCGTCCACTGAGCGGCTTTGTCTGCGGCGCCAACGCCGGCGACGAGCACTTCGTTGCCGTGCGCTGGGACCGCGACGTGGCGAGCACGCGTTCCCTGGAGTGGGTCGACGTGCTGGCCGTCGAGGCGGCCGATCCGTGCTCGCGCTGCAGCGGCGGTGAGCTTCGCATCTCGCGCGGCATCGAGGTCGGCCACATCTTCAAGCTGGGCGCCGCCTACTCGGAGAAGATGAACTGCACCTTCAGCGACGAGCAGGGCCGCCTGCGCCCGGCCGAGATGGGCTGCTACGGCCTGGGCATCGGCCGTACCGCGGCGGCCGCGATCGAGCAGGGGCACGACGACGACGGCATCGTGTGGCCGCAACCCCTTGCACCGTTCACGGTGGTGCTCAGTTCGCTCGATCCCGATGACGAGGCGGTGGGTTCAGCGGCGGACGGCCTCTACGAGGAGCTCGGGGCAGCGCTCGCCCCGGACGGTCTCGATGTCCTCTACGACGACCGCCGCGAACGGCCGGGCGTCAAGTTCAAGGACGCCGACCTGGTCGGCTTTCCGGTGCGGGTCGTGGTCGGCGCCCGCTCGCTTCGCGCCGGCGGCGCCGAGGTCTCGAGCCGCACCGACGGCGCCCGTGAGGTCGTACCGATCGACGGCGTGACCCGGGCCGTTCTCGGACGGCTCCGCAGCCCCGCGGGGTAGCCGGCGGCGGCCCGGTTGCCGGGTCAGTCTTCCGCTTCCGGCTCGGGCAGCACGTGGAGCCGCAGCGATACAATGCGGTTGCCGTCCACCTCCGACACCTCCAGCCGCAACCGCCCGACCTCGACCGTGTCTCCGGTCTCGGCGGTTCGGCCGAGTTCGGACAGGGCGATGCCGGCGACGGTGTCCTCTGCGCGGGCCTCGGAGATGTCGATGCCGAGTTCGTCCTCGAGGTCGTCGAGCAGCATGGCGCCGAGCACCTTGTAGCCGCCGTCGTCGAGCCGGACGAATTCCGGCGCTTCGGCATCGAACTCGTCCTGGATCTCGCCGACGATCTCCTCCAGGACGTTCTCCAGCGTGACGATGCCGGCGACCCCGCCGTACTCGTCGACAACCGCCGCCATGTGGATGTGCTCGTGGCGCATGCGGGCCATCAACTGGTCGAGGGGGAGAGTCTCGGGCACCGCGAACGTCTCGCGCGCGACGTCGCGGAGCGAACCGGGCGGCACCCGGGCGATGAACAGGTCCTTGATGTGCACGATTCCGATGAGCTGGTCCAGATCGCCGTCGGAGAGCGGAAACCGGGTGTGCCCGCTCCGCCGGGCGCGGTCGAGGTTGGCGTCCATGGCGGCGGTCGCATCGAGGTAGACGACTTCGGTGCGGGGGACCATCACCTGGCGGGCGTTGCGGTCGGACAGCTCGAACACGTTGTCGAGCAGTTCGCGCTTCGGCTCCGAGAGTTCGGTCTCCTGCTCGGAGGCGAGGAGACTCCGGATCTCCTCTTCGCTGTGGGCGAGCTCGCCGTGTCGGAGCGGCTCGATTCCGAACAGCCGCAGGAAGGCGTTCGCCATCTGGTTCAGCACCCAGATTCCCGGGTAGGTCACCTGGTAGAAGAACCACAGCGGCGCCGCGACCCACAGGCTGGTGGGCTCGGGACGGCGGATGGCCAGCGACTTGGGCGCGAGCTCGCCGAGCACGATGTGGAGCATGCTGATGATCGTGAAGGCGACGATCAGGCTGATCGAACGGGAGGCTTCGGCCGGCAGGTCGGGCGCCAGCCGGAAGAGGGGCTGCAGCAGGCGGTTCACCGCCGGTTCGCCGACAATGCCGAGCCCGATGCTGGCCAGGGTGATACCGAGCTGGGTTGCCGACAGGTAGGCGTCTAGCTGGTCGATCATGCGCTGCGCGAGTCGGCCCCGCAGCGTGTCCTGGTGGGGCGCCACCTGGGTCGGCCGGACCTTGACCAGGGCGAACTCGGCAGCGACGAAGAAGCCGTTCAGGCCGACCAGGAAGATGGTCATCGCCAGACTCCAGCCGAGCGGCAGATCCAGACTCACGGGTGGCCCGGAGGCCGCGACGATCGGCGGAATCATCCGCGCTCGGGAGCCGGAATCGCCGTCCGCAGACCGGAGAGCCCGCGGCTGCGGGTGCGCCGTTCAGGATCCGGGTCGGGGTCGTCCGGACTGGAGTCGGATGGCGAAGGATCCGGAGCTTCGTCGTTCACGCGGCTGGATCGTAGCAGGGTCGGACGCAGTCCTGTCCCATGAGAGATGAGCCTGAAGGGGCGCCGTCAATCCCGTGAGAGATGAGCCTGAGCGGGTGTCGCGGATCGTTGGAGGATGATCTTGCAACTCTGTATCGAACGTCTTCGGACTGCTAGCTAGCTAGGTACGGGCCTTCATGTCAGGCAGCGCAGCTCTGGCTGGACGTCCGGTTTGTGGGTCGAGGGCTGGCTACGGTTCCTGCCAGGGCGCGGACTCGCCTTGACGCCGGACATCGATGCCGGCGCCGACGATCGTCTCGATCAGCTCCTCGGCGTGCTCGACGCCGCGGGTCTCGAGCCGCAGCTCGATGTGGACCTCGTTCAGTCCGAGGGCGGTGAACGCTCGTTCGTGATGGGTCTCCAGGACGTTGGCGCCCGTTTCGCCGACCAGGTCGAGCAGTGCGGCGAGCGCGCCCGGACGATCCTTGACGCAGACGTCGAGCCGCACCAGGCGTCCGTCCTTCGTCAGGCCGCGGTCGATGATGCGGCTGAGCAGGGTGACGTCGATGTTGCCGCCGGTCAGCACCATCGCTGTCCGACGCCCATTCGCCCCAGGGACATGGCCGTTGACGACGGCCGCCAGCACGGCCGCGCCGGCGCCTTCGACCACCGCCTTTTCGCGTTCGAGCAGCAGCAGAACGGCGTTCGCGATCTCCTCCTCGTCCACGGTCACGATGTCGTCGACCAGCTCCTGGACCAGCGCCATCGTCAGCTCGGCGGGGCGCTTGACCGCGATGCCGTCCGCGATCGTGTGGCGTCGCTCCACGGTCACCGGGCAGCCGGCTGCCAGGCTCTTCCGCATCGAGGGAACGGCCTCCGTCTGCACGCCGACGATCCTCGTCCGGGGCCGGTGCGCCTTGCAGGCGGCGGCGATGCCCGCGATCACGCCGCCGCCGCCGATCGGTACGACGACGACATCGAGGTCCGGTTCCTGGGCCATCAGCTCGAGACCGATCGTGCCCTGGCCGGCGATCACTTGCGGGTCGTCGAACGGATGAACGTAGGTCAGTCCGTGCTCGGCTTCCAAGTCCCGGGCGCAGGCCGTGGCGTCGTCGAACGTCTCGCCGGCGAGGCGGACATCGGCGCCGAAATTGCGGGTGTTCGTCACCTTGATAAGCGGAGTGGGCAGTGGCATGACCACGGTCGCCGCAAGTCCGAGGCGATGCGCGTGGTAGGCGACCGCCTGGCCGTGGTTGCCGGCAGAGGCCGTGATCAGACCGCGGCGCCGTTCCTTCTCCGACAGGGTGAGGATGCGGTTGAGCGCTCCGCGCTCCTTGAAGGAGCCGGTCATCTGGAGGTTCTCCAGCTTGAAGCAGGCGTCGATGCCGCAGAGGCGCGAGAAGTACTCCGAGTGCGCACAGGGACTCACGTAGATCGCGTCCGCAATCCGCCGCCGCGCCTGCTCGACCAGCTCGGCCATGCGCAGAGCGTCCATCACCACAGGATTCTGCAACAGCAACCGGCGGTCCCGGTGTTCCACCGCGGCGCCTCCCTGCGTCTTCGTACGTCTCCCTGCCTTGCTCGCGTTGACAGGGCGACTCTCCCCTTTGTACGGTTACCAATTCTCGCGGCTCCGCCTGTCGGCGTTCATGGCTTCGAGAGTCAGGCCCGTAGCTCAGTTGGTTAGAGCGCTACGTTGACATCGTAGAGGTCAGCGGTTCGAGTCCGCTCGGGCCTACCAGGCATGGGCCGTTCGGTCTGTGGCTCAGGCGCTTAGCTCAGTTGGTCAGAGCGCTACCTTCACACGGTAGAGGTCAGCGGTTCGAGTCCGCTAGCGCCTACCATCCAAGGGGGTGACGGGCCGCGCAGGCCGGCCCCGGACGAAACCTGCTCATCCAAGGCCGCCCTCCACCGATGCTCGACCTGACGTTGCCGGACGGATCGGTGCGGAGTGTGCCGTCCGGGACGCCGCCGCTGGAGGTGGCGCGCTCGATCGGTCCCGGTCTGGCGAAGGCGGCGGTCGGCGCCGAACTCGGCGGCCGTCTCGTCGACCTGCGGACGCCGCTGCAGGAGTCCGGCCGGTTCCGTCTGTTCACGGCGAAGGACGAGGAGGCCGGCGTGTTCCTGCGCCATACGGCCGAGCACGTTCTGGCCGACGCAGTGCAGAGACTGTGGCCCGGGACGCAGATCGACGTCGGGCGGCGGGATCACTCCGACAAGTTCCAGTACGACTTCCGTTTCCCGCGGGCGTTCGTACCCGAGGACCTCGAGGCGATCGAGGCGAAGATGCAGGAGATCCTCGCCGAACGACACGATGTCGAGCGCGTGGAGATCGATCGCGAGGAGGCGCGGGAGCTGTTCGACCGGATGGGCGAAGAGCTGAAGATCGAGCGTCTCGACGACATCCCGGAAGGCGAGCCGGTCACGCTGTTTCGGCACGGCGAGTTCGTCGATCTGTGTCGGGGCCCGCACGCGCAGCGTGTGGATCAGATCGGCGCGGTCAAGCTGCTCGAAAGCTCAGGCGTCTTCTACCGCGGCGACGAGGGCCGCGAGCGGCTTCAGCGGATCTACGGCACCGCGTTCTCGACGCGCGATGCGCTGGACGGCTTCCTGGCCGACCTGGAGCTGCGTCGGGCGCGCGACCACCGGCGCCTGGGCCCCGAACTCGATCTCTTCAGCTTCAACCAGAGCGCACCCGGCAGCCCCTTCTTCCACCCGCGCGGAACCGTGATCTGCAACCTGCTCGTCGACTACGTGCAGGGACTCAACCGGCGCGACGGCTTCGAGGAGGTGCGGACGCCGCAGATCCTGGACGTCGATCTGTGGCGCCGCTCGGGGCATTGGGACAACTACCGGGAGAGCATGTTCTTCACCGAGGTCGACGAACGGCAGTACGCGGTGAAGCCGATGAACTGCCCGACTCACTGCCTGATCTACCGGACCGGCCTTCGTTCCTACCGGGACCTTCCGATCCGCTATGCCGACTTCGGCCGCCTCCACCGCTACGAGCGGTCCGGGGTCATCACCGGTCTCACCAGAGTCAGAACGTTCTGTCAGGACGACGCTCACACGTTCTGTACCGAGGAACAGATCGAGGACGAGGTGCTGCTGCCGGTGTCGACGATTCTCGAGATCTACCGGACGTTCGGTTTCGAGGGCATCCGGATCGAGGTGTCGACCCGTCCGGCAAAGTCGATCGGCAGCGCCGAACTCTGGGAGCGGGCGGAGAGCGCCCTGACCGGGGCGCTCCGCGGCTGCGGCCTCGACTTCGAGATCAACGAGGGCGACGGCGCCTTCTACGGCCCCAAGATCGACTTCCAGGTTCTTGATGCGCTCGGCCGGAGCTGGCAGCTCGGGACCGTGCAACTGGACTACCAGATGCCGGAGCGGCTTGACCTCGAGTACACCGCCAGCGACGGCGGAACCCGGCGCCCGGTGATGCTGCACCGGGCGATGCTCGGTTCCGTGGAGCGCTTCCTCGGCATCCTGATCGAGCACACGGGCGGCGCCTTCCCGGTCTGGCTGGCGCCGGTGCAGGCGGTTGTCCTGCCGGTCTCCGAACGCTTCCGGGACTACGGACAGGAGGTCACGCGCCGACTGTCGGCTGCCGGGCTGCGCGTCGAACTCGACGACCGGAACGAGAAGCTGGGCTACAGGATCCGCGACGCCCAGACCCACAAGATCCCCTACATGCTGGTTGTCGGCGGCCGCGAGCAGGAAGCGGGCACCGTCTCGCTCCGGCTCCGCGCAGCGCCCGCGGACGGCAGCGGCCCCGATCAGGGCGCGGTGACGATCGAGGCCGCCGCCGACCGCATCGCCGACCGCACCGCCTCGAAGTCCCTCGACCTGTAGTTCCGACGACTCAAGAGAACTCGGATGATCACGAAGCTCCGTCTCGAGAACTTCAAGGCGTGGCGCGAACTGGACATCGAGCTGGGCAAGGTCACCGCTCTGTTCGGTGAGAACAGTTCCGGGAAGAGCAGCCTTCTTCAGTTCCTGCTGATGCTCAAGCAGACCAGGAACGCCGTGGACCGGGGGCTGGTGCTGGATTTCGGCGGCGGGCCGATGGAACTGGTCGACCTGGGGAGCTACGGCGCCACCGTGCATCGGGGCGGAGCAGACGGGCCCTTCCCGGACATGCAGTGGAATCTGAGCTGGGGGTTTCCCGGCCGACTCAGGATCCGCGATGCGCGCGGCGGGAGCCACGAGTACGTCGGCGATCGACTGCGATTGACCACTGCCGTGGGGCCTGCCCGAAGCGGGTCGGGACTGTCTGCGAGACGTCTGGCCTACGAGTTCGACGGTACGACGTTCGAACTTCGGCCCAGGGAGAGCGGTGACAGGTACGAGCTGGCGTCGGAGGGCGACCACCCCTTCACGTTCGTACGGAACAGAGGAAGGGGATGGCCTCTTCCTGGGCCGGTGAAGACACATCTCTTCCCCGGCGCCGCCCGGAGCCTCTTCCAGAACACGGACATCCTGAGCCAGTTCGAGAGCGCCTACGAGAGGCTGATGGACAGGATCCACTATCTCGGCCCTCTTCGCGAGCACCCTCGGCGCGAGTACAGGTGGACAGGCGCCGGTCGGGAAGGCGTCGGGGACAGCGGCCAGTTCACGATCGACGCGATCCTGGCTGCGACTGACCGGCAGGACCTGCAGAACCTTCGCAAGTACGGCAGAAAGATGGGCTTCCAGGAGCTGGTCGCACACTGGCTGAGGGAGCTCGATCTGATCGATTCCTTCGAGGTTCGGGAGCTTGCCGCAGGCAAGAGCCTGTTTGAGGTGCTGGTCAGGCGAGACCGGAGCAGCCCGTTGACGACGTTGAGCGACGTCGGCTTCGGTGTCTCCCAGGTCCTTCCGGTCCTGGTACTGCTTTACTACGTTCCCGAAGGGTCCATCGTCCTGATGGAACAGCCGGAGATTCACCTTCATCCGTCCGTCCAGAGCGGTCTCGCGGATCTGTTTCTGAGGGTCGCCCTGCACCGCAACGTGCAGATCGTCGTCGAGAGCCATAGCGAGCACCTGTTGCGCCGCTTCCAGCGGCGCGTGGCGGAGGGCGAGGTGGGTGCTTCCGATCTGAAGCTCCACTTCGTCCGATCCGAGGGAGGCGCGGCGAAGCTGGATCCGCTTCGTCTCAACGAGTGGGGCGGCATCGAAGACTGGCCCGACAGGTTCTTCGGTGACGAGATGGAAGAGATCGCGGCGACGAGCCGAGCCGGACTCAAGCGGCGCATGCTGGCGAATCGATGAAGATAGAGCGGGGCGCGCCCTACGTCGTCGACACCAACGTCGCAGTCGCTGCCAACGGGAGCGCGGACGCCCAGGGAGACGCGCGCTGTCAACTGAGCTGCATCGAGGCCCTGGAGCGCCTGATCGAGTGCGGGGTCGTCGTCGTGGACGAGGTTGTCGACGGAACGGGCTCGGTGCGGGGCCACCTCATCTTCGAGGAGTATCGGGACCGCCTGAGTTTCGGAGGCCCTTCGGTGGGCAACCGTTTCCTGAAGCACGTCCACGACCACATGTGGGGCAGCGAACGAGCGTGTCGAGTCCGGATCGAGGAGGCGGCCGAGGATCGCGGTTTTCGCGAACTGCCGCCGAACACCTTCGATCCTTCGGACCGCAAGTTCCTTGCCGCGGCGGTGGTGGCCGGGGCCGACGTTCTGAACGCCACGGACAGTGACTGGGCCGAGCACAGGGCACTGACGGACCGGCTCGGCGTGTCTGTTCTGCAGCTTTGCCCGCGATACGCGGTGAAGGCGGGTGGGCGGCAGTAGGGTTCGCCTTGTGGCTGCGCCGCCGAAGTACCCGCGAACGCCCTACTGGCCGTATTCGCCGTCGACCGGCGATGGCAGGCGCCTTGCCGAACCGTCTCGTTTCGTGGGCGAACCGGTCGTCATCACGGAGAAGCTCGACGGCAGCAACACCCTGCTCTGCCAGGGCGCCGTCTACGCCCGCAGCGTGGCCGCGCCGACATCGGCCGGGTGGTTGGCGATGGCCAGGAAGCACCACGCGTGGAAGGTGACCGCGGCCGGCGTCTTCCTGTATGGCGAGGACATCTTCGGCGTCCACAGCATCGGGTACGGACCGGTTCCGGAGGACGAGACGTTCTACGCGTTCGCTCTCCGGGACGACGCCGGTGGGTTCTCGTCGTTCGGCGCCATGGCCGACTACGCCCGGCGCCGCCGGATCCCGGTCGTACCGCTGCTGTTTGACGGTGTCTTCCCTACGGAGGGCGCGCTCCGCAGCTTTGTCGAGAAGGCCCAGGCCGAACCCTCGGTGCTGGGCGGCGAACGCGAGGGCGTGGTCGTTCGCCTCGCCGGTTCCTTTCCGGCGGCCGACTTCGACCGCAGCGTCTGCAAGAGCGTCCGCGCCGGTCACGTTCAGACCGACCAGCACTGGACGCGAAACTGGAAGCCCTGTCGGCTCCGACCTTGTGCCGTGGAACCCGGCGCAGCAGGTTCCTCGGTGCAAGGTCCCGGTGAGGCAGGGGTCGGGGCCGGACACGAAGTCGGCGGCGGGCGTGGAGGCCTGGCGGAGGCCGGGCTGCGTCAAGCGCAGCACGATCGCAGAGGGCTGGCCCGGAGAGTCGTTTCCGGCTAACATGCGCCGTTCGGCGGCTCCTTCGAGCCCCCCCAGGAGGCTCTGGAATGCCCAAGCAGAAGACCCACCGTGGAGCGGCCAAGCGCTTCAAGCTCACCGCCAGGGGCAAGGTGAAGCGGCGCCACTCGATGATGAACCACATGCAGACCAAGAAGGCTCAGGGCCGGAAGCGGAAGCTGCGCAAGCAGGCCGACGTTGCCGGCGGTTTCGCCAGGGCGATCCGGGGGATGATCGGCTGACTCGGCGGTCGGGAGCTACGGGGGCGAAGGGACGATGGCACGAGTGAAGCGAGGCAGTCGACGGGCGCGTCGGCGCAAGAAGATCCTCAAGCAGGCGAAGGGCTACTACGGCGTCAGGTCGAAGGGCCACCGGATCGCCAAGCAGGCGGTCGACCGGGCGCTCGCCTATTCGTACCGCGACCGGCGGCAGCGGAAGCGTGAGTTCCGGAGTCTCTGGATCGTCCGGATCAACGCCGCCGCGCGCCTGAACGGACTGTCCTACAGCCGGCTCATGTCCGGCCTCCGGCTTGCCGGCATCGAACTGAACCGGAAGATGCTGGCGGATCTCGCGGTGCGCGACGCCGAGGGCTTTTCCGCTGTAGCCGCCGCCGCGCGCGTAGCGCTGGAGTCCGGCGCCGATTCCGCTGCACGCTGCTGATGCCCGAGGATGCGGTCGACGCGGTCGCACGCCTCGAGGCGGCGGTACGGCGCGCCGCGGAGGCACTGGCCGCCGAGCGGGCGCGGAGCCGGGAGTTGACCGTCAAGCTTGCAGCGGCCGAGGAGCGGGCCGTTGCGGAACGAGCGGAGATCGGTCAGCGAGTCGATGCCCTGGCGGACGGGCTCGAGGAACTGCTGGCCGACGGCGAACCCTGACGGCCGCCTGACCACTCTCGGTGCGACACGGACTTCTGCCACGGACTGCTAGCGGTCCGATACGGGCGGGCAGGGTCGGGCTGCCGCGGCGCGAACGTCCGGCTGCTATAGTGTCCGGTCACAGGTGTTGAGCAGTGGCCGAAACCGAACAACAACAAGAAGTTGCGACGACCGTCGCGGTTGAGATCTTCGGCGTGCCCTACTCCCTCCGCACGGATGGAAGGGAGGATGCGGGCCGACTTCGTGCGCTCGCGCGAACCGTGGATCGCAAGATGCGGGAGGTCGCGGATCAGGCGCCGAGCCTGCAGCCGAATCAGTTGGCCGTCCTCGCGGCCCTGAATCTTGCCGCTGAAGCCTGCGACGACGGCGGAGCCGCGGACGACGAGCGCTACCAGGAATTGATGGGGCGCGTGTCGAGTCTGACGTCCGAGCTCGAGGCCGCCCTTGATGTCTGAACTGTACCTGGAATGAAATCTGACCTTGCATCCCCTGCGCGGTTCGTGATGAAAGCCGTGGTTGGAACCATCGCTCTTGTCATCGGAGTCCTTCACCTGCTCGCCCGTGCCAGCCCCGCTCGAACGGGGACGCTGACGGCGGGTGGCGCGGACATCCACCTGGTCCCGCTCTGGTTCCCTGTCGGGGCTCGTTCACACGGCCCCGCGGGGGATGCCCTTCTGCCCGAATCGAGGGCCGATGACCGAAACCACCCTGATTGTCGCGGTCGCGGCACTGGCGGCGCTGTCTGCGCTGTCCGTTGCCTGGCTGCTTCGGAACCTGGTCGGACGTCGTAGCGCGGCGAAGCTGATCGAAGAGGCGAGCCAGCGCGCCCGGAGCCTCATCGAAGAGACCGAACGCGACTGCGCTGCCAGGCGCCGGGAGCAGGAACTCGCTGCCAAGGAAGAGCTGCTGACTCTTCGCACGGAGTTCGAGAGTTCGACGGCGGAGCAGCGTCGAGCGCTCGAGGAGCGCGACCAGAAGCTCAGCGAGCGGAACTCCCGCTCCCGGGAGAAGGCGGCCGCGCTCCAGTCGCTCGAGCGCGAACTGAACGGCCGGCAGCAGGCGCTCGGGCAGGCCGAGAGTCGGCTCCAGACGGAGCGCCGCGAGGTCGGCGAACGGCTGGAGGCAGTCCGCCGGCAGCTCGAACGGGTGTCAGGCCTTACCGTTCAGCAGGCGCGGGAAGAACTGAGCCACAGCCTCGAGCACGAAGTCCGCATGGAGTCGGCGCATCTCGCGAAGCGGATCGAGGACGAGGCGCGGGAGTCGGCGCAGCGCGAGGCCCAGCGCATCATCAGTCTCGCCGTCGAACGCTCCGCGGCCGACTACGTGTCGGAGACGACGGTCTCGGTGGTGATGCTGCCGAACGACGGGATGAAGGGGCGGATCATCGGTCGCGAAGGGAGGAACATCCGCGCTCTGGAACTGATCACCGGCGTCGACCTGATAGTCGACGACACGCCGGAAGCCGTCATTCTCTCCGGCTTCGATCCGTATCGGCGAGAGGTCGCGCGCGTCACGCTGGAGCGGCTGATCGCCGACGGCCGCATTCACCCGGCCCGCATCGAGGAGGTGGCGGCCAAGGTCAAGGCGGAGTTCGAGGACCGAGTGGAGCGCGAGGGACGCGAAGCTCTGCTCGAGCTGAATCTGTCCGGTCTTCACTCGGAACTGGTCACGCTTCTGGGCAGGCTCCGGTTCCGGACCTCTTACGGACAGAACGTGCTGCAGCACAGCAAGGAGGTCGCCTTCCTGGCGGGAGCCATGGCGGGTGAGTTGAAGGCCGATGTCCACGTCGCCAAGCGCGCAGGTCTGGTCCATGACATCGGCAAGGCGGTGGACCGCGAGATCGACGGCACCCACCTGGAGATCGGCATCGATCTGCTCCGTCGCTACGGCGAGAGCGAGGAGGTCGTCCACGCCATGGCCTGTCATCACGGCGACTACGACCCGGAGACGGTCGAGGCGGTTCTCGTGACGGCCGCCGACGCGGTGTCCGCCGCCCGCCCGGGCGCTCGCCGGGAGGTCCTCGAGAACTACGTGAAGCGGCTGAAGAAGCTGGAAGATCTGGCGTCGGACTTCAAGGGCGTCCAGAAGAGCTACGCGATCCAGGCCGGCCGCGAAGTGCGCGTCATCGTCGACTGCAAGCAGATCGGCGACGAGCAGGCGGTCTGGCTGAGCCGCGACGTTGCTCGCAGGATCGAGAGCGAACTCACGTACCCCGGCCAGATCAAGGTCACCGTGATTCGCGAGTCGCGGTCGATTGAGTACGCGCGGTAGGCCGTCGATGGCGCGACTCCTCTTCGTCGGTGACGTGGTCGGCAAGCCGGGACGGCGTGCGCTGTCGCGTCTGCTGCCGGAACTGATCGACCGTCACCGGGTCGACGCGACCGTCGTCAACATCGAGAACGCCGCCGGCGGCAGCGGCATCACACCGCCGGTGCTCCGGGAACTCGAGGCTCTGCCGATCGACTGCATGACCACCGGCAATCACGCCTGGTCCAAGCGGGAAGGCGTGCCCCTCTACGACCGGATTCCGAACCTGCTGCGGCCCGCGAACTACCCGCCGGGCAACCCCGGAACGGGCGTCTTCGTCGGCGAGTTGCCGGTGGGGACTCCGTACGCGGTGATCAACCTGGAGGGACAGGCCTTCATGAAGCCGCTGCCGTCGCCCTTTGCTGCCGCCGACGCGATCCTGGCGGATCTGGACCCGGAGATACGGATCATCCTGGTCGACTTCCACGCCGAGGCGACCAGCGAGAAACAGGCGTTCGCCTACCATCTCGACGGCAGGGTGACCGCGGTGCTCGGGACGCATACCCATGTTCCGACCGCCGACGCCCGCGTCCTGCCTCGAGGCACCGCACTGGTGACAGATGTCGGGATGACCGGGCCCTACGACTCGGTCATCGGCGTCCGCGCCGACCGGGCGCTCAAGCGGTTCCTCCTGAACACCCCCGCCGGTTTCGAGGTCGCGAAGCGGGATGTCAGGCTGGCAGCCGCCCTCGTCGACACCGACGAGGCGACCGGGTTGGCCGCGGGGATCGAGTCCCTGTTCGTCAAGGCCGACTGACTCCGGCGTCTGCCCCGGCGCCCCGGCCCATGAGGGGGTCAGCCTGCGGTTCCGGGCTTGAGCTCGGTCAGACCCCGCCAGGTGCTCTGGTTGTCGTCGAAGGTCGGCAGCGGCGGCTCGATGCCGCGCCGTTCGTTCACCCGCCAGGACCAGACGTAAGACCACTTGAGGTAGGTGCCGTAGGCCTGGAGCAGGCAGAACACGATGCCGCGCATGCCGTCGAGCAGGCCGAGCTGCAGGACGTAGGTGCGAAGGAAACGCCACAACGAGCGCCCCAGAACCTCAAGCGGGCCGGACCGGCGGCCGTCGCGCCAGAGTTGGGCGGCTCCCCACCAGCTGTAGCGCTGGATCCTCTGCGAGTAGGAGAGCAGATCGTCGACCATGAAGTGGTTCATGGGGTGACGAAGCACCGGCGCCGGCGTGCGGGTCCACATGTCGGCGTGGACTCGGCGATTCGGGTAGCGGCCGGCGTCACGCCGCAGCAGCCGGACGACGCGGTCGTGCTGCCAGCCCGAGAAGCGGATCACCTTGCCCAGGAAGAACACGCGGCGCTTGATCGTGTAGGCGTCGTGGGCCGGTCTTCCATGGCGGAACAGCGCCTCGATCTCGGCTCGGAGCTCGGGTGTGCAGCGTTCGTCGGCGTCCAGGATCAGCACCCAGTCGTTGCGGGTCTGGTCCATCGCCCAGTTCTTCTGCGACGCGGAACCGTAGTAGGTGCGCTGGATGAAGCGGGCGCGTTCGCACCGCCGTTGCACGGTCTCCGGCGTGCTGTCGGTGGAGAACGAGTCGACCACCAGCACTTCGTCACACCAGTCGAGGGACGCCAGGCAGTCGGCGATGTGGCGCTCCTCGTTGTAGGTGGTCACCAGCGCCGAAATCGGCAACCGGGATGCTCTCTTCGGCGCTCCGTCCACGAGCTCCATTGTATGCTCCACTCCCTTGCGCATCTTCGGTTTGCGCCGCGGAGCAGTTGTTCTTGCCGCATCGTTCATGGCTCGGGCCGCCTTCGCCTGCGGTCCCGAGCCGGTGCCTGGGCCGCCTCGCCGCGAGGACGAGGCCGGTCTGAGCTTGAGCGCCGGCGCGATCGATGTCGGCAAGGAACGGGAGGCGGCTGAGGTCGGCGTCGAGCATCGGTTTCGAGCCGACTGGTGCCGGGGCCTCGGGCCGCACATCGGGGCCCTGATGACGACGGACGAGTCGTTCTACGTCTACATCGGCGCCGATCGCCGTTTCGAGATCGGACGGTCCTGGTTCCTGGACTCGAGTCTCGCGATGGGGTTCTATGAAGACGGCAACGGCAAGGATCTCGGCGGCGCCCTCGAGTTCCGGTCCGGCATCTCGGTCGGGCGCCGCCTGCGGGACGGCTCGCGGGTCGGGATCGGCTTCTTCCATCTGTCCAACTCGTCCTACTATCGGAGGAACCCTGGCGCGAACTCGCTTCTCTTCCGCTGGTGGAGGTAATGGAGGAACCGGGAATGGCTGTGGATCCGCAACTGCTCGATCTCCTGGTATGTCCCAGGTCGAAGGGGACGCTTCAGGTCGTGCCGCTGCCGGCGGACCTGTGCGAACGGCTGGTTGCCCGCTACCGGGAGAGCCTTGGCGACGAGGAACCGGAGGTCTCCGACGGGCTCTGGTGTCAGGAATCGGGCCTCGTCTATCCGATCGTGAGCGACGTACCGGTGATGCTGGTCGCGGAGGCGCTGCCGGCCCGCGAGGTGCTGCCCGAGACGGCAGTCGAGGACGGCCCGGCGTCCGGGGCGTGAGCGAATTCGTCTCCTTTCTGTCGGCTCTCGGACCGGAGGTCGATGACGCCCTCGACCGGCTGCTGCCCGATGCGGCAAGCGAGCCGGCCGACCTCCACGAGGCGATGCGCTACAGCGTGTTCGCCGGCGGCAAGCGGGTCCGGCCGGCTCTGGCGGTGATGGCCGGTGAAGCCTGGGGGGCGGTCCGGGACGACCTGCTCTTGGGCGGCGCCGCCGTCGAGATGGTCCACACCTTCAGCCTCATCCACGACGACCTGCCGGCCCTGGACAACGACGATCTGCGGCGCGGGCGCCCGACCCTGCATCGCGCACGGGGGGAGGCGATGGCAGTGCTTGCCGGTGACGCCCTGCTGAACCGGGCGTACGAGATTCTGGGGCGCGAGCCGTCGTCGGCGCCGCCCGGGAGGCGGCTTGCGGCAGTGCAGTTGGTCGCGGCCGCGGTTGGCACGGAGGGGATGATCGGCGGCCAGGTGTTCGATCTCCGGCACGAGGGCGGCCGAGCCGGCAGCCCCGAGCAGGCGGCCCGCGAGCTGGAGCGGATCCACCGCCTGAAGACCGGCGCGCTGATCGAGGCGAGCACGCGGCTGGGCGGCGTCTACGGAGGTGCGGGACCCGAGGGGGTGAAGAGGCTCGGCCGCATCGGGGCCGAGCTGGGTCTGCTCTTTCAGATCGGTGACGACATCCTGGACGAAGTCGGCAGTTCCGAAGAGCTCGGCAAGACCCCCGGCAAGGATCGGCAGGCCGGCAAACTGACCTATCCGGGCCTGTTCGGTCTGGAGGCCAGCCGCAAGAAGGCGCTGGAGGCGGCGGACCGGTGTCTGGCGCTGATCGAGGAACTGCCTTCCCGGCGGAGGCTGTTCCGGGCCCTGGTCGCCTTCCTGGTTCACCGCAGCTCGTGAAGTCACGGCTGGATCAGCTGCTGGTCGAGCGCGGGCTGTTCGACAGCCGGGTCCAGTCCAGGGGCGCCGTGATGGCCGGTCGGGTCTGGGTCGACGGCGAGCGTCGGGACAAGCCCGGGGTTGCCGTCGACGACTCCGTGTCGATCGAGGTCCGCGGCCGTCCGGAGCCCTACGCGTCGCGGGGCGGCCGCAAGCTCGAACAGGCGCTGGTCGAGTTCGGCGTGGATCCGCAGCGCGCTGTCTGTCTCGATGTCGGCGCCTCTACCGGGGGCTTCACGGACTGCCTGCTGGCGCATGGCGCCGCAAGGGTCTACGCGGTGGACGTCGGCTACGGTCAGCTTGACGCGGGTCTTCGCAACGACCCCCGCGTCGTGGTCATGGAACGGGTCAATGCCCGCTACCTGCCGTCGGACGCCTTGCCGGAACCGTGCCGGATCGTCACCGTCGACGTGTCCTTCATCTCGGTCGTCAAGGTGGCGCCGGCGCTGCTCCCGCACCTCGCCGACCCGGCCGACCTGCTGGTCCTGATCAAGCCCCAGTTCGAGGTCGGCCGGGGCCAGGTGGGAAGGGGCGGCGTGGTGCGCGACGAGGAACTGCGACGGTGTATCGCCGCCCGGCGGATCGACGAGCTGAGCGGTCTGGGGCTCCGGTTTCAGGCCTCGGTAGACTGCGATCTTCGAGGGCCTTCAGGCAACCGCGAGATCTTCGCCCACTTCAGGAGTTGAGGTCGTGACAGGGATCCGCCAGGTTGCGGTTGTCGCGAAGCCGGAGAGCGGTCAGGCGGCCGCCACTGCCAGCGAGGTCGAGGGCTGGCTCCGCGAGCGCGGTGTTGCGGTCGCGGATGTCGGCGCACCGGATCTGGGGCTGATCGTCGTCCTCGGCGGCGACGGCACCTTGCTCTCGGTGGCCCGCAGCCGGCCCGGAGTGCCGATCGTGGGAGTGAATCTCGGCAGCCTGGGCTACCTGGCCGAAATCGGTCTCCAGGGTCTTTACGCGAACCTCGCGGCGATTCTGGAGGGGCGTTTCGATGTCGAGGAGAGACTGCTTCTGGACGTCGCACTGCATCGTGCCGCGGGCGGAACGGCGCACTACCGCGCGCTCAACGACGCGGTGGTGCACAAGAGCGCCCTGGCGCGGATGATCGACCTGACGGTGGAGATCGACGGCGACCTGGTGGCCCACTACCGCGCAGACGGCCTGATCGTCTCCACGCCCACCGGGTCGACCGCCTACAGCCTGTCGGCCGGGGGGCCGATTCTCTATCCGACGCTGCCGGTCGCGCTGCTCACGCCGATCTCGCCCCATACCCTGTCGATGAGGCCGATCGTGGTGCCGGAGCGGAGCACGATCGCGATGACCCTGGGCAGTCGGGACGAAGAGGTCTACCTCACGCTGGACGGCCAGGAGGGGGCGCGGCTCCGCGGCGGCGACAACGTCGTGGTGACCGCATCCGAGTCGAGAGCCCTGCTCGCGAGAGTCGACGGCCAGACCCACTACGACGCTCTGCGCAGCAAGCTCCGCTGGGGCGAGTAGCGGCAGTGCTGGTACGATCGGCGCCATGACGAAGGGCCATCGGCATCGGGAAGGCGCTCGGTCGCCCTTTTCCCCGATCGAGGAGGCGGTGGAGGTCTTCCGCGAGGGCGGGCAGGTCATCATCGTCGACGATGAGGACCGGGAGAACGAGGGCGATCTGGCGATCGCGGCCGAGAAGGTGACGCCCGAGGCGATCAACTTCATGGCGACCCATGGCCGGGGCCTCATCTGCCTGGCGATGACCGAAGACCGCTGCGACGAACTCGATCTGCCGCTGATGGTCCGGGACAACACGGCCCCGTTCGAGACCGCGTTCACGGTGTCCATCGAGGCCCGCGGCAAGGTCACGACCGGCATCTCCGCCGCCGACCGGGCGGCGACCATCGCCACCGCCATCGATCCGGCCACCGAGTCGCAGGATCTGCTGCGCCCCGGGCACGTGTTTCCCCTCCGCGCCAGGCGGGGCGGCGTGCTGAAGCGAGCCGGTCAGACCGAGGCCTCGGTCGACCTGGCGGCGCTGGCCGGGCTGGCGCCCGCCGGCGTGATCTGCGAGATCATGAACCCGGACGGGACGATGGCGCGCGTTCCCGACCTCGTCGAGTACCGCCGTCGGCACAAGCTGCCGATGATCACGATCTCCGACCTGATCCGCTACCGCCTGAAACACGAGACCCTGGTCGAGCTCATCGCTTCGCCGGCACTGCCGACCGCCTACGGTCGGATGAAGGCGTTTGCCTACCGCTCGGAGCTCACCGACGAGGAGCACGTCGCGTTCGTGATGGGCCAACCGGAGCCGGAGCGGGACATCCTGGTTCGGGTCCACAGCCAGTGCCTGACGGGCGATGTCTTCCACTCCGAACGTTGCGATTGCGGTACCCAGCTCTACCAGGCTCTCTCCGCGATCGCCGAGGAGGGGACGGGCGTTCTGCTCTACCTGCTGCAGGAGGGTCGGGGCATCGGCCTGATGAACAAGCTGCGCGCCTACGATCTGCAGGAGCAGGGACACGACACCGTCGAAGCCAATCACCGGCTGGGGTTCCGGGCCGACCAGCGCGACTACGGCATCGGCGCGCAGATCCTCCGCGACCTCGGTGTTCGCCGGATGCGGCTGATGACGAACAATCCGAACAAGTACATCGCCCTTTCCGGCTACGGTCTGGAGATCGTCGAACGGGTGCCGATCGAGATCGAGCCGACCGAGTCGAACCGCGACTACCTCCGGGTCAAGCGGGAGAAGATGGGCCACCTGCTGAAGCTGGTTTGAGCGCGGACAACGCCGGCCGCAGGGCGCTCGTCACCGGAGTGACCGGCCAGGACGGTTCCTACCTCGCGGAGCAGTTGCTCGCAGAGGGTCTGGACGTCTGGGGCCTGGTGCGTCCGGTTTCCCGGGGCGGCGAGCGGCTTGGCCGCCTGCTGACGCCGTCGTCCGGCTCGGGGCCGCGGCTTCGCCTGATCGCCGGCGACCTCACGGACGCCTCGTCCCTGAACCGCGCCGTGGCCGAGGCGAGGCCCGACGAGATCTACAACCTCGGGGCGCAGTCCCACGTCCAGGTCTCGTTCGAACTGCCCGCGGCCACTGCCGAGGTGACCGGTCTCGGCGTGTTGTGGCTGCTTGAGGCGGCACGGCGTCACGCGCCGGACGCGCGCTTCTACCAGGCCTCGTCGTCCGAGCTCTTCGGTCTTGCCGAGGAGTCGCCGCAGCGGGAGACGACCCGCTTCTACCCGCGCAGCCCCTACGCCTCGGCCAAGGCGTTCGGTTTCCATACGACGCGCAACTATCGGGAGGCCTACGGACTGTTCGCGGTCAACGGGATCCTGTTCAACCATGAGTCGCCGCGCCGCGGCGAGGCGTTCGTCACGCGCAAGATCAGTCTGGCGGCGGCCCGGATTCGGGCCGGGATGCAGGACGGTCTGGCGCTCGGCAACCTGGACGCGCGCCGCGACTGGGGCTACGCCGGCGACTACGTGGACGCGATGCGGCTGATGCTGCGGGCCGAAGAACCGGACGACTACGTGATCGCCACCGGTGAGACCCACAGCGTCCGCGAGTTCTGCGAGATCGCCTTTGCCCGGGCCGGGATGCCGCTCACCTGGAGGGGCGAAGGTGTGGCGGAACAGGGAATCGGCGAGGATGGCCGGGTCCTGGTCACGGTCGATTCCCGGTACTTCCGCAAGGCTGAGGTTCCGCTGCTTCAGGGCGACGCGAGCCTGGCTCGCGATCGCCTCGGCTGGCGCCCCCGTGTCGCCTTCCGCGATCTCGTCGAGATGATGGTCGACGCCGACGTCGAGGCGGTCGGGGCAGGATGAGGCGGACAGCAAGGTACGGCCGTTGCCACCGGCCGACGACGAACGCCGGGTTCCGACGGTGAACCCCGAGCCCCCGCAGCGGACGCAGCGGAGCGGTCCTCCGCGATCGCTGATCGCCGCGCCGGAACGCCTGAACGAACTGCGGGCGGGATCGCGCGAGTGGCCCTCCTGGACGTTGACGCCGCGGCAGATCTGCGATCTGGAGCTGCTGCTCTGCGGCGGATTCTCGCCGCTCGACGGCTTCATGACCCGGAACGCCTTCGACCGCGTCTGCGAGACGATGCGCCTGCCCTCCGGTTCACTGTGGCCGATCCCGGTCACGCTCGATGTGACGCCGGCTGCGGCGGCCGACCTGGACGCCGGCTCGAAGCTGGTTCTGCGCGATCCGGAAGGCCTGGCGCTGGCGGTGCTCGCGGTCGAGGATGTCCGGGAGCACGACCGCCGCAAGGAGGCGGAGCTCGTCTACGGCACCCTCGATCAGGAGCATCCCGGCGTCGCCCACCTGTACCATCGGACGAACACGGTGTCCGTGGGCGGCCGGATCGAGGGCATCCAGTTGCCGAAGCACTACGACTTCCCCGGGCTGCGGAAGACGCCGGAGCAGTTGCATCGCCGCTTCGTGCAGCTCGGCTGGAAGACGGCGGTGGCGTTCCAGACGCGCAACCCCATGCACCGGGCGCACTTCGAGTTGACGCTCAGGGCGGCCCGGCAGCAGCAGGCGAACCTGCTGATCCACCCGGTCGTGGGGTTGACGAAGCCGGGCGATCTCGATCACTACACACGGGTCCGCTGCTACCGGAAGATCCTCGCCCACTACCCGCGTCACACCGCGGAGCTCGCGCTGCTGCCGCTCGCCATGCGCATGGCAGGTCCGCGCGAGGCGCTGTGGCACGCCCTGATCCGCAGGAACTACGGCTGTACCCACCTCATCGTCGGCCGCGACCATGCCGGCCCCGGCGTCGATTCCGGAGGAAATCCGTTCTACGGTCCCTACGACGCGCAGGAGCTGATGGTCGAGCACGAGGCCGAGATCGGGGTCGAGATGGTGCCGTTCCAGATGATGGTGTACGTCGAGGACCGCGACTCGTACGAACCGCTGGATGCAGTGAAGGAGGGGGAACGGACGCTGTCGATCTCGGGCAGCGACCTTCGTCGCCGGCTGCGCCGCGGCCTTCCCATCCCGGAGTGGTTCACGTTCCCGGAAGTTGCCCGGGAGTTGCGGAGGAGCCACCCGGCGCGCAGCGAACAGGGCTTCACCGTGTTCTTCACCGGCCTTTCCGGAGCCGGCAAGTCGACGATCGCCAACGTTCTCCTGGTCAAGTTCCTGGAGGCTGGCGGCCGGCCGGTCACCTTGCTCGACGGCGACATCGTGCGCACCAACCTGTCGTCCGAGCTCGGGTTCTCCCGGGAGCACCGGGACATCAACATCCGTCGCATCGGCTTCGTCGCTTCCGAGATCACGAAGAACGGCGGCATCGCGATCTGCGCCCCGATCGCGCCGTACGAGAACGTGCGCCAGGATGTGCGGGAGATGATCGACGCCGTGGGCGGGTTCGTTCTCGTCCATGTCGCGACGCCGCTCGAGATCTGCGAGGAGCGCGACGTGAAGGGTCTCTACGCCAAGGCGCGGGCGGGACTGATCGACGCCTTCACCGGTATCTCGGACCCCTACGAGCCGCCGGAGAACCCGGACATGGTCATCGACACGACGGACATCACCGCCGAGGAGGCCGCCCAGCAGGTCATCCTCCACCTCGAGAGGGAGGGGTTCGTCGGACCCCGCTGACGGGTCCCGTCGGCGTCTCGCGCCGGCCTGGCGGCTGCTCTCGTTCAGCGTCGCCAGCGCGGTCGCACTGTTCCTGCTCCTGCCGGCGCCGCTGTTCGTGCAGCCGCTGGAGCGCGGCCTCGTTCGGCTCCTGTCCCTGGTTCCGGGCGACGCTCCGCGGCTGGCAGCGGAGGCGCCCTGGGACCGGGTGGCTCACGGCGCGCTGTTCGTGTTGCTGGCCTGGGTCTGGTGTGGAGCGGCGGCGCGCGCCGGCCGGGTCCGGGGCGTGCTGCTGGCCGCGTCCGGCGCGGTCGCCTACGGCGGAGCCCTCGAGATGCTCCAGATGCTGCTCGGCCACAGGTCCGGCGAGTGGATGGACCTGGCGGCCGACGTGGTCGGCGTTGCTGTCGGCGCCCTGCTCGCCGTACGAGTCTGGCCGCGGCTGTCGCCGCGGGCAGTTCCCGCCGGCCGCTGAGGTGCGGTGGAACGTCGATGCCGGCGACGGACTCGACGCACCGCGAAGGAAGCGGTCCGTGATGCGCTGCGTGCTGCGGCGCGGATGGGCGGACCTACGGAAGCGCCCCGGCGTCAGACGGCCCGCGCCGCCGCCTTCCTGTTCCGCTCTTCCTGCTTCGCCCGCGACAGGGCGGCGCCGCGGTCCAGGTGGTCGTCGCCGCAGCGGTCGAGGTACTCGTCGTAGCTGCCGAGGAAGTCGTTGACGCCTTCGGCCGAGATCTCGACGATCCGGGTCGCCAGCCGGCTGACGAACCAGCGATCGTGGGAGACGAGGAGCAGGGTGCCCTGGTAGGCGGAGAGTCCTTCTATCAGGGCCTCGATCGCTTCCAGATCGAGGTGGTTCGTGGGCTCGTCGAGGATCAGGACGTTGGGCTTGAGAACGATGTGGCGGCAGAACAGGAGACGCGCCGCCTCGCCGCCGGAGAGGCTGCCGATCCGTTTGGCCGCCTCGTCCCGCGAGAACAGGACGGCGCCGAGGTGGCCGCGGACGAAGCCGATCGGCTCGCCCGGGCAGCAGTCCCAGAGCCAGCTCTCGATCGTCTTCCGTTCGGCGCCCTCGCTGTCGAGCAGTTGCTGCCGATGGTCCTGGGCGAAGTAGCCGGGGTGCGTTTCATACCCCCAGTCGATCCTGCCCGCGTCGGCCGGAACCTCGCCGATCGCGATCTTGAGCAGGGTCGACTTGCCGATGCCGTTCGGACCGATCACCGCCACCCGCTCGCCGCGCCCGATCTCGAGCGAGACATTGTCCAGTACCCGGTTGTCGTCGTAGCTCCTGGAGACTCCCTCGAGGGTGAGTACCCGCTTGCCCGAATGGCGCCGCGAACCGAAGCGGAACTGCGGGTAGCGGCGGGAACTCTGCGGCAGCGGCTCGATCGTCATCCGGTTGATCAGCTTCACACGGCTCTGGGCCTGCCGGGCCTTGCTCGCCTTGTAGCGGAAGCGGTCGACGAACTTCTGATGGTGGTCGATCTCCTGCTGCCGCTGGGAAATCTCGGCCTCGCGGCGCGCCCGCTCCTCGACCTTCTTCTGCTCGAAGCTGGAGTACGCGCCGGCGTAGGCGGTCAGGGTCTCGTAGTCGATGTCGAGAATCCAGGTACAGACGTTGTCGAGGAAGCGGTGGTCGTGGGAGACGACGACCACCACTCCTCCGAAGTCGGTCAGGAACTTCTCGAGCCAGCGGATCGACAGGATGTCCAGGTGGTTCGTCGGCTCGTCAAGCAGCAGCGCGTCCGGTGCGGCGGCGAGCGTCTGGGCCAGCAGCACCCGCAGTTTGAAGCCGCCGGACAGGACCGACAGCGGTTCGCGGTGGACCTCCGACCCGATTCCCAGTCCCTCCAGGATCTCGGCCGCGCGCGACTCGAGCGAGTAGCCGTCCCATCGCATGACGATCTCTTCGAGTTCCGCGTAGCGGTCGCCGTCGAAGTGCTCGTCTGCCCGCTCGAGGAGTCGGTCCTTCTCGACCATGGCGTTCCACAGCTCGATGTTGCCCATCATGACGACATCGAGAATGGGCGTCTCTTCGTACTCGAAGTGGTCCTGCTTCAGCACGCCGAGCCGGCAACGCTTCGGGACGGAGACGACGCCTTCGCTGGCGGATTCGTCGGCACTCAGGATGCGCAGGAGGGTGGACTTGCCCGAGCCGTTCGAGCCCACGATGCCGTACCGTTCGCCCTTCGTGAAACGGACACTGGCGCCGGTGAACAGGGTCTGCTCGCCGAAGCTCTTGCCGAGGTTGGAGATGGAGATCATGGGCTGGCAGTCGGTAGTGGAGATGCGGGTCGCATCGAGACGGTCAGGCGGCCCTCCGGCACGGCCGCGACGATGACGATAGAGAGTATCGGGCTGGCTGCGACCGGAGAGCGAACGAAGCGGCGAACGAAGCCGTTCGTCCTGCGCGGCTGCTCCGAACGCCGTCCGACAGTCGCCATGGGCTGCTAGTCTGTACGGCCGGGCAGGCGTCCTCCGGGGCCGGCAGCGGGCCGGCACGGGCGGGCGCGGCGGCGAGTCGGGCCGGCAACCGGACGGGATACGTACAGGTGATCGCGAACCATGGCGAGTAAGGTGCGGCGCAAGACTCGGGAGGCGTTTCCGGCCGGGGCGATGGACTCCGCGCTGCAGCTCGCCGGCTGGGCCGGCGGTGCGTTCCTGGGCGCCGTGCTGGTGTTCGGAGGAGTCGTCAAGGCGCTCGACCCGCAGGCGTTCGTGCAGCAGGTGGAGATCGAGGGTCTCGATTTCCTGCTGCCGGCCGCGGTAGTGACGGCGATCGCGCTGGCGCTCGAGATGGGCCTCGGCAGTGCGTTGATCCTGGGGCTTCGACGGATGTGGGTGCTCGCGCCGACGGCGCTCCTGGTCGCGTTCTTCCTGTTCCTCACGGGCCGCTCCTACTATCGCGATCTGCGCGGCATCGCGACCGAGGACGAGGCCGGCTGCGGCTGCTTCGGCAATCTCGTCGAGCGGACGCCGGCGGAGGCGTTCTGGCAGGACCTGGCGCTCATGGCGCCGGCCCTGGCGATCGCGTTCCTGGTCGGGCGGCGGCCGCCCGGAGGCCTGCCGTGGATCCGGCTGGCGATCGTCGCCGCGTTGAGCGTGGGACTGCTCGCGTTCGCCCGTGCCGCACCGGATCTCCCGCTCGACAACCTGGCGACACGGCTCAAGCCGGATCTGTCGATCCACGAGATCTGCAGCGGCGACGGCGACGGCCGCCTCTGCCTGAGCACGATCGTGCCGGAGCTTGCGGAAGGCGAACACTGGCTGGTCATCGCCGAGCTTGACGACAACCTGGGTCAGGCCGTCGACCGCCTCAACCGGCACGTGTTCGCCGGCGGCCAGATGTGGGTCCTCAGCTCGGCCACACCCGACGAGAACCGGACCTTCTTCTGGTCCTGGGGGCCTGCGTTCGAGATCCGCGAGGCCCCGTCTACCTTCCTCGCACCGCTGCATCGGACCCTGCCGCGCTCCTTCCGGGTCAAGGAGGGCGTCGTGGAGGAGACGGTGTCCGGGTTGCCGCCGGAGCCCTGAGCCGGCCCCTTGGGGCTGCAGTCACGCGCGTCCCCTGGCGAACTGAGCCGCGAGGTCGATGCCGCCGTTGCGCCAGTCGGCTTCGGTGGCCTGGAGTCGACCGGCCGGGGCGAAGCGGGAAACACCGGCCCGCGCGAAGGCAGCGCGGACATCGGCGGGCAGTTCGCCGGCGACGGCAACGCCCTGGATTCGGCCGCGCCAGCCGTCCACCGGCGGGACATCGCCGACGGGCAGGACGCGGACCGTGCGCAGCCCCGGCGAGGGGGTGATTCGCGGATCGGTCTCCAGGATCACCGTGCCGGCAGCGAGTTCACCGCCGCGCCAGGTGAGCGCGCGCAGGTCGGCGTCCTCGCGGACGAGGCGGACGCCGGCGCGGTCGGCTGACACTGCCCGGCCGGGGGGCAGTTCGGCGGCAAGTTCGTGCAGGGCGCTGGCGAGGGCGGCGGCGAAGTCGGCCGCCGCTGCCGGCGCGGCGAGAACAGCGTGCACCGAGAGGCAGCCGCGCTGGTCGAAGGTGGCGACATCGAGCGCCATGCCGCAGGCGGCTCGCTCCAGGTCGGCGCCGGGTCCGATCCAGCCGAGGCTGAGCTTCGGACCGAAGGCGATGAACCGGCAGTTCGCGGCTGGCGAGCCTTGGTTGGGAACGGCTCCGGTTCGTTCCGGTTGAGCCGCGAGCCTGGCGAAACGTCGTGGAAGTCGTCGGGTCAGGGCGTCGATCGCCGCGTCGCCGCCGTACGCCGCGACCAGCCGGGCCGAGGCGTGGAGCTGTGCCTCGATCGTCCGGTCGCCGCCGGACCACACCGCGGCGGCGAAGGCCCGGCCAAGTGCTGGCAGGCGGCGGCCGAGGGCAGCCAGGAACGCCGGGGCGAAGTGCGGCTCGGCTCGGGCCGACTTGAACAGGACGGGCGCTCTCGCCGCCAACGCCGGCAGCAGGGACTGCAGCATCAGACCCGGGGGCTCGGCGGGCAGGACGACCAGGCTGTAGCCGTCTTCGCGCTGCCGGAGCTGCCGGCGGATCTCGGCGGCCGCGGCCGCGCCGAGCATGCCGGCGCCGATGCTCGCGAGACCGTGGTCGAGACCGGCGGCCGAGAGGCCTGTGGCCTGCAGCAGGTGGGGATCCAGGGCGCGGCGTTCGGGGCTTGCCGGGTCCAGGAAGGCGCCGAGAGTGTCGTTCCAGGCGGCGAGGAGTTGGTCGTCCGCCACGGCGCGAAGCGAGGGGCCGGCGGCGGCGAGGCGCCGGGCCGTGTCCCTCACGCGGCCCCCAGCTCCTCCGCCGTCAGCGAGCAGCCACGCAGTTCCGCGCCGCTGGCGCGGCCGAGCAGGCGGAAGGCGTCGTCTTCCCGGACGCCGAGATCCTCGGTCAGCACGTGACAGGCCGAGCCGAGATTGGCGAGGTCGAAGAAGGCGAGGAGGCCGGTCGTCCCGTCGTCGACCTCTTCGAGGGACTCCGGGTCGAGCACACGGAACGGCATCCACGGCGGCGTGCGCAGCCGCTCGCCGCCGGGACGGGAATAGGCCTGGCTGGTCAGTTCGGTCATGCCGTACTCGCGAACCACGGCGTCCGCGTCGAGGCCGAGCAGGCTGCAGACGCGCCGGCGGACCGCTGCCGGTGTGGTCTCCAGGGTGCGGCCCTTGAAGCCGCCGGTCTCGAAGACCCGGCTCCCGGCCGGAAGGCGGATGGCCCGTCCTCCCCGGTCTTCGATCCGGTCGAGCAGCAGGACCAGGGCCAGGGCGGTCGCGAGGATGAGCACCGGCTCGTCTCGGCTGCGGGAGCGGAGCCAGCGGCCCGCGAGGTCGAGGTCGATGCCCCTGCTCGAGGCCGCCCAGGCGCTGCCGGCGGCGGCATGACGCTCGAAGACGTGAGCCGCCATGAAGGACAGGCTGGAGTCGGGCGCGGCCGAGCGGTCGGGAATGAGGGAGAGGATCGGCAGGCGCCCGCCGCCGGCCGGCAGACAGGCGGCCGGGAACGTGGCGTCGATCACGGTCCGGTAGAGGTCGGGACAGGAGTGGTAGTGAACGCTGCGGCGCTCCGCGCCGCCGGTGGTGCCGCTGCTGCGGAAGGTCTCCCGGGGCTCGCCGGCGGCGAGCCGGAGCGACCTGAAGGCGGACGTGGGCACGGCCGGCGCCGCTCGCCAGTCGTCGAGGGCGCCGGGGGCGAGCCCGCGCCGATCGCACAGGCGGCGGTACGGCGCGACGTGCTCGTAGCCGAAGCGGGCTGCTGCCGCCGCAAGTTCGTCGAACGCGCCGTCGCCGGCGGCGA
Source organism: Thermoanaerobaculia bacterium (assembly GCA_965116145.1). GTDB lineage: Bacteria > Acidobacteriota > Thermoanaerobaculia > Multivoradales > Multivoraceae > Multivorans. The sequence goes on from OZ220482.1 coordinate 2,452,813, forward strand.
TGAAGCGCTCGATCCGCTGGAGCAGGGTCGTCATGAGCGGCCCCGGCCGTTCCCCGCACCCGACCCGCCGCCGCTGAAGAAGGCGGCGGCGGCGCCTGCCGGGTGACCGGCGAGCACTGCCTCTTCAGCGGCCGCGCCCTCCGGCCGCCACTCGGCCGGCAGGTGCCGACGGTAGGGATGTTCCAGGAACCGGCGATCGAGGAGAGCGATCACCCCGCGGTCGTCGGCCGAGCGGATCAGTCGTCCGGCGGCCTGGACCACGCGGGTCATCCCCGGCACCACGAAGGCGTACTCGAAGCCGCGCTCGAAGCGTTCGTTGTAGTAGGCCTGAAGCAGCTTCTGTTCCATCGTCACGGCGGGCAGGCACGGGCCGACGACCGCGACGGCGAGCAGCGCGTCGCCCGGGTAGTCGACGCCCTCCGAGAAGACGCCGCCGGCCACGGCGAGCAGCAGCACGTCGCCGTGGAGCGGGTTGGTCAGCGTCGCAAGGATTTCCTGGCGCCGCTCCTCGCTGGTCGCCTGCTGCTGGACCACGACGGTGCGGCCGCAGTCGGGGAGCCGCTTCCGAACCTCGTCGAGGAATCGGTAGCTGGGGAAGATCGCCATCGAGTTGCCCGGGACCGAGCGGGCGAAATCGGCCAGCCGCTCGGCGATCGGACCGTAGTTCTGCTCGCGGACCCGATATCTGGTCGTGACGGAGGTGTCGACGACGACCCGCCGGTTCTCGGCGGGGAATGCGCTCGGCACCTCGAGTGTCGAGGTGCGGGCCGGGTCGAGCCCGAGCAGGTCGCGGTAGAACTCGAACGGCTGCAGGGTCGCGGACAGGCCGATCGTCGAGCGGCAGCGGTTCATCGTCGCCCCCAGGAACGCGCCTGCGTCCTTGCACAGAAGGGCGAAGGAAGGCTCCTCGTCGATCCGCCGGCACAGGAAGCTGAAGGACTCCGCATGTCTCGGCTGCGCGGCGAGCTGGAGCGTGTTCAGGAACCTCAGGAGCTCGAAGTAGAGCTCGACGAAGGCGTCGTTGGCGGCAAAGGAGCGGGTCTCCCGGCGGAACTCCAGGTAGTCCACGAAGCCGCGGTCGAAGGCGGTCCGCAGGCTCCAGAGCTCTTCTTCGGGCGGGGCTCCTTCGGCCATCGCGTTCCGGTCGGGCCGGTCGAGCTGCGCGTCGACCTCGGTCCGGAGCAGATCCTCCAGGGCGCCGCAGAGCTCCTCCAATGCCTCCGTGGGCCCTCCCTCCGATCCGCGTCCGGCGCGGCGCAGTCCCGCCCGGGCGGCCCGGCAGCTCGCGGCGGAGAGTTCCGGGCTGTAGTAGCCGCGGCCGCGGTCCACGAGGTTGTGGATCTCGTCGATGACGAGGACCGTGCCGGAGAGATCGGCGTCGCCCTGGAAGTCGGTCAGCCTGACGAAGGGATCGAGTGCGTAGTTGTAGTCCCCGACCACGACCTGCACGCGCCGACCGAGTTCGAGACTGATCTCGAACGGGCACGTCCTGACCTTCCTGGCGACGTCGAAGACGGCGTCCGGCAGGAGCAGGCTGCGCTCCTCGAGCAGTCTGGGGATGATCTGGCTGCGCTGCAGCTTGAGGTAGAAGTCGCGGGCGTACGGGCAGTAGTCCTCGTGGCAGATGACCTCGTCGTTGGCGCACATGCGCGCCTTGGCGCGGAGCTGCAGCGCGTGAAAGGCGCTCTCCCGGTTCAGCAGGTCCAGGACCCGGTTGGCCATCGCCTGCTGGGTGTTCTTCGCGGTGAGCACGAACACCCGCAGGTCGCGCGCCAGCGCTTCGCGCAGCACCGGGTAGAGGACGGCGGCGGTCTTGCCCAGGCCGGTCGGCGCCTGAACCAGGAGGTGCTCCCGCTGCTCGACCGCGAGTCCGGCGCGGTCGATGATCTCCTGCTGACCGGGCCGCGGCCGGTGGAAGGGGAACTCGATCCGTTCCGCCGCGAGCTCGCGATACTGACGCTCCGCCCTTGCCGATTCGTACTCGTGGACCAGCGAGTTGAGCCGCACTCTGATGCCGGTCTCGATGTCCTCGAAGTCGAGCTCGACGTCGCGGCGCTCGATCCCGGCGGCGCCGACTTCGATCAGCACGAGCTCAGCGCGTACCGGGAGCGCGGCCGCTGCGCCGGAGCGGTGGACGATCCAGGCGTAGATCGCCGCCTGCCGGCGGTAGGTCGCGAGCAGCGCCGGCGAGGGCTCGGCGTTCGGCCGCACCGACTTGATCTCCTCGATCGCCAGTCGGCCATCGGCGTCGCGGAAGAGACCGTCGGCGCGCCCGGTCAGGGTCACCCTCCAGCCCCGGTGGTCGAACTCGAACGAGAGTTCCACCTCGCGGCGGTAGCTCGGCTCACGTTCCAGCGCCTGCTCCTGGTAGCGGCTGTGGATCGCCTGGCCCACCCAGAGCCGCTCGAAGCCGCCCCGGTTGGCGAACCCGAGATGCCTGGCGGCGCCGTGTTCGAGCAGGTCCGCCACGGACAGCCGAAGCGTCCTCCCGTCGTCGTCGAAACGGGGCGGCATGGGCGACGAGACTATCGCTGCAGCGGTTGTCTTCTCGCGGACGATGACATAGCCTGCAGAGCCATGAGCGACAACTTCCCCGGCGCCGACAGCCCGCTCGATCTCGGCAACGTCGGCAAGGTGCTGCGCGAGCGCCTGGGCGGCCTGAAGATCATCGCCCTGATCGTTGTCATCGGTCTGCTCGCGCTGTCGAGCGTCTACACGGTGCAGCCCGAGGAAGTGGCCGTCGTTCTCCGCCTCGGCCGCTACGTCGGCACCACCGAGCCGGGTCTTCGTTTCAAGATCCCGGTCGTCGACGAGGTCATCAAGCTGCCGGCGGAACGGCAGTTGAAGCAGGAGTTCGGTTTCCGCAGCGAGGATGTCGGCGTGCGGAGTTCCTTCGTGGCGAATTCCGACGAGGCGAACATGCTGACCGGCGACCTGAACGCCGCCGTGGTCGAGTGGGTCGTCCAGTACCGCATTGTCGATCCGTACCGCTACCGCTTCCGGGTCCGCAACATCGACACGACCTTTCGCGACATGAGCGAAGCGGTCATGCGCAAGTTGGTCGGCGACCGGACCGTGAACGAAGTCCTGACGGTCGGCCGCGCCGAGATCGAAGGCGCGGTCAAGCTGGAGCTGCAGGATCTGTGCGACCAGTACGAAACCGGCATCCGGATCGACCAGGTCGTGCTCCAGAGCAACAATCCTCCCGAGCCGGTCAAGCCGTCGTTCAATGCGGTCAACCAGGCGGAGCAGGAACTCGAGCGTCTCGTCAACGAGGCCGAGTCCGAATACAACCGGGTCATCCCCCGCGCCGAAGGACAGGCGCGGCAGACGATCCAGCAGGCGGAGGGATATGCGCTCGACCGGGTGAACCGGGCAGAGGGCGACGCGGCCCGGTTCCGCGCCCTCTACGAGGAGTTTCGCCGCGCGCCGGAAGTGACGCGCAAGCGGCTCTTCATCGAGACGATGGAGCGGGTCCTGCCGCGGGTGGGGCGCAAGATCGTGGTGGACGAGGACGTCGAGGGCCTGACGCCGATCATGAGCTTCGAGGGAGTCAGCACCGCCCGGGCGGTGGCGGCACAGCGGGCGGCCGGAGAGGGGGCGCAGTGAAGATCATCGCCGCACTTCTTGTCCTGGTGCTGCTGCTGGTGGCCAGCAGCGCGCTGTTCGTCGTTCGCGAGGACCGACAGGCGATCATCACCCAGTTCGGCGCCCCGGTCGGCGACGCCATCGAGACTCCCGGCCTCAAGTTCAAGCTGCCCTTCATCCAGAAGGTGCACTACTTCGACCGCCGGTTCCTGGAGTGGCAGGGTTCGGCCGAAGAGCTGCCGACGCGCGACAAGGTCTTCATCTTTGTCGACACGTATGCCCGCTGGCGGATCTCGGACCCGCTGCTGTTCTTCCAGCGGCTGCGGGACGAGCGCGGCGCGCAGTCGCGCCTGGATGACATCCTCGACGGCGAGGCGCGGAGCGCGATCGCCAATCACGATCTGATCGAGGTGATCCGCAGCTCCAACCGGGAGGCGGCGGCAGACGAGTCGAGCCCGGACGCCGCCGCCGGCCTCGAGGAGATCGTCACCGGGCGCGACAAGATCCGCCAGGACATCCTGGCCGCGGCCCAGGCCCGCACCGACGATCTCGGTATCGAAGTTCTGGATGTCCAGTTCCGGCGGATCAACTACGGTGAGCAGGTCGAGCCGGACGTGTTCAACCGGATGATCTCGGAGCGGCAGCGGATCGCCGACCGTTTCCGCTCCCAGGGCCAGGGTCAGGCGTCGGAGATCCTCGGCAACATGGAACGGGACCTCAAGCGCATCCAGTCGGAGGCCTATCGGCAGGCGGCGGAGATCCGGGGCCGCGCGGACGCCCGGGCGACCGAGATCTACGCGTCAGCCTACAACCAGTCGGCCCAGTCGCGGAGCTTCTACGAGTTCCTGCGCACGATGGAGGCCTTCGAGGAGACGATCGACACGGAGACCTGGCTGGTCCTGTCGACGGAGAGCGACTACTTCAGTTTCCTGAAGGCCAGCGGTCCGTAACTGCCGGTTCGGCCGTCGACAGATGACCGGCCTGATCGGACTCATCGTCATCCCGGGCATCGCCTGGCTGCTCTCCACAAGCCGCTTCAGGGTCCGTTGGCGGACCGTGGTCACGGGCATCGCGATCCAGTTCGCCCTCGCGCTGCTGATCCTGAAGACACGCCCGGGACTGGCGTTCTTCGAGGGCGCGAGGGATGTCGTGACCGCCTTCCTCGAGTTCGCCGACGCGGGCTCGAGGTTCGTTTTCGGTGAGGGCTTCGAGCAGGTCCCGTTCGCCTTCAGGGTGCTGCCGACGATCATCTTCTTCTCGAGCGTGGTCGCGGTGCTCTACCACCTCGGCGTCATCCAGCGCGTGGTCAGGCTGTTCGCGGTGGTGATGACGAAGGTGATGGGCACCTCCGGCCCCGAATCGCTGTCCGCCTCGGCGAACATCTTCGTGGGCCAGACCGAAGCGCCGTTGCTCATCCGCTCCTACGTCGGCAACATGACCCGCTCGGAACTGATGGCGGTGATGACGGGAGGGTTCGCGACGGTTGCGGGGGGCGTGCTGGCTGCCTACGTGGGCATGGGGATCGACGCCGGCCACCTGATCGCGGCCAGCGTCATGTCGGCGCCGGCGGCCCTGGTCATGGCCAAGCTGATGATCCCGGAAACGGAGACCGAGCGTGTTTCCGCGGACGCCGACTACCGGGTCGGGACACCCTGGGCCAACCTGATCGATGCCGCCGCCCAGGGCGCCGGCGACGGTCTGAAACTGGCGCTCAACGTCGGGGCGATGCTGCTTGCCTTCATCGCCCTGGTGGCGATGCTCAACGGCCTCCTGGGTCCGGTGGGCGGCTGGATCGGGCTGCCCGGCCTGAACCTCGAGATGATCCTGGGTTTCCTGTTCCGTCCCCTCGCCTGGGTCATGGGTGTCCCGTGGTCGGAGGCGGCCGCGGTGGGCGCCCTGCTCGGCCTCAAGACCGCGGCCAACGAGTTCGTCGCCTACTCCCGGTTCGAGGCGATCTCGGCCGAGAACGGGCTGTCGGAGAAATCGCAGGTGATCGCCACCTACGCTCTGTGCGGTTTCTCCAATTTCTCCTCGATCGCGATCCAGATCGGCGGCATCGGCGGCATTGCCCCGGAGCGCAAGGGCGAACTGGCCAGCCTCGGTCTTCGAGCGATGATCGCCGGTACGCTTGCCTGTCTGCAGACGGCGACCATCGCCGGTCTGCTCATCTGAGTTCGGTCGCGTTGCGCTTCCGCGGCGCAAGCGGACAACAGGCCGCCTGATCCATGCGGCGCGCCGTCCGCAAGGAGAGAACCTCTCCACGGGAGCCGATCGATGGCACGGGTCGCTGGGTGCCCGTCGCCCATGTGTTCGGTCTGTGGACGTTCGCCGTAGCGCAGCCGGTCCTCGACCTGACCGGCGGAGAGCCGGGCTTCCTGGTGGCGCACCGACTGACCGGAGGGCCGCTCGCTGTCCTGGCGCTTGGACTCGCCATCGGCTTGCCGGCGATCCTGGCGGCGCCGTTCGCGCTCCCGGCGGTGGCCGGGAGCATCGTCGGGCGGGTCTGGATCGATGGCATCCGAGCGCTGCTTGCGGGAGCGTTTCTGCTTCAGTTGACCCACCTGCTGCCGGTCGCGGCAGCCTTGGTGCTGGCGGCAGCCGGCGGCGTCGGCGCTGTCCTCTGCCTGCGCCGCAGCCGCGTGTTCTCGAGCGTTGTCAGCGTGACCGCCGCTGCGGCCGTGGCGGCGCCGCTTGTGTTTCTTGTCCGGCCGAGCGTGCGCGGTCTGTTCCTGGCAGATCCCGCCGGTGGTGTGCAGGTCGACGAGGCGCCAGCGAGCCGGTTGGACACACCGATCGTGTTCGTCGTCTTCGACGAGCTGCCGACGAGTTCGATTCAACTGCCGGACGGTTCGATCGACGACCGGCGCTTTCCCGTCTTCGCCGCCCTGGCGGCAGCCGCCGACTGGTATCCGCTGGCCCTTTCCACGTCGAGCCAGACGCAGAAGGCGATCCCCACCCTGCTGACGGGCGGGTTGCCCCGGCCCGAGGCGAAGGCGCACTACAGCGACCATCCGGCGAACCTCTTCTCCTGGTTGGGCCAGGCCGGCTATCGGGTTGTCGCGTACGAGCCGTTCTCCCTGCTCTGTCCACCGGCGGCCTGCACCGAGGAGGCGCTGCCGGTCGGCCCCGGGGAGCGTCTTGCTGCCCTGGTCGACGACCTCGCCGTCGTGTACGGCCACCTGCTGCTGCCGCCGGCGCTGCGGACCGGACTGCCGGACGTCGACCAGACCTGGACCGGATTCCGTGGCCGGCGCCGACCTGGAGGGCGCGTGGAAGACACCGGCGGCCGCGGGCTCGACCAGGACATTCCGCGTGTCGTCGACAGCTTTCTTTCGCGCCTGGAACGCTCCCGACACCGCAGGCCGGGGTTGTACTACCTGCACCTGAACCTGCCCCATGTGCCGTTCCGGTACCTTCCTTCCGGCCGTGAGTACGCGCCCATCGGCGCGCCGGTGATTCCCCCGGGCCTCGACGATCCGCAGGTGCCCGAGGACGATTGGCTCTACGTCCAGGGCCTCCAGCGGCACCTGCTCCAGGTGGGCTATGCCGACCGCGTGCTGGGCCGGATTCTCGACCGCCTCCGCCGCACCGACCTCTACGATCGGGCCCTGATCGTGGTCACCGCGGATCACGGTTTTCGCGCCGGAGCACTGCGCCGGGCGGCGACGGAAGCCGACTTCGAGGAACTTCTGGAGGTGCCGCTGTTCGTCAAGCGGCCCGGCCAGCAGCAGGGACGGGTCGTCGAGCACGTCGTGCAGACCATCGACATCCTGCCGACGATCGGTTCGCTGCTTGGCGCCGAGCCGCCCTGGGAAGTGGATGGCAGACATCTCGACGACAGCTCCGAGCGGACGCTCACCGTGTGCTGCTATTCGCCGCCCACGCCGCCGACGCTGAGCTTCCGGACGGATCCGGTCAGGCGTCAGAGGACACTGGACCGGCTCCACCGGCTGTTCGGCGCCGGCGCTGCGTCAACGCCTGGCCTCCGGGATCCGTTCGATGGTGTCTTCGCGGCCGGGCCGAGGCCCGATCTGCTCGGCCGCCCGGTCTCCGATTTCATCCGGGAGTCCGCGGGCGGCGAGAGGTCCGGCGACGTGGCCGCCATTCTCACCGCTCGCCGCAGCTACGAGGATGTGGACCCCGAGAGCGGCTTCGTGCCGAGCCTGGTCGGTGGCCGGATCAAACCCGATGTCGTCGACGGAACGAAGCTGGCGGTCGCGGTCGACGGTACGGTGCGCGCCACGACCGAGACCTTCACGTACCGCGGCGCCAGCCGCTTCTCGGCGCTGGTGCCAGAGCGGTGGTTGCCGCCCGGCCGTCGTCGAGTCGGGATCTACGCGATCGAGGACAGCGCAGGGGAGGAACCCCGGAGCGCCGCCGGTACGACGTTGCGGCCCCTGCCGGACGCCGGATCGTCGTCCGGCCGGTAGCGCTGTCCGACGAAGAGTGATCGCAAGCGGGAGGGGCGCGATGAGGGAACATGTGGCCGTTCACCGGACAGCAGGCCGCTCCGGGCGGCGACCGTTTCCGGCGCGGTCGTCCCGGCGCCCGTGGCCACGAAACGAAGGCCGTCGAAGGATCCCCTGTCGGGGATAATCGGGGCGTGCAGAAGCGCTCCTCCCGCTATCGGCAGCATCTGTTCCTGCTGCGCGAGCTCGTCGTCCGCAACGTGCGCTCGCGTTACGCGGGATCGGCCCTGGGGCTGGTCTGGTCGCTGCTGAACCCGCTGTGGCAGCTCCTGCTGTTCACGTTGGTGTTCGGCAGGATCCTGGGACTCGAGATCGACGATGAACAGACCCGGAACTTCGGCGTGTTCCTGTTCTGCGGACTGTTGCCGTGGATGGCGATCCATGAAGGAGTCAACCGCTCGGCCTCGGCGATCACCGACAACGCGGACCTGGTCAAGAAGATGCGCCTGCCGGGTGAAGTGCTGGTGGCGTCCCTGGTGCTCGGCGCCCTGGTCCACTCCGCGGTGGGAGGTGTCGTGTTCCTCGCCGTTCTGGCCCTGATGGGCGAACTCTCAGCGGCGAGCCTGCCCCTGCTCCTGGTCGCCGTGCCGCTGCAGACGGCGCTGACCTTCGGGCTCGGTCTGGGGCTCGCGGCAGTCAACGTCTACTTCCGCGACACGGTGCAGGCCGTGGGTCTGGTCCTGAACGCCTGGTTCTACGTCACGCCGATCATCTACTCCCTGCTCTCCTCTCGCCTGGAGCGCTACCGGGAGCTGCTGGAATGGAACCCGCTGACCGGCCTGGTCTACCTCTACCGCGCCGCGTTCCTGGGCGGCGGCGTCCCGGTGAGTCTGGTCCCGCTTCTTGCCGCCACGATCGCCGCCGTCGTGTTCGGCGGTGCGCTGTTCGCCCGTCTGAAGCATGGCCTCGTCGACGAGATCTGAGCCGACGGAAGGCGTCCCGCCGGCCGTTTCGGCAGTCATCGTCCACTACCGAACGCCCCGCCGGCTGAAGGCGGCGGTGGCGGCGCTCACGGAGGACGCACGGACATCGGCGGTTTCGCTCGAGATCGTCGTTGTCGACAACGGCGCCTCGGGAATGCCGGCAGCGGCAGGCGCAGCGCCGGAGGATCTTCCGGCGACCGTTCTCCGTCCGACGGAAAACCTGGGCTTCGCCGCCGGCGTCAACCTGGGCGTGACCCACGCGACGGGAGACGTGCTGCTTCTGATGAACGCGGACGTCACGGTCGAACCCGGTTGTCTGCGGGCGCTGCTCGATGCTCTCGGCGCCGCCGACATCGCGGGTCCGCGGCTGTTCTGGGATCAGGGCTGCCGCCTGATGCTGCCGCCGCAGCAGCTTCGGACGCGGCGGGCCGAGCTCGACGGGGCGTGGGCGGAGCGTTCGCCGGTCTGGGGCCGCTGGTTCCGCCGTCGCTGGCGGCGCCGCGCCCGCGCCTTCTGGCGGGCCGCGGCGCCGTCGACCTGCTACGAGCTGACCGGCGCCTGCCTGGCGGTGACGCGGAACGGCTGGCGGCGGGTCGGGCCGTTCGACGAGGGTTTCCGGCTCTACTTCGAGGAGACGGAGTGGTTGCTGCGGGCACGGACTCGCGGCGTTCGCGCCGTGCTGGCGCCGGCCGCGCGCTGTGTCCACGCCTACGATCAGAGCGCGCAGCGCGAACCGCACGCCGACGCGTGGTTCGCGGAGTCGGCGGAGCGTTTCCGCCGCCGACGGTACGGGGCGCGGTTCGCTGCGTTTCTCCGCCTTCTGGAGCGGGCGCCGCGGCGGTTCGACGACCTGGCCTCGCTGGCGCCGCAGGCCATCGACCCGGCTGTCGACGAGGTCTGGGTCGAGGTGACCTCCCTGGCGCTCGGTGTCCCGGCTGCCGGCTGCCGCCTCGCCGCCGCCGAGGCAGCGTCCTTCAGGGTCCCGGAAGACGTGCGGACAGGCGCCAGATCCGACCTCCGGGTCCGCCTGACGGATGGGCGATGCCGCGACCTGGGCGGCTGGCTGGCGCCGAAGGGCGGGTAGCCGGCAAGTAGCATGGCCACCGTGAGCGCTGAGACGGCGTGGCGCCGATCCCTTGAGCGCCTGCTCGCCGGTGCGGCGCCAGAAGACGATCTGGACCGTGCGATCGCCGGCGCCCTGCCCCGGGGCGATGTCTCCGCCCTCCCGGCGGACGGGATCCGGCTCGTGTTGTCTTCGTCGTCGATCGGCGACGCCGCGGCGCTGCCGGACGAAGTGCTCATCGGCTGGGCTGCGGCTGGCGGCGACGCCGAACCGCCGGCCGCGGGCAGCGATGGCTACTGCCGGTTGATCGTCGATCTGCTCGAGGCGGGTTTCCGGCCGGTCCGTGAGCGGACCGTCGGCGGGCCGCCCGCGTTGCGCGTCGTGCGCGCACGGCGGGACGGCTATCGCGTTCGCGGCTACCGGCCCGGGGACGAGCTGGCCATCCTCGGGCTGTTCCGGGACTGCTTCGGGCAGGATCTGAGCCTCGAGCGCTGGCGGTGGAAGTACGTCGACAACCCGTGCGGCGGTCCCCGCATCTCGCTCGCGTTCGCTCCGGGCGGCGAGCTCGTCTGCCAGTACTGCGCCTACCCGGTGCGCTGGCGCGGTCTACCCCCATCGGCGCCCGCCGAGAGTCACCAGGTCGGCGACACGATGACCCGCCGCAGCGCCCGCAGCGCGGGACGCGGCCCGACCAGCATCCTGGCAAGGACTTCGCGGCATTTCTATCTGACGCACTGCGCCGGCCGCGTGGCGTTCAACTACGGTTTCAACACCGGCAACATCCAGAAGTTCTCCAACCGCTTCCTGGGTGTGCGGCAGGTAGAGGACGCGCCCTACCGGGAGCTGTCGCCGACCGTCCGGCTGCGCCGCAGCCTCTGGCGGGGCCCCCGCTACGACCTGCTGCGGATCACCGGGCGTTCCGAAGTGGACGCGGAGTTCGATGCGCTGTTCGAGCGCGTGAGCGGCCGCTACGGACTGCTGGTCGAGCGCTCTTCCGAGTACCTGCGCTGGCGCTACGTCGACTGTCCGGCCGGGGGTCCCGAGCTGCTCGCCGCGTACCGGCGGGGACGGCTGGCCGCCTGGGCGGCGGTGAGGCGACTGGCCGATCGGGTGGAATGGGGTGATGCCCTGGTCGATCCGGCGGAACGTCCGGCGATGCGGGCGCTGCTCGCCGAGATGCGGACGCCGGGCCTTCCGGTCGTCGGCTGGTTCAGCGGCCGACCGGGCTGGTTGTCGAAGGAACTGGACGCGCTCGGCCTGGTCCGCCGCCCCGAACCCCAGGGACTGGTCACCGGCCTGGCGCCCTTCGTCCTCGACGACGCCGTGTCACTGATGCAGAAGGGCTACTACACGAAGGCCGACAGCGATCTGTTCTAGGAGCTTGCGCCGTAGAACGCAGCGCAGCGAGTTCTTCGGCTCAAGGTCGTAGTGAGGTACGGGGCTGGGGCCAAACACGGAGTCAGCGACGGGTTTGGCTGCTAGGAGCTTGCGCCGCAGAACGCAGCGCGGCAGGTACTCGGCACGAGTCCGCGCACGCCGCGAAGAACTCGGCGACAACTGCGGGTCAGACGGTCGACGTGATGCGTGCGGGCATCAGGAGTCCGCGGCGCCGCAGGTTCCGGCGCATCCGGGTGAGCACTGTCGCGACGGTCGCCGGCGCCAGTTGGACTGCCTGTGCCGTTTCGTGCGAGTTCCATCCGTCCACCACCATGCGCTCCGTGATCCAGGCGTCACGCTGAGCCGTGTTGCCGGGTCTGGCGACACGCCAGCACTCGCGGCGAAACTGGCGCCGGAGCTCCTGCGTGTAGATGACGTCGAACGGACTGGAGGTGTGGCTCGGGACGTCGAACACCTCCGCGTGCTCGCCGCCCGCTTCCAGGGCGTCGATGCTGAGTTCGACGGCCGGACCGCGCTTGAGCGCCCAGCGGGCTCGCAGCCAGTCGATCAGGGTGCTCCGGGCAACCCGGCGCAGGTAGGCCAGGATCGTCGTTTCGGATCGGCCGCGACAGCCGCGCAGCACCTTGCGGTTGTTCTGCAGCAGGCGGACGTACGTCTCCTGGATCACCTCGTCGAGGAGATCCCTGCTCAGGTACAGGCCGTAGCTCCGCCCCAGGCCGGCCAGGGTGCTCCGCAGCATCGGGTCGACCCGATGAACCAGGGACGCCCAATCGGCGTCCTGGGCGACGCACTGGCGCCAGAGGGCGGGGAGATCGTGGGGTTCCTTGCTCTGCTGATCACAAGTCTGTGGCTTCATCTTCCGCTCCATGCAAGAGGAGCGGAGGCGCCCGAAGAGATGACCGGAGGGGTCCGGGGCTCAAGGAATCGGCGCCCGGGTCGGCCTGCTCAGGGTTGGCAAGAGCGGCACAGCGTAGCAGCTCTTCGGAGCTCCGGTGCGCGTCTTCTGCCGAGATCCGTCCGCGCCGGGGCCTGCGGGCCGGGTCCGGTTCGCGTTCGCGCCGGCGATTGCCAGCAGCCATCGGAGCCGCTGAAGCCCCATGTCAACGGGGATTTATGCCATAATGGCCAACTCTCTTCATTCCCGCGTTGCCGCCCGGACGCCTGGGCGGGGCCGGGCTCAGGTCGAAGACGCCCGGGGAGGCAGCGGGAAGCGCGCATCGCGCTGCGAGACGCACTCGACCCGGAGAACCCTGATCGTGGCACAGAAGACAGACCATCGACCGGTACGCCTGGGCGGTTCGCTGAGCGGGCTTCCGTTTCGCGACCGACGCTCCCGTCGCATGACGAAGGTGTTCAAGGCGCTCTCCGATTCGACCCGGCAGAACATCCTCCGCCTGCTCGAAGACGAACAGATGTGCGTGGGTGACATCGTGGGCGAGTTCGATCTCTCGCAGCCGACCATCTCGCGCCATCTCTCGGTGCTCAAGGAAGCCGACCTGGTGATCGACCAGAGGCGCGGCCAGAACGTGATCTACCGGCTGAACGACGAGGCCCTGTCGGAGTCGATGCGGAGCTTCTTCGGGCAGTTCCGAAGCTGCCAGAGTTCGCTGCGCAAGCCGGGGCCCTGAGCGGGTCGCAGTCGCCGCGGATGCGGGGAGACGGCGTTGCCGGTTCCGGTAGGGTTCCGCGACGACCGGGCGGTGTAGCTCAGCCGGTCAGAGCAAGCGGCTCATATCCGCTGTGTCGGGGGTTCGAGTCCCTCCACCGCCACCATCCCTCGATGATCCAGCCACCGATCGATGCTGCGGTCGCCGATTTCTTCGGCCGGCGGCCGGCACTGGCGCGAGCGGTCCGCGGCGCTCCCCTGGTCGTCGGTTTCTCGGGCGGTCCCGACTCGACCGCGCTGCTGCTCGCCATGCGGGCCGTTGCGCCGCGATTCGACTGGCGTCTCGCGGCCGTCCATGTCGATCACCTCCTGGACGACGGATCCGGCCAGCGCGCGGTCGCGGCGGAGCGTCTCGCCGCCGCGATCGGGGTTCCCTTCGAGGTCCGGTCCGCCCGGCCGATCGAGCCCGCCTGGAGCTCGGAACAGTGGGCCCGCGCCGAACGCTACCGGCTGCTGGCCGCGGCCGCCCGATCGCTGGGCGCAGCCGCGGTCCTGACCGCTCACCACCGCCGCGACCAGGCCGAGACCGTTCTGCTTCGCATTCTCTTCGGCAGCGGCGCCGCCGGTCTCGGTGCGATGGCGCCGGTCTCGAACCGGCTTGGCCTGCCCCTGCTGCGGCCGTTGCTCGACGCGGGACCCGACTGCTTGCGGAGCTACGCTGCCCGGCGCCGAACGACGCCCGTCGACGACCCGACGAACCACGCTTCCGGACCGCCGCGCAACTTCGTCCGCCGCCACCTGCTGCCCGTCCTCGCCCGGGAGACTCCCGACCTCGAGCGCCGGCTCGTCCGCCTGGCCCGCGCCGCCCGCGGGGCGCAATCGACGGTGCGACGGCTGCTTGACGACACACTGTCGCCGCGGGCCGGCGCGCAGTGCTGCGAGGTCGAGATCGAGGCGCTCGTGCGGCTGCCGGAGCCGTTGTGGCCGGCGGCCCTCGCCCGGCTGCATCGGCTGGCCGGGGCGCCCTACCCGCCGCCGCGCAAGGCCCGGCGGGAACTGGCGCGGCAGCTCGACCGCCAGGGGCCGGGCCGGCGGGCCGTCGGCTGCGACTGCGGCGGCGGCTGGCGCTGGGAACTGCGTCGAGACCGTCTCCGGGTGACGCGGAGCGCCGCGCCGCGCCAGGCGGCGGACCCCTTCGTGCAGGATCAAGGGATTGGATCCCTTGAAGTACGGGGGCTCCGGTGACAACCTTTCGGGGATCGGGTCATCCGCGGTGTCCGGAATCCCGCAGTGCCGGGGTTCGTTGTCCTCTGCGGACGCGTCTCCGCATCACACGATGAACGCAACGCTCAAGAACCTCCTGCTGTGGGCCGCCATCTTCGTGATGGTGATTCTCATCTTCAACCTGTTCAACCAGGGCGCGGCGAAGCGCGGAGAGATCATCGCCAGCGACTTCTTGCGCGATGTCGAGAAGGGCCGCATCGAGGAGGTGACGGTCAAGGACGACGGCAGCATCTCCGGGTCCTACAAAACCCGCCCGCGCGATGGAGGCGGCGACGGCAGCTTCACCACCAAGGTGCCGCAAGCGTCTCTCGAGAAACTCATGGACGACCTGCTCGCCGGCGACGTGCGGTTCGAATCCGAGGAGGCCCGGGAGAACCCGCTGATGGTGGTGCTGATGGCCTGGGGTCCGCTGCTGCTGATCGTCGGCCTCTGGATCTTCTTCATGAGGCAGATGCAGAGCGGCGGCAACCGGGCCCTGTCCTTCGGCAAGAGCAAGGCGAAGCTGCTGAACGCGAGCGGCAAGAAGGTCTCGTTCAAGGACGTGGCCGGCGTCGAGGAGGCGAAGGAGGAGCTGTCCGAGATCGTCGAGTACCTGAAGGAGCCGCAGAAGTTCCAGAAACTCGGCGGCCGGATCCCCAAGGGCGTGCTCCTGATGGGCCCGCCCGGCACCGGCAAGACGCTGCTGGCGCGAGCGATCGCGGGCGAAGCGAGCGTCCCCTTCTTCTCCATCTCCGGCTCGGACTTCGTGGAGATGTTCGTCGGCGTCGGCGCCAGCCGGGTCCGCGACCTGTTCGAGCAGGGCAAGAAGAACGCCCCCTGCATCATCTTCATCGACGAGATCGACGCGGTCGGCCGCCACCGGGGGGCCGGACTCGGCGGCGGCCACGACGAGCGCGAGCAGACCCTGAACCAGTTGCTGGTCGAAATGGACGGCTTCGAGACGAACGAGGGGGTGATCCTGATCGCCGCCACGAACCGGCCGGACGTGCTGGATCCGGCGCTCCTCAGGCCCGGCCGTTTCGATCGACGCGTAGTGGTAGACCGTCCGGACATTGCCGGCCGCCTGGGCATCCTGCAGGTTCACAGCCGCGACATTCCGCTCGACCCGGATGTCGATCTCCAGGTACTGGCTCGCGGGACGCCCGGCTTCTCGGGCGCCGATCTTGCCAACCTCGTCAACGAGGCGGCGCTGATCGCGGCGCGGCGCAACCACAAGAAGGTCGACATGGCCTCCTTCGAGTTCGCGAAGGACAAGGTCATCATGGGCGCCGAGCGCAAGACGATGATGCTCACCGAGCAGGAGAAGGAGGTCACGGCATACCACGAAGCCGGCCACGCCCTGGTCGCCGCCTTCACGCCCGAGGCGGATCCTCTCCACAAGATCACCATCATTCCCAGGGGCCGCGCCCTGGGACTGACGATGCAGCTTCCGACCGAGGACAAGCACACCTATCGCCGCAAGTACGTCGATGGCCAGATCGCGATCCTCATGGGCGGGCGGGTCGCCGAGGAACTCACCCAGGACGACATCACCACCGGCGCCGGCAACGACATCGAGCGCGCCACGGACATGGCCCGGCAGATGGTGTGCGAATGGGGTATGTCGGACCTCGGACCCCTCAACTTCGGCGAGAAGAGCGAGCCGGTGTTCCTGGGCCGCGACTTCAGCCAGCGCTCCAACTACTCCGACAGCACGGCCCAGTCGATCGACGCCCAGATCCAGGCGATCGTCCAGCGCGGCTACGACAAGGCCCGCGAGATCCTGTCGGAGTATCGGGAGCTGATGGACGCGCTTGCCAACGAATTGCTCGAGGTCGAGTCGATCGAAGGCGACCGCGTCTACGAGTTGATCCTGCAGGCCACGGGCCAGGATCTGACGCCGGAGCGTCCGACCACCCGCATTCCCGATCTCGGCCCCCCGGACGACGACGAGGAGGCCGTCGCCAGGGACGACGCACCGGCCCCCGATGTCGCCGGTGCGCCCGAGCCCGCCACGATCTCCGAGCGACAGGAGCCGGAGCCGGTTTCCCTGCCGTTTCCGAAGCCGGAGAGCTGACAACGGCCGGTCCGGGAATCGCGTCGGGACGGAGGGCGTGATCGGAACACGATGGACGTGGCGCAACGGATCGGACTCCTGGAGTGGAGGGACCCGGTCGACCTCCTGGTGGTCGGCCTCATCGTCTACAACCTTCTGCTGCTGATCCGCGGCACCGGCGGCGTCCGCGTTCTCGTCGGCATCCTGGTGCTGGCGGCCGCGGCGTGGTTCGCTGCGCTGCTTCGTCTCTACACCCTTCAGGCCTCGCTGAACTACCTGCTGCCGGCACTGCCTGTCGTCATCGTCGTCCTGTTCCAGAACCAGATCCGGCGAGCGCTGGCCCGGGTCGGACGCAATCCCCTTCTGCGTCTGACCAACGACCAGCCGGACGAGTCCCGGATCCACGAGATCGTCATCGCGGCGCAGGCCCTGTCCCGTCGGCGGCTGGGCGCGCTGATCGTGATCGAGCGGGTCGACGGCCTCCGGGACTACGCCGAGAACGGCATTGCGCTCGACGCCGAGGTCTCCTACGACCTGCTGCTGACGATCTTCGCCCGCGGCACTCCCCTCCACGACGGCGCCGTGATCGTCCAGAAGGACCGTATCGCCGCCGCCGCCTGCTTTCTGCCGCTGACCACCAGCGCAGACGTTTCCATCGAACACGGCACCAGGCACCGCGCCGCGATCGGCATCACCGAAGAGACCGACGCGGTCGTGGTCGTCGTCTCCGAGGAAACCGGCGCCATCGCGATCGCGCACGATGGCCGGCTGACCGGCGACCGCAGCCCGCGCGAACTGCGCAACCAGCTCTTCGAGCTGCTGCTGGCGCCGGGCACGAGCGCCACTTCGGGATGAGCGAGAGCAGCAACCGCTGGACGTTCCGGGCCCTTGCGGTCGCAATCGCGGTCGGTCTCTGGCTGCCGGCCTCGTTCTGCCCGCGCCTGCGCGAGATGACGACACCACCGATCGAGGAGAATGTGAAGGCCCGGCTGACCATCCCCGACCACGAACGTCTGACGGTTCTCCGCTTCGAGCCGGAAGGGGTCGACGTCAGGATTCGGGGCGCCGACGAGCTGATCGCCTCCCTGGAGCTCGACCAGGTCAGGGTCCAGGCGCCGTTGCCCGGGGACGTGTTTGCCGGCGGCCCCTACAGCGGTCCGCGCGAGATCGAGGTGGTGCTGGCGGCCGAGGACGTCGTCCTGCCCGACGAGGGGATCGAGGTCCTGTCCGTGACCCCGGATCGGCTCACCCTCGCCGTGGACGAGGAGATTTCGGTTTCGGTGCCGGTGCAGGTGTCCTGGATCGGTGAGCCCATCGGCGGTTTCAGCGTCGACGACGCGAACGTCGGGATCGAGCCGCGCGTGGTCACCGTCCAGGGGGCGCGCTCGGAGATCAACAAGCTGGAGTTCGCGGTGGCCGGCCCGGTCGACCTTGCGGGGCGCGGGCTCGACTTCACCGCCAGGCAGGTACGGGTGCGGTTCCCGAGCGAACACGTCCGGGTCGAGTTCCCGACCATCGTCGACGTGTTCGTGCCGATGGTGTCCAGACAACCCCCGGCATCCGGACCGACGATTGAGCACCGGTAGGCTGTTCGGCACGGACGGAATGCGGGCCGTCTTCGGGACGCCGCCGCTCGATCGGACGACCGTCCAGGCGGTCGGCTACTGGTTCGCCCGACTGAGCGCGGCGGCTGGACCGGCAGGTTCGCCGCCGCTCCTGGTCCTGGGCGGAGACACGCGCGGCAGCCGCAACGAGATCGCCGGCTGGCTTGCTGCGGCCGTCCGCGCCGCCGGCTGCGACGTGCGGTCGGCAGGCGTCGTGCCGACCCCGGCGGTCGCCTGCCTGGTCACCGAACTCGGCGCTGCCGGGGGCATCGTCGTCTCGGCCAGCCACAATTCGCACGCGGACAACGGCGTCAAGCTGATCGGGGCGGACGGCTTCAAGGTGGACCCCGCGGTGGAGCGCGCGATCGAGAACCGTGTCGCCAGGGGCGCCGCCGTCACTCCCGACCGCAACGACGTTCTCGAGGACGAGCCCGCGCTCGCCGAGCGCTACCTCAGCCGCCTGGCGGCTTCGCTGCCGGCGGATCGACCGCTGGCCGGCCTGCGGATCGCCGTCGACGCCGCGAACGGCGCCGGCGCTCCGTACGCCGCGAGGTTGTTCACCGGCCTGGGCGCCGACTGCCGCGTCACCTGCGACCAGCCGGACGGCCGCAACATCAACCGGAATTGCGGGTCGACCTGCACCGAGCGCATCGCCGCCTTCACCCGCGCCACGGGCAGCGATCTCGGCGCCGCCCTCGACGGCGATGCCGACCGCGCCCTGCTGTGCGACCACCGGGGCGGTATCTGCGACGGCGACGTTCTGCTGTACGTCTGGGCCTCGCATCTCGCCGCACGGGGCGAACTCCCCGGCCGGCGGATCGTCGCCACCACGATGTCGAACATGGGCCTGGAGAAGGCGCTTGCCGACGGCGGGGTCGGCGTGGTCCGCTGCGGGGTCGGCGACCGCGAGGTCGTCGAGCTCATGCGGCGCGAAGGCGTGCGTCTGGGCGGCGAGCAGTCCGGTCATCTCGTCGACCTCGAACGCGGCACCACCGGAGACGGCCTGCTGACCGCCGCCGCCGTCGCCGGAATCGTCTCCGCATCCGGCCGCTCACTCGCTGACCTGGCCGCAGGCTTCCACCGCTTCCCGCAGATCCTGCGCAACGTCAGGGTACGGGAGAAGCAGCCGCTCGAAGGTGTGCCGGGCCTGAGCGAAGCCGTCGCCTCGGTCGAGTGCGAACTCGGAACCTCGGGCCGCGTGTTCCTTCGCTACAGCGGAACCGAAGCGCTCGCCCGGGTGATGATCGAAGGGCCCGACCGGCGCCGGATGGAAGAGCTCTGCGGCCGCATCGTCGGCGTCCTCGAGGCCGAACTCGGCGCGTAGGATGAACCCGTGACGAAGCTCTCGGTCAACGTCGACCATGTGGCGACCCTGCGGCAGGCGCGCCTGGCCGCCTGCCCCAGCCCCCTGGAAGCGGCTCGCCTGGCCGAAGAGGCCGGCGCCTTCGGGATCACGGTGCATCTGCGGCAGGACCGCCGGCACATTCAGGACCAGGACGTCCTCGACCTGCGGCGTGCGGTCAGGGGCAGGTTCAACGTCGAGCTGGCTGTCGAGGAGCCGATGCTCCGGTTCGCAGTCCGGGTGCAGCCCGACCAGGTCACGCTGGTCCCCGAACGGCCGGAGGAGGTGACGACCGAAGGGGGCCTGGACCTGGTGGAGCGGGGCGACCGGGTGCGCCGTGCCGCTGGCCGCCTCGCCGGCGCCGGCATCCGTGTCGCCGCCTTCGTCGATCCGGACCTGGCGCAGATCGAGGCGCTGGCCGATCAGGACGACATCACCGGCTTCGAGTTGAACACGGACGCCTACACGCGCGCTTCGGGCGCGCAAGCGGACGCACAGCTCGGAAGGATCGCGGAGGCTGCCGAGCGGGGCCTGGCCGGCGGCCGGGAGGCGTACGCCGGGCACGGGCTGACCACGGCCAACGTCGGCCGGGTGGCAGCTCTTCCTGGCGTCAGCGAGCTCAACATCGGCCACTCGATCGTGTCGCGGGCGGTCCTGGTCGGCCTGTCGGCCGCGGTCGGGGAGATGCTGAAGGCGATGCGTGCGGGGGCAGGCGCCGGACACACCTGGCCGCAGTCTCACGAAGGGTCCGCAGGGAACGCCCCGTCCGGGAATGACGATGGCTGACCTGCTAGTCTGAACAGTTGGTGGCGGGTGTTCGGGAAACCCGTCAGGCAACGGTGAATCGGGCGTCGAGGGAGAGTCGGCCAGAGCCGGATGCAAGGCCGAGGGGCGCGGCCCGGTCGGCGGTCGGCTGGCGCAGTCTGTGCAGGAGGAGTGCGGGTGCCAAGCAGGAACTTCATGGCGAGGCCGGTGGCAGGAAAAGCCAGGCGCGGGACAGCAACGGCAGGCGCCCCTGGCAGCGCGTGCCAGGAGCCGCGCTGCAGTCGGTCACTGCGGCCCGCACTTTCGCCACGGGCTGCCGGGAATACCGGACGCGGGCTGAACGGTGCGTTCGCCGCCCTGCTGCTGCTGGCGCCGCCCGCTGCCCTCGCGCCCCCGACCGCAGATGCGCAGGTGCAGCAGATCGCGGTCCTGGCGCCGACCACGGTGACGGTGGCAGAGGGTTCGGCGGCGGAGATCGCGTTCTGCACGGACAAGCCGTTCGGCACGTCGCTGGTGTTCGAGGTCCGCTACGGCGTGCCGTCGGAGGGCGGTGCGAGCGCGGCGGACGGCGACTACGACGATGCGGTGACCTCGGTGGCGTTCGGAGCGGAGGACACGTCGGTGATCGTCACGATTCCGACCGGGGACGACGATCTGGACGAGGAGGACGAGACGTTCACGGTGACGTTCGTGCCGATCGGAACGCTGCCGGACGGGTTCGTGCTCGAGAACATGGTGACCACGGTGACGATCGAGGACGACGATTCCTCACCGGTGCTGGAGGCGATCGCGGGCAGGACGGCCGAGGTGGGCGAGACGGTGGAGATCGTCGCCCGGGCGACGGATGCCGACGGCGACCCGATCCGCTATTTCTGGGAGCGGCGTGCCGACGAGAAGCCGGCGCAGCTCGACACGACGATGGACGGTACGCGTCTGACGTTCACGGCGCCGGCGGAGGGCGTCTACACGCTGACGGTGACCGCGTCGGACGGCCGCGGCAACTCCGACACGGAGAAGGTGGTCATCACGGTCCGGTCGCCGGTCACGGTGTCGGCGCCCGAGGCGGTGCGGGTGACGGAGGCAACGGACGCGTCGGCGACGGTCAGGATCGGCATGGAGAAGGCGTTCGGGCAGGCGGTGACGTTCGACGTCCGCTACGGCGCTGCCGGCACAGACCCGGCCGCCGCCGGCGCGGACTACGACGCGGTGACGTCGGTCGTGTTCGGGGCGGAGGCGACATCGGCGGCGCTCGTTGTCCCGATCACCGACGACGGTCTGGACGAGAACGACGAGACGTTCACGGTGACCGTCTCCCCGGCCGGGACGTTGCCGGCCGGGTTCGTGCTCGGCAACGCGAGGACGACGGTGACAATCGTCGACGACGATTCGTCTCCGGTGCTGGAGGCGATCGAGGACATGACGGTGGAGGCCGGCGTGCCGGTGGTGGTGACGGCCCGGGCGAGCGATGCGGACGACGGCGACTTGATCGGCTACGCCTGGACGCGCCGGGCGGGTGAGACGCCGGCGCTGCCGGAGGATGTCCGTCTGGACGCGGCGCAGCTCGTGTTCACGCCGCCGGCGGAGGGCCTCTACACGCTGACGGTGACGGCTTCGGACGGCCACGGCAACTTCGACACGGAGGAGGTGGTGATCACCGCCGTCGTGCCGCGGGGGGTGACGGTGACGCCGACGGCGCTGCAGGTGGAAGAAGGCGGTGCGTCGTCGTACACCCTGGTGCTGGACACCCGTCCGACGGCAGCGGTGACGGTGGCGGTCAGTGCGTCCGCGGGCGACGTGACGGCAGAGCCGTCCGCGTTGACGTTCACGCCTTCGGACTGGTCGACGCCGCAGACGGTGACGGTGCGGGCCGGCGAGGACGACGACGCGGTGACCGATGCCGACGTGACGCTGAACCACGGTCCTTCAGGAGGCGGCTACGACTCGGTGTCCGTGGACCCGGTGACGGTGAGCGTTGTCGACACGGACACCGCAGGGGTGACGGTGACACCGACATCGCTTCAGGTGCTGGAGGGCGGCGCCGTGACCTACACGGTGGTGCTGGACACGCAGCCGCTGGCAGCGGTGACGGTGACGGCCTCTTCGGACTCGGGCTCGGTGAAGCCGTCACCTTCTTCGCTGGTCTTCACCTCCTCGGACTGGCTGACGCCGCAGACGGTGACGGTGGAGGCGGCGAAGGACAGCGACCTGAACGACGAGACGGTGACCGTTGGCCACAGCGCGTCCGGGGCCGACTACGGCTCGGTGTCCGTGGACCCGGTGACGGTAACGGTGACGGACCGGACGCTGGCGGAGCGGATGGGCCGCGCGAACCGTTCGCTGCTGCCGCAGGTGGCGGCGGCGATCGAGTCGGAGTCCCTGGATGCGGTCACGAGCCGGATCGAGGCGGCGGCCGCGGGCCATGCCCCGAGCGGCGTGAGCCTCGGCGGGACGAGCCCCTCGAGCCCCGTCGGCTCGGGCCTCGGCATCCGGGGGCGCGGAGGCCGCGGGCCCCGCGGCCTGGGCTTCGGTGCGCTGCCGGGTTCCCGGACGACGGCCGGCGCCGGCGGTCTGTCGTCCGCGCACGGGCCGAGCGCACCGCATCCCGCGGCCGGCCGGCATCCGGGCGTTCCCCATCTGGTCGATCCGCTGAACGGAGCGGCCTTCACTCTGCCGATCGGCGCGTCCGAAGACAACGGCGGCAACGGCCTCGGCGCTGCGCGCTCGCCGCTGACGCTGTGGGGTAGGGGCGGCTCGCTGTCGCTTTCCGGTTCCGACCGCGGCGTGTCCTGGGCCGGCGACCTGTGGTCTGGCCATCTGGGGGCGGACATGCGTGTCGGCCGCGGCCTGCTGGTGGGCGCCTCCGTGTCGCACTACCAGGTCGATCTCGATGCCGACGTTGTCGACGAAGTCGACGGTGCCGCCATGAGCAGCTTCGGTCACGACACCGAGCTGACCCTGCTGCGTCCCTACGTCGCGTGGCTGTCTCCGGGCGGCGCCAGCGTCTGGGCAAGCGGCAGCTACGGTCAGGGCGAACTGCGGATCGGCGAGCAGGAGGGCACGCAGCGCCGCGTCGACATGTCGCTGATGAGCATGGCGGTGGGCGGCGGCGGCGTGCTGCACGCCAGTCCGGACCTGATCGCGGGCGGCGTCACCCGGCTTGCGCTCCGCGGCGAGGGCTCCCTGGTGCTGGCGCAGTCCGACGCGGGAGACGATCTCGCCGAGCTCCGGGTGGACACCCGGCGTCTGCGTCTGGCGCTCGAGGGTTCGCACGAACGGACGCTGACCGGCGGCGGGACGTTGACGCCGGCCCTGGAACTGGGCTTGCGCCACGACGGCGGCGACGTCCTGACCGGCGCCGGCGTCGAGGCCGGAGCCAGCCTGGTCTGGCGCGCTCCGTCGTCGGGGCTGTCCATCGAACTGCGCAGCCGCGCCCTGCTGGCGCACGAGCGGGATCGCGAGGAATGGGGCGTGGGCGCTCTGGTGCGGCTCGACCCGGGCCTTGAGGGAGAAGGCCTGTTCCTGACCCTCGCCCCTTCGACCGGCGCGACGCTGAGCGGAATCGGGCAGATGTTCACCCGCACGCCGATGTCACCCTCCCTGGCGCTCGCCGGTGCCGGCCCGCAGGCCGGCCGTCTGGAGACCGAGATCGGACACGGCTTCCTGCTCGCAGGACCGGGGCAGACGGCGCTGCTCGCGCCCTACGCCGGCCTGACAACGGTGGAGCGCGCCGAACGGCAGTGGCGTCTCGGCGCCCGCTACCGCCTGCGCGAGGGCATCGACTTCGGCCTCGAACTCGAACGACGGGAGCGCCCCGCCGCCCCGACCGACAGCAGCCTCACGCTGCAGGGTCGGCTGGTCTGGTAGGCGCGGCGCAAGGTCGTAGGTGGGGGCTGGGGCCGCGGACTGCTGGATCGGCCGGGTTGAGCTACTCGGTCGCCAGCCCCTGTTCGCGGTAGTCCTTCAGCTTCCGCTGCAAGGTCCGCAGGCCGATTCCCAGCAGCCGTGCGGCTTCGCTCCGTTTGCCGCCGGTGCGATCCAGTGTCTGCAGGATCGCCTCGCGCTCGATCTCGGCCATTGTCCGCGGTTCGCCGAAGGCGGCCTGGACCGGACGTGCCTTCGCCTGCGAGTCGGCGGCATCCCGGATCTCCTCGGGCAAGTCGCCGACCTCTATCCTGCCGCCGCCGTGGAAGACCGCGACCGTCTCGAGCACGTTGCGCAGCTCCCGGACGTTGCCTGGCCACCGGCTCCGCGCCAGGCACGAGAGCGCCCTGCCGGAAAGCTGCATCTCCGGCTTGCCTTCGCGGGCCGCGAACTCGCGCAGGAAGTGGTCGGCGAGCAGCGGCAGGTCGTCCAGGCGGTCCCGGAGCGGCGGAATGCGCAGCGTCACGACCTTGAGGCGGTAGTAGAGATCCTCCCGGAAGGCGCCCCTGTCCACTGCCTGTTCCAGGTTGCGGTTGGTCGCCGCCAGCAGCCGGAAGTCGACATCGAGCATCCGGCTGCCTCCGACCCGCATGATCTGCCGTTCTTCGAGCACCCGCAGCAACTTGACCTGAAGCTCCGGGATCAGCTCGCTGATCTCGTCCAGGAACAGCGTGCCGCGCGCCGCGAGCTCGAACTTGCCGATCTTCCGGCCGACCGCGCCGGTGAACGACCCCTTCTCGTGCCCGAACAGCTCGCTCTCCAGGATCTCGTTCGGGATGGCGCCGCAGTTGAGCGCCAGGAACCGCTCCTGCCGGCGGGAGCTCGCCTGATGCAGCGCCTTCGCCACCAGTTCCTTGCCGGTGCCGCTCTCGCCGAGGATCAGCACGGAGGCCCGGCTCGGCGCCACCTGGCGCATCCGCTGGAACAACTGCTCCATCGCCGGCGACTGGCCGACGATCGCGTCGAAACCGAACCGCTCATCGAGCATCTCGCGCAGGCTCGTCACCTCGTCCCGCAACTGCCAGTTCTCGATCAGCTTGAGAACGCGGCTCCGCAGTTCGTAGAGGTCGACCGGCTTGGTCAGATAGTCGTCAGCGCCGACCCGCATCGCCTCGACTGCCGACTCGATCGTGCCGAAACCGGTGACCAGGATGACCGCCAGATCGAGTTCCTGGGCCCTCACCCGGTTCAGGAAGGCGAGTCCGTCCATGCCCGGCATGCGCAGATCGCAGACCGCCAGGCGCACCTTCGCCTCCCGTTCGGCAAAGGCCAGCGCGGGCTCCGCATCGTCGAAGACCCGCACACGCAGTCCCGCCCGCTCCAGGGCGATCGCCATGGACTGCCGGGAACCGGCCTCGTCGTCGATCACGACGACCAACGGGGCAGCCGCCATGGCGCGCATCCTAGCCCGCGCGCCGCACCTGTCTTCTCCTGCGGCCGGGGATCCGCTCGCTGCAGCTCACGTTCTCCCTCGAGTGTCGGCGACGTCTGCATCGCCCCGCAGTCCGGCCGCCGCGTCAGGGCAGCGTCTCCACGCATCTCGCCAGGGAACCTCGCCGAAACCGGAAGGACGGCGCCAGCCGTCGTCGACCGTCATGGCGGCGGCAGACCGAAACGGGCCAGAATGTCGGCATGACGGACTCCCCCGAGGTCCGGGCCGCGTTCCTTCGCCGGGAACTCCAGCGGCACGAGCGTCTCTACTACCAGGAAGCGGCGCCGGTGATCGCCGACCGCGAGTTCGACCGCATGATGGCCGAGCTGGCCGCGATCGAGGAGGAGCATCCGGAGCTTCGGACCGCGGACAGCCCCACCCGGCGGGTGGGCGGCGAGCCGACCGACGGGTTCGATCAGGTCGAGCACAGGCCGCCGATGCTGTCCCTGGACAACACCTACGACCACGACGAGATCGATGAGTGGGTCCGTCGGATCTCCCGGCTGGCGCCGGAGGCAGAGATCGACTTCGTCTGCGAACTGAAGGTCGACGGGGTGTCGCTCTCCCTGCTCTACGAGGACGGAGTGCTGACCGAGGCGGCGACCCGCGGCAACGGGCGGATCGGCGACCTGGTGACGGCCAACGCCAGGACGATCCGTTCCCTGCCCCTGCGGCTTCCGACGGCGGCGCCGCTGCGGCTGCAGGTGCGGGGCGAGTGCTTCATCCCGAAGAGCGAGTTCGGGAAGCTGAACGAGGCGCGTGCGGCAGCCGGCGATGCCCTCTATGCAAACCCCCGCAACACGACTGCCGGCGCGATCCGGATGCTCGACAGCCGGGACGCCGCGCGGCGGCCGATGGACATCGCCTGCTACGAGTGGGTGGCTGGCGGCGAGGACGACAGCGGGAAGCCGCGGCGCCACAGCGACGGCCTCGAAGCGCTCGCGGCCCTGGGCCTGCCGACAAGCCGCCACTGGCGTCGCTGCGCGGACCTCGACGAGGTCCTGGCGTTCTGCGACGAGTGGCAGGCCAAGCGCGGCGGCCTCGACTTCGAGATCGACGGGGTGGTCGTCAAGGTGGACGATCCGGATCTCCGGCGGCGTCTCGGAGCGACGGCGAAGGCGCCGCGCTGGGCGGTCGCGTTCAAGTTCCAGGCCGAGCAGGCGGAGACGATCGTCCGGGCGATCGGCGCCCAGGTC
The DNA here is from genome assembly GCA_965116145.1 of Thermoanaerobaculia bacterium. Lineage (GTDB taxonomy): Bacteria > Acidobacteriota > Thermoanaerobaculia > Multivoradales > Multivoraceae > Multivorans. Next base: position 2,479,439 of record OZ220482.1, read on the forward strand.
GGACGCACGGGGGCGGTGACCCCGGTGGCGGAACTGGAGCCGGTGCTGGTGGCCGGCACCACGGTCCGGCGCGCAACGCTCCACAACTACGAAGATCTGGCGCGAAAGGACGTGAGGATCGGCGACGCCGTCCTGATCGAGAAGGGCGGCGACATCATTCCCAAGGTGGTGTCGGTCATCGAGGAGCAGCGCGGTCCGGACTCCCGACCCTTCGAACCGCCCGAGAACTGCCCGGTGTGCGGCGAGGGTCTTCCCCGCTTCGACGGGGAGGTGCGGCTCCGCTGCGTCAACGCCGCCTGCCCGGCCGTTCTCCGCGAGGCTGTCCGCCACTTCGCCTCCCGCAACGCGATGGACATCGACGGCCTGGGCGACCGGATGGTCGGCGAATTGGTCGGCGCCGGCCTGGTCGGCGACCCTGCCGACCTCTACACCCTGAAGGTGGAGCAGCTCGCCGATCTCAGAAAGACGAACGACGCCCGCCTCGGCGAGAAGGCGGCGGCGCGAACGGTCGCCAGTCTGAGGGAGTCCAGGACGCGGCCGCTCAGCCGCCTGATCTACGCGCTCGGCATCCGCTTCGTGGGCGACAGCACGGCGTCGCTGCTCGCCCGCCGCTTCGGCGACCTTGACGCCCTCGCCGCCGCCAGCGCCGAGCAGCTCGAAGAGATCGACGAGATCGGCGCCCGGATCGCCGAGTCGGTCCGGGCGTTCTTCGACTCCGAGCGCAACCGGAAGCTGCTCGACCGGCTGCGGGCGGAGGGTCTCCGCTTCGAGGAGGACAAGTCGGACAGGGAGGCGGAAGGAGGTCGTCTCGAAGGCAGGACGTTCGTTCTCACCGGCACGCTGAGCGGGATGACGCGCGCCGAGGCGGCGTCCCGGATCGCGGCGGCGGGCGGCAAGGTCACCACCTCCGTCAGCGGTCGGACGGACTTCGTCGTTGCCGGCGACAAGGCGGGTTCCAAGCTCCGGAAGGCGGTGCAGATGGGCGTGGAGGTGGTGGACGAGGCGGCGTTCGAGCGACTTCTCGCGGGTGCGAAGTAAGCTGCGCCGGCATGGAGCTGGTCGCGTTCTTTCTCCGCTACGCCCGCCGTTACCTGCACTGGGGCCTGCTCGCGCTTGCCGCGGTCATCGCCTTCGGCGTCGCCAGCGTGGCGATGCTGGGTCTGATCCACCCGATCTTCGACGAGGTGCTGCTCGCCGGCGAGGAGGCGCCGATTCCCGGTGTCGGCGGCTTCGATCTGCCCGAATCGGTAGCCGCGAACGGCATCCTGGCCCAGGCCCGGAGCATCACGGACGACCTCAAGGCCTGGGCGGGAGCCTTCTACCAGGACCTGAAGCAGCTTGCCGGCTTCAGCGGCCGCGGCGAGCTGTTCTTCGGCCCGCTGCTGTTCGTTCTCGTCTACGTCCTGCGCAGCCTGATGGCGTTCGTCAGCGGCTACTCCTTCCAGCGCGCGGGCCTGAGCGTCACCACGGACATCCGCAACGACCTGTACCGCCACATCATCCACCAGTCGAGCCGGTTTCATCAACAGCACACGTCGGGCGAGCTCTACAGCCGGGTGGTCAGCGACGTCTCGAAGCTCCAGAACGCGGTCGCGGCACGCCTGTTCGACATCTTCCTGTCCGTCGTGTCGCTGATGGTCTACGCCGTGTTCCTGCTTGTGCTCCACCTCACCATGGGCCTCGTGTCGCTGTTGGCGGCGCCGGTGTTCGCGTTGCTGCTGGCGCGCTTCGGCAAGGGGATGCGCAAGGTCAGCTACCGCAGCCAGGAACGGATGGCCGATCTCTCCGGCCTGCTGACGGAGGGCATCCGCGGCAACCGGGTGGTCAAGGCGTTCGGCATGGAGGACTTCGAGTGCGGGCGGTTCGAGCGGGCCACCCGCCAGCACCTGCTGGCGAACCTGAAGGCCCAGTTGCTGTCGACCGGGTCGAGCCCGGCGATCGAGTCCGTCGCGGCGGTGCTGGGCGCCGGACTCATCGTCTCTGCCGGCCTGATGATCCGGGACGGCCGTCTGACCTTCGAGGTCTTCATCCAGTTCCTCACCACGCTGCTCCTGATGTACGACCCGGTGCGCAAGCTGAACAAGGTGAACCTGGTCCTGCAGGAGGCCGTCGCCTGCAGCCGGCGGGTCCACAGCGTGATGCAGACGGAGAGCGAGATCGTCGACCGGTCGACCGCGCAGCCGATCTCCGAGCTCGAACAGGGCGTCCGCTTCGAGAACGTGTCCTTCGACTACGAGGGTTCGCGGCACGGGCGGTCGGTGCTGTCCGGGGTCCGGCTCGATCTCCATCGCGGCGAGGTGGTGGCTCTGGTCGGCCCCTCGGGCGCCGGCAAGTCGACCCTGGTCAACCTGCTTCCGCGCTTCTTCGACCCCGTTTCCGGCCAGGTGCTGATGGACGGTGTCGACATCCGCGACCTGCCGCTCCGGAACCTGCGCTCGCTGATCGGCGTCGTCACCCAGGAGACGGTCCTGTTCAACGACTCGGTGCGGAACAACATCGCCTACGGCCGCGACGACCTGCCGCTCGAGCAGGTGCGGATGGCCGCGGCCGCCGCCTACGCCGACGACTTCATCATGGCGATGCCCGACGGCTACGACACGGTGGTCGGCGAGGGCGGCCAGAACCTGTCCGGCGGACAGCGCCAGCGGCTCGCGATTGCCCGGGCGCTGCTCAAGAACGCTCCCATCCTGATCCTCGACGAGGCGACCTCGCACCTCGACACGGAATCCGAGGCGGTGGTGCAACGGGCCATCTACAACCTGATGGAAGGACGAACCGCGCTGGTCATCGCCCACCGGCTCTCCACGGTCGTGCGCGCCGACCGGATCGTCGTCCTCGACCACGGCTCGATCGTCGAAGAGGGCACCCACGACCAGCTGCTGGCGCTGGGAGGCGCCTACAAGCGTCTCTACGACCTGCAGTTTCATGGTTGACGCCGACGCCGGCAGCGCGCACCATCCCGAGACCCTGCCGCAGGCGCTCCGGCGGGCGGCTTCCGACTGGCCCGAGCGCGGCATCACCCTGATCGACTCGCGAGGGCGGGTCGAGGGGCGGCGCACCTGGCCGGCGATGCTGCCGGAGATCGAAGCCGCGGCCGGCCGGCTGGCCACCCTCGGCGTCCGCCGGGGCGACCGGATTCTCGTCTGTCTGCCCACCTCCTGGCCGTGGTTCGAGGTCTGGTTCGGAGCGATCCGACTGGGCGCCCTGCCGGCCGCCGTGGCGCCGCCGCGTGCGCTCGGTTCGCCGCGCAACCAGATCGAGAAGGCGCTGGCGGTCAACGCCCTGCTCGACGCCCGCTGCCTGGTCTGCTCGGAACCGGTCAGCGACCGGATCCAGGAAGTCGTCGCCGCCGGCCCTGCCGGTTCGGCGCCGCCGAACCTGCTGTCTCCTTCCGCCCTGGCCGCGACCAGCCCGTCGCCGGTTGCCGACGGCCCGCCGCCGCGCGGCGAGGATCCTGCCTTCCTGCAGATGACCAGCGGCTCGACCGGATACCAGCGGGCGGTGGTCATCGGCCACGCGGCGGCGACCTGGAGCGCCCGCGCCAGCATGGAGGCGGTGGCGGCCCCGCGCGGCGGAAAGCTGATGGACGCCCTCGTCGGCTGGCTGCCGCTCTACCACGACATGGGGCTGGGCGGCTGCCTGCTGGCATCGCTGCTGACCGGCGCCGAGCTGATCATGCTGAACCCGCGTGCGTTCCTCGCCCGGCCCTGGGTATGGCTGGAGCAGTTCAGGCGAACGCGCAACGCGATGTCGGCGGCGCCCAACTTCGCCTTCAGGCAGTGCGTCGAACGGGTCGGGGACGACCGGCTCGCCTCGCTCGACCTGACCGGTTGGCGCGACGTCTGCAGCGGTTCCGAGATGGTGCGCGCCGAGACGATGAACGAGTTCGGCAGCCGGTTCGAGGCTGCCGGGCTCGATCCGGGCGCCGTGCGCGCGGCCTACGGCATGGCCGAGAACACCCTGCTCATCTCGATGAGCCAGTCGATCGACGGCCTGCGCACCGCGGCGCCCAACCGGGGCGGCCCGGAGGTCACCTCGAACGGACCGGCGATGACGGGTTCGGAGATCCAGATCGCCGCGCCCGACGGCCGCGTCCTGCCGGTCGGCGAGGTGGGCGAGATCCGCCTCCGCTCGCCGGCCGTGATGCAGGGCTACTGGAACGACCCGGAGGCCACGGCCGAAGTGCTGCGGGACGGTTGGCTCTACACCGGAGATCTCGGCTTCCTGAACGCCGCCGGCGAGGTCCACATCACGGGCCGCACCAAGGAGATCCTCATTCTCGGCGGCGCCAACGTGATGCCCCACGAGATCGAGTGGGTTGCGGAGTCGGTCCTCGGCGCCGGCGGCCGCGAGCGCGCTGCCGCCTTTCCGGTCGACGCACCGCACGGTGAACAGGCGATCCTGGTGATCGAAGACCCGGGCGAGCGGGCGAGCAGGGGCCTGCTGCAGAGCGAGGTGGGCCGCAGCGTCGGCCGCGCGCTGGGCATTCAGCTTGCGGACCTTGTGGTGGTGCGCCGGGGTAGGATTCCGCGGACCAGCAGCGGCAAGGTCCGGCGCCGTGCGCTGCGCGAAGAGTACCTGCGCGGCGAGCTGTCCGGCAGCCGGTGACCGGCGGCCGCCGATCACCCCGGAGCGCCCGCGGCCGCTGCCGGGAGTTCACGGAAGGAGCGAAGGCGAATGGACCCACGTGCGACGGCGACGAAGGTACTGGCACGCACAAGCGGAAGACCCGAGAGCGAACTGCAGCCGGAACAGGATCTGGTGGCCGACCTCGGCATCGACTCGCCGAAGCAGCTCGAGTTGCTGATCCAGCTCGAGGAGGCGCTGGAGGTCGAGATCACGGACGAGGAGGCCGCTGCGATGGAAACCGTCGGCCATGTCCTCGACTACGCAGCCGGCATCGCCTGAGATGAGATGAAATGAAGGTGCGCGGCGCCGCGCTGCCGGCAGTCGCCGTGGCGGCGCGGCTGCTCTCCCAGGCACTGATCGCGACCTGGCGGGTCCACGGCATCGAGGGCGGCCGGCGCCTGGAGCGGGCGATGCAGCCGCCGGCGATGCTCGCCTGCTGGCATGAGCAGTTGCTGCTGTCGCTGCACCTGGTGCGCCAGAGGCTGTTGCCCGCTGGCGGTGGGGTGTCCATCCTCTCCAGCTACTCGGCCGACGGCGAGCTCGCCGCCCGCGTGGCGCGGGCCTGGGGCGTGCGGGTAACCCGCGGTTCGACCTCGCGCGGCGGTCGGGAGGCAGCGCTCAGGCTCTACCGGGAACTGGTCAACCACCGATCGACCCTCCTGCTGATGCCCGACGGGCCGCGCGGCCCGGCGCGCCAGGCAAAGATGGGCGGCATCGTGCTGGCGGCCATGTCAGGGGCGCCGATCGTTCCCGTCGGTCTCGCGGCAAGCCGCGGCGCCCGGCTCCGGAGCTGGGACCGGATGATCGTGGGAATGCCGTGGAGCCGCATTGCTGTTGCAGTCGGCGCACCCATGGTGCTGCACCGCGAATCAAGCGACGCGGAGCGCCTGGAAGCGCTCGGGGAACTCGGCAGCGGGCTGGACGCTCTGACCGTTCGCGCCGGCCGCCTCCTCACGGAGACGCCCCGTGACTGCTAGGTTCAGGGATTCTCTTCTCGGCCGGCCTTCCAGGGCGGCCGGATGTCGCATGGTCAACCATCCTCTCATCGGCATCGGTCAGCGCGCACGGCGCAGCGTCGGTCTGGTTCCGACCCCGCTTGCTGCCCTGTTCGTCTGCGCAGCGCTGCTGGCAGTCCCGGCGGGCGGCATCGTCTATGTCATGCCGACCGACGAGACGATGGTCGATCGGTCCGCGGTCATCGTCTTCGGAGAAGTCCTGGCCGCCGAACCTGCGCCGACGGAAGGATTCCCCTCGACGGACTTCATGTTCCAGGTCGAGGACGTGCTGAAGGGTTTCGTGCCCGGCGGGACGATCGTCGTCCGCCAGCCGGGCGGCGTCGGCGCCGACGGCATCGCCGCCCGACTGATGGGGCTGCCCGGTCTGCGCGAAGGGGATCGGTTGCTGCTGTTCCTCGATCCGGTCAAGGGCGTCTACCGCACCGTCGACTTCGCGCTCGGCATGTTCTTCGAGGTGGAGGCGGCGGGCCGGACGCTGCTCCTGCGGGAGTCGTCGCTGCAGATGGAGGTCCCTGCACCCGGCGGCGCTCAGGCGGACGAGCGAGAGCGGGCGCGGCAGCCGCGCCACGCGGAGCCCTTCAGGCGCTGGATCGCGGACCGGGCGGCCGGCCGGGAACAACCTGCGGACTACTTCGCGTCCGGGCTGGGCGACGGTCCCTTCCGGATTGCTTCCCGGTACACGCTGACCACGACGGACGCCAGATGCGAGCACACCGACACTCCGCTTCGCTGGCGCAACTTCGACCGTGGCGACGGTCTGGGTCTGGTGGTGCAGGCCGGCGGCCAGCCCGGCGTGCCGGGCGGCGGCATGTCCCAGGTGCTCGCCGGCATGCGGGCGTGGAACCGGGATCCGAGAAGCCGGGTGCATCTGATCCGGAGCGGCACATCGGACGCAGAGGTTTCCTTGAAACAGAGCGGAGAGAACAACATCGGATTCGAGGATCCGAAGGACGAGATTTCAGGCACGTTCGATCCGGTGTTCGGCTCGAACACCTTGGCGGTCACCTCCGTCATCTTCTACTGCGGCCCCCGGGCTCCTCGACACGCGATCCCCGGTCGTGGACAAACGCAGGCCTACGAACTGGCCGAAGCGAACATCCTGACCCAGGACGGCTACGGCGCCTGGCTCGCCCGCACTGCGAGCCCGGCGCGGAACCACGAAGAGATCATGACTCACGAGCTGGGGCACGTCCTCGGCATCTCGCACGCCTGCGCGGACGACGCCAGCGGCGCCTGCACGGACCTGACCAGGGAGGCGATCATGCGTGCGGAAGCCCACACCGACGGCCGGGGCGGAGCGCTCAACCGCGACGACCGCAACGCCGTGCGCTTCCTCTACCCGTTGATCGGCCCGGACGGTTCGCTGGGGCCGGCCCCTCCTTCCGGCCTGACCGTGACCGCGATCAGCCAGACGGAGCTCGAGCTGCGCTGGCAGGACCGCTCCGGCGACGAGACCGGGTTCGAAGTCCACGAGCGGATGGTCGACAGCGAGTTCACGCGCATCGCGAGCCTGCCGGCGAACACCACGTCGATCGTCGTCGAGAACATTCCGCCCGCCACCTTCCGTGCCTACCAGGTCGTTGCGGCGAACGAGCTCGGCAGATCGCGCCCCACTCCCGAAGTCGGCGCCACGACGCTCGCCGACGTCGCGGACTGCACGGAAGACGGCGACACGGTGTGCCTGAACCAGGGTCGTTTCCGGGTCGAACTCCAGTGGCAGACCGCAGAGGACTCCGGCGCGGGCGGGGCCGTGCCGCTGACCGACGACACCGGCTACCTGTGGTTCTTCAACGCGGACAACGTCGAAGTGGTGGTCAAGATCCTCGATGGATGCGCTCTCAACCAGCGCTACTGGGTGTTCGCCGGCGGGCTCACCGACGTCGAGGTCGTCATGAAGGTGATCGACTCGAAGACAGGCGTCGCCGCCACCTACTACAACCCGCCAGGCGCGGCCTTCGAGCCGATCCAGGACCAGAGGACCTTCGCCGTCTGTCCGCAGGGGGCAAACCTCTACGGCGAGAGCCGCTTCCTGCTCGCCACGGAGGATCTGGAGGCGGTGCGCGGCGGACTGGACCTCGCCCAGACCACCGTCGAACCCCGGCCCGGGCCGCGGATCGCCCTTCGGGCGGCAGCTCCGGATCGCGGAGCCTGCGAGCCCGACCGTCGGACTCTCTGCCTCGGCGACGGGCGCCTTGCGGTCCGCGCCGGGTGGAAGAACGCGGACGGTGACTCGGGCGAAGCGGTGTCCTGGCCGCTCACCGGCGACACGGGGCTGTTCTGGTTCTTTGAATCGAGCAATGTCGAATTGGTCTTCAAGGTGCTGGACGGCTGCGCCCTGAACGGCCACCTCTGGGTGTTCGCAGCCGGGCTGACGGACACCGGTGTAACGATGACGGTCACCGACACCGAGACCGGCGAGGAGCAGAACTACGAACACGCGGGCGGTACGCCTCTGCCGCCGCTGCAGGAGAAGCGGGCGTTCTCCTGCAGCACGCCCTAGCCTGGGCTGCCCATGGCTCCACCTCCCGGCAGCCGCGGCATGCCGGGCGCTCCTCTGGCACGTCATTTGCGAAGCTCTTGCGGGACCCCGCCCAGGGGAGAGGACATCATGAGGTATCGAACCGTTCTTTCCGGTTGTCTCGCCCCCCTGAGCGCAACGCTCCTTCTCGCACCGCCGACCGCGGCTCAGGATGAGCGCGATCCGCTGCTGTCCGAACCGCTCCGGACGATCAGAGCGGAGCGCCTGAATCTCGACCTCGACCCTGCCCGGCGCGTCGGGCCGGTCCCGGTCACGGCACACAGCCGCACCTGGTCGTCAGCGGACCGGAGTGTCGTCGGCATCGCGCAGCCGGCCACCGTGGTCTACCGCCACGACGACGAGGACTACGAGTTCGACGAGTTCTTCGTCCTGGTGGACGACGACACCGGCGAGACCCTCCACGAGATGGAGACGGCGCAACGGTTCCGGCTGGGAGCGTCGGGGACCGTCGCCTACGCCGTTGCCTGCCTGGGCAGGAGCCCGGACGACACGAGCAGCGACGCCAGCTTCAAGCTGAACGTCTACCGGGGCGCCGGCACGACGCCGGCCGCCCTCATCGCCGGCTACGACGTGTCGGCGCAGATCGAGCGGCCGGGAGTCTGGGAGTGCTTCCGGATCGAAGGCGCGGTGGCGGGCCTCGAGCTGGACGCCGGCCCGGTCTGGGTCGCCGTCGCCTGGCGCCGCGCCACCCCGGAGGCCAACACCAAGCTCATGACGGGAGGCGGGAGCGGCTCCGGCGGCGCCCGGGCCTTCCGCGCCCGCGCTGGAGACGAGGCCAGGTGGGAGGACTGGGAGGCCGACAACCGCCCGGGCGTCTATGGCATCCGCCTGGCGGTCGACCACGCCGATACCGCTCCCCCCGATCCTCCGGACGACCCCGATGACGGCCGGCCGGAGGAGCAGGGCTACACGGACTGCCTGCCCGAGACGACACCGCTCGTCTTCGACGGCGGCTTCAGGGTCAGCATGTGCTACGAAACCCCGGACGGGCGCGTCGGCGACGCCAAGGCGGGTATCTGGGCCTCCGGCGAGTCCGGTCTGTTGTGGTTCTTCAACCGCGACAACGCGGAAGTGCTGGTCAAGGTGCTGAACGGCTGTTCGTTCAACAGTCACCGCTGGGTCTACATCGCACCGGTGACCGACCTGGCCTTCAACCTGCACATAAGGAGCAGCGACGGGCGCAGGTGGTCTCTCCGCAACCGGCAAGGAAACACCGCGTCCAGCAGGAGCGACAACCGGGCGTTTCCTTGCGACTGAGCGGGCCGGCAGCCCGCCGCAGACGCCGCGTTGCCTTCGATCGCTGCAACCCGCATGTCCGCGACGGTCCGCCAGTGAAGGGGCAGCAGGCGCAGGCGCAGCCGCTGCCGATGGCCGCCGGCCGGTCGTCGGTCAGAACGGGAACAGGCGCATGTCAGAGGCGCCTCCGGTAGCGTCGGCGATCATGCGCGTCGCGGTTGTCTGGAACTACGGTACTCCGCTCCGGCAGTGCAGCTTTCGATTCGAGGAGTACGTCCGCGGGTTGGAGTCGCTCGGCCATGAGGCGCTCCTGGCCTGCCCGGAGTCCTCGAACGACGGCTTTCCGGCGCCGATCGTGTCGCCGCCGGGAGGCGGCGGCCTGGAGAACGAGACGTTCTGGCGCCGCCTGGCTGTGGACGCGGCGATCGTGCCCTGCTTCCACCAGATGTCCAGGCTCCTGGAGACGATTCGGAACGTCGGCGCCGGCACGATCGCGATGGGCGATTCGGACGGCCAGATGGGATTGCGCGCATTCCCGCTCGCCACGCTGCGGCGCAAGGTCTTTGCCGGCGCCGTCGGACGCGGCGGCCAGTTCCGTCAGCTTCGCTTTCTCGTCCGGCGCTACCTGCTGTCGTTCCGACGCCCCGATCCCCAGGATGCCGAGTTCGTGCGCAGCGCCGAAGCGTCCGACGTTCTTGTCCTCGGTTGCGAGGAAGCGCGTTCTCATTTCAGTCGCTTCCTTCGCAGTGCCGGCGCGCGTCACCTCGAGCACCGCGTCCATGTCTCGCCCCTCGCGATCAACCGGGTCTACGTCGACTCGACGGACCTCGGCCGCGACCGGCGAGGCATGGTGGCGATCGGGCGCTGGGACGATCCCCAGAAGAACGCTCCACTCCTCGCGCGCGCGCTCTCGCGCTACCTCGGGCGGGCCGGCCGCGAGACGAGCGAGGACCCGGTGAGGATCTTCGGCGCGGGCGGCGAGGGGGTCTTCGAGGCTCTCGTCCGGCGCTTCCCCAACGTCGAGTACCACGGGCCGCAGTACCCGGAGGTCCTCGCCGACGCTCTGGCCGCCAGCCGCTTCATCGTCTTTTCGTCGAGGTGGGAAGGGGCGCCGCACGCTGGCTGCGAGGCGCTCTCGATGGGCGCAACCGTGGTCGGCACGCCGATTCCCAGCCTCCGGAGCTGGTCCGAAGGCGGCGCCTACGGCCGGGTCGCCTCCGCCCACCGCGCCGGGCCGCTTGCCGCGGCGATCGCGGCGGAACAGGACGCCTGGCAGCGCGGCGAACGCGACCCCGCCGGCATCGCTGCCGTCTGGCGCCAGCGGAGCTCCGGCCCTGGTGTCTGCCGGACCCTGCTTGAGGCACTGGCCCGATGATGCCGCGTCGCCGCCGGCGGCTCGAGGTCATCCTCGACACCACCGAACGCTGCAACCTGAAGTGCACGATGTGCTACTTCTCGGCAGTCGACCGGCTGCAGTTCCTGCCCTTCGACCGTCAGTTGTCCCGCAACGGGATGATGCCGTTCGACATCTTCTCCCGGATCGCGGCCGATCTCTTCCCGCATGCCCGCCGGGTCGCCCTGGGCTGCGCGGCCGAGCCACTGATGCACCCGAAGTTCATCGACATCGTCCGCGAAGCCGGCCGCCACGGCGTTCCCGACCTGTGGTTCCCGACCAACCTGCTGCCGCTGACCCGGGCCAAGGCCGAAGCGATCTGCGAAGCAGGGGTGCGGACGGTCGGCGTGTCGATGGACGGCACCCGCGCCGAGACGTACGAGACGATTCGGGTGGGCGCCACGTTCCCCCGTCTGCTGCGTTCGCTGGACCTGCTGAACGAGGTCCGGCGAGGGACCGCGACGCGACTGCGGCTGATCTTCGTCTGGATGAAGACCAACCGCGCCGATCTCGCCGACCTGCCGCGCTTTGCCGAGGACATGGGCGCCAGCGAGCTCGATGTCCGCTTCGTGGCGCCGACCGCTCATGTGGACGCCAGGGACGAACTGCTCGACAACGAGGACCCGGCGGCGCTGCGCGCCGAGCTCGCAGCCACCGCCGAAGACGCCGCCGGCCGCGGGCTTCGGCTGGTCTCCTATCCCGACTTCGACGACGCCCGCCCCGTCGGCGCCCGCGGCCGCCTGATGCGCTGGCGTGCGGGCCTCTACGATCGGCAGCGGCTCCGCGGCCGTCTTCGTACCGCCGTCAACGGCTGCGCCTGGCCCCGCCATACGGTGGTCGTGCGTCCCAACGGTGCGGTAACGCCGTGCATCTTCTGGGAGGAGCAACCGATCGGCCTCTATCCGGAGACGACGCTCGGCGACGTGGAGCGCTCGCCGCTCCTGCTCGAGATCGTCGACGGCCTGAAGAACGGCAATCCTTGCGGAACCTGCCGGACCTGCTCCGAGCGCAAGCACGCGCTCTACTTCCGGCTCCAGTGGCGGCAGCAGGCCGGCGAACGCCTCGAACAGCTCGGCGCCGGCCCCGGCAGCGGCGGCGTGGCCGCCGGCAGCGACGGCCAGGAAACGACCACGATGGCAACCAGGACCGCTGCCGGGACCGGGACCGGAACCGCGGGGAAGCCGGCCTCCTGGCCTGCATCTGCAGTGCCCGGCCTGTCGAGCCCCAGCGACTGGATTGCCCGCCATACGCCCGCCGAGCCCTTCCGTCGCGTCCTGCTCGTGGGCGACGAGGCCTGGGGCCGCGAGCTCCTCCGAGCCGGCTTTGCCGCGAACGTGGATCTCGCCGCCTCACCGGGCCTGCAGAGCAGTCCGGCTGCGGTGGAGCAGAACGGCATCCGCCGCATCCCCGTCCATCCTCGCCGCCCCCGACTCCCGACCGGCGCCTACCAGGCCGTCTGCTGCATCGGCAGCCTGTCCTCGGGCCTGCGTCTCGAGCGACTCCTCGACGCCCTGCTCGACGCCTTGGAACCAGGCGGAAGGTTGCTCGTAGACGACTACGTGGGACCCGCCCGTCACCAGTGGAACCGGCGCAACGCCGCCGCGCCGATCGCTGCGTACCGTCGGCTGTCGGCCGCGGGCCGTCGGTTCGAGCGGCTGCCGATGCCGCCGGTGGCGGGCGACTGCGCGCGGGCCACCCGCTCCGGCGACGTGGTCCGCCTGGTCCGCACCGGCTTCCGGGTCGAGTCCGCTCGTTCCTACGGCGGCGATCTGCTCGCACCGCTCGGCGCCGCCGTCGACTGGAGCCGCCTGGCGGACGACGAACGCCGGCGACTGATCCAGGGATCCGGCAACGGCGACGGCCACTACACGATGATGGTGGCCCGTCCGCGCACCGGCTGGCGGCGGCGAATCGCCGGCATGCGCTACCGCGTCGGGCCCAGGGTCCGGCGTGTCTTCGTCTACGAGCCCCGGCGCGCTCGCGATCTGGTGCTTCAGGCGCTGCGCGGAAAGGTCTGACCAGCCATGGATACCACCGTTCGTTGGGGAGTACTCGGCCCCGGGGCCATCGCCCGCAGCTTCGCCACCGCCATCGACGCGCTGGACGGGCACGAGGTCGCTGCCACCGGCAGCCGCGACCCGGCGCGGGCCTTCGCCTTCAACGCCGAGCGCGGCTACACCGGCGCCGAAGCAGGCACCTACCGGGACCTCGTGCGCAGCGATTCGGTCGACGCCGTCTATGTCGCCAGCCCGCACTCCTGCCACCTGGAACATGCGGCGCTCGCACTCCGGCACGGCAAGGCGGTGCTGTGCGAGAAGCCGCTGTGCGTCAACGCCTCGGAAGGCCGCCGGCTGTGCGGCATCGCCCGCGAGCGGGGCCGGCCTCTGCTGGAGGCGATGTGGACCCGGTTCCTGCCCGCGACTCGCCGGGCCGCGGACTGGATCGCCAGCGGTGCGATCGGCACGCCGAACCGGGTTGTCTGTTCCTTCGGCTTCGACACGGAGTTCCATCCGGAGAGCCGGCTCTACGACCCCGAACTGGCCGGCGGCAGTCTGCTCGATGTCGGCTGCTACACGCTTTCGCTGGCGGCGCTCGTCTTCGGCGAGCGGGTGATCGGCGCCGGGATTCCGGAGATGGAGGTGCACGCCGACCTGGCGCCTTCCGGCGTCGACCGGCATTGCAAGATCGTCCTGCGCTTCGGGGACGGAGCCGAGGCGTACCTGGAGTCCTCGGTCAGCCAGGCCATGTCCCCTACCGCCGTCGTCCAGGGCAGCGGCGGGCGAATCGTGATTCCTGAGTTCTGGCGGGCCCGGATGCTCACGCTGGAATGCGACGCCCGGGAAGTCGCGACCCTGGAGTGGCCCTTCCACTGCAACGGCTACGAGTACCAGGCGCTGGAGCTCGAACGGATGCTCCGCGAGGGCGCTATCGAGAGTCCGCGGCTGCCGCACGCAGAGTCCATCGCCCTGCTCGAAACCATGGACGAGATCCGCCGCCGCATCGGAGTGCAGTACCCGTTCGAATCGGACATCGGCGTCACGATCGGAACCCACCGCGCGATGACCTACCGGCCGTTGGGCGCCGAGGGAGCGCCGCGGCCTGCTGCCGGCGCCTCGGCGCCCGTCGCCCCTTCCCGCCTCGTCCTCGGCACGATGATCCTGGACGGCGACACACCGGCGTCCCAGGACGCCGCCGACGCGCTGCTCGACGCTGCCTTCGAGAACGGCATCTGCGCCGTCGACACCGGTCACGTCTATGGCGGCGGCGCTTCGGAACGGGCCGTCGGCTCCTGGCTCAGGCGCCGCGGCCTGGCGAAGGAGATCTTCGTCCTTTCCAAGGGCTGCCACCCCGACGCACAGGGTGCGCGCGTCACGCCCGACGCCCTCGCCCGGGACCTCGGCGAGTCGCTCGATCGGCTCCGGCTTCCCGCCGTCGACCTCTACATGCTCCACCGCGACGACCCGGCGGCGCCGGTGGGCGAGATGGTCGACGCCTTCGCCGAGCAGCTTGCCGCCGGCCGGTTGCGCGCCTACGGGTTCTCGAACTGGACGCGGCAGCGGATCGAAGAAGCGTGCGACTACGCACGGGCGAACGAGCGGACGCTTCCCGCCGCCTCAAGCCCCAATTTCTCGCTTGCCGACCAGGTGCACGACCCGTGGGGCGGCGGCTGCGTCACCCTCACGGGCGCGGAGGCCGCCGAGGATCGCGACTGGTACCGGCGGGCCGACATGGCCGTCTTCGCCTGGTCGGCTCTTGCCCGCGGCCTGTTCTCCGGCCGCGTGACCAGGCGCGCCCTGGCGGCCGATCCGGAGATCGTCGACGACGCCTGCCGCATCGCCTACATCCATGAGGTGAACCTCGCCCGCCTGGGCCGGGTCGCCGAGTTCGCCGAAGCCGGAGGTGCGGCCGTGGCCCAGATCGCGCTCGCCTGGGTGCTCGCCCAGGACCTGCCCCTGTACGCCATCGTCGGCGCCGCCAGCGAGCAGGAGGTAGAGGAACTGGTTGCCGCGACCGCCTTGGCCCTGACCGACGATGAGCAGACATGGCTCCGGGACGGCGGTCGTCGACCGCTCTCCCTGGCCCGCGAGGGGCTGGCGGCCCGCCTCGAGCGACATGCGGTCCGCATCGGCCGGCGCCTGCCCGGCCCGATCAAGGATCCCATCAAGCGTCTGGTCGGCCGCGGATAGGCGCACCTGCCACGCGACACCCGTCCTGCCGTGTCCGCGGGACCGTCGTGCGCGCCCTGGCGGCGCCCGGAGCCGGCCCGGCCGCCCTCGTCAGCCGTCCGTCACGCAGCCGGTCGAGGCGGAACTCACCGTCCTGACATAGCGGTGCAGCGTGCCCCGGGTCGCCTTGAGCGGCGGCGGTTCCCAGGCCTTCCTGCGGGCGTCGAGCTCGGCGTCGTTGAGCGCGACGTCGATCGTGTTGCGGACCGCGTCGATCTCGATCCGGTCGCCGTCGCGGATCAGGGCCAGGGCGCCGCCTTCCTGGGCTTCCGGCGACACGTGGCCGATCAGGAATCCGTGCGAACCGCCGGAGAACCGGCCGTCGGTGACGAGGGCGACCCGATCGCCCAGACCGGCGCCCATGAGCGCCGCGGTCGGTTTCAGCATCTCCGGCATCCCCGGCCCCCCCTTGGGCCCTTCGTAGCGAATGACGATCACCGAACCGTCCCGGATCTCGCCGCGCTCCAGCGCTTCGACCATCTCCTCCTCCGCGTCGTAGACCTGGGCCGGGCCGGCGAAGCGCTCGCCCTCCTTGCCCGTGATCTTCGCCACGGCGCCCTCCGGGGCCAGGTTGCCGCGGAGGATCTGCAGGTGGCCCGTGGCCTTGATCGGCGAATCGAACGGCAGCACGACATCCTGGCCCGGCTCGAGATCGGGCAGCGGGGCGAGGTTCTCGGCCAGGGTCCTGCCGGTGACGGTCAGGCAGTCGCCGTCGATCAGTCCTCGCTCAAGCAGCATCCGCAGAACCGCCGGTGTGCCGCCGACATCGTGGAGATCCTCCATCAGGTAGCGGCCGGACGGCTTCAGGTCGGCCAGGAAGGGGACTTTGTCGCTGACCTTCTGGAAGTCGTCGAGCGACAGGTCGATTCCGGCCGAGCGGGCAATCGCCAGCAGGTGCAGGACCGCGTTCGTCGAGCCGCCAAGGACCGTGATCAGGACCATCGCGTTCTCGAACGCGGCCCGGGTCATGACGGCGCTCGGCCGGAGATCCTGTTCGAGCAGGGATCTGACGGCGGCGCCGGCGCGGCGGCACTCCTCGATCTTCTCCGGCGCCGTGGCGGGTGTCGACGAGCTGTGGGGCAGGGACATGCCGAGCGCCTCGATCGCGGCCGCCATCGTGTTCGCCGTGTACATGCCGCCGCAGGCGCCGGCGCCGGGGCAGGCGCGCCGGACGATCGTCTCCCGCTCGTCGTCGGTCAGAGCGCCGCTGATCGCCTCGCCGTAGCTCTGGAAGGCGGAGATGATGTCGATCTTGCCGTCCCGCCACCTGCCCGAGCGGATCGTGCCGCCGTAGATCACGAGCGCCGGACGATCCACGCGGGCGATCGCCATCAGGCAGCCGGGCATGTTCTTGTCGCAGCCGGGGATCGACACGTTCGCGTCGTACCACTGCGCCGCCATCACGGTCTCGATCGAGTCGGCGATGAGGTCGCGGGACTGAAGCGAGTAGCTCATCCCGTCCGTGCCCATCGAGATGCCGTCCGAGACCCCGACCGTGTTGAAGCGCAGGCCGACACAGTCGGCGGCGTCCACGCCCTCCTTGACAGCCGCGGCCAGGTCGAGAAGGTGCATGTTGCACGTGTTGCCCTCGTACCAGACGCTGGCGATCCCCACCTGGGGCTTGCCCATGTCCTCGGCGGTGAGGCCGGCACCGTAGAGCATCGCTTGGGACGCGCCCTGCGACTTGTCCTGCGTGATGCGTGCGGAGTAGCGGTTCAGGCGGATCATGGCCGGCGGCAACGACGGTACCGTGACGGGGGCAGAGACGAAGAGAGCGGGCCTTCTGCCGGCAATCCGTCGTGGCAGCGCGTGCGGCTCGAACGCAACACGGCTTCAGCCGGAACCGTCAGGCCCGCTCTCCTGAGTCCAACCGCGGTGCGGTGATTCAGGCGGCCGCGGCGGCGGTGACGGTAACCGTGACGGTGCCGTCATCGGCCTTGGCCGCCGTGCCCGTGACCTTGGCTGCCTTGCCGCCAAGCCCCTCCAGGG
This sequence comes from Thermoanaerobaculia bacterium, assembly GCA_965116145.1. GTDB lineage: Bacteria > Acidobacteriota > Thermoanaerobaculia > Multivoradales > Multivoraceae > Multivorans. The sequence continues at coordinate 2,496,467 of OZ220482.1, forward strand.
TCTTGATGGCGTCGGCATCGGACGCCTTGCGGTCGATCCGGACCACGTCGTCACCGACCAGGAGCCCCATGTCGTTGCCGCGGGCGAGACACCTGGCGGCACAACCCGCGTGGCCCGCACCCTTCTGGCCGTCGCCGAAGCAGACCATGTCGAGGACCTCACCGGTCCAGGTGTCACCGGCGAGCGCCGGGGCGCCCAGGATCAACGAAACCGCCAATGCCGCGAACAGTGTCTTCTTCATGCTGCATCCTCCGCTCGACTGGAGTTTTTGGGACAGGGAAACCGAAACGGACCTGAACCTAGCACACGGCGGTTCAGGTGCCAGGGACGAGCGGCCCCGCATGCCGGCTCCGGTCCCTAAAGCAGAAAGGCTGCCGCCACGGCGCCGGCCAGCAGCAGCGCAGCCAGGGGGAGCACCAGGACGCGCCAGAGCGGAGGCGCCGGCCGCTTGCGGGCCAGTTGCCGCCGGCGTTCGTTCAGCGCCTGGACAGCCGACCGCCACTCGGGCGCCTCCGGACTCGCCGCCGAGTCGTCGTCGGCGACCGCCGTCTTGCGCGCACGTGCCCGCGCAACGCTGTCCGGGGCCGAGCGCAGCCGCGGCCAGAGGTCGTCCCGGATCTTCCCGAGCCGGCCGATCACGTCATCGAGGGCGGCCCGGCGGCGGTCGGTGTCGCGGTCGAGCGCTACGGCGAACACCGCCTCGAACGGCTCGGGGGCGCAGCCCGGCAGGGCGCCGGCCAGGTCGATCGGCTGGGAGGCAACGGCCCGTCGCATGGCGGCATGAGTGTTCGCAATGAAGGGCAGCTCTCCGGTCACGAGTTCATGGAGCACGACACCGAGGGTCCAGACGTCGTCCGCTGTCGTGAAGGCGGCGGGTGCGTCGGCGAGGGGCGCGGCCGCTCCGTCGATCTGCTCCGGCGAGAGATAGGCGGCGGTCCACAGGCTCCCCGAGTCGGTCGCTTCGCCCGCCGCGCGGGCCAGCGTGCAAGGCCCCAGGCTCGACGGTGCGAGGAGCCTCGCGTTGGCGGCGTCTTCCCGGAGCTGAACGTTCGCGGGCCGCAGGCTGCCGTGGACGCAGCCGGCGCGGTGCAGCGATCGCAGCGCCCGGGCAATCGCCAGCCCCAGGCGGACGGCCTTCTCCGCGCCCAGCGGTGAACGCTGCAGCCGCTGACGCAAGGTCTCACCGCCGCCGAGTGTCCAGGCCAGATACGCCGGCGGCTCGCACGACGCGCCGACGAGCCGCACGATGTCCGCCAGGGCCAACGCCTCGGCGCGTTCCGCCGCCGCTCTGATCTCCGCCCGCGGCACGCCCCCGGGGAACCGCTGGAGCAGCACCCAGGACCGCGCCGCGATGTCCTGGGCACGGTACAGCGGCAGGGGCAGCTCACCCGGCAGCGAGGGCAGCGGTCGCTGAACGCGGAAACGCGAGACGATGTCGCCGGTCTTCACGAGCGGCGATGTTGGCACGCTGCGGCCATGCTTGTCTCCGGCCCAGCCGCCGTCCGGTCCGTATAGGCTTCCGTTGTTCCTGTCGACACTGCAGGATCGGGAACCGGGACGATGACAAGGATCCGACAGGTCAGCCTTCTGCCCCTGATGGCGGCTGCCGTGCTGCTTGCGGCAGCGGCGGCGCCCGCCGCCGGGCAGGAGGAGCTGCCGGCGGTGTTCTCCGAAGTGATCGACGTCCGGGTCGTGAACATCGAGGTCGTGGTCACCGACCGGCAGGGCAACCGCATCCGCGATCTGCAGGCCGCGGACTTCGAACTCCTGGTCGACGGCGAACCGACGCCGATCAGCTACTTCACGGAGATCGACGAGGGCCTGGTCAGCGAGACCGCAGGCGTCGATATGGCGGGCGTACCGGACCTGGAGCCGAACGAGCCGGTGGGCACGAGCTTCCTGCTGTTCATCGACGACTTCTTCTCCATCGCGCGCGACCGCAACCGGGTGCTCGATCGCCTGGAGGAGGATCTCGCCCGGCTCGGTCCGGCAGATCGCGTGGCGGCCGTTGCCTTCGACGGCAAGTCGGTCGACCTGTTGACGAGCTGGACCAGCTCGCCGTCCCGGTTGTCGGACGCGCTGCGCGACGCGCGGCGACGGAAGGCGCTGGGACTGATGCGGCTGAGCGAGCTGCGCACGAACGACGAGGAACGGTCGAATCAGGCAGACCTGCGCGCGATCTCGAACCGGTTCATCGCGGAGGGCGGCGTCGACCCGCCCGAAGAAGTGCTGCGCAACAGCCTGCGTGGTCCCCAGCTGCACTACGCGACCACCCTGGAAAGCCAGTTGGAGCGATCGGTGCTCGCGGCCGTTGCGACCCTCCGCAGCTTCGCCAACCGTCCGGGCCGCAAGGTGATGCTCCTGCTCGCCGGCGGCTGGCCGGAATCGCCGGCGCTCTACACGGTTGCCGGCGGCGGTCTGAGCGTCGGCAACCTCGGCGCCGCGACCGACGCCCGGCTGATGAACCCGGACAATCTCTACGGCCCCCTGGTTTCGGCCGCGAACCTGATCGGCTACACGCTCTATCCGGTCGACGTGCCGGGATTCAACCCGACATTCGGCCTGGACGCATCAGTCGGTGTCGACGGCAACTCGGCGGCCGACCCGTCAGCGGGCGCCTGGGCGTCCCAGGAACGGGAGCTGCTGCAGCACGGGACCCTCCACCTGCTGGCCCGTTCGACCGGCGGTGTGCCGATGATCAACGCCCGCCGCGACACGGCGCTGGCCGAGGTGGTGGCGGACACCCGCTCCTACTACTGGCTCGGCTTCGAGCCGCAGCGCCTCGAGGACGACCAGGCCCACGACATCGAGGTGCGGCTGGTGGGTCATCCGGACTACCGGGTGCGCTCGCGCTCGGGGTACGTCGATCTGTCGCGCAGCTCCGAGGTCACGATGATGGTGGAGAGCGCGCTCCTGTTCGGCAATCCCCCTGGCGCCCGGCCTCTGGGCGTCCGTTTCGGCAAGCCGCGGCGGGCCGGACTGGGCAAGATGGCGGTGCCCGTGGCCGTTGCCATCCCCCTGGACGAGGTGACGCTGCTGCCCGTGGCCGGTATGTGGCAGAACGAGCTGGAGTTTCGGGTCACGGTGATGGATCTGCACGGCAACCGCTCGGAGACGCCGGTGGAGAAGATACGGGTCGCCGGTCCCCGGGCGCCGGAACCCGGGCAGTACTTCACCTACGAGACCCGCCTGGCGCTGCGTCGCCGCGAACACACGTTCGTCATCGCGGTCTACGATCCGCTCACCGGGACGATTCTGTCCTCGAGCGGCGACATCGGTCCGAAGTAGCCGGTGCCGCAGGAGCCGCCCTTCGGCGCCTGGCCGTCGCCGGTCTCGGCCCGGGACGTCGCGCAGGCGGCGCGGCGCATCGAGGATCTCGCCATGCCGGACGACGCCGTCTGCTGGCTCGAGCGCCGGCCCGACGAGGGCGGCCGCAGCGTCCTCGTTCGGCGCACGCCGGGCGGCGGCTCGTGCGTTCTCACTCCCGACGGCTTCAATGTCCGCAGCCGCGTCCACGAATACGGCGGCGCGGCCTTCTGCCTGCTTGCCGCCGCCGGATCGACGGGCGATGAACCGTCCGGCCGGTCGGCATCGGTGGGGGCGCCGCGGCGGAGCGAGTCCGAGCCGCCGGCACATGCCTTCGCGAACTTCGGGGATCAGCGCGTCTACCTCGCGGTCGGGGGCGCCGTTGTCCCTCTCACTCCCGACGACGGCGCCCGCTACGCCGACCTCGTCTTCGACCCCGGCCGCCAGCGGCTGCTTGCGGTCCAGGAGCGTCCGGCGGCCGGCAGCGAGGAAACCGCCGCTCTGGTGGCGATTCCGCTGCCGTCGAATCCACCGGACGGGCACGGCGGGCCGGCAACGGCAGAGCCGCCGCCGCCGACCGAACTGGTCTCGGGCGCCGACTTCTTCAGCTCGCCGCGTCTGTCCCCGGACGGCGGCCGCCTTGCCTGGTTGAGCTGGAACCACCCCGACATGCCCTGGGACGCCACCGAGCTCCGGCTTGCCGACCTGGACGACGCCGGCCTGCCGCACGGACCGCGCATCGTCGCCGGCGGCGACCCGGACCGCCCCGAGGCCGTCCAGCAGCCGGGCTTCGACGCAGACGGTCGTCTCACCTTCGTCTCCGACCGGACCGGCTGGTGGAACATCCTTCGCGTCGACGGAGAACCCGGGCCCGCCAACGCGCATCCCGTCTGCCTCCGGAAGGCCGAGTTCGGCGTTCCGCCCTGGCTGTTCGGCATGTCCACCTACGTCCACATGCCCGGCGGCATCCTCGCCGCCTGCTGCGAGCAGGGGATCTGGAGCCTCGTTTTCCTGCCTGCCGAGGCGCGGACGACCGAGCCCGTTCCCGTCCCGACGCCATACACCTCCATCGCCTGGCTGCGTGCGGCGGCGGCCGGGCCGGCTGGCCAGGACGCCGCCACCCGGGCCGAGCAGCGGGACAGGCGACGGGACAGGCAAGGGGGCACGGCCGTCTTCCTCGGCGCCGCGCCGGACCGGCCGGCCGAGGTCGTCCGCCTGCGCCTGATGGACAATGGCGAACCGGAACTCGACATCCTCACCAGCACCGGTCCGCCGCCGGACCCGCGCTACCTCTCGGTCGGGCGGCCGATCGAGTTCGCGTCGGCGGGCGGCCGCAGAGCCCACGCCTTCTTCTACCCGCCGAAGAACGAGAACGCCCGGCCACCCGCCGGCGCCTCGCCGCCGCTCATCGTCAAGAGCCACGGCGGCCCCACGTCCGCCGCCGAGCACGTCTACGACCCGGCCATCCAGTTCTGGACCTCACGCGGCTTCGCCGTGGTCGACGTGAACTACGGCGGCAGCACCGGCCATGGCCGGGCCTACCGCGAGTCGCTGCGCGGCCGCTGGGGCGTCGTCGACGTCGAGGACTGCACCGCCGCCGCCCAGGCGCTCGCCGCCGGCGGCGAGGCCGACCCGGACAAGCTGCTGATCCGCGGCGGCAGCGCCGGCGGTTACACGACCCTTGCGGCGCTCGCCTTCACCGAGGTATTCGCCGCCGGCGCCAGCCACTACGGCGTCGCGGATCTTGCCGCCCTCGCCCGCGACACCCACAAGTTCGAGTCGCGCTATCTCGACTGTCTGGTCGGCCCCTGGCCCGAACGGGCCGACCTCTACCGCCAGCGTTCGCCGCTCGAAGCCCGCGGCCGCCTCTCCTGTCCGGTCATCTTCTTCCAGGGCGCCGAAGACCGCATCGTGCCGCCGAGCCAGGCCGAAGCGATGGTCGAGGCCCTGCGCGCCAGGGGCGTTCGGGTCGCGTACTTCCTGTTCGAGGGCGAGCAGCACGGCTTCCGCCGCGCCGAGAACATCGTGCGCGCCCTTGAAGAGGAACTCCGCTTCTACGGCGAGGTTCTCGGCTTCGCAGCCGCGGCGGGAGATCGGTAGGGGCTGCGGCTCAGCCTGTCCTGAACAGGTTCTGCATCCGCATCGCCAGGCTCATGTCGCCGGCGATGCGAAGCTGGCCGCCCATGAAGGCGACGGTGCCGTCGAGCTCCCCGGACGTCAGCTTGACGTAGTCCGCGGCCTCCATTGACACCGTCATCGTCGGGGCGTCATGGGCGCCGGCGTCGACGGTGCAGGCGCCGTCACTGATCGCGCAGTGCCAGACGCCGCCGCCATCGCCCGAGAGGTCGAACTGGATGACGACCTCGAGACCGGCCGCGGCCTCGGGGTCGAGACGGTCGGGCATCCGGGTGAAGATGTCGTTGACGGCGGCAGCAGTGTCGGTCATGAGCGGTCTCCCGGAACATCAAGTGGAAGCACCTCTACCCTATCCCCATGCCGACGACTCACGATCATCTCTCGATGGACTCACGCTCCCCGTTCACGATCGTTTTCGTTGGACAGCTCGCCGGCTCCATGCCGTGGCGGAACCGTTGTAACATGTGCCGCACCATTCGCTTCGGCCGTGCGCCGGCAGACAGTTCGGAACGGGAGGATGAGCTCATGACGAAGATGAGTGACTGTCGAGGAAACGACAGCGCAAAGCTGTGCGCCGGCGCGGATTTGACCCCCCCCCCCCCCCCCCCGAAATCCGGGCGCACCCTCCGGAAAGCCGGACGCGGACTGAACGTGGCGTTCGCCGCCGTCCTGCTGCTGACGTTGGCCGCTGCCCTGCCGCACCAGGCCGCGCACGCGCAGAACGTCACCCTCACGGCAACGGCAAGTGACAGCCACATAGATCTCGCGTGGGAGTACAAGGGCTCCACCGAAGGCGCGGCGGGCTGGCAGCTCGAGTGGATCAGGCTCTCGGACCGAAGCGGAGAGGGCCTGTGGCTTGACGTGGATGGCGGCGTCAGCAGAAACAAGAGCCAACTTTTCGTGATCAACGGCGAGACCTACGCTTTCGCGATTCGGCTGGTCGGTCCTGGCGGCAGTCCCGTGATCGCCTCGAGCGTCGTCAACAACGAGGGATGGGTCCTGGCCACACCCAGGGCGCGGACCCCGACGCTGATCTCCGGCGCGGACAGCACCGTCACGGTCGCCAGCGCCGGGACGACGACGGCGGTGTGTTTCAACCTGCTCTCCGCCTCGCAGAGCACCTGGGAAGGACCGGTCACGTATCTGGAAACGCGCAACGGCCAGACGGCCGTGTCCGCGCATTCGGTGCTCGCCGACCCGACTCTCGGCGTCGAGATCACCCAGGCGCCCGCCGGCATCACCAAGGGGCGCGGCGTCAACCTCAGTCCCTGCGTGACTCTCGGTGTGGGCTCGCATACCGTCACCTGGAGCTGGAAGGGCCGCGACGGCACCGCCGCCACAGCAGGAACGACCTCCACCACGATCACCGTGGCGGTCAGGGACTACGGCCCGAAGACGATCACGCTGTCGGTCTCGTCGTCGACGATCACCGAGGGCGACTCCGGTTCGACGGACGTCACCATGACCGCCACCCTCAGCGAGCCGGCGCCCGCGAGTTTCTCGATCACCGTCACCGGCGACCCGACGACCAGCGCTACGTCGAGAGGCTCCCACAAGGGAGCCAACGCGTGCGACCCGCCCCTGAACCCGGCGGACACCGACTGGTGCTGGCCGGCAGCAAACGCCGCGGTCTCCTTCGTCGAAGGCGGGACCGAGGCCACGAAGACCCTCCGCATCCTTGGCGATACCCGGGAGGAGCCGGACGAGACGATCAAGATCATCGCCTACAAGGACACGTGGACCCCCGGCAGCACGTGGTCCCCCGACAGGCTCACACTGACCATCGAGGACGACGACCGCCCGAAGACGATCACCCTGTCGGCGTCCCCGTCGACGACGATCACCGAGGGCGACTCCGGTTCGACGGACGTCACCATGACCGCCACCCTCAGCGAGCCGGCGCCCGCGAGTTTCTCGATCACCGTCACCGGCGACCCCACCAGCAGCGCTACGTCGAGAGGCTCCCAAAAGGGTTCCAACGCCTGCGACCCGCCCCTGAACCCGGCGGACACCGACTGGTGCTGGCCGGCAGCAAACGCCACGGTCTCCTTCGTCGAAGGCGGGACCGAGGCCACGAAGACCCTCCGCATCCTCGGCGATACCCGGGAGGAGCCGGACGAGACGATCAAGATCATCGCCTACAAGAGCACGTGGACCCCCGACAGCAAGTGGACCCCCGACAGGCTCACCCTGACCATCAGGGACGACGACGGCAGCAACAGCGGCGGCAGTCCGACCAGACCCGCCCGGCCGACGGGGCTGCGTGCGACGGCGGGCAACCGTCAGGTGGTGCTGCGCTGGACGGACCCGGGCAACGCGAGCATCACCCGCTACGAGGTGCGCCACGGCAAGACGGGTGCGAGGGGAAGCGCCGTCTGGACCGCCATCGCCGGCGCCGGCGCCGGCGCCGGCACGACGAGCCACACCGTGACGGGTCTGGAGAACGGTTCGGAGTACAGCTTCAAGGTGCGCGCGGTGAACACGGCCGGCAACGGCGCCGCTACGGATTGGGTGACGGCAACGCCGACGGCGCCAGCGAACCCGACGAGGAGGCCGGCGAAGCCGACGGGTCTGACCGCGACGGCGGGCAACGCCCGGGTGGTGCTGAGATGGGCGGACCCCAACGACGCGAACATCACGGGCTGGCAGGTGCGCCACGGCAAGGTGGGCGCGACCCTGGGCTCGTGGTCCGGCATCGCGGGTTCGGGCGCGTCGACGACGAGCCACACGGTGACGAATCTGGAGAACGGCGCCGCGTACCGCTTCCTGATCCGGGCCAGGAACAGCGCCGGCAACGGCCCGGCATCGGATGAAGTGACCGCAACGCCGACGGCGCAGAGCGGCGGCGGCGGTGGTGGTCCTGGCGGCGGCGATTCGGGCGGCAACAGCGGTGGCTCAGGTGGCGACGGTACTGGTGGCGGTGGACCGGGCGGTGGTGGTCCTGGCGGCGGCTCGGGCAACAACGACGGCGGCAATGGCGGTGCGGGCGGCAACGACGGCGACGGTGATGACGGCGGCGACGGTGATGACGGCGGCGACGATGGCGACAGCGGTCCTGGCGGCCGCCCGAGGGCCGCGTTCACGCTGAGCGCGAGCTGTGCCGACGGCCTCTGTCGTGCACGCACCGGCGCCTCGGTGTCCTTCACCGACACCAGCACGGGCACGGTTGCGTCGCGGACGTGGAGCTTCGGCGACGGCGGTGCGGGGTCGGGCAGCCGCACGCCGCGGCATGCGTGGTCGGCGCCCGGCTTCTACACGGTGTCGCTGACTGTCAGCGGCGAGGGCAGCACGTCGACGGTGTCCCGCAAGGTGCTGGTCGAGGCGGCCGATCCGGCGGGTTCCTGTGCGGTGGACGGCGACACGCGTTGCCTGCGGGAGTCGCGGTTCTCGGTCGCCGTGGAGTGGTGGACGGCGGACGGCGAAGCGCAGAAGGCGGGCAAGGTGGTGCACGAGGGGACGGACGACTCGGGTCTGTTCTGGTTCTTCTCGGAGGCGAATTGGGAACTGCTGCTGAAGGTGCTGGACGGCTGCTCGCTGAACGGTCACGTCTGGGTGTTCGGCGCGTCGGCGACGACCCTGGGCTACAGCATCCGGGTGACGGACACGGTGACCGGCGCGATGAAGGAGTATCGGAACGAGCCGGGCAAGCGGAGTTCGGCGATCACCGATGTCGCGGCGTTCCCGGGTTCCTGCTCCGGATCGGCTTCGCGGGCGTCGTCGTCGGTGACGCCGCCGGCCGGCGGCGACCCGGACCCGGTCGCTGCAGACGGCGCGGTCGCTGCGCTGCTTCCGGCGGTGACCGTGCCGTCGGCGTCGGCTTCCGGCAGTTGCACCCCGGCGGCCGGCACACTGTGCCTGCAGAACGGCCGGTACGCGGTGTCCGTGGACTGGACGAATCGCGAAAGCGATACCGGCAAGGGCAGCGTCGCCCCGCCCCGCGCCGACGACTCGGGCCTGTTCTGGTTCTTCTCGGAGGCGAACTGGGAGCTGCTCGTGAAGGTCCTCGACGCCTGCACCAGCAACGGTCACCACTGGGTCTTCGCCGCCTCGGCGACGGATGTCGGCTTCGACCTTCAGGTGCGGGATACCGTGACCGGTCAGGTCAGGCGCTACACCCACACCGCCGGCGCTCCCGCCCGGGCACTGGCCGACGTCACCGCCTTCCCCGACGCCTGCACGCCGTAGACCCTCCGCGGTCCCGCTGCCGACGTCAGACCCGTCGCCTGGCCGGTCCCCGTCTCACCAGGACCTCGCGCTGAATGTCTTGCTGCGTTCTACGGCGCAAGCTGTCAGGTGCGCATGTCTCAACGATTTCCTGCCGCGGCCCCGGATCCGACCACTGAGGCGCGAAGCTCCTCCCTTCGCGCAGGCTCACATCGTGGCGGGTTCAGGTGCAGTCGGGAAGATGCGATGGGGACTGAGCAGCCTGACCGCGCAGTCTTCACGCGAGGGAGCGCAGCAGCCGTCGGCAGGAGGACGCCAGGTTCTGCGGATCGAGCGCCGAGATGACCGCCACCGCGGCGGCGCCGGACTCGATGACCCGCGGAGCGTCTTCCGCACCGATGCCTCCGATCCCGATCACGGGCTTTGCGGCGACCTGCCGGGCCGCGGCCACTCCGGCCAGGCCGACGGCTGGGTCGGGGCGTTCCTTCGTCGTGGTTCCGAACACCGGACCGATCGCGAGGATGTCCACCGCCGGGTCGGCTTCCGCTTCGATGGCCTGCTCACGGCCATGGGTCGACCGGCCGACCGGGCACGTGCGGGGAAGCGACCGCCGCGCCACCTCGGGCGGAAGGTCGTCCTGGCCGAGATGGAGACCGATGCCCTGGCCGCTTGCCGCCAATGCGGCAGCGATGGCTGCATCGTCGTTGATCCACAGGATGAGCGGATCCGGGTCGCCGGCGGCGCCTGGCGCGTCTTCGCACACTCGCCTCGCGGCGGCGGCCAGGCGCCATCTGGTGAGACCCGAGACTCCCTTGGCCCGGAGCTGGATCCACCGGACGCCGCAGTCGAGCAGGATGCCCAGGGCGCCGGCCACGGTCTCGGGCGCCGTGCCGAAGAGCCCGGTATCGACGATCGCGTAGAGGCGGTTCGCCGGCGGCCGTAACCCGATGCGGCCAGTGATGTTCATCCCTTTCCCTCCCGCTCCGGCAGCCGATCGAGGAAGCCGGTGTCCAATTCGGCGTCGAGGAACGCCCGCGACTCGACGATCCGCCGCATCAGCGGCAGGGTGGTCCGGATGCCTTCGATCTCGAACTCCCGGAGTGCCCGGATCATCTGCGAGATGGCGTCGACGCGATTCCGGCCGCAGACGACGACCTTGGCGAGCAACGAATCGTAGTGCGGTGACATCTCGCCGCCCTCGACGCCGTGGCTGTCGACTCGAACACCCGGACCTGCCGGCGGACGGTAGCGCCGCAGGACACCCGGCGACGGCGCGAAGGTCTCCGGATCCTCGGCGTTGATCCGACATTCGATCGCATGGCCCGAGATCTCGATGTCGTCCGGGAGCCCCAGGGGTTCTCCGGCCGCGGCGACGATCTGGAGCTTGACCAGGTCGATGCCGGTCACCGCCTCGGTGACCGGATGCTCGACCTGGATGCGGGTGTTCATCTCGAGAAAGTAGAAGCGCTCGCCGTCGACCAGGAATTCCACTGTGCCGGCGCTGACGTAACCGACCCGGCTGGCGAGCCGCAGGGCCGCGTCGGCCAGTGACTGTCGGAGTCCGTTGCCGAGCGCAGGGGCCGGTGCTTCCTCGAGCAGCTTCTGGTGCCGGCGCTGAATCGAGCACTCGCGTTCCCGGAACTGGACCATGCGGCCGAACGAGTCGCCGAATACCTGGATCTCGACGTGGCGCGGGCGCTCGACCAGGCGCTCCAGAATGAGATCGCTGCTGCCGAAGGCAGCCTGCGCCTCGCCGGCGGCAGGGCCCAGAAGCGCCTGCAGCCTGCCCTGGTCGCGCACCACCCTCATGCCGCGGCCGCCGCCGCCCGCCGCTGCCTTCAGCATCACGGGATAGCCGACCTCGGCGGCCAGCGCCGATGTCTCCTCCAGCGACGCCGGCGCCGGAGCGCCAGGCAGCACCGGCACGTCGGCGGCGACTGCGGCCTCGCGCGCGTTCCTCTTGTCGCCCAGCAGACGGATGATCGAAGGAGGAGGTCCGATCCAGGTCAGGCCGTTGCGGCCGACGGCCTCGGCGAAGTCGGCGTTCTCCGCCAGGAACCCGTATCCGGGATGCACCGCCTGCGCGCCGGAGATGCTCGCCGCGGCGACGATGTTCTGCTGGTGAAGATAGCTTGCCGCCGGCGCCGGAGGACCGACGCAGACGGCCGTGTCCGCCAGGCGTACGTGCAGGGCGTCCCGGTCGGCAGTGCTGCAGACCGCGACGGTCTCGATGCCCAGGTCGCGGCAGGCCCGGATGACCCGCACCGCGATCTCGCCGCGGTTCGCGACCAGGATCCTCCGAAACGGCGGCGCGGCGCGCGGAGTCACGGCCCCCACGGGACACGCGGTGTTCAGGTGCGGATGACGAACAGCGGCGCGCCGAACTCGACCGGGTCGCCGTTCCCGGGCACCACCGAAGCCACCACTCCGGACACGTCGGTCTCGATCTCGTTCATCACCTTCATCGCCTCGACGATGCAGACGACCTGGCCCTTCTCGACCTGCGAGCCGACCTCGACGTACGGCGCGGACTCCGGGTTCGGCGCGGCGTAGAACGTGCCCACGATCGGCGCCGTCAGCACGTGCCCTGCAGGCTCCGGCTCCTCCGCTTCGGGTGCGTCCTTTTCAGCCGGCGCCGCCGTTGCGCTGCCCGCGGCGCCGCCGTCACCGGCTTGAGCGGTCCGAACGCCCCGGTCGCCCCCGATCCGCAGGTACAGGCCATCGGTACGGACTTCGACCGAGAGATCCGAGCCGCCGCGGCGCTCTCCGGCCACAAAACGAATCAGAGCCTGGACTTCTTCAGAGCTCAGCACGGTCCGGCACCTCCCGGGCGAGGATTGTAGCCCCTTGCGGAAGCACTCCCAGCCGCTCGAGCGCCTCGCGTGCGCGCCGGTTGCCCGGGTCGGCCGACAGCACGCGCTGGAAGATCGCGGTCGCCTCGCCGCGATGACCCTGCGCCAGGTACAGCTCGCCGATCGTCACCGTCGGCCTGGGCGAAGCCGGGTGTTCCCCTGCGGCCATGGCCGAGCGCCTGGTGACCCCCTACTGGCCCGTGACCTGGACGAACTTCGTCACCTCGTCGGATCCGAGCGAGTTCGTGGCCCGGAAGGTGACCGCGTAGGTGCCCGGTCTGGCGTAGGTGTGGGTCGGGTTCTGGTTCGCGCTCGAGTTGCCGTCGCCGAAGTTCCACAGCCAGCTCGTCGTTCGACCGTCCGTCGTGTCCTCGAAGGCGACCAGCAGGTTGCGCGTATTGAACGTGAAGTCGGCCCGCGGCAGCCGCTGGATGCTGACGCTCACGTTCGCCGTGACCAGACTGCCGCCGCCGCCGCCGACATCGACGCCGACATTGAATCTGTCACCCGACAGCGTGTCGAGATCTCCCGGTGTGACGACGAGCCGGTCCGACGCGGTTCCGTCGCGGCCGGTCGAGATCAGCCGGCCGCCCGAATCGAGCGTGCCGATGTCGGCCCGGAAGTTGACCTCCGCCTTCTGGAGCGGCTGGCCGCGGTCGTCACGGACGATCGCCAGCAGATCCGCACTGCCGCCGGTCTCCGGCACGCTGTTCGGCGTCACCTGCACCGTCACCGAAGTCGGCGGCAGGCCGAGCCGCACGTCGACCGTCACCGTCTCCGAGCCGCCGCTGCTGGCCGACACCTTGGCGGTACCGAACTGCCCGTCGGCCTTGAGCATGGCCAGGGCCTCGCCGCGGTCGTCGACCGCGACGCTGGGCGGAATCGAACCGAGCGTCGTCGAGAAGCGGACCAGGGTGCCGCGGCTGACCGGCGTTCCGTTCGGCCGGAGCGCGACGACACGGATCTTCGCCTGGCCGTCCGAGGGGATGCGGTCCGGGTTCGCACTGATCGTTACCAGCGTTCCCGACGGCGCCACCGGACTCGTCCGGTCGCATGCGGCAAGCAACGTCAGCAACAGGCCGCCGGCCAGCGCGGCAACCGTGGGAACAAACGGGGATCGGCTTCGTTCTTCCATCTCTGCAATCAGTATACGAACGCTGTCGGGAGCACGTCCATCGCGGCCGGTTCAACCCGTTGCAGGCACTGTCGGCGAGCCCTGGCGGCGCTCCACCGTGCGCACCGCGGGCAAGTCCTCGAGAGACTCCTGCAGCCGGTTCAGGTGCTTCCGGTTGCGGACATCGACGACGACGTCGATCGACGCCTCGCCGGCGCCGCGGCGGCGGCTTTCGATGTGGCGGATGTTGCTGCCCTGCCTGGCGATCGCCTCGGTCACCCGCGCCAGCACGCCGGGCCGGTCGCGGGTATCGATGACCAGGGCGACCGCGAACATCGAGTCGTTGCGGCGCGCCCACTCGACCCGGATCTCCCGCTCCGGGTGGTACAGCAGGTTGCGCACGTTGGGGCAGTCGACCGAATGGACCGAGACACCCCGACCGCGGGTGACGAAGCCGACGATCTCCTCGCCCGGCAAGGGACTGCAGCAGCCGGCGAAGAAGGCGAGCATGTCGTGCTCGCCCCGGACCACCAGCGGCGCCTGATCTCGCGGCAGCACCTTGTTCACGGCGCGGCGGAGGCGGCCCGGCTCCTGGTCGCGGCTGCGCAGCCGTTCCGGCGACAGGAGCGCGCGCAGCACCGGCTTGACCGAGCCCCGGCCGAAGCCGAGTCGACTGAACAGCTCGTCGCTGCCGGAGTAACCCTCGGCGGCGACGAAGTCCGCCATCTCCTTCGAATCGAACACCCGGCGCGGGCTGACGCGGTGGCGGCGCAGCTCGCTGGCCAGCATCGTCCGGCCGATCTCGATCGCCCGCTTCTTCTGCTCGGCGTTGATCCAGTGGCGGATCTTGTTGCGCGCCTTCGGCGTCACGACGATGTTCAACCAGTCCCGGCTCGGCTCCCGGTTCGGGTTCGTCGTGATCTCGACGATGTCGCCGTTCCTGAGTTCCGTTCGCAGCGGCGCCAGCCGGCCGTTGACCCGGGCGCCGGCGCAATGGTGGCCGAGCTCGGTGTGGATCCGGTAGGCGAAGTCGAGCGGCGTCGCGCCGCGCGGGAACGACAGCACGTCGCCCTTCGGCGAGAACACGTACACCTCGTCCGCATAGAGGTCGATCTTCAGCGCGCTCATGAAGGTGCGCGGATCCGGGGTCTCCTGCTGCCATTCCAGCAACTGCCGCAGCCAGACGATGCTGGAGTCGTTCTCGTCCGTGTCGAGCTGGCCTTCCTTGTACCGCCAGTGAGCAGCGACGCCCTCTTCGGCCAGCAGGTCCATCGCCCGGGTCCGGATCTGGACCTCGAACGGCTGTCCGCCGCGGCCGACGACCGTCGTGTGCAACGACTGGTAGAGATTCGGCTTCGGCATCGCGATGTAGTCCTTGAACCGTCCCGGAATGGGGTGCCAGAGCTGATGGACGACGCCGAGCGCGGCGTAGGTGTCCTTGACGTCGACGGTGATGATCCGGAAGGCCAGGAAGTCGTACAGCTCGGGGAGATCGATCTGGCGTTGCCGCAGCTTCCGGTAGATCGAGTAGTTCCCCTTCACCCGATAGCTGATCTCGCCCTCGATGTCCGCCGTCCGCAGCGCCTCCCGCAGCCGCCTGGCCACCCGCTCCGTCGTCCGCCTGGCGCCCTTGATCCGTTCGTCGAGCTGCCGGCGGATAGCCGCGTGCTGGCGCGGGTGCAGGTGCTGAAAGGCGAGATCCTCAAGCGCCCGCTGGAGCCGGGACATCCCCAGACGATGCGCCAGCGGCGCGTAGATCTCGAGCGTCTCGCGCGAGATGCGCCGCTGTTTCTGCGCGTCCAGATGCCCCAGGGTCAGCATGTTGTGGAGGCGGTCGACCAGCTTGACCACGATCACCCGCAGGTCCCGCGCCGAGGCGAGGATCAGCTTGCGGAAGCTCTCGGCCTGCACCTCGTCGCTGTGGACGTACTCGTGACGGCCGATCTTCGACACGCCGTCCACCAGGTCGGCAATCTCGGCGCCGAATTCGCCCGCCAGGTCCTTCTTCGTGGCGCCGGTGTCCTCCAGCACGTCGTGGAGCAGTCCGACCGCGACGCTGGTCTGGTCGAACCTGAGCTCGGCCAGCATGTGGGCGACGCCCAGGGGATGGCTGATGTAGGGCTTGCCCGACCGGCGCACCTGCCCCCGGTGCGCCAGTTCGGCAAAGTCGTGCACCCGGCGCAGCCAGTCGTCGTCGCAGGCGCGCTCGTTCTCCCGGAGGCGGCTCAGAATGTCGGCGACGCCCACGTTCCCGGGCTCGCGCAGAGGCGCCGGATCCCGGGGTCGTTCAGCAACCTGAGCCATCGCGTTCTACCTATGCAGCCGCAGCCCTCTTCTCGCGCTGCGCGCGGCCGAACGTGGTCTCCCAGATCAGGACGATCGGGCTCGCGACGTAGATCGACGAGTAGGTGCCGACAAGCACGCCGACCAGGAGCAGGAAGGAGAAGCCGCGGATGACGTCGCCGCCGACGACGAACAGGCTGCCGACCGCGAGCAACGTCGTGCCCGAGGTCAGCGCCGTCCGCGACAGTGTCTGGTTCAGGCTCCGGTTCAGCACGTCGACCAGGGACTCGCGCCGGTTCCGCCGGAGGTTCTCGCGCACCCGGTCGAAGACGACGACGGAATCGTTGACCGAGTAGCCGATGACGGTCAGGAAGGCGGCTACCGTGGTCAGGTTGAACTCGTGGCCGGCGACCGCGAACAGTCCCAGACAGACGGCGACGTCGTGGGCGAGCGCAACCAGGGCGCCGATCCCGAACCGCAACTCGAACCGGAACCAGATGTAGACGAGGATGCCGGCCAGGGAGAACCCGATCGCCAGCAGGCCCTTGCGCCGCAGCTCGCCGCCGATCTGCGGCATCACGTTGTCGCTCGACTGCACGGCGAAACGACCGAGGGCGGCCTGCTCCCGGATCACCTCGAGGGCCTCGGCGCTGAGCGCTTCTCCGGGCCGGATCTCCGACCAGTCGCGGATCAACCCTCCTTCCCGCCGCAGGGCCATGACCTCGGCCGCAGCCTGCCGGTAGTGCTCGCGGGCGCCGATGTCGTCCCCGGCTGTCCGCTTGCCGTCGGGATCGGCGCCGAGCAGCAGCGAGGCGAGCGCCTCGGTTCCCTGCCTGTTCAGGTCGAGGCCGCTTGTGCCGCTGTTGTAACGCTGCTGGAGCATCTCCTCCACCCGGGAAGCACTGCTCCGCTGTTCCTCGTCGTCGGCGACCGGAGTCTTCAGGATGACCGAATTGTCTCCTTCCTCGCCGTACGACTGGATGGACGCGTTCTCGATTCCCGTCTCCTGCAGCAACCCGCGGAGCTCCTGCACGTCGGGCGGCTCGTCGAACTGCACGATCATCTGGGTGCCGCCAGCGAAGTCGATGCCCAGGTTCAACGGTCGGCTGAAGATGTAACCCAGCGCCATGACGACCGCGACCGCGGACAGGCCGAGACACACGTTCCGCATGCGCATGAAGTCGAAATTCGTGTTGCGGAAGAACTCCATCGACGTAACCCTCAGATCGACAGGCGCTCGACGCGCCCCGAGCGCGAGAGCAGCAGATCGAACAGCAGACGGCTGTTGAAGACCGCGGTGAACACCGAAGCCAGGATGCCCACGGTCAGCGTCACCGCGAAGCCGCGGATCGCCCCGGTGCCGAAGTTGATCAGGAAGATGGCCGCGATCAAGGTCGTGAGATTCGCATCAAGGATGGACGACCAGGCCTTGCCGAAGCCGGAAACGACAGCCGCCTTGACTGTTCGGCCGTTGCGCAGCTCCTCGCGGATCCGCTCGAACACCAGCACGTTCGCGTCCACCGCCATGCCGATGGTCAGGATCAGCCCCGCGATGCCCGGCAGGGTGAGAGCGGCGCCGAAGTAGGCGAGGACACCGAACACCAGCACGAAGTTGAGCCCCAGGGCGACGATCGCGTTGACGCCCGAACCCTTGTAGACGATGAGCATGGCCAGGATGACGAGAACGATGCCGTAGAGGAAGGCGCGGGCGCCCTGCTCGATCGAGTCCTGACCGAGCGACGGGCCGACCGCCTGCTGCTGCAGGTACTCGATCCCGGCGGGCAGAGCGCCCGAGCGCAGCACGGTCGCCAGATCCTCGGCCTCCTGCTGGGTGAACGAACCGGTGATGACTCCGGAGTCCGAGATCCGCCCTTCGATGGTCGGCGCCGACTGGACCTTTCCGTCGAGCACGATCGCTAGCGGCCGGCCGATGTTCGCCGCGGTCCAGTCCTCGAAGATGCCGGCGCCTTCGGGCGTCAGGGAGAAGTTGACCACCGGCTCATTGAACTGTCCCAGGCCGGCGCGCGCCGTCTTCAGGTCGCGGCCGGTGATGACCGGCCGCCGCTCGAGCGCGTAGTAGAGCTGACCGACCACGTCGCCCTGTTCGTCCCGCTGGTCCTGGGCGACAATCTCGAGATTGTCGGGCAACGCGCCGCCGTAGCGGTCGAGAATCTCCTGACGATCGAACGCGCCGCCTCCGCTCTCCGGGTACACGCCGAGCCGGAACTCGAGGAAGGCGGTGTTCCTGATCAGGTTCTTCACCCGTTCCGGATCGTCCACGCCCGGCAACTGGACGACCAGCCGGTTGCTGCCCAGACCCTGGCGCTGGATCATCGGCTCGGCGACACCGAACTCGTCGACCCGGTTGCGGATGGTCTGCAGCGCCTGGTCGATCGCCTGTTCACGGATCGTGTTCACCTCGTCCGGACGGCGCTCGAAGATCACGTCCTCGCCGCTGCGCCGCCAGGTCCAGTACGGCAGGGTCTCCTCGATGATCTCGTCCAGCAGGCCGTCCTGGTCGGAGGTCAGGCCGGAGAGCCGGAACCGGACCGGCGTCTCGGTGACGGCGCTCGTTTCCGCAACGCCCTTCCCGGAGAGCTCGGCGACCAGGGTGTCGATGTCCTTCTGCGCCTCGGCCCGCAGGGCGTCGTCGGTCAGGACCTCGAGGACCAGATGAATGCCGCCTCGAAGGTCGAGCCCCAGCCTGATCGAGTCGGCGAGCGGAAAGGCCGAGAACGCACAGGCGCCGACGACGACGGCCACCAGCAGACCCCGGCCGAAGAGACTGCGGTTCACGGCGTCAGGTCCTCGGCGAGGCCGGTGATCGACGACTTGACGGCCTTCACCCGGACCCCGTCCGCGATCTGGAGGACCACGGTCGTCGGCTCGGTCGAGACGACCTCGCCGAACAGGCCGCCCTGGGTGAGGACGCGGTCACCCTTCTTCAGCGCCTCCACCTTCGACTGCAACTGCTTGCGGCGCCGGCGCTCCGGAGCGATCACCAGAAAGTAGAAGATGGCGCCGATCAGGACGAGCGGCAGAAAGGTGAGAAAACCCGAGGGCCCCGAGGGGGCTGACCCCGCGGCCACGAACAGTGAAAGATCAGGAATCATCTCCGGTGCTCCAGCAGCGTGCTTGCCTGGCGGCGGGACAGCCTCTCGCAGCCCGCACCGCGAGGGGTACCCTATCGCCGTTCGGCCTGCGGTTCTTCCTTCTCGCGTTCCGGCGCTCCTCCGGGCGTCCGGGCCGAGCTGAAGGCGTCCAGGGAGCCGGCGGCGATCGCCTCCCGCAGCTCGGCCATGAAGTCGAGCGTGTAGCGCACGTTGTGTTCGGTCGCCAGCACCTTGCCGGTGAGTTCGCCGCAGCGGAACAGGTGATGGAGGAAGGCGCGGCTGTGCCGACGGCAGAGCGAGCAGCCGCAGTCCGGCGCCACCGGGCGCGAGTCCTCCCGGTAGCGGGCGTTCCTGATCCGGACCATGCCCGTCGGCGAGAACAGCGTGCCATGGCGGGCGTTGCGTGACGGCAGGACACAGTCGAAGAGATCTACGCCCAGGCGAACGGCGGCGGCGATGTCGGCCGGCGTGCCCACACCCATCAGGTAGCGCGGCCGATCCTCGGGCAGTGCCGGCGCCACCCAGGACACGGCTCGCCGACCCAGCTCGCGCGCTTCACCGATGCTCACGCCGCCGATCGCGAAACCGTCGAAGGGAAGATCGGCGAGGTCGGCCGCCGCCGCCTGCCGCAGGTCCTCGAAGAAACTCCCCTGCACGATGCCGAACAGACCCCCGGCGCCCGGCCCGGCGGCTCGTCCCCAGCGGTCCAGGGAACGCCGCGCCCACAGGTTCGTGCGCCGCAGGGCGTTGGCAGCCGCGGCGCGGTCCACCGGCCAGGGGGGGCACTCGTCGAGCACCATCGCGGCGTCCACCCCGACCCGTTGCTGGAACTCGATCACCCGTTCGGGGGTCAGCGCCACGGTGCTGCCGTCGTGAGGGCTACGGAACGTGACGCCCTGGTCGTCCACCCGCCGCAGCCCGGCCAGACTGAACACCTGATAGCCGCCGCTGTCCATGGCCAGGGGGCCGTCCCAGCCCAGGAACGCATGGAGTCCGCCCAGACCTTCGATCCGTTCCATCCCCACGCGCTCCAGCAGGTGGAAGTGGTTCGTCATCAGGATCTGCGCTCCGGCCGTCTCCAGCACGTCCTGACTCAGGCCCTTCACGGCGCCCAGCGTGCCCACCGGCATGAACGCCGGCGTCTCGATCTCGCCGTGGGGCGTGGTCAGCCGACCGAGGCGGGCGCGGCCGTCACGCGCGACGACGCGAAAGGCGAGGCGGCTGCCGGGAACGGTCAGTTGAGATCGATCTCGGTGACATCGACGTCGTCGGGCAGATCCAGGACGAACGCCGAGTCGTCGATCGGCTCGTTGAGAACCAGATCCTCCAGGACGACGAGACGTTCGTCGCCGCTGGCGTGGACGACCCGGAACTTCCGGGGCAGATAGCTCGCAGAATCGATCCAGAGGTCGATCTCCTTCACCCGCTTCTCGACGCTCCGGTAGTCGGGCGTCAGATGCAGGTAGTACGGCTCACCTTCCTCTTCCGGGAACTCCGCCTGCACCGCGAAGTACTTCAGCAGGGTCTCGAGGTTGCCGGCGGGCCCCATGTACTCCAGCACCTGCTCGGAGACGCGGCCCACCGCGGTCACCCGGGCGGTACCCAGGTCGACGTACCAGGTGGTCGCCAGGTCGCCGTGGACAGCGGTGATCACCGGCTTCGGTTCGGCGATCTCCCACCGCAGCGCGTCCGGCGGTCGGTAGCGAAGCCAGCCGCGTTCCTCTTCCGGCTCCAGCAGCAGTTCACCCTGCCGGCGCTGGATCAACCGCGCCTGAAGGGTCTCGATCCGGTTCTGTTCGAGCTTTACCCGTTCCACCAGCCGGTCGAGACGTTCGCGCAGACCGAGGCCCTCGGCCGCCGGATCGGGCGGTGCGGGCGGGTCGTCGGGCGACTGGGCAGGCAGGGGGAGGGCCGCCATCACGGCCAGCAGCAGTCCCGCCAGCCGCGGCGCGCAGGAAGAGCGGTTGGTCATCGCGGTGAAGCGTCGGGCAACCGTAGAGTACCAGCCGTGGCGACCCTGGCCTTGCGCGACCCGATCCACGGCTTCATCGAGGCCGACGAGCTCGAAGCGGCGCTCATCCGCACACGGCCGATGCAACGCCTGCGTTCGATCCGGCAACTCGGGCTGACTCATCTCGTATTCCCCGGCGCCGAGCACAGCCGGTTCGGGCATGCACTGGGGACGATGCACCTTGCCGGCCGGGTCTACGACCGCCTGGCCCAGGCCGAGGGAACGCCGCTCGAGGTCGGTCCGCAAGCGCGCGCCCGCCGCCTGGTGCGCGCCGCCGCCCTGCTCCACGACCTCGGGCACGCTCCCTTCAGCCACTGGGCCGAAGACCTGTTCGAGGGCGGCATCGACCACGAAACGATGAGCCGCCGCCTGCTCGCCGGCAAGGAGATCGGCGCCGCCTTCGAGCGGCACGGCGGCGGCCTCGAGGTTCGCGACGTGACCCGCCTGCTCGCCGACGACCTCGAGGGGCCGGAACGGCTGCTGTCGCCGATCGTCTCCGGCGAGCTCGACGTCGACAAGATGGACTACCTGCTGCGGGACTCGCTGTTCTGCGGCGTCCGCTACGGCAACTTCGACATCGACCAGGTGATCGCCACCGTCCGGCCGCTGATCGACGGCGGCGGCCACCGGCTGGGAATCGACGCGGAGGGGCTGCACGCGGTCGAAGGGCTGATCCTGGCCCGCTACTACATGTTCACGCAGGTCTACTTCCACGTCACCGGCAAGGCGCTGGAACTCCACCTGAACGAGTGGCTGCACGAACAGGGCATGGTCTGGAGCAGCGACCCGGAGCTCTTCCTGGCGGACGACGATGGCGAGGTGATGACGAAGATGCGGCGATCGGAAAGCCTGCATGCGCGGGCGATCACGGACCGCAGCCACTTCCGGCTCGCCCACGAGACCGGAGAGCACCTCGACGCGGAGGAGAAACGAGCGTTCGAGCAGCGGCTCGAGCCCCTGCGGAAGCGCTACGGCGCCGGCCTGCTGGTCTCGAACTCGGCCAAGGATCCCCATCGACTCGGCCGCAGCCAGGTGCCGGTTCGCCTGCACGGGGGAGAACTCGCGCCCCTGGAAGAGGCAAGTCACTTCGTGCGCCATCTGCGGCGCATCGAGCGCTACCGGGTGTACTGCAGCGACGCAGTTCACGACGACGTCCGGAGTGCACTGGCAACCGGTTCCTGACCGGAACGGCCTGGCCCCACAACAAGGTCGAGCCGGCCGGCGGGGTGGAGCAGGCACGCGTCCGCGCCGCAACGAAGGCGCGCAACCAGGCGCACGATCGGCCGCCCTTCCGCCACGAACTTCGCCTCGTAGTTCGTCCGCGGCCCCTCCGGCCACCCGCCTTCGACCCGGTCGACCTCGACCGCGGGGTGCCCGGCCAGCATCCCGGTCACCGCTTCACCGTACTCGAGGTAGTCGGTGGCGAAGTAGAGGCGGCCTGCGGACGGCTCCAGCAGCGACAGGACCAGATCGACGGTACGCGGGTCGAGCAGCCGCCGGCGATGGTGCCGACCCTTCGGCCACGGGTCGGGAAAGTACACGTGAACAGCCCGCGCCAGGCCCGCAGGCAGCAGGGTCGCGATCAGGTACAGCGCCTCGCCGCAGAGCAGGACGACATTCGGGAGCCCGCGCGCCGCCGCCCGTCGGGCGGCGAGCCGGAAGTACCGCGTCACCATCTCGACGCCGAGGAAGGGGCGGGGCGCTCGAGCGGCAGCCGAGGCGAGCAGATACCGGCCCTTGCCGAATCCGAGTTCGACCTCCCAGTCCGCGCGTGCGCCCAGTGCCGCCGACAACCCGGACCGGCAGGAGGCGAGGCCTCGGAACCCGGCGCCGGGGGAGGCGCCGTCCCAGACGAGCACGGGCCGCCGGTTCAGAGCAGATCCAGCCGGCCCAGGGCCCTGAGCTGCGTCACCGCCTGACGAACGTCCTGGGCGCGCTCGCGCGGCACGACCAGCACGGCGTCGCCGGTCCGCACGACGGCGAGACCGTCCACGCCGATCGCCGCCACCGTCCCTTCGTCGGCGAACAGGAGGTTGTTGCGGGCGTCGACCGCGAGCGTGTCGCCCACCGTCCGGTTGCCCTCCCGGTCCGGCGGCAGAGTCTCCGCCAGCGACGCCCAGGAGCCGAGGTCGTTCCAGCCGCAGTCGGCAACCACGCAACCGATCGAGTCGAGCCGCTCCATCAGCCCGTAGTCGATCGAGACCGACTCCAGACCGGCGTAGATCTCGCGGCGGCGGGCGGCGTCCTGACCATCGGCCGCCAGGCGCTCGATGCCGGCGGCCAGCTCGGGCAGGTGCTCGCGGTAGAGGTCGAGCAGCACCGTGCCTCGAAACAGGAAGATGCCGCCGTTCCAGAAGTGGCGGCCAGAGGCCTTGAAGCGCGCCGCCCTCGCCGCATCCGGCTTCTCGGTGAACCGGACCACCCGTTCCACGCTCAGGGGGCCGGCCGGCGCCGCAAGCTCCAGATAGCCGTACCCGGTCTCCGGCCAGGCCGGCGCGATGCCGACGGTCACGACGTCGTGTTCGCCGCGATCGACCGCCGCCGCGCCCCGGACGAGAGCCTCGCGGAAGGCGTCCTCGTCGGCCACCCAGTGGTCGGACGGCAGCACCGCGATCACCTCGCGGCGCGCCGCTTCCGGCATCGACCGCACCGCCCAGCCGATTGCCGGCGCCGTGTTCCGACCGCTCGGCTCGGCCAGGATGCGCGACGCGTCGAGTCCCGGCAGCTCGGCGGCGACCGCGGCCGCAAGCTCCTCGGTGGTGCAGAACCAGATTCCGCCCTCGCCGCACAGTGGTGCAAGCCGGCGCAGCGTCGCTGCCACCAGAGTGCCGCCGCCGAGGAGGTCCAGGAGCTGCTTGGGCCGGCGCCGGCGACTCAGCGGCCAGAAGCGGGCGCCGACGCCCCCGGCCAGGACCAGGCCGATCATCGGCCCTCCCGGCAGTCCGCGGCCGCGTCGGAGCTCGCATGCCACTCCGCGATCTCGGCGAGCGACTTGCGGCGCAGATCGGGCACCATGCAATCGGGCGCCGGATGGCCGACCGGGAACAGGATGTACGGCTTCTCGTTCCGCGGGCGGTTCAGGATCGTGCTCAGGAAGGCCATCGGGCTGGGCGTATGGGTCAACGTGGCGAGGCCCATCCGGTGCAGGGCCGCGATGAACAGGCCGCAGGCGATGCCGACGCTCTCCTTGACGTAGTAGTTCTTCCGTTTCGCCCCCTGGGCGTCCACGCCGTGGAGCTCGGCGAACACGACGACGATCCACGGCGCAACGGTCAGGAACGGTTTCCGCCAGTCCGTGCCCAGGGGCTTGAGCGCCTCGAGCCACTCGTCCGGCATCCGGCCGCCCAGGTAGCTGTGCTTCTCCTCCGCTTCCGCGGCCTCGCGGATCCGCGCCTTGACCGCCGGGTCGCTCACGGCAACGAACCGCCACGGCTGACGATGCGCGCCCGACGGCGCGGTCGACGCCGCCTCGACCGCCCGTTCGATCAGGCGGCGCGGCACCGGCTCGTCGCTGAAGAACCGGACGCTGCGGCGACTGTCGAACTCCTCGAGAACTGCGTCCGCCCGGCGCTCCATCTCGACCGGATCCAGGCGATCCGGCCGATAGGGAACGAACGCCGGACAGTCAGCCACCCGCGCGCTCGATCTCGTCCTCGACGACCTCGGTCAGCCGTTCGAAGGCGACCGCTCCGGCCAGCGGCCGACCGTTCACGAACAGAGCCGGCGTCCCGGTCACGCCGACCTCGAGCCCGGCGCGGCGATCGGCGGCCACCCGGTCGGCGATGTCCTCCCGTTCCAGGCAGGCGGCGAAGGCCTCGGCGTCGAGACCGGCCCGCGCCGCCTTGTCCTTGAGGTCGTCCACGGTCAACCTGTCCTGTTCATCGAACATCAGGTCGTGCAGTGCCCAGAAGGCGCCCAGATCCTGGGCGCAGACAGCGGCCTCGGCGGCGGCCTGGGCGTTCGGATGGATCGCGGGCAGCGGGAAATGGCGGAACACCAGGCGGACCTGTTCCGGGTACTCCTCGAGGATCCGGTCGAGTGCCGGCAGCACACTCTTGCAGTAGGGGCACTCGAAGTCCGACCACTCGACGATCGTGACCGGCGCCGCCTCCGCGCCCCGCACCGGCCCGTCGGCCGGATCGACGTCCAGACGGTAGGGCGCAAGCAGATATTCGATGCGATGGCCGTCTTCAAGCGCGCTGACGAACCGCTGCTGCGCCAGGAAGGCCCGAACCTGGGGTTCGAGCTGTTCGCGCTCGCCTCGGATGCGCCCCTCGTTCTCCACGAAGAAGGCCTCGACATCCTCGTCCGTCACCTCTGCCCCGAACCGCTCCATCTCCGTCGACCGCCAGTCCGCAGCCTCCTGTCCCGCGCTCTCCGCGTCGGCCTGAACCAGCCGGTCGCGCACGATTCCTTCCAGCGTCCGCTCGAGCAGCCCGTGCCGCTCGGAAGCAAGCTCCAGGTCGCACTGAACGCGCTGCTGCTCCAGTTGATCCAACTGCGCGGCGGCGCGTTCCAGCGCCTCCTCGTAGCCGATCTCCACGCCGTCGAGGCGCGCTGCGGCCTGCCCCCGGAACGGATCGTCCTCCTGGGCCGCCGCTCCGGTTCCCGGCCGCAGAACCAGGAACCCGATGACTGCCAGCAGGACCGCGTAGAGCCCCAGATGAAGAGCCCAGACCGGCCGGGTCCCGTGTCCGGAGATGTCGGAACCGTCAGAAGTACCCGTGCTCAAGTTCACCTCCTCAGTTGCCGGAGGACTCTACCGGAGGCACGAGCCCCAAGGAGCGCGCTGGCTGGCCCTGCGCCGCGCGGTCGAGCAGCTCCAGGATCAGCTGCTTGCCCAGCCGGGCGAGCGCTTCCAGCTCGACATCCCGAAGCCGCGGTTACCGAAGATCCGGGAACCGAATCCGTCATGGTCAGCAGCGCCCCACTGTGCCGAACCAGCAATGAACTCGGGAGACTCGATCATGGAAGCCCATCTGCTACGCTCCGAACGACAGGAACAGAAGCGTCGACTGGAAGCGGTCGGCTTTGAACCGCCCCAGGCGGAGGAACTCGTCGACATGGTCCGCGACAGGGAACAGGATGTCGCGACGAAACAGGACGTCGTCGTCGCCAGATCCGAGTTGAAGTCGGATGTCGCCGAGCTGACTGTCATGCTCACCAGACTCTCGGCGCGAGTCGAGGGCCAGGAGCGAGCGATGGATGAGCTTCGCCAGGAGATGAGAGGTGGGGCGGACGCTTTTCGACAGGAGACGAGAAGCGGGGCGGATGCTTTCCGCCGGGAAATCAGGGGAACGATGAGCGCGCTTCAACGGGAGATGAACGATCGTTTCGAGAGCTTCCAACAGGAGGTTGCCGGCCAGTTGGAGGAAATTGCGGGGCGAACTTCGGGCCGTCAAGTGGCTTCTCGGCGCGATGCTGGCGCTCATGGTCCCGATGCTGGGCGGAATCGTCGGTCTCGCCCTGCGCTGAGTCCGCTCACCGGACACTCGCGCCGTCTGCCGCGGTCCTGTCCCCTCCTGTTGCGACGGCACAACCCTGAAGTGCCCCTGGGCTGCTGCACAGCGGGCCTGAACCGGGCAGCCCGCGACCAGAGCCGCGCTGCAGTCGATCGGTGCGGCACGCACGTTCCCCGCGGACTGCCAGGGAACCTCAGGGCGGGCCCATCAGCAGGTTGACCGAACTCTCGAACTCGTTGTTCGGCCGATCCCGGCGCAGGCGGCGCGCTGCCAGACCCTCGATGATGCGGCGGGGTTGAACGTAGCGTTGGCGCAGGCGGTGGGCATCCAGCAGATCAGCCGCGAAGGCAAGTGCCGCAGCGCGGTCGCCGCGCTCGTCCAGGGCGCCGGAGACTTCCTTCACGGTCGCCGCGATGCGCGTCCAGCCCTGACGGTCGCGGACGTCCTCCAGCTCCTTGCCGCCGACGGCGAGCAGTCGGTCCGCCAGACCGGACATCCACAGCGCGAACCCGTCGTCGCCGCCGCGCTGACGCCAGTGAGCGGCCAGCTCCTGAACCGACTCCGCGCCGACCGCCAGGCGGCGTCCGCCAAGGTGAACCGTCAGCGACCGACTCCGCAGCGTCGGCAGCAGTTCCCGGGCCGACTGGGTCAGCAGCAGGAAGTGTCGGGGCGTGGCGCCGACCGGCTCCTCCAGGGTCTTGAGAAGAACGTTGGCGCCATGCGGGTTCAGCGTCTCGGCTTCGGCGATCACGAACACCTGTCCGCGGGCTTCGAAGGATGACATCTGAGCCGAATGCACCAGGGGCCGGACCATCTCGACCCGAATGTCGCGGCGGCCCGCCGGGCGCTCCAGGAACAGGAAGTCCGGGTGAGACTGCCTTACCCCTTCGTCGCCGTCCTTCCCGGCCGCCCGCCCCTTGCCTTCCGTCTTCTCCTTCAACCGCGCTTCCGAGGCATAACGGTCCGGGTCGATGCGCCGGCAGTGGCTGCACTCACCGCAGGGCCGTTGCTCGGCATCCCGCTCGCAGAGCAGCGCACGGCCGATCTCGAATGCGAGATCGCGCCGTTCGACCGGGGTCCCGCCGGAAACGATGACGGACGGATAGAGCCGCCCTGCTGCCGCCAGCGCCGTCAGTCGATCCGCTGCCCGGCTCATGCGCCCGCCGCGCTGCGCCGTTGCAACTGCGGCAACAGGTCGGTCAGCGCCGCCCGGACCGCCGCCGCCACGTCGTCGATGGACGCTGACGCATCGATGACCCGAAAGCGGCCCGGTTCCGCGGCCGCCCGCCCCTGGAACGCTTCGTGGACACGGCGGTGGAACGCGAGGCTCTCCCGGTCGATGCGGTCGGCAGCCGCTGCGCGCCGACGGCGCTGCGCCGCCGCCGGCGACAGCTCGAAGAACAGCGTGCGGTCGGGGGACCTGCAGCCGGTGGCCAGCCGGTCCGTCTCGGCGATCGTCTCCGCCGGCACTCCGCGGCCGCCGCCCTGGTAGGCCCACGTCGAGTCCGTGAAGCGGTCGCACAGGACGACGGCGCCGGCCGCAACCGCCGGCTCGATCACCTCGACCAGGTGCTGCCGCCGGCTCGCAAACACCAGCATCAGCTCGACGACGCCGTCGATCTCCGCCGCCTCCCGGCGCAGGAACAGCTCGCGCAGCAGATCGGCGAACGGGGTGCCGCCCGGCTCGTGCGTGACGACACAAGGCACGGAGCGGCGGTTCAGCAGTTCGGCCACCCGTTCGAGCTGGGTCGATTTGCCGCTGCCGTCCAGACCCTCGAAGGTGATGAACAGGCCCGTCATCCGGGCTCTCATGGTAACGCCGTGGCTGGCCGGCGATCGTCAGCGGTCTCCCGCTGCGGCCGCTGCAGGCGCCGACCGCAACGGCAGTCGATCCGGACTCCGCAGACGCGGCCAGCGGCGGCGAAGCTCCGCGGCATCGACGCCCAGTCCCGCGGCGATCCGGTCCCCGCGCCGCTTCATGTCCTCGATGTCGACCGGGTAGGCGTTGCGGCGGCGCGGGTCCAGGAGCCCGATCAGGTTCCAGCGCCTGATCGCGGGTCCGACCCAGTCCTCAAGCGAGCGGCCCTCGCCGCCGCCGGCCGATCGCTCGTCCAGCTCCTCGAACAGGCGGCCGCGCCCGGCGCCGGCGCCGAGAAACCCCTGCCAGCACCAGCCGTCCGGCGGCGGGTCCAGCAGCCGCTGCCGCAGCTCGTCGAAGGAGGCCGCCGCGAAGTAGACCATGGCCGCCGCGGTGAAGAGGTTCATTGCGGGCATCAGCCGGTAGGCGGCCGCGAGCAGCCGGTCGATGTGGTCCGCCTCGGCGGCGACCAGGCGGCCGTAGCGCGCAAGATCGGCGGTCGTCGGCAAACCCCTCCGACAGATGTCGGCCACCCGCTCGACCGCGAGCAGGCTGCAGGCGATGCCGGTCGAGAACATCGGGTCGGCGAACGCATGGCTGTGCGGCAGGAGCAACCAGCCCCGGCCGACGGCCCGGCCGCGGCGATATGCGACGTTCGACCGGAAGACTAAGGGCCGCAGCAGTGAACTGTCGGCGAACTGGGCCGCCAGCGACGGATACCGGTCGAGCAGGGAGGTGAAGACGGTTCCCGGCGCGCCGCCAGGCGCCTCGGTCAGCAGGAAGCCTGCGCTCACCGAACCGTCGTCGAACCGGAGCTGGTACATCCAGCCCTCCTCCAGCAGGTGGTGCGCGGCGCTCCAGCGTTCGGGAAGGGGCGACGCCGGCCAGCCCTCGTCACGCTCGAAGGCCGCCAGCCCGGTGAAGTGCGAACAGACCAGGCTCGTCTGCAGGCGTGGCGAGGCTTCGCGCGCCCCCAGACCGGCTGCCAGCGGCGAGCCGCCGGTCGCATCGATCACCAGACCGGCCTCGACGATCTTGCACCCCGCCCGAAGCCGGACCGGACCGCCGCCGGAACCGGGCGCTGCCGGGATCACCTCGACCGCGGTGTCCTCGCGGCAGTCGACACCTTCGGCCCGGGCTCGCTCGAACAGGAAGCGGTCGACGTCGGCGCGCAGCCACTGGTTGTCCGCCGCGTCGTCGTCCGGCGACGCGGCGACAACCAGCCGGCGACGGCTCGCGGGGCCGGGCGCGAACGCCCGTCCCGGTTCGTGCGCGTAGAAGCTGAAACCCCGCTTGAGCCCCCGTCCGACCTCGGGCAGCCGCCGACGCCAGCGGCCGTGGGCGGCGAGAGTCCACAGATCGTCGAAGCCGTAGCGAACCGCCAGCCGTTCGAGGGCGAGGTTGGCAAGCGGTGTCGACGACTCGCCAAGGGCGAACCGCGGATGGCGGCCCCGCTCCAGCAGCAGCACATCCCGACCTTCGGCATGGAGCGCCCGCGCCAGGATGGCGCCGGCGAAGCCCCCGCCCGCGATGACGATCTCGCGGCGCTCAGCGGCCGCAGTCATCGCAGGCCGTGCGCTGCGGCACGCCGGTCCGGTTCATCTCCCGAACCGCCGCGATGCGGGCGTCCCGGCAGCTCTCGCAAGCCGCGGCGACGCGGTCGAGATTCCAGGGATCGACCTGCACCGCCACGGTCTCTCCGACCGACCGGATCCCGGCCGCCAGCGCCGCCTCGACCACCGCCAGATCGGGCGGTTCGAACTGGCCGCGCCGCTGCAGCCGTTCCAGCGCCCCGTTGCCGCCGCGGACCGGGATCAGCGCCACGGATCGGGCCCCCGCCCGAGCGGCGCGGCGCACGCCGGCGCCGGCCCACTGCACCTGTTCCTCCACCGGCACGAAGGGCACGCCGACCAGAACGAACACCCGGAGACCGACCCCCGCCGCGCACAGGCGAGCCGCCGCGCGGTCGAACAGCTCCAGGGTCAGCTGCTTGCCCAGCCGGGCCAGCGCCTCGGGATGTGCGGTCTCCAGGCCCATCGCCACCTCCAGCCGCCCCGTCAGCAGGTCGGCAAAGCGGACCACGCGGTCGTCGACGAGCCGCGGGTGACACTCGACGACCACTCGCCTGAACCCGTCCGCCAGCCGGGCGATCGGCTCGCGATCCGCCTCCGGTACGGCTCGTGGATCGAAGAAGTTGCTCGCGTTGTAGAGCTTGAGCTGGTCGCAGCGCTCGAGACCCGCTTCCTCAAGCAGGCCGGGAAGCCGGTCGAGCGCCGTTCGCAACTGCGCCGGCAGCGCCCCCGCCGGTGTCGGTCCGTCGATCGTATGCCGCCACAGGTCGCAGAACACGCAGGTGAAGGGGCACTCCGCACCGGTCAGGAAGACCGTCGCCGAAGGCGTGGGACGACCCCGGCCGGGGCCGCGTTCGAGCTCGACGGTCACGCCCTGGGGCCGCCGCGGGTCGAGGACCGGCCTGGGCGGACGAAGCGCCCGCACGGCCGCGGCCGTCGAACCGCCAGCGGGAGCGCCCGGCACGGCAGGGATCAGGCGTAGAGCGACTGGAAGTGCCGGCGGTACTGCTCCGGCGGCCGGTCGAAGGCGGCCGCGAACACATCCTCCGAGGCCGCCCCCTGCTGGAAGCGGCGCTTCGGGAAGACCGGGAAGTCGATGTCGAGCACCCGCTTCATCCCGCGGCGGACGATCTCGCCCTTCAGCTCGTAGAGCGCCTCGTGGGAGTTGCCGACCAGGGCCGCAAAGGGGATCGCCTCCGCCACCGCGATGACCGCCGGACGGGTGAAGGGGCTGAAGCCCTCGAAGCCGAGCAGCCGCGCCGGTGCATGGGTGCGGACCGCGGCCCGCCCCAGACCGCCGGAGTAGGTCAGGGAGTGCTTTACCGCGTCCACCCCCCAGCCCTCCTGGTAGAGCATCGAATTGTTGACCACGCTGGTGATCGTCAGCTCGTGGTTCTCCTCGAGCGGGTAGTCCTTCAGGTTCTCGTCGCCGCCGTCGCCGTCGACCAGCAGACGCCAGTCCGGGTAGCGGTCCCGAATGCCCCGCAGCAGGGCGAGCCCGACCGCGGCGCACTCGACGTCCAGCGGCTTGTAGTCCTCGATGACCTCGACCGCCGCCAGGGGATCGACCGCCTCGGCGTCGGCCGCGATCTCCTCGCCCAGCATCTCGAGGTCCACGCGGCGCAGGAAGTCCCGCGCCTGGGCGGCGTCTCCGGCGCCGTCGCCGACCCGCAGGGTGAACGCCTTGAGTCGGGCGGCGGACTGCCCCGAGTCGAGCAGCGCTCGATTCAGGGCGACCAGCACCGCGCCGCTGTCGATTCCGCCCGAGAAGCACACGCCGATGGGCTCCGCCTCACGGTCCATCGGTCGGGCGGCGAGCCAGGCCCGGAGTTCGAACATCAGGGCCTCGACGTAGCGTTCGCCGATCAGGTCCAGGTCGGGCGGCAGCGTGCCCGGGGGCGGATCGAAGAACCGCTCATGGGTCGGACTCGGGTCCGGGCACCCGATCAGCCGCAACGTCGTCGCATGGTGCGCGGGCGCCATCCGGGTGTAGGTCGGGTGGAACTGGTCGACGTAGCCCTCGGCGGCAAGACAATCCCTGATCTCGTCGATCCGCTGGGCGATGATCAGCATCGGCCCGGACGATTCCTTGGCCAGGAAGTACCGCATCGGCCGGTCCAGGCTGCGGGCCATAACGACCTCGACGCCTCGCCGGGCAGCCAGGGCGAACGACCCGTCGATTCCGAGCACCCCTCCAGGCCCGTCCAGCAGGCGCCGGCGCGCCCGGTCCGGCGTCAGGTTCCAGAGGCGCTGTTCGCGGTCGTCGATCAGGTTGAGTACACGGGCGATCGGCTGGTTCATGGTCGGCTCCCTCCGGGCGGAACGTCTGGGCGTGAACGCGGGCGGCCGCACCGCCCGTGACGACCGTTGATGGTACTGTCCCGACGATGCTCGGACACGGCAGACATCGGTTTCCGACCCGGTTTCGCACCGCCTTCTTCGTCCTGGTCGGTACAGGTGTTTCGATTGTCTCGACTGTCCACATCGGCTGCGGCGCGGCGCCCGAGCCGGAGGAAACCGGCCCGATCCGCATCGTCCTCGAAGAGGAGGGGCTCGGTGTCCTCGACCTGCCGGACGGCTGCACGCGGGTCGAGCCCGGCGGGCATGCGCTCGAACTCGCCTGCGAACTCCTCGAGACGTTGGCGAACCCCGCCGGACCCGAGGGCCGGATCCACCTCGAACTGGGCGAACCCACCGACCGCCACATCGAACTGGTCGACATCTCCGTGCTGGAGACCATCCGCGAGGAGCATCGGACACTGTTCGAGGCGCTGCCGGGAGGGGAGTTCCTGGGCGCCGGAGGCGCGATCATCTACGGTCCGTTCGGCCCCTCCCGCTATACCCGCGGCCGTTACCGGGCCGAGAACGGCGAGATGCTCCAGCGCATCCGTCTGTTCACGGTCCATCCCATGCAGAACCGGCTCGTCAGTCTCGTCTACGACCACCCGCCGGGCAACGACGACGACACGAAGGCGCGGCTCAACAACCACCTCTTCATCCTGCTCGAGAACCTCAGGAGCCTGGAAGAACTGCCGGACGTGCTGCCCGGGGACGAGGACGGCGCAGCGACGGACGGGCCGGCGACGAACTGATTCCGGACCTGGGCGCGGCGCCTGCGCCCCGGCATTCGACTTTCTCCGGCTTCCGGCAGCGGCCTCGGCAACAGCCGCCGAGGATCCGGGCGAGAACCGCGGACCGGCGGCCTGTGGGCTGCCAGGAGGCGGCTGAGCGTGTTCCGCCCGCCCTGGCTGGCCGACGAGGACGAGCTGCTGGCGCCGGAACCGGGCGAGCCGGCCGCGCCGCAGCGATGGCGGCCGCAGTGGTTCCGTCCCGGCAGTCGGGTCGGGCCGAAGACCCTGGCCGTGTTCAGCCGCCAGTTCGCCGTCCTGCTGGACGCCGGCCTGCCCCTGCTTCAGGGCCTCGACATCCTCAGCATCCAGGGACAGCACGCCGGGCTGCGCGCCATCCTTCTGGAGGTTCGCGCCGAGGTGCAGGCGGGATCCGGCCTGGCGGAAGCCCTGAAGCGACGGCCGCGGGCCTTCAACGAGCTCTACGTGAACCTGGTCGCGGCAGGCGAGGCAAGCGGTGCACTCCACGCCGTGATGGCGCGGCTCGCCACCCACATCGAGAAGCTGTCGAGACTCCGCAATCAGGTGCGGTCCGCCCTGACCTACCCGGCCGCCATCCTCACCGTTGCCGCCGCGGTCGTGTTCCTCATCCTGTGGAAGGTGATCCCCGTGTTCCGGCACCTCTTCGCCGACCTGGGCGGGGACCTTCCGCTGCTGACCCGGCTGGTGGTCGGCGTCAGCGAGTTCATCGGCGCCTACGTGCTCGTTCTGCTGGGGGGCGCCGCCGCCGCGGTGTACACGGCTCGGCGGCTCCTCCGCACGCGGCGCGGCCGGCATTGGGCCGACCGGCTGGTTCTGCAGCTGCCGCTGGTCGGCAAGCTGCTGCAACGGATCGTCGTGGGGCGTGCCTGCCGTACGCTCGCTGTCCTGCTGGCCTCGGGCATCCCCATCCTCGATGCGCTGTCGACGACTGCCGCTGCAGCCGGCAACACGGTCGTCTCCGCCGCCCTGGAGACCGTACGCGGCGAGGTCGCGCAGGGCGGCTCGCTCCACGCTGCGCTGCGCCGAACGAAGATCTTCCCGACCATGCTGTGCCAGATTGTCCATGTCGGGGAACAGACCGGCAAACTGACGCCGATGCTCGACCGGATCGCCGACTTCTACGAAGAAGAGGTCGACACCGACGTCGACAGCCTGATGAAGCTGCTCGAGCCGGCGCTCATCACCATCCTCGGCGTCGTGATCGGCGCCATCGTCATCTCGATGTACCTGCCGATGTACTCGGCACTGACCCGGATCGGCTGAGGGCGGCCGTGACGCGGGCGAGCCGTGTCCTGCCCGTCACGTCGGCAGCACCTGGCAGCTCTCTCCGGCGGCCGCCGGGGCGCTGAACTTCGGTACGCGCACGAGGCCGGAACCGGCGCCGTAGGCCACGAGGTCATGAGACCCGAGCGGCGGCCGCGGCTCCACGAAGACCTCGCCCGAGGAAATGCAGAACCGGCAGGGCAGGAACCGGTCGCGCCCCCTGGCGCCCGGCAGTCCGTTCCGGAGCCGGCCCCGGACCGCGCCCCGCCAGTAGCCGTCGTCCATGCCGACCATGCAGCGCAGAAGCGGCCGCACCAGGAGCCAGTACGTGACCATCGCCGAGGCCGGGTTGCCGGGAAGGCCGAACACCCAGCCGCGCTCGTGACGGGCCGCGACCAGCGGCTTCCCCGGCTGGATCGCGACCGCGTCGAACAGGATGCGGCAAGTGTCCCCGAGAACCCGCTCCACGAAATCGAACTCGCCCATGGAGACGCCGCCGGAGATCAGGAGCACATCGGCGTCGAGTCCGCGGCCGATCCTGGCCCGCAGATCGTCCGGGTCGTCTCGTGCGATGCCGAGCGGTCGCGCCTCGATCCCGAGCTGAGACAGGGCGGCACGCAGAAAGTCCCGGTGGGAGTCGCGGAGCTGCCCCGGCCCGGGGTCGGCTTCTGCCGGAACGACTTCGTTGCCGGTGGAGAGCGTCGCCACGCTCGGGCGGCGATGCACCGGCACGTCATGGATGCCGTGGGTCGCCAGCACACCGGCGCCGCCCGGCGTCAGCAGCTCTCCTGCGGCAAGCAGCGGCCCGCCGGCCGCCGTGACTTCGGCCCGGCGCCGAATGTGACGACCCGTCGGCACGTCCTCCAGTACACGCACCGTCCCGCTTGCCGCGCCCTCCGGTTCGAACTCGGTCTGTTCGACGGGAACCACCCGGTCGGCGCCCCGGGGCGTCGGGGCGCCGGTCATGATCCGCAGGGCCGCGCCGGCACGCAGGTCCGCCCCGGGCGGATCGCCGGCGGCGACAATGCCGTCGACAGGCAGAACTCGGCCCGGTTCGACGTCGCCGCCGAGGGCGAAACCGTCCATGGCCGAGACGTCGTGCGCCGGCACGTCGACGGTAGCCGTCAGGTCCCTCGCCAGCACCCGGCCCGCCGCATCCGCCCGAGCCGCCTGCTCCACGCCCAGCGTCTCGACATCGGCGGCAATCCGGGCCCAGGCGTCCTCGGGGGAGAGCATCGCGCCTTGTTACCCTAGCAGCCCGTGGCGGAAGTCGCGTGTCGCACCTAGAGCGGTCAGGCGCCCGTCCGGCAAGGCGCGAAGGTTACGCATATTGGGGCATATGTGACCGAAGAGCAACGCAGCCGGACGGGATGCATGGCTGAAACGAATGCAACGTGACTTCTGCCACGGGCTGCTAGACGCCGGCCCGCAGTCAATCGGGGACGATTGCAGAGCTGCCGGCAATCCGTGGGATACACGGCCGAAACGAATGCGGCGCGACGTCTGCTGCGGGCTGCTACACTCCCGCGCCGGTCATGCCTCTGTACGAGTACCGTTGCAGCGAGTGCGATGCCACGCTGGAGGCCATCCAGGCGTTCTCGGCGGCGCCGCTCGAGGACTGCCCGGAGTGTGGGCGAGCAACGCTGAAGAAGCTGCTCTCGGCGCCGGCGTTCCAGTTCAAGGGCAGCGGCTGGTACGTGAGCGACTACGCCCGAAAGGGCAAGGAGGCGTCGACGGAGAGCTCCGCGAACGGTTCTTCGGAGAACGGCGGCGGCTCGGAGACCAGGGACAAGGCTCCGGCGAGCGGAACATCATCTTCGGAATCGTCCGGGAAGAGCGAAGCGACGGCTTCGTCGTCAACGAGCAGGAGCTCGGACAGCGCCGCCACGTAGCGCGGGGCTGCTAGCCTGCCGGACGGGCGGTGTCGAGCATGGCCAGGAAGGCTTGGCGCTGTTCGCGCATCGTCGCCCCGGGACCGACAGCCCGCAGATACCAGGGGCCGCCGGGCGCCTCGATCACCGCCCCGAAGAGTGCCGCGTCGGGCAGATCGGTGGTCGGGAAGCTGCCGATCGTGCTCGCCTTGACCGTTCCCTCCAGCTCGATCCAGGTCAGGCGGACGCCCTCGCGCTCCAGGCTCTGCGCGGCCGGTTCCGGTGCGCCCGGGTCAGGCACGACCTGGCCCTTCCAGCGATCGATGTTCGCCGCCGCGCCACCGCCGCTGCCGGGACCGAAGAAGTACGCCGAGATCTCGCCGGGTCCGTCGGCGCCCGGAATCTCGGCTTCCAGCAGGCGCATCGCCGATCTGGGCTCTAGACGGTTCCACGCGGCCGGAAGGGCGATCGACAGCCCGCGGACGACGATCGGCTCCGAGAGCTCCACACCGGATGCGGCGTCCTGCACAGCAACGGTGGCGGCGGCGGGAGCAGCGGCAGCGGCAGGAGCAGGGGAGCCGCCGCCTTCGGCCGGCGCTCCCGGACCGCACGCGGCCAGCAGGACGGTCAACCCGAGCAATCCGTGGTGGAAGTGCGTCCCGTGTCTTGAGCCGTCAGGCGCCTGTCCGACAAGGGCCGAAGACAGGGCGGTTCGAGCCACATGCGGCCGAGGAGCAGTGCCGCCGGACCGTGTGCATGGCCAGTCGGCGGCAGCACGGTGGCCGTCCGCGACCGCCGGAACGGATGCGGAGTGCCGCAGGCGAGCGAGCAGGATCTTCAACCCGGTGTTCCTCCTGTGCGTCCGGCTGTCAGGCGAGCCGGGGATATGCTGACAGCCGGAAGCGCTCGGGGGCTGGTGCCTCCTGCGGTCTTCAAAACCGTTGTCCGGGGCGTGATGCGTCTCCGGGGGTGGGTTCGATTCCCATGCGCTTCCGCCATCCGCGACCCGAAGGGGCGCACGGACCGGCTGTCGATCGAGAGTGGTGGAGCCGATGGGAGTCGAACCCACGACCTCTTGAATGCCATTCAAGCGCTCTCCCAACTGAGCTACGGCCCCACGGATCGGCGACGGCCGACTCTAGCAGTACGCGGCAGAAGTGCGTGTGGCGCCGAGCGCGGTCAGACGGCCGTCCGGCAAGGCGCTACAGGACTGCTAGAAGCTGTACGCCACGCCGGCGTGGACGCTGGCGTGAAGGCTGGCGGCATCGAGGTCGGCGTAGTGGCCCGTCAGCTCCACCAGGACCGAGATGCGCCGGTTGATCGGGAAGTCGCCCGTGACACCCACGGTCAGGCCGACACCTTCGTCGCTCTCGACGCCGTCGCCGAGCTGGTAGACGCCCAGGCCCATGAACACGCCCGACTCGTAGGAGATGTCGTTGAAGCGGTACTCGCCGGCGATCGTCGCATAGCGAAAGGTGGGGCTTTCCAGATCGTCCATGCGGTCGTCGCGCAGCTCGACGCTGCCGAACCGGAGCCCCACCAGCGCGCGTGACTGGGTCCGCCACGAGAAGCCTGCCAGAACCCCCGCGTGGTCGAATCCGCTGTCGGGCTCTCCGTCCAGGCTGCCGCCCCAGGTCGGGCCGAGCGAGATGGTGTAGCCGTATCGCTCCTGGGCGTCGGCGGTCGCCGCGCCTGCGAGCAGAAGCAGGACAGCCGCAACCGCCGGCAGGACGGCGGCGCGGAGCTTTCGATCCGATGAGGTCAAGAGAGTCTCCCTGAGCGGTCCGCGCGCCGGGCAGTATAGACGCGGACCGAATCCGTCCTGGTCGGCAGGTATGACCGACGACGGCCCACCCACCCGAGACTGGCTGCCCAACTGTCTCTACGGATCTGCGGGCAGGAACGTACTGTCGGCGCTGTCCGCAGAGCTCCGGGTCGCGGCGCCGCTGGCGGCCAGGACCTGTCTATGGGCCGCGGGACGTTTCCTTTCGTCCGCTCTCCGGCTGCTCCTGCCTCGGCCCTGCCTCGCCTGTTCCGCGCCGGCCGAACGGGAACTCGGGCTGTGCAGGCGGTGCCGCCGGCTGCTGGAACCTCCGCCCGCGGGCGCTGCGGGCGGAGACCGCCTGGACGGTTGCGACGGCTTCTTCTGGCTCTGGGTGTATCGATCGCCGTTCGACGCGGTCGTTCTCGGTCTGAAGCACCGGCGGCTCGACTACCTGGGAGCTCATCTCGCCGACGAGGCGGTTGCCCGCCTGGGAATCGAGCTGAAGCGTGCCGAGGTTGTCGTTCCCATGCCGATGCACTGGCGCCGACGGCTCGCTCGCGGCCGCAACCACGCCGAGTCCATCGCCGGGCCGCTCGCCCGGCAACTCGGACGCCCTGTGTCGTCCGCACTGAAGAGGCGGACGCTGGGCAGGCCGCAGGTCGGCCGCAGCCGCCGTGAACGACTGGCGAACCCGGGCATTGCCTTCTCCTGCCGAAAGTCCGGCGCCGTGCGGGACCGCGTAGTGCTCCTGGTCGACGATGTCGTGACCACCGGCGCCACTGCCGGCAGAGCCGCGCTCGTCCTCAAGGCGGCGGGCGCCGCCAGGGTCCTCGTCCTTGCGGCCGCGCGCACGCTTTCCTGACCGGCACGCCGTTCGCCATGCTCTCCGCTATAGTGATTCCCGACATGACCTGCCGGATGCACCCCGGCGACTCCCGGCCCGACGCAGCGCAAGTGCGCATGCTCGGCGCCGGGGTCCTCGCCGCTGCCGCCGCACTCCTCGGCGCCGCGCCGCTCCTGGCAGCGAACCTCGACCCGGAGAGCCTCGGCGATCCGCTGGCGGGGCGGCTGATCGGCCGTGTCCATGCCGGCGACGCACCGCTGCCCGCCGCTCGGGTCTACATCTACGACATCGCGGACCGCAGCAAGCGTGCGACCACGACCGACCGCTTCGGCCGCTATGCCTTCCAGCCCCTGCCGGCGGGCGTCTATCGGGTGATCGCCCATCGCCCCGGCTTCGTGCCGGCAGTAGCGGAGCTGGTGAGGACGACCGGTGAGTCGGTGCAGTCGGTCGACTTCGAGCTGGGAGCTCGCGGCCTGAGACGTGGGGCGGCGGCCGCCGACGAAGAGGATTTCTGGTCCGTCCGGGAGCGGATCCCGAACGACGTGCTGCGCCAGATCCGGATCGCCGAGGCGGTAGCGGACGACCGGAACGTGGCACTCGAGTCCGCGGCGCGGCGCGCACGGTTCGAGGCCGAGCTGCGCACCCTGACGGGGATCGAGAACGCGGGCGGTGACGCCGGCGTTCGGGTTCTCGGCAGTCAGTTCGACATGCGCAGCCGCTACGGCGAGACGCGGCTCGCCCTGCTGTCCGACCTGCGCGAGTTCGAGCGCCAGGCGTTCGACGAAGAGCGTCAGCAACTCGGGGACAGTCAGGCCTTCGCCCTCGATGTGAACCACCGGGGCTCGAACGTCCGGATCACGTCCCAGCGGCACCGCTTCCGCGGCGACGAGGGCGCGGACTGGGACGACTGGGAGCCGGCGCAGTTCGCCGGACTCGAGAGCTACGGTGTGCTCGTCGAACAGGCGGTCGGCGGCGACGCCGCCCGGTTCGAGGCCCGCTACACGTCGGACCGGAATTTCCACCACGGCTTCGGCGATCTCCACGCCGGCCAGAGCAGTGTGCACAACCTGGCGCTGGCAGCGATCGACTCGCCGATGTCCTCGACCACCCTGGAATTCCGGGGCGGCTACGAGCGACAGATCACCGCCAGCACCTCGCTTGAAGCCGGGCTCGGTTACCGCCAGCGGCAGGCAGACGGCAGCGGGCGGCTCTCGAATCGGGGCGAAGGGCCACACGAGCGCTTCGACCTGTTCAGCCAGGGCAACTGGGAGGTCCAGCCGGCAGTGGTCCTCGAGTACGGCGTGTTCAGCACGCTGAGCGACGGCATCGTCTCCTTCACGCCCCGCGCCGGCTTCGTGGTGGAACTCGGTTCCCGCTGGCAGGCCGCGGTCTCGGCCAGCGAACGGATGGACTCGGAGCACCTTCTCTTCCGTGATTTCATGCAGGTGCAGTACCACGATGACGAGGACTGCACCGCGGCCTGCGAGCACTGCTACCGGGTCGCGCTCAGCCGGCGGCTCGGGGCCGCGGACGACCGCCGCCGCGTCGAGTTCGGCCTGACGGAACGTCAGTTCGCGGACAGCGTGCGGTTGTACTTCAGCCGCGACCTCTTCGAACGACTGGAGAGCCTGCTGCTGGTCGACGGCGACCATGTCGCCGAACTCCACTTCGGGCTGCAGCAGCGCCTGGGCGAGAGGGTCTTCACCCGGGTCAGGACCGCTGCCGCCACCGGCGGGGGCGGGCTGCTCCGCGCCATCGACAGCCGCGGCAATCTGCAGAACCAGGTCCGTTACCTGGTCGCCAGCATCGATACGCAGTTCGAACGGAGCGCCACCGGCGTCCTGCTCGCCTTCCGGTCGGTCGAGCAGGAGTTCATGCCGCACGACCAGGACGCCCGGTTCCCGGCTGGCCTGCCGGACTCGGTGCTCTCCGTCGAGCGCCTGCAGATTCTGCTGACGCAGGGGCTGCCCCGGGTCTCGGCCACCGGCATCCAGGACTGGTCCCTGCAGCTTGAGATGCAGCTCAGCCGGGGTCATCACCCGGTGGAGTCGAACCACGATCCGGACCAGCTCCGACGTCGGGTCGTTGCCGGCCTCGCGGTCCGCTTCTGAAGCGACAGCCGCTCCCCGGCCCGACCTGACCAACCGGAGCCGACGGGGCTCCTTCCTGACGCGACAGAGGGGCCGCATAGCCCCGTCCTCGCTTCCCCCTCTGTCGAGGATCCGGTGTGCGGAGTCAATTCACCACACCGTTTCGAAACCAACAGATTGAACGAAAGCGGCTCCGGGACCGTAACAAGCTGTCGTAGAGTCCTGCAGACGGCGGCGTTTCCGCCCGGCACGGGACGTGCTTGGCGGAGTAGCCATGGAAGCCTGAACGGTCCCGCGTACGGTCCGCCGGAAGGTCCTGAGACAAACAGGCCACAGTTCACGACGAACAGAGAACTCGCAGATGCGCATCGAGTCCCGACCTGCCCGGCTCGGCATGACCGCAGTGCTCCTGCTCGTCACGATCGTCGTGGTCGGTCTGGGCGCTTGTCGATGGGCCGCAAGGTGAGCTCGTTCCAGAGCGCCGGCGTGACGGTCGAGGCGATTGCCGGCGAGCTGCGGGTAGTTGCCGCCGCAGAGGGCTCGGAGCTGCTGCCAGGCGACGTCATCGTCTTGGCCAACGGCGAGATGCCGCTGTCGGCGGACGAGCTGGAGCGCCTGCTGCGACGGCGGCCGGACAGCGACCTCCAGGTGCTCCGGGAGACCGGCGACGGCGAAGAGCTGGTGTCGGCGTTGCACCGCCTGCCGCGACTCAGCCCGGACTGGGCGTACGTCGCGCTCGCCCTCGCCGGGATCGCCTACCTCCTGATCGGGCTCTACACGCTGAGCCGGCAGCGCAACCGCCAGACCCTTCTCTTCCACCTCTGGGCGCTGACCTCGGCCGCCCTCTACCTGGTCACGCCGATTGCGCCCTTCGATGCGATCGACCGCCTCTTCTACCTCGTCGACGGCACCTGCAGGCTCCTTCTGCCACCCCTGACGCTGCACTTCTTCCTGGTGTTCCCGGCACGCCCGAACTCGATCCGGGCCCGCCGCTCCGTGCCCTGGCTCTATCTGCCCGCCGCCGCGCTCGTCACGTTGCAGCTTGACCGGATCTTCGGCGCCGGCCGCCTCGCCGGCGACCTCTCGGCCGCCGCGCTGGAGCGGCAGGACCGCGTGGAGCTGCTGTTGCTGGCGGCCTATGCGCTGGCGGCGGCCGCCGTGCTGAGCCGGCGCCTGCTGTCACGGCGCAACTGGGAGCAGGGCCGGCAGACGCAGTGGATCGCATTTGGCGTTGCCGGCGGTTACCTGCCGTTTCTGGTGCTCTACGTCGTGCCGTATGCCCTGGAGATCCCTGCGCCCGGCTGGCTTGACGCCGTCGCGGTCGCACCGCTCGCTCTGGTACCGCTGAGCTTCGCCTACGCGCTGCTTCGCTACCGCCTCTGGGATGTGGCGGTGGTCGCCCGCGACGTAGCGACCTACACGCTGACGGTGCTGCTCGCGATCCTCGGCTTCTCCCTGCTCAGCCTGCTCATCAGCCGCACCGTGCCGTCGGATCTGACGGTGGCCAGGGGCTTCCTGAACGCCAGCGCCCTGCTTGTCGTCGGCGCCGTCGCGATCCCGGTCAGGCAGGGCATCGGTTCGAGTCTCCTGCGGCTGCAGTACCGCACTCAACGCAGCCGCCGGGCATTGGAGAGGCTTGGCGAGGAGCTGCTCCACGAGCGGGACCTCGAACGACTGGCGTCGAACCTGCTGCACGCGCTGGAAGAAGGCCTGAGCCTCGAGCGGAGCAACCTGTTCCTGGTCGAGGGCGACCGTCTGGCGCCGGTCCGGGAGGAAGGCGAGGAGGCGGTTCCGGCTCTGGCCCGTGGCGAAGACGCGCGCCGCACCGAGAGCGGTCAGGCGCCCGCCCGGCAAGGCGCGGCAGTTCTGCGTATCGGGGCAGATGCGAGTGCAGAGCAACGCCGCCGGACGGGAAGCCTGGCTGAAGCGAACGCAGCGCGGCCTGACCACGGACTGCCAGGGTTGGCCGAGATCGACGACGCTTGGAGCGAGCCCTGTCGCATCCTCTCGCGGGCGCCGCTGGCGGACGCCGGAGACCGCGGTCATGTCCGCCTGGCGGCGCTGGGCTATCACTGCGTCTTCCCTCTGACGGTCCGGGAGCGGAAAGTCGGTCTGCTCTGCGTTGGCCGTCGTGTCGGCGGCGCGCCGCTGTCCTCGGACGACCTGTCCCTGATCCGCCAGCTTCTGAACCAGGCCGCGCTCGCGCTCGAGAACGCCCAACTGCTCGAGCAGAGAAGGCGGCAGCTCGCCCGGGTCTCCGAGCTCAGGCAGTTCAGCGAGGAGAT
Organism: Thermoanaerobaculia bacterium; assembly: GCA_965116145.1. Lineage (GTDB taxonomy): Bacteria > Acidobacteriota > Thermoanaerobaculia > Multivoradales > Multivoraceae > Multivorans. The sequence goes on from OZ220482.1 coordinate 2,539,565, forward strand.
CATCGAGTCCTCTCCGGCGGGCATCGCGGTCGTTGACGAAACCGACCGGATCGTGACCGCGAACGGCGCCTTCGCGGCTCTCCTGGGGCTGACCCGGAGCACCGTGGCCGATCGGATGCTGGGCGACCTGGTTCCTCGCCGCCTGTTTCCCCGGCTCGACGACCCTCCGGCCGAGGTCCGGTTCGAAGACCTGAACGGGAACGAGAAGTACCTGCAACTGTCCGTCGCTGCCTTCCAGGGCGCTGCCGCCGGCCACCGGATCGTCGTGGCCCACGACGTCACCGAGCGGGTGGCGATGAAGCGGGAGCTGGCGGAGAAGGAGCGTCTGGCCGCGCTCGGGGCGATGGCCGCCGGCGTCGCCCACGAGGTGAACACGCCGTTGACGGGAATCTCGAGCTATGCCCAGATGCTGCTGGCCGAGACCTCCGATCGCGATCCGCGCCGGCGGCTGCTGCGCAAGGTCGAACGCCAGACCTTCCGGGCCTCCCGCATCGTCAACACGCTTCTGGACTTCGCGCGGTGCGGCCGACACGAACCGGCGCCGGTCGATCTGGCCGCCGTGGTCAAGGACAGTTGCGATGCCCTGGCCGACCGGCTCGCCGAGGCCGGCGTCGAGATCCGGATCGACCTCGGATCCGGCGCCGCGCTTCGGGCGCCCGGCAACGGCACCGAACTCGGCCAGGTGCTCGCCAATCTGATGATGAACGCGATCGACGCGATGACGGAGGCCGGCTGCGAGAAGCGGCGGCTCTCCCTGACGGCCCGGAACTCCGGCAGCACGATCGACGTATTCGTTGACGACACCGGTCCCGGTATCCCCGAACCGCACCTCGAACGTGTCTTCGAACCCTTCTTCTCCACCCGCAAGGCCGCTGGCGGCACCGGTCTCGGATTGTCGATCAGCCAGGACATCGTTCGCCGTCACGGCGGCGAGCTGTCGGCCTCGAACCTGTCGTCCGGCGGTTGCCGCCTGACGCTCCGTCTGCCGACGATGCCCCGACCGCAGCCCCAGTCGAAGGAGAACGACGCATGAACATACTCGTCGTCGACGACGAAGAGGTCCTGCAGGATGTCCTCACCGCCCTGGTCCGGCAGGAGGGCCACCATCCGATCTGCTGCGCCTCGGGGCAGGAGGCGTTGACCGCGCTGGCCCAGGAGGAGATCGATCTGGTGCTGCTGGACCTGATGTTGCCGGACATGAACGGCAAGGAGGTCATGCGTCGGATCCGCCAGAGCGACCCGGACCAGGTGGTCGTCGTGATCACCGCCTACTCCTCGATCGAGGGCGCGATCGACGCGATGCGGGAGGGCGCGTTCCACTACCTGCCCAAGCCGTTCAAGAACGAGGAGGTGCGGCTCACCATCCGCCAGGGCCTCGAACGACGCCGCCTGACCGCCGAGAACCGGGACCTCAAGGAACAGCTTCGCGAGCGCCACGGGTTCGACGGCATCATCGGCAAGAGTCGATCGATCCGTCAGGTATTCGACCTGATCCGCAAAGCCGCACCGTCCACGAGCAACATCCTGATCCGCGGCGAGAGCGGCACCGGCAAGGAACTGGTCGCGAAGTCGATTCACAACAACTCGAAGCGCAAGGACGGGCCGTTCGTCACCGTGAACTCCGGGTCGATGCCCAGCGAACTCCTGGAGAGCACCCTCTTCGGCCACGTCAAGGGCGCCTTCACGGGCGCCGTGTCCCACAAGAAGGGGCTGTTCGAGGTCGCCCACGGCGGCACGATCTTCTTTGACGAGATCGGCAACATCCCGTCCGACACGCAGGCCAAGCTGCTGCGCGTGATTCAGGAAAAGGAGTTCATGCGCCTGGGCGGGCTGGAGACCCTGAGCGCCGATGTGCGGCTGGTCGCGGCGACCAACGCCGACCTGGAGGAACGGGTGGCGAACGGCGAGTTCCGCGAGGATCTCTACTACCGGCTCAACGTGATCACGATCCAGCTTCCGCCTCTGTCCAGGCGGGTCGAGGACATCCCTCTCATCTCCCAGCACTTCCTCCGGATGTACTCGAGCGAGAACGAGAAGTCGACCCGCCGCCTGACTCCCGACGCGATGGACCTGCTGATGGACCACCACTGGCCCGGCAATGTCCGCGAGCTGGAGAACGTCGTCGAACGGGCCGTCGTGCTCTCGACCGGGGAGGAAATCGGCCTCGACCTGCTGCCTGCCAGCCTCCGGGAACCGGGAGCGGCGCCAACCGCGACGGCCTCGCTGCCCAAGGTCGGGGTGTCGTTCAAGGAAGCGGTCAGCAGCTACGAGCGGGAGTTGATCGTCAAGGCGTTGCAGGCCTGCGGCGGCGTCCAGAAGCGCGCCGCCGAGCGGCTCAAGCTCAAGCCCACGACGCTTCACGAGATGATGAAGCGTCTGCACGTGAGGATCGAGAGCCGGGCGAGCTGATCAGGCGGCGCGCATTCGAACCACCCGCGGAATCCCGGCCAGATCGCCGACCACCCACTCGATCTCGAAACCGGCCCGCTCCGCCAGCTCCCGCACTGCGTCAAGCTGGCCCTTGCCGATCTCGAGCAGGAGCCTCTGACCGGTGCGAAGGCTATTCCCGGCCGAGAGCAGGCGGCGGTAGATGTCCAGGCCGTCGCCGGCCAGCAGGGCCTCGGGCGGCTCGTGGTCGCGGACATCCGGCATCAGGGACGACCACTCGCCGACACCGATGTACGGTGGGTTCGAGACGACGACGTCGAAGCCGCCCGGGCGGGACGCCGACAGCAGGTCGGCCCGGACCAGATGCACCCGATCGGCGACGCCGTGGCGGCGGCAGTTCGACGCCGCCACGGCCAGTGCGCCCGGCGAGATGTCGGTCGCCACCACCCGGCACGCAGGCCGTTCCAGCGCCACCGTGACGGCGATGCAGCCGGAACCCGTGCCCAGATCCAGAACACGGGCCCCGTCCTCCGTGCAGTCCAGGGCCGCCGCCACGAGATGCTCCGTCTCCGGCCTCGGGATCAGCACGCGCGGATCGACGGCCAGGGTTCGACCGTAGAATTCGCAACGGCCCAGCAGATAGGCGATCGGGATCCGGTCCGCCCGACGCCGCACCAACTGTCCGTAGCCCACTGCCGCCGCCGCCGGCACGTCGTCGTCGGCGCGGGCGTAGAGCTGCGCTTCGGCAAGTCCCAGCACCTCGCCCAGCAGCAGCGCCGCCTCCCGGCGCGGCTGCTCGACGGCGCCGGTCAGGTGTTCCTGCCCCCGGTCGAGGAGGTCGACGATGCGGGCTGCCGCCGACGCGGAGTTTCCGTTGTGCGGCATCCGGCTTGCGGGAATCGCCGAGGCCGGGCTCAGGCCGGGTCGCCGTCGCCCGTCTGCCGCAGCCGCTCTGCCTCGAAGTGCTGCTGCACCGGCACGATCAGGGCCTCGAGGTCGCCTTCGAGAATCTGCGGCAGCTTGTGGACGGAGAACCCGATCCGGTGGTCCGTGACCCGGTTCTGCGGAAAGTTGTAGGTGCGGATCTTCTCTGAACGGTCGCCGCTGCCGACCATCCGGCGGCGTTCCTCGCCCATCTCGGCGCTGGCCCTCGCTTCCTCGATCTCCAGCAGCCGGCTCTTGAGCACGCGCATTGCCTTCGCCTTGTTCTTGATCTGGCTGCGCTCGTCCTGGCAGGTGACGACCAGGCCGGTCGGCTGGTGGGTCAACCGAACCGCCGAGTAGGTCGTGTTGACGCCCTGGCCGCCGGGGCCGGAGGCGCAGTAGGTGTCCACCCGCAGATCCGAAGGCTCGATCTCGACTTCGATGTCCTCCGCCTCGGGCAGCACCGCGACCGTCACCGCCGAAGTGTGGATGCGTCCGGAAGCCTCCGTCTCGGGTACCCGCTGCACCCGATGGACGCCGGCCTCGTAGCGCAACGTGGCGAACGCGCCGCGACCCTCCACGATCGCCGACACCTCCTTGATCCCCCGGATGCCGGACTCGGACAGGTCGAGAATGTCGACCTTCCAGCCGTGGTCGTCGGCATATCGGCTGTACATCCGAAACAGCTCGGACGCGAACAGGGTCGCCTCGTCGCCGCCCGTGCCGGCGCGGATCTCGAGCACGGCGTTGCGTTCCTCGCTCGGATCCTTCGGCGCCAGCTCCTGCTTCATCGTCTCCTCGATCGACGCAAGCGCCTGCTGGAGCCGTCGCTGTTCATCGCCCGCCATCGAGAACAGCTCGTCGTGGCGGTCCAGTTCGTCCAGGAGCTCCGCCGTCTGATCGAGCTCCTCCTTCGTTCTCCTGTACCGCCGGTAGAGCTCGACGACCGGGTTCAGCTCGGCCAGCGCACGGCTCGTGTCGCGGAACAGGCCGGGGTTGGCAAGCACCTCGGGATCGGCGAGCTTCGTGGTCAGCTCGTGGTAGGTCTGCTCAATCTGCTCAAGCTTCTCGAACATCGTCGGATCTCCGCGCCGGCTCTGCCGATGGGCTGCCGAAGACGCCCCAGGCCGGCAGCTCCGGTTATCCTGACACGGAAGCGGCGGCCCCGCCGCTGGCCAGCAACTCTCGTCGGCTCCCTTGCCGCCGCGTCCTCGCTCGGAGCTCAGTGAGAACTGTCGGCTGGCGGAATCGCCAGCGGCCCTCGTCGGTTATCGGATCCCATGGTCTCTCAGTTCTGGTTGCTGCCGTTCGTGGCCCTGGTACAGACCCAGGCCCAGGATCCGCGTATTCAGCTCGTCGAGCTCCAGGCCGCCGGCCGGACCGAGTCCGCGCTCGAGGAGGTGCGGCAGCTTCGAGCCAGGCAGCCGGAGTTCGGCGCCCGGCACGGACTCTGCTACCTCGAGGGACATCTTCTGGAGAAGCTCGAGCGGCTCGAGGCGGCGTCGGAGGCCTTCGCCACCTGCTTCACCGAGACGCCCGCGCTGGAGCCATGGGCGCGCTACCGGCTGGCCGTGGTTCAGTCGCAACTGGGCTACCCCGAGATTGCCGCCGGCGTCGCCGCCACGCTGCTCGGCAACCGGCCGCCGCGGGTTCTGGTGCAACCGGCAGCCGAATTGCTCGCAGCAAGCCTCGACGCGGGCGGCGACTGCCGGCTGCTGCGCGGCATCTCGACGACCCGCCTGCCGGCGCCGCAACGGCGCCTGCTGACCCTCAGCCGTGCCAGGTGCCGCCCCATGGCCGGCGAGCCGGAGGAAGGGACGGCCGACCTGATCGGCCTGCTCCGGGAGCGAACGAACGATGTCGTCGCCTTCGAGGCCGCGGACCGTATCCTCCGTCTGCGTCCCGACCTGGGCAACCGCCAGGAGGTGCTGCTGCTCGGCACCACGTTCCACGAGCATGGCGCCTTCGACCGCTCGAACGCGCTCCTGGGACAGCTCGTGGTCGACCTGGAAGTGCAATCGACCTCCGACTTCGAGATCTACTACCGGTGGGCGAGAAGTCACTTTCGCCAGGGACGCCTGCAGGACGCCGCCCGCCACTACGAACTGCTGGCCGCCAATGCGTCTTCGGCGCGCCATTCCGGACAGGCGCTCTACCAGAAGGCCCGGTCGGAAGAACTCGCCGGCAACTGGGCGGTCGCGGCGGCCGACTACCGACGGGCCTACCGGGCCGATCCGACCGGCAACTTCTCGGTCGCCTCACTGCTCGCCGCCATGCGCCTCGAGTGGCGGCGCGGACTCGAGGACGAGGCGCTCGATCTCTACTCGGTGCTGCGTCAGTCCCGCCACGATCGGGCGGTGTCGGCCCGGGCCAGCCTCTTCCTCGCCGCATCGGACATCGTCCAGGGCCGCACCGACCGCGCCGTCGACTGGCTCGACGACGCCGTTCGTGCCAGCCGCAGCGTCGACATCGAGGTCCTCTACTGGCGGGGGCGGCTCGACGAGGCCCGCGGTGCGCTCGACCGGGCCATCGAGAACTGGGGCGACCTGCTCGCCGCCGACCTCTACCATCCGCTGGCCCGCGAAGCCGAGAAGCGCCTCGCTGCCGACCCCCTGCGGATGTACGTCCGTCAGATCGCCGCCGAGCTCTCCCGTTCGCAGGATCCCGGCCGGCTCTATCGCGCCTGGTTGCTCCACGGCAGACGCAACGACCAGGCGGTCGCCGCACGCCAGGCCCTCCAGGGCCGCCTGGCGGCGGATCCTGCGGTGCGCTCGTTCTTCGCTCTCCGCAGCGTACCGCCCGACCAATGGCCGCTGTGGGAGCGGTCCATGTCGAGCCCGCAGGAGCGGCTGCTTGCGCTCGGTCTGTGGGGAGACGCGATCGAGGTGGTGGACCGGCACTTCCCGGTGGCAGACCCGCGCCTGGCGCTCACCGCGGCCGAGGGTCTGGCCGCGACCCGGCCCCGACGCGCTCTCCTCATCGCCGAGATCCTCGCCCGGAGAGCGCCCCGCCGGGTGCCGGAGCCGCTCTACCCGATGGCCATGCGCCGGGCGCTCTACCCGGCCGCCTACGAGGACCTGATCGCCGCCGCCGCCGACCGCCGCGGCCTGGATCCGCAACTGATCGCCGGCATCATGCGCCAGGAGAGCCGGTTCGATCATCGTGCGGTGTCGGCGGCTTCGGCACGGGGCCTGATGCAGTTCGTCTTCCCCACGGCCGCCCGGCTGGCGGCGAGCGCCGGCCGGCCCCTCGCGACGCCGCGCGAGCTTGAGGATCCGGCCCTGGCAGTCGAGCTCGGAGCTTCCTACCTGGCCGAGCTCCGCGCCCGGTTCGGCAACGAGCAGCATGTGATCCTGGCCGCCTACAACGCCGGAGACGCCCAGGCCGCACTCTGGCGGCGCCACTGCTACACCAGGGGCGCCGACGAGTACTTCACCAAGATCGGTTTCCGCGAGACGCGGAACTACGTCGAGCGCGTCCTGTACAACGTGGCCCACTACCATGACCTGTACGGTCGGGGCCTGGCCAACGGTCCGTGAGCGAAGACCGGCCGCCGGCGGCTCGCGGCCGTCTGCGCATCGTCGCCACACCCATCGGCAACCTGGCGGACCTGTCGCCGCGGGCACGCGACGCGCTGCTCTCCGCCGACCTGATCGCTTGCGAGGACACCCGCCGCGCAGGTCGGTTGTTCCGGAGTCTCGACTCGGCGGGCGGCGCCGCACGCCAGCGGCCGCCGCTGCTGCCGCTCCACGACCACAACGAGGATCGGCAGGCGGGACGGGTGCTCGATCGGCTCGAGGCAGGCGGCGATGTCGCGCTGGTCTCCGACGCCGGCACGCCGCTCGTGTCCGACCCGGGATACCGGCTGGTGCGCGCTGCGCTGGAGCGGTCGATCGCGGTGGAGGCGCTGCCCGGACCCTCGGCGATCCTGGCGGCGCTCGTCGTCTCCGGCCTGCCTCCCTACCCGTTCACCTTCCTCGGCTTCCCTCCGTCCCGGCCGGGCAAGCGTCGGCGCTTCTTCGAGACGCACGCCGACCATGCCCATACCGTCGTCTTCTTCGAATCGCCCCGGCGTACTGCCGCTTCGCTTGCCGATGCGGCAACCGTCTTCGGCGCCGACCGCGGCGCCGCCCTGGGCCGCGAGCTGACCAAGCTGCACGAAGAGGTCCTGCGCGGCCCGCTGGCGGCGCTCGCCGCTGAAGTTGCCGCGCGCGACAGACTGCGCGGCGAAGTGACGGTCGTCGTCGGAGGCGGAGAAGGCGGGCGACGCTGCCGGCGCCGGTAACCGTCATCCCGAGAACCGGCCGCTTGCGGTCCGGCGGCGGCGGCGCTTGCTCGGTCCGACGAGACCGGGGCCACGCCAACCCGCCTACGGTTGCCGGCAGACCTCCGGGAACGCAGAGATATCGACCAGGGCCAGGGCCGGCTTGCCGGCCTGCCTGGTGTACTGCCGGACTCGGCCGGTCATCGTGTCCCGCACCCGCAGGTCGAAGCCGACGTCGGTGGCGGAAGCGGCGAAGACCCAGTGATGGTCGTTGAAGCTGCAGCCGTCGAGCAGCTTGACCAGGATCTCCCAGTTCGCCGGTGAGAAGAAGTGGAACAGGCCCGAATCGTCCGTCCGCGGGCCGGCCGTGCGGCCCTTGCCGCTCAGGCCGTCATGGCTCGACCACGTAACGGTCACCTCGTAGCGGCCTTGCTGGAGGCACATCGCAGTCGCCGTGGCGGTGCAGCCGTCATCCTCCACCGGCGAAGCGACCGGCACCGTGGCGGCGGCGAGATGCTGCGCCGGCAACGGTTCCGGAAGTGGTTCGGACGACGGTTCGGCCACCGGCGGCGAGGCGCTGTCGCCTGCGGCCGCAGCCGCCGTTGCGGCGTCGGCGCAGCTTCCGGGAAACGCCGCGCTGTCCGTGAACGCCTCCGCCTGCCGGCCCGGTTCGTTCCGATACTCCCGCGCCGCGCCGGTCACCGTGTCCGTCACCGTCAGTGAGTAACCCAGCGTCGTCGCCGAGGCGCCGTACACCCACATGCGGCCGTTCACCGAGCAGCCGTCGAGCACCTTGACCAGCAGCTCCCAGTTCACCGAAGAGAAGAACCAGAACAGCCCCGAGTCGTTCGTCCCCTCGTGGACTACCTTGCCCGCGCCGCGCCTGCCGTCCGCCCCGTCCTCGGTCCACCAGTCCATTGTCACCGAGAACCGGGAGTCCTGGAGGCACAGCGTCTCGGCGTCCGCCGCGCAGGCGCCGACCGGATCTGCGGCCTCGACCAGGACCTTGCGGGACACGGTCGAGGAAGGACCCTGGCCGCTGACCGTCAGCGACACCGTGTAGAACCCGGGCACGGTCCAGGCGTGCTCCAGCGAACGGCTGCGCGATGTCGCGCCATCCCCGAAGTTCCAGGTCCTTGAGGTCACGGCGCCGCTGCTTCCGTCCCGGAACGACACGGGGACGCCGGTCCGGGCGCGGCAGAGGCCGTCGGCGCAGGGAGCGTCCAGGGTGAAGGAGGCGCGCACGGCCTCGTCGGCGCCGCCTGATTCGCCGTCGTCGTTGCCGCCTGGGCCACCGCGGTCGTCGTCGTCATCGTCATCGTCATCGTCGCTGTCGGCGCCTGAGCCGCCGCCGTTTCCACCTGGACCGTTGCCGCCCCCGGCAGGATCGCCGTTGCCGCCGCCGGTACCGCCCGGGCCGCTGCTGCCGCCGTCGTCGCCGCCCGGGTCGCTCGGCGGGCCGGATCCGCCGCCGCTGGAACCGTCGTTTCCGCCCGGGTCGCTCGGCGGGCCGGATCCGCCGCCGCTGGAACCGTCGTTTCCGCCCGGGTCGCTCGGCGGGCCGGGCCCGTCGCCGCTGGAACCGTCGTTTCCGCCCGGGTCGCCACCGTCGCTGCTGCCGTCATTGCCGCCCGGACTGCCTGGCGGACCGCTGCCGCCTCCGTCAGTGCCGTCGCCCACCGGGTCTGCCTGTCTCACCGTGATCGTCACGTCCTCGGTGTCGGAGTTGCCGTTGCCGTCCGACGCCGTCACTGTCAGCGTGTACGTGCCCGGAGCTGTCGTGGTGAACGTCAGCCTCGCCTGGTCCAGCACCGTCCCGCCCGGAATCGCGGGCGACGTCTCGCCCGCAGCGCGCGACCAGGCGTACGCGATCGCGTCGTTGTCGCCGTCCGTCGCCACCGCCGTGATGTCCACCGTCTGTCCCAACGTCACCGCCCGGTCCGTGACCGGCGACAGCACCGGTGAGGCATCGTCGTCCGTGATCGTGCCCGTCGCCGCGGCGGCCCCGATCGTCGCTCCGTCGGACGGCGCCGACAGCGTCATCGTGAACGTCTCGTCCGTCTCGTCGAGATCGTCGTCCGTCACCGCGACAGTGATCGTCGTGCTGGTCTCGCCGGCCGCGATCGTCGCCGTCGCCGTTGTCACGGCGGTGAAATCGGTATCGGCCGTCGCCGTGTCGCCGGACGCCGCCGTTACCGTGTAGCTGAAGCTCACCTCCGCCGCCGGCGCGGGATCCGCCGTCACCACGAAGGCGAACGTCCCGCCCTCCACCGCCGTCACGTCCGCCGCGCTCAACGAAACGGTGACCTCCGGCGCCACCCCGGCGGAGTCCGCCGATGGCGTCGCCGCCACCGTCTCCGACACGGGACTGGCGCCGATGCTGTCCTTCGTGCGGAGGCGGAAGTGGTACTCGGAGCCGTTCTCCAGCCCCGTCACCGCGTGGGTTTTCGTGGAGGCGTCAGAACCGTCGATCTCGGTCCAGGAGGACCAGGCCGCCGCCCCCTTGCGCTGCTGCAGAGAGTAGCGGATGATGCCGGGGTCCTTCGGATCGGTCCAGGAAAGAACCACCTGGCGGTTCCCCGGCACGGCGCTCAGGCCGGTCGGCCGGACAGGAGGCAGCAGCCCGTCCGGGTCGTCCGGCGCCTCCCCTGCCGACTTGACGGCCGCAACGTAGTTGGCCACCCACGGGCCGGTGAAGGTTGCCGCATCCCGGGCCCGGGTAACTTCGTCGCCAAGGCGCAGGTTCAAGCCGCTTTCGTCCGTGTACGGCGACTTGAACAGGATGACGGAGTTGCTGGAGAGCTCAGGGATCCTGTACGCAAGAAAGGCTGATCCGTCTGCCCGACGGCGGGCCCCCATGACGGTGATGTACGGGTGGGGGAGGGAAGCGTGAGAGCCCTGGTAGCTTCGCGCGTAGGAAAGAAACACGGTGGCCGGCAGGTAGCTGGAGGCCTGATGGTCCAGTCCCAGGTTGTGACCGAGTTCATGGGCGGCGTACTCGGCCGTGAAGGCGGCATGGAGAGCCCGCCCGCGCAGCACGGCATACCCGTTGGCCGGGTTGAACGCGCTCCTGGTAAAGGGAGCCAGAGCCTGTCCGTCGACTCCGGTAGGCCTCACGGCCCAGGACAACACGAGGTCCGCTCCGATTCGAGATCGCGTTGCCGCGAACTGCGAGTTCGGCTCCCTGAAGACCCTGACCAGCGTGGTGGCGTGGCCTGCCGTTCCGGCCGCAGCCGCACGGTCCAGCACGGAGCCCTGGCTAATCGCGTAGACGCCGACCAGCCGAAAGGTGATCCCGGTATCGCGGTAGATGCGATTGACCTCGGTGAGGGTGGCGTTCAGCCAGCTGTGGTAGCCCTCCCGGACGGCTGCGGAACTGAAGAGCACCATCAGGTCGATCGTGACCGGCTGAGGCGCTCCTGCGACGAGCTGAGCCTCCGGAACAGCGATCGGGGGACCAGCCGAACCCACCCTGATCGGTTCGCAGAGAAAGTGCTCTTCGAGGTTCTGGCCGAGAATCGGGGCGGGGGCGATGGCGCCCACCGTTGCCAGCACGGCCCCGAACAGCCAGCCGAACCAGCGGCAGGGCCGTCCGTTCTCCGTGCCGCAAGCGCTTCTGCCGCGGACTGCCGGAAGACGACCATGCCCTCGCCTTCCTCGCCTTGCCACAGAGTCAGTCATCGCCCTGAAAGCCAATAACGTGCAAACGCCTCTGTTCTGCAGAAGACGCAAGGGAGCTTAGCAGGCTCCTCTGCTCAGGGAGCTGCCAGACAAGGCGGGATCTCGTTCCAGCTTCGGGCATGCCGCCGCGGCGCCGCCGCGAACGTAGAATCGGGTCGTCATGCCCGAAGCGCCGGTCTACCTTGACCACAACGCGACGACGCCGCTCGATCCGCGGGTCGGCGAAGCGATGCTGCCCTGGCTGGGCGGGCGGTGCGGCAACCCGTCGTCGGTCCATTCGTTCGGCCGGGCGGCCCGGGCAGCGGTGGAACACGCCCGCGAACAGGTCGCCGAGCTGATCGGGGCGACGGCCCCGGAGGTCGTCTTCATGGCCTCGGGGACCGAAGCGAACAACGCGGTCCTGATGTCCGCCTTCGCCGACGGCCCGAGCGGGCATCTGCTGATCACCGAACTGGAGCACCCGTCGATCCAGCGCGCGGCCGACCGACTCGAGGCTTCGGGCGTCGAGGTGACCCGGGTGCGCCCGGGTGCGGACGGGGTGGTGGAGGCCGCCGCGGTCTCGAACGGCCTGCGTGCCGATACCCGGCTGGCCTGCCTGATGCTGGCAAACAACGAGCTGGGGACCCTGCAGCCGGTTGCCGAGGCGGCGGCCGCCTGCCGCGAGCGGAATGTCCCCTTGCTCTGCGACGCGGTTCAGGCAGCCGGCAAGCAACCGATCGACGCCGGGGCTCTCGGCGCCGACTACCTCGTCACGGCGGCGCACAAGTTCAACGGCCCGATCGGCGCGGCTGCACTCGGCGTCCGCGAGAACGCCGGCTTCCGACCGCTGATCCTGGGCGGCGGCCAGGAACGACAGCGGCGGGCCGGCACCGAGAATGTCGCGGCCGTGGTCGGCTTCGGCGCCTGCGCCGCCCTGGCGTCAAGCGAGCTCGATCACCGGATCGCGCGGCTGACCCGGCTGCGCGATCGGCTGGAGACCGGTCTGGCCCGCATGTCCGGCGCCCGCCTCCACTGCACGACGACGCCGCGGCTGCCGCACACGACGCACGTCGCCTTCCCGGGGCTGGTCGGGGAGGAGCTTGTCGTCCGCCTGGATCTGGCCGGCTTCGCCGTGTCCACCGGCGCCGCCTGCGCGTCCGGCGTCGTCGAGCCCAGCCGGACCCTGCTGGCAATGGGCGTGGCGGCGGGGGAGGCGATCGGATCGATCCGGATCAGCCTGGGGACCACGAACGACGAGGCCGAGATCGACCGTTTCCTGGCGGCGCTGGCGCACGAAGTCGCTGCGCTGCGGGCGCTCTCCGCGGAGCCGATCGAGCCGGCGCGCCGGGAGGCAGCGGGATGACGATTTCGGACTGCGCAACCGGGGCGGTCCCGGGAGTGCCCGCTGCCAGCACGTCCGGACATCACACCGGCGTCGGCACTCCGCTCACGGCGGTCGCGATGAGCGGCGGCCTCGACTCGTCCGTGGCGGCCCTCCTGCTCAGCCGTCAGGGTGTGCCTGTCGTCGGCCTGTCCATGCTGCTGTGGGACCGCTCGCAGCAGGTCCGGCACGGCCGCTGCTGCGGCTCGCTCGACCTCGGCGACGCCCGCCGGGTCGCCGAACAGCTCGGCGTCCCCCACTACACGCTGCGCATGGACCGCGAGTTCCGGCGCCATGTCGTCGACCCCTTCGTCAGCGGCTACGTCGACGGCCGGACCCCGAGCCCCTGCATTTCGTGCAACACGGAGATCAAGTTCGAGGCGTTCCGGGAGCGGGCGCGAAGGCTCGGGGCCGGGCGTGTCGCCACCGGCCACTACGCCCGCGTCCGGCGCGGCGTCGACGGGTCGTTCGAGCTGCACCGGGCCGTGGACACGTCGAAGGACCAGAGCTACTTCCTGTTCGAGCTGACCCAGGCCCAGCTCTCCCGGGCGGTCTTCCCCCTCGGCGAGCTGCGCAAGGCGGACGTGCGTGAGCTGGCCCGGGAGGCCGGGCTCGCGGTCGCCGAGAAGGGCGAGAGCATGGAGATCTGCTTCGTCGACCGGGGCGTGCAGGAGTTCATCGAGAGCGAACGGCCCGATGTGCCGCCGGCCGCAGCGCAGTTGGTGACCCGGGACGGAGAGAATCTGGGAGAGGGCGCCCCGTACTATCGCTACACCGTCGGCCAGCGTCGCGGCCTGGGCGTCGCCGCCGGCCGCCGGCTCTACGTGCTCGACGTGCAGCCGGAGACGAACCGGGTGGTCGTCGGCGAGCGCGCGGAGCTGCTGGCGCCCGGCTTCGTCGGCCGCGGCCTGCACTGGATCGCAGGCGCACCGCCGCCCGGCGGCGAGGCCGCACCGAGGACCGAAGTCGAGGTCGAGGTCCGGATTCGCTCCCGTCATCCCGGCGTCGCCGCTCTTGTCGAGACCGCGCCCACGGCGGCAGGCGGCCGCGCCGGCGCCTGCCGGGTCCACCTCGATGCGCCCCAGGCCGGCGTGGCGCCCGGACAGGCCGCCGTCTTCTACCGCGGCTCCCGGGTCCTCGGCGGCTGCTGGATCGAACGGGCGTTTCCTTGATCGGCACGGCCGCAGGGAGAGTCTCTGCTCGGGCCCTGGCGGTCGGCGGTGTGCTCCTCCTCGCCGCCGCTGGGGCCGAAGCCGCGTTCGCCCAGGACGGCGACCCGCTCGACCGGCGCCACGCCGAGTTCCTCGACGCCGTGGCGCCGATTCTGACGGAAACGCCGACCGGCGCAGAAGCGCGGTCCGCCGAGATCGCCCTGCGCTACCCGGGCCGCCGCGGCAGCCGCACCGTGGTCCAGGCCATTGTCGGGATCGATCCTGCGCACCTGCCGGAGTCGGCCGGCGAGACCAGGCGCTTCGTGCTCGACGGCGAGGTGCTTCGTCAGGGCGAGCTGTTCGAGCAATTCCGCTACCGTTTCGAGCCGCCGGCGCGAACCGGCGGCGAGACGGCGCCGATCCCGCTCGTCACCCAGCGCTATCTGAGGCCCGGGCCCTACCGGCTGGTGGTCAAGGTCCGGGACCTGGAGACCGACCGGTTCTTCAGCGCCAGCACCGACATCGACGTGCCGCTCGTGCCGCCGCCGGAACCGGCGGCCGCCGGTCCGGACGGGAAGCTCCCCGCCGCCGGAGTCGCCGACTGGCTCGCCGAAGCGACCGCGGCCATGCCGCGCCCGGCGGAGTCGTCCGGCGAACACACCGTGCGGATACACGCCTTGCCCGAGCGTCTGGTCACCGGACGGATCCGGGTCGGAGCCGACGCGGAAGGGCCGAACATCCGGCGCCTGGCCTTCTCGCTCGACGGCCGCGAGCTGCTCAGCAAGCGGCGGCCTCCCTACCAGGTGGAGATCGATGTCGGTCCGTCGCCCCGGGCCCATTCCCTGCGAGTCGATGCCTACGGGCCGCAGGGAGGCATCCTGGCGACGGACGAGGTCAGGATCAACTCCGGGCCGCACCGCTTCGCCGTCCGTCTCGTTTCGCCCCGGCGCGGCGCCGCTCACGTCCGCAGTGTGCGCGCGGCGGCCGAGGTCGAAGCACCGCGCCACGAGCGGCTTGACCGTGTCGAGTTCTTCCTGAACGACAGGCGCACCGCGACGCTCTACCAGCCGCCGTTCGAGCAGCCGATCCGGATCGACCCGGCGGAACCCCTTTCGTACGTGCGCGCCGTCGCCTACCTCGACACCGGGGCCTGGGCCGAGGACATCGTCTTCGTCAACTCCCGCAATCTGGTCGAGGAGATCGAGGTTGCCCTGATCGAGCTCCATGTCTCGGTTACCGACCGTTCCGGCGCCCCGGTGCGAGATCTGGCCGGGGCGGACTTCGAGGTCTTCGTCGACGGCGAGCGCCAGCCCCTGGAGCGGTTCGACAACGCCGTCGACCAGCCCATCCATGCCTGCATACTGTTCGACACCTCCCTGTCGATGCAGGCACGCCTGCAGGCGGCGGAAGAGGCGGCGCTCCATTTCTTCGAACGGGTTCTCGGGCCCCGCGACCGCGCCTGCCTGATCACGTTCAACGACCGGCACGAACTGGCAGTCGGGTTCACCGGTTCGAGGGAGACGCTGGCCGGCGGCCTGGCCGACCTCGCGGCGGAGGGCGAAACCGCGCTCTACGACAGCGTCCTCCATGCCCTCTACCATTTCGGCGGACTGCGCGGGAAGCGGGCGCTCATCCTGCTCACCGACGGCGAGGACTCCGGCAGCGAACACAGCTTCGACGACGTGCTGGAGTTCGCCCGCCGCTCCCAAGTGGCGGTCTACAGCATCGGCGTGGACATCGACGGGCGCGAGCTGCGGTTCCGGGGCCAGCTCCAGGAATTGTGCAAGGAAACCGGCGGCCGTTGCTTCTTCATCGTCGGCGCGTCCGAGCTGCCGCGGGTCTACGAGCGAATCGAGTCCGAGGTGCGCTCCCGTTATCTGCTCGTGTTCGAGTCGCCGGAGCGCGGCGGCGACACGTTCCGTCAGGTCGAGGTAAAGCTCACGGACGGCCGCGGCCGCGGGCGGCGGGGCATGAGGATCCACCACCTGCCCGGGTTCTTCCAGTGAACGCGGCCGAATCCCTCGTCCTTGCTTCCGCTTCGCCGCGGCGCCGCGAACTCCTGAAGTCTCTCGCTCTCGACTTCACGGTCCGTCCGGCGACGGTCGACGAAGCCCCGAGTCCCGGGGAACGGCCGCGCGACCTCGTCCGCCGGCTCGCCCGCGAGAAGGCGGAGGCCGCCGCCCGCGACGGCGCGGGCGAGTGGGTCCTGGCCGCCGACACGATCGTCGTCGAGAACGGCGACATCCTCGGCAAGCCGACAGACCGCGCGGCCGCACGACGGATGCTGGAGCGCCTTCAGGGCGGCTGGCACCTGGTGCTGACCGGAACCGCGCTCCGCCCGCCCGCAGGCGGCGACCTGCATGCGGTCGAGAGCACGCGCGTATTGTTCGCCGAGCTGACTCCCGAGCAGATCGACTGGTACGCCGCCACCGGCGAACCCGACGACAAGGCCGGCGCCTACGCCGTCCAGGGCGTGGGCAGTCTGTTCATCCTCGAGATCGACGGCAACTACAGCAACGTCGTCGGCCTGCCCCTGCCGACCGTTTGGCAGTTGTTCGAAGGCGCCGGCGCCGACATCAGGATCTTCCGCCGGACATAGCCGGCCGGTAACGCCACTACCAGCGACGAGGCGCTGTCTACCGGCCCGACATCCCTCCAACGCGCTGGTAGCATCCTCTATCGGCGGCAGTCTCCCGTCGGACGATCGCCCCGGAGAGCAGCATGGCAACTTCAGAACAGGTCAGCGAGGCGTGGCGGAACGAGGCGTGGCTGGACCTTCTCGATGCTGTGCGCCTGGAGCGCTACTACTTCCGGCTGTATGCCCGCTACCAGGCATGGCGCAAGGCGCTCCGCCTGCTCATCTTTCTCTCGGTGTCAGGGAACGTCGTCGGCGCCGTTCAGGGCGCGCCTGCATGGGTCATCTGGAGCGTCAGCGCAGCGGCCGGCGTGCTTCTTGCGCTCGACTTCCTCGGGGACCATGCCAAGAAGGCGGCCATTGCCTTCGCGATCAGTCAGGACTGCAGTGCGCTGGCAGAGGAGTACCGGCAGATCTGGCACGCGATCAACGGGCAGGAGATCGACGAACGGGGAGTGATCTCCAGGCTTGAGGTACTGTCCGAGAGCATCCGGAGAACGACGGGGCGTGCCGCCGATGTGGACCTGAACACGAACGAGCGGCTGAACGAGCGCTGCACCGAGGAAGCCGATCGCTTCATCGTCAACCGGTATGCCATCCAGGAAGCCCGGTAGTCCGGCTGGAACAGGGATCACCGCCGGCAGTCACCTCGAGGTGCGGACCGCCGCCTCCGGGAAACCGCCGAGGCCGGCCACGATCAAGCCGCCCAAGCCACCCCCGCCCCCACCGCCCAGGAAGAAACAGGGCGACGGCAGGGCCGCGGCGCGCAGCAGCGACGACTCTTGACCAGCAGCCCGTCGACGGACGCCGCCGGGGTTCATCGGGCCGCGGGCGGCGGTGTCGGGTCAGGCGCCGAATTTCTGCAGCTTGTCGGCGTTTGCGAGCAACAGCCCCATCAGGTCGCTTGACGGGATCGTGCCGATCGCGCCGCGGATGGCCTCGACCTCGGTGAACCGGGAGCACTCGTCGACAAAGCACCGGTCCGACCAGAGGAGCAAGGGCACGGGGTGCCAGCTGTGCGCCTTCATCGGCGCCGGTGTGGAGTGGTCGCCGGTGATCGCCAGAACGTCCGGGCCCAGGTCGAGGAGCCGCGGAATCCGGGCGTCGACGGACTCGATCGCGGCGACCTTCGCCGGCAGATTGCCGTCCTCCCCGGCCATGTCCGTGCCCTTGACGTGCAGGAAGAAGTACTCGAAGTCGTTCCAGTGTCGTTCGAGCCGGTCGAGCAGATCGCCGGGATCACCGCCGCAGTCGACCACCTCCATGCCGCAGACCCTGGCCACACCGCGGTAGAGCGGATAGCCGGCAAGCGCCGCGGCTCGCAAGCGGTAGAGCTCACCGACCCCGGGCAGATCCGGCAGCCTCGAGAACCCGCGGAGCAGGAAGCTGTTCGCCCGCTCTTCGTCCTTGAGCTCTGCCTGGAGGACGGCGACCGCAGGCGCGATGCGGGCGGCCGCCTGCCGAGCCGAGTTGCCAGTCTCCTCGCCGGCCGCCGCCACCGGCATGGCGGGGACGCCGAGGCGCTGGGGGTCCGTGTCGGCAAGCTCGGCGGCCAGCGGGGGCGTACCCGCCGGAGAGCGGAACAGCAGCACGAACCGGTAGGCCTCCCCCGGGTGGATCTCGATCTCGACGGCATCGGCGGCAGTGCCGAGCACACCGCCGGCCGCTTCGATCCGCTCCGCCAGCCGGGCGCAGATCCTCCGTCCTTCGGCGCTGGGGAGGCGTCCGGCGCGCCGGTCCGTCAGCAGGCCTTCCGCGTCCACCGTCGCCAGGTTGCCTCTCGCCGCGATCGTGTCGGGAGAGATGTCGAGCCCGAGACCCAGCGCCTCGAGCACGCCGCGGCCGATGTCCGCCTGCGGCGACGTCGGTTCGTAGCCGAACAGGGCGAGATGACCCGGGCCGCTGCCGGGGGTGATGCCGGTGCCGACCGGAACCAGCCGACCGAGCGTGGAGCGCGCCGCCAGCCGGTCGAGATTCGGCGTGCGTGCCTCATCCAGGGCGGTCCGCGGCTGAGCGTCCGTCCGCAGGCCGCCGACGCCGTCCAGCACCAGCAGCACGATGCGGCGCGCGTTCGGTTGCGCCAGCCGGGTCAGCAGCTCCTGCCGCCGCATCACGCGACGAAGTACGCCGACGCCCGGATCTGCAGCCGCGCCCGCGGCTGGAAACCGCCGCCGTGCAACCGGAAGGCCGAATCCCCGGACAGCACCGGCAGCACGATCCAGCCGTCGAAGCTCTCGCCCCGGTTGTAGGGCGAAACGACCGGTTCCAGCTCGGCCAACCGGGTCCAGTGCCCGCTCTCCGTGAAGTTCGCCCGCAATTCCAGATACGCCTTGTCGAGATCGATGTTCTTCCCTTCCCGCGGGTGCCAGACCGACACGACGAAGCGCATCTCGTCGTACCGCCGGGTGTCCACGCGGCTGCCCTCCGGGTGCTCGAGCGAATACACGAAGGCGCCCTTGCTGTCCGTGGCAAAGATCTCCGGCGTGGCCTCGAAGGTCACGTGGAGCGGCTGGACGTTCTGGCTCAATCAGCGGAAGCCGCGGCGCAGCTCGTTGCGGAAGGTCTGGTAGTTCTTCTCGCCGTGGAGGCAGACGACAACGCGCTCCAGCTTGGTGCCGCCCTGCAGGTACCGGTGCACCTCGGTCAGCAGGATGCGGGCGCAGCGGGCGACCGGATAGCCGAAGACGCCGGTGGAAATGGCGGGGATCGCGATCGTGCGCTGGCCGTTGCGATCGGCCAGGGCCAGCGACGCCCGCACGGCGGCAGCGAGCTTGCGGTCCTCGTCGCCCTCGCCCATCCGCGGGCCCACCGCGTGGATCACCTGCTTCGCCTTCAGGGCGCCCGCGCCGGTCATCACCGCGGTGCCGACCGGCGTACCGCCGATCCGGTTGCACTCGTCCTGGATCGACGCGCCGCCCTTCTCGCACACGACGCCGGCCACGCCTCCGCCGAGTTGCAGTTCCTCGTTCGCCGGATTGACGATGGCGTCAACTTCCAGCTCGGTGATGTCGCCCTCGATCAGCTCGAGCAGCGTGTCGTTCATCCTGACGGCCACTACCTACTCCCCAAGGTCGCCGGATTCTAGCGCAGTCATGAAGAAACCGTGCGCACGTCCGCCGCAGGGCGCGGTCCGACCGGCCCCCGAGTCGCTGCCGCCTTGCGCCGAGGAAGCTGCTGCGCTGCGTTCTGCGGCGCAAGCCCCCTTTGGGCGGTTCCTATCGGAGCTTCTCTTCGACGAACTCGACGTGGCGCCGGATCTTCGGGTCGTACTTCTTGAGCTTCAGCTTTTCCTGGCTGAGCTTCTTGTTCTTTGTCGTCGTGTAGAAGTAGCCGGTACCGGCACTGGACACGAGCTTGATCTTCTCTCTCACGTCGTCACCTCCGATGGGAGCGGGCGGCTTCTGGGGCAGGAGCGGAATGGCGGGGCCGACGGGACTCGAACCCGCGACCTCCGGCGTGACAGGCCGGCATTCTAACCAGCTGAACTACGACCCCGTGGATCCGTCTCCTGTGTTCTCCTCGTGCCTGGCCCCTTAGAGGTTCCAGCCGCCATCGCGGCGTTCGACTGACAGTTTCCTGGTCGCGCGTACTCCGAAACCTCCGTGGTGGGAGGTGGGGGATTCGAACCCGCGACCCCCTGCGTGTAAAGCAGGTGCTCTACCCCTGAGCTAACCTCCCCGGTGTCGACCCGTCGGCCGTCCGGCGGACATCGCAGGCGGCTGAATCCTAGGCCAGGCGGAGGGCGCAGTCAATGGTCGTGCCCGTGCCTACGGGGAGAGGTTTCCCTGCCGGACGGCGTCCCGGATCAGCTCCTCGGCGTAGCGCCACAGTTCGGGCGCGCCGTCCTCGATGCAGCCGTTGATCTCGCGCACCTGACCGGCGCTGACGCCGTTCTGCCGCCAGACACAGCCGCCGTTCAGGTGGTTGAGCAGCATCGGATGCAGGCGGTCGAGCGCCTTGGCGAACTTCGCCTCCTGGGTGCGCTGGGCCTCGAACTCGTCCCACAGCGTCCGCAGCTCGGCGCCCATGTCAGCCGGCAGCAGCCCGAAGAGCCGGGCGGCCGCCTGCTGTTCGCGTTCCGTCTGGTCTTCGAGTCCGGCCCGGTCGTAGACGAACGTGTCGCCGGCATCGATCTCGACGAGGTCGTGCACGATGAGCATCTTGAGCACCCGGAGCTGGTCGAGCTGCGAAGCCGCCGCGTGTTCCGCCAGCACCAGGGCCATCAGCGAGAGGTGCCAGGAATGCTCGGCCGAGTTCTCCCGGCGGGCGTTGCCGAGGATCGAGGTGCGCCTCAGGACCTGCTTGAGACGGTCGGCCTCCATCAGGAAGCGCATCTGCTGAGTCAGAGTCCGGTTCCGTTTCCCCATCCCTCAACCGTATCCAACCCGCGCGGCACGCCTGGCGGTTCAGGGCGGCGGGCTACCGGTACTCGACCTCGACGACCCGGTCGAGGCCGCTGACGGCGACCGGCTGACGGACGCCGTCGGGCCACAGGACCTCGACCCGGGTCAGTTCCTCGACCGACTCCAGGTCGCCGAGGCCGATCGTCACGACCGACTCGACCTGGCTCTGGTAGCTCCTGGTCGGCATGACGCGGCGGCGCTGGACGACCGGTCCGGCCGGAGTCCGGTGTTCGACCTCCACCCAGGCGCCGATCGCGTCCCGGTTCACCTGTTCGCCGTCGCCGCGCAGCCGGAAGCGCAACCAGCGGTGGCCGGTGTCCTGGTCGTTGCGAAGCAGGAGCGGCCGGTCGCCGGTCTGCAGAAGCAGCACGTCGAGGTCGCCGTCGCCGTCGATGTCGGCATAGGTCGACCCTCGTCCGACGATCTCCGTGGCAAGGCCGTCACCCGGTTCCGGTTCGATCGGCACGAAGGTCGACGCCGCGTCGGGGCCGGCGTTCCAGAACAACTGGGGCGCCTGACGGTAGCGCTGGCTGGGTTCGACCACTTCGATGTCGTCCTCGAGATGTCCGTTGACCTGGAGCAGGTCCAGCCGACCGTCCAGGTCGACGTCGAAGAAGAACAGGCCGAAGCTGAGCACCCGGCGGCTGGGCGCGCCGATGCCGGCAGTGATCGCCTCGTCGCTCCACAGGGTCGGGTCGCCCTGGGAAACGTAGAGGGAGGTCATCTCGTTCGCGAAGTTCGCGATCGCGAACCCGAGCTCGCCGTCGTTGCGGAAATCGGCGGCGTCGGCGCCCATGGCGCCGGTCGCCTCGCCGTCCCGGCCGTAGGCGAGTCCGTAGAACTCCCCGGCCTCGTCGAACACGCCGCTGCCGTCGTTGACCAGCAGAAAGTTGCGCACGGTGTCGTTTGCGACCAGGACGTCGACATCGCCGTCTCCTTCGATGTCCACCGGCGCGAGTCCCAGGGTCTTCGCCACCGGCACGTCCGTCGCCGGATTCAGGAGGTACAGGCCCGACTCCTCGGAGACGTCGGCGAACACGCCGTTGCCGTCGTTCCGGTAGAGATCCAGCGTCGTGCCGGCGTAGTTGAGCGGCGGTCCGTACGCGCGGCCGACGCCGGTCAACTGATAGCCAACCTCGATGTCGATCTCCCGTGACCATTGAACGTAGTTGCCGACCAGGAGGTCCAGGTCGCCGTCGCCGTCGGCGTCGAAGAAGGCGCTGCTGCTGCTCCACTCCGTGTCGGCGCCGGCGACGCCGGCCCTGGCGGTGACGTCCTCGAAGCGCCGGTTTCCCATGTTGCGGAACAGCCGGTTCGGTCCGACCGCAGAGATGAAGATGTCCACCCGGCCGTCCCCGTCGATGTCGCCGACCGCGACACCGGCGCCGTAGAAGCTGACGTCCAGGCCCGAGCCGGCCGTGCGGTCCGCAAACCGGCCGGCGCCGTCGTTCTCGTACAGTGACATCGTCGGGCCGTCGCCTGAAGCGGCATCGGCCCAGGTGCCCCAGGTCGTCGAGTTGACCAGCAGCAGATCCTGGTCCCCGTCGGCGTCGACGTCCAGGAAGGCGGCGCCGGCGCCCATCGTCTCCGGCAGCAGGGCCTCGCCCTCGGCGCCGTTGACGTGGACGAACCCGATGCCGGCGTCGGCCGTTACGTCCGTGAAGGGCACGACCGGAACATCCGGCGGCGCCGCCTCCACGGCACGCGGCGCGGCAACGGCGATCTCCCGCGTTGCTTCCGGCTCGGGGCTGAGCACGTGGCGGAGCGCGGCGACGATCAGCGCCGCGGCCGCCAGGGCCGCCAGCACCTTCAGGGAGCGGGCGAAGGCGCGGCCGATGACCGCGTCGTCGGCCGGTACCGGATCGCCGCCGGCGGGCGGGCCCGCGGCCCTTCGCGGCTCTTCCGGTGCGTCCGGGCGTTCTCGCCTGCCCACGGCGTTCAGCCGCCGGAACCGCCGACGGCCGCTCGGCGGCCCTCGAACCGCCCGTCCCGGTGAAGATCGTGGATCACGATCGCCTCGGCCGCGTGATCGGCGGCCGGGTCGTTGCGCCGGGCGATGGCGACTGCCCGATCGCGGGCGTTGTCGTCGGGCTTGTAGCGCGCATGAAGCTCACGGTGCCGGGCGGCGTTCCCGGAGTCGCCGAGCTGAGCGTGGAGCAGGGCGAGGTTGTAGTGGGCGGTCACGTTCTCCGGATCGATGATCAGGGCCTGTTCGAACGACTCGCGGGCCTCCCGGAGCCGGTCGCTGCGCGCCGCGGCCCGCCCCGCCCCCCGCTCCTGCTTGGCGCGCTCGAACAGGGCCAGCCCGAGTTCGTTGCGCAGCCGCACGTCGCGGCTGAAGTCGAAGCCGCGGCGGCGCATCTCCTCGCTGTCCGCTTCGAGAATCGAACGGAAGTTCGCGATCGCCTCGTCGACCGCGCCGTTCTGCAGGTTCACCAGACCGCTGAACCAGGCGACTGACCAGCTCGGCGCCGGCGGATCGAATGCCGCTGCCCGCCTGAGCGCGTCGACCGCATCGTCCCGCACGGTGCCCTGTGCGAGATGGACGCGCGCCAGGTTGAGCGGTCCGTCGGGACGGCCCAGGTCCTCGACCCGGGCGAAGGCCTCGATCGCCTGCCGCAGCTCGCCGCGGCCGGCGCCGCCCTTGCGCAGCAGGCCGATGCCGTAGTCGTTCCAGCGCTGCCAGAGCGGCTTCGCGGGTTCGCGTGCGGCCGCTGCGGCGGTCCCTGCGCCGTCCACCGGCGCCGCCGCGCCGTCCAGCCGGAAGGTCAGCACATCGCGCGCCAGGTCGAGGATCGGCAGCTCGTTCACCGTCTCCGGGCCGTAGATGTGACGCAGGTAGGTCGTGTCGAACTTGCGATAGCGAAGC
The DNA here is from genome assembly GCA_965116145.1 of Thermoanaerobaculia bacterium. Lineage (GTDB taxonomy): Bacteria > Acidobacteriota > Thermoanaerobaculia > Multivoradales > Multivoraceae > Multivorans. Next base: position 2,563,240 of record OZ220482.1, read on the forward strand.
GCCGCCGCCACCGTCAGCGTCGCGGCCGCCCCGGCCGGCGGCGTCTTCAGCCGATAGTGGATCACGTCGGCCGCTCCCGGCGGGATCTGGTGGTCGTAGAGCGGCACGAAGATGTCCTCCGCGTTGCGGCGGTCGATCCGGGCGCCGTCGCGGTCGAGCATGTAGACGTTGACGAAGTGCGACCAGGGGTCGACCCGGTTGCCCTCGCCCAGACCGCCGCTGCGGCCCACCAGCCTGCCGCCTTCGTCCCGTACCTCGACATCGAGCCAGAGCTGGTTCGAGTCGGCCGTGCCCTGGGTCAGGTGGTGGCCCAGGCCCAGCGTGCGGACGACGACCTCGAGCAGGTATTCCTCCCCGGGCACAAGCACGGGCACGTCGGGCCGCAGCGGCGCGATCAGCTCGCCGTCGATCGTCCCCCCCGCCTTGACGCCGAAGATGTCGATGTCCACCACGCCCTGGTTGAACTCCCGATGCGCATCGATCACCCAGTCCGGGAAACCGAGAAGATGGGGAATTGCGGTGTTAGCGGATGGAAACAGGTGGTCGTGGACCAGGGCGGCGTCCGGCCGGACCCCTTCCGGCACACGATCGGGGTAGCGGCGGGCGCCGAAGTCGTCCGACGGCAGGAGCTCCATGTGGCAGCCGTTGCAGTCGGGTTCCGCCTTGGGCGGGTAGTAGAAGCTCGCCACGCCGTGTCCGGAAACGCCGGAGAGCAGGTGCGAGTCGTAGTGGTTCTGGCCGCGCAGGAACTTGTAGTGGTTCAGCTCTTCCGGCAGATGGACCTTGTGGCAGGAGCCGCAGAACTCCGAGGTTCCATGCAGCGGCTTGAGGAACGTCCGCCGGTGCAATTCCGGCTTCGCCTTGACCAGTTGATGGTTGACGAACCGGAGCAACCGGGAATCCGAGAACGCGAACGGGTAGTGCTCGGGCTCCTCGATCGTGTAGTCGGCGTTGCCGCGCGGGCTGTTGATGTGGGTAATCGCATGGCAGGAAGTGCAGGTGATGCCGGCCTGCGCGGCCGGCTCGTCCACGTCGAACTCCGGGTCGTCGAAGGCGCCGGAGAAGAAGACGACCGGGTCGTGGCAGCCGGCGCAGAAGCGGGACGCCTGGACGTCGCCCGAGCGTTCGATCGCCTTCGACCGCGTCTCCTGCACCGAGAAGCTGTAGGCCGGGTTGTTGAAGGAGCTGAACCGGTGGGCGCTCCAGGTCCAGCGGTCATGGGTGTCGGCATGACACTCCGCGCAGTAGGCGTCGTTGTTCAGCGCGCGCGCCGGAATGAAGCCGCCGCTCGCGGTCCGCGCCAGCGACGGGAAGAAGTACTGCTCGCCCGATGCCGGTCCCTCGACGTTCCAGGCCCGGGGATCCTGGAACTGGAGCACGAGTCCGATCCCGACCAGCACCGCCGCGGCAGCGGCGATCCGGCCGCCGATCCGCCAGTTGATCCGCTTGCCCGCCAGCCGGTGCAGCACGAACAGCCAGACCGCCGCCAGCGGCGTCAGCACGTGGACCCAATAGGCTGCGCCGCGAAGCGCCGGATCGTTGACCGTGATCACGCCTTCGACCCGGGTCAGCACGATGCCGCTCAGCAGCAGCAGCAGGGCGGTCCCGAACAGCGCATAGCCGACCTTCACCGCCCTCCGGTTCGGCCGCGTGCGCGCGTTTCGCATGTGGGCCAGCCCGAACCAGATCACCGGCACAACGAACAGCGCCCCCACCGCCAGGTGGAGCAGGAACATCGAGATGTAGAACCAGTTCTGGTACGTCTCGCCGGTCGCCGCCTCCGCCGCCCGCACCCCCGCGAGATATATCGAGTTCACCGCGAGCAGGGCGAAGAGGCCGAAGACCACCCACAGGAGCGGCTTCAGGCGGGGGCCGACGACCGGCCGGTAGCGGCGTCGGGGAGGCGGAGTACGGCCTTCTCCAGCAGCGGTCACGGCCCTCCTCCGGTCGCCTCCGCGAACCGCAACGCATCGCGGGCGCCGGCCTCGATCTCGTCGCCGACCAGCCCGTCGAGAGCGCGCAGCAGGCGGTTCGTCACGGTGTAGCCCGCGCGCCGCACGCGAGACGAAGTCGGCTGCCCGGTCACGCGGACAGCGAAAGCGTAGCGCGGCCGTTGTCCGCCGCCCGACGGGAAGAAGCCGACGTAGTTCACGTGAAACGGCTTGTCCGGATCGCGTGCGGTGCCGGTCTTCATCGCGACCCGCAGACGTCGGGGCGCGATCCGGTTGGCCGTGCCGCCCGGGGCCGCGACCGCACGCATCGACTCATGGAGCGCCGGCAGCCAGGACGGGTCAAGCACTGCGACTGCCCGCGGATCGGCGGCGGCAAGCGTCCGCGGCGAGATGCCCAGCAGCCCGTCCGCCTGCAGGACGAACCTCGGCTCGCGCCGCAGCCCGTCCGCCAGCGTGGCGGCGAACACGGCCGCACCGAGGGGCGTGATGGAGGCCTCGTCCAGGCCGATCGAGAGATCGCCGAGCCGTTTGCCGGGATGGCGGTACTCGTGGACGACGCCCACCGACTTGCCTGGTGTCGGCCTCCCGCTCCCGCTGCCGATGACGAAACCGTAGCGCTCGTATTCCTCCACCAGGGCCCGGTCGCCGATGTCCATTGCCAGCCTGGCAAAGGCCACGTTGCAACTGCTCGCCATCGCGTGGGAGAGCCCCCTGAGCCGGCGGTTGATCGCGCTGCAGTAGAGGCGTTTGCCGCCCATCAGCACCGAGCCCCGACAGGTCATGTCCGCGATCTCGCGATCCGGGTCGAGCCCGGCCCGCATCGCGGCAGTCGTGGTGATCAGCTTGGCGATCGAGGCCGGTTCACGCAGATCGAGCACGCTGTCACCGCGCGAGCGCCAGCGGCTTCTCGAGCCCCCGTTGCTGACCGCCGCCAGCACCGCGCCCGACGGGATCTCGAGAATGGCGATCGCTCCCTCCTCGCGCCCGAGCGCTCTCGCGGCCGCCTTGCTCCACGCCCGGTCGATGGTCAACCGCAACGCCCTGGCGCCGGACATCGAAGCCGCCAACGCGGACGGTCCGGCGGCGGCAAGGCCCGGAGGCTTCAGAGCAGGGGGTAGCAGATCGGTCGCCAGTTCGGGCGGAACCAGTCCCGGCGGCAGGTCCTCGTCGAGAATCAGCGAATGGTCGTCGACGATCGAACCCAGCGGCCGGCCGCGGCGGTCGAAGAGCAGTTGCCGCACGCCCGACGCGTCGACCAGATGCGCCCTGCGCAGTCGCCGCTCGAATGCGGATGCCGACTGCGGCTCGCCGCTGGAGGACTCCGGTGCGGCATCGCCGGCGCCGGCCAACGCATCCTCGGCGGCGGCCACCTCGATGCCGCGGTTCAGCCCGAGTTCGACCTCGGCCGCTGCCAGCAGTGCCGGCGGAAGGTGCTCGGCGTGGTCTGCGTAAAGAGCGGCCACTTCGCGCCAGCGGCCCTCCCCGGCCGCCTGCCGGGCCGCCAGGCCGAGAAACTGCGGCGCCTGTGCGGCCAGATCCTCGAACTCCGAACCGGCGGCTGCCGCCTCCGCCAGCCGCAGCTCGGTGCGCGCGTGCATCGCCTCCTGCCGGACACGAAGCCCCGGAAGTACTGCCGCCGCGAGCGCCGCTGCCAGCACCGCCCGGACCCGACGACGCGGCGGCCACAGGCTGCGCCAAGCCTCGGCAGCGCCGCGTTGGCCGTTCTTCCGGTTACCGCTCATCCGCCTCGTCAAGCTCTCAAGCGCGGCTCAGGATAGCAACTGCGCCCAGTCCGCTCTCACTCCGCCAGGATCCGGGCCGCCGCAGACCGCACCGAGCAGTGGGACTTCTGAGCTCAAGAAGACGGCAGGAGCCGCCGCCTTTGCCTGAAGAAACCGCGCGCAGGCGCTCAGGAGCGCCGGCAGGGGCCGCGAGCAGATGCAGGACATCCCGACGGGCTGACTTCGAGTCGTCCAGGCCGACGTTGCACCGGCCACGATACGCACCAGGACGTCCACCGGGCTCACCCGGACCTCGTCGCGCTCGATCCGGGGCAGATCCGACGCCGGAACGTTCAGGTGCCCGGCCAACGCCGGCCTGAGTCAGCCGCTCTTGCGCCGGAGACAGAAACCGCCGCCGCCGGACGAAGCCGGCGGCGGCGGTGAGAGAAGTGCCGGCAGTGTGCCTGGTCAGGCTACCTTCGGAACGGACTCCAGGCGTTGTCGGGCAGCAGCTCCCGGCCCCGGTTCGCGGCTGTCGCCGGACACGTGATGGTCAGCATGTTGCTGGCGGCCACGTTCACCGACGGACTGCCGGCCTTGCCGTTGGCCGCGATCATCGGGCGCACTTCCATGTTCCGGGTCCTCGTATCGGCAAGAGGAGCGTAGATCTCCAGCTTGACCGACTTGTTGGTGCTCGTCCCGCAGTGGGAAGCGGAGAGGCCGATGGTCATGCCCTGGGTGATCGTGATGTCCTCCTCGCTTTCCGTCGTCGCGCATTCGACCACGGGGAGGAACTTGTAGATTGCGCCTAGTATACCGCTGGTACTCTGCTCCCAGACGCGAACCGTCTTGATGGGTTGTGCGCTGATATCGCGGTTCCATGCGGCGACCCACTGGCTTATGCGGTCCCAGGTGATCGACGGACGCACGGTGTCCAGATCGGCGAGTTCTCCGCGACCTGAGGTGGGGTCAACGTCCGGAACCTTGACGACGGTGTCGTCCACCGCAGAGATGAAGTGGATGAGCTTGGTCCCCACGACGGCATTGCTATACTTCCGCGCGACGTTACGAGAAAGATCATCGAGAGATGCCAGCAAGGTCGGCGCCGCCTGCTGGCAGTACACGATAGCCCCGGTTGCCTTGCCGTCCACCACCTTCTGACCGAAGGAGTTTTCCATCTGCGGAGTATCGCCGTCGTCCGCGTTGTCTGATGAGCTGGCTTGCTGCTGACCGCGCGGGTCGTTCGTGCCTCCGGCCTTCGCCTTGACCGTGGCTGCCACTGTCTCCTTGGTGTGTCCTGTGGGATAGGCGCCCTCGACGACGTTCATGACTTTCTTCGTCCCTAGCTTCTTCGTCGTCAGCGTGACGCCCACATCGCCGAGGTCCGCGGTGCTCTTCTCCCCTCCGACCTCCGTGACCCTCACGTTGAAGTCCGCATCGAGGGGCGTCGCCGTGACGCCGGGCAGGCTCGCCCAACCCTTCCGGACCTTGGCCTCGGCAGAATCGGTCGAAATCCGACCCGTGCCGTTGCCCCAGAGACCCAGACCGACCGTGATGCTGCCGCTGGTCGGCCGCTCCACCGAGTTGCCGTCCAGCGTGTAGATCGACCCGGCGTGCACCCCGCTCGCCACCGTGCGGGTCATCGCCATCCTCGTCTTGCCGTCGCCCATCAGGCAGCCGGTCTCCTTGCTGACCCACTTCGTACCCGACTTCATCGGCATGCAGTGCGGCATCTCCTCCATCTCGGGCTCCGGCAGGAATCCGACGTGGTGCAGGATGCCGACACGGCCGGTGCTCGCCTGCTTCACCAGGGTCGAGGCCCCGCCATCCATCTTCGTCAACGTGATGTCGGCCGAATCCGGGTCCGTCGGCATCACCGCCGTGTTGTCGAGAGCGGCCTTCGCCACCAGCGACGCCACCGCCGAGTTCATCGCGTCGGTGATCCAGTACCAGCCGCCGTCGTCCAGACCGCGGATCTCGACCTTGCCGCCGTCCTCGTCGTTGCACGCGTAGTTGCCGCCAAGATACACGCCCACAATGCCGTTGTTCGGCTCCGCCTCACCGGAGGTGATCACACCGCCGCAAGTGACGCCGAAGGTGACCTCGTCGACCCCGTCAGCGGCCATGCCGACGAACCCGCCGGTGCCCATGAAGTACGGCGCCACGTGGCACTCGTCTTCCGGGCAGGTGAACGACGACTGGCCGAAGCCTGCGCCGACCGTCGCGCCGAGAAGCAGCGCGAACATGAGATAATTCTTCAACTCGTTTCCCCTCTGGCCGGCGCGTCCGCGCCGACACAAGTTCCGGGAACGAAGGGTTTTAGGGCTAACCCCCCCCCCCCCCTGTTTTCTTGAACCTGGCGAGAGCCGCAAGACCCACGCCATTCCCGTTTCGATCAACCAGCCAGAGGCCCCAAGCCAACCGGCAGGTCTCGCCTGTCGCCGCATCACCTCCGAGAGAAGAAGTCCAGGCAGCCTCATGAGCTGAGGGCCTGCAGCTCCTGAACCTACTCCCCGACCGTACGAGCTGTCAAGGTCGGTGGACGTGCGGTGAGAACACGGCCCGCGCGCTGCTCCGTAGCGCCGCCAGACCCGTCGCTGACTCCGTGTTGGCCCCAGCCCGGTACCTCACTACGACCTTGTGCCGAAGAACTCGCTGCGCTGCGTTCCACGGCGCAAGCTCCTGGTCCCGTACACGTTTCGGTCGGCATCCGGCCGGCCTGGAGACATGGCGCTCGCTTTCGAAGCGGGCGGCCTCCCGGCGGTGCAGCATCGCGTCGGCGTTGCAGGCCTCCTGACCGCAGACCAGGCTGCTGACTTGCTCGATCGCCGCCGCCGGCACTCGCTGTTCCTGCCGTCAACCGCGACCCGCACCGTGTCGCGTCGGTCTTCACGATGAAGCGGCTCATCGCGCCGTCAAGCGTCTCCGGAGCGATCCGTGAGGGCGCGCGGCGGTCTCCGGCGAAGCGGAACCGCGACCAACGGCATTGTGGGCGTGTATCTTGGCGGCAACTACGCGTGCAACGACGAGGACGGCGGCAAGGTCGAGATCCGCGGTCTGGAGGACGGCGGCTGGTACTGGATCACCGACGCGATGAACTCGGCGGTGGCGTCGCTGGTGGCGAAGGCCGCTCTCGACAACACGGCGGTGATGCCGACGGACCCGGATTCGGCCGACATCACGTTGACGAAGATGGATGGCGGCGCTTCGACCCTGGTGAAGCAGGCGAGCACCGGCCGTGTCGGCATCCTGCACCACGTCGGATTCCTGCCGGAGCCCGAGATGGAGGAGATGCCGCACTGCATGCCGATGAAGTCGGGTACGAAGTGGGTCAGCAAGGAGACCGGCTGCCTGATGGGCGACGGCAAGACGAGGATGGCGATGACCCGCACGGTGGCGAGCGGGGTGCACGCCGGGTCGATCTACACGCTGGACGGCAACTCGGTGGAGCGGCCGACCAGCGGCAGCATCACGGTCGGTCTGGGTCTCTGGGGCAACGGCACGGGTCGGATTTCGACCGATTCTGCCGAGGCCAAGGTCCGGAAGGGTTGGGCGAGCCTGCCCGGCGTCACGGCGACGCCCCTCGATGCGGACTTCAACGTGAGGGTCACGGAGGTCGGAGGGGAGAAGAGCACCGCGGACCTCGGCGATGTGGGCGTCACGCTGACGACGAAGAAGCTAGGGACGAAGAAGGTCATGAACGTCGTCGAGGGCGCCTATCCCACAGGACACACCAAGGAGACAGTGGCAGCCACGGTCAAGGCGAAGGCCGGAGGCACGAACGACCCGCGCGGTCAGCAGCAAGACAGCTCATCAGACAACGCGGACGACGGCGATACTCCGCAGATGGAGAACGCCTTCGGTCAGAAGGTGGTGGACGGCAAGGCCACCGGGGCTATCGTGTACTGCCAGCAGGCGGCGCCGACCTTGCTGGCATCTCTCGATGATCTTTCTCGTAACGTCGCGCGGAAGTATAGCGATGCCGTCGTGGGGACCAAGCTCATCCACTTCATCTCTGCGCTGGATGACACCGTCGTCAAGGTTCCGGACGTTGACCCCACCTCAGGTCGCGGAGAACTCGCCGATCTGGACACCGTGCGTCCGTCGATCACCTGGGACCGCATAAGCCAGTGGGTCGCCGCATGGAACCGCGATATCAGCGCACAACCCATCAAGACGGTTCGCGTCTGGGAGCGGAGTACCACCGGTACCCTAGGCGCAATCTACAAGTTCCTCCCCGTGGTCGAATGCGCGACGACGGAAAGCGAGGAGGACATCACGATCACCCAGGGCATGACCATCGGCCTCTCCGCTTCCCACTGCGGGACGAGCACCAACAAGTCGGTCAAGCTGGAGATCTACGCTCCTCTTGCCGATACGAGGACCCGGAACATGGAAGTGCGCCCGATGATCGCGGCCAACGGCAAGGCCGGCAGTCCGTCGGTGAACGTGGCGGCCAGCAACATGCTGACCATCACGTGTCCGGCGACATCGGCGAACCGGGGCCGGGAGCTGCTGCCCGATAACGCCTGGAGTCCGTTCCGAAGGTAGCCTGACCAGGCAACACTGCCCTGACCAGGCAACACTGCCCTGACCAGGCACAACTGCCGACACTCCCTTCACCGCCGCCGTCGGATTCGTCCGGCGGCGGCGGTTTCTTTTCCGACACGTCTTCGACCCGGTTCCGAGACCGTGGCCTGGCGACGGCGCGTCGGCAGCGTGGAATTCCGGGGACTCAGAACACCCGGGCGGCGATCCAGGGAATGGCGACTGCGGTGCCCAGGACGCTGCCGAGGTTGCTCAGCACGACGACCAGCAGGACGCGGGTGAGGCGATTGCTCCAGAATCCGCGGGCGGAGCTCAGGCTGTCGGCAAGGTTCTCGAGGTCGGCGACCAGGGGCCGGCGGAGCAGCGCCTGCACCAGCCCGGCGACCCAGCCGGCCGCGAGGAACGGATTCAGGCTGGTCAGCGGAGCGGCGGCGAAGGCGGCGGCAACGGTCAGGGGATGCCCGAGCGCGATGGCGGCGCCCAGGGCCGACAGGCTCCCGTTGATCAGGATCCAGAGATAGATCGACTCGACGCCGCGCTCGGCGCCGCCTTGCACGAAGCCCAGGACCAGAAGCGCGATGACGACGATCGGCAACGCCCACTTCACGATGCGTGGCCACCGCGGCGGCTGCGGCAGCCGCTCGAGTTCCTCGAGGTCGCAGGTCGAGCCCGTGGCGCCGGAGATGCCCGGCAGATGCCCGGCGCCGACGACGGCGACGGTCCGCGGACCCGCCAGGCGGCGGAGCTTCTCGGCCATGTAGGCGTCCCGTTCGTCGATCAGCGCTCCCTTGACGGCCGGCAGCGCATTGGCGAGGGCGGACATCAGGTCGGTGAGGTTGCCGCCTTCGCGCAGCTTCTCGATGTCCTCTTCGTCGAGATCGTCGCCGACGAACACGCTGCCGGCCAACTGGGCCATCACCTGCACCCGCTGCCAGAAGCCGAGTGAAGACCAGGTCCGCTTCAGCGAGATCTGGATGTCGCGGTCGATCAGCTCCAGCCGAGCGCCGCGTTCCCTCGCCTGAGCGATCGCGGCGCGCATCTCCGCGCCGGGTTCGATGCCGAAGCGCTGCGCGATGCGGCGCTGGAAGGAGTGCATCAGGAAGGAGCTCAGCAGGAGCGCAGCCTTGCCTTCGCGCAGGACCTGGAAGATGTCCAGCTTGCGCCAGGACTCCTGGTCCTCCAGGTTCCGGTAGCGGGCCTCGCAAAGCTCGACGCAGACGGTGTCGGGCCCGACGGCCTCGATCGTCTCCTCGGTGTCCACGACGCTCTGCGGTGACACGTGAGCCGTCCCGACCAGGAAGACCTCACGATCCTCCAGCTCAAGACGCCGCACCGAGGCGGGAAGCCCGATTGCGCCGGTACCGGCTGCGGCTTCAGAGCTCATGGCGCCCCGGAGCGTAGCCCACCAGACAGCGCGATGGGGCGCCAGACCGCCGATTCGATCTGCCCCGCCCATGACCGCGCCGTTCGCCGCGGGCGGCGCCCTCCTCACGAGGCAGCCACGACCAGCGCCGTGAAAGCGAGCGCGGGTGTCGATCGACTGTTCGACCGCAAGGGTCTGTCGGCGACGCGGGGGAGGGGCGGAGGGACGACGTGCGGCACGTCTCTGGCCAGCAGTATTCTGGCCTTGGCCTGTCGATATGCTCGCGGCGTATCGATTGCAGCCATGAGACCGTTCTTTCTCGCCTGCGCCGTCGTGTCAGCCACCGTGAGTCCGGCGGCGGTCAGACCGATGCTCCGCCGGAGCTTCTCCACGCTCATCCCGATCACGACTGGTCGGAAGCGGACGGGCCGTACTGGGTTGCAGCCTCCTACGCGTTCAAGCCGGACGGCACGATCCGGAGCAAGGAAGAGATAGGCGCCGAGCGAGTCAGCTCCCTGGCCGGTCGCGTGAGATGGCATTGGTCTCGGAACCGGGTCGAAGACGTGTCGGAAAAAGAAAACCGCCGCCGCCGGACGAATCCGACGGCGGCGGTGAAGGGAGTGCCGGCAGTGTGCCTGGTCAGGCTACCTTCGGAACGGACTCCAGGCGTTGTCGGGCAGCAGATCCCGTCACCGGTTCGCCGATGTCGCCGGACACGTGATGGTCAGCATGTTGCTGGCCGCCACGTTCACCGACGGACTGCCGGCCTTGCCGTTGGCCGCGATCATCGGGTGCACTTCCATGTTCCGGGTCCTCGTATCGGCAAGAGGAGCATAGATCTCCAGCTTGACCGACTTGTTGGTGCTCGTCCCGCAGTGGGAAGCGGAGAGGCCGATGGTCATGCCCTGGGTGATCCTGATGTCCTCCTCGCTTTCCGTCGTCGCGCATGCGACCACGGGGAGTTCCCTGTAGATGGCCCCTGTGCGAGTGCCGCCACTCTGCTCCCAGACGCGATGCCTCTTGATGGGCGCAGTGGTGACGTTGCGATTCCATGCGGTGACCCACTGGTCCATGGCGTCCCAAGTGATCGACGGACGCTTGGTGGTCAGAGCGTCGAACTCGTTGTTGGCGGCGTCCAGGTCCGGAACCAGGACGACGCTGCCGTCCAGAGCATTTATGAAATGAATGACCTTGGTCCCCGCAGCGGCACTGGGATAGAAGGTCACGACACGGGTAGCAAGATCGTCCAGAGATGCCAGCACGGTCGGCGCCGTTTGTTTGCAGTACACGATCGGCCCAGTGGCCTTGCCATCCACTACCTTCTGACCAAAGGCGTTCTCGATCTGCGGAGTATTGCCGTCGTCCGCGTTGTCTGCTGAGTTGGTTTGCGACTGACCGCGCGGATCGCTCGTGCTTGCGGCCTTCGCCTTGACCGTGGCTGCCACTGTCTCCTTGGTGTGTCCTGTGGGATAGGCGCCCTCGACGACGTTCATGACCTTCTTCGTCCCTAGCTTCTTCGTCGTCAGCGTGACGCCCACGTCGTCAAGGTCCGCGGTGCTCTTCTCCCCTCCGACCTCCGTGACCCTCACCTTGAAGTCCGCGTCGAGGGGCGTCGCCGTGACGCCGGGCAGGCTCGCCCAACCCTTCCGGACCTTGGCCTCATCAGAATCGGTCGAAATCCGACCCGTGCCGTTGCCCCAGAGACCCAGACCGACCGTGATGCTGCCGCTGGTCGGCCGCTCCACCGAGTTGCCATCCAGCGTGTAGATCGACCCGGCGTGCACCCCGCTCGCCACCGTGCGGGTCATCGCCATCCTCGTCTTGCCGTCGCCCATCAGGCAGCCGGTCTCCTTGCTGACCCACTTCGTACCCGACTTCATCGGCATGCAGTGCGGCATCTCCTCCATCTCGGGCTCCGGCAGGAATCCGACGTGGTGCAGGATGCCGACACGGCCGGTGCTCGCCTGCTTCACCAGGGTCGAGGCCCCGCCATCCATCTTCGTCAACGTGATGTCGGCCGAATCCGGATCCGTCGGCATCACCGCCGTGGTGTCGAGAGCGGCCTTCGCCACCAGCGACGCCACCGCCGAGTTCATCGCGTCGGTGATCCAGTACCAGCCGCCGTCGTCCAGACCGCGGATCTCGACCTTGCCCCCGTCCTCGTCGTTGCACGCGTAGTTGCCGCCAAGATACACGCCCACAATGCCGTTGTTCGGCTCCGCCTCACCGGAGGTGATCACACCGCCGCAAGTGACGCCGAAGGTGACCTCGTCGACCCCGTCAGCGGCCATGCCGACGAACCCGCCGCTGCCCATGAAGTACGGCGCCACGTGGCACTCGTCTTCCGGGCAGGTGAACGACGACTGGCCGAAGCCTGCGCCGACCGTCGCGCCGAGAAGCAGCGCGAACATGAGATAGTTCTTCAACTCGATTCCTCTCTGGCCGGCGCGTCCGCGCCGACACAAGTTCCGGGAACGAAGGGTCTTAGGGCTAACCCCCCCCCCCCCCTGTTTTCTTGAACCTGGCGAGAGCCGCAAGACCCACGCCATTCCCGTTTCGATCAACCAGCCAGAGGCCCCAAGCCAACCGGCAGGTCTCGCCTGTCGCCGCATCACCTCCGAGAGAAGAAGTCCAGGCAGCCTCATGAGCTGAGGGCCTGCAGCTCCTGAACCTACTCCCCGACCGTACGAGCTGTCAAGGTCGGTGGACGTGCGGTGAGAACACGGCCCGCGCGCTGCTCCGTAGCGCCGCCAGACCCGTCGCTGACTCCGTGTTGGCCCCAGCCCGGTACCTCACTACGACCTTGTGCCGAAGAACTCGCTGCGCTGCGTTCCACGGCGCAAGCTCCTGGTCCCGTACACGTTTCGGTCGGCATCCGGCCGGCCTGGAGACATGGCGCTCGCTTTCGAAGCGGGCGGCCTCCCGGCGGTGCGGCATCGCGTCGGCGTTGCAGGCCTCCTGACCGCAGACCAGGCTGCTGACTTGCTCGATCGCCGCCGCCGGCACTCGCTGTTCCTGCCGTCAACCGCGACCCGCACCGTGTCGCGTCGGTCTTCACGATGAAGCGGCTCATCGCGCCGTCAAGCGTCTCCGGAGCGATCCGTGAGGGCGCGCGGCGGTCTCCGGCGAAGCGGAACCGCGACCAACGGCATTGTGGGCGTGTATCTTGGCGGCAACTACGCGTGCAACGACGAGGACGGCGGCAAGGTCGAGATCCGCGGTCTGGAGGACGGCGGCTGGTACTGGATCACCGACGCGATGAACTCGGCGGTGGCGTCGCTGGTGGCGAAGGCCGCTCTCGACACCACGGCGGTGATGCCGACGGATCCGGATTCGGCCGACATCACGTTGACGAAGATGGATGGCGGCGCTTCGACCCTGGTGAAGCAGGCGAGCACCGGCCGTGTCGGCATCCTGCACCACGTCGGATTCCTGCCGGAGCCCGAGATGGAGGAGATGCCGCACTGCATGCCGATGAAGTCGGGTACGAAGTGGGTCAGCAAGGAGACCGGCTGCCTGATGGGCGACGGCAAGACGAGGATGGCGATGACCCGCACGGTGGCGAGCGGGGTGCACGCCGGGTCGATCTACACGCTGGATGGCAACTCGGTGGAGCGGCCGACCAGCGGCAGCATCACGGTCGGTCTGGGTCTCTGGGGCAACGGCACGGGTCGGATTTCGACCGATTCTGATGAGGCCAAGGTCCGGAAGGGTTGGGCGAGCCTGCCCGGCGTCACGGCGACGCCCCTCGATGCGGACTTCAAGGTGAGGGTCACGGAGGTCGGAGGGGAGAAGAGCACCGCGGACCTCGGCGATGTGGGCGTCACGCTGACGACGAAGACACTCGGCGAAATGAAGACCTTCACGATCGTCGAGGGCAACTATCCCGAAGGGGAGACCGCGGCGACAGTGGCAGCCAAGGAAAAGGCTGCGTCCGCAGGCGACAGCAATCCGCGCAACAGTGACGGCATGGACGACGGCAATACTCCACAGATCGAGAACGCCTTTGGTCAGAAGGTAGTGGATGGCAAGGCCACAGGACCGATCGAGTACTGCAAGCAGGCGGCGCCGAACGTGCTGGCGGATCTGGACGATCTTGCTACCCGTGTCGCGTTCATCTATCGCGATGTCGCCGTGGGGACCAAGGTTCTCCATTTCATAAGCGCTCTGGACGACAGTGTCGTCCTGGTCCCGGACCAGGACGCCACTCATAGCGAACTCTCCGAGCTGGATACCAAGCGTCCGTCGGGCGCCTGGGACAACATGAGCCAGTGGGTCAACGCCTGGAATCGCGACATCAGCACGGCGCCCATCAAGGTGCATCGCGTCTGGGAGCAGACTGGCGGCACTTCAAACGGCACGATCTACAGGGAGGTCCCCGTGGTCGAGTGCGCGACGACGGAAGGCAAGAAGGAGATCACCCAGGGCATGACCATCGGCCTCTCCGCTTCCCACTGCGGGACGAGCACCAACAAGTCGGTCAAGCTGGAGATCTACGCTCCTCTTGCCGATACGAGGACCCTGAACATGGAAGTGCACCCGATGATCGCGGCCAACGGCAAGGCCGGCAGTCCGTCGGTGAACGTGGCCGCCAGCAACATGCTGACCATCACGTGTCCGGCGACATCGGCGAACCGGTGACGGGATCTGCTGCCCGACAACCCCTGGAGCCCGTTCCGAAGGTAGCCTGACCGGACAGGCCGCGCCGGCACTGCCGGCATTTCTCTCACCGCCGCCGCCGGCTTTGTCCGGCGGCGGCGGTTCTTCTTTCTCCAGCGCAAGAGCCGCTGACTCAGGCCGGCGTTGGTCGGGCGCGCGGACGTTCCGGCGTCGGATCTGCCCCGGATCGAGCGCGACGAGGTCCGGGTGAGCCTGGACATCCTGGTGCATATCGTGGCCGGTGCAACGTCGGCCTGGGCGACTCGATCGTCCGATTCGACGGTGCGGTTGTTCCCGCTGCCGGCGGCGCCGACGGCAGGCAGGGCCACGTCTGCTGCGGACTGGTAGGGTATCCGCTTCGGTGAGTCAGCGTGGTTTCCATCTGCCGGCAGCGGACTTCGTTGCCGTTGTGGTCGCGATCCTCGGGATCCCGGCCGCGGCGGCCCAGTCGGCGGATCGCGGCGACTTCGTGCCGGTCACGGACGCCATGCTCCAGAATCCGGGAGACGACGACTGGCTGATGTGGCGCCGGACGCTCGACGGCTGGGGCTACAGCCCGCTCGACCAGATCACGCCGGAGAACGTCGACAGCCTGCGGCTGGTCTGGTCCCGCGGCATGAGCGAGGGCCGCCAGCAGGGCACGCCCCTGGTCTACAACGGCGTCATGTACATGCCGAACCCGATCGACGTCATCCAGGCCATCGAAGCCGTGACCGGAGACCTCATCTGGGAGTACCGGCGCGACCTGCCCGAGAACATCCTCCAGCAGGTCGGCGCGCTGGCCGCGAACAACCGCAACCTCGCCATCCACGGCGGCCTGATCATCGACACCAGCGTCGACGAGTTCGTCTTCGCTCTGGACGCCGCAACCGGCGAGCTGGTCTGGGAGACGATGATCCTCGACTACAGGACCCAACCGGTGATGCAGAGCTCCGGCCCGATCATCGCTGACGGCAAGGTGATCTCCGGCCGGAGCTGCCTCCCCCGCGGCGGTCCGGACGCCTGCGTGATCGTCGCCCACGACGCGAAGACCGGGGCCGAGCTCTGGCGGCGGCGCACGATCCCGGCGCCGGGAGAGCCGGGCGACGAGACCTGGGGCGGTGTTCCGTTCGAAGACCGTACTCACGTCGGCACCTGGATGGTGCCGAGCTACGACCCGGCGCTCGAGCTGATCTACATGGGCACTTCGGTGACCTCACCGGCGCCGAAGTTCCTGCTCGACGGCTCCGACCTGCGGTACCTGTACCACAACTCGACTCTCGCGCTGCGGGTGGAGACCGGCGAGATCGCCTGGCACTACCAGCACCTGAACGATCACTGGGACCTCGACCATCCGTTCGAGCGCATCCTCGTCGACACCGCCACCGCGCCCGACGCGGACGAGGTCGACTGGATCAACCCCCGCCTCGAACCGGGCGAGACGCGCAAGGTGGTTACCGGCGTTCCCGGCAAGACCGGCGTGATCTACACGCTCGACCGCGAGACCGGCGAGTTCCTGTGGGCGCGGCCGACCATCCCGCAGAACGTGATCGCCGCAATCGACGGCGCCACCGGTGCGGTCACCGAGAACGCCGAAGTCGTGTTCCGGGAGCTCGGCCAGGAGATCTACGTCTGCCCCACTTACATCGGCGGCAAGGACTGGCAGGCGGGCGCCTACAGCCCGCTCACGAACGCGATGTACGTACCGATGCGCAACACCTGCGCCCGGATGACGGCAACCCGCTCCGGCCGACTGCAGATCTACGCCCTGGACGCCGAGCACGAGATCGCACCGGGCACGGAACTGAGCGGCGCCGTCCACGCGGTGTCCGCCGAGACCGGCAGGTCGCTGTGGACCTACGAACAGCGCGCCGGCCTGATGTCGCTGTTCACCACCGGCGGCGGCCTGGTCTTCGTCGGCGACGGCAACGGCCGGTTCCGGGCCCTGGACCAGCAGACCGGCGACAGTCTCTGGGAGATCAACCTCGGCTCGCCGGTCACCGGTTTCCCCATCACCTACGCCGTCGACGGCCGCCAGTACGTCGCCGCCAGCACCGGCAACCGCTCGGCAGCCCTCCTCTCCAACCTCACCCCGGAACTACGCCCCAGCTCAGGCAACAACCTGTTCGTCTTCGCCCTGCCCTGACCGGCCGTTCACGCTGTCCGGAATCCGAGCATGCAGACCAATCTCCGTCATCCGCAGCAACTGTTCGCCCAGCCGATTCAGTACGAGATCCCGAGCTTTCAGCGCCGGTACGTGTGGAAGCAGGAAGAACAATGGGAACCTCTGTGGAACGATGTGGCCGATCTCGCGCAGTCACTGATCGAGGGCGGAGCCGAAGCCCACTTCATGGGTGCGGTCGTGCTTCAACCGGCTTCGTTTCCTACCGGAGGCCCGGAACGCAGAACGGTCGTTGACGGTCAACAGCGGCTGACGACCCTGCAACTCCTGATCGATGCTGTTCAGGAAGTTCTGGAAGACCGCGGGCACTCGAGCCCGGCGAAACGGCTCTCGGCTCTCGTCGAGAATGCGGAGGCCTTCCAGGACGGTTGCCGAGACAACGCCTTCAAGGTCTGGCCCACGGCAGTGGACCGGTCCCCGTTCCGACACGCGATGCACAATGACCTGTCGGCGGCGGAGTACTCATCCTCGCGCATCGTTCAGGCGCACGACTACTTCAAGGAGCAGGTCGGCCAGTGGCTCGACGGATTCCGTGACTCGGAAGGATCAGACGCCAGGGCGGCCGATGGGCTGGACGAGGCGCTGAGGACGAAACTGGAGCTCGTCGTCATTGATCTTGGCGGCTCCGACGACCCGCACGTGATCTTCGAGACGCTGAACGCCAGGGGCACGCCGCTCCTTCAGTCGGACATGGTGAAGAACAGGATCCTGCACGACGGGAGGATCGAGAGGTCGTATGACGACGATGACCGATCCCGAGACGAACAGGAACTGTGGCCGTTTGACGATGACTGGTGGAACAGGGAGATCGGGGGAGGACTGCAGAGACGACCGCGTATCGACGTATTCCTCAATCACTGGCTGACGCTTCGGAACCTGTCGGAGACCAGGCCGTACCACGAGTTCCGGGTCTTCAGCGACTACGTTGACGCTCGGTCAGGAACGGACGCCCGGTCAAGAGAAAGGTCGGCTCGCGGCATCGCGGACGATATCGGCGCCCTCGGACGGATCTACCGCGACGCCGAGGATTTGATGAGGCCGAAGAGCATCGCTTCCTTCCTGGGGAGACTCAAGGCCATGAACGTAGGCGTGACCATGCCGCTGGTGCTCTGGCTCCTGTCCTCCGACATCCCGAAGCCGACGTTTGCGGGCTGCGTGCGTGCACTCGAGAGCTTCCTCGTCCGCAGGGTTGTGTGCGGCTACGGCGCCCGAAAGTACGGCGAGCTGTTCGCCGCCTTGCTGGCGAAGCTTGACACGTCGCCGGCTGAGACAGCAGACGCGACGTTGGTGTCATTTCTCGCCGAGCAGACTTCGGCAGCGGGGAGATGGCCCGACGACCAGGAGCTTGGCGAGCGGTTTGTTACGGCGCAGCTCTATCGGCTCCTCACGCAGCGAAGACTCAGAATGGTGCTGGCAGGGATCGAAGAGCGCTTGCGGACTCCCAAGGCCGAAAGTGCAGAGGTTCCCCAGGATCTTCACATTGAGCACATCATGCCGCAGACGTGGCAGGAGGAGCACTGGCCCCTTCCAGCGGATGTCGAGCGCTTCGAGGCCATGGAAAACCGCAACCGTGCAGTCCACACGATCGGAAATCTGACGCTCGTCAACAAACGACTGAATTCAGCGTTGTCGAACGGGCCATGGACCGAGAAGCGAAACGGGTTGGCCGACCACAGCGTCATGTTCTTGAGCAAGCACCTCATTCATGACGGCCCGGAAACCTGGGATGAGCATGCGATCGAGGCCCGTGCCAAGTGGCTCCACGAGCGCTTCATCGAAGCATGGCCGCACGCGGAGCAACTTCGCTGTCGAGGTGCGCTCGAGTCCGAGTCGCCGTAGAACCTTGCGTGGCCGGAGACGGGGCTGTTAAGGCTCGTTGGACGGTCGGATCCGGAGGGCGCTGCTCGACTTCCGACGGAAGCGCTGGCCGGAGCAGACCCGGGGTCGGTCGAGGCCTCCCGCAACGGCGACCCCGCTGTCGTGATCGAGTCCACTGCCACGACGGCGCGAGGTTCGGCCCGGCAGCGACCGGCGGTTGGCTGGGAGGCAGGGATTCGAACCCCGATTCTACGGTCCAGAGCCGCATGTCCTACCGTTAGACGACCTCCCAGCGGAAGCGGCCGCGCGGCCGGCCGCGGAGTCTATCAACCTCCTGTGGCAGGGTGGGTGCTGCATCGAAGCTGCGTCAGAGCCTGAAGGCCCTGAAGGCTGAGGTCGCGGCCGGAGTCTCTTCTCGGATGCCTGGCGCCGTCCGGCCTGTTAGGATCGCAGCTCTGCGACGAGTACGGGTCCCCGGGATCGGTGATCCGGTTGTTTCGATCCTTGGAGGAGTCACGACATCATGGCCATCGCCTTCACGCTGAACGGCAAGTCGACGGCGGTCGAAGCGCCGCCGGAGATGCCTCTGCTCTGGGTTCTCCGCGACGAGCTCGACCTCAAGGGAACCAAGTTCGGCTGCGGCCGGTCCTTCTGCGGGGCCTGCACCGTGCACGTCAACGGCGAGCCGGAGCGCAGTTGCCGCATGCCGGTCTCGCGCGCGGAGGGCAAGGAGATCACGACGATCGAGGGCCTGTCCGCGGATGGCGCCCATCCCGTGCAGGTCGCCTGGCAGGACATCGACGTGCCGCAGTGCGGCTACTGCCAAGCCGGGCAGATCATGTCGGCGTCGGCGCTCCTCGCCGGCAACCCGCAGCCATCGGACGGGGACATCGACGAGGCGATGAGCGGGAACATCTGCCGCTGCGCGACCTACAACCGCATCCGGGCGGCGATCCACCGAGCCGCGGAGATCGCGCAGGCGTCGGCGGCCGGCCACGAGACCGCCACGGGAGGAAGTGAAGCATGACCGGTTCCAGCAGGACAGACGGCATCTCCCGCCGCGGTTTTCTCCACGTGGCCGCTCTGGCGGGCGGCGGCATGCTGATCGGCGCACGTCTGCCGCTGGATGGCGTGCCCGGAGCCGCCGCAGCCACCGCCGACAACGGCGCCGCGATCAACGCGTTCATCTGGCTGACCCCGGACGGCAAGGCAACGATCATGGCCCAGAACCCGGAGATCGGTCAGGGCGTCAAGACGATGCTGCCGATGCTCATCGCAGAGGAACTTGACATCCCCTGGAGCCAGGTGCGGGTCGAGCAGGCGGACTTCGATCCGGCGAAGTACCGGGGCCAGATGGCCGGCGGCAGCATGGCGACGCCGATGCACTACGAGTCGATGCGCCGCATGGGTGCCGCCGCCCGCGCCATGCTGGTCGCAGCCGCGGCACAGCAGTGGAAGACCAGACCGGAGAAGTGCACGACCGAGGCCGGCGTGGTCCGTTTCAAGGACAAGTCCATGTCCTACGGCGAGCTGGCGAGCGCAGCCGCGGAGATCGAACCGCCCGATCCCCGCTCCGTTCCGCTCAAGGACCCGAAGGACTTCACGATCATCGGCCGCGAGATTCCCGGCGTCGACAATCCGAAGATCGTCACCGGCAAGCCGCTCTTCGGCATCGACGTCTCGGTGCCCGGCATGAAGTACGCCGTGTTCGAGAAGTGCCGGGTCCACGGCGGCAAGGTGAAGAGCGCCGATCTTGAGGCCGTCAAGGCGGCGCCCGGAGTTACCGATGCCTTCGTCGTCGACGAGGCGGCCACCCGCCAGCCGACGAATGGCGTCGCCATCGTCGGCGACTCCTGGTGGCTGGTCAACCAGGCGCGCAGCAGGCTGGACGTCACCTGGGAGGAGGGACCGGTCGCGGCGCGGAGCACCGAGGCGTTCGACCGCCAGGCCGAGGAGCTGTCGAAGCAGGCGCCGCAGCAGAGCCTGAAGAGCGACGGCGACGCGGCCGGCGCGATGGCGGCCGCGGCGAAGACGCTCAAGGCGGCCTACCGGTATCCCTTCCTCGCCCACGCACCGCTCGAGCCGCAGAACACGACGGCGCATGTCCGCGACGGTGAGGCCGAGGTGTGGTCGCCGAGCCAGACGCCGCAGTTCGGGGCCGGCGACCTCAGCCGTGCCCTCGGCATTCCGCAGGACCGGATCACGATCCACCTGACGCGCATGGGCGGCGGTTTCGGCCGGCGGCTGATGAACGACTACATGCTCGAGGCCGCGCTCATCTCCCGGCAGGCCGGCGTTCCGGTCAAGCTGGTGTGGACGCGCGAGGACGACACGCGTTTCGACTTCTACCGCCCCGGCGGTTACCACTATCTGGAAGGCGGTCTCGACGAGGCCGGCGGCCTCACGGCCTGGCGCGACCACTTCGTCAGCTTCGGCGAGGGCCGGAGCTTCGCCGCGAGCGCGAACATGGCGCCGAACGAGTTCCCGCAGGGGTTTGTCCCGAACTTCGAGCTCCAGGCGTCGAAGATGCCGCTCGGCATCCCGACCGGGGCACTCCGTGCGCCGACCAGCAACGCCATCTCCTTCGTCGTGCAGTCGTTCCTTGACGAGCTGGCGGCCGAGGCCGGGAAGGATCCGCTCCAGTTCCGGCTCGACCTGCTCGCTGCGGCGCCTCCCGGCACCCGGACCTCGTTCGACCCGCAGCGGATGAAGACCGTGCTCGAAGTGGTGCGCGACAGGTCGGGCTGGGGCAGGGCCGACCTGCCGGCGGGCACGGGCCAGGGGGTGGCGTTCCACTTCAGCCACCGCGGCTACTTCGCCGAAGTCGTCCAGGCCACGATCAGCCGGGAGGGCGAGCTCGGCGTCGACCGGATCTGGATTGCCGGCGATGTCGGCCGGCAGATCGTCAACCCGAGCAACGCCGTCAACCAGGTCCAGGGCGCAGCCCTCGACGGTCTCGGCCAGGCGCTCGACCAGGAGATCACGTTCGCGGGCGGCCGCACGGAGCAGAGCAACTTCCACAACTTCAAGCTGCTCCGCATCGATCAGGCGCCGCCCGTGGATGTCCACTTCGTCCTGAGCGACAACCAGCCCACCGGACTGGGCGAGCCGGCGCTGCCGCCGGTCCCGCCGGCCCTGTGCAACGCCATCTTCGCCGTCACCGGCAAGCGGATCCGCTCGCTCCCGATCTCCAGGCACGACCTGAGCCGGGCCTGATCGGCGCTCCGCGACACCCGGAAACAGCGTCTGCCGGACGAGACCGCGGAGCCCTCGGATGGTGCCCGACAATCGCGGCTCGACCTGTCCATGAAGCTCGTTCGACTGTCGGCAAGCCGCTACCGGAGCATCCGCAAGGACGCTTTCGACATCGGGCCTCTGAACCTGTTCATCGGCGCCAACGCTGCCGGCAAGAGCAACGTGCTCGATGCGATGCGTTTTCTCCATGAGGGCGCCGTCGCCCGCGATTTCCGTCCGCCGATGTTCGCCCGAGGGGGCATCATCCACTTGGCCTGGAAGGGCGAAGAGGCGCAACGCATCGATCTGGCCGCCACGTTCAGCGAAGGCGACGCGACCTGCAAGTGGACCACAGGCCTCATCGGGCAGGGTTACGATTTCGGTGTGATCGAGCGCCTGCACCTGCAACGCTCACCCGAAGAACCTCCGACTCTGATCCTCGAGGCCCGAGACGGTGAAGGCTGGTGGTGGTCCGACAAGCGAAGCAAGAAAGTCCCGCTCAAGCAGGAGCCGACAGCCTGCGCCTTGGCGGCCGCCGCGGCTGACGCCTCCTTCGAGGCCCGCGAGGTCGCTGCGTTCGTTCGGCGCTGGGGGTTCTTCGACCCGAGTCCCTTCCTGCTTCGGAGAGACTGGTCCAGCCTCAGCTCGGCAACGCTGGACCCCTACGGCAGGAACCTGGCCCAGACGCTGCACACGCTGCAGCGCTCTGCGCCCAGGGCACTCGAGGACATCATTACGGCAACACGATCCGTCCTGGGCCTGCCTTCGAACCTTGAACTGCGAGAGTCCGATGACAGGTTCTACTTCGTACAGGAGGAACCGGGACTCGACTATCGCGTCCATCAGATGGGGGTGTCGAGCGGCACTCTGCGCATCCTTGCGTTGATGACTGCTCTTCTCGCCGAGCCGGGAACCAACCTGATCGGCATCGAGGAACCCGAGAACTACGTCCACCCGGCGGCACTGAGCGACTTCGCGAAGCACTTGCTGAGTGCCAGGGATCGGGTGCAGTTCGTCGTCACCACGCACTCGCCGCTGTTGCTCGACTGCCTGGATGACCCGTCCGCCGTTCGCGTGGTTCGGCGCGGCAGCGACGGCGCGACGACGGTTCTGGCCAAGGACGATCCCGAGCAGGTGCGGCGAGCACTCGACGCCTCCGGTTTCGGTCTCGGCGAGTTCCACGGAACCAGGGGCTTCGGCGCCGGATGAGCAAGCATGTGGTCGTCGTGGCGTCAGGAGACACCGAGCGGCGTGCTCTTCCGCATCTGCTCTCCTACCTCGTAAGGGACGACATGACAGTGGATATCCGGACTCCGTCCGGACACCGGCCCCTTCGCGTCGACATAGTGGAGAAGATCATCCGGGCCGCCTGGTTCACGTCTCATCCCGGGCCCCCTACGAAGTTCGTCGTGCTGCTGGATGTAGATCAGTCGTCTCCTGAGAACGTTCTTGCTCCGCTCCAGGAACAACTGCTTCAGCGTGTAGGAAGCCTGTCGGCGGATATCCTGTTCGCGTACGCACAGCAGCACCTGGAGTCCTGGTTTTTCGCTGACATCAGCAACCTGCGCCAGTATCTTGGGCGCTCGCCAGGCGACGTCGACACGTCAAGGCCGGACGCCATCCAGAATCCGAAACAGCACCTGATCCATCTTCTGGGACGCCGCGTCTACACTGCGAGAACCTCCGAGGAGATCGCAAGAAGACTCGATGGGCAAGTCATCGAGCAGCGGAGCCCCAGCTTCAGAGGGCTCGTGAAGGCACTCAGGAACGGTTCCTGACTCCGGGAGGTTCCGGACCGATGGCAGTTCGGGGCGTCGCGGCACCTGGCAGGATCCATACGGGGATCTGCAGCCACTGCGCTTCCCTTGCGGGTTGCTGCACGCTGATGGCGGTGCCGGCCTTCGGGACCAGGCCGCGTTCGTCAAGCACCGCGGAGAGCGTTCCGCGCTCGTGGCAGGTCTCCAGAAACAGGATCAGAGCTTCTTCGAGCATGGCGCAGGCCTCCTGCTTGCTCTGCCCCTGGCTCGCCACATCCAGCGCCGGGCAGGTCGCCACCCAGACGTTGCCTTCCTTGTGGGTCTTCACCTGTACCGTCAGCGTCCAGACCAGATGAGACGTTCCGGGCACGTTCGCTCCTCCTTGGCTGCTGCCGGTGATCAGTCGCTACCCTTGTAGCCGCGCCTTGAGTCCACATGGGGTCCCCCGCGCGGGACGGTCGTGGAGTGGCCGAGCCGTAGCCTGCATGCCCTTCGCCGGTCACTGGCTCCCGCCGATCGGGGAACACCACAGGGCGTGGCGGAGAGGGAGGGATTCGAACCCTCGGTCCAGGTCACCCCGGACAACTGCTTAGCAGGCAGCCCTGTTCGACCACTCCAGCACCTCTCCCGGACCGGGAAGTGTAGCAGCGGTCAGCGGCCGTACGGGGCGAGCAGGTGTTCGGCGGCGGGCGGGCTGCGCTTCGCGGTTCGTTCGCGGTGGAGTCCGGCGCGCCCCGCCGCCCGGGCTCGGGGCCGGCGGCGATTCCGTGTCCGAGCGGCGCCCGGCCCGGGTCAGCCGGAGACGCGGACGGCGACGTCGACGCGGGCCTGTGCCGTCTCGACGCGGTCCTTGAGACCGGCCTGATCCCCGAAGCTGGCCCGGTCGTATTCAGCCGCCAGTCGGTCGCGCTCGGTTCGTGCGGCGGCGCCGTCGATCTCCTCGGCGGCAAGGGCGGTGTCGGTGAGGACGGTCACCGTGTCGTCCGCGACCTCGCAGAAGCCCGAGGCGACGGCGACGAAGCGGCGCGGCCCGCCGCCGGCGGGCTGGTAGCTGAGCTCGCCGGGACGCAGCGTGCCGATGAGCGCCGCGTGGCCGGGCAGGATGCCCATGTCGCCCAGCCGTCCGGGCAGACCGACATCCGAGCACTCGATGTCGAGCAGCTTCTCGGCGTGGGTGACGAGGATGAGGTTCAGCACGTCGTTGCGGGGGATTCGTTCGTTCGGGCCCAGGTCTGCGATGCCGTCTTCGTTCCGCCGGTTCCCGCTCAGGCCGCCAGCAGCTTCTTGCCCTTGTCGACCGCTTCGTCGATCGTGCCGACCATGAGGAACGACTGTTCGGGCAGTTCGTCCAGGTCGCCGGAGAGGATCGTCCGGAAGCCCTCGACGGTGTCCTCGATCTTCACGTAGCGTCCCTCGAGGCCGGTGAACTGGGTTGCGACGAAGAACGGCTGCGACAGGTAGCGCTCGATCTTGCGCGCCCGGGCGACCACCAGCTTGTCGTCCTCCGACAGCTCCTCGACGCCGAGGATGGCGATGATGTCCTGGAGGTCCTTGTAGCGCTGGAGCACCTGCTGCACCTGGCGGGCGATGCCGTAGTGCTCGTCGCCGACGACGGCGGGCTCGAGAATCTTCGAGCTCGAGTCGAGGGGGTCGATCGCCGGGTAGATGCCCTTCTCGACGATGGCGCGGGACAGGGTCGTCGTTGCGTCGAGGTGGGCAAAGGCGGTTGCCGGCGCCGGGTCGGTCAGGTCGTCGGCCGGGACGTAGATCGCCTGCACCGAGGTGATCGAGCCCTTCCTGGTCGACGTGATGCGCTCCTGGAGAGCGCCCATCTCGGTCGCCAGATTCGGCTGGTAGCCGACCGCGCTGGGCATCCGGCCGAGCAGGGCGGACACCTCTGAGCCGGCCTGGGTGAAGCGGAAGATGTTGTCGACGAACAGCAGCACGTCCCGGCCTTCCACATCGCGGAAGTACTCGGCGACGGTGAGCGCGGCCAGGCCGACGCGCAGCCGCGCCCCCGGCGGCTCGGTCATCTGGCCGTAGATGAGCGCGGCCTTGCTCTCCTTGAGCGCCGCCGGATCGACCTTCGTCAGATCGAAGTTGCCGGTCTTCTCGAAGTTCTCGAGGAAGTCCTCGCCGAAGGTGACGACACCGGCCTCGACCATCTCGCGGAGGAGGTCGTTGCCCTCGCGGGTGCGCTCGCCGACGCCGGCGAACACGGAGAAGCCGCCGCCCTGGACGGCCACGTTGTTGATCAGCTCCTGGATCAGAACCGTCTTGCCGACTCCGGCGCCGCCGAACAGGCCGGTCTTGCCGCCGCGGGTGTAGGGCTGCAGGAGGTCGATGACCTTGATCCCGGTCTCGAACATCTCGGTCGAGGTCGACTGGTCCTCGAACGCCGGAGCCTCGCGGTGGATCGGCCAGC
The DNA here is from genome assembly GCA_965116145.1 of Thermoanaerobaculia bacterium. GTDB lineage: Bacteria > Acidobacteriota > Thermoanaerobaculia > Multivoradales > Multivoraceae > Multivorans. The sequence continues at coordinate 2,588,878 of OZ220482.1, forward strand.
GCTCTTCGGCGTTCACTTCGCCGAGCGTGTCGACCGGCTCGCCGAGCACGTTCAGCACGCGCCCGAGCGTTGCCTCGCCGACCGGCACGGAGATCGGTTCGCCACGGTCCTGCGCAGCCATGCCGCGGACGACGCCGTCGGTCGGCTGCATGGAGACGGCGCGCACCAGGTTCGAGCCCAGGTGCTGGGCCACTTCGGCGGTCAGGTCGATGCTGCCGTCGTCGTTCCTGACATTGACCGCGTTCAGGATCTCGGGCAGATGCTCGGCCGGGAACTCGATGTCGAGCACCGGCCCGATCACCTGGACCACCTTGCCGGCGGCGCCGGACGTCGTGCTTGCTTCACTCACGGTGTTGCGTCTCCGTTCTCTATCCCTCGAGCGCGTTTGCGCCGGAAACCACTTCGATCAGCTCGGTCGTGATCTCCGCCTGGCGCGATCGGTTGTATTGCAGGGTCAGCGTGTCGATCAGTTCGCCGGCGTTCTTCGTCGCACTGTCCATCGCCGTCATCCGGGCCGCGTGCTCCGCCGCCTGCGACTCGAGCAGCACGCGGTAGATCTGGAAGGTGACGAAGCGCGGCAGCAGGTCGTTCAGGATTTCGGCCTCGGAGGGTTCGTACAGGTAGTCCGGGTGGTCGCCGTCGGCGCTGGCGCCGTCTTCTCCGACCACGTCCTCGCGTGCGATCGGCAACAGGCGCTCCCTGGTCACCCGCTGGCTCAGCACCGAGATGAACTCGTTGTACACCGCGTAGACAGCATCCACTTCGCCGTCCTCGTACGCCCTGGAGACCTCTGCCGCCAGCTCCTGGGCCACGCCGTAGTTCAGGTCCCGGAACAGGCCGCGGTGAACGCCGCGCAGGGCCGTGCCCCGATGGCTGAAGAAGTCGGCGCCGCGGTTCCCGAGCGCCAGGATCTCGGCGCTGCCGTCGAGTCGTTCCAGTTCCTGTTCGGCCCGCCGGGTGACATGGGCGTTGAAGGCGCCGCACAGCCCCTTGTCGCCGGTGACGACCATGACCAGGGTCTTGCCGGACTTGCCGGGCCGGGCCTCGCCCGCGCCCACGGACTCGGCGCCCGCCGCGTCCTCCGGCGGGGTCAGGAGCGGGTGTTCGACCTCGCCGGCCGCCACGGCGGCGAGATGCTCCGTCACCTTGCGCAGTTCCAGGGCGTAGGGCCGGGTCGCGAGGATCTGGTCCTGGGCGCGGCGCAGCTTGGCCGCGGCGACCATCTTCATCGCCTTGGTGATCTGCTGTGTGTTCTTCACCGACCGGATGCGTCGGCGAAGGTCGATCAGGCTCGCCATGGTGCAGGCCTACCTCGGGTACCTTCCGCGATTCGTCAGTCTTGCTCGACCGCGGCGTCGGGGTGCTCGGCCACGAAGTGCTGGAAGGCCCGGCCGATCGCCTCCATGACCTGCGCGTCCAGCTCCTCGCTCAGCTTGCCCTCTTCGCGGATTCGGTCGCGGAGCTCCGGTTCCTCGTGCTGGAAATGGCGGTGCAGGAACTCCTCGAACGGGCGTACGGCCTCGACCTTCAGGTCGTCCAGGGCGCCGCGGGTACCGGCCAGGATCGAGATCACCTGGTCCTCGACCGGCAGCGGCACGTACTGCCCCTGCTTGAGGAGCTCGACCAGCCGTTCGCCGCGGGCCAACTGCTGCAGGGTGACGCGGTCGAGATCGGAGCCGAACTGGGCGAAGGCCGCCAGCGACCGGTACTGCGCCAGGTCGAGGCGCAAGGTGCCGGAGTTCTTGCGCATCGCGTTGATCTGTGCGTTGCCGCCTACCCGGCTGACCGAGATGCCGACATTCACTGCCGGCCGCACGCCGGAGAAGAAGAGGTCGCCCTCGAGGAAGATCTGACCGTCCGTGATCGAGATCACGTTCGTCGGGATGTAGGCGGAGACGTCGCCGGCCTGGGTCTCGATGATCGGCAGCGCGGTGAGCGAGCCGCCGCCGTTGGCCCGGGACAGCTTCGCCGCCCGCTCGAGCAGCCGGGAGTGAAGATAGAAGACGTCGCCGGGGTAGGCCTCGCGGCCGGGCGGCCGCCGGAGCAGCAGCGACACCTCGCGGTACGAGGCCGCCTGCTTCGAGAGGTCGTCGTAGATGACCAGGGCGTGCTGGCCGTTGTAGAGGAAGTACTCGCCCATCGAGCAGCCGGCGTAGGGCGCGATGAACTGGAGCGGCGCCGGCTCCGACGCCGACGCCGAGACGACGATCGTGTGCTCCATCGCGCCGTGGTCCTCGAGCGTCTTGACCACCTGAGCGACGGTCGAACGCTTCTGGCCGATCGCGACGTAGACGCAGGTCACATCGCCGCCCTTCTGGTTGATGATCGCGTCGACGGCGACAGCCGTCTTGCCGATCTGGCGGTCGCCGATGATCAGCTCGCGCTGGCCGCGGCCGATCGGGATCATCGAGTCGATCGCCTTGATCCCGGTCTGCATAGGTTCCGACACCGGCTCGCGGTCGACGACGCCCGGGGCGATCCGTTCGATCGGGTAGCTCTCTGCGGCCTCGATCGGCCCCTTGCCGTCGACCGGGTTGCCGAGCGGATCGACCACGCGGCCAACCAGCCCCGGTCCCACCGGCACTTCCATGATGCGGCCGGTGCGGCGGACCTCGTCGCCCTCTTCGACCAGGCGGGAATCGCCCATCAGCACGGCGCCGATCTGGTCCTCCTCGAGGTTCAGGGCGAGTCCGTAGACGTCGTTCGGAAAGGCCAGCAGCTCGCCGGCCATCGCCTGCTCCAGTCCGTAGACGCGGGCGATGCCGTCGCCGACGCTGAGCACGGTGCCGACCTCGGCGACATCGATCTCGGCCTCGTAGCCCGCCAGTTGACGCTCGAGGACCGCTGCGATCTCATCGGCTCTTACCTGCATGTCTGCTCTCTTCCCCCTCCGGGAGGTGCGCTCCAGGGCCAGAGCCGTGGAACGCCTCGAATGGTCTAGCTTGGCGACTCCGCCGTCAATCTGGATTCCAGCACCGCCAACTGGCCGCGAACGCTCGCGTCGTAGCGATGGCTCCCGAACTGCGCCACGAATCCGCCGATCAGACCCGGATCCACGCGGGCCGCCAGCCGCACCTCGGCGCCGGACAGCCGTTCGAGCGCCGCCTGGAGGCGTGCCCGCTGCTCATCGTCGAGTTCCTCGGCGGCGGTGACCGTGGCGCTGACCACGCCGCGGGCCCGGTCCAGCAGCTCGTCGATCGCCTCGAGGATGGCCGGCAGGTGGACCAGGCGGTAGTTGTCGAGCAACAGACGAAGCAGCCGCCGTGTCAGGTCGCCGGCGCCCAGCATGTCGGCGATCTCGTGAACCACCTCGCGCTTCGTCGCCGGCGGCACACCCGGGTTCGAGGCCATGCGGCCGAGCCGGGGCACCCGGCGCATCGCCTCGACAAAGGCGGCGAGATCGTCGCGTGTCGCCTGCGCCTTCTCGACCGTCCCGGCGGCCCCCATCAGGGCCTGGGCGTAGGGCCGCGCGTAGCGGTAGATCATCGCGCCGGTGCTCCGGAGGATCTGTCGTCCATGCGGCTCTCCAGGCTCAGGAGCCCGCGGTCGAGGATCCGGCGGCGGGCGTCCGGGTCGACCTCGCGTTCCAGCCGCTCGGCGGCAAGCGAGGCGGCGAGACGGGCCGCGTGCTCCGTGAGCTCGGCCCGAGCGCGGGCCGCACGGTTCCTGATCTCGGCGCGTGCCTGTTCCTTCATCCGCTCGCGCTCGCGTGCGGCCAGGTCGGCGATCTCGCCGGCTTCGCGTTCCCCTTCCCGCCGGGCGCGCGCCGCGGCCTCGGCGACTTCCGCTTCCAGCGCCGCCAACCGGTCCTCGAGCCCGGCCTTGAGCTCTTCGGCGTCGGCGCGCTGGCGCCGGGCGGTCATCAGGCTGTCCCGGATCCGGATCCGGCGCGATTCGAGCACCGTTACCACCTTCGGCCAGAGCAGGTAGCCCAGGCCGCCGAACAGGACGATCATGTTGAACCACGAGAAGACCCATCGCGGCAGTCCGAGGAACGTCGTCGATTCGCCGTGCCCGCCGACATCTGCGCCGAACGCCGCGGTGGCGCCGGCGAACAGCAGCGGCATCAGGACCAGCGCAGCGGACCTCGACGACGCCCGGCGCTTCACGAGGGGGCTCCCATCAGCTTTGCGGTCATCGCGGCCGCGAGGCGCTCGGCGCGCGCTTCGAGCGAACGCCGCTGTTCCGCAGTTTCGGCGGCCAGATCGGCAAGCGCACGCTGAAGCTCGGCCTCTGTTTCCTCACGAGCCTCTGCGACGAGCCGTTCGCGGGCCTGCTGAGCTTCCTTCAGCATCCGGTCCCGGTGGGCGGCGGCTTCGGCGCGGGCCTCGACGAGCTTCTCGTGCTGTTGCGCGATGCGCGCCTCGACATCGGCCTGCGTCTGGTCGAAGGTTTCCCGGGCGGTCGCGATCTCGCTGTCGCGCTCCTGGAGCAACCGCATGATCGGCCGGACCAGGTAGATCCGCACCACCGCATAGGTGGCCCAGAAGATCGCCATGATGACCAGGAGGCTGGCGTCAAACTCCACGGTTGCTCATCCCGTACTCGTCCGGCAGTCGTCCGGGTCAGTCTCTGTCGGGCCTCTGAAATCCGGCGTTGATCCGGCGCGTCACTTCCGGTGCGTTCCGGGTTCCTGTGAGAGCCGGGTCCAGGTGGCGCTGCCCACTACCGTGGCCGCGCAACCGTCGTCCGTCCAGGTCCTGGCAAGCTCTCCCGTCCAGCCCGAAAGCGGCGAGAACGTAACACGGCCTCCAGGGTGGGTCAACGGCCAGCGGCTGCCGGGCAGGTTGCCGGGCTGTCCGGCGAGAGCTGATCGTGAACGGGGCCTGACGGAGCTCGGTAGCCTGACCGCATGGTTCGCCTGGAATGCGTGCCGAACGTCAGCGAGGGGCGGCGGCTCGACGTCATCGATTCGTGCGTCGCGGCCGCCTCGATACGGGGCGTCCGGGTGCTCGACGTGTCGTCGGACCCCGATCACAACCGGACGGTCCTGACGCTGCTGGGCGAGAGCGACGAACTCGTCCGGTCGGTGGCGGCGCTGGCGGCCGAGGCGATCGAGCGCCTGGACGTGGCAGGTCACTCGGGCGTTCATCCGTTTCTGGGCGTGCTCGATGTCGCGCCCTTCGTGCCCCTGGAAGCTGGCGAGATGCCCGCTGCCGTCCAGGCTGCCCACCGCTGCGCGGGCGCCCTCGCCGCTCTCGAGTTGCCGGTGTACTTCTACGGCGCGGCAGCGACGACGGCCGGACGCGCCCCGCTTGCCGACCATCGGCGCGGCGGTCTTGCCCGATTGGCCGAGCGGACGGCGAGCGGCGAGTGGTTGCCGGACCGCGGACCGAACCGGCTGCACCCGACCGGCGGAGCGGTGTGTGTCGGAGCGAGGCCGCCGCTGGTCGCCTTCAACCTGCTGCTCGACACGGACCAGGTCGTCGAGGCGAGGCGCATCGCCGCGGGTCTGCGCGAGTCCGGCGGCGGTCCGCCGGGGGTCCGGGCCCTCGGCTTCCTGCTGCGGAGCCGGCGCTGCGCCCAGGTCAGCACGAACCTGACCGACTGCGACCGGACGACGCTGCTCGACGTCGTCCAGCGGGCCGACCATCTCGCCCGGGACGCCGGCGTCCGGGTGATGGAGACGGAACTCGTGGGCCTTGCGCCGCGCCGCGTCATCCCGCCGGGCGGCGCCGAGGCGCTGCGTCTGCCAGGGCTCTCAGCCCGACAGATTCTCGAGACCCGTCTGTAGCAGCCGATTCGGCGTTCCGGCCAGGGTCGGGCAGCAGCGGCCGGGTCGTGTCGACATGGCCGGCGAAGGTCCAGCGCTGCTCGCCGTTCCACATCAGCACGACCTGCTCGATCCCCAGCCCGCTTGCGGTGAGACTGTTCACCAGGCTGTAGACAGCAAGCAGTTCCTCGCTCAAGTCCATCGCCGGCCGCTCTAAGCGCGCACCGGCGCCGGCCTCCCGGACGGTGAGGTCGACGTAGGCGATGGCGCCGATCAGGTCGAGCGCCTGCAACTCGACGGCCGGCGGCAGGACAGGGAGCAGTTCTCCGGCCGGTCCCGGCGTCTCGCTGTCGATGCCGACGGCGCCGGGTCCGTCGATCAGGGCCTGAACGATCGCCGCCGCCGTCGCTTCGATGCCGCCTGCAGGCACTGCCTGCGGCGCGCAGCGAAGCAGTCCGTCGGTATCCGCGAAGCACAGCGTGGCGATGAAGTCCTCGCCCTCTGCCGGCAGTTCCGGCGCACCGTCGGCCGTGCCGTCCCTGCGGCCGTCGCTGCAGGCGGCGAGCAGCGCGACCGCGGCGAGCGGCCAGAGGCGCAGCCGCGGTCGACTCACGACTGCGCCGTGTTCGGGGCCGTGTTCTCGGCGCGCTGCACCACTCTCCGGTACAACCGGATGGCCCGGCCGATGGCTTCGATCACCTCGCGCCCGCGCTGTCCTTCGAACACCGGCGTCGCCTCGTCTTCGCCGGTCTCGTAGCCGAACTCGATGAGCACCGCCGGCATCGACGCACCGGTCAGGACCCGCAGGGGGGCGCGGCGAACGCGGCGGTCCGGCAGGTCGAGGGCGTTGCTGACTCGGGTCTGGATCAGCCGCGCAAGCAGTTCGCTTCGCTCGAGCTCGCGATCCTGCACCCGGTTCCAGGGTTGAAGCGGCCGGATCGCGACCTGCGTTCCTGCCTGGTCGGGCTCCGACATCAGGCCGTCGACCGCCTCGTCCTCGAACGCAGCCTCGATGTCCTCGCGCGCCGGCGCCTCCTCTGCGGTCTCTGGAATGGCTGCGCGTTCCCCTTCGACTGGCGCCTCCGCGGCCGCCTCGCGCGGCGCGGGCGGCGGATCGAGAAGCCAGGTCTGGAAGGCGCTTCCCGGTCGAGTCCCCGGGGCTGCCGTCACATGCAGCGACAGGAAGAGGTCGGCGCCGTACTGATTGGCCAGCGACGTACGGTGCTCGAGCGTCACCGTGCTGTCGCCGCTGCGGGTGAACACCACACGCGCGTCGAGGTCGGATTCCAGGTGGGAGCCGAGCGCCCGGGCGATGCCGAGAGCGAGGCTCTTCTCGCGCTCGCCGAACGGCCCTGCCACGCCGTTGTCCGCGCCGCCATGGCCCGGGTCGAGCACGATCCGGAACTCGCTCCGTTCCGTCTCCGCCGGCGGCGCACCGGTCGGCCGTCGGTCGACCCGGCCGCGGGTGATGTCGAGAACGAGCTGGACCCGCGGCGGCCGGCCCACGAGATAGGGCTCGGACGCTTCCGCACGGGGCCTCAGGCCGATGTCGATCGTTCGCTCCCGGACTTCGATCCAGCGCACGAGGGGGTCGTTCGACCGCGTTCGGCGCCGCGGATCCATGACACCGCTCAGGAGCCGCAGCCGGACGCCCGCACGGTACCGCTCCAGTTGGAACCGGGGCTGCCTGGAGAAGGTCACGACCAGCGTTGTCGCGCCGAGGTCGTGGACCCGGTCGATATCGACATCTATCCGGGGTTCGCCCGTCCTGCTGACCCGAAGCAGGCCGCGTCGCGGATCGAAGTCGAACCCGTAGCCGAGCGTCTCCGGGTAGGCCCGCGCCAACGCGTCGACCGGCACGAACAGGAGACGCGCTTCGTCGGTCTCTTCTGCTTCGTCGTCGGGAACCGGCGGCGCCGGCTCGAGCCACGGGCGGATCGACAGGTCGTGGATCTCGCCGTCGACCGTGAGCGTTCGGCTCAAGGGCCCGAGCACGACCCTGCGATCGGCCGCTTGCAGTGTGTGCGCTTCTCCCAGCGGACCGATGTCGAGGTCCCCGCCCAGCACGGTGACGACGGGGGCCAGGGCGACCAGGGGGCCGGAGGCCGAGCGGGCCCACGGCAGAGACGTTGCGCTCCGGTCGAAGAGAATCGTCCCTTCCTCGAGGGAGAGTATCACCGTCTCCGGCTCGTCGTTGCGCTGCGCCGCCGCCGGAGGAGGGGCCGGCAGAACGCCGAGAGTCCACGTCAGCAGACCGGAGGTGCACCGGAGGATGCCACGCTGGAGAGACACTGTGGCAACCTAACACCACGGCGGGAACGCACGATTCCGGACCCGCCGACCTGTGCCGGAGGCAGGACGACTGTGCTAGATTCATCCGTCCCGCGACCGCGTGGCCCGTTCGTCTAGGGGTCTAGGACGCTGGCCTCTCACGCCAGTAACACGGGTTCGAATCCCGTACGGGCTACCACGCGCCCACTCGCGGGCGCGCGCCAGCCCGTACGGGATAGTCGGCGTTCGCAGCGTCGCAAGCGCCGCTGCTCGGGAGCGAATCCCGTTTGCGCTGCTGGTCTGGTGTGCGGTTGCTGGTGCGCGGTCAGCCGGTACGGGATGCTCGGCGCTTGCAGCCGCAGGCGCCGCTGCCCGGAGCGGGTCCCGGCCTTGTGGTTCTGTGCTGTTGTCGGGTGCTGCTACCTGCCCGGCATCACGAGCGGTTCGATCGGCACTTCGAGGGTGACGGTCTCTTCCTTCGGCACGTAGCAGACGGTCTCGCTGCAGGCCTGGTAGACGATGTCGACCGGGATCTCGATCGATGTCGGCTTGTCTCGAATCGGCCAGTCGAGAATCTCGGAGCCGAGGGCGACCGGGATGGCGACATCGGTCACGCCTTCGTAGACGTTGAGGGTCACTCCGAGCTCCGGAAACTCGCGTTCGGCGGTCGGCGGGTAGACCGGCTCGCCGGTCCTCACGCCTTCGGTCGGCACGACCGTTGCCGTGGAGGCGATGAAGCCGTCAGGCAGAGGCTCTGCGTAGATGTGGTAGCCGTCGGCGACCTCGAAGCGCACACGGAGCGTGCTCGTGTACTCGAACCTGAGCGCCTCGTCGGCGAGGAAGACGGACACGTCGACGTGCTCGTCCCCTAGTTCCGCGGTCGGCGCCTCATGCCTGGCGAGGATGCGGCCGATCGCGCTGTCGCGAATCGTTCCGGCCGACGTGCGGGTGGCGTAGTGGCGGTGGAAGAACTTCTCGGTCACCCGGCCGTCCCGGTCGACCACGTAGACGCCCGGGAAGGGGATGCCGTAGAACCCCCGCTCCGTCGCCTGGTTCATCACGTCGGAGTCCGGGTCGATTGTCGTGTTCAGGATGCCGAAGCGCCTGATCACCGCCGAGTCGACATCCGAGAGCAGATCGTAGGTGATGTCGTGACCCTCGGCGAAGGCCGTCAGGTGCTTCCGGGCGTCATAGCTGACTCCGTACACCTTGATGTCCTCGGCGTCGAAGAGCTCGATGTTCTCTTGCAGCTCGACCAGCTGCGTGCGGCAGTACGGTCACCAGACGGCGGAGCGGTAGAAGACGACAACGGCCTTCGAATCGTCCCGGTCGGCGTGGAAGTCGACCAGGTCGCCGTGCTGGTTCGGCAGCTCGAACTCGGGCAGGCGTTCGCCGACGGCCGGGCCGGTCGGAAACTCGTGTTCCGCCGGGTAGCGCCGGCCGGGATGGCTCGCCGGCACCGGCACCGTGATGCCCAGATCGTCCTTCAGCGCGTCGGCCGGCAGGTTCTGATGGGCGCCCCTGACTGCCTCTTCGCCGTCCTGGGCAAACGCCGGGACGGCCAGAAACGCCGGGCAGAGGGCGAGCAATGCGAATCGAAGCGGCTGTTTGTGCATGGGCCGGAGCATACACGTCCTGGCGCACGGAGGAGGCCGCTGCCGGACGAGGCTGTGGCGCGCCCGGCCGCACGGTTCATCGGCCTCACCGCGGACTGCCGTTCGAGGACCGGCAACCCCGACCAGGAACGCCGCCTGCAGGGCCGCAGGGTGAACACGCCGCTCAGTCCTCCTGTCCGCCCCAGATGTCGCCGACCGTGAAGCCGTCCGGGAAGGGGTCGTCCTCGTCGACGACGTACTGGGCGAAGCCGGTGATCCAGGCTGTTCCGGCAAGGGTGGGAACGACAGCGGCGGTGTCGCCGACCCGGGTCTCGCGGACCAGCCGGCCGGTGAAGGTGGTGCCGAGGATGCCCTCGTGGACGAAATCCTGGTGAAGAGGCAGCTCTCCCCTGGTCCAGAGCGCTGCCATCCGTGCGCACGTGCCGGTGCCGCAGGGCGAGCGGTCGAGAATCCCGGTCCAGGTCGTGGGCCTGTTCCAGTCGAGCCTGCCGGTCGAGACGACAACGGTGTTGCGCCGGTGCGACCCGGGAAGGAGCGGCGGCGCCGAGAGCTGGCTGATCGTCACGCCGCGGATCTGCGGATTCAGCGGGTGGACCGGCGGCGGCAACTGCTCCTGGCAGGCGGCCTTGATCATCTCGCCGATCCGGGCCGCCTCCGCAGCTTCGCCCGGCTGCAGCGTCAAGCCCGCCTGGTCGGCGTCGGCGATGACGTAGTACATCCCGCCGTAGGCGACATCGACCAGGATCCGCCCGAGTTCCGGGACGTCCAGTTCGGCGTCGACGTGGACGGCGAAGGCGGGAACGTTCTCGAACTCGACCCGTTTCACCTTGCCGCGCTCGACCCTGGCCCGCACCCGGATCAGGCCGGCCGGGGACTCCAGGGTGAGTTCCGTGATCGGCTCCGTATGCGCGACCATCCCGGTCTCGATCAGCACGGTGGTGACCGCGATCGTGTTCGTGCCGGACATGCCCGGGTACTCCACGTGCTCCATGATCACGTATCCGGCGGCCGCGTCGGGATGGGTCGGGGGCAGGATCAGGTTGCAGTTCGCAGCCGGGTAGCCGCGCGGCTCGCGCAGCATGCGGCGGCGCAGCTCGTCCGCTTCGGTCTCGAGGTAGCGCATCTTCTCGAACATCGTCGTGCCGGGGACGTCGAGGACGCCGCCGACGATGACCCGCCCCGGTTCGCCGCAGACGTGCGTGTCGACGGCGTGGATCAGGTTGGAGATGCGCATGTCGACGCATTCCAGCCTATCGCCCACCCTGGCGGGGCCGGGTTGGCCGCGGAACCCGCGGCTGCGCCTGCGGCCGTCCGGGGAGAGCGGTGCTCGCCGTACTGCAGGTTCGCGGCGGCGACGTACACTTGGCGGTTGATGCGACCCGGGTCGGCCCTGAGCCGTCGATCGATCCCGTTCTGTCTCGCGGCGGCTGCGGCCCTGGCGGGCTGCGCCGGCGACGGGCGGACGCCGCTGGTCGTCTACTCACCGCACGGGCGGGACCTGCTGACCGTCGTCGAGCAGGCCTACGAGCAGGCGCGGCCGGACATCGACGTGCGGTGGCTCGACATGGGCTCGCAGGAGGTCTACGACCGGATCCGCTCGGAGCGGGCGAACCCGCAGGCGGACGTGTGGTTCGGCGGGCCGGCGGCGATTCTGGCCCGCGGCGCCGCCGAGGGCCTGCTGGCGCCCTCTCGGCCGTCCTGGGCCGGCGCTCTCGATGCCGCGGACCGCCACCCGGAAGGGCTCTACTACACGCTGTACCAGACCCCGACGATCATCGTCTACAACAGCGACGCGATCGGTCCGGAGGAGGCGCCGGCCGACTGGGACGACCTCCTCGACGAACGCTGGCGCGACGAGGTCGTCATCCGCGACCCGCTGGCGAGCGGCACGATGCGCACGATCTTCGGCAAGATCCTGGCCGACTCGGTGGCCGCGACCGGGAGCACCGACGCCGGGTTCGACTGGCTCCGGCGGCTTGACGGGCAGACCCGGGAGTACGTTCACAGTCCCGCAGTGCTGCACGAGAAGCTCTCGCGCCAGGAGGGCGTGCTCACCCTGTGGGAGATGACCGACACGCTGTCCCTGATCGATCGCGGCGCTCCGATCGCCTTCCGTTTCCCGGCGAGCGGCACGGCGGTGATCCAGGACTCCGTCGGCGTCGTCGCGGGATCGGAGCAGTCGGCGGCAGCCGAGGCCCTCGTCGATTGGCTGGGCTCGCCCGATGCGCTCGGGCTCGCGGTCCGGGAGGCGTTTCGTCTGCCCGCGCGGCCCGACCTCGACGCTGCGGCGCTGGCGCCGTGGGTCGCGGATGTGCAGTCCCGTCTGCGGCGGGCGGACGTCGACTGGCAGATGATCGAAGAAAACGGCGCGGAGTGGATGGCGGAGTGGGACCGCTCCGTACGCGGCCAGGGCGGAGGATGACCCGGCCGACTTCGCGGTGACGGCGTCCGCCGTCTCCGTCCGTTTCGGCGACGTCTTCAAGGCGTTCGACGACACCGTCGTGCTCGCCGGTGTTTCGCTGACGGTCGAGCCCGGCGAGATCTTCGCCCTGCTCGGGCCGAGCGGCAGCGGCAAGACGACCATGCTGCGTCTGCTGGCGGGCTTCGAGCCACTCGACCGCGGTCGGCTGCTGATCGCGGACGAGGCGGTGGAGCACCTGCCGCCGGCGCGCCGCGGCGTCGGCATGCTGTTCCAGAGCTATGCGCTCTTTCCCCACCTGACCGTGGCGCAGAACGTGGCCTTCGGGCTCCGGGTGCGCGGCCGCGCGCCGGGAGACGTCGAGTCCCGCGTGGGCGAGATGCTCGAGCTGGTGCGTCTGTCCGGGTTTGCGCCACGTCGGATCGCCGAGCTCTCCGGCGGCCAGCAGCAGCGGGTGGCGCTGGCGCGGGCGCTGGCGCCGCGGCCGCGGGTGCTGCTGCTCGACGAGCCGCTCTCCAACCTCGATCCGGCCCTGCGCGAGGACACCCGCGCCGATCTGCGCCGCACCGTCAAGAAGACGGGCATCACGACCGTGCTGGTCACGCACGAACAGGAGGAAGCGTTCGAGCTCGGCGAGCGCATCGGTCTCCTGAACGACGGCCGGCTGGTGCAGGTCGCGCGCCCTGCCGAGCTCTACCGCGCTCCTGCCTCCCGGTTCGCGGCGACCTTCGTCGGCCGCTGCTCCGTGCTGCCGGGTGTGGTACGGGATCGGGGAACGGACGGTGCGTTGGCGGTTCGCATCGAGTCTTCGGCCACGGCCCTGGCCGCGCCGGAGACCTGGCGCTGCCGGGACGGCGACGGGCTCGAAGCGGGCGCGGCGGTCGATGTCTGCGTTCGGCCCGAATCCCTGGAGCTGGCGGCGGCGGGCGAGGGTCTGCCGGGAGAAGTCGTGGCGGAGCGGTTCACCGGCAGCACCAGCTTCTACACCGTGCGCCTGGCCGGCGCGGCCGGCGCTCGGGCGTCCCGTTCCGGGCCGGCGCCGACGGTCGAGGTCGCCATGCCCGGCGCCGCCACCGGCTGGAGCGGCGCCTGCGTTGTCCGGCAGCGGGCCGGCGAGCCGCCGCCGTCCGCCTTCGCCGCCGAGGACGGCCCTTGACGTCTGCCGGCCGCAGCGCCGCGCCGCCGCACGTCGGCGCTCTCATGCCCTGGCTGGTGCTCGCGGTCCTCGTCTGGCTGGTCGGCTATCCGCTGCTCGTGGTGGCGGCCGAGGCCTTCGGCGTCGGCGGTCCGGGGACCACGGGTCCGACCACGGAGGCGTTCCGGTCCTTCTTCAACCGTCCCGACGAATGGAAGGCGATGTGGCGGACTCTCTGGATTTCCGTCCTGTCGACGCTCGCCGCGGCGGCGGTGGGGGTGCCCCTGGGCTTCCTCTTCGAGCGCAACGAGATTCCGGGTCGGCGCCTGCTCGGCGCCCTGGTCGCGCTGCCGGTCGCGTTGCCGCCGCTGGTGGGCGTCATCGCGTTTCTCTTCCTCTACGGCGAGAGCGGGCTGGCGGCGCGCGGTCTGCAGAGTCTGGGGCTCGATGTCTCCTGGCGGCTGACCGGACCGGCGGCGATCCTGCTGGTCCACGCCTACTCGATGTACGTCTACTTCTACCTGTTCACCCGGGCCGGGCTCTCCGGCCAGGACGGGGCGGCGATCGAGGCGGCGCAGAGCCTGGGCGCCAGCCGGCGGCAGATCCTCTTCCGGGTCACCCTGCCGCGGCTGCGCCCGGCGCTGGCCGGTGCGACGCTGCTCACCTTCATGACCTCGCTCGGCTCGTTCTCGGCGCCCTACATCTTCGGCGGCGGGTTCCGGGTGATGACGACGCAGATCGTCGCCTCGAAGCTGAACGGCGAGCTGCGGATGGCGTACGTCGAGACGACGATGCTGGCGCTGCTCGCGTTCGGTTCGCTGCTGCTGCTCCGCCGCATCGATCCCGGCCTGGACCTGGCCTCGGGCGCCCGCGGCACGCCGCCTGCCCGCCGGCGGTTGCCGACCCGGGGCGCCCGTGCCGCCGCCTCGGCCGCCGGCTGGGTGCTGGCGGGCGTGCTCCTGCTGCCCCACGCCACGCTCATCCTGATGTCGCTCGTGCCGCCGAACACCTGGACCGTCGAGGCGTTCCCGCCGGTGCTCGGTCTGGTCAACTACGGCGATCTCCTGTCTTCGCCGGAACGGTTGCGGCCGGCGTTCAACTCGCTCTGGATGGCCGCTGCGGCGACGCTGGCGGCGGTGGTGGCGGGGGTGCTGGCGGCGCGGCTGTCGCTTCGGCGCGGCGGCCTGCCCGGCCGCGCGCTCGAGGCGATGATGACCCTGCCGTGGGCGATCCCGGGCACGGTGTTCGCCCTGGCCCTGGCGGCGGCGATGAGCGTCAACGCGCCGTGGGTCGGCCGCTTCGTGCTGGTCGGCACGCTCTGGATTCTGCCGCTGGCGTACGTGGTCCGTTCGCTGCCGCTGACCGGCCGCTCGATCTTCGCCGGCCTGCGCCAGCTCGACCCGCGTCTGGAGGAAGCGGCGGCGAGTCTGGGGGCCGGCACGTCAAGGACGGTCCTGCGGATCGTGCTGCCCCTGTTGCGTCCGGCGGTGGTGGCCGGCGCCGGCCTCGCCTTCATCACGATGCTGGGCGACTTCGTGACGTCGATCGTCCTCTACACCTACGACACGCGCCCCATCTCGATCGAGATCCAGTCCAGCCTGCGGATCCAGGAGACCGGCATCGCTGCCGCCTACGGGGTGCTGCTGATGGTGCTGAGCGCTGCCGCCTTCATCGCCTGGGACGACCGCGCCGGCGGCCGGCTCTGACGGCTCGAAGGCGGCCAGGACGGATCGCGTGCCGCGGTTGATCGATCATCGCCTGGCGGCGCTCATGGTGGTCGCCTTCGTCAGCACGCTGGGCGAGTTCCTGGTGGTGGCGCTTCTCCCGTTCTACGCCGAACGCTACGGCGCCACGCCGGTACAGGTCGGCATCCTGGTGTCCTCCTTCGCGCTGGCGTCGATGGCGAGCGCACCCCTGTGGGGCCGGCTCGCCGACCGTTCCGGCAGGCGGCCGGCGCTGCTGCTCGGCCTGGTCGTGTCGGCCGCGGGCTACCTGCTGTTCGGCGTCGCCCAGTCGCTCGAACTGCTTCTGGCGGCCCGTCTGGTCCACGGAATCGGCGGCGGCACCGTGCCCGTCGTGTTCGCCTACATCGCGGACTCGGTGAGTGGCGAGCGACGGGCGGAGGGCATCGGATGGGTGACCGCCGTCACCAGTTCCGCGGCGATGATCGGCCCTGCCGTCGGCAGTCTTGCCGGCCGGTTTCACCCGGTGGGGCCCGGAGCCGCGGCGGCTGCGTTCAGTCTTGCGGCCGCGGTGTTCGCGCGCTTCTGGTTGCCGGAGTCGAGGTCCAGGCGGGAAGAACCTGACGCGAAGGGAGCCCGGTACTCGATTCTCGCGGCGGTCAGGCAGGTGGTCGGCCGGCCCCTGCGGCCGCTGCATCTGCTGATCTGGATCTACGCCGCCGGGCAGACCGGCATGGCAGGGATGACAGCGATCATCGGCCTCTACCTGGGGCGCCGGTTCGGTGTGGACGAAGCGAACATCGGCTGGTTCTTCTTCTATCTGGGAGGCCTGTCCATCGTGTTCCGCGTTCTTGTCCTGGGCCGGGCGGTCCGGCGCTACGGCGAACTCCGCGTCCTGCGCGCCGGCGCGGTGAGCTTCGGTGTCGGCCTGGCCGCCATTCCGTTCGCCGCCGGCGTCTGGACCCTCGGCGCGGCCGTCTTCCTCGTGCCGCTGGGGACCTCGCTGCTCTTCCCGTGCACGACGTCCCGGATCTCCAAGCACGCCCCCGGCAGCGACGTCGTCGGACAGGTGTTCGGCGTGCAGCAGGCCTTTGGCAACGCCGCCAGGATTGCGGCGCCCCTGCTCGCCGCCTGGCTGTTCCAGCGGCTGTCGCCGGAGGCGCCGTTCCTCGCGATCGGGGCGACGCTGCTGGCCGCAGCGGCACTGTCCACCCGCCTTCGCCGCGGCAGCCGGGAGCCCGGAAAGTAGTCCCGCTTGCCGGCAGCGCCGTGCATGTTGCGCGCGGCGGCCTGCGACGTGCCCAACCGCTGTCGGCCAGCAGGGTCCCTACGGCGCAGGCACTCCCGCAGCGCGGATCTCGGCGATGAACTGCTCGCCGTAGCGCTCCAGCTTCACCGGGCCGACGCCGTGGCACGCGGTCAGGGCCTCCGGCGTCTCTGGCCGGCGGGATGCCATGTCCTGGAGGCTGCGGTCGTGGAAGACGGCGAAGGCGGGCACTCCCTCCGCCCTGGCGATGGTCAACCGCAGTTCCTTGAGCCGGGCGAACAGCGCCGGATCGACGGCTGTCGGCAGAGCGGCCGGTCCGGTGCTGCGCTTGCGGCTGCCGGGACGGCTCGCTGCCTCGCCGTGCAGCGCCATGCCCTGTTCGCCCTTGAGCACGGCGCGGCCCTTGCTGCCGAGTTGCAGGCCGCCGTAGCCGCCGATGTCGACCTTCAGCACGTCGGCCGCCACGAGCTGGCGCAGGTAGGAGCGCCAGAGCGGCTTGCCGATGTCCGCGCCGACGCCGAAGGTCGGCAGGCGGTGGTGCCCGTGCTGGCGCACCTTGGCCGTGTCCTCGCCGCGCAGTACGGTGACGAGATGTTCGACGCCGAACCTCTGCCCGGTGCGCAGTACCGCGGACAGCGCCTTCCGGGCGACGATCGTGCCGTCGATCGTCTCGACCGGCGTGAGGCAGCGATCGCAGTTGCCGCAGGGCCCGCAGGTCTCGCCGAAGTAGCCGAGCAGCGCCTGGCGCCGGCAGCCGGCGGTCTCGCACAGGCCGAGCAGGGCGTTGAGCCGCTGGTGCTCGACCCGCCTGGCTTCGTCCGTCCGGCCGGAGTCGTCGATCATCAGCCGGCGCATCCGGATGTCGTCCATGCCGAAGAGCATCAGGGTCTCCGCCGGCAGCCCGTCGCGGCCGGCTCGGCCGATCTCCTGGTAGTAGGCCTCGACGGTCGACGGGATGTTGGCATGGGCGACAAAGCGGACATCCGGCTTGTCGATGCCCATGCCGAAGGCGATGGTCGCGACGATGACAACGCCGTCTTCGGTCAGGAACCGATCCTGGTGCCGATCGCGGTCCGCCGGGTCCATGCCGGCGTGATAGGGCAGTGCCGTACGTCCGTTCAACGACAGGCGCTCCGCCGTCTTCTCGGCCGCCTTGCGCGAAAGGGTGTAGACGATGCCCGACTGGCCGGCGTGCCGGTCGAGCAGCCCGCCGAGCTGACGGTTTGCCGATGCGCGCGGTGCGATGCCGATCTGCAGGTTCGGCCGGTCGAAGCCGCCGACGAAGACCCTCGCGCTGCCGCCGAAGAGCCGGTCGACGATGTCCTGCCGCGTGACCGCGTCCGCCGTCGCCGTGAAGGCGCTGAGCCGGGCCTCGGGGAAGTGGGCCTGCAGCTCGGCAAGACGCCGGTAGTCCGGCCGGAAGTCGTGTCCCCATTGCGAGATGCAGTGCGCCTCGTCGATCGCGAATCGGGCCGGCGCGCGGCGGGCGAGTCCGTCCAGCATGCCCGACAGCATCAGCCGCTCCGGCGAGACGTAGAGCAGGCGCAGTCGACCGTCGCGCAACCGACGGTGCGTCTCTGCCGCCTCGGCTCTCGGCGTTGCCGAATTGAGCGCGCCGGCCGCGACGCCGTTCAACCGCAGCGCCGCCACCTGGTCGCGCATCAGGGCGATCAGCGGCGAGACGACCACTGTCAGGTTCTGGTCCACCAGCGGAGGAAGCTGGTAGCACAGGGACTTGCCGGAGCCGGTCGGCATCACCGCCAGCACACTCTCGCCATGCATGAGCGCCTCGACGATCTCCGCCTGGCCCGGCCGGAAACCGTCGTAGCCGAAGGTGTCTCTGAGGATGGCGAGGGCGGCGTGAAGGGCCGGCATGGCAGTGCGCGACGGTGTCTCGGGGTGCCGGGAGGGAAGTCGGCGAGTGTAGCCCGCAGCTCCTGTCGATTCTCCTGTCGCGGCCGAAGGTCCGCTGCCGGCAGAGCCGCCCCGCTGCCGCGGCGGCGGCACACGGGATGCAGGCGACCGCCTGTCGGTGGCTGTCGGCAGGCGCCGACGGAGTCAGGGCCCCTCGGGTGGCCGGTTGCCCGTGACCCGGAAAGGAAAGGGCGCGGCGTGATGCCGCGCCCTGCTCGCGATCGTTGGTAGCGGGGGCAGGATTTGAACCTGCGACCTTTGGGTTATGAGCCCAATGAGCTACCAGACTGCTCCACCCCGCGTCAGGCCCGATGATCTTCACACAGGCGGTCGCTGGTTGTCAACCGGTGAACTCCCGTCTTCGAGGTGCCGCTCGTGTAGGCTCTTCCCGTGTCGACGACGCCTTCAGACGGGCGCGAGCGGCTGCGGGAGCGGGTGGATCGCTGGCGGGAGAGGGCTCAGCGCTCCCTGCCGACACTGATCGGCGTGGGTCTGGTCCTGGCTCTGCTGTTTCTCGCTCGGGCAGGGGCGGAGAGCTACTCGGGGCTGGCGGAACTGGCGGAGCGCGAGGCGAAGCTCGAGATCGATGTCGAAGAGACCCGGCTGCGGGTGGAACGGCTCCGGCGGACGGTCGAGTTGCTCCAGGACGATCCCGTCGTGCTTGAACGCCTGGCCCGCGAGGAGCTGGGCCTGGTGAGGCCGGGCGACACGGTGGTCGTCCTGCCGCAGACGAACGACTGACCCCTGACTCGACTGCCCTGACCGTTGTCCGCCTGGCGTGAACTGGGCCGCCGCATTCGCCGCGGCCAGGACTACCGTGAGCTGGCCGCTGCGGAGCGGGCCGCGGTCGTCGGTCTGCCCGCGCGTGCGGCGGCGGTCGTGTTCGAGTTGCTGGCTGCGGAGCGGGCCGCGGCGCAGCTCGTCGTCGTGCCGAGCGAGAGCGAGGTCCTGGCCTGGACCGAGGCGGCGGGACTGCTGCGGGAACCGGACCGGGCGGCGGTCGTTCCCTTTCCGTCGCCGGCGCTGACCCCCTACCAGCAGGCCGAGGCCTCCCTGCTCTTGCGCGCCCAGGAAACCACGGCCTACGACGCCTTGCTCCGGGCCTCCGGAGTCACGGTGGTCTGTACTCCGCGGGCGCTGTTTCATCGCCTGGCGCCGCCGCCTGCGTATCTCGCGTCGGTGGTCGAGCTGGAGGTCGGCGGACAGGCTGCGCCCGAAGAACTGCTGCCCCCGCTGCTCGCCCACGGCTACCGGCGCAGCGACCTCGTGGCGGCGGTCGGTGCGGTGGCGCAGCGCGGCGGCGTGTTCGATGTCTTCTCGCCCGGAGAACCCCGGCCGGTGCGGCTCGATCTGTTCGGCGACACGGTCGAGAGCATGCATCGCTTCGATCCGTCGACCCAGCGTTCCGAGGAGCCGATCGAGTCGTTGCGCATTCGGCCGCTGACGCCGTTCCCGGCCGGCCCGGAGCAGGCCGCGGATCTGGCCGGGCTGCTGCTCGAGGAGCGCGGCGGCGGCCTGTCGGATCAGGCCCGGGCCCGGCTGGAGGAGATGGCCGCCGGCGATCCGTTCGCCGGCTGGGAGAAGTACCTTCCCCTGATCGCGCCGAGCACGACCCTGGGCGAGGTGATGGCGGACGCTCCGGTGATCGTGGTCGATCCCGAACGGGTGAGCGGGGAGATCGAGCAGCACGGCGCCCTGCTGTGGGAGGAGTACGCACGACGCTGCGAGGACGGCGAGATCGCGGCCGAGCCGGAGCGGTTGACGGCGCCGGCGGCCGACGTGCTGGAGCTGGTCGAACGGGCGGCCTTCCGCGTCGGCGGTACCTTCGATCAGGTTCCCGAGGGCCGCCGCACCCGGGTCGATTTCGGTGCGGTCGAGACGGATGTGCTGATCGATCAGCTTCCCCGTTTTCCGCGCGAAGTGGAGACCGCGGCCGCGCGCGGAGACGAGCTCTGGCTGGTGGCGCGCTCCGACCGGCACGAGGCGCTGCGCGCGACGCTGGGCTCGCGCGAGATCGACTGGGACGGCGGCGCGGTGCGCCTGATCGACGGCGAACTGGCCCGGGGCTTCCGGCTGCCGCGCGCGGGTCTGGCGCTGTACGGAGAGGGCCAGCTCTTTCGCCAGCGGCCCACAGCAGGCCGCCGTCGCCGGATGGGACCCTTCATCTCCGGCCTGCAGGACCTGCGGGTGGGGGAGTTCGTGGTCCACGAAGACCATGGCGTCGGCCAGTTCCTCGGACTCAGGACTCTCGACGGTCCTGCCGGCGACGGCCCTCCGACCGTGGCCGGTCCTGTGCAACCGCAGGGACTGTCGGTCGAGGTGATGGAGGTTCTCTACTCGTCCGGGCGGACCCTGCTGCTGCCCCTGACTCGTCTGGACGAGATCCAGCGCTACAGCGGCATCGAGGGCATCGCGCCCCGGCTCGATCAGTTGGGCGGCAGTAGCTGGGCGAAGAAGAAGAGCCGGATTCGCCGCAGCCTCAAGGCGATCGCCACCGACCTGCTCAAGCTCTACGCCGAGCGCCGTCTGGCGCAGGCGGTGCCGATGGGCGCGGACAGCGACCGGCAGCTCCAGTTCGAGGGCGCCTTCCCCTACGAGGAGACGCCCGATCAGCTCGAGGCCGTGCGGACGATCAAGGAGGACCTCGCCCGCGACCGCCCGATGGACCGTCTGCTGTGCGGCGATGTCGGCTTCGGCAAGACGGAGGTCGCGATGCGGGCGGCGTTCAGGGCGGTCGACAGCGGGCTGCAGGTCGCGGTCCTGGCGCCGACGACGATCCTCGCCGACCAGCATCTGCGGACGTTCCGCCGCCGATTCCAGGGCTTCGACGTGGAGATCGAGATGGTGTCCCGGTTCCGGTCCGCTGCCCAGGTTCGTGCGATCAGGGAACGGCTCGCTGCAGGTGAGATCCACATCCTGATCGGCACCCACCGGTTGCTCGGGCGCGACATCGACATGCCGTGCCTGGGTCTGGTCGTGATCGACGAGGAGCAGCGCTTCGGCGTCGCCCAGAAGGAACGGCTGCGCGAGCTCCGGCGGAACGTCCACGTGCTGGCGATGTCGGCGACGCCGGTGCCGCGCACTCTCCAGCTCTCCCTGGCCGGGGTCAGGGACCTGTCCCTGATCGAGTCGCCGCCCCGCGACCGGATGGCGGTCGAGACCCGGATCCTGCCGTTCTCCGGCGACCTGGTGCGCGAGGCGATCGAGTTCGAGGTCGAGCGCGGGGGCCAGGTGTTCTATGTCTACAACCGGGTCGAGGACATCGAGGGCGTGCTCCGCTATCTGCGCGAGCTCGTCCCCGGACTCCGGATCACGGTCGGCCACGGGCAGATGGAGGAGGCCGAGCTGAGCCGGCGGATGCGCGCCTTCACCGCGGGCGAGATCGACGTGCTGCTGGCGACGACGATCATCGAGAACGGAATCGACATTCCGAACGTGAACACGATCCTCGTGCATCGCGCCGACCGGTACGGACTGGCCCAGCTCTACCAGTTGCGCGGCCGCGTCGGCCGCAGCGACCAGTTGGGCTACTGCTATCTGCTGGCGCCGCCGGACACCGCGCTGTCGGAGGATGCGCGCAAGCGGCTCGCGGCGATCCGGGAGTTCACCGAGCTGGGGGCGGGGTTTCGCGTCGCTGCCCGCGACCTGGAGATTCGCGGCGCCGGCAACCTGCTCGGCGCCGAGCAGAGCGGGCACATCGCGGAGGTCGGAATCGAGACCTACATGAAGATGCTGGAACAGGCGATTGCCGAACTGCGCGGGGAGGCGCCGTCCGAGGTCCCTTCGGTGTCGATCAGCCTGCCCTCCGCGATGTCGATACCGGAGGATTACATCGGCGAGATCTCGCTGCGACTCGAGATCTACCGCCGCCTGGCGGAAGCGGTGGAGGATCCTGCGGCGCTGCTGGCCGAGTTGCGCGACCGCTTCGGTCCGCCGCCCGAACCCGTCCACACCCTGGTCCAGGGCGCCGAGCTGAAACGGATCGCCGAGGGCCTGGGCGTCCAGGCGATCGCCCACCGCGGCGACCGGCTGACGATCCGGCTCCGCCGTGACGCGAAGGTCGACGTCGACCGGCTGATCCGCTTCGTCTCCGAGCGGCAGGGCGCCGCCTTCGCGCCGGACGGCGTCCTGACCTTGCAGGATGTTCCGGGACGGGAATCGATGGAGATTTCGCTGCAATTGCTCGAGCTTCTTTCGGGTGAACCGCAGCGCCGGCTGGCCGCGGCGGAGACGGTCCACTGAGCTCCGGTGGCAACTCTCCGTCCCGGCTGCGGAGACTCGCCGTCTGGCCGCTGGCGGCGCTGCTTGCGGGCTGTGCCGGCAGCCTTCCGGCGGGCGTCCTGGTGCGGATCGGCGGCGAGGACAGGACTCACGAGGACTTCGACCGCTACGTGGCCGGGGTGCTGGGCGTCGACGCGTCGAGTTCGAACAGCGAGGTGCTGTCGCGGCTCTTCGATCGCTTCGTCGACGATCAGCTCCTGTTGCGGTGGACCCGCGACCGAGGCCTCGCGGACGGCGCCGAGACCTCCCGCGAGGCTGCCGCCGCATTGATCGAAGCGGCGCCGGTCGAGGTCGGAACGACGGACGTCGAGCGCTACTACGCGGAGAACGCGAGCGACTATCGGCGGCCGGCCCGGGCGGTCCTGCGCCAGATCCTGGCCGAGGACCGCGCGACCGCCGAGCTGGCCCTGGCCGAACTCGAAGCGGGAGTCGATTTCGGCGAGGTGGCGCGGGTTCGGTCGACCGGCCCGACCGCGTCGGACGGCGGACGGCAGGG
The DNA here is from genome assembly GCA_965116145.1 of Thermoanaerobaculia bacterium. Lineage (GTDB taxonomy): Bacteria > Acidobacteriota > Thermoanaerobaculia > Multivoradales > Multivoraceae > Multivorans. The sequence goes on from OZ220482.1 coordinate 2,611,672, forward strand.
CGAACTGTCGCGGCGGGACCTGCCCGGCGTGGTGGCCGACATCGTGTTCGCACTCGAAGCAGGGGAGTGGAGCGAGCTGCTGGAGACGGACTACGGCTTCCGCATCTTCCAGGTCGAGCGCTTCCTGCCCGCCGAGACCCTGCCGCTGCGGGCGGCGGCGCCCGGGATCCGGTCCCGCCTCTTGGCCGAGCGCGGCGAAGCAGCAATCCGGCACGCGATCGAAGAGGCGAAGCGGAAGTACAATCTGCAAGTCGCGGTCGAACGGTTGGCGTTCGACTACAACGGACCGTACAGCGCGCCCGCGGTCGATTGAGGAGTTACGACATGAGGCAATGTTCCCGCCGCCGGTGCCGCGCCGCCCTGTGCCGGGCCGCGCTGGTGATGGCGCTGGTTGCGGTCCCGGCGGGCGGGCAGGCGGACCCGAGTGCGGAGAACCGCGTCGTGCTGCGGGTCAACGACCGGATCGTGACGCTGTACGACTACCAGCGGGCCGTCGCCGATCAGATTCGCACGATCCGGAATTCCCCGCGTCTCACCGAGCCGCAACGGCAGGAACGGCTCGACGATGTCGGCCGCGTGATCATGAAGGCCATGTTCGAGGAGCAGTTGATCCTCTCGCGGGCGGATCAGCTCTCGGTGGTGGTCGACGACAGCGATGTCGAGCAGCAGATCCAGGCGACCTGGGAGCAGTACGGCATCGAGAACGAGGAGCAGTTCCGGGACGCCCTCGCCCAGTCGGGCATGCGCGAGGAGGACTTCCGCAATCAGATGCGCAAGCAGTTGCGGTCCAACATCGTGCGCGGCCGCGAGGTGGCGTCGCGGATCGACCTTGCGGACGAGGATCTCCGACGCTTCTACCAGGACAACGAGGAGCGGTTCCGGATTCCCGAGCGGGCGCGGTTCGAGGAGGTGGTGATTCTCGAGGACGCCGTTCCTGATGACCGGATGGCGCCGCTGGCGGCTCAGGCCAGGACCCGGCTTCTGTCCGACACCGACGCCGCAGAGGCGGCGGAGGCTCTGGGCGAGGGCGCGACTGCCGTCGATGTCGGCTGGGTCGAGCCGGGTGACCTGGCGCCGGAGCTCGACGCGATCGCCTGGGACCTGGAGCCGGGAGGCGTGGCGGAAGCCGTCGCGGCGCGAGGTGGTCTGCATGTGCTGAAGATGCTCGAGCGCGAACCCGCCTCGGTACAGCCGTTCGACGATGTGCGAGAGGCGATCGAGCGCGAGGAGCGGGGCCGCCTGTTCGAGGAGGAGTACGTTCTCTACCTGGACGAGCTCGCCGAGGCGGCGTACATCGTGGAGCGGCTGCCGGACGAGGCCGTGGGTTACCGGCCGGTCGCGGCGCCCTCGCTCGATGCCGACGCCCTCGGGCTGCTCAATCGGTTCGCACCCGATGCGGGTGTTCAGGGCGCCGAGGAACCCGCGGTCGAGGAAGCCGCAGAACCCGAGGAACCCGCGGCCGACGACACGGCCGGCGCCGCCGACCAGCGCTGACCGACCGGCCTTCGATCGCTCGCAGGGCGGTCGGCGCGGCCACCCGCGGGCGAACCGCCGTGCGGTCAGGCGCCGTCTGCGTTCGCCACGGCCTTCTCCGACTCCCCTGCCGCGGCCGCGGGTGCTGCGCCGCCGAGTCCGTCGCTGACCCCGCAGTCCGACCGACGGACCTCCGTCTGCCCGGGGATCCCGCTCGTGTTGACGACGCCCGCTGCGCTGCGTTTCGTGGTGGGCTGCTGGCGAAATGGTGGAACAAAGTGGCCTGAAGTAGACAGAAATGGCCAAAAGGTGCTAGGGTCGCGCGTTCCGAGCACCAGTCTGGGCAGTTCCGCTCAACCGGGTTCCTCGGGGCGTGAGCGATGTTTCGAGGGCATGCAGAGGCCAAGATCGACGCCAAGGGCCGGCTCAAGGTGCCGAGCGTCTTCCTGCGCCCGCTCCAGGAGCGGTTCGGCCCGGAGATCTTCACCACCTCGCTGCGCGGCGACTGCGCCTGGATCTACCCCCTGCCGGTGTGGGAACAGGAGGAGCAGCGGCTCGGCAGGCTGCCGTCGTCCAACACGCGGCGGCGGGACTACCTGCGGCGGATCAGCTACTTCGGCCAGCAGAGTCGACTCGATTCCCAGGGCCGGCTGATCGTGCCGGGCCGGCTGCGCGGGCGGGCCGGCATCGACGGCGAGGTCGTGCTCTTCGGCAAGACGGACCATCTGGAGGTCTGGAACCTCGAACGGATCGAGAACGAGATCGAGTCCAGGCCGTTCACCGACGAGGATCTCGACGAACTCACCCAGGATCTCGACGCGCTCGACGCCAACGGGCGCAGGGACGGCTAGCGATGTGGGCGAACGAGCGGTCACCCACGAACCCGTTCTGGTCGACGAGGCGTTGCGGTTCCTCGGTCCGGAGCGCGGCGGCTGGTTCGTCGACTGCACGGTCGGGCTGGGCGGCCATGCGGCCGAGATCCTGCGCCGCCACCCTTCGGCCTCGGTTCTCGGCATCGACCGCGACCGGGAGGCCCTGGAGCACGCCTCCGGCCGGCTGCAGGAGTTCGGCCGCAGGGTTCGCCTCGTCCACGGCGATTTCGCGTCGATCCGGAAGATCGTCGCCGACGCCGGCTGCGGTCCGCCGGCGGGGATCCTTGCCGACCTCGGCGTGTCGTCGCTTCAGCTCGATCGGGCCGAACGCGGCTTCAGCTTCGTCCGACCCGGTCCGCTCGACATGCGGATGGACCGGTCGCCGGGGTCGCCGGCGAGGACTGCGAGGGATGTCGTGAACCTGGAGTCCCGAAGCGTGCTGGAGACCGTGCTCCGCGACTACGGCGAGGAGCGGCAGGCGCGCCGGATCGCGCGTGCGATCGTCGAGCGCCGGCGGCGGCGGCCGATCGAGACGACGGACGACCTGCGCGGCCTCGTTCACGAGGCGACCGGCGCGTCCAGGGCGCGCCGCGGCCGCGCCGTCCGGGCAGGTGCGCGGTCGATCGATGCCGCGACCCGGACGTTCCAGGCGCTCCGCATCGCGGTGAACGAGGAGCTGTCCGGTCTTGGCGAGACCCTCGAACAGGCGATGAAGCTGCTGGAGCAGGACGGTCGGCTGGTGGTCATCTCCTACCACAGCCTGGAAGACCGGATCGTCAAGCACGGTCTTCGTGCGCGCGCACGAGGTGAGGTGGATCCGGTCACCGGCCGGCCCCGTGCCGAGACCCGGCTGATCGAGCTGATGACCCGGAAGCCGGTCCGGCCGCAGCCGGACGAAGTGCAGTACAACCCCCGATCCCGGTCCGCCCGGCTGCGGGCGGCCAGGCGCCTCTAGCAGTCCGTGGCAGAAGTCGCGTTGCATTCGATTGGCCATGCATCCCGCCCGGCTGCGTTGCTCTTCGCTCACATATGCCCAATATGCTCTCTCATCGCGCCTTGCCGGACGGGCGCCTGGCCACTCTCGGTGCGACACGCACTCCTGCCACGGACCGCTAGCCAGCGACAACCGCAACGGTGAAGAGCGGCTACAGCGTCAGCAAGGAGGTCGCGAACCCCTTCCTGGTGCGCCAGAGGGATCCCGGCCGCTTGCGCGGCCTGTGGCGCGTGTTCGCGATCCTGCTGCCGTTCGCGGCGGCGGTGCTGGCGTACACCTGGGTGCATGAGCAGGGGCTCGAGGCCGGCTACCGCATCGAGGAGCTGGAACGGACCCTGGACGAGCTGCGGCAGCAGGAGCTTCGGCTGGAGCTGGAGGCGACCCGGCTCAGCCGGCCCGACCGGCTTTCCGCCCTGGCCCTGGAAGAGCTCGGGATGGCGCCGCCGACACTGGACCAGATGATCTTCCTGAATGCCGCGAGCGTTTCCCTGGTGCAGACCGGGTCGGCAGCGGAGCCCATGCCGTGAGCGCGCTGCCCCCCCGTGCCCGAAGCGCCCGCCGGCGCTACGTCGGAAGGCTGGCCGTGCTGATCGCGGTTGCGATCGTGTGGATGGGTGCGATCGCCGTTCGGCTGTTCGATCTGCAGATTCGCGGGGCCGACGACTACCGCGAGCGGGCCGCGCGCCAGCAGCGCAGCGAGGTGGTTCTGAATCCCAACCGGGGCACGATCTACGATGCCCGCGGCCGGCGGCTTGCGGTCTCCGTCGAGACCCGCACGCTGTATGCCGAGACCGCCAAGGTGAGCGATCCGGTGGCCGCCGCCGCGGCGATCGCCCCCCTGATCGGCCGTTCCAGGGAGCCGATCGAGGCGCTGCTCCGGAAACGGGGACATGTTCCTCTGGCGCGCAAGCTCGACCGCGAGGTCGCCGACCGGATCGACCTGTCCGCCTTCCCCGGTCTCTACTTCCTGGCCGAGAGCAAGCGCTACTACCCGATGGGCAGCCTGATGGCCCATGTGCTCGGCTTCGTCGGCACCGATCGCAGCCTCGCCGGTCTGGAGTACCGCTACGACAAGGACGTGGCGGGCGAGTCGGTCCGACGGCACGTCCTCCGCGACGGCCAGCAGCGGCTGGTGGTGGTGGCGGGCTCCCTGGGCGAGCCGAAGCCGGGGGCGGACCTCCACCTGACGATCGACGCGACGATCCAGCACCTCGCGGAGCGCGCCCTGCGGGAGACGGTCGAGTCGACCGGCGCTGCCGCCGGCAGCGTCGTCATCCTCGCCCCCGAGGACTCGGCGGTGCTGGCAATGGCGTCCTACCCGACCTTCGATCCGAACCGGTTCGGCGACTTTGGTGCGAACGAGCGCCGCAACCGGGCGCTGCAGGACTCCTACGAACCGGGATCGACATTCAAGACGATCACTGCGGCTGGCGCGTTCGAGCGCGGCGTGGTTCATCCGGACCAGATCATGGACTGCGAGAACGGCCGGATCCGGATCGGCAGGGCGCGGATCAAGGACCACAAGCCGTTCTCGGAACTCACGTTCCGCTCCGCGATCGCCAGGTCGAGCAACGTCTGCGCGGTCAAGGCGGGTCTCCTGACCGGGACGGAGACGATGCAGGAACTGGTGACGGCGTTCGGATTCGGCGCCGTGACCGGGATCGACCTGGGCGGTGAGCATCCGGGCATCGTTCCGCTCCGCGCCTGGGACGAGGAGACGACGGCGTATGCCTCGTTCGGCCACGGTCTCGCGGTGACGCCCCTGCAGCTTGCGAATGCCTACGCCGCGATCGCGAACGGCGGCGTCTGGAACCGGCCCTACGTCGTCCGTGCGCTGGAGCGGGAGGGGGACCTGGTCGACGTCCGGCCTCACAACCGCGGACACCGTGTGGTCTCGAAGTCGACGGCCTATCGGGTGATCCGGCTGCTCGAGGAAGTCGTGGTCAGCGGTACCGGCCGCCGGGCCGCGGTCGCCGGCTACCGGGTTGCCGGGAAGACGGGCACGGCCGAGAAGTCGGACGCTTCCGGCTACTCCGCGACCGGCCGCGTCGCCGGCTTCGTCGGCATCGCACCGGCCCGGTCGCCGCGCCTGGTCTGCCTGGTCATGATCGATGAGCCGACCGCCTCCACCTCCGGCGGAGAGGTGGCGGCGCCGGTCTTCCAGAGCATCGTCAGCGAGGCCCTGTTCTATCTGGGTGCGACCCCGTCCCGTCAGCCGATGGGCTGGAGCCAGCCGGTCTGGCTGCTGCCGCCGGCGCCGCCGGAAGTCCGAGTGGCAACCGCGGCCGGGGCGCCGGCGGAGCCGGACGGCGACGCGCCGACCGAGGACACCCGGTGGACGGCGGCGGGATCGAGCCGATGAAGCTCGGCGATGTCGTCGTCGACCTGCCGCTGCGGTCGGGGCTGAGCGCCCTCGCGGCGGCTACCGAGATCACGGGGATTCGCCACGACTCCCGGCGTACGGGCAGCGGCGATCTCTTCGTGGCGTGGCGCGGCGAGGTTCACGACGGCCGCTGCTTTGCGGCCGATGCCGTCGACCGCGGCGCCGCCGCAGTCCTTGCCTGCGGGCCGCCGCCGGCGCCGTCCTCCGTGCCGTGGCTGGAGGTCGACGATCCACGGGCAGCGATGGGGCTGGTGGCGGCAAGACTGTACGACCATCCCGAACGGCATCTTCTGACCGTCGGCATCACCGGCACCAATGGCAAGAGCACGACCGCCCGTCTGATCGGCGCGTGCCTGGCTCGTTCCGGGCGATCGGCCGCGGAGATCGGGACCCTCGGCTGCTGCATCCATCGGCCGGCCGCCCTGCCGTCGGAACGGCCGCCGCTGATGTCTGTGTCGTCCGATCGGACGACGCCCGAGAGCAGCGATCTGTTCCGGTTGCTCAGGCGGTCCGTCGACATGGGCGCCGCGGCCGCCGCGGTCGAGGTCTCGTCCCACGCTCTCGATCAGGGGCGCCTGAACGGGATGGCGTTCGACGCTGCCGTGTTCACCAACCTCACCCGCGACCACCTCGACTACCACCCCTCGATGGAGGCCTACTTCGAGGCCAAGCGCCGCCTGTTCTCCCTGCTGCGGGCGGGCCGCCATGCGGTGATCAACGTCGACGACGAGTACGGCCGCCGGCTGGCGGCAGAGATCGGGAACGGAGCCGACGTGTGGCGATGCAGCGCCGCCGGCCGGAGCGGCGCCGAGGTGCGCGTGGTCCGCTCGGAGCTCGACTTCGCCGGCATCCGCGCCGACCTCGCGACGCCGGCGGGCGGTCTGACGCTCGTCAGCCGGCTGCTCGGCAGGTTCAACCTGGAGAACCTCACGGCCGCGGCGGCGACGGCGATCGCACTGGGGATCCCGTTCGACTCGATCCGCGCCGCGGCGGCGGCGGAGGAACCGCTGGACGGCCGGCTGGAGCCGGTGGATCGGGGCCAGGAATTTCCGGCGCTCATCGACTACGCCCACACGGACGGCGGTCTGCGCGCCGCCATCGGGGCGATTCGGGAGCTGAGCGACCGCCGCGTCCTGGTCGTGTTCGGCTGCGGCGGAGATCGGGATCGCGGCAAGCGGGAGCTGATGGGGCGCGCGGCGGGCGAGCTGGCGGATCTCGCGGTAGTCACCGACGACAACCCGCGCAGTGAAGCCCCGGAGCTCATCCACCGGGCGATCGTGGCCGGGCTCGAAGCGGCGGCCGGCTGCCGCCACGAGGTCGTCCCCGACCGCCGGGCGGCGATTCGACGGGCGGTTGCCCTGGCCGCTGCCCGGCCGGGATGGGCCGTGCTGGTCGCCGGCAAGGGTCACGAGGCGACGCAGACGGTCGGGCGACGGACGATGCCCTTTCGCGATCGGGATGAGGTCGAGCGGGCCCTGGTGGACCTGGGCTGCGGAGCGTCGACGTGAGACGGCGTCTTGCCGATGCGGCGGCGGCCATGGGCGGCACGTTGATCGGAGCCGTTCCGGCGGACGCCTGCTATCGAGGCGCCGCGATCGACTCGAGACGGGTCGGCGGCGGCGAGCTGTTCTTCGCGCTGCCCGGAGAGCGGACCGACGGTCACCGCTTCGCGGCCGCTGCCCTGGCCGCCGGCGCGGCGGCGGCAGTGGTCAGGACGCCGGTAAAGGACGCCGGCGGCCCCCAGATCCGGGTGGACGACGTGATGGAGGCGCTTCACGAGCTGACCCGCGATCACCGGCGCCGGCTCGACATCCGGGTGGCCGCCGTCACGGGTTCTGCGGGCAAGACGACGACCAAGGACCTGCTCGCCCTTCTGCTCGGCGAGCGCTGGCGGGTGCGGAAGAGTCCGGGCAATCTGAACAACCTGCTCGGCTTCCCGCTCACCCTGCTGGCCACGGACGCCGACTGCGACTGGCTGGTGGCCGAGATGGGCATGTCGGAGCCCGGCGAGCTGGCGGCGGTGAGCCGGCTGGGGCGTCCGGACGCGGCGGTCTTCACCAACGTCCGGCCGGCGCATCTGTCGGGCTTCGAGACAGCGGACGGCGCTCTGGCCGGTCTCGATGCGATTGCCGAGGCCAAGGCGGAGCTTCTGGCCGGTCTCGCAGCCGACGGCCTGATCGTCGCCAACGCCGGCGATCCTCGGGTCGTCGGTCTGGTGAAGCGCCATCTGGAAGCCGCTCCCATGCCGGCCTCGGTCGGCGCGGAGCGCGTCGCCTGGTACGACGTGGAGCCGGCGGCGGGCCGCTCCCGGTGGTCCGACATCACGGCCCATGGCCTCGGACCCCTGCGCGGCGAGCCGGGAACCGCCTTTCGTCTGGAGTACGCCGGCGCATCGATGCGCGTCGAACTGCCGCTCCACGGCAGGGTGAACGTCGAGAACTTCCTGGCGGCCGCGGCCTGCGCCCTGCGCCTGGGCGTGCCGCTGGCGACGGTCGCCGAGGCTGCGCGTCGGACACGGCCCGACGCAGGCCGCGGCCGGGTCGTCTCGCTGCCGGCTGGCGCCACGCTGGTGGACGATTCCTACAACTCGAATCCGGAGGCGGCGCGGCTGGCGCTCGAGGCGGCACGGGCGCTTGAGGGCGACCGCCATGTCGGGGTGCTGGGCGACATGCTCGAGCTCGGCCGCGCCGAGCGCCGCTACCACCGGGAACTGGGCGCCGACGCGGCGAGACTCGGTTTCGGTCTGGTGATCGGCGTCGGCGAGCTGGCGGCGGACATCGTGGCGGCCGCCGGCGCGGCGGGCGCGGAGACCGCCTGGTTCGAGGACGCGCGGGCTGCCGGCGCCGCAGCGCCGGCACTGATCGGGGAAGGCGATGTCGTTCTGGTCAAGGGCTCGCGCGGTGCGGCTCTCGAGCACGTTGTCGACGCGCTGCTCCAGGAGAGGCCGCACTGATGCTGCTCGACCTGCTCTTGCCGCTCGGCGAACGGATCGCCCCGTTCAACGTGATCCAGTACATCACGTTCCGTTGCGCCGGCGCGGCCCTGACCGGTGTCGTGCTCAGCCTGGTGCTGGGCCCCGGTTTCATTCGTGCGGCGCGGCGGCTCTCGATCGGCCAGACGATCCGCGAAGAGGGGCCGGAGCGGCACCGGAGCAAGGCCGGCACGCCGACCATGGGAGGGCTGCTGATCCTCACTGCGGTCATCGTGCCGACGTTGCTGTGGGCCGATCTCTCGAACGCCTACGTCTGGCTGGCGGTGGGGACGACGATCGGGCTGGGCGCGGTCGGCTTCGCCGACGACCTGCTCAAGGTCAGGCGCCGGCACAACCGGGGACTTGGCATCGGGGTGAAACTGGCGCTCCAGCTCGTTGTCGGTGTTGCCCTCGGCGCGGGCCTGGTCGGCTTCACCCCCCTGGACGCGAACCTCAGCTTCCCCTTTTTCAAGACCCTGGTGCTCGAGCTCGGGGTCCTCTACGTCCCCTTCGTGGCGCTCCTGATCGCGGGATCGTCGAACGCGGTCAACCTGACGGACGGGCTCGACGGGCTGGCGATCGGCGCCACCCTGGTCGCGGCCGCCACCTACGCGATCTTCGCCTACATCGCCGGCAACTCGATTGCCGCCCGCTATCTGCAGGTGTCCTACGTGCCGGGGGCCGGCGAGGTCGCGATCATCTGTTCCGCCCTGGTCGGCGCCAGCCTCGGCTTCCTCTGGTTCAACGCCCACCCCGCCCAGGTGTTCATGGGCGATGTCGGGTCGCTGGCGATCGGCGGCACGATCGGCGCGGTGGCAGTGCTCTCGAAGCAGGAGCTGCTGCTGGTACTGGTCGGCGGGCTGTTCGTGCTCGAAGCCCTGTCGGTGATCGTCCAGGTGGCGTCGTTCCGGACGACCGGCCGGCGGGTGCTGCGGATGGCGCCGCTGCATCATCACTTCGAACTCCGCGGCTGGAGCGAGAACCAGGTCATCGTCCGCTTCTGGATCCTCGCTGTCCTGTTCGCCTTCCTGGGTCTCTCGACCCTGAAGCTGAGGTAGCGGTGACGCCTGACCCGAGTGCAGGCGGGATGCCGGATGCGGCGTCGGTGTCCACCTGGAAGAACGTCCTGGTCTACGGCCTGGGCCGCTCGGGCGCGGCGGCGTCCCGGGCGCTCTCCGACCGGGGTGTCCGCGTCGCCGCGGTGGACGGCCGTCCGGCTGGTGATCTGGAACCCGAAGCCCGCGATCTGCTGCGCACGGGACGGGTCGACCGGCTCCTGGCCGAAGAGCAGGCCCGGTTGCCGGCGGCACTCGACGCGGTCGTGCTGAGTCCGGGCGTGCCGCCCGACCGTCCGCTCCTGCGCCGCGCCCGCTCTGCGCACGTGCCGATCCTGGCCGAGGTCGAGCTCGCCTGGCGCCTGCTGGAGACATCGTCGCCGGCGACCGTCGTCGGCGTGACCGGCAGCAACGGCAAGAGCACCACGACCGCGCTGACCGGGGCGCTGCTCGAAGCGGCGGGCTACGCGGTTGAGGTCTGCGGCAACATCGGCACGCCGCTGTGCGCCCGGGTCGACGGCGCGCCGGACCGCGTCTTCGTCGTGGAGCTGTCGAGTTTTCAGCTCGAAGCCGTCGACCGGTTCCGCCCGCGGGCGGCGGCCCTGCTCAACATCAGTCCGGACCACCTCGACCGCTACCCGGACATTGCGGACTACGCCGGCGCCAAGGCACGCATCTTCGCCCGGCAGGCCGCCGGCGATGTTGCGGTGCTGAACGCCGACGACGGCGATGCCCGCCGCCTTTGCCGCGGCCGCGCCGGGGCAAGGGCGACGGTCCGGCGCCGCCTCTTCTCCCGGCTGCGGCAGGTCGAGGACGGCTGCCATGTCGACGGCGGACGGGTCGTCGAAACCGGACCGGAGGTCCGACGGGAGCTGTTTCGGCTCGACGACCTGGCGCTCGACGGTGTGCACAACCTGGAGAACGCGATGGCTGCCGCCCTGCTCGCGACCGCGGTCGGCGCCGATCCGAAGCACTTTGCGCCGGTGCTGCGTTCCTTCGGCGGTCTGCCGCACCGGATGCGGCCGGTCGGGACGGTCGGCGGCGTCCGCTACATCAACGACTCGAAGGCGACCAACCCGGCGGCCGTCGTCAAGGCGCTCGCCGGCTTCGGCGACGGCAGCGTCCATCTGATCCTTGGCGGCCGGGCCAAGGACGGAAGCGCCGCCTTCGCCGAGCTGGCGGCGGCGGCCGGCGCCCGCGCGGCAGCGGTCTACCTGATCGGCGAGGCGGCGCCGCTTCTGGCGTCCGTGCTGGCCGGTGCTGCCGAGTGCCGCCTGTGCGGCACGCTCGACCGGGCGGTCGCGGCGGCTGCGGCCGCCGCGTGCGAAGGCCAGACGGTCCTGCTCTCGCCGGCCTGCGCCAGCTTCGACCAGTTCAAGGACTTCGCCCAGCGCGGACGCCGCTTCGAACAGCAGGTGCGGGCGCTTGCCGCGAACGGCCAGGGAGACGTCGATGGCTAGGAAGCTGGCGATCGACAAGGTCCTCTTCACGGTTGTCGTGCTGCTCGTGGCGGCCGGCCTGGTGATGGTCTACTCGGCCAACCCGCCCGACCCCGACGGCGGGTTCAAGCGCCAGTTCGTCACCCAGTTGCTGGCCGCGGTCGTCGGCCTGGGGGCGATGCTGGTGGTCATGAACATCGACTACCGGAGCCTGGCGCGGCCGTGGCTCGCCTACGCCGGTCTCGGTGTCTCTCTCGCCCTCCTGCTGCTGGTTCTGGCGGCGCCGCCGATCAACGGCAGCAGCCGCTGGCTGTCCGTGGGGCCGTTGACCTTCCAGCCGTCCGAGCTGGCCAAGGTGGCGGTCGTCGTCTTCCTCGCCTACCAGATCCACCGCTGTCCCGAGGGTGTCAGCCAGCCCCGGGTGCTCGTCCCGTGCGGATTCGCGGTCGGGCTGGTGACGCTGCTCGTCCTGCAGGCGCCCGACTTCGGCAGCGCCGCGCTGATCCTCGCGATCGCCGGAATCATGCTGTTCCTTGCCGGTCTCTCCTGGCGCTGGATCGTGCCTTCGATGCTCGCCGTGACCGGCCTGTTCGCCATCTTCATCTGGGCCGAGCCCTACCGCCGGGAGCGACTCCTCGGCTTCCTGTCGCCGGAGAACGATCCTTCCGGCAACGGCTTCCAGGTGCTGCAGTCCCTGATCGCCATCGGATCGGGAGGCCTGACTGGCCAGGGTCTGGGCGAGAGCGCCCAGAAGCTCTACTTCCTGCCGCTCGCGAGTTCGGACTTCATCTTCTCCATTGTCAGCGAGGAACTCGGGCTGATCGGCGCCGCCGCCGTGCTGGCCGCGTTCGCCGTGCTGGCCTGGCGCGGCTACGTCGCCGGTCACCGCGCCCCGGACGTCTTCGGCCGTTTCCTCGCCTGGGGACTGACGTCGGCGCTCCTGGTCCAGGTCCTGGTCAACGTCAGCGTCACCGTCGGACTGGTCCCGGTGACCGGCACGCCCTTGCCCTTCCTGTCGCACGGGGGGTCTTCCCTGGTCATGGCCCTCGTCGCCTCCGGCCTGCTGCTGAGCGTCTCGGAGCATGGATGAGCACCGGCGATTCCCGCGGCACGGTGGTCTTCTCGGGCGGCGGCACGGGCGGCCACGTGTTTCCGGGTCTGGCGGTGGCCGAAGAGCTTCGCGCCCGGCAACGGGACGTCGCCTGGATCGGGCGACGCGGCAGCCTCGAGGAGCGGCTCGTCACTGCGGCCGGATTCGCGTTCCGGGCGCTGCCTGCCCGCCCATTCGTCGATCGCGGCGCCGGTCAACGGGCGGCGGCGCTGGCGGTCCTGCTGCTCTCTACTCTCCGCGCCGCGGTGCTGCTGCGCCGCCTGCGAGCGGCGCTGGTGTTCGCGACCGGCGGCTACGTCTGTGCGCCGGCGGCACTGGCGGCCCGGCTCCACGGCTGCGCGCTCTACCTGCTCGAGCCGAACGCGGAGTCTGGCGCCGCGAACCGGACGCTGTCGCGGTTCGCGGCCGAAGCGGGCGTCGCGTTCGAGTCCGCGGCCGAGGGGCTGGCGTGCGCGACCCGGCTGGTCGGCGTGCCGGTGCGGCGGGCCTTCCTGGAGATCGGGGAGCTGCGGCCTGCCGGCGACCGCGTCCGGGTCCTGGTGCTTGGCGGCAGCCAGGGTTCCGATGCGCTCAACCGCTGTCTGCCGGGTCTGCTCGCCCGGGCCTCGGGACGCCGTCGGGTCGAGGTCACGCACCAGTGCGGTCCTGGCCGGGTCGACGATACGCGCGACCGCTACCGGCAACTGGCCGCGCCGAGCCTCACGGCGACGGTCACCGGGTTCATTCGGGACACGGCCGGTGCGATGCAGGCGCACGATCTCATCGTGTCGCGGGCCGGAGCGGTCACGGTGGCCGAGATCGCGGCTGCCGGCCGACCGGCGGTGTACGTTCCGTTGCCGATGGCCGCCGGCCACCAGCGCGGGAACGCTCGCGCGATGGTCGATGCGGGCGCTGCGATCCTGCTCGATCAGGACGACCTCGAGGGCGAGGCGGCCGTTGCCTGCTGCGCTCGGCTGATCGCGGATCGCCGGTGTCTCCTGGCGATGGCGCGGGCGTCTCGGCGCGTCGGCTGCAGCGGCGCCGCGCGCGCGATTGCGGCGCGGGTATGCGAGCTCGCCGGGCGTCGTTCGGGGAGGAGGAGCGGCTGATGCTGCCGTTGCTGCGCAAGGCCGGGCTCAAGCGGGTCCACTTCGTCGGCGTCGGCGGCGCCGGCATGAGCGGACTCGCCGAGATCCTGCTGAACTGCGACCTGAGCGTGAGCGGTTCCGACCTGGAGAAGAGCGAGACGACCGAGCGTCTTGTGGAGCTGGGCGCCCGCGTCGCGATCGGCCACAGCGCCCGGCACGTCGATCGTGCCGACCTCGTCGTGGTCTCCTCGGCGGTTCCGGTCGGCAACGAGGAGATCGCGGCCGCGCGGCGGCGGGGAGTGCCGATCGTGCGACGCGCCCGGATGCTCGCCGAACTGATGCGGCTGAAGTACGGCGTCGCTGTTGCCGGCACGCACGGCAAGACGACGACGACGTCGCTGATCGGCAGCGTGCTGACGGCCGCCGGCCTCGATCCCACGGTGATCGTGGGAGGGCGCCTGCGCGTCTCGGGCACCGGCGCCCGCTACGGGAACGGGGAATATCTGGTCGCGGAAGCGGACGAGTACGACCGGAGCTTCCTTGACCTCGCGCCGGTGATCGCGGTCATCACCAACATCGATCTGGACCACGTCGACACCTACCGCGATCTGGCCGACATCCAGGAGGCGTTTGCGGACTTTGCCGGGCGCGTGCCCTTCTTCGGCCAGGTCATCGCCTGCGCGGACGACGGGAACGTCCGGGAACTGCTGCCGCGGCTTGCCGATCGGCGGATCGTCACCTTCGGCTTCTGTCCGGGCGCCGACCTGCGCGCATGCGGCGCATCGGCGACTCGCGAGGGTTTCCGGTTCGAGGTTGTCGATGCCCGCCTCGGCTCGCTCGGCGTTCTGGACCTGCCGATGCCGGGCCGGCACAACGTCCTCAACGCGCTGGCGGCGATCGCCGCGGCGCGGGCAGTCGGACTCGAGTTCGAGTCGATGGCCGCCGCGCTGTCGTGCTTCGGCGGCGTCCACCGGCGGTTCGAGCGGGTGGGGGAGTGGCGGGGGGCGACGGTGGTCGACGACTACGCGCACCACCCGACCGAAGTGGAGGCGACCCTGAGGGCGGCCCGCGACGTGATCGGCCCTGGCGGCGGCAGCGGGCCTCGGGCCGGCCGCATTCATGCCGTCTTCCAGCCACACCTGTTCAGCCGCACGCGGGCCCTGGCGGACGACTTCGGCCGGGCCCTGCTGCTCGCCGACAACGTGCTGGTCGCCGATGTCTATCCGTCCCGCGAACAGCCCGTGCCGGGGGTTGACGCCGGCCTGGTGGTGACCGCCGCGGTCCGGGCCGGCCACGCCAGCGTCAGTGGCTGCGGCCCGTGGCGGGCGGCGCCCGAACGGCTTCGTTCCGGGGTCGAGGCGGGCGACATGATCCTGACGCTGGGCGCGGGCGACGTGTACCGACTGGCCCATCGGCTTGCGGCTGCCAGCGAGGACGACGGGTCGTGAGCGGGCGGTCAGGACGTCGTCGGCCGGGCGCCCGGCGCCCCGTGCGCCGCCGCCGGCCGCGGCCCGTGCTGTGGCTGGCCCTGGGGTTCGCCAAGGTCCTGCTCGGCGTTGCGCCGGTGGTGGGGGCCGGCGTCTGGCTGGCGACGGCGCCGGTGTTCGACCTCCGGCTCGAGGTGCGGGTCGAGGACGCCGAACGGTTGTCCGAGGACTGGGTGCAGCGGCGGCTCGCTCCGCTTCAGGGGCGCAATCTGCCGCTTCTGTCCCTGGAGTCCGCCGCCCGCCGGCTCGATCACGAGTGGTTGCGTGAGGCGGAACTGGTCAAGCGCCTGCCGAACGAGCTCTCGGTGCGGGTCTTCGAGCATGAACCGGCGGCGGTGTTCGCAGCGGGCGGACGGGCCTGGGTGATCGACCGGGACGGCAGGGCGATCGTCGGGTGCGAGCGGGCGCCCGAACTGTGCGCCGGCGGTCTGGTCCGCGTGTCGATCGAGAGCGCCCTCGCCGTCGAGCGCGTGGAGGGCGGTCCGGCGCGCAATCCGGGCGCTGGCGGACCTCCGACCAGGGACGTGCCGGGCGAGGTCCTCGCCCGAACGCTGAAGCGGGCGCTCGACGTGGCGGCCGAGGTCGGCACGTTCGAGTGGGGGCGGCGGGTGCGGACGGTGGAGGTCATCAGCGACGATGACTATCTGCTGACCTGCAGCGGCCGGCCGGCGACGGTCCTCGTTCGCGGCAGCGACGTGGCCGCCAAGGCCGCGGTGTTCGAGTCGTTGCGCGGAGCGATCAGGGAGCACAGCGATCCCGAAGTCGTGGATCTGCGGTTCAGGGATCGGATCGTCCTGTCGATGGAGGCGCCTGGCGCTCACCTCGGCGTCGGCGATCAGCGTGAAACACAGGGCCTCCGACCGGTCAGCGAGGGCGAAACAGGATGACGAGAACAAGACCGCACTTGGTTGCCGTCGATGTCGGCTCGGCGAAGGTCGCCGTGCTGATCGCCGAGCCCGCGGACATCGACGGGGCACCGGCCCTCAAGGTCGTCGGCGTCGGTCGGGCGCCCAACCGCGGGACGTTGAGAGGGCACATCGTCAACGTCGATGCCACGGTCAGCGCGCTGAAGCGGGCGACCGAGGAGGCGGAGACCATGGCGGGGGTCGAGATCTCGCGCGCCTTCGTCGGCGTCGGCGGCTCCGACCTGCGCTCTGCGAACAGCCACGGGACAGCCTACGTCGACTGCGGCGATCATGGCATCTCCCGTGCCGACATCGACCTGGTCCTGAGTGCGGCCCGGGGCGTACCGCTTCCGCCCGACCAGGAGATCCTGCATGCGATTCCCCAGGAGTTCGCGGTTGACGCCCACGGCGGCATTGCGGATCCGCACGGGATGCTCGGCAGCCGGCTGGAAGCGAGGGTCCATCTGGTCATGGGCCACGCACCGCGAACCCGGACCCTCGTCCGGTGTCTGAACCGGGCCGGTGTGGAGGCCCGGGAGGTGGTGTTCGAGCCGCTCGCCACGGCGGAGGCGGTTCTGCTTCCCGACGAGCGCGAGCTGGGCGTGCTGCTGCTGGACATCGGGTCCGGAACCTGCGGCTTCGCCTGCTTTCGGCACGGCGAGGTGCAGCACAGCGGAGTCCTGCCGTTCGGCGCCAGCCACTTCACGGCCGATCTCGCCTCCGTGCTGCGCACGTCGTTCGCCGGCGCCGAGACGCTCAAGCTGCGCGACGGCTGCTGCCTGGTCGGTCTGATCGACGGCGACCACGAGGTGGCGGTGCCGAGCGTCACCGGCGGCAGCAGCAGGACGATCGCGCGCGGCAGCCTCGCCGAGATCCTGCAGGCGCGCGCCGAGGAGATGTTCCAGCTCGTCCAGGTCGAGCTCGACAAGGCCGGCTGGTCCGATCGGCTCCGGGGCGGACTGGTCGTGACCGGCGGCGGCTCCCGGCTTGCCGGCCTGCCCGAGCTCGCGCAGCAGATCTTCTCGTGCGATGTCCGCTACGGAGTGCCCCTCGGTCTTGCGAGTGACATCGAGGGTCTCACCGACCCGACCTGGGCGACGGCCGCAGGTCTGCTTCGCTATGCGGTCGCCTCCGAGGCGGCTCGCCTGCCCTTCGCTCGCCGCCGTTCCCTGGGCGGCGTGCGCTCGGTGATGGGCAATCTGCGCCAGATGTTCAGCGGTCTGGTCTGAGTCTGAACGGGATGAACCACGGTTCGAAACGGAGGAAGCCATGATTCTGATGGAAGAGCAGCAGCCGACCGGGAACCAGCCGGCGATCGACGAGGAGGTCCGGGCCGGGGACACCTTCGGGCCGGCCAGGATCGTGGTCGTCGGCGTCGGCGGCGGCGGCGGCAACGCCGTCAACCGGATGATCGCAAGCAGTCTCGGCGGCATCGAGTTCATTGCCGCCAACACCGATCTGCAGGCCCTCCGGCGCTGCGAGGCGACGACCAAGCTCCAGCTCGGGCGCCGGATCACGCGCGGTCTGGGCGCGGGCGCCGATCCGGACGTCGGCCGGAACGCGGCGCTTGAGGACACGGACAAGATCCTGGACCTGCTGGGCGGGGCAGACATGGTGTTCCTCGCGGCCGGCCTGGGCGGCGGCACCGGCACCGGTGCGGCGCCGATCATCGGCTCCCTTTCGGCCGAGGTCGGCGCCCTGACCGTCGCCGTCGTCACCAAGCCCTTCTCGTTCGAGGGCCGGCGTCGGATGCTGCTCGCGGAACGCGGGCTCGAGGAACTGCGCAAGGCGGTCGACACCGTGATCGCGATACCGAACGAGCGGCTGCTGAGCTTCGTGGACCGGGGCACCTCGCTCTCGGAGGCCTTCACCACCGCCGACGACGTCCTGAGGCAGTCGGTGCAGGGCATCAGCGACCTGATCACGATGCCGGGAGAGGTGAACGCCGATTTCGCCGACGTGCGGGCGATCATGTGCGACCAGGGAATCGCGGTGATGGGCACGGGCGTGGCGTCGGGCGACAGCCGGGCGCTCGAGGCAGCCCAACGGGCGGTTTCTTCGCCCCTGCTCGAGGATGCGTCGATCGAGGGCGCGCGCGGCTGCCTGATCAACATCACCGGCGGCGGCTCGCTGACCCTCCATGAAGTGGCGGAGGCCGCCAGCACCATCTCGGACGCGGTCGATCCGGACGCCACGATCATCTCCGGTCTGGTGGTCGACGAGTCGATGGAGGACGAGGTCAAGGTGACGGTGATCGCCACCGGCTTCGCCGAGGACCGGCAACCTCGCGCCGGCGCCGACGCCGCGGCTGCTCAGGCCGATCCGCAGCTCGCCGATGCCGTTGTCGAGGACGCGGAGTCCGGGGCGAAGAAGAGCGGCGATGCACAGTTTCGCGAGCGCGTGCTCGCCGAGCACCACAAGATCGATCCGGGCGGCTACGGTCCGAACTGGAGGAACGTGGACGACTACGACATCCCGACGGTCCTGCGCAAGCAGATGGACTGAGGCGTCAGCGATTCGCCTTGCCTCGTCCGATCCGTGACCGGCAGGGCGGTCGAGCCGGTTCGGGGCAGAGGCCGCCCGGTCTGCGGATCGGGCCCCGGAGCGCCGGCCTACATCTGCTCCGGCAGCGGTATGCCGAGAATGTCGGCCAGCGCTTCGAGCGACCGTTCGAAGATCCGGGTTGCCGCGAGCCGTGCGTCGCGGAGGTTCTCGTCCGGCTCGTGCAGGATCGGGTGCCGGTGGTAGATCGCGTGGAACTTCTGGGCCAGGTCGACGGCGTGGCGGGCGATCAGCGACAGTTCGAGCGTCGCCGCCGCCCGTTCCACGACGTCCTGGCATTGCGCCGCGAGCAGTACCAGATCCCAGAGATCGTCGGACCAGACGTCGGCTGGCAGGTTGCCGACGCGGCTCGCGGCAACGTCCTGAGCCAGCCCTTCCTTGCGCAGGCGGCGGCGGATGTTCCGGGCCCGCACGATGGAGTACTGGAGGTAGGGGCCCGACTCGCCTTCGAACGACGTGGCGTCGTCGATGTCGAACGCGATCACCCGGGTCGTCGTCGCCCGGGTCATGAAGAACCGCAGCGCCGCCACGGCAATCCGGCGCGCCAGGAGATCGACGTCCGCCTCGGTCATCGGCCTGCCGTCGGCGGTGCGGCGTTCCAGGATTCCGGTCCGGCTCTTCGCCTCGAGCTGATCGAGCAGGTCGTCCGCCTTGACGCCGATCCCCTTGCGGCCGGACATCTCCAGCCTCGCGCCGCCGGCGAATCCGAGACGCTCCGCGGTTGCGGGCGACAGGGCCACCATCTCGTAGGCGAAGTGGACGCTGTCCCTCGCCTCGTCGTGGTGGCCGAGCGCCTCGAGGCCGGCGCGGACGATGCGCTGCAGATAGGCCTGTCGCGCATCGATCACGTTGATCACCCGGGAACCCCTGCCGAAGCCGGGCCGCTCGGCTCTGCCTGCGCCGCCGCCCGATCCTGTCGGTGCGGTTTCCCAGAGAGAACCGCCGGCGAACCGGGCGTACTCGAAGTCGCGTCCGAGCAGGCCGAACTTCCAGAGCTGATAGGCGATGTCCTTGCCCACATAGGTCACCGTGCCGTCGGAACGGACGATGACCTTGTCCGGGTCCTCCAGACCCTGGAATTCCTCGCTGTCGGCGAGCGGCATGACCCAGCAGCCGGCGTTCCTGCCGCTGTCCTCGAGTCGAACGGCGCCGCTCTTCTTCAGTTGTTCGAAGGCGGCGACGAAGAAGTCCAGACGGAGGATCTCGCTCTCGCGGGTCAGCAGGTCGTAGTCGATGTCGATGCGGCCCATCGTGGCCAGATGGCGGACGACGATCCTCCTGGCCACCAGCCGGCCGGCTGCTGCTCTGCGGCCCTCGCCGGACTCCAGGGCGTGGAGGGTGCGCCGGCGGAGCTCCAGCCGCTCCGGATCCCCTTCGTACCAGCGTCCGACCTCGCTGTAGAGGTCCCAGCACAGGTAGTCGAACGGCTCGGGCAGGCCGGCGATGTCGGCGAGCGAACAGCCGCGGAGGTCGAGAAGACCAACGACCACATCGGCTACCTGGACGCCGGTGTCGTCGATGTAGTTCTGGATCTCGGTGTCCTGGCCCAGGCGGCGGAGTGCGCGCGCCAGGACATCGCCGAGCACGGCATTGCGCAGATGGCCGATGTGCGCCGCCTTGTTCGGATTGATGTTCGTGTGCTCCACGATCACCTTGGCCTGCGCGTCGGCGGTCTCGGCGCGCCCCACCGGAACCGCGTCGATCATCGCCGCCGCGAACCGGCTCCGGCCGAAGTGGAAGTTCACGTAGCCCGCGCCCTCGACCGCAACCCGCTCGCATCCGTCCGGCAGCTTGAGGCACTCGACCAGCCGTGCCGCGATCGCCCGGGGCGCCTGGCGCAGCTCGCGTGCAAGGTGCAGCGCACAGGGACTGGCCAGATCGCCCAGGCGCCGCTGCGGCGGCACTTCGACGACCGGCTCGCGGTCCAGTCCGAAGGCCTGCGACAGCGCGTTCCGCAGCGCTTCGGCGACGAGCGTTCGTTGGCGCTGCAGCATCGGAGCCGGAGCTTAGCGGGCCCGTGCTCCGTTGCGGGTTAGCATGCTTGCCGACCTGAGGACGCCGTGAACGAGACCCGTCATCGTGCGCACCGGAGCGCTTGCGTCCTGCTTGGCAGCCCGTGGCAAGACTCGCGCTGCGTTCGATCGGCCATGCATCCCGTCCGGCTGCGTAGCTTTTCGCTCACATATCCCCAATATGCTCGCTTGTCGCGCCTTGCCGGACGGGCGCCTGACCGCTCTCGGTGCGACACGCGCCCCTTGCCACGGGCTGCTGGTCCGGCCCGGGGATCGGCGTCATGACCGGACGGGACCGGCCGCCGCCGCCGACGGCGCCGGGTTCGGTGGTCGCCCGGCGGGTTCTCGTCCTGGCGCCTCACTACGACGACGAAGTGCTCGGTTGCGGGGGGCTGCTCCTGCAACTCGCCGCGAACGGCGCGGAGACCGTATGCGCCTTCATGAGCGATGGCTCGGGCGGCGCCGAGGGACCGCCGGAAGGGATGAGCGGACAGGAGTACTCGGCCCTGCGTCAGGCCGAATCGGAGGCGGCGGCGACGGTCCTCGGGATCGGCCGGGTGGAACACGTGGGGGTTCGCCAGGGCTTCCCCGACGGCAGCCTGGCCTCCCTTGTCGGCGAACTGACCGCCGAGATCGACGGGTTGCTCGACGCCTGCCGTCCGGATCTCGTGCTGGCGCCCTCGCCGCTGGAAGTGACCCCGGACCACCAGGCGACGTTTCGCGCCCTCCACGAGGCCCTGATCGCTCGCCGCCGGCGCCGGTCGGACGACAGCGGCCGATCGCGCTGCCAGGACGACTCAGCGCCCGGCGATCTGCTGCTGCGCGTGTTCTGCTACGAGGTGAACCACCCCTTCTACCCGGACCTCCTGGTCGACGTCACGGCCGAAGTGGAGGGACTCGCCGCGGCGATGTCCCACTATCGGAGCCAGCAGGAACGCCACGACTACCTCGATTCGTCCCTTGGCCTGCGCCGCTTCCGGGCGCACAGCCTGCCCCGCGGGTGCGCTTCCGCGGAGGGCTACTGCCAGTTGCGGGCGAGCGACTTCACGACCCGGAGTCCGGCCTGGCTCGTCGCCCACCTCGGAGGTCTCCCGTCGCCGGCGGCGGTGGATGCGCCGCGCCGGGTCTCGATCGTGGTGAGAACCTGGAATCGGCCGCGCCGCCTCGCCGAGGCGCTCGAGAGCCTGGCGCGCAGCACGTACCGGAACGTCGAGGTCGTGCTGGTCAACGACGGCGGCCGCCGGCCCGAACCGCCGGCGGACTTCCCCTTCGCCCTGCAGCGGGTCGAGCACGAGACGAACCGCGGCCGGGCGGCGGCGGCGCAGTCCGGCGTCGAGGCGGCGTCCGGCGACTGCATCGGGTTCCTGGACGACGACGACCTGCTGGCGCCGGAGCACCTGGAGTGCCTGACCGCGCTGCTGCGCGGCGACGTCGAGGTCGCGTACAGCGATGCGGCCGTTGTCACCCATGAGCCGACCTCGGACGGCTACCGGGAGTCGAGCCGGGGCCTTCCCTACAGCCGGGACTTCGACCGCGAGATCCTGCTCCTCGACAACTACATCCCGTTCCATACGGTGCTGATGACCCGGGAGGCACTCGAGCGGGCGGGTCCGTTCGATCCGGAGCTTCCCGCGTTCGAGGACTGGGATCTGCTGATCCGCCTGTCGCGGTCGTCGCCCTTCGTTCACCTGGCGCGGACGACCTGTGAGTACCGCCATTTCCTGGGAGGCGCCGTCGGCGGCCACGCCCTGGGCGGCGCGGCGGCCGAACGGCACGACTTCGAGGCCCTGAAGGCGCGGGTGCTGGCCAGGTACGCGGACGAGCTCGGCCCCGAGTCGCTGGCCCGGGCGGTGACGCGGATGCGGCGCGAAGCGGTGCTGGCCGCCGAGGCGTCGCGGGCGCTGCTGCTCAGGACGCAGCGCGAGACGCAGGCGGAGCTCGACCTCATCCAGGCGTCGAACCGGGCGCGCGGGGAGGAGGTCGACCGTCTTCATGCGCGCGAGCGCGAGCTGGCGGCCGAGATCGGCAAGATGAAGGCGACCCGTGCCTGGCGGCTGCACGAGACCATGCAGACCTGGCGCGGCTCCAGGTGAGCCGGGCCCGGCCCGATCCGCTCGAACCGCCGCCGCCGGCAGGAGGCCGCCCTTGACCCGCGTCGGTCTGGTCTGCAGCGAGGCGCTCGGCGAGCGGGCCGCCGGCATCGGCATCCGCTACCTGGAGATGGCGCGCCGGCTGCCTGGGTTCGGGCTCGATGTGGTGCTCCTGTCGCCCTGGCGCACGGCCGAGCCGCCGGCTCTGCCGATCGGCGCTGCCGAGGCGCGTCGGGTCGATTCGGCGCCTCTGCCGGAGTTGCTGAAGGACTGCGCCGCCGTCGTCGCCCAGGGACAGTTGGCGAACGATGTGCTGGAGCAACTGCCGGATCTGCCGACGGCGATCGATCTCTACGATCCCTTCCTGGTCGAGAACCTGAGCCACCTCTCGACGCTGGGGATCGATCCCTATCGGAACGACCATCGCTCCTGGGTCCACCAGCTCTCGGGCGGCGATTTCTTTGTCTGTTCGTCGCCCGAGCAGCGGGCCTACTACCTGGGCTTCCTGACCGCGCTCGGCCGGGTGAATCCGCACCGCTACCGGGACGACCCGGGCCTCCTGGGGCTGATCGCCGAGGCGCCCATGGGAGTGCCGGATCGGCTGCCGGCGTACCGGCCGCTGCTGCCGCCGCGCGCCGCCGGCGAGCGGCGCCTGCTGTTCGGCGGGCTCTACGACTGGTACGACCCGGAGCCGCTGCTGGCGGCGTTCGCCGGCCTGTCCGATCCGGGCGCGAGGCTGCTGTTCGTGCGGCAACCGCCCGGCGCCCAGGCGCCGCAGCGGCTGCTGGCGGAGGTCGAGGCGCGCAGCCGCAGGGAGGATCCGCATCGCATCGGCTTCCTCGACTGGGCGCCCTGCGAACGGCGCTACGACCTGCTGCGGGACGTCGATGCCCTGGCGGCCTGCCACCGGCCCGGGCTGGAGACCGATCTGTCCCTGCGCACGCGGTTTCTGGACGCGCTCGTCGTCGGCTGCCCGGTGCTGACGACGGCGGGCGGAACGGTGCCCCGGCTGCTGCGGGAGTGGGATGCGGGTCTGGTCGTTCCGTGCGGCGATGTTGCCGCGCTTCAGGCCGGTCTTGCCGAGCTGATCGCCGGCGGTGCGGAGGTCGAGGCCCGCGCGCGCCGCGGGCGGGAGCAGGTCGTGCGGGCCTACTCCTGGGAGCGTGCGCTGGCGCCGCTGGCGGCCTTCCTGTCGTCGCCGCGCACGGATCCGACGAAAACGGGGTTCGCCTTCCGGCCGCAGACAGCGGCGCCGGCCGATGCGCCCGGCTTCCGCCTGCAGCGCTGGCTGCGGCGGCGGTTGCCGGGCCTTCAGCTCGCTGGCGGCCGGTCGTGAGCGGTTCTGCGGCCCGCGCGGTCGGCGGCCGCAGCGGCGGCCGCACACGGGTCGACAGTGTCGATGTTCTGGTGGTGAGCTGGAACGGCCGCCGGCATCTGGAGACGCTGTTGCCGGCGCTCGAAGGACAGCGCGATCCCGCCGCCAGGGTGAGGATCCGGCTGTTCGACAACGGGTCCACGGACGGGACGGCGTCCTGGGTGCGCTCCGGGCACCCCGGGGTCGAAGTCGTCGATCACCCGACGAACATCGGTTTCTCCGCTGCCAACAACCGTCTTGCGGAGACCAGCACGGCCGACGCGCTGGTGCTGCTGAACAACGATACGCGGCCGCAGCCGGACTGGCTTGCCGAGCTCGTCGCGGCTCTGCGGGCGGCTCCTCCGGATGCGGCGGCGCTGTCCGGCTGCATTGTCGATTGGGACGGCGGCCGCCTGGACTTCGGGCGCGGCGTCATGGCCTTCGACGGCCACGCCTTCCAGCTCGACCACGGTCGGCCGCTGCGAGACGTGGAGGCTCCGGCCGAGGGCGCCGAGCTGCTGTTTCCCTGCGGCGGCAACATGATCGTGCGCCGCGCCGCCTTCGTTGCCGCCGGCGGCTTCGACGCGAGCTACTTCGCCTATCTCGAGGATGTCGATCTCGGATGGCGGCTCTGGTCGGGCGGCGAACGGGTGCTGTCTGCGCCGCGAGCCGTCGTCCATCATCGCTCGCAGGCGACCAGCGACCTGCTGGGCAACGCGAACCGGGGCCTGCTCTTCGAGCGGAACGCCTACTTCACCGTGTTCAAGAACTACGACGCGGAGCTCTGGCCGCTGCTGATGCCCGTCGTCCAGTTCACGCTGCTCGCCCGCACGCAGCACCTGCTGACCCGTTGCAACCCGAACGGCGGCGTCCTGGCGCAGGACCCCTTCCGTGCGGTCGGGGACGCCGGCGAGACGGCGGACCGCGGCTGCGGCGGACGGCCGCCGTCCGGGGCCGTCGCGGCGCCGCGCAGCCTCTGGCAGCGGGCGCGGGACATCGTCGCCCTGCGGACCCGCCTCAGAAGCCTGGCTCGCCGGTTGAGCGGCCTGCCGGCAGAGGCGCCGGTCGTCGTCGACGACCAGACCGTGGCCCAGGTCCGGGCGTTGTCGGCGATCGTCCGGGATCTGGACGGCGCTTCGGCTTGCCGGCGCCAGGCCCAGGCGAGGCGCCGGCGGCCCGACCGCGAGATCCTGGAGCGCTTTCCGCTGTATCTGGTGCCTACCTATCCCGGCGACGAGGCGTTGTTCGCGAGCGCCGGTTTCGAGGCCCTGTGGCCGCAGGATCTGCGCCCTGTCCGTCGGCGCCTGGAGGACGTGATGGAGGTCAGGCGGTGACCGGCCCGCCGGAGTGGAGCATCGTCATCCCGACCTTCGACCGCCTGCCGGCGCTCAGGGAGGTGCTGGCCGCGGTGGACGCCCAGGCCGGGCCGCCCTCCTTCGAGATCGTCGTGGTCGACGACGGCAGTTCGGATGGCACCGCCGCCTGGCTGGACGAGCGTGCGGCGGCGCGCGTCGTCGACGGCGGGCCGGAACTGCGGGTCCTTCACCAGGAGAACGCGGGACCGGCGGTCGCCCGCAACCGCGGCGTGGCGGCGGCGCGCGGCCGCTGGGCGGCCTTTCTCGGGGACGACACCGTCCCGGCGCCAGGATGGCTGGCCGCGCATCGTCGCGCCCAGCAGGAGACCCTCGCCCGGTCGATCCGGGCGCAGGGCGGCTGCGTCGGCGTCATCGGCCGCACCGACTGGCACGTGCGCATGCGCCGGACGCCGTTCCTCGACTACATCAACGACCACGGGCTGCAGTTCGGATTCGCCCTGATCGAGAACTCGGACGACGTGCCGTTCAACTTCTTCTACACGTCGAACCTCTCGATCGACCGTGAGGCGATGGCGGCGGAGCCGTTCGATCCCGCGTTCCCGTTTGCGGCCTGGGAAGATGTGGAAGCCGGATACCGGCTGGCCGGCCGCGGCCTGCGCCTGCTGTACCGGCCCGACGCGTGTGTGGCCCACGACCACCCGACGGATCTTCGGCGGTTTGCGGCCCGGCAGTACCGCGCCGGGTACTCGGCGGTCGTCTTCTTCCGGCGGCATGAACAGCTGGGTCCCCTGCTGGGGTTCGAGAACGGTGCGCCGCCGTCGGCCGGCGGCGTCTGCGCCCGGGCGCGGCAGCGACTGGAGGAACGTCTGGCGCGTTTGTTGCAACGACTGCCGGTCAGAACGCCCCGGCTGTGGGAGAGAGTCATGCGCCATCACTATCTGGAAGGTCTCAGGAACGGCTGGTCCGACGGCGTCGGTCTGGAGCGGGGAGGTGCTTCGTGATGCTCCTGGCCCGCATGTCTCGCCGGTTCGCCCCGGCCGGATCTGCCGGATTGGCGCTGCCCCTTGCCGCCCTGCTCGGTCTGGGTGCGGCGAGCGGTGTCCACGCGGCCGCAGGACATGGCGGTGCGGTGTCGATCGCCGGCAACGTCGCGGTTCAGGGGTCGGTTGCCGTTGCCGGACACGGTGAAGGTCGGCGCCGGGACGGCGGCAGGGGGCGGCGTTCCCGCGACCACCACACCGCTCGGCCGTACCGGTCCCTCGGCTGGTCCATCGGTCTCGGCCTCTTCGGGCCCTGGGCGTGGCCGCCGCCCTACCCCTACTACGGCGTCGGACCCTGGGGCTGGGAGGCCGAGGTGTTCGCCTACGCGCCCCCGGACGCGGGTGCGCTCGACATCAACACGCGCCCCAAGAAGGCCTCCGTCTACGTCGACGGCGAACTCGTCGGTCGGGCCGATGCGTTCGACGGGTTTCCGCGCTATCTCTGGTTGCGCGGCGGCAGCTACCGGATCGCGGTGTTCAAGGAAGGCTACGAGACGCTGGAGCGGCGGATCCGGGTGCGTCCGGGTGTCGTCATCCGCATCGACGACGATCTCGTCCCCGGCACGGCGGCGCAGCCGCAGCCGATGCCGCCCGAGCCGACTCCGGCGCCGCCGGCCCCGGACGGCGAGTCCTGGAGAGTCGAGAACCGGGGACGTCCGCTCCAGCAGGATCTGCGCCGGAACCCGGCACGGCTGACGATCGAGGTCGAGCCCGCCGACGCGGTGGTCTATCTGGACGGACGGCTGCTCGGCAGCGGCGCGGAGCTGGCCAGCCTGCACTCGGCCCTGATCGTCGATCCCGGCGCCCACCGTCTCGACGTCACGCGCCCCGGCTACGCGTCCGAAGTCCGCGCGTTTGAAGCCGCGGCGGAAGAGGAAGTCACCCTGCGCATCGTGCTCGGCCAGGAGTGATCCCGTCTGACACCCGCTGCTGCGGAGTGTGAACGAAGGCCGCCGGCCGGTCCGCCAGGCAGGCCGATCGAACTACTCGTCCGGAGCTTCAAAGAACCGCGCGACCGCGCCGCCGGCGGCGAGTTCGTTGGCAGCGTAGCTGGTTGCGGTCTTCGGGTCCTTCCATCTGCCGGCCTGCATGAGTTCGGCGGTGGAGGCGCCCCGGGCGACCAGCGACTGGGCGCTGCCGACGCGCAGCGAGTGTCCGCTGATCCGGCCCCGGCAACCCGCGGCTGTCGCACGTCGCCGGATCATCTTCCGTATGCCGCTTCGGCCGAGCGCCGTCGTGGCGACCGCACCGTCCTTGAGGATGCTGCGGAACAGTGGCCCTGAAGCGACGCCGGCGGTCTCCCGCCAGGCGGCGATTGCCGTCATCGTCGCTCGACAGACGTAGAGGTTCTCGCCATTGGCCTCCTGGTCCGTCTTGCTTCGAGGCACCCTGAGGCAGCCGCTCCCATCCGCCACGGTCGCGATCTCCTCGACCCGGACGGCGGCGAGCTCGCTGACTCTGAGCAGGCAGTCGCTGCCCAGACGCAGAAGAGCAGCGTCCCGCAGGCCGATGGCCGTGCCCTCGGCGGCCGCGAGCCGGGCCGCCGCCTCCACGTCTTCCCGCCTCAGCCCCGAGACCTGGCCGCGGCCACGGTCGCTGTGCTGGCGCTTCAGTCTTCTGAGCGTTCGGGACGTCAGCGGCCCGCGCGGGTCGTCGGCGCGTGCGGACTCTGCAGACGCGCCGATCGCGGCGGACATGACCGCCAGGGTGGTCGGCGCCAGCCCGCGCTCCGCCTCGGCTTCAAGGAAGGCTGCGACCGTTTCGTCATCGGCCGTGCGTCCGTCCAGGAAGACATCGAAGCGCTTGACGGCCTGCGAGTAGGCCTTGCAGGTATTGGCTGCGTAGACGCCTTCGAGCTCGGGTGTGAGGCGAGACATTTCTGCGCTCAGCGAGCACCCGGGATTCGCGTCCTCCTCGAGTGTCGTGGCGAAACGTGTAACTGATCAAGTCTACAGTGGCCAGCCTCTTCAGGGCAAACAAATGCAATTGTGGTCCCTCGATTCCGGTCTGTCAAGCCCCTGGAGCGCCCGGACTGCGCTCTGACTCTTCCAGAACGGGTTGCCCGGGGCCTCTGCCATGCCGTTTTGGCCGGCTTGGCCACGTTCGAGCGTCTGGACGAAGCCCCCGGCCGATCCCTGAAGGGCCAGCAAGGGGAGATCTGTGCCCGGGTCGCCCTTCTGAGGTGGCCACGATTCCGACAATTGCATTTGTTCTGACACCCATCCGAAAGGAGAACGCAGACGGTGAGACGCCCCTGCCCCTTGCTTCCCCTGTTCCTGCTCCTCTCCGGAGCTGCCTCCCTGCCCGCCAGCACGTCGCTCTCGTTGCCTGGCATCCCCGACTTCCGGTTGCCGTCGGCCGGGTCGGTCGACACGGTGTTTCCGGCGGCCACGGGCGGCCGGCGCCCCTACTCCTACAGCATCAGCGGTCTGCCGTCCGGGATCTCGTTCTCGTCGTCGACGCGCCGGGCGCGGGGAACGTTGCCGACAGTGTCCGTGGACACCACGTACAGGGTCACGTACTCGGTGTGGGACAGCCTCGGCGCCACCGACTCGTCGACGTTCACCGCTGTCGTCAGGCCGCCTGTGCGACGTCCATCTTCGTCTCCTCCTCTCTCGTTGCCCGGCGTCTCCGACTTCCGGTTGCCGTCGGCCGGGTCGGTCGACACGGTGTTTCCGGCGGCCGCGGGCGGCCGGCGCCCCTACTCCTACAGCATCAGCGGTCTGCCGTCCGGGATCTCGTTCTCGTCGTCGACGCGCCGGGCGCGGGGAACGTTGCCGACAGTGTCGGTGGACACCACGTACAGGGTCACGTACTCGGTGCGGGACGCTGCCGGCGCCACGGACTCCTCGGTGTTCACGACCGTCGTCACGGCGCCGGCGGTGCGCCGGAGCAGTCCGCCGGGTCCTCCGCTTCGGCGTGCGGACCCTCCGACCGTGCCGGTCGAAGCCACGAGACTGTACAGCGTGCCTTTTGCGGCAACGGAGACCGGCGCCGGGGAGACGTCCTATCGCTTCAGGCTGGGTTCACGGACGAGTGTGAGTGTGAACCTCACCGGCATGGATCGCGACATCGACTGTCAGGTCGGCAGTTCCGCCTGCACCAACCGGAGTGGGACGCAGGACGACTCCTGGAACGGCACGCTTGCAGCGGGCACGCATACCCTGAAGGTGTGGCCCTACGATGCCGCCGCCTCGGGGAGCTGGACAGTGCGCGTCGGCGGCACTGCCGTGGCGCCACCGCCACCGCCTCCGCCGGCCAGCGGCGGTTCGGGCGGGAAGCGGGGGGTCAGCGTGTCGGCCGCCAGGACCTATGTGCTCAGGCTGTCGGAGCAACTCGACGTGTCGGTAGAGTTGACGGGAATGACCATCGACTTCGACTGCACCGTGGCGGGGAATCGCTGCACGAACCGCGGCGGGACGCAGGATGATTCCTGGGACGGGACGCTTGGCCGGGGAGATCACAAGATCGTGGTCTATCCCTACCAGAGCGGCACCGGGAACTACACGCTGAAGGCCACCACGAAGCGGCCAGCCAGCAGCAGCAGTTCCGGGACGGTGACGACGACGACGACCCTGGTCGACGTGGACGAGACGGCAGTGTCCACCGAGCAGACCTACCGTCTGGCGTTGCCTGCGGCGGCGGAGGTCACGGTAGCTCTGGACGACATGACCATCGACTTCGACTGCCGGATGGGAAGCTCGGACTGCACGAACCGGGGCAGCACGTCGGCAGACTCGTGGAACGGCAGCCTGCAGGCCGGCAACCACACCCTCACGGTGTTCCCGTACGACGAGGGCGCCGGCAACTACTCGCTCACCGTGACCGCAACGACGACCGTGACTGTCATCGCCACGCCGATGGGCGGACCGACAACCGTCGCCGTCTTCTGCGAGGCGGACGACCAGGGCAACATCAAGTCCGGTTCTTGCGAAACGGCGACATTCAAGGACACGATCAACGTCACACCCCCGGACCCGGGCCCGCCGCCGGGCGCAGGACCCGGCCAGGGACCCGCACCGCCCCCGGACCCGAACGCCGGCGGCCCGACGACAATACCGGGCGGCGGTGGCGGCTCTTCTCCGGACAACGACGAAGACGAAACAGAGGAACCGGAAGACGAGCTGGAAGACGCCTGCTATACGTCACTGGTCGAGTCGGACCGGGTCACTGCCGTCCCTCTTCAGACCGATCGGGCTCTGGGCAGCAAGTGGGGTGGCCGCAACACGGCGCGGAAGTGGCACCGAGGAATCGACGTTCGCGCCGCAAGAGGGGACAAGGTGTTCACTCGGGTATCTGGCGACGTGCATCGGATTGACCCAAGAAGGTACGGGACGAATAGCTACAACGCAGACAGTGGTACGTTTGGGAACCGCTATCCGGCGAATGGCACCTTTGTCAGCTTGGTCGACGATCTGGGAAGAGAACACGTGTGGGTCCACTTGCAGGAGGTCAGCAACACGAACTGGAAGAGTGGGGACAGGATCCAAGCCGGCACAGTGATCGGAAAAGCCAACAATTCCGGCAACTCTCGCGGCGACCATCTCCACTACACGATCTGGGCCACTGTGGCCAGGCAGAAACCCCTGGATCCCGAGGCACTGATGAGCAGTTGCAATGAGTGACGGATATCTGTCGATAGAGCAATAGAGACAACCACGAATCAACGAGAGGAAAACGACATGAAGAACCTGGCACTGGCGTTGTTCGTTCTGCTTCTTCTGACGTGTTCCGCTGCCTCCTTGGCACAGTACTCCCGGGGCACGTGGGAATATCATTCCCGTCATGTTCTGGCGGATTGGGAGCATGGGATAACTGATGAACGTTGTACGGTTCGGAGTGCAGATCGGTATGCGTGCGTGGAGCGGAAGCCGGGTGGCGAGTACGTGCTGCGGTTGCGGGCCAGAGGCCGCTCGCGCACGGAGGAGCTTCCGGGAGACCCGAATTCCCTGCTGATGCTAGGTGCGATTCGCGATCTCGTATACGTCAGAGGCGTGGACCCCGTGCCCGGAGGTGGCGGTTTGGTGCGTTCCTGGAATCGGACCATCGGCCTCGGGGGGACGCTGATGGCTCGTGACGAGCCGGTTGAGGCCGATAGGATGGCGCCGACGGGCGAGTGGCTGGCTGTGCAGCGGGTGGACTTGAGCCCCGAGGCCGTGATTCCCGGGCCAGGGAACGAGGGCGTCATGACCAAGGAGCCTGCGACGCCTCTGGTCGTCCTTCGCTGGGACGGCAAGGAAGTGCGCCGCGTGCCCGGCCGTCGCGTCTTCATGAACTGGCCCGAGGACGAGGACGACGATTTCGCCTTCAGCCACGACGGAAAGGCGCTGCTCGTGTACCGCGCCCTGCGTCGCGAGTTCGACCTGTACGGTCTCGATGGCCGCGCGGCTGACGAGGTGGTTCCCCTCGCGGATCTGGCGCCGGGGTATGCGGCTCATGAGTTCGAGTTCATCGATGTCGACCGGATCGTGATCTGGCAGCAGGAGTTCTTCGGGCGCCAGGTCGTGGACTGGCTGCGGGTCCTGAGCCGGGACAGGTCCGGGCGGTTCGTCAGCAAGGTCATCAGCTACGGGAAGGAAGGCAGGAGCTACGTCGAGCTGCACGACATCTCCCCCGCGCGCGGCTGGCTGCTACTGAGCGCCGACACTGAGCCCTACGGCGTGAAGTACGACGTGGTGGACCTGTCCGGCCGGCTGATCTGGCGCCACGACTACCGCGGCTGGTCCGAACTTCTCGGCGCCATGCCCGACAGGGATCTGCGGGAGTGGATACCGAGCCTGCTGCACGACGGAGCCGTCGAGCTGGAACCGAACAGACCGCGGGCCGACGAGCTGGTTGTCGTCCGGTTGACAGAGGTGGAGAAAGGCCCGCAGCAACCCGTGAGCACGGTCGGCGAAGTCGTGGTCCGCTCCGACGATTCACCGCTGGCGCAGGCGGCCTCGATCGTCGAGGTTCCGCGTGCGGTGGCGGTTGATGGCAGCGGTCAGTACGCGCTAGCGGATTTCGCGGAGGGGCCGCGCCCTCTGGACGCGGAGAGAATCGTCGCGAAGCCGCCAGTTCGTTGAACGCCGCTGCCTGAGTGCCGGACGATGGCCGCCTGCCAGCGCCAGCATGGGCCTCTTCTGCACTGTTCCATCCGGTCCTTGCGGTTGCCGGCCTGTCTCGGAGCTGAATAGCGGTTTCCACGGTCCTTGAAGGATGGGGTGCACTCGTCTGGTAGGTGATCGGGCCTATGTCCTCGTCGTTTGAGGTACAGCTCGCTGGACGGTGGATCGACCGGTTGGTGGCACGCCCTGGCGGTCTGTGTCCGCGCCGCCGGGTCGCGCAGGGTGACACAGGGAAGGGAGTTCGAGAGGATGATCTGCAGAGGATGCGCCTTCGTCGTCGCCTTGCTGGGCTTGGCGGTCCTGACGCCGGGTTGCCGCTCGGTGGGTGTGGCGGATGCGCCTGGCGTGTCGGATCGCGATCCGTCCAGGCGGGAGTCGAACGACGGGCACGGCCACGGCATGGATGGGGTGGTTCACTACGGCGCGGCCGAGGGTTTCGTGCCGAGCCGGCTGGACGTGGAGACGGGAATGCTGGTGGTGCTGGTGGACGAGTCCGGCGGGCGCCTGGAGCCCCGGTTCGGCGTCGGGCTGCAAGGGGAGGCGGAGCCGGCGGCTTCCGACGCCCACGCTGAACACCTGGCCCACGGACCGGCCGATGCGGGACATGCGGTCGAACACGACGTTCACGATCACGGCGACGTTCCGGTCTGGCGTCCGGACGTTGCGGGTGGAGACGCCGGCCGCCGCTTCATCTACAGGTTCGACACGAGTGGCTACTGGCGGTTTCACAACGCGGCCGCTCCCGAGCATGCGGCCCTGGTCGTGTCGCTGTCTCCGGCCGGGGGGAAGCTGGCGCCCCTGGTGATCCGTGAGGATGTGCTGCCCTCGGCCAGTCCGCCGGAGATGACGGTCGAGAGCTACACGGCGTTGCTCATGGACGCGGAGAGGGTCGGTGAGTTCATGCGGACCTACGGTCCGCGGCAGACGCTCGAGCTGTTGCGGCGCGGGGAGGTCGAGACCGGCATCGACTGCCACGGCAGCGCGCATCATCTGGGGCGGATGGCGTTCGGGGAGTACGGGGCCAGCGCTGCTGCCGGTCTGACGGAGGCCTGCCAGTCCGGCATGCGCCATGGCGTGATGGAGCAGCTCTTCGTCAGGCGGGGCATCGCCAGCCTGGCCCGGGATGTCGACGTGCTCTGTCCGGCCGCGAGCGACACATTCGGCAGGCACCAGTGCTTTCACGGCGTCGGCCATGGCGTCATGGCGTGGACGGCCTATGAACTGGGGGATGCGCTGGAGATCTGCGGCCGCCTGGGTGACGAGTCGGGCCGGCGATCCTGCTACAGCGGGGTGTTCATGGAGAACGTGGTGAGCGGTCTTTCAGGGTCGGTCGGCCAGCGTTCCACGTGGGTGGACGGGGACGATCCGCACTACCCCTGCAACGTCCTGCCGGAACGCTACGTCAACGACTGCTACTGGTACCAGACGTCTCAGATGCTGACGGTGTTCGACCAGGACCTGAGCCTGGTGGCGGCCGCCTGCCGGGAGGCTCCGGCGGTCGGTCGTCGGTCCTGCTTCGGGAGCTACGGCCGAGATGCCGCTGGCTTCCACTGGCAGAACCCGTACCTGGTGGTCCAGTACTGCCGGTTGTCGGGGAGTCTGATGCACCAGGGCGATTGCATCGACGGCGCCGCGAGGACGCTGTTCTGGGACGAGACGCAGCAGAGCGCGGGCGTGGCCCTCTGCGCAGAGGTGGAGGAGCCGATCGTGGCGGAGTCCTGCTACCAGTCCATCGTCAACCAGGCTCAGGCGGTGGTGGCTGACCTGGCTCCGTTCTGCAGCCAGCTTCCCGGCCGGTGGCGGCGACGCTGCCTTGCCCGTTGATCGCCAGTGGTTGCCGGCGAGCCGTCGTCTGTCCGTTGCCAGTTCGGGTTGCGGGCGGCCTGCCGGACGCGCCGCGTTGTCCTCGGGTGCGATGGCCGTCCAGTCCGGACCGGCTCGGCTTGCCGAATCGTGCAGAGAATTGGCCATGTTACCATGGTTTGCGTGGTGTATGAAGTTGCGAGTCGCGTCGGTGCTCTGGCCGGTGCGCCGGCTTGGCGCGCGCCGCGCGGTGCGGAGCCCATCCGGATCCTGGTCGCTTCGCCTCTCGGTTCCCTGGGGCTCGAGTTCTTCGGTCGACAGATCACCCGGCTGGTGGTTGCGCCGACAGGCGACGAGAAGGCGCGGTTCTCCTCCCTGGGTTCGGTGAAGACGACCGATTTCGTGGACGAGGCCCTGGGCCGGTTGTCGGAGTATTTCGCCGGCGCCCGGCGGAGCCTCGATCTGCCCTATGACCTCGAGCGAACCGGGGTCGACGCCCTTTCGCGGCGCATCTTCGAGGAGACGGCGCGGATTTCCTACGGCCAAACGCGCACCTACCGCAACGTGGCGACCTCGTCGGGCAAGGCCGGCGCCTACCGCCTGATCCGTTCCAGGCTGATGGCGAACCCCTTGCCGATCCTCGTGCCGTGTCACCGGGTCGTGCCGCGCCGGGACGGCCCGGGGTCCTGGATCGCCGGCGAGAAGCGCAAGGCGCAACTGCTCGCCCTCGAGCAGAAGCACGCCGCCGATTGACTAGTCCGGTTCCTGGCTGCTCTGGCCGCCCTGGTCGGACCGCCGCCGCCGGGCGTCCTGCCAGATCGCGTCCAGGGCCTGATCGAAGCTGCGTCCCGGACGCCAGCCCAGGGCGCGCAGGCGGCTGGCGTCGCCGCACATCACGGGCACGTCCGCCGGCCTCAGCCGGTCGGGGTCGCGTCGGATCTCGACCTCGAGGCCGCTGATCTCGATCAGCCGTTCGAGTGCCGCCCGAAGACTGGTCGCTTCCCCCCGGGCAACGTTGTAGGCGCTGCCCGGCACGCCGCGGTCGAGCAGGAGCGTGATCGCGGCGGCGCCGTCGTCGACATGGACGAAGTCCCGGCGGGAGGCAAGATCTCCTGTCCGAAGAACGGGTTCTTCGCGGCCCGCTTCGATGTCCGCGAGCTGGGCGGCGAAGGAGGGGAGCGCGAAGTTCGCACCCTGCCCCGGGCCGATCAGATTGAAGAAACGGACCGCGACCGCGCCCTGGGGAAGACTCAGCCGTTCAACGGCGGCCTTGGTCAGGGCGTAGGGCGATCCGGGTTCCAGGCCGCGGGCCTCGGACACCGGCAGTTCCGCTTCCGGTACCGGGCCGTAGGTCTCGGCGCTGGAGGCGACGACGAGTCGGCAGGCGGCGGGCAGGGCGCGCACGGCGGCGGCCACATGGTCCGAGCCCTCGACGTTCGTGCGGTAGTAGTCGCCGATCTGCCGCCAGGAGGCCGCGACGTTCGACCGGCCGGCGAGATGCACGACCGCTTCCGGCTGGGTCTCGTCGAACACCCGGTGGACCTCGTCCCGGTCGCGGATGTCGAGGCCGACCGGAAGGACGGATGGCGGCGCCCCGGCCGTCGAGGCCTCGGCGCTGCCACTCGATCCGGGGGCGTGACAGGCGATGACGACAGCTCCCCGTTCGACCAGCCGCGCCACCAGCCGGCGGCCGACGAAGCCCTCCGCGCCGGTCACCAGGACGCGCGTCACGAGTCCGCCTTCCCGTGGCAGCCCGTGGGTGACTGCGCTGCATTCGGTTGAGCCATGCATCCCGCCTGGCTGCGTTGCTCTTCGCTCACATCCTCTCGGGATGCGGAACTGTCGCGCCTTGCCGGACGGGCGCCTGGCCGCTCTCGTTGCGACACGCACGTTGCCACGGGCTGCCGGCCCGATCGCTCGATGCAGTCGGCGAGGCCGGGACGCCAGTCCTCGACCTGGCGGTCGACAAGAGACGAGAAGCGCCCGGTGTCGAGCACCGACCAGGCTGGCCGTACCGCTGGCCTGGGGAGATCGGCGGTCGCGATCGGCTCCACCTCGGCGTTCAGGCCGAGAGCGTCGACGATGGCGACCGCGAAGCCGTGCCAGGACGTGGCGGGCGCATTGCAGTAGTGGACGATGCCGCCGGCGCCTGCGGCGTGCAGATCAACCAGGGCGCGGGCCAGGTAGGGCGCGTAGGTGGGGCAGCCGACCTGATCGGATACGACGCGGAGAGGCTGCCGGCGGTCGAGGCGGGAAACGATGGCGGAGACGAAGTTCCTGCCCGCAGGCCCGAACACCCAGCTCGTCCGCACCGCCAGCCCCCCGGCATCGACCACGCCTTGCTCTCCGGCGAGCTTCGAGCGGCCGTAGACGGTGCCAGGCGCCGTCGGGTCGTCCTCGCGGCAGGGCCGCCGGCTGCGGCCGTCGAAGACGTAGTCGGTCGAGACGTGGATCAGCCGGCATTGCCGGGGCAGGATGGCTGCCAGACGGGCGGGCGCCCGGCCGTTGACCTCGAAGGCGGTCTCGGGCTTGCTTTCGCAACCGTCGACGTCGGTGTATGCGGCGCAGTTGTAGACGGCGCCGGCGCCGAACTCGACCGCCAGGCCGGCGGTCGCGGCCGTGTCCGTGAGGTCCGCACGCCGGCGGTCGGCGGCGAGGACATCGGCGCCGCGACGCCGCAATTCGTCGACAACCTCCTGGCCGAGCTGCCCGGCCGCACCGAGCACGACCGCCCTGGCCGGTGTGCCGCTCACAGCGATTCGCTCTGGCCGCCGGTGATGTCGAAGAAGGCGCCCACGCTCTTCAGTGTCACCAGCAGCCGGTACCTGGTGTCTCGCTGCATTGCCGTGCGGAAGTCCGCGATCTCAAGCTGCAGGCCGTAGCAGCAGGCCTTGAAATCGATCACGTGGCGCTGGATCTGCAGCAGCTTCTGCTCGACATCGTAGCTCAGCATGCTGTTGATCCTGAGCTTGTCCGGGATCACGTCGACTCCGGCCGAGATCTGCGCATGGTGGCGGCGGGTGCGGTCGCGTTCGGCGTCGCGCCGGACTGCCCACCGCAGGCCGAGCGAGCTCGTCCGACCCAGGCCGAGACTGGCGGAGACGGCGGTCGAGGAGACTTCGGAGAAGAGGGTGCTGTAGAGCGCGTCGAGCCGGAGGCTGGTGCGGCGCGACGGCTGGAAGCGCAGCAGCGTGCCGACCGGTCCGTTCGAACTGACCAGGGTCCGGTCGGCGGAACGCTGCAGCGGCTGATCGGCGTCGAGCGACAGGTTCCGGAAGAGTTCGACCGAGAGGATCTCGAACGCTCCGCCAGCGTCCGGATCGACGGGTCTGGCCAGCACGCGGTTGTACAGGCTGAAGCGGGCGACATTGCGGCCGCGCAGGTTGTCGATCTCGTCGAAGAGCGGAATACGGAAACGCTCCTCGTCCTCCTCGAAGTAGGAGTACGCGATGCGCGGTTCGATGACGTGCTTGAGGCGGGAGAAACGCCCGCCTCCGCCCAGATCGAAGATGCGGGAGAAGCCGGGACCGACGATCTCGGCGCGGGCCGTCGGTACCGCACGCAGCAGATCCTCGCCCCTGAAGTCCGTTGTGCTCATCGCCGCCTGCCTCTCCTTCGCGCTCATCAGGCTGTCGCCGTACAAGGTCAACTGGCCGCCGGCGGTGAGCGACAGGGACAGCCAGCTCGTGAGCGGCACCGGGATGCTGATCTCGGGCTGGAGATCGGCTCTTGCGTAGCGGCCTTGCCGCCGCGCCGACCGGTTGACGTCCAGGTAGTGCAGCGAACTGCGCAACTGCACGTAGAGAGGCGCGCGGCCCAGGCGGGTGGAGCGCAGCTTGTATTCGATCTCGGGAAGCTGGCGCAGCCGGATCTCCCGGTCGGCTGTGATGAACGTCCTGCGCTGGTCGAGCTGGACGTTGAGGGAATGGTTGCCCCGGTTGCGGGTGAGGAAGGCGGTCGAATGGAGCTGACGCAGCGTGTTGCGGTCGACCCGGCGTTCGAAGTCGCGGAAGAAGTCGAAGTCGGACACGTCCTCGAAGCGGACGACACCGCGGAACCCCCAGGGCAGGTCTCGCGACTCGTGGTCCCAGCGCATCCGCCAGCGCCGTTCGCCGCGCTCCGTGTCGTCGATCAGGTAGCCGTTGAACTCGCCCGCCGTTCCCTGGCTGGGGCGGTAGCGGTACTCCGCGCCGAATCCCTGGAAGGAACCGTCGGAGACCGTCTGCCCGGCGGAGGACGGCGCGCCGGCAAAGAGGTCGACGTTGAAGGTGGCGTCATGGCTCCGGTTGATCGCCCAGAAGTACGCGACGCCGAGCGAGGGGCCGCGGCGGGTGGAGAAGCCGGGCTTGGGCATGAGGAAGCCGGTCACCCGGGAGCTCTGCACCGGCCACAGCATCCAGGGCAGGTAGAGCACCGGCGCCTTCCCGACCCGGAAGGAGACGCCCCGCGTTCGCGCGTAGCCGTCCGGGTTCACGTCGACCCGCTTCGC
Organism: Thermoanaerobaculia bacterium; assembly: GCA_965116145.1. Lineage (GTDB taxonomy): Bacteria > Acidobacteriota > Thermoanaerobaculia > Multivoradales > Multivoraceae > Multivorans. The sequence continues at coordinate 2,650,202 of OZ220482.1, forward strand.
CCGGAAACTCCAGTCCGGCGGCCGGTCGCCGTCGTCGATCTCGCACGCGGTGAACTCGGCGTCGAGGATCGTGTAGCGGTCGCCGCTCAATTTGTGGACGGCTGCGCCGGTGAAGAAGTAGTCGGCGCCGATGTTCCCCCGCGCATCGAGGATCGACGCCGTCTCGGCGGCCAGGTCCATCTCGAGGCGCGAGCCCCGAAGCACTTCGCTGCCCCGCATCAGCACCACCGACCCCTCGGCATGGAACTGCTCGTTCTCCCGGTCGTAGACGGCCCGTTCGCCCGAGGCCTCATAGTCGCGGAAGCGGATCCGGAACCCGTTCGACAGCACGTGCTGCTCCTGCTGCTCGTCGCCGAACGCGCCTGCCATGGCGCCGGCCCAGCCTTCCACCAGGCCGCCGCCGGACTCGTCCTCGACCGGGAAGCTGAAGGAGGAGGCGTTCGGGGGCGGCTCCGGTCGGGAGTCGTCAGACTCCTGGGCCGCGCCCGCAAGAGTCAGGGTCAGCAGCAGCGCGGCGACCGGACGGTCAGCGGTGGACATCTCGTTGGTGCAGGGTCAGGATCGCGCCGACGTCTGTGTCAGCCGAGACGCCCTGGGCATGGTCTCATGCTAGCGCCGCCGGGGCGGGCGCTCTCCGCAGCTTGCGGTAACGGTTGACAGGGCCTGGCGGACGGCTTCAGAGTGACGGCACTTTGCGCTTGCTGGGCATCGACTACGGCGAAAGGCGGGTCGGGGTCGCCACGGGAGACACGCGGCTGGGGATCGCGACCCCGCATTCGACGATCCGGCGCACGGGAGACCGGCAGGTGATCGCGGAGCTGGTGGCGCTGGCGGCTGCGTCCGGTGCGGACGTGCTGGTGGTCGGCGAGCCGCGGCGACTGGACGGCTCCATCGGGTCGGCGGCCGAGCGTGCCCGCACCTTCGCTCGGAAACTCGGCGAAGCGTCCGGTCTGCCGGTGCGGACCGTGAACGAATCCCTGACCTCGGTGGAAGCAGGAAGACGGCTTCGGGAGGCGGGCATCGATCCGCGTCGACATCCGGAACGGGTCGACGCGGTCGCAGCGCAGCTCCTTCTCGAGGAGGAGCTGGCAGCACCTGGGGAAGCTGCGGGTCGCACCGAGAGCGGTCAGGCGCCCGTCCGGCAGGGCGCGCGATGAGCGGGCATGGGGAGATGTGAGCGAAGGTCAACGCCTCCGGGCGGGATACGCGGCTGAAACGAATGCAGCACGGCTTTGCCGTGGGCTGCCAGGCCGAGGAACCGGGTGACAGCCAGGCGGCCGCCGCGCCGGCGGCGGCGGCGCCGACGATTGCTGCCCTGGCTTGTTGCGCTCGCCGTTGCCGCGCTTGCCGCCGTCGCCATCGCGGCCGTCGGTCTCGTGGCCTGGGCCGAGAGGGAGCTCGAACGGCCGCGGGGAGCGGAGACCGTCGAGCTCGCCATCGACCGCGGCGCGCCGATGACCTCGATCCTCGACCAGTTGTCCGCCGCGAACGTGATCGGCAATCCGCTGCTGGCGCGGCTTCATCTGCACTACCGGCGTTCCGGAGAGCCGCTGCGTGCCGGCGAGTACCGATTCGAGCAGCCGATGAGCGCGGTGGAAGCGCTCGACCGGGTGATCCGCGGCGACGTGGTGACCTGGCCGGTCACCGTGGTCGAGGGCCTGACCCTGCGGGAGACCGCGGAGCATCTGGCCGCGGAGGGCTTCGGCGCACTGGACTCGTTCCTCCGGGCGATGGCGTCGCCGGCCCTGATCGCGGACCTCGATCCGGCCGCCGAGTCCCTGGAGGGCTACCTGTTTCCCGACACCTACGCATTTCCCCGGGGCGCCGGCGAAGCCGAGATCGTCGAGGCGATGGTCCGCAACTTCCGCCGGCGGGTCGAGGATCACGTGGGCGCCGCGGCCGACCGCGGACTCGACCTGCGTTCCCTCGTGACCCTGGCGAGCATCGTCGAGAAGGAGGCAGGCGCGGTCGAGGAACGGCCCCTGGTCGCCGCTGTCTTCCACAACCGGCTGGAGCGCGGCATCGGCCTGTACGCCGATCCGACGATCATCTACGCGCTGAAGATGGCCGGCGACTGGGACGGGAACCTGCGCCGCGACGACCTCCAGCTCGACTCGCCCTACAACACCTACGTCCACCCCGGCCTGCCGCCAGGCCCGATCTGCTCGCCCGGCGAGCACAGCCTGCGCGCCGCGGCAGCACCTGCCGACGCCCCCTGGCTCTATTTCGTCAGCCGCAACGACGGCACCCACGTCTTCGCCGAGACCCTCGCCGAGCACAACCGCAACGTCGCCCGCTGGCAGGTCCGCTACTGGCGCGAGCGGCGCCCGGCAGACCGGTAGCGAGCCTGAAGGACCACTACCCTTCTCCTTGCAGAGAACGCCGGATCTCGCGGTCGTACGATTCGCGGTACGCGGCGGCGATCGGACTGTTCTGCAGCAGGAACGGCCGGTCCTCAGACTCGCATTCGACCTCTCCGTCCGCCTCGCGACGGTACAGGGCGTAGAACCGGACCTGGTCTTCGCCGGTTGCGAGCAGTTCGAGCTCCTTCAGGATGGCGTAGTCGTGCGTGGCGATCAGCACCTGCACGCCGTCGCGCTGCAGTTGCAGCAGGATCTCGACGAGGACTCGGTAGATGCCCGGGTTCAGGTTTGCTTCCGGCTCGTCCCAGAACAGCACCGAGCCGTCCAGGAGCGTGCCGTTCTGGACCAGCAGCCACAGCAGACCCAGCTTGCGCATTCCCTCGGCCAGCAGGGTGAACTCCAGGTTGCCGTGCCGGTTCCTGAGAAAGAACTCCTCGTTGCTGAACGTGACCTTGCCGGCGATGGCCTTCTGCAGACTCTTGAGCATGCGCCGCCGTCTCACGTCGGTTGGGCCGCGAAGGGCGGGCCGGTAGGCGCGGTCGAGAATGTCGGCGTAGACCTCTTCGAAGTGAATCTCCCGCTGACCGTAGAGGGAGCGGAAGCCGGGGCCGTGGGCGAGCATCTCCTTGACGGGAATGAACGCGCTCTCGATCGGTTCCCTTGTCCAGGGCTCGCGACCGCGTACAGTCGCCGAGGACGCCATCTTCGAGTGGTTGGAGAAGGAGACCCGGAGCTTCAGGTCGTCGCGCCAGACTTCCGCCACTGCGCGGGAACTCCCCTGCTGGCGCTTGACCAGCCGGCCCAGGGCGCGGTTGGACGGCAGGAACAGGCGGAGGAGCTTGTCGCTGAAGCTGACTCCCGGACGAGTCGCTTCGCAGGCGGCGTAGCCGACCTTCAGGAGGTGGGACTTGCCCGTGCCGTTGGCGCCGACAAAGACGTTGATTCCGCGGTTCAGGGGAACGTCGAGCTGCTTGAAGGCGGTGAAGCGCTCAAGGCTGATACGGGTCAACATGATTTCCTCCCCACCGTACCAAGTCGTCGATCCTGTGCGAGCAACGGGAGCGCTGTCGAACGAGAAGTGGTCGCGGGAGTTTCTGTGCCTCTGCCATGCCATGTCCTCTGGGCGAACCTGGAGGACGGTAACGCTGGCTGCAACGGCTGCTCGGGGCTGGCGGTAGCGTTCCTGCCACGGTGCGATCGTCGTGTCCGCCTTCCCGGTTCTCATTGGGCGGGACCCCGGCTGGCCCGCTGTTCGACGGTCCCCATCGCCAACGGGTCCGCGGTCCAGGCGGGAGACTGGTCGGACTTGCGGGCTAAGCTCCTTCCCGATGCACCTGCCGACCCTCAACGCCGCTCTGAATGCCGCCGCGGCGACGCTGCTCGTCGTCGGTTATGTGCTGATTCGGCGCGGGGACCGGAGGCGTCATCGGCTGGTCATGCTGTCGGCGCTCGGGTGTTCTGCGGCGTTCCTCGTTTCCTATCTCTACTACCACTACCAGGTCGGCTCGGTTCGCTTCGAGGGCGAGGGGACCGTGCGGACCGTCTATCTGGGCATCCTGCTCACCCACACCGTGCTCGCGGCTGCCGTACCGCCGCTGGCGATCGTCACCGTCGTTCTGGGCCTTCGGGGCCGGTTCGACCGGCACCGGAAGATCGCCCGCGTCACGCTGCCGATCTGGCTGTACGTGTCGGTGACCGGCGTCGTCGTCTACTGGATGCTCTATCGCATGTCGTGGTGAGGTCCGTGTCGGGCGGCGGATGCGCCGCCGTCGGCCTGCTGCTGTCGGCGGCGTCGCTTCTGCCCGCGCTCGCCGCTGGCCAGGAACCAGCGCCCGCCGGGGAGCTCGACTGGCGGCTCACCGAATGGAGCGTCGAGGAGAGGGAGTTCTTCCTCGACGGGCCCCGATTCCTGCTGACCCCGGACCAACTGGAGCGGTTGGGGAACCTCGACCCGGCGTCCCGCCGCACCCGCATCGAGACCTTCCTGGCCCGGGGCCGGGTGGCCAAGGCGGTCGAACAACGGCGCCGCCGGGTGCGGAACGCGGGCCTGCCCTTCTTCGATGTACGGGCCCGGTTGCTGTTCCTGCACGGCGAACCGGACGAGATCGATCCGGTGGACTGCGATCAGACGTTCCGGCCGCTTCAGCTCTGGCGGTACGGACCGGAGGAGGGCGAGCACACGATCCTGGTCCTCTACCGGTCCGGGCCCGACGAGGTCTTCCGGCTGTGGCTGCCGGAGGCGACGAAGCGTGTGCTCTACATGCCGCAGATGGAGTACTGGCTCGAGCAGTACGAGGAGCTTCGGGGGCTGCTGCGGGCGCGGCGCTTCGACCTGCGGCTCTGCAAGGAGGCCCGCAAGGTCGACCGGGCGACCGGTATCGGCGGATTGTTCGGTTTCCGCCGCCAGCGGCCGACGAAGGACCGCTTCCTGGCGTGGCTGGCGCCGCCCGACGATGTCGAGGCCTGGGCGGAGGACGCCGCCGCGGATGTCGTCGCCGGCCCCGCGCCGCTGCCGCTGGAAGAGCCGATCCTCACCTTCCCGGAACAGCGCGGCCAGCGGATCCTCGCGCGGATTCTGCTCTCGTTGCCGCCGGGCGCTCCGATCGAGCCCTTCGTGGACGACACCGGCCGGCAGCAGGCGCGGATCAACGTCGAGGGAACGGTCGAGCAACCGGGCCGGGTGTTCGACACCTTCAAGATGCGGTTCGTCGGCGGCGTGCCGGAACCGGACCGTTCCCTGGCGCTGCCGGTCGAGCAGCTTTTCCGGCCGGGTTCGGTCCTTCTGCTCCGGCTCTTCGTTCGCGACGAGATCGGCGGTGCGGCCGCGTTCGCCGTGGTGCCGCTCGCAGTGCCGCTGAAGCCGAGAGTTGCCCCGGCGGAACCGGAAGACCGGCAACGGCTGGTCATGATGGCCGAGGATCTGCCCGAGACCCTGCGCGATGCGCGGAACGCGATCCTGCTGATTCCGCCGGAGAACGAGGTCGTGCTCGGACTCTGGCGGGCGGAGACGCTGGTCACCGGCAGCGACATCGTCGCCGTGCGGTTCCTGGTCGACGACCGGGTCCAGATGACCCGCCGGCGGCCGCCGTTCGCCGCCGATGTCCGACTGGCCAGGTATCCGGAGGAGCAGGTGATCCGGGTCGAGGGGCTGAACGCGGAGCGCGAGCTGGTGGCCGCCGACGAGATCGTGCTGAACCAGCAGCGGGGCGAACTGCGGGTCACGATCGACGAGCCGCGGCGAGGCGCCCGCGTCTCGGGCAAGGTGGAGGCGCTGGCCACGGTCGTGGTTCCCGAGGAGCGCATCGTCGAAAAGGTCGAGTTCCGCGTGGGCGACGAGATCCAGGCCGTCCTGCAGGCGCCGCCCTGGCGGGCCGAGGTCGAGGCGCCTGCAGGTTCGGGCGAGCAGGACCTGGTCTACCTGACCGTGTCGGCGACTCTCGACGACGGCATGAGCGCCGAGGATGTCCGCTTCCTGAATGCCCCCGCCTTCACCGACACGCTGGAGGTCGACCTGGTCGAGCTCTACACCACGGTCGTGGATGGCCGGAACCGGCCGGTGACCAGCCTGGTCGAGAGCGATTTCTCCGTGTTCGAGGACGGACGGAAGCAGAAGCTGTCGAAGTTCGAACTCGTGGAGGATCTGCCGCTCACCCTGGGGGTGGTCATCGACACCTCGGGCTCGATGGAGTCCTCTCTGGGCGAGGCGCGCCGGACCGCTTCGCAGTTCCTGACGCGCATGATGACCCCCCGCGACCGCTCCTTCGCCGTGGCCTTCGCCTCCCGTCCCGAGCTGCTCATCGGCAGGACCTCGGATGTCAGTGCGGTGGCCGCCTCGATCGAAGGGCTGCGCGCCGCCGGCGGCACCGCGCTGCATGACGCCCTGATCACCAGCCTCTACTACTTTCGCGGCGTCCGGGGCCGCCGCGCGCTGGTGCTGATCTCGGACGGCGACGACACCGCGAGCACGGTCGAGTTCCGGGACGTCGAGGAGTACGCGCGCCGTTTCGGAGTGGCCGTCTACACCATCGGCCTCAGGATCGGCCGCACCCAGATCATCCTGCGCAACAAGCTGAACGACCTGGCCGGGGTCACCGGCGGCCGGTCCTTCTTCATTTCCAGGGCCGAGGAGCTTGCGCCGGTCTACGACGACATCGAGCGTGAGCTGCGCTCCCAGTACCTGCTCGCCTACACCTCCGACCGCGGCGGCGGGAGCGACGACTACCGCGAAGTCGAGGTCCGGGTTGCAGGGCGTTTCAAGGCGCGCACGATCAGCGGCTATTTCCCGTGACGACGGTGCGCGCCGGGCGCCGACGGACCGCGCGAGCCGGGGGGCTGCCGGCCCTGCTGCTGGCCGTTGCGGCGCCGATTCCGGCCCAGAGTTCCGCCGAGGCAGCCGCCGCGGCGTTCTCCTTCGAGCGTCTGAACCGGGTCCACGATCGGTTGATCGACGACCTGTCCGTGGTTCGGGTCGGCCCGGCCGAGGTGGCGCTGCGGTCCCCGGAGCACTCGCTGACCGTCCATCGGCACTCGGCGAGGCTCTCGGCTGGTGCGGACGGCGTGTTCGAGGCCGAGCTCGAACTGGAGATCTCGGGCGCCGGACAGATCTCCGCCGACGTCGTCATCGGCAGGCTCGAGAGCCAGTTGACCCAGAACCTGGTCGTGCCGCTCCAGACCCTCCGGCTCGAGGGCGCCGTCGCGATCCTGCGAGACGAGGCGGGCTACCGGATCCGTACCGAACGCATGCCTCCGGCGGTGCTGGTGCGGATCGAGAGCGAACTCGGCGCCCGGCTCTCTGTGGTCTGCCGCCAGATGGCCCTGGTCCTGGTCAACCTCGACTGCGACGCGATCGAGCGCGCGGTCACCCTCGTCAGGGTCCCGCTGCCGGAAGCGGGCGGCGAGTATCTGATCGCCGTCGAGGACACGACGGCGGAAGAAAGACGCAGGTTCGAGCGGTTTCTTCGCGACAACCGAACGCCCTGACGTCAACGGGCGGCACGGGTGCTCGAGGCGCCCGATGGCACCGTCGATCCGGTAGGATTCGCGCCGCTCGGCCGCCGCGGTCGACCAGGAGGACCCATGGCTACCCGTCGGATGATCTCGCGCCTCTTCTATTTCACGATCGAGGATGAGGGCATCCTGGCCGAGTCGTTTGCCGGCCTGGACTCGGAGACGTTCGCGATCGCCTACAAGGTCGAGGACACGGACGACGTCTTCGTCATGACCAGCGAGACGCGGGATGCGCTGGATCGGGCGGATGTGCCCTACAACGTGCTCGCCGAAGAGGACGGTTCGAAGGTTGCCCTCTACCACTCGCCGCTCTCGCGCGAGGAGCTGTCCGACTTCGAGGAGCCGCTGAAGGCGCTCACGCTCGCCTATCGGGCGATCGCGATGGCCTGCGTCGGCGTGAACGGCGAGTCCGATCTCGGCTTCGACCTGAGCGAGGGAATGCGCAACTACACCTACTTCACCGCGCCGGCCGGCCATACCTTCATCTGGCGGCTGTTCAGCCATCGCGACGAGGCGCGCCAGTTCCTGGACAAGCTGACGATCGGCGACAAGAACGCCCTGGAGTGGGCCGAGTCGATTCCGATGGAATCGGTGGCCGAGCTCACCGGCTTTCATTGAGCTGATCCGCTTGCCCGTTTCCGCACTGTCCGGGCTGCCCGCCGGCACCTACACCGTTTCCCGGCTCGCCTGGGAGATCAGGGGCCTGCTCGCCGACACCTTCCGTTCGGTGTGGCTGGCGGGGGAGGTGCAGCGGCTGCATTCCGCGCCCCGGGGCCAGCTCTACTTCGAGCTCATCGAGAAGGGCCAGGGCGACCGCATCCAGGCGAAGCTCGACTGCGTCCTGTGGGCGGACGAGCGCGCCGTCGTCGAGGAGGAGCTGCGCGAGGCAGGAGTCGAGCTGGCCGAGGGCGTCGCCCTGCGCTGCCGCGGCGACGCCGAGTTCTGGGTCGGCGGCGGCAGACTCCAGTTCACCGTCCGTGAGGTCGACCCGTTCTTCTCGCTGGGCGCACTCGAGCAGCGCCGCCGGGAGACGCTCCGGGCGCTGGAGGCGGAGGGGCTTCTCGAACGCAACAGGCGGTTCCCGCTGTCGCCGGCGCCGCTCGAGATCGGGCTCATCACCTCCGGCGGCAGCGCCGCCTACCACGACTTCCTCGACACCCTGCAGAACTCCGGCCTGGGATTTCGCCTGACCCTCGTCCACTCGGCGGTCCAGGGGGCTGCGGCCGAAGACGAAATCGACCGCGCCTTCCGCAGGCTTCACGTCCTGGTGCGCGCCGGGCGCCGGCTGGATGCGATCGTCCTGATTCGCGGCGGCGGCTCGCGGTCCGATCTCGCCGCCTTCGACAGCCGCCGGGTCGCCCGCGCGGTTGCCCGCGCACCGGCGCCGACGATCTGCGGTATCGGTCACCAGATCGATACCTCGATCGCTGATCTGGTCGCCCATACCTCCTGCAAGACACCGACCGAGGCGGCCGAGTTCCTGGTGGGCCGGGTCGGCGAGTCGGCGGCCCGTCTCGAGGAGGCGCGCCGCGGCCTCGCGCTCCAGACCCGGGATCTCCTGCGCACCGCGAAGCAGCGCGTCGCCTCCGTTCCGCTGCGGCTCGCGTCGCCGAGCCGCGCCCTGCTGCGGCACCGCGCGGTCGATGTGCAGGCCGTTCAAGGCGCCCTCATGCTGCAGGCCCGGGGTTCTCTGCGTGCTGCGGTACAGCGCGTCACTTCCATCGCGCCGAGGCTTGCGTCGCCGAGCCGGGCCCTGCTTGGTCGCCGCGCCGTTGAGGTGCGGGCCCTCAGGCGCGACCTGGAGCGTGCAGCCGCAAGAACACTGTCGATGCGGACGGTCGCGTGCCGGTACGCGGCGCGCCGGGCACGGACATCGGCCGAACGGCTGACAGGCGCCGCGGCGAAACAGGCGGAGGCCCGCCGCGAGGCCCTGATCCGCGTTGCCTGCCAGCCGGTGGAGCGGGCAGACGAGCGGCTGCAGGCCCAGGATCGTCTCTGCCGGCAACTGTCTCCGGAGCGGACGCTCGCCCGCGGCTTCAGCATCACCCGCCGTGCCGACGGCGGTCTGGTGCGGCGGCTGGCCGACGCGGCGCCGGGCGTGGAACTCCGCACGCGGCTCTCGGACGGAACGGTGGCCAGCACGGTCGATTCGGGCGGCGCGCAACGCAAGGAGAAGGCATGAGCAGCGAGCGAACGGACGACCCGGCCGAGCTGAGCTTCGGCGAAGCGATGGAGGAACTCGAGGGTGTGCTCCGGCGCATCGAGAGTGACGAGATCGACATCGACGAACTGGGTCGGGAACTGGGCCGGGCAGCACGGCTGCTCGAGAGCTGCCGCAGGAAGATCCGCCGCGCCGAAGTCGAGGTCCGGCAGATCGTCGAGGAGATCGAGGACGACGCTCCCGCCGCGGACGATGGGGCGGCCGCGGCCGAGAGTTCCACCGAACCTCCCCTCGCGGCGCCGGCGTCACGGGACGACCCGGACGACCTGGACGACGACATCCCGTTCTGACCTGTTCCGATGTTCGAGCGCCAGAAGACAGGTTCGGTCGTCTGCCCCGGCTGCGGCCGGCTGGTCGGCGCGCAGGAAGAGCGCTGCCGGAACTGCGGTCGGAACCGACCCGGCCTGTTCGGCTTCGCGCGCTCCCTGCAGCGCCTGTTCGAGCGCCAGAAGACAGGTTCGGTCGTCTGCCCCGGCTGCGGCCGGCTGGTCGGCGCGCAGGAAGAGCGCTGCTGGAACTGCGGTCGGAACCGACCCGGCCTGTTCGGCTTCGCGCGCTCCCTGCAGCGCCTGGGCAACGAGGCGGCGTTTCCGACCATCGTGATCGGTATCTGCGTCGCCATCTACCTGCTGGAACTGCTGATGGCGCCCGACCGGGTCAACCTGCAGATCGGATTCGGTTTCCTGTCGCCGGATCTGGAAGTCGGCGTCCGGTTCGGTGCCAGCGGCGCGCTGCTGGTCTTCGACTTCGGCCGCTGGTGGACCGTCCTGAGCGCCGGCTGGTTGCACGGCGGGCTGCTCCACATCGCGTTCAACATGTACTGGGTGCACCAGCTCGGCCCGGTGATCGCCCGGCTCTACGGCGTTCCGCGGGCGGCGATCATCTACGTGGTGTCGTCGGCGGTCGGCTTTCTGGCGACCAGCCTGATGCCGGTGGCGGCGCCCTGGATGCCGTTCGCCCACACGGGTGTCACGCTCGGCGCCTCGGCGGCGGTGTTCGGCTGGCTGGGCGCGCTGATCTGCTACTCGCGGCAGAGCGGCGGACGCATGTTCATGAGGCAGGTGCTCGGCATCGCCGTCCCCCTGGTGCTTTTCGGCCTGCTGATTCCCGGGATCGACAACTGGGCCCACTTCGGCGGCCTGGCCGGCGGCTATCTGCTGGCGAGCCGGTACGGGCCGACCACGGAAGAGCGGCCGGGGCACATCCTTGCCGCCGTCGTGCTCCTGGTCGTGTCGTTGCTGACGGTGCCGTTGTCGTTCCTGCTCTGGCCCCTGGCCGCAGGATAGGCGGGTTGCGAATAATTTTCCGGCGATTCGGTGTAGTATTCGCAGCCTTGTGATTCGGGCTGCGATTGCCGGGGCCTCCGGCTACAGTGGAGTTGAGCTCGTCCGGTGGCTGCACGGCCACCCGGACGTGAAGCTGGGTGCGCTTGCGGCGGGCCGGCAGGCGGAGCGTCCCGCCCGCGATGTCTTTCCGCATCTGGACTCCGCGGTCGACGTCGATCTGGTGGCCACGGACTGGGACCGGCTGGCCGCGGACGGAGCGGATGTCGTGTTCCTGGCCCTGCCGCACGGCGAGGCGCTCGGCGGCGCTCAACGGTTGCTCGAAGCCGGCGTCAGGGTCATCGATCTCGGCGCGGACTTCCGGCTGCGGAGTCCATCGGCCTACCGGCGCTGGTACGGCGGCGATCACACGGTCCCGGCCCTGCTTGATGAAGCTGTCTACGGCCTGACCGAGTGGCGGCGCCCGGCCGTGGCCGGGGCGCGCCTGGTCGCCAATCCGGGTTGCTACCCGACCGCTTCGGCCCTGGCGCTCAGGCCGCTGTTCGAGCAATTCGGCGATCGGGTGACAGGCGCCGTGGTGATCGATGCGAAGTCGGGCGTCTCGGGCGCAGGACGGAACGCGCGGGACGGAACCCGGTACGCGGAACTGAACGAGAACCTGAAGCCCTACGGTTCGGGCGTTCACCGCCACCAGCCCGAGATCGAGCAGGAACTGGCGGTTTGCGGCGGGACGCCCCGGGTGTTTTTCTCACCTCATCTCGTGCCGATGACCCGCGGCATTCTCGCTGCCTGCTACGTACCGATGGCGTCACCGCCGAGCCGCGGGGAACTCGAGGCGGCGTACGCCGACCGCTATGCCGGCGAGCCCTTCGTCCGGCTTCTGACCGGCTCCGAGCTGCCGCAGACCAAGGCCACGCTTGGCTCGAATTACTGCGATCTTGCCGTCCGCGTCGATGCCGAGCGCGGGCTCGCCGTCGTGTTCGCGGCACTCGACAACCTGGGCAAGGGCGCCGCTGCACAGGCGGTGCAGAACATGAACGTGATGTTCGACCTGGCCGAGACCGCCGGCCTCGAAGCCGTACCGGTGTTTCCGTGAGCTGCGGTGTCACTGCCCCGCGGGGATTCGTTGCCGCCGGCGTTCACTGCGGCCTGAAGAAGAGGCGGCTCGACCTCTCGATCATCGCGTCGACGGCCGCTGCGCCTGCGGCCATGGCGGCCTTGTTCACCCGCAATCAGGTCCAGGCCGCCCCCCTGATCTACTGCCGCGAAGTGCTTGCGGGCGGCCGGGCGCGCGCCATCGTGGCGAACAGCGGCAACGCGAACGCCTGCACCGGCGAGCCGGGCCTGGCGGATGCGCGGGCGATGGCGCAGCGGACCGGTGCGGCGCTCGGCATCGACCCGGGTCACGTGCTCGTGGCCTCCACCGGTGTGATCGGCGTCCCCCTGCCGCTGCCGACGGTGCTCGCCGGCATCGACCAGGCGGCTGCCGAGCTGGCAACGGGCGGCGGCGTGGCGGCGGCCGAGGGAATCCTGACGACGGACACTCGGCCGAAGATCAAGGTCGAGAAGGTCGACCTCGCCGGCGGCTGTGTGACGATCGGCGGCATCGCCAAGGGCGCCGGGATGATGGCGCCGGACATGGCGACGACGATGGCCTTCCTGACCACCGACGTGGAGGCCTCGCCGGCGGCGCTCGACCGCGCTCTGCGGACCGCGGTGGAACCGACCTTCAACAGCATCACGGTCGACGGTGACACCAGCACCAACGACTGCGTGTTCCTGCTCGCGAACGGCGCTGCCGGCGTCGCGGCGGACTCCGCGGAAGACCTGGACCGCTTCACTTCCGGGCTGCAGCGCGTGCTCGGCCGGCTCGCGGTGGCGCTGATCGCCGACGCCGAGGGGGCGAACCGGGTGATCGAGGTGCGGGTCGGCGGCGCCCGTACCGACGCGGCGGCCCGGCAGGTCGCGAACACGATCGCCAACTCGCCCCTGGTCAAGACCGCCTACCGTTCCGGCCAGCCGAACTGGGGCCGGTTGATGGCAGCGATCGGGCGCGCCGGTGTCGACATCGTCGAGCGCCGGATCGCGGTCTCCGCGCTGGCCGACGGCGAACGTGTCGAGGTCGTGCGGGGCGGGCTGGGAGTCAGCGACGACCTCGAGCCGCTGGCCCGGACGATGCTCGCGGACCACTCGGTTCTGGAGGTCGATCTCGGACTGGGCTCCGGCCGCTGGACGGTCTGGACCTGCGACCTGTCCGAGGGCTACATCGAGATCAACGCCAGCTACATCAGTTGAGGGCGGGCGGGCACGATGACGGCAGAGCGGGATCTCGGCCAGGAGATGGCGGCGGCGCTGCGCTACGTCTCCGCATGGCGCGGCAAGCGGGTGGTGGTCAAGTACGGCGGTCGGGCGATGGCCGGCGAGGAGTTCGGTACCCTGATCGAGGACCTCGTTCTGCTGCGGAGCGCGGGTCTGCGGCCGATGCTGGTCCACGGCGGCGGCGCCGAGATCTCGAACACGCTCCGGACGATGGGCATCGAGCCGCGCTTCCTCGACGGCCTGCGGGTCACCGACAGGGACACGATGCGCGTGGTCGAGATGGTCCTCGGCGGCTCGGTGAACAAGCGTCTGGTGGGGATGATCCAGCGCGCCGGCGGCCGCGCGGTCGGTCTCACCGGAAGGGACGGCGACCTGCTGCGGGTGCGTCCCCACCCGAGGGCGGACGAGCTCGGCTTCGTCGGCGAGATCGAGCGGGTCGATACCTCCCTCCTCGACCAGCTCACGAACTCCGGCTACGTTCCGGTGATCGGATCGCTCGGCGTCGGACCGGGCGGCGACACCTACAACGTCAACGCCGACACTGCCGCTGCCGCGCTTGCCGCCGAAGTGGCGGCCGAGAAGCTGCTGCTGCTCACCGACGTCCGCGGCATCAGCGACAACGGCCGGTTCCGGTCGCGGCTCGCTCCCGCCGAAGCGCAGGCACTGATCGACTCCGGCGTGGTGTCCGCCGGCATGGTGCCGAAGGTGCGGGCCTGCCTGAGCGCCCTGGCGGCCGGTGTCGGGAGTGCGCATATCGTTGCCGCCGGCGAACCGCACGGTCTCCTCGTGGAGCTCTTCACCGAGGGCGGAATCGGAACGATGATCAGACGAACCGCAGCCCCGGGAGCCGAACCGCCATGACCGAGGACCGCCTGTTCGAGAACTACAAGCGAGCGCCGGTGACATTCCGGCACGGCGACGGCGTCCGCCTCTGGGATGTCCGGGGCCGCGAGTACCTTGACTTCCTGGCCGGAATCGCGGTCTCGTCGCTCGGTCACAACCACCCGGCCTTGACCGACGCGATCACCCGTCAGGCCCGACGCTACCTGCACGTCTCGAACCTGTTCCGGATCCGGGAGCAGGAGCGGGCGGCCGAGCTGCTGGTGGCCGCCACGGACGGCCTTCTCGGCCGGGCGTTCTTCTGCAACAGCGGCGCCGAGGCGGTCGAGGCCGCGATCAAGCTGGCCCGGCGCCATGCCTTCGACCGCGACGGCTCAGGTGACCGGCACCGGATCGTCACCGCGGAGGGCGGATTCCACGGCCGGACGCTGGGGGCGCTGGCGGCGACCGGCACGCCCGCCTACCAGGTCGGTTTCAGGCCCCTCCCCGGCGGTTTCGCCATGGTTCCGTTCGGCGATCTCGGGGCGGCGGCCGCCGAGATCGACGGCAGGACCTGCGCGGTGCTGGTCGAGGCGATCCAGGGCGAGGCCGGCGTCATCGAGCCGCCCGACGGCTATCTGCAGGGCCTGCAGTCGCTTTGCCGTGAGCGCGGCGCGCTGTTCGTCCTCGACGAAGTGCAGACCGGGATCGGCCGTCTCGGCCGGGCCTTCGGATTCCAGCACTACGGCCTCGAACCGGACGTCATCACCCTTGCCAAGGGCCTTGGCGGCGGTGTTCCGGTCGGCGCTGTGCTGGCGCGGAGCGAGGTCGCGTCGGCGCTCGTACCGGGCACCCACGGCACCACCTTCGGCGGCAACCCGCTGGCGGCCGCGGCGGTCGTGGCGGTCGTCGAGACCGTGTTCGAGGCGGGCTTTCTCGAACGGGTCGGCCGCGCCGGCGAGTACCTGCGGGCGCTGCTCGGACAGCTTCGCGCCGGCGGCCTGGTCACCGACGTGCGGGGACAGGGCCTGATGACGGCGATCGAGATCACGCCGGACGCCCCCGACGTCGCGGCCCGTTGTCTGGAGAACGGCCTGATCGTGAACGCGCCGCGGCCGCACACGATCCGGCTGCTGCCGCCCCTCGTGGTCCACGACCCGGAGATCGAACGGGCGGTCGGGATTCTCGCGCACTGTCTGGAGGAAGCCGCGGCTTGAGCGAGGGGGCCGGCCCGCCCGCTGCACCCCGTCTATGGGGCGGTGCTTTCGACGAGGCGGTCGACCCGGTCGTCGATGCCTACACCCGGTCGCTTCCCTTCGACTGCCGCCTCGCCGCCGCGGATCTGATCGGCTGCCTGGCCCACGCCCGGATGCTGCTCGAGACCGGCGTGATCGACCGCGAGTCGGCCGCCGCGATTCTGGGGGGCCTGAGCTCCATCCTCGCCCGGGTGGAGGCAGGCGAGCTGGAGGTGGCCGGAGCGGACGAGGATGTCCACACCTGGATCGAGAGACGGCTCACCGAAGAGGTCGGCGACGCCGGTCGGCGCCTGCACACCGCCCGCAGCCGCAACGACCAGACGGCGGTCGCGTTCCGACTGTGGCAGCGGGCGGAGGCCGAGCGCGCGGCGGCTGCGGCCCTGGGATTCGTCGAGGTCCTGCTCGTCCGCAGCCGGGAGCACACCGGCACCGCTCTCCCCGGCTACACCCACATGCAGCGCGCCCAGCCGACGACACTGGCGCAGCATCTGCTCGCCCACGCCTGGTCGGTCCTGGCCGACGCCTCGCGGCTCCGGAGCGCGCATCGGTCGGCGGGCTTGAGCCCGCTCGGCGCCGGAGCCCTGGCCGGGTCGCCGCACCGGATCGACCCCGTCCGCAGCGCCGCCCTGCTCGGCATGGAGGCCGCCTATCCGAACAGCATGTGGGCGGTATCCGACCGGGACTACGTCGCCGAAGCCCTGTTCGCCTGTGCGCTCGCCATGGTCCACCTCTCGCGCTGGGCCGAGGAGGTCGTGCTCTGGACGTCGCGCGAGTTCTCCTTCGCCCGGTTGCAGGACCGCGCCGCCAAGGGATCGAGCATCCTGCCGCAGAAGAAGAACCCGGAGCCGGCGGAGATCCTGCGCGGCAAGTCCGGCCGCGCGGTCGGCGACCTGGTGTCCCTGCTGGTCACGGTCAAGGGCCTGCCCCTGACCTACAACAGCGATCTCCAGGAAGACAAGGAGGCGCTGTTCGACGCGTTCGACACGCTGACGTCTTCCCTCGAGGTGGCGCAGGTGCTGGGCAGGTGTCTCGAATTCGACCGCGAGGCGATGGCCAGGGCGCTTGAAGGATCCCACATCACGGCGACGGACCTGGCCGACCATCTCACTGCCGCCGGCGTGCCGTTCCGGAGCGCCCACGAGCGGACCGGCGCCGTGGTCCGCGCCGCCGCGGAGCGCGGGATCGAGCTCTGGCAACTCCCGGGCGCGGACCTCGAGCGACTGGTTCCGGAGCTCGAGGACCGGCCGCGGCTGCTGGCCGCGCTGCGCCCCGAGGCCTCGCTCGCAGCTCACTGCAGCTACGGCGGCCCCGCTCCCGAGCGGGTGCGCGAACAGATCGAGGCGCTCGACGCGCGGCTTGCGGCCATGCGGCAGTGGCTGCGGGAGCAGGCGCCGCCGCCGATCTACCAGGCCCACCTCGACGGCACGCTCCTGGCCGGGGCGATACCGGGCGCCGGCGCATGACCTCGGCCATCCGCCGCGGCGCCATCCTGGACATCATCGGCCGTCGGCCGGTGTCGAACCAGAAGGACCTGGTGCGTTCACTTGGCCGGCGCGGTTTCCGGGTCTCCCAGACCACCGTGTCGCGCGACGTGCGCCGCCTCGGCCTGCTCAAGGTGCCCCTGGACGGCGGCGGCTTCCGCTACGCGCCGGCGGCCCAGGCGGCGCGGCCGGTCCGCCCGAACGTCGAGCGCGCCATGCGGCAGTTCGTGACCGGTGTCGGTCAGGGCGAGGCGCTCCTCGTGCTGAGGACGCGCAGCGGCAACGCGAACGCGCTGGCGGTCGTTATCGACCAGGCCGGCTGGCCCGAGGTCGCCGGTACGATCGCCGGCGACGACACCGTGCTCCTGGTCCTCGGGAACGTTGCCGCCCGCGACCGCATCCGCAAGTCGCTGGCGGCGCTGCTGGAAGGCGGCGGCGGATAGCGCGTCAGCGGTCCCGGACCGCGCGCCGCACCTGCCACGCCTGCCTCGTCTCCTGCGACGAGAACCGCTGCTCGGCCCAGGGGTCGCCGTACGTGTGGTAGCCGTTCCGCTCCCAGAAGCCGCGTTCGTCGGCGTTCAGGAGCTCGATGCCGGAGACCCACTTGGCGCTCTTCCAGGCGTAGAGATGGGGCACGACAAGCCGGAGCGGTCCGCCGTGGTCCGGCGCCAGCGGCGCGCCGCCGTGGCGGTCGGCAAGCAGGGCGTGCTCGGAGAGCAGATCGGGGAGCGGCATGTTCGTCGTGTAGCCGCCGTGGCAGTGGATCATCGCGTGGGTGGCGTCGGGTTGCGGTGTGACGGCGGCCAGGACATCTCGCAAGGCGAACCCGGACCACGGGTTGTCCAGGGTCGAGAAGCGGGTGACGCAGTGGAAGTCGGCCGTCACGCCGCGCCGGGGCAGCGACTGGAGCGCGCGCCAGTCGAAGGCCTGCTCCGCTTCGACCCGGCCGAACAGCCGCAGCTCGAACTCTTCGATGTCCACCTCCGGCGTGTCGCCGCAGGAGAGCACGGGCCACTTCCTGGTGACGTACTGGCCGGGGGGCACGCGGTCGCCGCCACGCTTCGGAGCATCGTCCATCGCGTTGAAGTGTAGCGGCTGGCGCCGGTCGGTTCCGGGCTGCAGCGGCGCGGTTGTCAAATGTGAGTATTCTGGTCAACAATTCCTCCCCGCCGCGTCGGGCCCACGCTTCGACGCGCTGCCGGAGGCCTTGCGATGATCGCCGAACCTCTTCCTGACGGGTCCGCCGGAGGCGCCATGGCGCCGGTCCGTCCGCTGCTGCCGGACGGCCTGGGCGACGGCGCCCGGCGGCTGCTGTCGCGTATCGGCAACACGCCGCTGCTCGATCTGAGCCACGTTCTGGGGCCGGCGGCGCGGGAGCTGGGTTCCGAACTCCTGGCCAAGGCCGAGATGGCGAACCCCGGCGGTTCGGTGAAGGACCGCCCGGCGCGGCACATGGTGCTGTCCGCCCTGGGCGGCGGCCACGGACTGCTGGACGGCGGCCGCCGCATCCTGGACGCGACCTCGGGCAACACCGGCATCGCGCTCGCCATGATCGGCGCGGCGATGGGCGTCGGCGTGACGCTCTGCCTGCCCCGGAACGCATCGATCGAGCGCCGCCGCATTCTCTGGGCGTTCGGCGCCGAACTCGTCCTGACCGACCCGATGGAGGGATCGGACGGTGCGATTCGCGAGGCGCGCCGGATGATCGAGGCGGCTCCCGACGCTTTCTGCTACGTCGACCAGTACAGCAACCCGGCCAACTGGCGGGCGCACCACGACACCACCGGCCCGGAGATCCTGGCGCAGACGGCGGGCCGGCTGACCCACTTCGTCGCCGGCCTGGGCACCAGCGGCACGTTCTGCGGCACGGCGCGGTATCTCGCGGAGCACGCTCCGCAGGTCCGTCTGATCTCGATGCAGCCTGACGGTCCTCTGCACGGCCTCGAAGGCATGAAGCACATGCCGAGTGCTCTGGTGCCGGCGATCTACGACGCTTCGGTCGCCCACGAGGAAGTCGAGACCAGCACCGAGGACGCCTACGCCGAGGTCCGGGCGCTGGCCCGCCGGAGCGGCCTGCTCGTCGGCATCTCGGCGGCCGCGAACGTTGTCGCCGCGCGGCGGATTGCCGAGCGCGCTGCCGAGGCCGGCGAGTGCGCCGTGGTCGTGACGATTCTCTGCGACGGTGCGGACAAGTACCTGTCCGATCCGTTCTGGGACGAGGACGGAAGATGATCGAGCTGTCCGCGGCCGACCTGGCGCGCATCCGAGCGCATGGCGAGGCCAGCTACCCCGAGGAGTGCTGCGGCGTCATGGTCGGCAGCGTCGAGCGCGCCGGCGGCGCGAACGGCGCTCTCCGGGTCCGCGTGGTGCGGCTCGTGGGCGCCGACAACGAGCGCGAGCAGGAGAACCGGCACAACCGCTACCTGATCCCGCCCGAGGTCATCCTGCGCACCGAGCGCGAGGCGCGGTCCGAGGGCCTGGAGGTCGTCGGCTACTACCACTCGCACCCGGATCACCCCTCGCGCCCCAGCGACTTCGACCGCGAGCACGCCTGGCCGGGCTACAGTTACCTGATCGTGTCCGTGCGCGACGGGCGCGCCGCGGACGAGCGCAGTTGGCGGCTCGACAACGACCGTTCCCGCTTCCACGAAGAACCGATCCAGCGCCAGACCGGAGACCAGGAATGACCGTACTCATCCAGATCCCCACACCACTGCGGGGCTTTGCCGACGATCAGGCCGAGGTGGAGGTCGCCGCCGCCACGGTCGGCGAAGCGATGCAGCAGCTCGTCACCCGCCACGAGGGCCTGCGGCCGCACCTGTACGGCGACGACGGCAAGCTGCGCACCTTCGTCAACCTGTTCCTGAACGACGAGGACGTGCGCTACCTCGAGCGCGATGCGACGCCGATTGCCGGCGACGCGACGCTGGCGATCATCCCGTCGATTGCCGGCGGCACGGTGGCCGAACCGCCGGCCGCCGCCCAGGCCGAGGAACTGAGCCCGGCGGAGATTCTCCGCTACAGCCGCCACCTGATCATGCCGGAGGTCGGTTCCGAGGGGCAGTTGAAGCTCAAGGCGGCCAAGGTGCTGATGATCGGCACCGGCGGTCTCGGGTCGCCGCTCGGCATGTACCTGGCGGCCGCCGGTGTCGGCCGTCTCGGGCTGGTCGACTTCGACGTGGTCGACGAATCGAACCTCCACCGCCAGTTGCTCTACAGCAAGGCGGACGTGGGGCGGCCCAAGATCGACGCGGCGGTCGAGAGACTGCGCGAAGTGAACCCGCACATCGAGTTGACGCCGCACCCGGTGATGCTGGACTCGAGCAATGCCCTCGGGATCTTCGCCGATTACGACCTGATCGTCGACGGCACGGACAACTTCCCGACCCGCTACCTGGTCAACGACGCCTGCGTCCTGCTCGGCAAGCCGAACGTCTACGGCTCGATCTTCCGCTTCGAAGGCCAGGTGTCCGTGTTCTGGGGCGCCCGGGGCCCCTGCTACCGCTGTCTGTTCGCCGAGCCGCCGCCGCCGGGACTCGTGCCCTCATGCGCCGAAGGCGGTGTCCTCGGCGTGCTGCCCGGGATCATCGGCAGCCTGCAGGCGAACGAGGTCATCAAGCTGATCATCGGCCAGGGCGAGCCGCTGATCGGCCGGCTGGTCCTCTTCGACGCCCTGCGCATGAGCTTCCGCGAGCTGAAGCTCCGCAAGAACCCGGACTGCCCGATCTGCTCGGAGCACCCGACCCAGACGGAGCTGATCGACTACGAGCAGTTCTGCGGCATCCCCGCCGTTGCCGAACAGCCGGTGCCGGACGACGGATTCGACGTGACGCCGAGCCAGGTCCGGTCCTGGATGGACGAAGACCGCGACTTCAGCATTCTCGATGTCCGCGGCCCGCAGGAGTTCGCCATCTGCCGTATCCGGGGTTCCCGCCTGATCCCCGTCGCCGAGCTCGAGGACCGGCTCGACGAACTGGAGCCCTCGACGCTCTGGGTAGTCCACTGCCACCACGGCCCGCGGTCGACCCGAGCGACGAACATCCTGCGCGACAACGGCTTCGCACAGGCCTACAACCTCGCCGGCGGCATCGACGCCTGGGCGGAACAGGTAGACCCGACGCTGCCGCGCTACTGAGGACACGGGCCGCACGTCGGCGCGGGGCTGTAGAGTCCTCCTACCAGAGACGCCGGACTCCGTAGGAGTTGAACAGGTCCTCGATCGAGACCAGGGTCCAGTCGTAGTTCAGTGCCTGAGCGATCAGGAGACGGTCGAACGGGTCGCGAAGTGGCCCAGGCAGGCTGCCGGCGCGTGTTGCATCGGAAACACTGATCGCCACCTCCCCAAAGCCTTGGCTGGCGATAACACCGGCCACGTCTGCCACGAACACGGCACCAACGCTCGGGAGCCTGCCAAGCCGGTGTTTCGTGGCGATCTCCCATGCGGACGCAGCGCTGACCAGCACTGCGTTGTCGTCCTGGGAGATCACCTTGCGGGCGGACGCTGACAGTCGTCTGCTTCCTGCGAGCCACCAGATCAGGGCGTGTGTATCAAGCAAAAGCTGCAGAGTTCACGTCTCCCAGGCCGCCAACTCGGACTCGGGGAGGGGTTCGAAGAAGGAGTCGTCGAGGTGGAGACGGCCGGCAAGGGCGCCGAACTCCCGCCTTGCCCTGGGCTTGAGGCTGACGAGCCGGGCAACGGGTTCGCCGTTCCGCGCGATGATGACCTCGTCTCCCTGTTCGACCTGGGCGAGCAGACGTGACAGGTGGGTCTTGGCTTGCTGCACGTTGACCAACGGCACTGTCATCCTCCTCCGGCGGCTGGTTGACCAACCGTAGGACCAGGCAGCATCTCGTGTCAAGCGTTCAGCGGTTCGAAGCGGACGTCCCGGCCGTCGACCTGCACGGTTGTTCCGGGCGGCGCCTCGACGGCGCGGCGCGGCAGCAGGGCGAGGCCGATGGCGTGGTCGGCGTGCGGCGAACGGGAGGTGCTGGTGACCGTTCCCGCAGGACGGCCGGCGAACTCGATCCCGGCGCCGGCTGCCGGGATGTGGCCGGGCTCGAAGGCGAGCCGGCACATCCTCCGCGCCGGCTGGCCGCGGTAGTGGAGCCGCGCGACGATCTCCTGGCCCAGGTAGCAGCCCTTCTCGTAGTCGACCGCGTCCAGGATGCCGGTCTCCTGGGGGAGGTTCGCGTCGTCGTAGTCGACGCCCCAGAGCGGCTGGCCGTGTTCGATGCGCAGCGCCTCGGTCGCCGCGGTGTCGACCTGGGGGGTCCCGGCCCGCACCAGGTCGGCGGCGAGCAGGGGGACGATCGCCGCCGACTGCCAGAGGGAGAAGGCGGGCGTCGGGCTGTGGCCTTCGCGCACCAGGCGGACCTGACAGTCGAGGATCTCGACCTGAACGTGCTTCCAGGGTTCGTTGAGCCGAAGAGCGTCCGGGACGCCGAGTCCGGCGAGGACTTCGGCGCTCTTCGGGCCGGCGATCCGCACCGTGGCCATGTCGCCCAGGGGCAGGATCTCGACCTGGTCGGTGACGACGTACCGGTTCAGGTGTTCGATGATCGTTCTCCCGCGGCCCCCTGGAATCTCGAGCCAGAGGCGGTCGTCGAGCGTCAGCACGGCAGCACTCGCCAGGATGCGGCCGCGAACGTCGGTGATGAAGCCGTAGCAACCGCTGCCGGTTTCGAGATCCTCGACCGCCGTCGTGATCGTGCCGCCCAGGAAGCGAGCTCGGTCCGGGCCGGTCAGTTCGAGCCGGGAGGCCGCCGGCGGATCGCACAGCGCGGCGCCGGCGGTCAGCAGCTCGATGTCGCGTTCCAGGCTCATGGCGTCCGGCGCGAGACGTCCCGGCCGTTCAGGAGGACGTCCCGTGCCGAGGCGTCGCGGAGATCGGGCACGATCCAGCGGGCGCCCGCGTCCGCGAGCTGACGGGCCGGGGTGAAGCCGGTGGCGACCGCCAGAACCGGCACGCCGTGGGCGTTGCCGCAGGCGACGTCTCGGACCGTGTCTCCGATGATCACGACCTCGTCCGTGCCGACGGGAGCGCCGAGACGCCGCGATGCCCGCTCGACGGCGACCGGCACAAGTTCATGGCGACGGACGCCATCCTCGCCGAAGGCGCCGAAGTCGAAGAACCGGTTCAGATCGAAGGGCTCGAGCTTCGCCCGCGCGCCGATCTCCCAGTTGCCGGTGAGCAGGGCGGCGCAGGTGTCTTCCTCGGCCTCCAGTTCCTCGAGCAGCTCGACGACACCGGGCAGGAGCTTCATCCGGTCCGCATCGAGCCGCGCCAGCAGGTCGCCGTAGTGGGAGCGGACCTCGCCCAGGCGCTCCTCCACCTCGTCGCGGGGAAGGCCCGCACCGGTCATCAGGTCGATGACCGCTTCCGTGTCCGTCCGTCCGCCGAAGTCGTAGGCGCGCACGTCTCCGGTCTGTCCGAAGGTGCGCCTGAGCGCGCCCATGAAGATGGGCCCGATCTGGGGGCCGCAGCGAACCAGCGTGCCGTCGATGTCGAAGAGCAGAAGCCTCATGGCGGGTACGGTGTCCAGACTATCCGTCCTGCAGGTCCGCAACCTCCGCCTGAGTCCGCGGCGGGCGAGCGGATCCGCGGCCGCAACAGGACATCGGCAGGAGCCGTGGGGTAGCCTCCTTCGTCTTGATCGTCCGCGTGCTGAGTTTTGCCACTGCCCTCGACGCCGTCGGCGATGGCGAGACGGAGCAGGTCCTGCCGGACGGCAGCACGGTCGCGGACCTGGTGGAGCGGCTGACTGCCGAGTATCCGGCGCTCGAGCCGCTCTGGCCGCGCCTTGCCGTCGCCGTCGACGGAGAAGTTGCCGGGGACCGCACGGCACGCCTTCATGACGGCGCCGAAGTGGCTCTGCTGCCGCCGGTCTCGGGCGGTTCCTCCGGCGCCGGCGTCGCTGCCCGACGGTTGCGTGACGGCCCCGTCGACGCAGACACGGTGTCCGCGGTGCGCGCCGCCGTCGAGGACGCCGCCAGGGGAGCAGTCGTCGTGTTCGTCGGCAATGTCCGCAACTCCTTCGGCGGCCTCCCGGTGGATCGGATTACCTACTCGGCGTATCCCGCAATGGCGGAGCTTCGGCTGAACCGGATCGTCCGCGAACTCGAGGCCGGGGCGCCCGGAACGCGGGTCGAGATCGTTCACGGCCTGGGCACACTCGAGGTCGGCGAGGCGAGCGTCGTCATTGCCTCCGCCTCCGCCCACCGGCGGCAGGCCTACGAGACGAACCGCCTGGCGCTGGAGCGCCTCAAGGCCGAAGTCCCGGTCTGGAAGCGCGAGCACTACGCCGACGGCAGGTCCGCGTGGCGCGAAGAGGAACCGCTGGCGTAGCCCGCCGCCGGCTCTCGGTCTGCCGGTGACCTTAGCGCGGCCGATCGTCGAGTCCCGCCCCTGCCAGCAGTCGGCGCGGCATGCCGTCGAACGAACCCGACGACATCGTCACCAGAACGTCGCCGCACCGCGCCTGCTCGATCACTTCCGCCGCTAGCTCGTCGTTGCCGGTGCAGGACGTTGCCTTCGTCCCGCGGCGGGCGATGTCGGCCGCCAGTCCGTTCGGGTCGAAGCCCTCTTCGCCCAGCCGTTCGCGGTGGAACGACGGCGCCAGGTAGACGCGGTCGGCGGTCGCCAGCGCCGCTGCCAGTTCCGCCGCGAACTGCCTCCGTCCCGCGCTCAGGCTCCTCGGCTCGAAGAGGGCGATCAGCCGCCGACCGGGAAAGCGCTGGCGGAGCGCCGCGAGCGACGCGGCGACCTCGGACGGATGATGGGCGAAGTCGTCGATGACGCTCACCCCCGCCGCCTCCCCGATCATCTCGAGCCGCCGCCTGACTCCCCTGAACGAGGCAAGCGCTTCCAGGATGACGTCGTGCTCCAGCCCGTCGGCTCGGGCTGCCGCCCACACCGCGGTCGCGTTCAAGGCGTTGTGCTCGCCCCACAACCCGAGTTCGATCCGCTGCCGGCTGCCGCCCTCCTCCAGGTCGAACGAGATCCCGCGCCCGCGGCTCTCGATCCGGCCGGCGAGCCGGACATCGCCGGCTCCGGCGCCGTAGGTCACGATCCGGCAAGGGCTCTCCGGCAGCAGCCGCTCCACTGCCGGGTAGTCGGTGCAGGCGACCAGCAGCCCGGTTGGCGGCAACCGCTGCACCAGGCCCAGAAAGGCACGTTCAAGCTCTTCGAAGTCCGGGTAGAGATCGACGTGATCGTGCTCCAGACTGGTCAGGATCAGCGTGTCCGGTCCGTAGTGCCAGAACTTCGGGCCGCGGTCGAACCACGAGGCGTTGTACTCGTCTCCCTCGATCACGAAGCGAGGACCGGTGCCCAGGGCGAACCCCGAGGCCAGGCCGACCGGCGCGCCGCCGATGAGGAAGCCCGGGTCCTGCCCGGCACAGGCCCAGACCCAGGCCGCCATCGCGGTCGTCGTCGTCTTGCCGTGGCTTCCGGCCACGACCAGGGGCTTCCGCTCCCGGAGCACGAAGCGGTCCAGAGCCTCCGGCATCGACAGACGCGGCAGGCCGAACTGCTCTGTCGCGGCTGCCTCCGGGTTCGTTCTCGGCACGGCGTTGCCGACGATCACGAGGTCCGGACGCGGCTCGAGGTGGGCCGGGTCGTAGCCGAGCAGGGGCCGGATTCCGGCATCGGCGAGAAGGTCGCTGGTCGGCGGATAGAGCGGGCCGTCCGATCCCCGCACCTCGTGGCCGAGTTCCCGCAGCAGACAGGCCAGGGGCGCCATGCCGGTGCCGCCGATCGCGATCAGGTGAATGTCCAAGCGCGGCTTACCGGGAACGACGAGGCCGTCCCCAGACGCTGGCCTCGTCCTTCGGCTTCGCCGGTCCGCTGCGCCGGCGCAGAAGCGCCTCCTCGACCTCCGCCAGGCGGGGCGCCAGGCAGCCCTGCTGCAGCTCGGTGAGCTCGGCGACTCCGGCGAGCGCCAGGTCGAGGAGACCGTCGAACTCCCGGCGCGTGAACACCCTGCCCTCCGCCGTGCCCTGAACCTCTATCAGTTGGCCCTTGCCGGTCGCGACCACGTTCAGGTCGACTTCGGCGTCCCGGTCTTCCACGTACTCCAGATCGAGAAGGAGCTCTTCCCGGCAGATGCCGACCGAAACCGCGGCCACGGAATGGACCACCGGCCACTCCTTCAGGTCGCCCTCGAGCAGCATCCTGGCCAGCGCCGCCACGGTTGCCGCCCAGGCGCCGGTGATCGAGGCGGTGCGGGTGCCGCCGTCGGCCTGGATGACGTCGCAGTCGACCGCGATCGTCACCTCCGGCAGCTTCCCGAGGTTGACCGCCGATCGGAGCGAACGACCGATCAGCCGCTGGATCTCGGCCGTCCGCCCGGACGGACGGCCGCGCGCCACCTCCCTGGTCGAGCGGGTCGATGTCGCCCGCGGCAGCATGGCGTACTCTGCGGTCAGCCAGCCCTGTCCCTTGCCCATCAGGAAGTGCGGCACCCGCCGCTCGATGCTGGCCGAGCAGAGCACGCGGGTGTCGCCGCACTCGATCAGCGCCGAACCCTCGGCGAACTTCATCGCGTCGAGTTCGATCGTCACCGGCCGCAGGTCGGCGGGCGCTCTGCCGCCGCTCCGGGTCGAGCCGCCTCGAGTTGTCATGGTGCTTCGATCTCCTCTCGCTCCGTTGGCCGCTCGTCCACGTCGATCCACTCCAGCGCCGCCGGCTCACCCAGGATCCGCTCGGCGAGTTCAGCGAACCGCGGACTGGCGTCGGTGACGAAGAGTCTCACACTCGCCGGACCGGACCCGCCGCTGTCGGCCCGTGCGCCGCGGCGGAGCTCCCGCGCCACCAGCGCAACGGTCGATTCCGCCGAGTCGATCAGGGTGACGTCCGGGCCGCATACGCGCTCCAGAACGCCGCGCAGTATCGGGTAGTGGGTACAGCCGAGAAGCAGCGTGTCGATGCCCTCGGCCAGCAGCGGTTCCAGATACCGGACCACGATGCGTCCGGTGATCTCGTCGTTCTCCCAGCCCTCCTCGACCAGGGGCACGAGCAGCGGGCAGGCCAGTTGTGTGACCCGAAGCCGCGGTCCGGTTCGGCGGATCGCTTCTTCGTAGGCGCCCGACCGCACCGTCGACTCGGTGGCGATGACGCCGACGTGCCGGCGAGCCGCCGCCGCCGCCGCCGCCGCTCCGGGCTGCAGCACGCCCCAGCACGGGGATCGCACGACGAGGTCGTCCAGCGCCATGGCCGAGGCCGTGTTGCAGGCGACGACGAGCGCGTCGACCCCGCGGCGCTCCAGGAAGTCCACGTTGGCCTGGGAATAGCGGCGCACGGTTCGCCGCGACTTCGTGCCGTAGGGCAGGCGCGCGGTGTCGCCCAGGTAGAGGATGGAGGCGTCGGGCAGACGGCGCCGGAGCGCGGCGACGACGGTCAGGCCGCCGACGCCCGAATCGAAGACGCCGATCAGGGGTTGCGCTCTACACGGCGAACGAGGAACCGCAGCCACACGTACCGACCGCCTTCGGGTTCGAGAACTTGAAGCCGGTGCCGGCGACGCCGAGCTGGTAGTCGATCGTCGTGCCCCTGAGGTAGCGGGCGCTGATCGGATCGACGTAGACCTGCAGGCCCTCGTAGTCGAACACCTCGTCCGTCTCGCGCCGGTTCGTCTCGAAGTCGAGCGCGTACTCGAAGCCGCTGCAGCCGCCGCCGCGCACCGCGACCCGCAGTCCGTGGTCAGGCGACAGCCCCTCGTCCTCGCGCGTGAGCTTGATCATGCGCACCGCCTTGGCGGTCAGATGCAGCGTCTCCAGCGCCCGGTCAGGCGCCGGAGCGGGAGCAGGCGGGGAAGGGAAGTCGATCTCTGGCAACGTCTGCGGGCCTCCGCGGACCCTTGTCGAACGGATGTCGAGCTGATCGGTCGTGGCCGCGGGCAGGCAGCGACCGTGGTGCGCAAGGCTATCATCCAACGGTGTCGATTCGCTGCGGACCTCGGTGAGAGTCGGGCGCTGGTGAGTTGCCGGCGATGATCCGGGAACAGGGCCGGCCCGGCGGCGGCCGCATCGAGGTGATCACCGGCGGCATGTTCTCGGGCAAGAGCGAGGAGCTCGTGCGCCGTCTGCGCCGTGCCCTGATCGCTCGCCAGCGGGTGCAGGCGTTCCGGGTGGCGGCCGACACCCGCGGCGGCGAGGACGACGTGCTGCGGACCCGGGACAACCGCAGCCTGTCGGCCGTGACCGTGACGTCGAGCAGGGACCTGCGCGAAGAGCTGAGCCGCGGCGTGGAGGTCGTCGGCATCGACGAGGCCCAGTTCTTCGACCGGGGGCTGGTCGAGCTGGTGACGGAGCTGGCCGATCTCGGTGTTCGCGTGATCGTCGCCGGGCTGGATCTGGACTTCCGGCGCCGTCCGTTCGGGCCGATTCCCGAGCTCATGGCGATTGCGGAGCACGTCGACAAGATGCACGCCGTCTGCATGCGTTGCGGCGGCGCCGCGCAGTACTCGCTGCGCATCGCCGCCGGTGAAGAGCAGGTTCTGGTCGGCGACGTGGAGTCGTACGAAGCCCGCTGCCGCCGCTGCTACGGCTCTTCGCCCGAGGCCGGCGGAGCTTCCGTCGGGAAGGCCGCCTCCCGGAGTCGATGATTCCGGTCCGACGCCGTCTTGCCGGACGGCGAACCATGCGGAATATACTCCGCTCCAGTGCGGATTGCCCCTTGCACCGCAGCAGGCGGCTGTTCGTCGTGTCGTGTCTCGTCGCGCCGCGTGCATCCTGAACTGTCGGCTGCGGCGCGCCGCAGCCTGAGGCAGGCGCTCACCAAGGAGTTCGTTCGATGTTCTTCGACCCCATGTACTTTCTTTTCCTGGCCCCGGGCCTGCTGCTCTCCCTGTGGGCCAGCTTCCGTGTGAAGCGAGCGTTCGGGAAGTACTCCAGGGTGCGCTCGGCGACCGGCATGACCGGCGCCCAGGCCGCCAACCGCCTGCTCGACTTCGCCGGCATCAAGGACGTCCAGGTCGTCGCCACCCGCGGCCGCCTGTCCGACCACTACAACCCGGTGACGAAGAAGCTCGCCCTGTCGGAAGAGGTCCACGGATCGAACTCGGTGGCGGCGATCGGCATCGCCTGTCACGAGGCGGGCCACGCGATCCAGCACGCAGAGAACTATGCCCCCCTGTGGCTCCGCTCGACGCTGGTGCCGATGGCCGGTATCGGCAGCAACCTGGGCTACATCGTCATGTTCCTGGGTGTGGTCCTGGACGCGAGCGGAATGATCATGTTCGGGGCGGTGCTGTTCTCGGCGGTCGTTCTCTTCCAGCTCGTCACCCTCCCGGTCGAGTTCGACGCTTCCGCCCGCGCCAAGCGGCTTGCCGTCGATCAGGGCCTCATCCTCCAGACCGAACGCGTCGGCATGGACCGCGTCCTGAACGCCGCCGCGATGACCTATGTCGCCGCCGTCGTGTCGTCGCTGCTGACGCTGCTCTACTTCCTGATGCGCGCCCGCGACTAGATCGGTACGCCGAGCTGCGCCGTCAGCTCTTCCTGGCGGGCGGCAAGCGCGTCGGGGCTCGAGGCCTCCAGGACGAGCCGCAGCAGCGGCTCGGTGTTCGACGGGCGGACGTTGAACCACCAGTCGTCGAAGTCGATGCGGATGCCGTCGAGGCGGTCCAGCACACCGTCCTGATCGACGGCGTAGCGCTGGACCAGGGCGTCCATCATGCCCTCCTTGTCCTCTACCTCGAAGTTGATCTCGCTGCTCTTTGCGTAGCGGCGCAGCGGAGCGGCGATCTCCGAGAAGGGCCGGCCGGAGCGGCGGAGCAGGTTGAGAACGGCGACCACCGCGAGGATCGAGCTGTCGGCGCAGTAGTTCTCCCGGAAGTAGTAGTGCCCGGCGAGTTCGCCGCCGAACAGGGCGTCCGTGCGGCGCATCGTCGCCTTGACGAAGGAATGGCCGACCCGCTCCGGCAGGGGAGTGCCGCCGTGCTCGCGGATGTACTCCGGCACGGCTCGCGAGGAACGGATGTCGTGGATCACGATACGGCCGGGCGCGCCCGGGAGCATCTCGCCGGCGATCAGGGCGGTGATCAGGTCGGAGCCGATCGGTTCGCCGCGTTCGTCGACGAAGGCGGCGCGGTCGCCGTCGCCGTCGAAGCTGACGCCCAGGTCGGCTTCCTGCCTGGCGACGAGGTCGCTCAGGTCCCTCAGGTTCTCCAGCAGCAGCGGGTTCGCCTCGTGGTTCGGGAAGGAGCCGTCGAGCTCGAAATGGAGCGGCAGCAGCTCCACGCCGCAGGCCTCGAGCAGGGGCCGGTAGACCGTGCCCATGCCGTTCGCGGCGTCGGCGGCGAGCCGCAGTCGCGGTGCATCGTCCGTGCAGAGGGACCGGTCGACGAAGGAAAGGACGTGCTCGGCGTACTCGGCGTCGATGCTCCGGCTCCCGACCCGGCCGGGAACCGCGGCCGGCGCCGGCTCCGGGCCCAGCGCGTGCTGCTCGATGATCGGGATGCCGTGGTCCCCGGACACCGGCACGGCGCCGGCGAGGCTGAACTTGAGACCGTTGTACTCGGCGGCGTTGTGGCTGGCGGTGACCTGAATGCCGCCGGCCGCCCCCAGATGGCCGGTTGCGAAGTAGTTCATGGGTGTCGTCGCGAGGCCGATGTCGATGACGTCGAGGCCGGCGCCGGTCAGCCCGGCGCACAGCGCCTGCGACAGCGGCACGCTGTGGGAACGCATGTCCCGGCTGACCACGACGGTCCGGGGCAGGGCTGCGCCCTGGTCGCCCTCGAGCACGACCAGGCGCTCGAACGCCTGCCCGATGCGCCGCGCGAGCTCCTCGTCGATCTGCTCCGGGTAGATGCCGCGCACGTCGTACGCCTTGAAGATCCCTGCCATGCCGTCCTTCCGTTCCTGCTCAGTGGTGCGTCACTTCGATCGCCAGGGCAAAGGCCCGCCCTTCGATCGGCGCGTCTTCCAGACTGTCCGGCCCGTCGCCGTTCACCGCCCGAAACGTGACGGCGAGCGTTTCGCCGCAGATCCACTCGCGGTGCGCGTCGATTGCCGCCTCGACCTCCGCGGCGGCGCGGTAGCGGACCGCAATCCGGTCGGCGTAGTCGAGCTCGGCGGCCCGCCGTCGGTTCTGGACCCGGTGGACGACCTCTCGCGCCAGCCCTTCGGCGATCAGCTCGCTGTCGAGCGTGACGTCGAGTGCGACGAGAAGATCGCTGTCGCCGTGGACGGCCACCCCGGGCCGTTCCTCGAGCCGCACTTCGACCTCGTCCGGCCCCAGGTGAACCGCTTCGCCGTTCACGTCGAGGGCGATGCGCCCGGTCTCGTCGAGCTCGCGCTTCAGGTCGCGCCCGCTGCGGGCGGCGAGGGCAGCGCGCACCGCCGGCACCGCGCGGCCGAACCGGGGGCCGCACTTCGGATAGTGCGGCACGACGTCGAAGGACACGTACCTCGAGCTGTCCGCCGCCCAGCGCACCTCATGCACGTTCAGCTCGTCCCGCAGCAGGTCGACGTAGGGCTCGACAAGTGCTTCCCGCTCCGGTTCGGCGCTGACCAGGGTCACCGAGCGAAGCGGCTGGCGAATCCTGATCCCGTTCGCGTTGCGTGCGGAGCGGCCGTTGCGGGCCGCCTGGAGCACGGTCGCCATCGCCGTCTCCAGGCGTTCGTCGGCGCGTTCGGCGGGCGCTTCGGGCCAGGACTCGAGGTGGCAGCTCACGCTGCCCTCGCCCTGGCTCGACACCAGGCGCCGGTGGAGCTCCTCGGCGATGAAGGGCACGAAGGGGGCGGCCAGCAGCCGGATCGTCGTCAACGCTTCGTAGAGGGTCTGATAGGCGCCCTCCTTGTCCGCGCTCGGCCCGCCGCCGGCCTTCGCGTCGTCGTCGGAGGCCCAGAAACGGCCGCGGCTGCGGCGGATGTACCAGTTTGTCAGCTCGTCCAGGAAGGTCTCGATGCCGCGTGCGGCGGGCGCCGTACGGTAGGCCTCGAGGTGTTCGGTGGTCGACCGGACCAGGCGATGGAGCCGAAGCAGGATCCAGCGGTCCAGGGGGCCGCGCTCCTTGAACGGAACCTCTGCGCGCCCGGGTCGCCAGCCGTCCAGGTTGGCGTAGATGGTGAAGAACGACAGAGCGTTCCATAGCGGCAACAGAAACGTCTGGGCCGCTTCCCGCACCAGGCGGGCCGAGAAGCGCGACGGCTGCTCGGGGTTGTTCACGCAGAAGTACCACCGGAGCGCGTCGGCGCCGGTCTCGGCCAGCACCTCCATCGGCTCGACGACGTTGCCGAGGCGTTTGGACATCTTGCGGCCGTTCTCGTCGTTGACGTGGCCGAGGACGATGCAGTTGCGGTAGGCAGGGCTGTCGAACAGCAGGCAGCCGAGGACATGCAGTGTGTAGAACCAGCCCCGGGTCTGATCGACCGCCTCGGAGATGAAGTCCGCCGGGAAGCGCGAGCGGAAGGTCTCCTCGTTCTCGAACGGGTAGTGGTACTGCGCGAAGGGCATCGCGCCCGAGTCGAACCAGGCGTCGATCACGTACTCGACCCGGGTCATCGTGCCGGCGCAGTCCGGCGCCGTGCATGGCCACCGGAAGCCCTCGTCGATGAAGGGCCGGTGCGGATCGAAGCTCTCGCGGTCACAGGGGTCGTCCGGCAGCTCTCGGCCCGCCTTGCGGAACAGCTCCTCGAACGAGCCGACGACGTCGACCGCGTCGCAGTCGCTGCACTTCCAGACCGGCAGCGGCGTGCCCCAGTACCTGCTCCGGGACAGGGCCCAGTCGACGATGTTCTCCAGCCAGTCTCCGAACCGGCCCTCGCCGACGTGCTCCGGGTGCCAGCGGACCTGACTGTTCTTCTCGATCAGCCGGTCGCGGGCGGCCGTGGTGCGCACGAACCAGCTCGTCGTCGCGTAGTACAGGAGCGGCTGATCGCATCGCCAGCAGAACGGATAGCTGTGGCTGCGCCGTTCGCCGTGGAGCAGCCGGCCCTGCTGTCTCAGCGCGCGGACGATGGCGGGGTCGGCGTCCTTGAACCACCGGCCGTCGATCTCGTCGATCAGGCGCTGGACGGCGGGTTCCCGGGAGCTCCGGTCCGGGTCGAGCGCGACCCGTCCTTCGCCGTCGATGGCCTGGAATTCGGGCAGACCGTACTGCCGACCGCTGCGTTGGTCGTCCTCGCCGAACAGCGGCGCAGTGTGAACGGCGCCGGTGCCCTCTGCCAGGGTCACGTAGTCCGCAAGCAGGATGCGGAAGCCGGCGCTGTCCGACACGTCCGCGGGCTTGAACGGGCGGCGCGGCAGGACCGGGAAGGGCCGGTCGTAGAGCACGCCCTCGAGCGAACGCCCGCAGAAGCGGGCTGCGGCGCCGGCCTCGCGGAGGTCGATGCGGGTCGGCTTGCCGTCGCCGGGCACGAGCAACGGGACCGGCTGTTCGAGGTCTTCTGCGATCAGCAGCAGGCGGTCCGCATCGATCGGATCCGGGACCGCGCGATAGATCAGATCGGGATGCACGGCGATGCCGGCATGGGAGAGCAGGGTCCACGGTGTCGTCGTCCAGGCGACGATGTCGATCGGCCGGTCCGTGCAGAAGGTGTCCGCAGGGTCTCCGTTCCCGTCGATCGCCGGGATGAACTGGCCGGGGCGCAGGGGGAACCGCACCCAGACCGATGGATCTTCGGTGTCGCGGTAGTTCTGCGCCACTTCGTGGCTCGACAGGGTGGTGCCGCAGCGGGCGCAGTAGGGCTGGATCTTCCGACCCTCGTAGAGCAGGTCCTTCTTCCAGAGCTCGGCCAGCGCCCACCACTCCGATTCGATGTAGGCGTTGCGGTACGTCAGGTAGGCGCCGTCCATGTCGAGCCAGTAGCCGACCCGTTCCGTCATCCGCCGCCATTGGCGCTCGTAGGCGCTGACGCTGGCGAGGCAGGCGCGGTTGAATCTCTCGATCCCGTACTCCTCGATCTGCTGCTTGCCCGAGAAGCCGAGCTGCTTCTCGACTTCGATCTCGACCGGCAGACCGTGGGTGTCCCAGCCGCCCTTCCGGGGTACGCGCCTTCCGGTCATCGTGCGAAACCGGGGGTAGAGGTCCTTCACTACCCGGGTGACGACGTGGCCGACATGGGGTACGTTGTTGGCGGTCGGCGGCCCCTCGTAGAACGAGAACTCCGGTTCGCCGCTGTTCCTGCGCGCCTCCAGGGAGGCCTCGAACACCCGCTCCTGGCGCCAGAACTCGAGTGTCCTGAGCTCGAGTTCCGGAAACGGATAGCCGCCCGGCACGGGCGGGAACGCGGGACCCCTGGACACGGCGAAGACCCTTGGGTGCGGCGCCGCGTCAGGCGGCGAAGCGCTGGCGCTCGACGAACGCTGCAAGCGCCTTCGCGAACCTGGCCGGCCGTTCGACGTGAGGCAGGTTGCGGCAGCCGTCCAGGACGTCCAGGTCGGCTCTCGGCAGTTCCTGCAGCCAGAGGTCGGCGGCTTCCAGCGCCGGGTTGGTCGCCTGGCGGCCCCATGCCAGCCACACCGGTTTGCCGAGCCGGTCGCCGAAGCCCGGGGCGAGCCGGTGGCCGAGCTGGCCGCAGAGTGAGTCGATCAGGGCGTGGCAGGCGCCCGGGAGGTGGCTCGCGCGGTAGAGCTGCGTGACCGTGGATTCGTCCAGACCCTCGGCGCCGAACAGGGTCTCGCGGCGCAGGTGGTTCTCAAGCGCCCGTTCGCCGGTCACCAGGTTGAGCGCCGACCTGCCGAGCAGGGGCGCCCGGAGCAGCGCGTGCAGCACCGGATCGCTGCGCTCGTCGGTGACCTCGGCGCCGATGCCCCGGGGGCCGACCAGGGCCAGCGCCGCAACCATGTTCGGGGCGTTCAGGGCGACCTCGACCGCATAGGCGGATGCCCGGTGGGGGGCGACCAGCACCGCGTTCTCGCCGACGACTTCCTCCAGGAACCGGCCGAGCAGATCGATGTAGAGCTGAGCGGTGTAGCGCCGATTCGGGCGTTCCGAGTCTCCCCAGCCGAGCCAGTCGGGCACGAAGCACTCGTGCTGACGGGCCAGCCGTTCGGCGGCCTTTCGCCACAGCAACCCGCTGTGGCCGGGTCCGAACGTGTGGAGCAGGACCAGGGGCGGTCGGCGGCCGCTGCCGGAGGACTTCAGATGGACGAGGGCCAGGCGGTGTCCGTCGAGGTCGACGTGTCGGGTCGAGCCCCATCCCGGGCGGGTCAGGCGCCTCGCCTTGCGGGCCACGAACGCGTTGTAGAGGGCCGGCGCCCCGAGCGCGATTCCCCCCACGATCAGGCCGTTCGTTACACGCCGCCTGATCAGGCGCCGGGATTCCTGGTCCGCGGAGCGCGCCATGGGGAACGGGACAATACCAGCCGGAGCCCGATGGGGCGCCGGGCATAATCGGCCTCGTGGCGTTCGAGATCGTGGTCGCCTGGGTAGGGCGCCGCCGGCAGCCCTGGGAGTCGCTCTGCGACGACTATCGGCGCAGGATCGAACGGTTCGCCCCCGTCCGCGAGCTTGTCCTGCGGCCTTCGCGCGGCGACGACGGAACCCGCCTGCGGCTGGAAGCCCGGGCGATCGGGGCCGTGCTGCCGGATGAAGCCTGGACCGTCGGTCTGGATCGTGGCGGCCGGCGCCTCGGTTCGCCCGCACTCGCGGCAGAGGTGGGTCGGCTGCGGGCGGAGTGGCGCCGCCCCGTCGTCTGGATCGTCGGCTCGGACCTGGGACTCGACCGCAGTCTCCTGGACTCGTGCCGGTTCCGGCTTTCACTGGGGCCGCTCACGCTTGCGCACGAGCTCGCACGGCTGACGCTCTACGAGCAGATCTACAGGTCGTTCACGATCCTGGAGGGAATCAACTATCATCGCCGCCCGTTCTACTGAGCCGCGTGCGGAGGAAACAGGTGGCAAGCACGGGCGAGTCCTCTCGATCCGTCGGATCGAACGACCCCAACAAGGCGGCAGCCGCTGGCGTGCCGGATCTGTCGACGGCTCGCGCCGAGGCCAGAAAGGCTCGTCGCAGGGCGGCGCGCAGGGCTGGCGCGGTCGAGCGCGCGGCAAGGGCGGTCGCGGAGAAGAAGGAAGCGGCGCAGGAGGCGGCTCGGGCCGCGAAGTCCGCGGCCGCAGCGGCTGCAAGGGCGGCAAGGACGGCCAAGGCAGGAAGGGACGCGGTCGCCGCCGCCAGGAAGGAAGTCGCTGCGCGGAGCGGCGCGGCGCGCAAGGCCGAACGCGCCGCGGCGTCGGCTCGGGCTGCCGCCGACAAGGCCGCGAAGCTGCTCGTCGATCGCAAGGCGGCCGCGCAGGAGGCCGCCCGCGAAGCCGGGGCCCGTCGCGCCGCCGAGCGGAAGTCGAAGCAGGTGTCCGAGTCCACGGCGGCGGCGTCCCGCAAGGCGGTCGAAGCGGCGAAGGCGGCGAAGGCCGCCGAGAGAGACGCCGCCCGGGCCCTCGGGGAGGCGGAAGAACTGGTGGCGAAGGCGGAAGAAGCCGCCGGGAAGGAAGCTGCGGAGAGGGCGGCGGTGGAGCCGCCGCCCGCAGCCGCGGCGAAGGTGCAGAAGGCGGCGCCGTCCGCTGCGCAGCCGCAGCCGGAGGCGTCCGCCGCGAAGAAGAGGCCGACCGGGAAGAAGGCGGCCGGGAAGGAGGCTTCGGGCAGAAAGGCCGCCCGCAGGAAGCCGCCGCGCAAGCCGGAGACCCTGGTGCTGCGGCCTCGCCGGGAAGGCGACGGCGGCCGTCAGGGAGCCCGGCGGAGGAACGCGGGCATCGATGTCGAGCGGATGCGGGACCGGCTGGAAGCGAAGCGGCGGGAACTGCTCGGCCGCTACAACCGCGACCTCACGGCCGGGCTCAAGGCATCGACAGGCGAGGGCGCAGAGGACCTGGTCGATCGGGCGAATCACGCCTACAGCCGTGAACTGAACTTCTCGTTGTCGGAGAACGACGCCCACCTGCTGAACCGGATCGATGAGGCGACGACCCGCCTGGCGGACGGCGCCTTCGGCTACTGCATCCACTGCCACAACGAGGTGGGCAAAGAGCGCATTCAGGCGGTGCCGTGGGCGCCCTACTGCGTCGACTGCCAGGAACGCGAAGAGCTGGGCCGGCTCCCGGTCGACGAGTGACGACTCCGGAGATCGAAGCCGCGGTCGAGCGCATCTCCGGCGGCGACCGCCACCCGCTGTATCTGGTGACCGGTGAGCCGATCCTGGCGAACAGTGCCGGCGGGCAGATCGCCTCCGCCCTGGCCAGGGAGAGCGGCTGCGAGGTCGTCGTCTACCGGAGACCGGCCGAGCTGCGCCCCATCCTGGCCGACCTGCTGACCTTCTCGCTGTTCGATCCGGCCAAGGTCGCGCTGGTTTGCGACAGTGCGATCTTCGCGGACCGGACAGCCGCGGCCGACCTGATCGACGAGGCCGAAGCGGGTCTGCCGGTCGCGGCCGGGGCCGCGCTGTCGAGCACACAGAGGGAATCGGCTGGCCGGCTGCTGCAGACGCTGCGGCTGTTCGGCGTCGACGCCGACGTCGGGGACCCCGACGAGGCCGTGTCCTCGTTGCCGGAATGGGTGCTGCAGGGAGGCCGGAAGGTCCGCCGCCGGAATCGTCGCGGGCGGACGAAGAAGCAGGCCGGCGATCTGGCCCGGGATCTGTCGGCGTTGCTTGCGGCCGCTCGCGCCGAGGAACTCCGCGGATGGTCGGACAGCGACATCGCGGAACTCGGCCGCGCTGCCGACGGCGGTCTGCCGGAGGGTCATGCCATCGTCTTCGCCGAGCGCACCGCCGACAGCGCCCATCCGCTGGTCAGACGTCTGGTCGAGCGCAAGGCCGCGTTCGAGGTCGAGGGGCTCGAGTTCGACCGCCGCGGCGGGATCGGCGGACTCGACGCCGTGCTGGCCGAACTCGCCCGCGAGACCGGCGTCGGCATCGACCGTGCGGCGGCGCAGGAACTGGCGCGGCGCACTCTCCGGAAGACCGGAAACTGGGGCGAGTCGGCGGTCGAGGCGGAGTCGGCGGCCCGGTTTGCCGCCGAGTACCGCAAGATCGCCGCCGGCATGCCGTCGCGGTCCGGTCGGATCGACCGTGCCGCAGTGGAGGAATCCGTCGTCGATCGCGGCGAAGAGGATGTGTGGAAGCTGGTCGACGCGATCGAAGGACAGAGACCGGGCGACGCGCTGGCGTTGCTCCGCCGCTACCTCGACAGCGCCGCGGACCGGAACGGGGCGCGGTTCTCGTTCCTGAGTCTCTTCGCCCGACGCTGTGAGCAGTTGGCCGTTGTCCACGGGATCGCGATGACTCACCGTCTGCCGGAGCAGGGGCACTTCAACGGCTTCAAGGTCCGCGTGCTGCCCAAGCTGATGGCGGAGTGGCCGGAGACGGCGAAGAAGCCCGCGCCCTGGGCCCTCTTCCGCGTCTACCAGGCAGCGATGGTCCGCCGCAGTCCGGCGCAGGTCGCGGCGATCGCCGAGTTGCCCTGGAAGATCCTGGAGGCCGAGGTGCGCCTCAGGGGCGGCAGCGCCGACGGCGACACCGCGCTCGAGGCCGTGGTGGCGGCGGTGGCGGGCACGGGCGCAGCCGCCGGCAGAGCGGGCGAGGGACCTGCGCGCCGCCGCTCGGGCTGACGTGCCGGAGCTGCCCGAGGTCGAGGTCCTGCGCCGGAGCCTGGACTGCACCCTGGTCGGCGACCGGTTCGTCACCGTACACGTCCACTCTCCGGCGCTGCGCGAGCCGCTGTGCGCTCGGCGGCTCGGTGGCCTGGAGGGCCGCACGGTGGTCGCTCTGCGGCGGCGCGCGAAGTATCTGTGGATCGACGCTTCCGGCGGCGAGACCCTGGTGGTGCACCTCGGGATGAGCGGCCGCCTGACCCTGGTCGACCGTACTGCACCGCTCGCCGACCACGAGCACCTCGCCTTCGAACTGGCCTCGGGCCGCCGGCTGCGGCTGCGTGACCCTCGCCGTTTCGGCCTGGCGTTTGTCGCGCCGACGGAGGGCCTGCCCCGCGATCCGCACTTTCGTCGTCTCGGCGTCGAACCGCTGTCGCCGGGATTCAACGGGGCGCGGCTCGCCGCATGTGCCCGCGGTCGGACCGCTCCGGTCAAGAGCTTCCTGATGGACGCGTCGGTGGTCGTCGGCGTCGGCAACATCTACGCGTCGGAGGCGCTCTACCGCGCCCGCATCCACCCTCGTCGTTCGGTGGCCCGGATCGCGCGGCGCCGCTTCGACGTGCTGGCCGCGTCGGTGCGGGAGGTTCTGCGCCAGGCGATCGAGCAGGGCGGCACGACGCTCAACGACTTCGCCGACGGCGAGGGCAACCCGGGCTGGTTCCAGGTCGCACTCGACGTCTACGGCCGCGAAGGCGAGGACTGTCCCGCCGGCTGCGGCGCCCGCATCCGCCGGTTCCAGCTCTCGAACCGCAGCACGTTCCACTGTCCGCGCTGCCAGACGTAGCAGCCCGTGGCGGAAGCGCCGGTCGCACCGGAAGCGGTCAGGCGCCCGTCCGGCAAGGCGCTGCAGGTATGGGTGTTGCGGACGTGGAGCTTCGGCGACGGCGGTGCGGGGTCGGGCAGCCGCACGCCGCGGCATGCGTGGTCGGCGCCCGGCTTCTACACGGTGTCGCTGACGGTCAGCGGCGAGGGCAGCACGTCGACTGTGTCCCGCAAGGTGCTGGTCGAGGCCGGCGATCCGGCGGGTTTCTGCACGGTGGCCGGCGACACGCGCTGCCTGCGGGAGTCGCGGTTCTCGGTCGCCGTGGAGTGGTGGACGGCGGACGGAGAAGCGCGGAAGGCGGGCAGGGTGTTGCATGAGGGGACGGACGACTCGGGGCTGTTCTGGTTCTTCTCGGAGACGAACTGGGAACTGCTGGTGAAGGTCCTCGACGCCTGCACCAGCAACGGGCACCACTGGGTCTTCGCCGCCTCGGCGACCGACGGCGGCTTCGACCTTCAGGTCCGCGACACCGTGACCGGTCAGGTCAGGCGGTACACCCACACCGCCGGCGCCCCCGCCCGGGCACTTGCCGATGTCACCGCCTTCCCGGACGCCTGCACGCCGTAGACCCTCAGGTACGTTGCCCCTCCAGGAACGGACGCGGACCATGTCGTCCGGCCGGACGCGTTGCGGCCGGGTACGATTCCTGTGTGTCCTCAGGCCCTCACGATGACCGGTTGCCCGCCGTGACTGCCGCGGCCGAAGAGGCCGCGGGGCTCCGACTCCTCGTTCTCTACGGTTCCCGCGCACGCGGTGAATCGCGCCCGGGCGCCGACTGGGACTTCGGGTATCTCGCCGATGTCCCGATGGACGCGCCGGGCCTTCTGGCGACTCTCGTCGAAGTGCTCGGCGACGACAAGGTGGACCTTGTCGATCTCGACCGGGCGACCGGCCTCCTGCGCTTCCGGGCAGCCTGTGACGGCGTGCTCCTGCACGAATCCGAACCCGGTCTGTTCGACCGCTACCGGTTCGACGCCGCACGCTTCTGGTGCGACAACGTCTCGATCTTCACGCAGGGCTACGAAGAGACCCTGGAGGCGATCTGACCCCGTCCGTCGTCGATCGCGCCGTTCTGGCGGAGCGGGCCATGGCCGTCGAGCGCCATCTGGAACGGGTGGCGGATCGCCTGCCCGCCTCGCCGGCCGATCTGCTGCCGGCGTCCGATGCGTCGGATGCGGTCCTGCTCCATCTATGGCAGGCGACCCAGATCGTGATCGACGCCGCCATGGGCGCTTGCCTGGCGTTCGGTCTCGGCACTCCACGCAGCTACGGCGAGGCGTTCCGGCGCCTCGAGAACGGCGGTGTCATCGAAGCCGACCTTGCCGACCGCCTCGTCCGCGCCGCCGGATTCCGCAACCTCGTCGCCCGCGCCTACGAGTCCGTGGACATGGTGCGCGTGCATGAGGCGGCAACGAACGGGCCGGCGGATCTCAGGCTGTTCCTCGGCTGCATCGGCCGGCACGCGAGAAGCGTCGATTCAGGGTAGCCGGCCGGCAGCCGGTTCAGGTCAGCGGCCAGAATCGCGGGATCAGCAACACCGACAGCACGAAGAAGAGGGCCTTGATCGGCGCGCCGAACTTCAGGTAGTCGCT
Organism: Thermoanaerobaculia bacterium; assembly: GCA_965116145.1. Classification (GTDB taxonomy): domain Bacteria; phylum Acidobacteriota; class Thermoanaerobaculia; order Multivoradales; family Multivoraceae; genus Multivorans. The sequence continues at coordinate 2,690,954 of OZ220482.1, forward strand.
GAAGCGGTAGCCGCCGGGACCGAAGACCATCGCGTTCGTCTGGTAGCCCATCGGGGTCAGGAAGCTGGCGGAGGCGGCGAAGGCGACGGTCATCAGGAAGGGCTTGGGATCATGGCCCATCGAGGCCGCCGCTGTGCCGGCGATCGGCACCATGAGCACGGCGGTCGAGTTGTTCGAGACGATCTCCGAGAGCAGGGCCGTCGTCAGGTAGACGAGGGCGATCACCGCCATCGGACCGAACGCGGCGCCGGCGTTGGCGATCGACTCGCCGATCATCGATGCCAGGCCGGTCTTCTCCATCGCGATGCCCATCGGCAGGATGCCGACCAGCAGGAAGATGACGGTCCAGTTGATCGCCTCGTAGGCCTGCTGCACCGAGATGCCGCCGAAGACGATGAGCGCCACGGCGCCCAGGATCGAGGCCTTCAGGATGGACGTGACCCCGGTGGCGGCGAGGAGGACGACGATCGGAATGATCGCCACGGCCAGCCACCAGCGGCGCGGAATGACGAGCCGCAGCTTGACCTCCTGCTGCAGGGGCACGAAGTCCTCCGTTGCATAGAGCGCCTCGATCCGGGAGCGGGGACCGAAGACGAGCAGCGTGTCCCAGTTGTGGAGGACGATGTGGGCCAGCTTCTCGCGGATCGGGGCGCCGGTCCGGTTGAGCGCCAGCACGAAGCAGCCGAAGCGGCGGCGGAAGTCCAGCTCGCGGATGGTCGAGCCGGTGAGCCGGGAGACCGGGGAGAGCTGAATTTCGGCCATGATGTTGTTCTTGTCCGAGAGATCCCGGTCGCCGATCTTCGTTTCCGTGCGAAGCCGAAGTCCGTGGTGGTCCCGGAAGCTGACGATGTCGTCCATCCGGCCTTCGACGATCAGGAGATCGCCGGCCCGAATCGGTGTGGCCCGGAGTTCGACCGCGATCCGTTCCTCGCCGCGGAGGATCTCGAGCACCGTCAGCCGGAAGCGCTCGTTGATGTGCGCCTCGACCACGTTGCTGCCGATCAGGGAGCTGCCCTCGGGCACCTGGACTTCCGTCAGGAACGAGGAGAGCTGGTACTTGGTGGTCAGGTCGCCCGAGGCGCCGGTTCGATCCGGCAGGCGGCGCATCGGCACGAGCACGATGTAGGCGCCGCCGACGACCAGCAGGATGAGGCCGAGGCCCAGGAACTCGAACACGCCGAAGGCGCCGTAACCGGCCTGCTCGGACATCGAGCTGACCAGCAGGTTGGTCGAGGTGCCGATCAGCGTGCAGGTGCCGCCGACGATCGAGAGGTAGGACAGGGGCAGGAGGATCCGCGACGCCGACACGTTGTAGTGCTTCGCGATCCGGATGCCGACCGGCATCAGGATCGCCAGGGCGGCCGTGTTGTTGACGAACGCCGAAAGGACGCCGCAGACCAGGATCAGCGCGATCGCGCCGATCCAGTGCGTGCGTCCGGAGAGCTGCGCCAGTTTCTGGCCGAAGCGGTCGATCAGCCCGGTGTGGGTCAGCCCGTAGCTCAGGATGAACATCATCATCACCGTGATCACGGCGTCGTTGCTGAAGCCGCGGATGGCCTCCTGGGGCGTCACCAGGCCGAACAGGAGCAGCAGCCCCAGACTGGAGAGCGCGACCGCGTCGATCGGCAGCCACTCGAAGCTGAACGCGAGGAAGGTGAAGACGATGATCGCGGTGAGGATCCAGATTTCCATCGGTGCTCCCGGCGGACTCAGCCCAGGGGCAGCCGGCGGTGCGAGGCGATCGGCATCGAGCGCCTCGTTTCGGCGATGCGCCGCCGGTCGATCTCGGCGATCGCGATGCCGGGTCGGTCGCCGGCGTCGGCCACGACGTGGCCCCACGGGTCGACGATCATCGAGTGCCCGTAGCTGTGCCGGAGGCCGCGGTCGTCGTGGCGGCCGGTCTGGGCGGCGGCCACTACGTAGCACTGGGTCTCGATCGCCCGGGCGCGCAGCAGCGGCCGCCAGTGGTCCTTGCCCGTCATCAGGGTGAAGGCCGAGGGGACGGTCAGCACTTCCGCGCCCTTCCGGGCCAGCTCCAGGTAGAGCTCGGGGAAGCGCAGGTCGTAGCAGATGGTGAGGCCGAAGCACGCCAGCGGCGTGTCGACGGTGACCGCGTCCTTGCCGGGCACGGCGGTCTTCGACTCCAGGAAGCGCACTTCGGCGGAGACATCGACATCGAAGAGGTGGATCTTGCGGTAGGCGGCGAGGATCGCTCCCGACGGGTCGAACAGGACGCTGGTGTTGTAGCAGCGTTCGCTCTCCCCCGGCGCCTGTTCGTTGCAGGAGCCGAGCAGGAGATGGATGCCCCGGTCCCGGGCCAGAGCCGAGAACCGGGCACAGGCGGCGCCCGAGGTCGGCTCGGCGAGTTCGACCTTCTTCCCGTGCGGTCCGAGGTAGTTTGTGTTCTCGGGCGTCGAGACGAAGCTCGCCCCGCGGTCCGCGGCGGTCTCGATCCAGTGGCGCGCGGCTTCCCAGTTCGCCTGCTCGTCCGACGTCGAGCCCATCTGGACCACGGCGGCGAGGAATGTCGGTGTCTTCTGCATTTCGGTATGCGATCCCGGGCCGAGCTTAGCCCGCGGCTTCTTCGTCCCGTTCGGCAGGCCCTCGGGTTCTGCGGATCCCGGACCGGGCCAGGAGCAGCGGAACGGTCGGCAGGATGGCGAGGAGAAGCAGGGAGGGGGCGAGGAAGTCGGGCCAGATCCAGATCCTGCTGCTGCCGGCGGCGCTCTCGTGGGTCGCAACCGGGACGGCTCCTTCCTGCCGAAGGCGCCGGACCCGGTCCGGCGAGAAGGCGTAGCGGGGATCCCCGGCCGGAGTCGGCAGTTCGAGCACGGCGGGGTAGTAGCGGTCCAGGATCGCCTGTTCGGCGGCGACGGTCGACCAGTCTTCGCGGTCGAAGGCCTCGTTGCGGGCCTGGACGTGCCAGGCGGCCTCGGACAGGAAGTGGTCCTCGATGTGCCAGGGCTGAAGAACGGTCGGCGGCAGCTCCGCCGCCCAGCGCAGGCGGCGGTTGTCGTTCAGGCGCTCAAGCCGGTCGGCGCTGAAGTAGCTGCGGAAGCTGCCGAGCTCCGGGTCGGTGATGCGGTGGCCGAGGTTGGTCAGATCGACCAGTCCCGCCGATGCCGCCGCCAGCGCGACCCACAGGGCGGCGGCCGTCCGCCGCTCCGCGGCGGCTGGCGTCCGGTTGTCGAATCCGAACAGACCGATTCCCAGGACGGCGCCGCAGCCCGCAGCCGAGGCGTTCAGCAGGCAGTCGTGGAAGTCGCCGACGCGGGGCCAGACCAGCCACTGGACGAACTCGTCGGCGATCCCGACCAGGGACGTCAGGACGACGGCCAGGACCGCGGCGGCGATGCCCGACCGGCCGCCGCGGGCGAACGCCCGGTAGAGCAGCAGCGCCGCCAGACCGTAGAGCACGAGGTGCATCCGCTCCAGGGCGGACTCTTCCGGACGGCCTCGGGCCAGCGCCGTCGCCTGGAACGCGGCCCAGAGCGCTCCGACGCCGAGCGCGGCCCAGCTCGTCGCTGTCAGTCTCCGGGCGGAACGGACGATGCGGACCACCCGGACGACGAAGGCCGCGGCCGCGCCGCAGAACAGGATCGTCGGCACGACGACGAGGAGGGAGCGGTCGACGTCCTGTTCGATCCAGCGGGTCAGCCGGCCCAGGAAGGGAGCCGATCCGACAATCCAGAGGGAGATCAGGACCGGCGCGGTGTAGCCGGAGCGCGGCGTGGCCCGGGAGGACATGGGGCTATCATGGACCAGGAATCACACCGGACGAAGCCGAAGGGAGCCCGCGACCGGAGCCCTTGCGGCGCGGCGCTCGCCGCGGCGAGGGCTCCCGATACCGCACCGTACCCGGCCCGACCTGTCCATTCGACGCTGAGGAACGCAGATGAACGCACGCCCCGATCACCCTGTCGGCCTGGCAGCCCCCGGCAGGACTCGTGCTGCATCCGAGCGGTGCGGGACGCACTGTCTCCGCGGGCTGCTGGTTCTGGCGTCGCTCCTGGTCCTGCAGCCGGCGCTGGCCCAGGACGATCCCCACGTCTTCCGCGGCGCCCGGCTGCTGCCGATCGCCGGGCCGCCGATCGACGACGGCGTCCTGGTTGTCCAGGGCGGCAGGATCCTCGAGCTCGGGGGACCGGACACCCGCGCGCCCCGGCGCGCCGTCGAGCACGACGTTACCGGCAAGGTGCTGATGCCCGGCCTGGTCGACACCCACTCCCACGTCGGAGCGGTGTCCGGCGGCGACCGCTCCTCGCCGCTGCACCCGGACGTGCGGAATCTCGACTCGATCGACGTCGCCTCGGACAGCATCTGGCGCGCCCGTGCCGGCGGCATCACGACGATCAACATCATGTCGGGCTCCGGCCACCTGATGTCCGGCCAGACCGCCTACGTCAAGCTGCGCGACGGCGCCCGCACGATCGAGGACTGGCTCTACTGCGACGATCCCCTCACCGGCATCTGCGGCGGTCTGAAGATGGCGAACGGCACGAATTCGATCGGTTCGCCGCCCTTTCCCGGCACTCGCTCCAGGTCGGCGGCCCTGGTCCGCAGCCTCTACCACGATGCCGCGGCGTACCGCGAGAAGATGGCCGAGGCCGAGACGGCAGAAGAAGGTGACGACGACGCCGGCGCCGAGCCGACGAAGCGGGACCTGGGGATGGAGGCCCTGGTCGAAGTGCTCGATGGCCGTCGGATCGTCCAGCACCACACTCACCGTCACAACGACATCGCCACCGTCCTGCGGCTCAGGGAGGAGTTCGGGTTCCGGGTCGTCGTCCAGCACGGCACCGAGTCCTGGAAGGTCGCTGAGGAACTGGCCGCCGCCGGGGTGCCGGTGTCGATCACCTGGATCGACGCTCCGGGCGGCAAGGAGGAGACGATCGGCTGGAACATGGAGATGGGCGCGATCCTGGAGCGCGCCGGCGTCGATGTGAGCTTCAACACGGACGACTCGGTGACCGATTCGCGGCTGCTGCTGCGGTCGGCCGCAATCGCGGTGCGCTACGGCATGTCGCGCGAGAAGGCGCTTGAGGGACTGACCCTGGCGCCGGCGCGGATGCTCGGCCTCGAGCACCGGATCGGTTCTCTCGAGGCCGGCAAGGACGCCGATTTCGTCATCCTCTCGGGCGATCCGCTCAGCGCCTGGACGAAGGTCGAGCAGACCTGGGTCGAGGGGGCGATGATCTTCGACCGCGCCGATCCGGACCACCGCAGGTACGCGGTCGGCGGCTACGAGGTCTACCGCACGACAGCCGAGGAAGACCACATGATCCGGCAGTTGCTCGAGGGAGAGACACGATGAGACGCATCGGCATCACGGTCGCAGGCGGCCTGGCAGTCCTCTTCGTCAGCCTGGCCGCGGCGCCGGCCGCCGCCCAAGTCGCGGTCCGGGCCGGCGCCCTGCACACCGTCTCCGGCGAACCCATCGACAACGCGGTGGTCCTCGCCGGCGCCGACGGGAAGATCGAGTGGGTCGGACCAGCGGCGGAAGCGGACATCCCGGACGGCGTGGACATCCTCGAAGCCGCCGTCGTCACGCCGGGTCTGATCGACGCCCGCTCGGTCGTGGGCCTCTCCGGCGCCCTGAACAGCAACGTCGGCCCGGTGCGCGACCAGGACCAGCTCGAACGGTCGTCACCGCTCCAGCCCGAGCTGCGGGCGATCGACGCCTACGACGCCAACGAGACCCTGGTCGATTGGGTCCGCTCCTACGGCGTGACGACCCTGCACACCGGCCACGGCCCCGGCGCGCTGGTCAGCGGCCAGACGATGATCGCCAAGACCAGGGGGCGGAACGTAGAGCAGGCGGTGGTCGTGCCCGCGCGGATGCTCGCCGCCACGCTCGGCCGCGCCGTGTCCTCGAACTTCGAGTCGCCGGGGACATCGGCAAAGGGAGTCGCGATGCTGCGGAACGCCCTGCACGGCGCCCGCGACTACCAGGAGCAGGTCCGTGCGGCGGAGACGGCCACGGCCGCCGCCCGGGACGACGAGCCGTCGAGCGAGGAAGGCGGCACGGACACCGGGACCGGGCCCCAGGCCCCGGCGCGCGACCTCTCGAAGGAGGCGCTCGCTCAGGTCCTCGGCGGTGAGCTCTCGATGCTGGTCACCGCGAACACCGCCGCCGAGATCGCGGCGGCGCTTCGACTGCAGCGGGAATTCGGCTTCGATCTCGTGCTCGACAGCGCCGCCGAGTCCTACCTGCTGCTCGAGGAGATCACGGAAGCCGGTGCGCCGGTCCTGCTCCACGCGCCGATGAGCCGCGTCCGCAACGGTTCGTACGAGACGGCCGCCGCGCTCGCCGACGCCGGCATTCCGTTCGCCATCCAGACCGGCTTCGAGGGGTACGTTCCGAAGACCCGCGTGCTGCTCTGGGAAGCGGCCATCGCCGCCGCCAACGGTCTCGGCATGGAGCGTGCCCTTGAAGCGGTGACCCTGAGTCCCGCCCGCATCCTCGGCATCGATGACCGCGTCGGCTCGATCGAGGTCGGCAAGGACGCCGACCTCGCGCTCTTCGACGGCGATCCCTTCGAATACACCAGCCACATCTGCGGCGTGATCATCGAATCGGAAGTGATGTCCGCCGAGTGCCGGTAGCGGTGGCGCCGAACACGGAGTCAGCGCCGGATCCGCGGCCGCGGTCGCGACAAGCGGTCGGTGAGAGCTGCACGTCCGCGGGCTGCGCTGTGCCGCGCTGCGCCCTCGCCGCGACCCTCGCCCTGCTCACAGCCTCCGGCGCGGCCGCCCAGGCGCCCGGCGACCGCGCCGACCGGATGCGGGAGCGCAGCCAGCAGATGGACGCCAGCCTCGCCGACGACCCCTACATCGGCATCCATGCCGGCTCTGGCATCGAGCGCGGCCTCTACCGGATCGAGTCGACCGGCGTGTCGACGAAACCGGTCCGTGACGCCGCAGCAGCGTTCCTCGCGTCCCTGACCGACGAACAGCGTGCCAGATCGACCTTCCCGATTGGCGACGACGAATGGCGCAAGTGGATGAACCAGCACTTCTATCTGCGTCAGGGCGTCAGCTTCGACGAGATGAACGAGGCCGCGCGCGATGCCGCCTTCGGCCTGATGCGCGCATCGTTGAGCGCAGACGGACTCAGGCTGAGCCGGGACATCATGAACCTCAACCGCACGCTCGGCGAGCTCAACGACGACAACTTCGCCGAGTACAACGAGTGGCTGTACTGGATCACCGTGATGGGGGAGCCCTCGTCCGATCGGCCCTGGGGCTGGCAACTGGACGGCCACCACCTGATCGTCAACTATTTCGTGCTCGGCGATCAGGTCGTGATGACGCCGCTGTTCATCGGTTCGGAGCCGGTCGTTGCCGAATCCGGGAAGTACCTGGGCACGGCCATCATGCAGCGGGAGCAGGACCGCGGCCTGGCGCTGATCCGCTCGCTGCCTGCGGAGCAGCGGGCGGAGGCGATCATCGAGACCTCGAAGGAAGGCAACAGCAACCTCGCCGAAGCGTTCAGCGACAACATCGTTCTCGACTACGCCGGCATCGCGGCGGCGGAACTGTCAGCCGACGACAGGGAACGACTGCTCGACCTGATCGGCATCTACGTCCACAACCTGCGCGAGGGCCACGCCAGGGTGCGCATGGACGAGGTCGAGGCCCATCTCGACCGTACGTACTTCGCCTGGATCGGCAGCACCGGCAACGACGCCGTCTTCTACTACCGCATCCACAGCCCGGTCATCCTGATCGAGTTCGACCACCAGCGCCCGGTGGGCCTCCGGCATCTGGTCCCCGACCGCCGCCCGATCCGCCAGCACATCCACGCCGTCGTCCGCACCCCCAACGGCAACGACTACGGCAAGGACCTCCTGCGCCAGCACTACGAACTAGACCACTGAGCCCGATCCAGGGTCATCCCATGGATGGCGGCCTGGCTGCGGCACGTTCCGCCAGATGCCGGACGAACTGAGCCAGGGGTGCGAATGCCGCGTGGTCGAAGTCCCACCGGCCTTGCCGGGCGCCCTCTCCGACACGCACCACGGGATCGCGTCCGCCTGCCAGCCAGGCGTGCACGAACGACTTGTCCCGGTTCCTCGACTCCAGTACCTCGCTCTCTTCCAGGCAGGCGAGGTACTGCTCCGCGCATCTGCCGGCGGGTGTCTTCTCGACGGACTGGACGCACAGTGTCTCGATAGCGCCCCGTCGGTGAATGTCGGGGAGGATCAGGATGCCGACATCTGGTGGTCCGTCGGAGAACTCTCCATGACTGTCTGGAGGTTCGAGACCTGCTCTGGACACGGCGTCACGGACGCTGGCCCACGCGGCTTCGCCGTCCTCGTCGGCATCGCGCACGATTCCCAAGGCTCTGAGCTTGACGTTGTTTGTCTCCGAGCTCCGGAGGATGGCATCGATACGCGCCCGGAACTTCGTATGCCCTCCTGCCTCAACGACCTGCAGTCCGGCTGCCGAGTCACCGAGACAGTGTCGATTCAGTCTCGCGAGAAGGCTGACCTCGTCCTTGCCTTCCACCAGCAGGAGGCAGGGCTGCTTGATTCGGACTCTGTCGCCGCCCGACGTCATCACCGCAGATCGAGATGGAGGTCACGCGCAGCTTCCAGTGTCTCACCCGAGTAGGTGGCGACACGCACCTGGCCGTCGTGTCGGGCGAGAACATGGACGGCAAGTCGGTCGGCCTCGGCCGAGAAGCTCTCGATCGCTGCCTCGATGCACTCCTGGCTATGGGTCGTCGCGAAGACCTGGACGTCGAGATCCCTGGTCATGCCGCGGACCTGCCGCCACAGATCCGGCAGGACAGAGTGGTGCAGGCCGTTCTCGATCTCGTCAACCACTACGAGTCCACCCTGGACGTGGAGGAAGGAGACGAACACGCGAAAGAGCCGCGTCATTCCACCGCCCAGAGCCTGCAGCGGAAGCCGCTCGTCCGCGGTCGTCGCCAGCACGAGCGGTTTCCCGTTCTCGTCCGTGATGACCTCGACGTCGTCCAGCGGCGGCGCCAGGAACCGAAGCCTGCTCTTCACCTCCTTCTTGCGCCCCTGTCTCACCAGCGCCGAGAAGCGGTTGATCGTCTCCTCGTCCATGTCCAGCGAGAACACGGGCAGATGAATGACCCCCGGCCTGTGATCGGCCGGACGCTCGACGGCGGGCCCGATGAAGAAGGCGCCGCCGCCCGCCACCTCGGCCGGGACTCTGCTCTCGCTCTCCACCTCCCTGCCGTCCAGCCACACGCGGAGCCGTCCCTGGGGGGACACGGGCCATCCCGGACCGTTCGCTGCGGGCGGCTTCGGAGGCGCGGCGGTCTGCTGATCGGAGTCGGCGGCAGACGAGCCGGCAACAGGAACTCGCTCGAACATCGCCTTCCACTCATGGGCCTCGCCGCGTTCGATCCCGGCAAGCTCGACCACGCCGTTGTCGGCCAGATGGGCCAGTGCATCGAGCATGCTCCGCTGAGAGCGCTGGACGTTGGCGTTCCATGGCAAGGTCGGCGTGAACCTGCCGTTGAACAGCCAGATCGCTTCGGCGAGCGATGTCTTGCCGGCTCCGTTGGGTCCGGTGATGAGGTTCACCGCGGCGATGCGTTCCAGGTGAAGGCCGTCGATTCCCCGGTAGTGGATGGCGCGGAACGACTCGAGATGGCTCATGGGCCGGCGCCGCTCCTTTCCTGGCGGAGGGTGAACGAGGCGCCGAGGAGGACCTGGCGGGGGGCGCCGGGGTCGGCCGATTCGGCGTTCGAGGTGTCGCCGTTCCAGTAGTGCTCCTCGTCGAGCAGGTTGTGCGCGGACAGGGTGAGTCGGAGGCGCTCGGAGACGCGCCAGGAGACCGCGGCGTCCACGAGCGTGCGGGGGTCGAGTTCGAAGGTGTTGCCGCGATCGACCATCACGTCGCCGACATGCTTGACGTCGATCCTGATCTTGACGGCCGGGGCCGGCGTGATCTCGAGGCCGCCGTTCAGGATCCGGTCCGGCGCGATCGGCAGGCGGTTGCCGGTCAGGTCGGTGACCCCGCCGGAAGCCTCGATCCGGAAGTCGCCGAAGCGGTTGTCGTACAGGGCCGCGTTCGCGTACAGGGACAGCCGCGGCGCCGGCGACAGGCGCAGGCCCAGCTCGAAACCGCGGTACTCGTGTTCGCCGGCGTTCGTCGGCACGAAGAACGGTCCCTGGCGGACGCTGTGCACGATGCCGTCCCGTGTCATGTGGAACCAGGCGCCGTCGAACGACAGGCGGCCGCCCAGGGCGCTGCCCTTGATCCCGATTTCGAGATTGTCGATGTCCTCCGGTTCGAGTTCGATCTCGTCGTCGCCCGGACGCAGGCCGCTCGGCCGGCGCGGCGGCAGGAACGCCTCGGAGTACTGCGTGTAGAGATGGACGTCCGCATCGGCATCGTCCGGCAGCAGCTTGACGATCGCGCCAATCTTCGGGCTGAACTCGTCGAAGCTGTCCTCGACGACCGGCTGCCCGTCCCGAAACGTCAGCGTGTTCTCAAGATCCAGCCGGTCGTAGCGGCCGCCCGCGGTCAGCGTCAGTCGCCGCGTCGGCTCGATGTTGACCTGGCCGAAGATGCCGGCAACGCCCAGGTCGTAGTCGTTGCCGCCGAACCGGAAGAACTGCCACTCCGACCGCGGCGGGTGAACGGGGTTCAGGTAGTCGAGCGGCCAGCCGAAGGTGTCGGCGTCCGTGTACATCAGGTTGCCGGCGCCGAAGCCGGTGGTGTGCTCCCAGGAACCGCCCGCCATCACGGCCATGCCGATGTCGCCGACCGAGACGTCGCTCTCGATGCGGGTCTCGCCGTAGAAGATGTCCTCGTCCGTCTGCAGCTCGAACGGATACTGCGTCAGGGTGTTCGCGTCCAGATCGAACGGGGCGCCGGTGATGTCGCCCGAATCGATGAACCTGTACTGGATCCGGCGGAATCCCAGCACGTTGACCCACTCCAGGTTGTCCGTGAACTGGCGGGTGTAGTCGGCCGTGAAGCGGTCTTCCTTCTGCCGGTAGTTCGTGCCGGGGACGTTCAGGTCCGTCAGCCGGTCGAAGCGCGGATCGATATCGCTCAGGAAGCGGCCGCCGATGATCGGTACGTTGGTCGGCAGGCTCTGCGCGGAACGAACGCGGTTGGCGCTCAACCTGCCGAAGGAACTCGCGTCGGCCACGAAGGTCAGCTTGCCGAAGACCGATGTCCGGTCGACCTCGAAGTCGGGCGATCCGGTATAGAAGCCGGTATTCCGGTCGCTCGCCGCGGAAACGAAGAAGCCGCCTCGCTCCCCGACCGGACCGGAGGCGCGTGCGGCTGCCCTGACGTAGCCGAAGTCGCCGCCCGTGAGGTCGAGCCCGTAGCGGTTCTCGGCGGTCGGCTCGCCGGTGCGGACGTTGACTGCTCCTCCGATGGCGGTTCGTCCGTAGAGGGCCGAATTCGGGCCGCGCACCACCTCGATGCTGGCGGCATCGTGGATGGGCAGGTTGATGACCCGCGAGCTGTTCCGCGAGTCCGTCTGCGGCACGCCGTCGACCAGCAGCAGCGTACTGGTGAACTCGTTGCCGTCCCGCGGCAGCCCCCGCAGCATGACCGACTCGAACGAACCTGCCTGCGTGCTCACGATCACGCCCGGGACGTGGGAGATGGCCTGGGTGAGGCGCTGGTCTCCCCGTTCCTCGATCGCGGAGCGCTCCACGATGTCCGCCTGCGCCGCGATCTCGCCCACGCTCAGCGGCGCCTTGCTCGCCGTGACCTGCACGCGCTCGAGGTAGTTCGGCGTGGCAGTGAGTGCGAGCGTCACGGCCGCCGCCGAGCCCGCGGTCACCTGCACCTCCGCGGTCCGCAGGTCCAGGAAGCCGGGCGCCGAGACGGTGAGGGCCGCGGTTCCTGGCGGAACTCCTCCGATCTCGAAACGTCCGACCGCGTTCGTTGTCGCCGAGAGGGCCTGGCCCTCCACCTGCACGAGGGCCTCGGCAACCGGTCGGCCGTCCTCGGCCGCCACCACCGTTCCGCTGATCGCGCCCGGTTCCTGGGAAGTCGCCTGGGCAGGAAGCCCGAAGCCCACTGCAAGGAGCAGACCGACGGACCGAAGCCGCCTGCCAGGCGTCGGAAGGACAAGGGAGACTGCTGGTTGCGCACGAGACATGTTGCGCACTCTACGAAGAAACGGGTGAGACGTTTTCAGGATCGGGCGGCATCGGGAGTCGGCGCCCGAGCCCTGGCGGCGCAGGGCCGTCGTCGATTCGTGCGTCCTCGAAGCCCTCGACCAGGCCGTTGAGCCGCTTTCGAGCACTGGTAGCGGTCTATCCGGTCGTACGGGGCAGGACGCGGAACAGCGCGGCCGCCGCGGCCAGGGCGGCCGCACCGAAGGCGCCGGCGGCGCCGAGGCGGCCGTAGAGCGCCATGCCGGTTCCGAACAGGACGGCGTACACGGCGACACAGCCGAGCAGCCAGGCCAGCAGCGCCGCCGCGATGCTGCCGGGCTCGTCCGGCCTCGTCTCGACGGCGCGCCGCCATCCGGGCGCGAACGGCCGGACGCGATCGTAGAAGGACTGGAGGACCGCCCGATCGGTCGGCCGCGTGACCATCGTGACGGCGAGCCAGACCGCCGTGGTTGCCGCGACCCCGAACAGGAGCCGCCCGGCCGCGGTCGGCAGCGTGAGCCCCGCTGCCTCGTGACCGAACTGGAACCAGGCAGCGACCACGAAGGAGACGGCCATGGCCGAGATCTCGGACCAGGCGTTGATTCGCCACCAGAACCACCGCAGCAGAAAGATGAGGCCCGTGCCGGCGCCGATCTGCAGCAGAATCTGGAACGCCTGCATCGCATGTTCGAGCCAGAGCGCCACGACCGCCGCCAGGGCGACGAGGCCGACCGTCGACAGGCGGGCGACGAGCACATAGTGGGCTTCGCTCCGACCGGGCGCGGCGAAGCGGCGGTACACGTCATCGACGATGTAGGAGGCGCCCCAGTTCAAGTGGGTCGAGATGGTCGACATCAGCGCTGCCGCAAGCGAGGCGACGACCAGCCCGAGCAGACCGTGCGGCAGGAACACGAGCATCGCCGGGTAGGCGAGATCGTGCCGCACCGTCGAGGGATCGAGATGCGGGAAGGCCGCCGCGATCGAGTCGAGCGTCGGGTAGACCGCCAGGGAGGCCAGCGCCACGAGGATCCAGGGCCAGGGCCGCAGCGCGTAGTGGGCCACGTTGAACCACAGGGTCGCGCCCATCGAGTCCGTCTCGGTGCGGGCGGCGAGCATCCGCTGCGCCGCATAGCCGCCTCCCCCCGGCTCGGCGCCCGGATACCAGGTCGACCACCACTGCACCGCGACCGGAATCAGGAAGACGGCTGCCGCCGTGCGCCAGTCTCCGAGGTCGGGCAGCAGGGCGAGGCGCGTGCCGATCGCCGGGTTCGAGACCAGGCCCTCCAGCCCGCCGACCGCCGGGTGGGCAAGCGCGTACCAGGCGGCCGCGATGGAACCCGCCATCGCGATGACGAACAGCATGAGGTCGGTGACGACCACTCCCCGCAACCCGGAGGCGGCAGCGTATGCGGCAGTGACGGCGGCGGCGGCGAGAACGGTCGTGTACTTGTCCGCACCGAGCAGGACGGCGCCGATCCTGATGCCGGCAAGGAACACCGCCGCCATGATCATCACGTTGAAGAACACGCCCAGATAGAGCGCCCGGAACCCCCGCAGGAAGACCGCGGCCCGCCCGGAGTAGCGGAGTTCGTAGAAGCCGATGTCGGTGAACACGCCCGAGCGGCGCCACAGCTTCGCGTAGAAGAACGTCGTGCACATGCCGGTGATCAGGAACGCCCACCACATCCAGTTGCCGGAAACGCCGCCGTTCCGTACCAGATCGGTCACCAGGTTCGGCGTGTCGGTCGAGAAGGTCGTGGCGACCATCGACGTACCGAGCAGCCACCAGGGCAGGTTGCGGCCGGCCAGGAAGAACTGACCGGCGCCCCGGCCGGCGCGCCGGCCGAAGACGAGCCCGACCGCCAGCACCACGGCGCCGTACGCCGCGAGCACCGTCCAGTCGAGTCCGTTCAGGCGCATGGCCGACGGTGTCCGGGAGACCTGCGCGCGGCGTGCGGCGCCGCGACCGTCCGCGGGGCCGGACGCGTCCGACCCGGGCCTGCGAACCGACGGTCCCTGCTCATGCCGGCCTCCGGTCGTTGCGCCGGGCGAGGCTCGCCGGCAGGGCGCCGCCTTCGACACACCGCCGAAGGGTCGCCGCGACGACAGGCAGGTCGCCGGGATGGGTGATACCGGCCGTCCGTTGCGCCATCGGCACGGCGCAGACGCGGGTCAGGCGCTGCCGCGCCAGGTTGCCCACTGCTTCGCTCAGCAGGAACTCGTCCCGAAGCGGCTCCTGCAGCCGACCGAGGAAGGCGCCGAATGCAGCCTCGAGCAGGTCGAAGATGGAGGGGTCGAAGGCCCACAGGTTCATCGAGCAGCGAGCGTCCGGAGCAAGTCGCCGCCCGGCGCCGCTGCCGTCGCGGCCGACGAATCCGGCCCCGACGCGGCGCACGTCACGGACTTCGTCGATCCCCAGCAGCGTCGAGCCGCGGCCGATATCGAGAATGCCGCGGCTGACGCCGCGATCGGCAGCAACGCCGGTGCGGCCGAGCTCCCAGGACGCGACAAGGTGGTCCGTATCGCCTTGCGCCAGCGCCTCGGACGCCTGCCGGCCGAAGGACTCGACCGCCCGTGGCCCGTAGAAGTCGTCCGCGTTGGCCACCAGAAAGGGCTCCGCGATCCGTTCGCGCAGCGTCAGCACGGCGTGGCCTGTACCCCACGGCTTCGATCGCCCGGACGCGGGCGGGGCCCCGACCGGCAGGTCGTGCGGGTCCTGGACCACGAAGTCGACCGGCACGTCCCTGCCGACGTGTGCAGCGGCCCGCGCTGTCAGCGCTTCCGTCCGGTCCGGCGGCGCCACGAACACGACCCGCCGACAGCCTGACCGGATGGCGTCGCACACCGCGTACTCGAACAGCACCTCGCCGTCCGGGCCGACCGGCTCGAGCGCCTTCGGCCGACCGAAGCGCACGGAGCTGCCGGCGGCGAGAATCGCCAGGGTCAGGTCTGGCATACTCCGATCCTCATCCTGTGCCGCTCAGTCCGGGCGCCGCATGACAGCGGCGTTTCCGCGCCCTCGTCACGGACCTCGTTGAGATATGCGGCCCAGCCACTTCCTCTCGATCGCCGAGCTCGAGGCAGGCCAGCTCGAGTCCATTCTCGATCTGTCCCTGCGGCTCAGGCGCGAGCCGGAGACGCACCGCGGGACCCTCGCCGGCAAGGCGATCGGCCTCTACTTCGAGAAGCCCTCCACGCGCACCCGGGTGAGCTTCGAGGTCGGGATGGCTCAGCTTGGCGGTCAGGCGATCTTCCTCTCGCACCGCGATCTGCAGATCGGCCGGGGCGAGACGCTGGCCGACACGGCGCGCGTGCTCTCGCGCTACGTCGATCTTCTCATGCTGCGCACAGTCGACCACCGGACGGTCGTCGAGATGGCCGAGCACGCCACCGTGCCGGTCATCAACGGTCTGACCGATGAGCTGCATCCCTGTCAGGCGCTCGCGGATCTGATGACGATGCGGACGGAGTTCGGCAGTCTGCGCGGCCGCCGCGTGGCCTACGTCGGTGACGGCAACAACGTCGCCCATTCCCTGATGATCGCCTGCGCCCGCGCCGGTGTCGATGTCTCGATCGCCTCGCCGCCGGGTTACGAGGCGGCCAGCGGCCATGTCGACCTGGCATGCCGGTTCGCGGCCGCCGCGGGCGCCGAGGTCGAGGTCGGCACAGACCCCGAAGCTGCTGTGGCCGGCGCCGATGTCGTCTACAGCGACGTCTGGACCTCGATGGGGCAGGAGCAGGAACGGACCCGGCGGCTGGCCGACTTCGAGGGCTACACGGTGGACGATCGACTGATGGCCGGCGCCCGGGCCGACGCGATCTACCTTCACTGTCTGCCCTGCCATCGGGGGGAGGAGGTCACCGCATCGGTCGTCGACGGCCCCCGCAGCCGCGTCTTCGACCAGGCCGAGAACCGTCTTCACACCCAGAAGGCGGTCATGCTGCGGCTGCTCGACCGCGCCTGATACGTCAGACCGGCGGCGTCCCCTGCTCCTGCAACAGGCGGGCAGGCGGCGGCGTGCCGTCAGCGCAGGACGATCGCCGCGATGCCGGCCTCCTGCAGTTTCTGCCGCACCACCTCGGCGGCCTTCCGGCGACGGCGGTCGATCTGTACCCGGTACCAGCCGCCCTTCTGCCGGACCTTGACCCGGTCGAGTTCGAGTTCGTTGCGAAGCCGGCGGGCCAGCTCGACGGCGCTGCTTCGTTGCCGGAAGGCGCCCGCCTGGATGGTGAAGCCGATCCGCTCGTTCCGCCGGGATCCGGACGTCCGCTCCGCCGGGCGCGTCCGGGACGCCCTGCGCGTGGCCTGTCGTTCCCGCGGGCCGCCGCGCGCCGGGTACGAGATGGGCAGCTTGCGTTCCCCGGGCGCCGTCCGGACCACCCGGATCCGCACCCTGGCGACCCCGGAGCCGAACAGGTCGAGCTGGCGGGCCGCCGCCAGGGAGAGGTCGATGATCCGGCCCCGGACGAAGGGGCCCCGGTCGTTGATCGGCACCCTGAGCTTGCGGCCGTTGTCCTTGTTGACGACCTCCACCACGGTGCCGAACGGCAGTTGCTTGTGAGCGGCCGAGATCCGGTGCATGTCGTAGATCTCGCCGCTGGCGGTCGCGCGTCCGTGGAACTGGCCGCCGTACCAGGAGGCGAGTCCCTCCTGCGTCGTCCCCCGGCGCGGCGCCTTCAGGGCGTTCGTCGAGGCGCAGCCGGCGGAAATCGCGGCTGCAAGCAGCGCGGCGGTCGGCACAGCCAGCAGAGCCGCCGGGCGCCGCTGCCGGTTCACACCCGGGGCGCCTCCACCGCCGCCGGCCGCTGCCGTTCGAGCGCCGGTCGGACCGCTTCCGCCAGGTACTCGTCGACCTGCCGGGCAGAACGGCCGGTGAAGGCGTCCGCATCGACCAGCGAATCCAGTTCGCCGCGGTCGAGTCCGAAGGCGGGATCGCCGGCGATCAGATCGAGCAGCGGATTCGGTTCTCCGGCAGACACCCGGGCCCAGGCCTCGAGGCTGTGCCGCCGGATGCGCTCATGGAGTTCCTGGCGGTCGCCGCCGCGGAGCGAGGCTTCCATCAGGAAGGTCTCCGTCGCCATGAACGGCAGCTCACGCCGAACGCGGGCTGCCGTCGCCGCCTCGTTCACACGCAGGCCGCCGGCGATGTTCGCCGCCAGCAGCAGCACGGCGTCGACGGTCAGGAAGCAGTCCGTCAGCACCAGCCGCCGGTTGGCCGAGTCGTCCAGGCTGCGCTCCAGCCACTGCGTGCCGGCGTTCAGGGCGCCGTGCAGCGCGTCGCTCATGACCCTCCGCGACAGCGAGCACATGCGTTCCGATCGGACCGGGTTCCGCTTGTAGGCCATGGCCGAGGATCCGACCTGGTGTTCGTCGAACGGCTCCGACAGTTCGCCCACGCCCTGGAGCAGCCGAACGTCGCTGCCGAACTTGTGGCAGCTCTCGGCGGCGCCGGAGAGCGCATGCAGGACCTGACTGTCCTGCTTTCGGGGATAGGTCTGGCCGGTGATCGGCCAGCTCTCCCGGAAGCCCAGGGCGGCCGCGATCCTGGCGTCGAGTTCCCGTACCTTGCCGTGGTCGCCGCCGAACAGCGTGAGGAAGGAGGCCTGGGTGCCCGTCGTGCCCTTTGCCCCCCGGCATCGCAGCCGGTCGCGGCGGCAGCAGACGGTCTCGAGGTCGGTCAGGAGATCCTGGAGCCACAGGCAGGCGCGCTTGCCGAGGGTGGTGAGCTGGGCGGACTGGAAGTGGGTGTACGCCAGGGCGGTCGTCGCCCGTTCCCGCCGGGCGAACCCGGCGAGCTCGGCTGCCGCCGCGGCCAGCCGGCCGGCGACCAGGTTCAGTGCGTCGCGGACGATCATCACGTCCGTGTTGTCCGTGATGAACGCGGACGTGGCGCCCAGGTGCAGGATGCTCCCGCCCTCGCCGCTGACCTCCGCGAAGTGGCGCAGGTGGGCAACGACGTCGTGGCGGGTGTCACGTTCGAGCTCGGCCACCCGGTCGAGGTCGAGATCGCCTTCGTGCTTTCGCAACGCGTCGAGCTGCCGCTCGCTGATCGGCAGCCCGAGCGCCGCCTGGTTCTCGGCCAGGCAGATCCACAGCCGCCGCCAGTTCAGGCAGCGGTGTCGGGAGGAGAACAGTCGCGCCATCTCGGCGCTGGCATAGCGCTCGTGGAGCGGATTCTGCGGCGGCTCGGGGCGGCTCGTTCCGGCCTGCGCCATGGCCGCAGTCTACCAGCGGGGAGTCCCGGCTCGGCCGTCCGACCGCCTTGCACCGCCAGGTGGCCGCCAGCCCCCTCCGCCTCGCCGCGCCCTGCGCCGCGGATCTTCGCTGCGCTGCGGGCTACGGCGCAGGCTCCCGGCGTCGGGCAAGTCGGAGCAGCCTGGCGGCCACCTGCGCCGTCCGGGTCCGCAAGGCCTCGAGTCCGCCCTCGTTCTCGATCACGATGCCGGCGGCGGCGCGGCGCTGCGCCTCGGTGGCCTGCGCCGCTGCCCGGGCCTCGGCCTGGGCGCGGTCGAGACCGCGTTCGACGGCGCGGTCGAGGCGAAGCCGCTCCGGCGCCTCGACCGTGAGGACGACATCGTAGCGTGCCCGGCTGCCGCTCTCGGCGAGCAGCGGCACCTCGAACACGACGACGGCCTCGTCGCCCGCGGCCTCGAGGACCTCCAGCCAGCGCTGGCCGACCAGCGGGTGGATCGCCTGTTCCAGGCGCTTCCGGCTGGCCGGATCGGCGAACACGAGGGAGCCGAGCGCCTCCTTGTCGACCGAACCGTCCGGCTTGAGCATCTCCGGACCGAAGAGCTCGGCGACTGCGCGAGCGCCCGGCTCGCCGGTCCGGTAGAGCTCGGCGACCAGCGCGTCCGCGTCCGTGACGATGCAGCCGAGCTCGGACAGCATCGCTCCGACCGTGGACTTGCCGCTGGCGATACCGCCGGTGAGGCCGACCCGGAGAGCTGCCATGACGTGACCAGAATACGCCGAGAAGGAGGTAGCGGATCCGAAGCGGACCCGCGTTCGTCTTGACAACGTCCGGTCTCGGACTCTACGATCCCTCTTCCTCTGTGCGGGGAGCCTCGGCATCGGTATGTCTGCTCCCGCCGTCGGCCGCTGCGCAACGGAACGCCGGCGACACCGGCTGCCGAGGGGGCGAACACGATGACAGCGATCACCAGGGCAAGAACACCGAACCGGACCTGGAGTCCCAGGGCAGGGGAAGTGGAACGCCGCTGGTACGTGGTGGACGCGGAGGGTGTGCCCCTGGGGCGCCTGGCGACGCGTCTGGCGCGTGTGCTCACCGGCAAGGACAAGCCGACCTACGCCCGTCACATGGATGTCGGCGACTTCGCCGTCGTCGTGAACGCCGAGAAGGCAGTCCTGACCGGGGGCAAGGACGAGAAGAAGGTCTACTACCGGCACAGCGGCCAGCCCGGAAAGCTCAGGATGGAGACGGCGGGCCGCCTGCGCCGCCGGCGGCCGACCCGCCTGGTGGAGCTGGCGGTCAGGGGCATGTTGCCGAAGAACCGTCTGGGCCGCCGACAGTTGCGGAAGCTGAAGGTCTACGCCGGCGCCGAGCATCCGCACCAGGCGCAGCAGCCGCAACCGATGGTGATGGCTGGAGAAGGGAGCGCGACGTGACGGAGACGAGTTACGGGACGGGCCGTCGGAAAACGGCCACTGCCCGGGTGTTCCTGCGCGAGGGCACCGGCGAGATGACGGTCAACGGCCAGCGGATGGACGACTACTTCGGCAGCGAAGTGCTGAAGATGATCGTCCGCCAGCCGCTCGAGGTGGTCGAGAAGGAAGGCGAGCTGGACATGCGGGCGACCGTCTGCGGAGGCGGCAGCTCCGGTCAGGCCGGGGCGATCCGGCACGGCCTGTCGCGAGCCCTGGTGGGGCTTCAGCCGACCTTCCGCGAGTCGCTCAAGGCGGCCGGGTTCATGACCCGCGACCCGCGGCGCAAGGAACGCAAGAAGTACGGCCAGAAGGGTGCGCGTGCGCGCTTCCAGTTCAGCAAGCGATAGCGGGGACAGAGGTTTGGCTCAGGTCACGATGAGGGAGATGCTGGAGGCCGGGGTCCACTTCGGCCACCAGACGAGACGCTGGAACCCGAAGATGCGCAGCTACATCTTCGGCCGCCGGAACGGGATCTACATCATCGATCTCAGGCAGACGCTGGAGCGCTTTCGCGAGGCCGCGGACTACGTCGAGCACATGGCGCGCATGGGCAGGCGGTTGCTCTTCGTCGGCACCAAGCGGCAGGCACAGCAGGCGGTCGAGCAGGAGGCGCGGCGCTGCGGCCAGTTCTACGTTACCCATCGCTGGCTTGGCGGAACGCTGACGAACTTCGTCACCATCCGCGCTTCCGTGGAGCGTCTGCGGGAGACCGAGCGGAAGCTGGACGACGAGGAGAGTCTTCTGACGAAGAAGGAGCGGCTCCGGCTGGAGCGCGAACGGGACAAGATGGTCCGCAACCTCGACGGGATTCGCGACATGGAGAGGCTGCCGGACGCGCTCTTCGTCGTCGATCCGCGCCGGGAGCACATCGCGATCGCCGAGGCGAACAAGCTGAACATCCCGGTCGTTGCCATCGTGGACACGAACTGCGATCCGGAGCTCGTGGACCACGTGATTCCCGGCAACGACGATGCGATCCGGACGATACGCCTCTTCACCGGCCGCATCGCGGACACCTACATCGAAGGCGCGGCGGCCTGGGCCAGGGACGGCAGCGGCAACGGGACCGTGGCGGAGGCTGGCGAACCGGAGGAGGTTGCCGAAGCCGAAGCCCGGGCCGACATCGCCGCGGGAGCCGAAGCCGGGTCTGAACCCGCGGTCGAGCCCGAGCCCGAAGGCGCTGCTGCGCCCCAGGCTGCCGACGCCCCGCACTCCGATTCGGCCCCGGAACCCGAGCCGCAGCCCCAGGCCGAGCCTGCCGAACCGGAGCCCGGGAAAGCGGCTTCCGGCAACGGCGCCGGGGCCGGCTGAGGGCGTCCCGATCCAACCCGCAGGTCCGGCTCCGGCACCCGCGGCGTCGGAGATCGGATGACATTCGAGTCCGAGGCGGCTGCCGCCTCACAGGGAGCAGGAACAATGAGCGCGACAGTGACGGCCGGCATGGTCAAGGAGCTCCGGCAGCGGACCGGCGCCGGCATGATGGACTGCAAGCAGGCGCTGGTGGCAACCGGCGGCGATCTCGAGGCGGCGATCGACGCCCTCCGCAAGAAGGGTCTGGCGTCCGCGGCCAGGAAGGCCGGTCGGGCGACGAGCGACGGTCTGGTGATGTCCTACATCCACGCCGGCGGCAAGATCGGCGTGCTGCTGGAGATCAACTGCGAGACGGACTTCGTCGCGCGGACCGACGACTTCCAGCAGTTGGCGCACGATCTTGCGCTTCACGTGGCTGCCAGCCAGCCGCGCTTCATCGGCCGCGAGGAGGTCGCCGCCGACGTTCTCGAACGGGAGAAGAGGATCCACCGCGAGCAGGCGCTGGAGTCCGGCAAGCCCGAGCACATCGTCGAGCGCATCGTCGAGGGCCGGATGTCCAGGTTCTTTGCCGAGAACTGCCTGCTGGAGCAACCCTTCGTCAAGGACACGGACCGGACGGTCGGGGACGTGCTGAAGGAGGCGATCGCGAAACTGGGCGAGAACATGCGTGTCTGCCGCTTCGCCCGGTTCCAGCTCGGCGGCGACTCGACGGTCGCGGCCGCGGCGGCGCCGGCCGTCGATCCGTCCTGACGGGATGACCGATCCGGCCTACCGCCGCATTCTTCTCAAGCTCTCGGGCGAGGCCCTGATGGGTGACAAGCCCTTCGGCCTTGACGAGACCGTGGTGGGGCAGATCGCCGGCGAGATCCGGGACGTGTTCGAGCTCGGGGTAGAGATCGGCATCGTGGTGGGCGGCGGCAACGTGATTCGCGGCCTGGCGGCGAGCCATCGCGGTGTGGAGCGGGTCACCGGCGACTACATGGGCATGCTGGCGACGGTGATCAACAGTCTGGCCTTGCAGGATGCGCTGGAGAAGGTCGGCGTGGCCACGCGGGTACAGACGGCGCTCGAGATGCGCAGCGTCGCCGAGCCCTTCATCCGTCGCCGCGCGATCCGACACCTGGAGAAGGGACGGGTGGTCATCTTCGGCGCCGGCACGGGCAATCCGTACCTGACGACGGACACCGCCGCGGCGCTTCGCGCGAACGAGATCCACGCCGGGATACTGCTCAAGGCAACCGGAGTGGACGGCGTCTACAGCGCCGATCCCCGCCGCGACACGGCGGCGGTGCGCCTGCCGAAGGTGACCTACCAGGAGGTCCTGGAACGCAACCTCGGGATCATGGACGCTGCGGCGATCAGCCTCTGCCGGGAGAACGATCTTCCCATCGCCGTGTTCGACCTGGCTGTCGCGGGCAACATTCGCCGGGTGGTGCTGGGCGAGAAGGTGGGGTCGCTCGTTACCTGACGTCTGTTCGGCCGTTCGCCTACAATCCTTCCTCAGGGGGTCGAGAAGATGCAGGAGCTGTTCCTGGAGATGGAGCTCAAGATGAAGGATGGCGTCGACCACCTTCATGCAGAGCTGAAGACGCTGCGCACCGGCCGCGCCGCCACGACGATGCTGGACGGGGTGACAGTGGAGTACTACGGCACCCCGACGCCGCTGAATCAGCTTGCCAGCCTTTCGGTTGCCGACGCCACGCTGCTGGTGGCCCAGCCGTTCGACCCGACCCAGATCGCGGCGATCGAGCGTGCGATCCTCATTGCCGACCTGGGCCTGAACCCGTCGAACGACGGTCGGGTCGTCCGCATCCCGGTGCCGCCGCTGACCGAGGAGCGTCGACGCGAGATGGTCAGGCGCGCCCACGAGATCGCCGAGCGATTCCGCAACACGATCCGCGGCGTGCGGCGCGAGGGCAACGAGCGCCTGAAGCAGATGGAGAAGGCGAAGGAGATCTCCCAGGACGACGAGCGTCGGGGAGAGACCGAGATGCAGAAGCTGCACGATCACTACATCTCCCAGGTGAACCAGGCGCTGGCGAACAAGGAGAAGGACATTCTCGAGGTCTGAAGTCACGGTGGGTCGCCCGTTCCCGAACGTGACCGAAGAAGACGGAGCGCCGCTCTCGCGAGTCGGTTCGTGAAGCGCCGGTCAGGCTCGCCCGAACGGCGCGGCGGCGGTAGCTGGCGGCAGGGGTTCCAGCCCGTGCGGGAGATCCTGCGAAGCCAGCCGCACCGGGTCGCCGAGGTGCTGCTCTCGCGCGCCGCGGGCGAGCGCCGCCGGACGATCGAGAGTCTGTGCGAAAGGCACCGCGTGCCGGTCCGAAGGGTCGCCGCGGCCGCGTTGCAGGAGCGTCTCGCCGAGGCCGGCCAGGACGGGACGGCGGCACGCGGCTTTGCTGCCTGCCTCGTGGACGAAGAGCGCGGCCGCCTGCAGCTCGCTGCGGTCGATCCCGACCTCGTGGTCCTGGTCGAGGATGTTCAGGATCCGCGCAATCTGGGCGCCCTGCTCCGGGTCTGCGAAGGCGCCGGGGTCGGCAGGGTCCTGATTCGCGACCGCGGCGCTGCGCCGCTCTCCCCGGCGGCGGCCGCCGCTGCCGGCGCGGTCGACTGGCTGAACGTCGAGAGGATCACGAACAGCGCCCAGGAGATCGGGCGTCTGAAGCAGGGCGGTTTCTGGGTCTACGGCGCCGATGCTGCCGGCGAACCGCCCTGGACCGTGGACCTGGCCGGTCCGGTCGTTCTGTGCATCGGAGGCGAGGCGAGAGGGCTTCGGCGCCGTACCCGAAGCCTGTGCGACTGCCTGCTCGGCCTGCCGATGCGGGGCCGTATCGAGTCCTTGAACCTGTCCACCGCGGCGGCAGCGCTGCTCTACGAGGCGGTGCGCCAGCGTTTGCAGGTTTCTCCGGAACCGTGACGTCTTGTCAGGGGTCGGGGCGTCGCGTAGACTCCGGCGTCGCCGTGGCGCCGAGCGCCTCGCAAGCGAGGGCCGGCATAGCTCAGCTGGTAGAGCAACTGCCTTGTAAGCAGTAGGTCCTCGGTTCGAATCCGGGTGCCGGCTCCATGGGGAAGTTGCCGGAGGTGTGGCCGAGCGGTCAAAGGCAACAGACTGTAAATCTGTCGGGCTAAGCCCTACGGTGGTTCGAATCCATCCGCCTCCACCAGCTTCCCTCCGCTCTGCGGGTGCGGGTGTGCGGGAGTAACTCAGGGGTAGAGTCACAGCCTTCCAAGCTGTTGGTCGCGGGTTCGAATCCCGTCTCCCGCTCCAGGCCCGCGCCCGGCGCGGGCCTGGAGCGGGAGACGGGATTCGGCGTTCGGCGCCCGCTACGGGCGCCTCGGCTAGCGATTCCCTTGTCGGCCGCGCGGTGTCGATCCTGGTGTCGGTTCCGGCTGTCGAGTGCTTGTCGGCGGTGCCGTGTCGTTCGTGGTGATGGGTGCGCTGTTGCGCGGGCGCTGGAGCGGTTGGGTCTTCGGCTGTCGGGTGTCTTGTCGGCGGTTGGCGTCTGTCGTGGTGGCGCCCCGGTGGGTGGTTGGCGCTGGAGACGGGATATCGACGTTCGGCGTCCGCTGACCCGCGTCCCTGGGTGCTACGCTGGTCCCGGACTACCGTGATCGGGAATGGACCGTCTTCTTGCAGCCGGGTGGGCGTTGTACGCGGTGCTGCTGCTGCTGACGTTTCTGCAGGCGCCGGCGTTCGGCGGCGAGCCGCAGTGGGTGACCTATCCGGGGGGCGAGGGGCCGGGCGCAGGCCGCACCGTCGTTCTGATCGCCGGCGACGAGGAGTACCGCTCCGAGGAGGCGATGCCGATGCTGGGCAAGCTGCTCTCCGTGCGGCACGGATTCGAGTGCCGGGTCCTGTTCTCTATCGACCCGGCAACCGGGGCGATCGACCCGGAGGAACAGACGAACGTTCCGGGGCTCGAGGCGCTGGCGGACGCCGACCTGATGGTGATCGCCACCCGCTTCCGGGAGCTGCCCGACGAGCAGATGCGGCACATCGTCGACTTCGTGGCGTCGGGCCGGCCGATCGTGGGGCTCCGAACCGCGACGCACGCGTTCTTCTACCAGCGGAACCCGGAGAGTCCGTTCGCACACTGGAGCTTCCGCAGCGAGTCCTGGCCGGGAGGATTCGGCCAGCAGGTTCTGGGCGACACGTGGATCGACCACCACGGGCAGCACGGCCGGGAGAGCACGCGCGGGGTCGTTGCTCCCGGCGCCGCGGATCATCCGATCCTGCGCGGCGTCGACGACGTCTGGGGTCCGACGGATGTCTACGGGCTCAGGAACCTGGGCGACGACTCGAACGTCCTGCTGCTCGGCGCCGTTCTTGCCGGCATGTCGCCCGATGACCCGCCCGTCGAGGGACCGAAGAACGATCCGATGGTGCCGATCGCCTGGACCCGGTCCTACGCCGGCGCCGGCGGCGCGGCTGCGCGCGTGTTCACGACGACGATGGGCGCGTCGGTCGACTTCGAGAGTGAGGGCCTGCGGCGCCTGCTCGTGAATGCCGTGTACTGGGGCCTCGGCATGGAGGACCGGATCCCGGAGCGGAACGACGCCCGGCTCGTCGGCGCGTACGAGCCGACGATGTACGGCTTCGGCAGCCACACCGCGGGCGTCATGCCGTCGGCGCACGCCCTGCCCTGACGATGGACCTGCAGGCGAGCACTCTCCGGCCCGGATGTCGGCTGCTAGCATGAACTTCATCTCTTCGCTTCGGCCTTGCGCCGGCAGACAGTTCGGGACGGGAGGGTGAGCTCATGACGAGAATGATGAACTGCCGCGGAGACTCCAGCACCGCGCCTGTCGCAGGTGCGGCCTTGCCCCCCCCCCCCCCCCCAGAAATCGGGGCACGGGGCTGAGCCGGTGCACGCCCTCCGGAGAGCCGGACGCGGACTGAACCCGGCGGTCGCCGCCGTCCTGTTCCTGGCCCTGGCCGCGGCCCTGCAGCCCCGGGCCGCGCAGGCCCAGGACAGCATCACACTGACGGCCACCGGAGGCGACAGCGTCATCCACATCAAGTGGAAGTACAGCGGCGACAACCACTCGCCGGGCCATTCCTGGTGGCGGGTCCAGTACTTCGTTGGAACAGGCGGCGGCCCCTGGGTCTTCCCCGCCACGGATAACAAGTACAACTACTCGTACTACACGATAGGCCGCGGATCAGCGGACCTCCCGGCGACCAACGGACAGCGATACGCCATCGACATCCAACTCGTGGACAGGAACTCCAACGTCCTGGCGACAAGTGTCCGGAACAACCAGGGCTGGGTCTTCGCCACGCCCAGGGCGACGACCCCGACGCTGGTCTCCGACCCGGACAACACCGTCACCGTCGCGTCGGCCGAGGCGACGATCCTGGTGTGCTTCAACCTCCTTTCGGCCTCGCAGAGCACCCCGGGCGGAACGGTCACGTACCTTGAAGTGCGTGGCGGCCAGACGGCCGTGTCTGCCCACGCGCTGATCAGCGACCGGAGTCTCGGCGTCGAGATCACCCAGGCCCCCGCCGGCATCACCAAGGGGCGCGGCGTCAACCTCAATCCCTGTGTCAACCTGGGGGTGGGCCGGCATACCGTCACCTGGAGCTGGAAGGGCCGCGACGGCACCGCCGTGGCGGGTACGACCTCCACCTCGATCACCGTGGTCAACAGGACGATCACGCTGTCGGCGTCCCCGTCGACCACGATCACCGAGGGCAACGCCGGTTCGACGGACGTCACCATCACCATCACCCTCAGCGAGCCGGCGCCCGCGAACTTCTCGGTCTTCCGTAGTAGCGACTTCGGCACGGCCGCACTTTCCAGCAAGGGGAATGACCAGTGCACTGCGCCCCTGCGCCCGGCGGACACCGACTGGTGCTGGGTGAACACTGATGACGCAGTCCCCATCGCCGAAGGCGAGACCCAGGGCACTACCACCCTCCGCATCCTTGGCGACACCCGGGCCGAACCAGACGAGACCATCAAGCTGCTTGTTTTCGCTCCCGACTGGAAGTCCGGCAGACTCACCCTCACCATCGAGGACGACGACAGCACCAGCTCCAGGACGATCACCCTGTCGGCAGCGTCGACCACGATCACCGAAGGAGATTCGGGCTTTACGGACGTGACGGTCACCGTCACGCTCGGCGAGGGAGCGCCGCCGGCGGATCCGGATGTGGGGAATTTTTCGGTCACCGTCACTGGCGACCCCGACACACTTAGTACGGCCAGAGGCTCCAACAAGGGATCGAATCCCTGCACGGCGCCGCTGAATCCGGCGGATACCGACTGGTGCTATCCGGGCGGGTCCACCGTCTCCTTCGCCGAAGGCGAGACCCAGGGCACGACGAAAGTGCGCATCCTCGGCGACACCCGGGACGAGCCGGACGAGACCATCGAGCTGCTTGGTTACGAGTTTGGCTGGACCGGCGGCAGACTCACCCTGACCATCGAGGACGACGACGACAGCGGCGGCGGCGGCAGCTCGACCGCACCCGCCAAGCCGTCGGGTTTCGGGGCGACGAAGGGCGACAGGTGGGTCTACCTGACCTGGACCAACCCGAGCGACGCCAGCATCACCCGTTGGCAGTACCGGCAGAAGACCGGGGCCGGGAGCTACGGTTCATGGACACCGATGACGGGTTCCGGTGCGGCGACGGTGAAGCACCAGGTCACGGGCCTGAGGAACGGCACGTCCTACACGTTCAGGATCCGTGCGGTGAACGGCAACGGCAACGGCGCGGCGTCGGACGAAGTGACGGCGACGCCGGCGGCGCCGGCGGCACCGGTGCTGACTGCGGTCACGTCGACCAACCAGACTGTCACGCTCACCTGGACCCATTCCGGCTCGACTCCGGGCGATTACATCAGCGGCGGGGGTCCCAGCGGGGTCTATTGGCAAACGGGGCACCGGCTGAAGGGATCGACGACCTGGACGGTGCACAGCGGGAACCTGTCCACCGCGAGCGGCAATTCCCTGCGCACGTCGTCGGCGAGCTTGGACAATCTCTACCCGGACGGAGCGTCGGTGGAGGTCGCGATCCGGGCAGCGGGCGATTCCACTCTGCTGAACAGGGCGGATATCAAGGGCCCCTGGTCGAACGCGCGAACGGTCACGTACAGGAACAACAGTACGGCGGCGCTCACGCTGACCGGTACGCCGGTGACGGTGACGGCGGGTTCCACGTCCAGCTACACGGTGGCGCTGA
This sequence comes from Thermoanaerobaculia bacterium, assembly GCA_965116145.1. Taxonomy (GTDB): domain Bacteria; phylum Acidobacteriota; class Thermoanaerobaculia; order Multivoradales; family Multivoraceae; genus Multivorans. The sequence goes on from OZ220482.1 coordinate 2,719,236, forward strand.
CCAAGGCGTACGCGGGGACGCTCAGGGTCACGAGCGCGAACACTTCGAGGGCGACGGTGCGTCCGGCGCGCCTGACGTTCACCACGGGCAACTACAGCACGGGTCAGAGGGTGACGGTGACCGGCGTGGGTGCGGGGACGGCGACGATCAACCACGCGTTCCGGCTGACGGGGGCCGGTGCGGATGCGATCCCGAATGCGGGCAGGGTGTCGGTGACGGTGAGCGTGACGAGGCCGGTCAAGCCGACGGGTCTGGGTGCGACGGCGGGCAATGCCCAGGTGGTGCTGCGCTGGGCGGACCCGGGCAACGCCAGCATCGCGGGCTGGCAGGTGCGCCACGGCAAGGTGGGTGAGAGCCTGGGTTCATGGTCCGACATCGCAGGCTCGGTCGCGGCGACGACGAGTCACACGGTGACGAGTCTGGAGAACGGTTCCGCGTACCGCTTCCGGATCCGTGCCAGCAACAGCGCCGGCGCCAGCCCGGCCTCGGACGAAGTGACGGCAACGCCGACGGCGCCTGCGAACCCGACGGCGCCTGCGAAGCCGACGGGTCTGACCGCGGCGGCGGGCAACGCTCGGGTGGTGCTGCGCTGGGCGGACCCGAACGACGCGAACATCACGGGCTGGCAGTTGCGCCACGGCAAGGCGGGCGCGAGCCTGGGCTCGTGGTCCGGCATCCCGGGTTCGAGCGCGACGACGACCAGCCACACGGTGACCGGTCTGGAGAACGGTTCCGCGTACCGTTTCGTGATCCGGGCCAGCAACAGCGCCGGCGCCAGCCCGGCGTCGGACGAGGCGACGGCAACGCCGGCAGCGCCGAGCGGCGGGGGAGCTGGCGGCGGCAACTCGGGCGGCTCAGGCGGTGGCTCAGGCGGTGGCTCAGGCGGCGGACCTGGTGGCGGCGGTTCGGGCGGTGGCGGTACTGGCGGCGGACCGGGCGGTGGCAGTCCTGGCGGCGGTTCGGGCAACAACGATGGCGGCAATGGCGGTTCGGACGGCGACGGCGACAACGATGACGGCGGCAACGATGACGGCGGCGGCGATGACGGCGGCGGCGATGACGGCGGCGGCGATGATGGCGGCGGCGATGACGGCGACAGCGGTCCTGGCGGCCGCCCGAAGGCCGCGTTCACGCTGAGCGCGAGCTGTGCCGACGGCCTCTGTCGTGCACGCACCGGCGCCTCGGTGTCCTTCACCGACACCAGCACGGGAACCGTCGCGGCGCGGACGTGGAGCTTCGGCGACGGCGGCGCGGGATCGAGCGGCCGCAGTCCGCGGCACACCTGGTCGGCGCCCGGCTTCTACACGGTGTCGCTGACGGTCAGCGGCCAGGGGAGCACGTCGACGGTGTCCCGCAAGGTGCTGGTCGAGGCGAGCGATCCGGCGGGTTCCTGCACAGTGGCCGGCGACACGCGCTGCCTGCGGGAGTCGCGGTTCTCGGTCGCCGTCGAGTGGTGGACGGCTGACGGCGACGCACGGAAGGCGGGGAAGGTGGTGCACGAGGGAACGGACGACTCGGGTCTGTTCTGGTTCTTCTCGGAGGCGAACTGGGAACTGTTGCTGAAGGTGCTGGACGGCTGCTCGCTGAACGGTCACGTCTGGGTGTTCGGCGCGTCGGCGACGACCCTGGGCTACAGCATCCAGGTGACAGACACGGTGACCGGTGCGACGAAGGAGTACCGGAACGAGCCCGGCAAGCGGAGTTCGGCGATCACCGATGTCGCGGCGTTCCCGGGCTCCTGCACCGGCTCGGCTTCGGTAGCGGGGATGTCGGCGTCCGCGCCGCCGTCCGGAGGCGATCCGTTCGTTGCCGATGACCCGGTAGCGGAACTGCAGCTTCCGGCGGTGACCGTGCCGTCGGCGGCGGCGTCCGGCAGTTGCACCCCGGCGGCCGGCATGCTGTGCCTGCAGGACGGCCGGTACGCGGTATCCGTGGACTGGACGAATCGCGAGGGGGATACCGGCAAGGGCAGCGTCGCCCCGCCCCGTGCCGACGATTCGGGTCTGTTCTGGTTCTTCTCGGAGACGAACTGGGAGCTCCTGGTGAAGGTCCTGGACGCCTGCACCAGCAACGGTCACCACTGGGTCTTCGCCGCCTCGGCGACGGATGTCGGCTTCGACCTTCAGGTGCGGAACACCGTGACCGGTCAGGTCAGGCGCTACACCCACACCGCCGGCGCTCCCGCCCGCGCCCTCGCCGACGTCACCGCCTTCCCGGACGCCTGCACGCCGTAGCCTTCAAGCAGTCGGCGGCGAACGGGCCAGCGCTGCGCGGCTGGCTCTGCCGTCGGCCGACGGGGCCCGGAGCCTTCCGGTTGCGCCGGTAACGACAGCCTGGGAACAGGGCCGGGCCCTCTGCCGGACCGCGCCAGGCAAGCGGCGCCCCGGGCGCAGCAGTGAGATCGGCGAGAGAGCTCCCCGCTACCCCGTCGGCAGCGTCGCCGGGGTCTCGTTCTCTGCCGGCGTGCCGACGACTTCTCCGGGCCCCATCCGGAGCCGCAACGTGCCGTCTTCCTGGAGTGCGCCCTCAAGTTCCAGCGTCTGACCGGGGGTCTGAGCGGTGGCGGTCACGTTGCTGCCGTCCCAGACGATGTCGACGATCGGGGCCGGCAGCACCAGGGTGCCGAACTGGACGAACCAGCCGCCCTGGCCGCCGTCGTGCGGCAGGAGCATGGCGGTGGGCTCGGCCCCCTTGCCGGGCTCGCGCTCGACGTCGAACCGCCACGCCTGGTGTGGATGGGTCGTCGCCAGCTCCGCCAGCTTGGCGATGACCGGGCTTGCCGGCTTCGGGCTGACGCCCTCCGCCGCGACGAAGTCGACGAAGCCGATCAGCATCTCGTCGGTCGAATCCGTTCCCCAGGTGACGTCGATCGTCGGGTCGGGGTTGTGGGGGTTGTCGGCCGAGTTGTCCCAGTGGGCGACGACCTCGATCCGGGTGCCGGCCGGCAGCGCGACCGGTTCGACGAAGTCGTAGCCCGTCTGCCAGTTGAAGTCGTAGCGGCTGACGCTGAGCAGCTCGTTCCGGCTGCCGTCGGGAAGGAACGCGGTGTACGTCATGTCCTTGCCGCGGTAGTGCATGTGGGGCGCCAGCGAGCGGATGACGACATCCTCGGTGAAGACGTGGTGGGCGCGCGCCTCGTGGTTCGGGTCGCCGGCGGGGATCCTGAACGTCGAGTTCATCACCCACAGGTTCGTCAGTTCCTTCTCGACCTCCTCGGGCTCGGCGAACCAGATGCCGATGCGGGTCCTGTCGGTCGTAGCCTTGCCGCTCGGGTGGTAGTGGAAGTCGCCGAGCAGGTTCCTGCCCGCGGGCAGCAGGCGGGCGGTGCCGGTCGGGAACTCGGTCGGCCCCGCGCCGGCGGCCCAGGCGTCGATCCAGGCGTCCTGGATGTCGCTGCCCTGAGCGGCGCGCCAGAGGATGAAGTGGTGGACGACCTCCCGGTCTCCGGGCTGAATCTCTACCGCGCGGATCCAGCGGTCTTCCTCGAAACCGGTCGCGACCGGGACCACGGCGAACTCGTCAGGGCCGTCGGCGTCGACCTCGAACGGATCGAACTCGTGGATCCAGTCCGGTTCGCCGAAGGCCCACTCGCCGGTGCTTGCCGGCAGCTCGTAGACGGGTTCGTCTCCCTCGCCGCGGGGAGCGCCGCTGGCCGCCCAGCGGGTGATGGCGGCGACCTCCGCGTCGCTCAGGGAGGTGTCGTTGGTGAAGGGTCCGTATCCCGGGTCTGCGTCCCAAGGCGGCATGTCCCGGTTCTCGACCGCGCGGGCGATCGACCGTGCCCACGGCCGCGCCTCGCGGTAGGTGCGCAGCGACATCGGAGCGATCTCGTCGGGACGATGGCAGGACGCGCAGTTCTCGTGAAGGATCGGCGCGATGTCGTCGACGAAGGTCGGCTGGTCGAGGTTCAGGCCGACGGCGGCGGCTGGTGCGAGCAGCAGCGCGGCGGCCGCGGCGGCTGGCGGGCGGATCGAACGGAGGACTCGCATCGTCGGATCTCCAGGTGCTGTGGACGCGAACGCGCTTCGTGAGTGGATGATCTTACGTTGCCGCGGCCCCGGAGGTTGCGCCGGCCTGCCGGCTGGTACGATGCCCGAATGCACGCATCGGCCCGGTTGCTTCGTCGATTCCGGACGATGACACGCTGGAAGACGCGGGGATCGACACCGAGACCGGCCTCCCGATCCGTGTTCCGGACGTGCTCCCGACCGAGGACGGGCGCCTGACCGCTCTCGGTGCGACACGCGCCTCTTGTCACGGGCTGCTGGTGGGAGCGTGGCTGACAAGACCGCGTGCCGCCCTGTAGGCTCGGGAGTTTGCTGGTCATGAGCGTCACTCCTGCGATGAACGTCTTCCCCGATGTCCACCTGGAGGACCTGCGGGCCGAACTCGAACCCAAGGCGCTGGGCCGCCGGCTCGGGGAGCGGGACCTGCCGCTGCGGGATGCGCTCGAGGATCAGCAGGGTCAGTCGAAGATCGGTCAGAGCCTCGCCGAGATGCAGGACGAGGCGGTCAAGCTCCGGGACGAACGGCTGGCGGAGATCGACAAGGGCCTCGCCGAGCTCGACCAGCCGGTGCTCCGCGGCGCGATGGACGGCGTTGCGCAGCAGGCACTCGCCGAGTTCGGCGATGTCGAGCAGAGGTACGCGGAAGACCTGAAGAGCGGCCTGCAGGAATGGCGGAAGCGGCGTGAGGACTACCACGACTTCAAGGAGGCCAACGGACTCAGTCGGGAGCCGGACTACTACTCGGTACTTCGGCGAGTGGTGGGCGGTTGTGTCCTTGCCTTCGTGCTTCTACTCGAGAGTTTCATGAACGCCACGTTCTTGGCAGAAGGCAGCGAGACAGGTCTCCGTGGAGGCTGGTCGCTCGCGATCGCCTTCAGCGCCGTGAACATCTTGGCGCCGCTCGGCTTGTTCGGCCCAGTGAGTCGCTATGTTCGCCACGTGAAGCCCGTCCTCAAGCTTGCTGGTTGGGCCTGTCTATTGGCTTGGGTCATGCTGGCACTCGTGCTGAACCTTGGGCTCGCCCACTACCGGGAGGTCTCGGAGCACTGGGAGGAAAACTTGGTGGCTACGGGTCTTGGCAGCGAAGCCGATGATCAGCAGACTGCTGATCTCGGCGGCGAAGTGGTCAGGCACTTCCGGGAGCAGCCCTTTGGTCTGACGACGGCCGAGTCGTGGCTTCTGTTCGTAGTGGGCCTGGGGTTCTCGGTACTCGCCTTCTACGAGGGATGGAAATTCTGGGGAGACTCGTACCCCGGCTACGGAGCTGTGCATCTGCGGATGATCAAGAAGAAGGAAGAGCTTGACGCCTTGAGGGAAGAAGCGTCGGAGGAACTCAAGGACGTCCGGGTGAACGGTCTGGGCAGGGCAAAGGAACTGCTTGACCGCGCCCGGCTGCAGCCCGCCGAGACGCGCCGGCTGCTGAAGAGCGAGGAGGACCTTCTCGCCGCGTTCGAAGACCACGTCCAGCACCTGCGCAGCCTGGGCGCCGTGCTGGTCGAGGACTACCGTGCCGCCAACCACGCGGTCCGCAGCGACGGCGCGGCGCCCGCGTCCCACGCCGAACCCTGGCAGCTGCAACCTCCCTCGCCGCACCGCGTGAGAACGTGGGAGCCCCGTGCGGTGGAGGACCAGGTGCTGGCGGGGCTGCAGGACGAGCACGTGGAGACGGTCCGGGCACTGAAGACGGACTGGCAGGAGACCCAGCAGCGGCTCGGAATGGCCGCCGGCAACTCCGGCGCAGAGCATGTCGCGTAGCAGGCGCCGCCGGCCCCGGCGGAGACGGCGCTCCGGCGAGTTCTCGGGCCGGCAGAGAGTTGCAGTCGGCGGCCTGGTGTCCCTGGCGGCGGTCGCGTTGGCCGTTTTCGTCCGGTTCGTCATGCTTGCCCCCGAGCCTCCCGAGCGCGATCCCGACACGGGATGCCCCGAGACCGGCCCGGCGGCCCTGACCGCGATCCTGGTCGACGCCACGGACCGGATCGGAACGATCAGCCGGACCGACGTGCTGGCGCGGCTCGACGAGTACATCGCCGCCAGTCTGGAAGACGAGATGGTCGTGGGCTACGAGGCGAAGCCGGTCGGCGCCGAGATGGACGAGCCGCTGCTGACGGTGTGCCATCCCGGCGATCCGGACCAGGCCAGCGAGTGGACGGAGAATCCGCGGCTCATCCGCCGGCGCCTCGAGGAGCGCTACGAGAAGCCCCTGAACGATCTGTTCGTGGATCTGCTGAACCGGGAGGAGGCGCCGACCTCGCCGCTCATGGAGAGCGTGCAGAGCGTCGCCGTGTCCCTGCTCGGGCGCCGTGAGTACGAGGAGATCCGCAAGCGGCTCGTGCTGGTGTCGGACCTGATGCAGCACAGCGAGAACCTGTCCTTCTTCCGGCAGCCGGTGGACTACGAGGAGTTCGCCGCCGGCGTCGGAGCGAACGCGTTGAGCACCGACCTGGGCGGCACGGCGGTCGAGATCCTCTTCGTGCAGCGCGCGGCCCATCGACGGCTGCCGGACACTCGCCGTCTGATCGGTTTCTGGGAACGCTGGGTCGAGGACCAGGGCGGCTTCGTCGAGCGGGTCGTCCGTATCGATGGAATGAACTGATGGCTCCTCCGGCAGCGCCCCGGCCGGGTCTTCTGGACGGCTCCCCCGGCAGCCGCCGTTTCCTGTTCCTCTGCTTCGCGGCGGGCGGAGGCCTGCTGGTCCTGGTCGCCAAGGCGCTCGGAGTATGGCTCGCGGTCTTCGTGTCCTTCGCCCTGATTCTGGGCTACGGCCTCCTGCTCTGGAACTGGTCGGAGAAGCGGGCGACGTTCCCGTACGCCGGCGACAACCTCTACTACGTCGGCTTCCTCTACACGCTGATCTCGCTCGCCCATTCCCTCTACCGGTTCACGGCCGCTTCCGCTTCCACGTCGACCGGCGACGCAGCAGGTGCGGGCGACGTCAACAACCTCGTGGCCGGCTTCGGCCTGGCCCTGGCGAGTACCCTCTTCGGCCTGGTCGGGCGGGTGCTCCTGAACGAGCCGGAAGGGGACGAACCGGCGGTGGTCGAAGAGCGCTCGCGGCTGGAGCTGGTCGCCGCCCACCGCCGGCTCAGGGCCGAGATGGACACCGCGCTCGCGGACTACGTGCGGTTCCGTGAGGACCTGCTGGCGGTGGACGAGTCGATCGAGGCGTCGAGGGCCGCTGCGGCGGAGAAGAGGAAGGAGCTGGCGGCCGAGACCGCGTCGCTCGAAGACGTCCATGGCATCGGCTCGCGCCTGGAGCAGGCGGCGACGGACGCCCTGCAGCGGATGGCCGAAATCCAGCAGCGCACGATCGAGGAGACCGCGGAACGCCACGACCAGGCGGCGTCCCGGCTGGAGGAAGCAGCCGGGTCGATGGCCGGGGCGGTCGTGTCGCAGCGGCAGGCGTTCGACGCCGAGGCGGACTCGCTGCGGGAGGCCGTCGGGCAGTCGCTCGAGCGATTCCGCATGGTCGACTTCGAGCGCGAGGTCGACGAACGCGTGGTCGGGCCGGCATCGACCCATCTGGCGCGGCTGCTTGGAGGACTCGGGCCCCTCGTCGAGGGCCTGAGCAGGACGCAGGCGGACCAGCGGCGGGCCGCCGAGGCCAACCGGGAGATCCTCGAACAGCTTGGCCAGGTGTTCAGTCGGAACCAGGAACTCGCGAGCGGCTTCGAGCGGTCGGCGGAGTCCCTCGAGCGGTCCTCGAAGTCCCTGGGCGCGCTTTCCGGGCAGGTCGAGCGCCAGTCCGAACGGACCGCGGAATCCGTCCGGCAGGCGACGGCGATCGTCGAGCTGCTCGAGGCCCTGTCGTTGTCGCTGGACAAGATAGCGGGCCGGCTCGAGTCCAGGCGGCGAAACGGCTTCTTCGCTCGGCTCTTCGGGAGGCGCGTCTGGTGAACGACAGCGGCCGCGTCTTCCCGCGCGGCCTGGTGCTCGGCTTCACCATGGCCGAGATCGCCATCCTCGTCATCTTCGTCCTCCTGCTGGTCCTGGCGGCGCAGCTCGCCCGCGAGCGGAAGGAAGCGAGGGACAAGCTCGAGGACTACGAGGCGATCGACCGCGTACTGCAGGAAGAGAATCTGCCGGCCGAGCCGGACGAGCTCCGGTACATCCTCGTCGAACGGGTCACGGTCCATCAGGACGCGACGCGGTGGCGTGAGCTCGTGCGCGAGATCGAGACCTGGTCGGCAGGGGAGCCGTCCGCAGCCGAGATCGTGAGCCAGCTCCAGGAGTCCGCGATCGGCCGCCTGTCCCCGCAGGAGATCGAGGAACTCCTGGCCGCGAGCCGGGACGTCGCGTCCGCAGACGCCCACGCCGAGCTGGAGGAGGCGCTTGAGGAAGCCGGTGTGTCAGCTACGCCGGGTGAGCTTCGCTCGATGGCCGATGCGGTTCGTGAGAGCGCGCGCCGCGGGATGTCGCCCGGGGAAGTCCGTGACGCCATCGAGAACCGCGACACCTGGAAGGAGGCGGTGGACGACAGCGGCCGGCCGGCCGATCCGGAGGAAATGAGGAAGATGCTGGATGCGGTCCGTGCCGCCGTCGGGGAGGGCGTGTCGCCTGAGCAGGTGGGGGCCGCAGTCGAGGCGCAGAGCGATCTGGCTGCGGCTCTGGACCCCGGGGAAGGCGAGACACCCGAGGAAGCGCTCCGGAAGCTGCTCGACGACGCGCGCCGTTGCCGCGAGACGGACGCCGAGGAGGGCGCGTCGCTGCAGGACCGGCTCGACCAGGCGCTCGAGGAGCGCGACCGGGAGCGGGCGAGGGCCGAGAGCCTGGCGGAGAGTCTCCGTGCGCTCGGCGGCGGCACGGATCACCCGAGCTGCTGGTACCAGGCCGACGGTCTGACGACCGCCTATCTTCTCGATGTCGTGCTGACCTCCCGCGGCTTCGGGCTCGACCTTGCCCCGGCCCCGCCGGGTGTGATTCTGGCCCCGTCCGGTGGCCAGGCGGGCCCCTCCGGGCGCGAGCTCGGCACGGCCGAAGAGGCGCGCGCCTCCCTGCCGCTCGACGGCGTCCGGCGCCGCCAGCTCCTGACCACGGAGGACTTCCGGCGGCAGACGGGACCGGTCCACGACTGGAGCCGGCAGCACGATCCCGAGTGCCGCTTCTTCGTGCGCGTCTTCGATCGCACAGGGAAGAGCGAGAAGCAGCTCTACAAGGACCGGCTGAATGTCGTCGAACAGCACTTCTACAAGCTGCAGATGAACGACGACTCGGAGCTGCCGCCCGGCCTGGCAGCCATCGTGGAGCCCTGACCGCCGGACTGTCCGCTCAGCCTTCCTCCGGCGGAGCCAGCGCCTCCGGCTTCTTCCAGAGCCGCACGACGAACCGGTCGTCGCCTTCGAGGAGATCCGGCTCCGTTCCGTTGTGCTCCTGCATCGCCTCGATGATCCGCCTGCGAACGCCCATCCCGTAGTGCTCGATGTAGCCGTAGTCGCGGAGGATCTCCTTGACGAGTTCGTTGCGGGCGACCCGAACCACTCCTTCCCGCATCTTCTCCACGGTGACGCCGTTGGGAAGGCAGCCAGGAGAGATCACCTCGAGCCGGTCCTGGTACAGCGACACCTCGACATCGGTCCCTTCGCGGGCATAGTCGCGGTGGGCGACAGCGTTCACCACCGCTTCCCGTACCGCCGATATCGGGAGGTGCTGCTTGCGCCGCCGCCGGGCGCCTTCCAGCCAGGCGACGCTTCCCACGTTCCGATTGACGAAGGCAACCGTCCGATCGATCACACCGTCTCCGAGCGGCGAGCCCTCTCTGGAGACCATCGAGACCAGGGACCCGCGGATGCGTTCCTCATCGACAACGTTGTACTCCTTGGCTGCGCCTGGGAACGCCGCGGCGGTGACCCCGGCCTGCGGCAGATGACGGTTGGGGTTCCTGCCGAAGAGAAGAAGCGCGGCAGCGGACGCGGCGTCCGCTCCTCGTGACGGAACCAGAAGGTCCGTGTTCAGCAGGAGCCGCCGCCAGCCATCCCGGTCGGACGGAGACGGCACAGTCCTCTTCAGGACCGTGCAGAAGTAGTTCTCGACGCGCTCCAGGTCGAGAGCTTCGAGCCCTGTACCTGGAACGCCCTTGAGTTCGTAGCGGATCATGCGGGCGGCCTGGTAGAGCCGCGCCTCTTCGTCGCGTGTGGCTTCGCGGGAAGTGCTTCCGACCCGCACGTTGGTGACCCATGCGTTGCCGCGCCTTGCCTTGTACGGCTTTCCCGGTTCGTCGGCGGGGAGCTCCACGACTCCGATGGTCTTGCCGTCCCCCATGTCGACCGACATCCACACCGGAATGACCGCCGGTTGCAGGTTCTCGCGCGCGATGTTCATCACCCATTCTTCGGCGGCCGCGGTACTCCTGGTCAGCCCCGACAGGCGACCGTCGCTTTCCACTCCCAGCAGGATGAAGCCGCCTTCCAGGTTCAGCAGGGCCGACATCTCCCTTGCCAGCCTCTCCGGCCTGCAGTCGTCCCGCTTGAATTCGATCCGTGAATTCTCCGGGTTCGCAACGAGCTCAAGCAGCCGGGTCCTGTTCATTCGTCAGAGCCCGTACGTCCATCGGCCGCGTCTGAAGTGACCCGGAAGTTCCTCCACTGCCCCTCGTCGTCGCTCGGACGCGGCAGGAGGCGGATAGGGATCATCCGCAGGATCCTACACAGGAGGGAGCCGGGACAGGTTGCGAGGCGGTGTCCGTCGCCCGGGGGCCGGGACCGCGTCTCGGCGCTGCCGGCGGTGACATACTGCGGTGGCCGGCGACGGAGCCGGTCCTCGGGGGTGCGGGATGCAGATGGAGACCTTTGAACTGGAGCGGCAGCAGTCGCTCTGGGAGCATCGGGTCGACGTCAACCTGAGCGAGAGCGGGGTCGAGCCGCTTTCGCTCGATGGCCTGGCGGCGCTCGGGCTCGATCTGGACCGGCTGTGCTCGGCGCCGCTCGAGTACATCCAGTCGAACGGCACGCCGGAGCTGCGGGAGCAGCTTGCCGGGCACTACGCCGGGGCGGCGGTCGAGCACCTGCTGGTGACCACCGGCTCGTCCGAGGCGAACTACGTGGCCGTGCAGGTTCTCGTCGAGCCCGGCGACGAGGTCGTCGCGGTCGTGCCGAACTACCTGCAGGTGGGGCTGGCGGCGCGCGGTCTCGGAGCGGTGGTGCGAGATGTGCCGCTCCTGCCCGGCGCCGACGAATCGACGTGGTCGCTCGACTGGGACGCCTTCGAGCGCGCGGTCGGGGCGGGGACGAGGCTGATCTACCTGAGCCACCCGAACAACCCGACCGGACATGTGTTCTCGCCCTCCGAGCTCGACCGGATCGCGGCGGCGGCGGAACGGGTCGGCGCCTGGGTGCTCTCGGACGAGGTGTATCGCGGCGCCGTGCACGACCTGGCGCCCGGCGAGGAGGTGCCGGGCATGTGGGGTCGGGGCGAGCGCGTGGTCGCGGTGTCGAGTCTCTCCAAGGCGTACGGTCTGCCGGGCGCCCGTCTGGGCTGGATGGCGGGGCCGCCCGAGTTCGTCGAGCGCTGCTGGTCGCGGCGCGACTTCACCACGATCGCGCCGGCGGCGCTGTCCGATGCGATCGCCCGGTTCGCCACCGAGCCGTCGAACCAGGAGCGGTTGTTCGAACGGGCGCGCCGGATGATGCGGACCAACCGGTCGACCTTCAGGGACTGGACCGGTCGGCAGGACGGCGCTCTGGTCTACCGCGAGCCGCGGGCCGGCGCCTTCAGCTTCGTGCCTCTGTTCGAGAACGGTCGGGCCGCGGACTGCGCCGGCTTCGCCGAACGGCTGCGGCGCAACCGCAGCGTCCTGCTCGTTGCGGGCCGCTGGGCCGGGATGCCGGGCTACCTGCGCTTCGGTCTGGGCCTTGCGGCGCCGGCCTTTGCCGAGGGGCTGCGCCGCGTCGAACTGGAGATCCGCAACGGGGCGGCGAGCAGTCCGTCGTGAACGCCGCGCTGCCTTCGAGCCGGAGACGGCAGCGGTGACCAGCAACCGTCTGCGGCGCGCCGTCCACTTCGTTCCGGGCGGCAACGAGCGGATGCTGGCGAAGTCCCTGGAACTCGACGCCGACACGCTGATCCTCGACCTCGAGGACGCGGTGACGCCGGATCGCAAGGCGGACGTTCGGCGCGACGTGGCGGGCTGGCTCGCGGCGACCGACTTCGGCGGCAAGGAACGGACGGTGCGGGTCAACGACCTGATGACGCCGTGGGGGCGGGAGGACTTCGAGGCGACGATGGAGCACCCGCCCGACGCCTACGTCGTGCCCAAGGTAAGCGGTGTCGACGACGTGCTGCGGGTCGATCGGCTGGTGGCGCAGCTCGAGATGGCCCACGGCCACGACCTCGGTGACATCGCGCTGATCCTGATCGCCACCGAGACCGCCGGCGGCGCACTGAACCTGGCCCGGCTGACCGCCACGACCCGGGTCTCGGCATTGACCTGGGGCGCCGAGGATCTGTCCGTGTCGATCGGCGCGAGCCGCCGCCGCGACGAACGCGGGGAGTACCTCGACGTGTTCCGTTACTGCCGCTCGATGACCCTGCTCGCCGCCCGCGCCGGCGGCGCCCAGCCGATCGACAGCGTGTTCACCGACATCGGCGATCTCGACGGCCTGCGGCTCGACTGCCAGCGCGCCGCCTGGATGGGGTTCGAGGGCAAGATGACGATCCACCCGCACCAGATCCCGATCGTCAACGAGGTGTTCACGCCAGGCGAGGAGGAGATCGCCGCCGCCGCCGCCCTGGTCGCCGCCTTCGAGGAGAACCGGGCGCAGGGCCGGATGGCGTTCCGCCACGAGGGCCAGATGGTCGACGCCCCGCACCTGCACCGAGCCGAACGGCTGCTCGACCGCGCCCGCCAGGCCGGCCGGCTCCGGTAACCGGCAGCCGGGTCCTTGTTGGCAGCTCGTTGCGGCCGCTACTGCACGACGTACTGCACGTTGATCGCCACCTCGCCGCCCGGCGGCAGCCCCAGCGTGCGGGCGGTCCGGGGATGTCCTTCGACCTGCAACGTCCAGTTGCCTGAAGGCGCCCGGTCGAACTCGAACCGCCCGTCCTCGTCGCTCCAGGATCGTCGGACGAGACCGAGGGCCTCCGCCTCGGACAGACGGGCCTGCGCCGGCCAGAGCAGAACGGTCGCCCCGACCTGTGGCCGAGCGGCCGCGTCCCGCACGACGCCGACCACCTGGCCGCTCCGCAACCGGATGTCCGCCCGTTCGTTGCCGGCCACGCGCAGGGACCTCTGCTCCGCTCCGACTGCCAGCGTCCAGTCGCCCGCGGCCAGATCCGGGAAGGCGAAGCCTCCGTCGTTCGCGGTGAACTGCCGCCGCGCACTTGCCAGGTCGCCGTCGCGCAACAGCAGGACCTGGGCGCCGGACCACGGTGTCCCGTCCAGGTGGACGACACGGTCCAGGCGGTGGCCGGGCGTGAAGACGAGATCGGCCCGCGTCTCGCCGTCACGAACCGTGGTGCGGGTGACCGCCCGCCGGCCCGAGGAACCCGTTGTTCCCACCAGGGTCCACTCGCCTGCAGGCACGCTGTCGATGAAGAAGTTGCCCCCGGACATGAGGGCGGCTTCACGGGCCGCGAAGTCCTCGTTCACGGCCTCGACCCGAAGCGAGACGACCTCGGCCTCGGACAACCCCTGGACCGTTCCGCTGATTCTCCCGGAAACTTCCCGGAGACGAAGCCGAAGGATCACGTCGTCGTTGTCGTCGGTTACGCGGAGTGGTGTGACGGCGCTCACGGGTTGACCCGCGAGCTCACCGCCGACGTCGTAGCTGCCCCGCCGCAACGCGGCACGGAAGCGCCCGGAGGCGTCCACGGCGATGGGCCCGCGGCTTCGGCGTGCGTCGGTTGCCAGGAAGGTCAGTTCCCCGGCCGCGGCGCCGGCCGGCGCGTCTTCGAGCAGCACCCGGCCGCTGATCATGTACAGACCGAATTCGAAGTTCACCCGCTGCTCCCCGCGGCGCACCCGGACCGCCCGCCGCGCCGACAGCTCCCCGGGCCCCGGATCGGCCTCCAGGACGCAGGAACCCGCCGGCACGTTCTCGAAGACGAACCGCCCCCGCCCGTCCGTCCGGGTCTCGCCCACGCCGTGAAGCGTCACGACGACACCTTCGAGGCCTTGCCGCCGATTCGTGACGCGGCCGAGGACCTTGCCGCTTCTGCCGCCGAGGTTCACCTCGAGCCAACGCTCCTCGCCGGTCTCGAGCTCGACCACGACTCGCTCGCTTGCCCCGTCCCGCGTCCTCAGGAGCAGGCGATAGCGGTCCGACGCGAGATGGGCGATCCGGAACGTCCCGTCCTCGCGCGTGCGGCCCGACGCGACGAATCCCGGGTCTCCGCTCAACGGATCGGGAGAGGGACTTCGGGAGGAGCCGAACAGCTCGAAGGTGCGTGCGGCCGGCTGGCCATGAAGCTCCAGCCGTCCTTCGATGACGGCGCCGGGTTGCAGACGGATCTCCACCGGATCGGCGGCGCCGGCGGTCAGTCCGCGCAGCCGGCGCGACGCGAATCCGTGCGCCGCCGCCTCGAGGTCCACCCGTGCCCCCGGCGCCAGGCCGGGCACGACGAACGTCCCGTCGCGCCCCGTTCTCATCCGCAGCGCGTCACCGAAGTCGCCGCTGGCGAGGCGACCGAAGGCGTCCGGCGTCCGCTGGGCGATTGCGGTCACCCGGGCATCCGCGACCGGGCTTCCGGCTTCGGTCAGCACGACGCCGCGCAGGAGAACGGCAGGATCGAGGAAGATGGTCCCCAGGTCCTGGGTCTCGGTCCGGTCCACCTCGACGCCGCGGACCAGCCGGAACGAGTGCGCTTCGGACCGGACGGCGAAGTCGCTCCGTCCGGGCGGCGCACGGACCGCGAATCGGCCGTCAGCGTCCGTCCGACCCAGGTAGCTTCCGCCCGTGCGAAGAGCGGAGAGACTGTTCAGCGTGCTCGATGCCCCCAGGACGCTGAAGTTGCCGAATCCGACCTCGGCGCCCGCGACGGGCGTTCCCGATTGCCTGTCGACCACGGCGCCGGTCACGATGGCGCCACGCTGAAGGCGGACGATGTACCCCTCCGTGTCGGTGACGTAGCGGCCGATCTGGGCGGCCTCGACGGGGAGGAAACCGGGATACCGGATGGTGACCGTCACGTCCTCGTCTTCGTGCCGGCTTCGCCGCGACGCCGGCAGCCGGTCGCTTGCGAATCGACCGTCGCGCCGTGTGCGCAGAAACTGCTGCAGGACCGGACCGCCGCGCCGCACCTGGCCGCGCGCGAGGAGAATCTCGACGTTCTCCAGGGCTTCGCCGCGGTCGTCCAGGACCCGTCCCCGGATCGCCAGGCCGGGCAGCAGGGAGGGGCAGGCGCCGTCGGCGATGTCGGCCGTCGAGCAGGCGTCGTAGCCGCGGCCGGCCGCGCTGAACCAGACGCGGCCGCCCGGTTGTGTCCGGATCCCGAAGCGGCGGCCCGGCAGGGCCGTCTGGCGCAGTGACGCCATCGCCGGGTGGAGGTTCGGCCACGGCTTGCCGGGAAGCTCGATCCAGTAGTCCACGGGAGTTGAACCGGAGTCCGGTTCACGGACGCTGCGCTCGCCTCCGGCGCCGATCGCGGCGAGACGGCCGGCGTCTGCGAGTCGCACTACGCCCTGGTTGAGCATCGAGGTCGGCGTCAGGTCGATCGTCGCCGCGTCGTTGCCTTGCGCCGGCCGCCCGATCCAGGTCGCGCCGTTCTCGGCCTCCACGTGCCAGACCGAAGCGGTGCGGTCGAGTGCCGCTCGGCCCGCCGCGTCGACCAGGGCGACCGGCCATCCCGACTCGTCGCGCACGAGAGCGCCCGGCAGGAGCGCCTCCGCGTCGGCTGTCCGCAGGAGGAACTCCGCTGGACCGACTCGTCGCTCCAGCCGGACGACCGCGGCATCGACCGACGCTTTCTCCGCTGCTCCGGCACTCCCGCAGCCGGCGGCTTCCGTCACGAACCCGGGCGCGCCGATGCGGAGCGCGGTCTCCCGGCCGCCCGGCACGTCCAGCACCGCGAGGCCGGCCGCGGACGTGACGGCAGGTTCCAGCCAGGCCCGCCAGCCCGCGGTTCCCGCGAAGACGGCCGGGTCGCCGCGGATCGCCGCGTCGCCGGTCCGTTCGCCGGACAGGGTCGGCGCGACGATGGCGCCAGCGATCGGGCGGTCCCCGTTCGCCGCAAGGACCGTGACGCGGCATTGCCTCTTCGCCAATCGCGGCGCAGGCGGCAGGTCGTCGCCGCCGGTCCCGGGGCGCCAGAGGTGTGCGACGGCCAGGCCGCCGGCTTCGACCACGATCCACCAGTCTGCCGCCGGATCCAGGGTGTCCGGCGGGACACGGATCCGCGCCGTGTCCCGGAACTGCGCGACCCACGCTGGCGAGCGCACGGGCGTCCCCGCCAGCAGCTCCCGGCCGCAGGCGAACGACGAGCAGGCTTCCACCAGTCGGATCTCGCCCGCGGAGGGGCCGGGTCCGTCCTCCAGCCGAAGAGAGAATCCCGGAGCCGCGGCCCGAGCTGCCGCTGTGCCGAGGAGCAGCAGCAAGACCGGGAGGGCCGCGAAGACCGCGGTGCCGCGGCCCGGAGGACGAGCTTCCGGGTCGGGCCACGGTGCGTCTGGAACCGGACGGCTCACTGGAGAGGACCTCTGCGGGTTGACTGCAGGATAGCGTGAGCCGGGGAAGGATCATCGACAGCAGGGGCGTTTCTGCTCGCCGCCCCGTCTTCGGACGCCGGCCTGTTCTTTACCTGCCGTTTACGGATCGGGCCTAGCGTGCGCAGGCAATGGTCCACCCGATTCGGGCGGGGGTTCCCGCTCTGGCCCGCATATCTCACCGATCTTCTGCTGCGGCCACGGATCCACTCGCTGCAGCGCGACGTTCTCCCTCGCGTCGGCTCGACGTAGTGTCGGCTACGCCTGCGCCGCCTCTCGGTCCGAGCGCCGCGCTACAGCGGCGTCTCCGCGCCCTCGCTACGAACCTCGGTGAGATATGCGGGCTAGCCGTCCTGGTTGCAGGGTGCGCCGCGGGCGGCGAGGTCTCGCGCGACGTCATCCAGAACAAGGGATCGGACACGCTGGTCAACGTGGCGCAGGCGTGGGCCGAGGAGTACGCCAAGGTGACGACGGCGGCGGCGGTGTCGGTGTCGGGCGGCGGTTCGGGTACCGGGATCTCGGCGATGATCAACGGCACGGTCGACATCGCGAATTCGAGCCGCCGGATGACGGATTCGGAGCTTGCGCAGGCCCGAGCCAACGGCCACGATCCGATCGAGTACATCGTCGGCTACGACGCCCTCGCGGTCTTCCTGCACGAGGCGAATCCGCTGACCGGGATGTCGCTCGATCAGCTCGCGGACATCTACGGCGAAGGCGGCGCCACCGAGCGATGGAGCCAGTTGGGGGTCCTGCCTCCCGGTTGCCCGAGCGACCGGATCGTCCGTGTCAGCCGCCAGAACAACTCCGGCACGTACTTCTACTACCGCGACGCGATCCTCGGCGATCAGCGGGACTTCAAGCTGGGGTCGCTCGACATGCACGGCTCGAAGGATGTCGTCGATCTCGTGGAGCACACGCCCTGTGCGATCGGATACAGCGGGCTGGCCTACGCCACGGAGCACGTCAGGATGCCCTGCGTCCGCTCCGTGGAGGGCGGGGGCTGCGTCGAGCCGACAGTCGCGACCGCGATCGACGGCTCCTACCCGATCTCGCGGCCGCTCTTCATGTACACCGCGGGCGAACCCCAGGGTGCGATCCGGGAGTACATCGACTGGGTGCTCAGCGACACCGGTCAGTGCATCCTGCATCAGAAGGGGTACGCGCCGCGGGCCGTGCTGGACTGCCGGTGAACCGCGGTCCTCAGGTCGAGGCGGCGGCTGCGCCGATTGCGCCGACTGCCGGCCGGGTCGGCGCCGACGTTCAGGCCGCAGACGACCGCAGGGACTTCGCCTGGTGGGTCGACAAGGCTGCGCAGATACTCGTTCTGCTCGGCGGCCTGTCGGCGATCGTCTTCATCGTCGGCATCTTCCTGTTCATCGGCCGGGAAGGCGCCGGCTTCATCTTCGACGGCTTCAGCTTCCGCGAGTTCTTCCTGTCGCCGCGCTGGACGCCGACCTCGAACCACAACCCGACCTTCGGCGCCCTGGCCCTGATCGCCGGCACCGCTTCGGTGACCGGCCTCGCCATGGTCGTCGCCGTGCCCTTCTCGCTCGGCGCCGCGATCTACATCGGCGAGTTCGCCGCCGGCCGGGGGCGCGAGACCCTCAAGGTGCTGGTGGAACTGCTGGCGGCGATTCCGTCCGTGGTCTGGGGCTTCGTCGGCCTGTCCATCATGAACCCCCTGATCGTTCGGGTGTTCGACGCGCCGGTCGGCCTGAACGTCCTGAACTCCGGGGTCATCCTGGGGCTGATGGCGGCGCCGATCATGACCACGATCGCCGAGGACGCGCTGAAGGCGGTGCCCGACACCTACCGCGAGGCGGCGGAGGCGATGGGCGCCACGCGCTGGCAGGTCATCTTCAAGGTGGTGCTGCCGGCCGGCCGCAACGGCCTGGTCGCCGCCATCCTGCTCGGTGTCGGCCGCGGCTTCGGGGAGACGATGGCGGTCCTGATGGCGAGCGGGCACGCCGTCAACCTGCCGACCAGCCCGTTCGACGCGGTGCGGGCGCTGACCGCGACGATCGCCGCGGAACTCGGCGAAACCGCGGAAGGCTCGGAGCACTGGCAGGCGCTGTTCACGCTGGGCATCTTCCTCTTCCTGGTCACCTTCACGATCAACTTCCTGGCCGACCTCTTCGTGCGCGGGGGCTTGCCGGGCCGGCGCCGGCGCGGCGGCCGCCGTCCGGTCGCTTCGGCGAATCCGTGACCACCGACGGGCGCAGCATGTTCGAGGCGACCGCAAGAAACCGCCGCAACCAGTCCGTCGAGGGCGGCTTCCGGCTCCTGTTCCTGTGGATGACGTGCATGCTCATCCTGCCGGTCGCTCTCATCCTCGGCGTGCTGATCTACCGCGGCGGGCCGGCTCTCTCCTACGAGTTCCTGTTCACGCCGCCGACCGACGGCATGACCGCCGGCGGCATCCTGCCGGCGCTGATCGGCACTGTCTGGCTGGTTGTCGTCGCCCTGCTGGCGTCGGTGCCGGTCGGCGTCGCCGCGGCGCTCTACCTGAGCGAGTACGCCCCGGACAACCGCCTGACCCGGGCGATCAATCTCGCCATCATCAACCTCGCGGGCGTGCCGTCGATCGTCCACGCGCTGTTCGGCGTCGGCGCCTTTGTCATCTTCTTCCGGTTCGGCACCAGCATCCTGGCCGCCAGCCTGACGTTGGCGATCATGACCCTGCCGGTCGTCATCGTCTCGACCAGGGAATCCCTGCAGACGGTGCCCCGGGCCTTCCGCGAGGCATGCTGGAACATGGGCGCCACCCGCTGGCAGACGATCCGCAAGGTGGTGCTGCCGAACTCGATCAGCGGCATCCTGACCGGCGTCATCCTGGAGGTGTCGCGGACCGCGGGCGAGACGGCGCCGATCATGTTCACCGGCGCCGTGTTCTTCTCGCCGTTCCTGCCCCAGGGCGTGCTCGACCAGACGATGGCGATGTCGCTGCATCTGTTCGTGATCCAGACCCAGGTCCCCGACGTGCCGGACCACGTGCCCTTCGGCGTCGCCCTGGTGCTGATCTCCATGGTGCTGGCGATGAACGGGCTGTCGATCGCCTTCCGGGTCTACCTCCGGAGCCGCAAGAAGTGGTAGCGGCGGCTGCTCGGGTTGCCCCGGCTACCCCGGCTGCGGCCGGCCCGGCGATCGAGGTCGCGGATCTGGCGATTCGTTACGACGGGAAGCTGGCGCTTTCGGGCGTCACCCTCCAGGTTCCGCGCAACGAGATCTTCGGCATCGTCGGGCCGGCGAACAGCGGCAAGACCTCCTTCCTGCGGGCGATCAACCGGATGGACCTGCTGACCCCGGGCATGACGGTCGAGGGCAGGGTGGCGGTCGAGGGCAAGGCGGTGGCGGGCTGGAGGAATCCGTACGCCCTGCGCCGCCGGATCGGCGTCGTGTTCCCCTTGCCCGTCGGCCTGCCGCTGACCATCTACGAGAACGTCGCGCTGTCGGCGCGGCTCCGCGGCCAGCGCAACCGGGCCGACCTCGACGTCATCGTGGAGCGCTGTCTGCGGCGGGCGGCGCTGTGGGACGAGGTCAAGGACCGGCTCGATTCGCTGGGCAGCCTGCTTTCGGGAGGACAGCAGCAGCGGCTGACGATCGCCCGCGCGCTGTCGCAGCAGCCGTCCATTCTCCTGCTCGACGAGTTCTCGATCGCGGTCGATCCGGTGACGACGATGCGGATCGAGGAGGTCCTGGCCGAGCTCCGCGCCGAGATGACGATCGTCATGGTGACGAACCTGGTCCAGCAGGCGCGCCGGCTCGCCTCGCGGACCGCGTTCTTCCTGACCGGTGAACTCGTCGAGGTCGGCGGCACCGAAGAGCTCTTTGCGGGCGCCGTCCGGGACGAGCGGACCACTGCCTACCTCGAGGGCAAGTTCGGATGACCGCGGCGCCGACGCCGACGGCTTCGGCTGTCGACACCGCTGCTGCGGCCGACGACGCGGCCGCGGCGATCCTGGTCGAGAAGCTCAGTCTCTGGTACGGCGACTTCCAGGCGCTGTTCGAGGTCGACCTGACGGTGCGGGCCGGTGCGGTCACCGCCCTGATCGGTCCTTCGGGCTGTGGCAAGACGACCCTGCTGCGATCGGTGAACCGGATCAACGAGCGTCTCGCCTACGTCCGCACCGCCGGCAGCATCCGGCTCTGGGGGCTCGACATCCACGATCCGGCGGTCGAGCTGGCGCAGCTCCGCAAGCAGGTCGGGATGGTCTTCCAGCGCCCGAACCCGTTGCCGCTCTCGGTGCGCGACAACGTCCTGTTCGGAACCCGGGTGCACCTCCCGGACGGACGGTCGCCGACCAGCGCCGAGGCCGACCTCATCGTGGAGCGGGCCTTGCGCGAGGTCCTGCTCTGGGACGAGCTGAAGGACGCGCTCGACCGTCCCGGCACCCAGCTCTCCCTGGAACAGCAGCAGAAGCTGTGCATCGCCTGCCTGCTGCCGGTCAAGCCCCGGCTGCTGCTGATGGACGAACCGTGCTCGGCGCTGGACCCGGCCGGCACCGAGGCGGTCGAGGAACTGATCTGGAAGCTCCGCGGCGAGTACACGATCCTGATCGTGACCCACAACATGGCGCAGGCCCGGCGCGCGAGCGAGGAGTGCGTCTTCATGCTGCTCGGCAAGATGGTCGAGCACAGCGACACCGCGTCGATGTTCCTGAACCCGGCGAAGAGCGAGACCGCGGCGTACATCGAAGGCCGCTACGGTTGATCCGGCCGCCAGGAACGGTCCGCGCGGCCGGTGCAGCCCGAACGGAAGCCGAGCGGCAGCCAGCTACGGGGCTCTCGCCGCGGCCACAGCCGGAGAGCCGCAAGATGTACCGCCGGCCGCCGGCGCGTCGGAGGACGCCTGTGGCATCATCGGCGATGCCCCTGCGAATGGCGGGCGAAGGAGGCAGAACATGACAGGGACCGGTTGGAACGGAAGACTCGCCGCGATGTCGGGCAAGGGGTATTCGAGGTTCGCGGTTGGTGGCCGCAGGTGCAGCGCGGCGTTGCTGGCAGCCGCAGTCCTGGCGGTGGTCGTCGGCTGTGGGGCCGGCAGCGAGTCCGCTCCGGATCAGCCGGCGGTCTACAGCGCCGCCGCCTTCCACAACACGACCTCCTATCGGGGGGCGTCCTTCTCGGCCGACGAGTCCCGTCTGCTGATCTCGAGCGACATGACCGGTGTCTGGGCCGTCTACAGCATGCCGGTCGCGGGCGGTGAGCCGCAGCGGCTGACCGACAGCGCCGGCGCGGTGTTCGCGGAGAGCTGGTTCCCGGACGACGACCGCTTTCTGTACCGCGGCGATCAGGGCGGCAACGAACTGAATCACCTCTACGTGGGATCGGAGGACGGCAGCGCGGCCGGGGATGCGATCGACCTGACGCCCGGCGACAACGTCCGCGCCTCCCTTGCCGGCTGGCGGGAGGACGGCAGGGCGTTCTTCGTCCGGACCAACGAACGGACGCCCTTCGCCATGGACCTCTACCGCTACGACGTGCCGCCGCCAGGAACCAGGGAGTTCGCGCGGGAGCTCATTTTCGAGAACGACGGCTCGTTCAACCTCGGCGACACAAGCGCCGACGGCCGCTGGCTGGCGCTGGACCGGCTGAACAGCAACACCGACAGCGATGTCTACGCGGTGGACCTCGAGTCGGGGCGCCTGGTCCACGTGACCGCGCACGAGGGCGATGTCGAGCACTCTTCGGGCCGCTTCACGCCGGACAGTTCGGAGCTGTACTACGGGACGAACGAGCACGGAGAGTTCGCTCAGACGTGGTCCTTCGACCTCGAGAGCGGTCACCGCGAGCTGATCCTGGCAGCGGACTGGGACGTCTTCGGCGTGTCGTTTTCCGAGACCGGCCGCTACCGCGTGTCGGCGATCAACGAGGACGCCTCGACCTCGGTCGAGGTGCTGGACACGGAGACCGGAGCGCCCGTCGCGCTTCCCGATCTGCCCGCTGGCGACATTGCCGGTGTGCGGTTCTCGGCCAGCGATCGGTTGATGGCGCTCTATCTGAGCAGCGACCGGGCGCCTTCGGACCTCTACGTCGTCGACCTCGAGCAGGGCGGCGAGGCGCTTCGGCTGACGCAGAGCCTGAATCCCGAGATCGATCCGGACGATCTGGTGACCACCGAGGTGGTCCGCTATCCGAGCTTCGACGGGCTGCCGATACCGGCCATCCTGTGGCGGCCTCGAACCGCCTCGGTCGACCACCCGGCGCCGGCGATGGTCTGGGTGCACGGCGGCCCCGGCGGTCAGACCCGCAGGACCTATCGCGCCGAGATCCAGCATCTGGTGAACCAGGGCTACGTCGTCCTGGGTGTGAACAACCGCGGTTCGTCCGGCTACGGCAAGACCTTCTACCACCTGGACGACCGGCGGCACGGCGAAGTCGATCTGCAGGACTGCGTCCAGGCCCGCTCCTGGCTTGAGGCCCAGGACTGGGTGGACGGTTCCCGCATCGGCATCATCGGCGGCAGCTACGGCGGCTACATGGTGGCCGCGGCGCTCGCGTTCGAGCCCGAGGTGTTCGATGTCGGCATCAACATCTTCGGGGTCACGAACTGGATTCGGACGCTCGAGAACACGCCCCCCTGGTGGCAGGCGCAGAAGGTGGCGCTGCTCGGCGAGCTGGGCGACCCGGCGACCGATCGTGACCGGCTGCAGCGCATCTCGCCGCTGTTCCATGCCTCGAACATCGTGCGGCCGCTGCTTGTCGTCCAGGGCGCGAACGACCCCCGGGTGCTCCAGGTCGAGAGTGACGAGCTGGTCGAGGCGGTGCGCGCGAACGGCGTTCCGGTCGAGTACGTCCTGTTCCCGGACGAGGGGCACGGCTTCCGCAACCGGTCCAACCGGATCGAGGCGTCCGAGCGTTACGCCGGGTTCCTGGCCGAACACCTGAGCGGTTCGTAGGTCCCGGGCGCCTTCGCCGCCGCGCTCGCGGGACATCAACGCGATCCCGCTCTCCTGCGCTTGATGGCCGCGGCGGCCCGCCGCAGCTCGGTGGAATGGACATGGGAGCGCGTGCTGGACGATCTGCTGGGCGAGGCCGTCGCCGCCGAGCCGGCGTCCACCGACCTCGCCGGACCGCCGAAACCGGCCGTTCCCGCTGCGGCAACTCCGGGCTGCGGCCGCTTGCCGCAGCACTGAAGAGGTCGTGCAGCACGCGCCTGCTGCCGGCGGCGACCCGGCTGCTCGGCCGCGCGGCGCCGGCCTTCTCCGATTCTTGATCGTTTGCGCGAGGGTGTCTTCACACCTGCTGCCGACAATGTCCTCCCTGAACCACGGAGGAGGACCACTTGACTCTGCATCGCCTTGTTTCGATTGCCCGCGGGAACGCGTCGTTCCGGGCGGGTCTGCTGTTGACGGCGGCGTCGGCCGCACCGGCCGCCGCGTTCTTTCCACCGGTGGAGCCGGGCGTTCCGAACCGGCCGGCGATCCTGCTGGAAACCGACTTCTACGTATATGCCTCCGACCTGGGCCTCAGCGAGCCCGACCTCGACCTGACCCTGGACGCCAGGGGCTACACGAGCCCGGCCATGGTCTACCTGTACTGGGAGAACCGCAGCACCGAGGCGAAGCTCTACTACAGCCGGGCCGCGAACGCGTTCGGCTCGGCTGAAGCGGACCTCTTCGGCGAGGCCGTCGACGTCACCCGCCTGGGTTCGCTGCTGGGCGCGGACTCGAACGTGTTTCGGTTCTTCGGCAGCGGCGGCGCCCTGGGTTCCCTGCCTGCGTCCGTGCCGAGGGCGACCGGCCTCTACCAGTTCGTGCTCGAGGTGCGCGACGCGGCCGGCAAGAAGGTGATCGCCCGCGGCAACGCGATGTACAGCCATGTGGACGCGGTGGTCCACAGGAACGGCAACATCACCGCGGACGAGACCTGGACGAACAACAACGCCTACTACCTGAACGGACCCACCTTCATCGACGGCGGCGCGACGCTGACCGTCCAGGCCGGCACGGTCGTGTACGGCGGCAACGTGAAGCAGGGGGTGCTGGTGGTCAAGCCAGGATCGAAGATCATGGCCGTGGGCACGTCGCGGATGCCGATCGTCCTGACCTCCGAGTTCGACGTCGGCGAGCGGGAGCCGGGCGACTGGGGCGGGCTGGTCATCAGCGGCAACGCGCCCTGCAACGCGTGCCCGCGTGAGGGCGAAGGCGACTCCGGGCTGTTCGGCGGCAACGACGCGCTGGACTCCAGCGGCCGGCTTTCCTACGTGCGGGTCGAGTTCGCCGGAATCCGGTTCACGGATCAGAACGAGCTGAACGGCATCGCTCTCCAAGGCGTCGGCAGCGGCACGCAGATCGACCACGTCCAGGTGCATCACAACGCCGACGACGGAATCGAGTTCTTCGGCGGCACGGCAGACGCGAAGTACGTGCTGATCACGGATTCCCAGGACGACAGCATCGACTGGACATACGGCTGGCAGGGCCGGATGCAGCACGCGGTTGTCCTGCAGCGCTTCGACGATCACGACAAGGGGATCGAGGCGGACAACAACAGCCGGAACAACGACCTCGAGCCGCGCTCCAACCCGACGATCTTCAACCTGACGATCTCGATGCTGCGGGACTCCGGCGACCCCGGCATCCTGCTTCGCCGCGGCACGGCGATCACCTTGCGCAACGCGATCGTCGAGAACGCCAGGGACTTCGCAGTCGATGTCGACGGCGAGGTCACCGAGGGACTGGTCGGCAACCTGCTGACGATCGACAACAGCATCTTCTTCAACAACCGGGACGGTTTCTCGAACGTCGACCTGATGGCGTCGAACATCACGGCTGCCGACCCGCTGCTTCCCGATCCCCGGAGCAGGGTCCAGCCCGACCTGGCTCCCCTGGCCGGTTCTCCGGCTCGCTCCGGCGCGGCGACACCGCCCGCGGCCGGCGGCTTCTTCGACGCGGTGAACTACATCGGCGGCGTCTCGCCCGACGACCCCTGGGTCGACGACGGCTGGACCACCTTCTCGGACAACTAGAACTAGAGCTGGCAGAGCTACCCAAGAGCAGACAGGAGCAATTTGCACCATGCACAACTTCGACGCCCGTACTGGCACGGGTTCGACCATGCGGCGGCCCGGCGGCCTGGCGGCCGCGATTCTCGCGCTGTATTTCCTGGCCGCCGGCGCGGCCGCGGCCCAGGAAGGCGCCGTCGCGGGGATGATCCTCGACGGTCGCAGCGGTGCGCCCGTTCGCGGCGCCACGATCACCCTCGAGGGAGGCTCGGCCTCGGCCGTGACCTCGGTCGAAGGGGTCTTCCAGCTTGACCTGCCGGCCGGGACGCATGCGGTGGTCGTGTCGGCGGACGGCTACGAGTCCCAGCGAATCCTCGACGTCGTCGTGGAGGCGGACGCTCTGGCCCAGGTCAGCGCCGTCCTCATGCCGAGCGGCGACGGCGGCGGACCGGACGCGGCCCTGTCGGAGACGATCACGGTCGAGGCGACAGCGATCGACGCCTCCGCACAGGCGCTTCTTGCCAAGCGCAAGGCGGCCGCCGAGATCGTCGACAACATCGGCTCGGAGGAGATCTCCAGGAACAGCGGCTCGGACGCCGGCGACGCCCTCCGACGGGTGACCGGCATCTCCCTCCAGGACAGCAGGTTCGCCTATGTGCGCGGACTCGGCGACCGCTACGGCAACACGACGCTCGACGGCTCCCGCATTCCCTCGACCGAGTTCGAGCGCAAGGTCGTGCCGCTCGACCTGTTCGACGCGGACCTGCTCGACAGCATCACGGTCCGCAAGTCCTACTCGCCGGATCAGCCGGGCGACTTCGCGGCCGGTGCGATCGAGCTCGTGACCAGGAGCTTCCCTGCCCGGCAGGTGCTCTCGATCGGCGTCTCCGCCGACCAGAACTCGGAGACGACCGGAGACCCGTTCCTTCAGGATCCGATGGGTCTCGGCTCGTCGGGCGCCGGCGGCCAGCCCCTGCCCTCCGACTTCCCGGATCGGGCGGTGGTCCGCCGGAGCCGGTTCCTGGGGATCGGCTTCGACAGTGCGGAGCTTGAGCGGATGGGCGAGCAGATCGCCGGCCGCTGGAGTCCCCACGACCGCGGCGACGCGCCCTTCGGCCGCGGCGGCAAGATCGCCTACGGCAACACCTTCGGCGGCTTCGGGCTGATGCTGGCCGGCAACTGGGACAACAGCTACGAGACCCGGCACGAGGAGCGGTCGTACTACGCCGTCGGCGCCAACAACGCGATCGTCCCGCTGCACTCCTTCGACTTCGACTACGGTGTCGAACAGGTGAAGAGCTCCTGGATGGGGAATTTCGCCATCCGTGCCGGCGACAGCGGCCAGATCGAGGTGCGCTCTCTCCAGACCGCTCTGAGTTCGTCCGAGGCGCGCTTCCAGGAGGGCTTCTTCTCGGACATCAACAACGACATCGAGGACAACCGGCTGCAGTACGAGGATCAGGAGGTATTCAACCTCCAGGTCGGCGGCGATCACTACCTGGCGAACGTGGGCTCGAACGGCAGCACCCTGACCTGGCGCGGGTCGGCCTCGACCGCCGACACGCATGAGGACCTTCGGCAGACGATCTACGAGCTGTTCGAGAACGGCTTCCGGCTGACCAACAACGGCCAGAGCGGCTTCATGTACCACAACGATCTCGAGGACGAGATCGATGACTACCGCGCCGACTGGGAGACGTTCTTCTCCAGCGGCGACCGGTACGGGAGTTTCAAGGTCGGCGTCCGCCGGTGGACCAACGACCGCACGTTCGGCGGGCGGCGCCTCAGGATGTTCCCGCGGCACGTCGAGGACATCGATCTGACCGGCACGCCGGAACAGATCTACGTGCCCGACAACATCGACTTCTTCGGCTTCCAGTTGACCGAGGTGACGAACGCCACGGACAGCTACCGTGCGGACTGGGCGGTCGACGCCCTGTATGCCCGGATCGACTACGGCTGGCAGGACTGGCGGCTCGTCGGCGGTCTGCGGACGGAGGACTCGGACCAGAACGTCATCACGATCGACCGGACCGCCCTGGGCGGCGCCGAGACGGTGACGAACAAGTCCGATTCCGACATCACGGGTTCGTTCAGCCTGATTCGCAACCTGAGCGCTTCGCAGAACCTGCGGTTCAGCTTCTCGCGAACGGTCAACCGGCCGGAGTTCCGGGAGGTCGCGCCGTTCCGGTTCAAGCACATCGTCGGCGGCTTCGTCGTCGTCGGCAACCCCGAGGTCCAGCGTGCGCTGATCGACAGCTTCGACGCCCGCTGGGAGTGGTTCCCGTCCGCCGGCGACGTGGTGGCCGCGAGCGTGTTCTACAAGGATTTCACCGATCCGATCGAGAGCGTCGTCATCTCCGCGGTCGAGCCCACGGAGACGTTCCGCAACGCCGAGGGCGCCCGCAACCTGGGAGTGGAGCTCGAATTCCGGCGCAACCTGGGCTTCTTCGGCGACGGCGGCGAGGACTGGACGGCGATCCTGAACTGCACGTTCATCGACTCCGAGATCCGGATCGACGCCGGCGACACGGTGCTGACGAACCCGGTTCGGGCTCTCACCGGCCAGCCGGACAACCTGATCAACCTCGGCATCGAGTGGGCGCCGGACCAGCTCGACACGATGGTCCGGGTGCTCTACAGCATGGTCGACGACCAGATTCACCTGGGCGGCGTGCTCGGCCTGCCGGATGTGATCGAGTCCTCCCGGGGCGCCGTCGACGTGGTCTGGCGCCAGGGTCTGGTGGCCGGTCTCGACCTCAAGCTCGCGGCGAAGAACCTCCTGGGCGAGGAGCGCGAGTGGACGCAGGGCGGAGAGATCTTCCGTCTCTACGAGCCGGGCCGGGGCGTGAGTCTCGGGTTGGGCTATTCCTTCTGATCGAGGACAGACGCCAGCCGCGGGCGGAGGCCGCTCACCCTCCGGAGGGCCGCCGCCCGCGGTCGGGCCGTGTCCCGGATGTCCCGCCTGCGTCTCCGGGATCCCCTTCCGCTCAGAAATCGACGTGCAGCAGCAGGCCGGCGAAATCGACCGATCCGGCGCCCTCCGGGTCGGTCGATACGTAGTTCAGGAGTGCCCGGAGATCTCTGCGCAGATGCCAGTTGAGGCCCAGGGTCAGGCTCTGCTTGCTGCCGCCGGCGACGGCGCCGTCGGCGAGATCGACATCGTCCCATCGCATCGTGACCTCCCAGGCGCCGGCGCCGGTCGGGAACGGTTCAGCGGGCACGAGACGTCCGAACGTGCGGAACGAGCGGTGGTACGGCCGGATTTCGCCGGTGAGGAACCGGCCGGCCTGGATGTAGTGCCCGCCGATTCTGGCCTGGCCGCGGCCGTCGGCGAGATCGACGCGGGCCTGCAGCGCCTCTCCCTGCAGCCACCA
This sequence comes from Thermoanaerobaculia bacterium, assembly GCA_965116145.1. Taxonomy (GTDB): domain Bacteria; phylum Acidobacteriota; class Thermoanaerobaculia; order Multivoradales; family Multivoraceae; genus Multivorans. The sequence goes on from OZ220482.1 coordinate 2,748,201, forward strand.
GGGGCCCTTGCGCAAGGCGAGTTCGACTCCCCGCAGACTCACGGCGCTGGACGGCAGGTTGCCGGTATCGACGAAACGTGGGGCGAGCAGGGCGGCGGTCCGGCCGCGGAAGCGGGCGGCGCCCGCCGTCGGCTGACGACGGGAGAGGCCCAGGCCCAGGTGGAGCAGGGGGCCGCCTGCGCCCGGGGCGTCCAGGGCGAGCCCGGTGAGACGGCCGGTCAGGCTCCATTCGGACCCGCGGTGGAGATCGAACCCGTCGCTGTCCCGGAAGGCGCCCAGGGCCCAGCCGAGCCGGTCTCCCGCGGTCCGGCCGTGGACCAGCATCCCGGCGTTGCGGAAGGGTGCAAGCGAGGTGACGGCTGCCGGCCGCTCGATGAAGGCGGCGAAGTTCGTCGAGGTCAGAACGGAGAGACCGAAGGGCTCCTTCAGATGCCCGAGACGCACGCCCGGCGTCCTCCCCCGCGGCGCCAGGCCGGCGTAGACGTCGGTCGCCACCAGGTCGCCGCCGGTGAAATCGAACTCCACCTTCAGTTCGAACTTCTCGCGGAGTTCGCCGAGCAGCAGCAGCCGCGCGCGGCGGAGGCCGGCGCCGTCCTCGAACGGAAACAGCCGAGCCGTCTCCGGGTGGGGCGAGGACGCGCTCGCCTCGACTTCGATGCGGCCGCCCAGGGTGAGAGGGCCCGGTTCGGCGGCCGGCGACGGCGGTGTCCGTCCGCCGTCGCCGGCGGCAAGAAGCGGCGCGGCGAAGAACAGGAACATGCGGGCGCCGCTACCGAGCATCGCGGCAGCGTGACACGCAGCCCTGCCGGAGTCCACAGGAAGGCCGCCGTGCCCGGCGCTGTGCGCCGCAGCCGCTTTATCTCGCGTTCACGATAGACGGACTAGGGTGACGTCATGGACGGAAAGAAGGTCGTGGTAGTCGAGGACGATCCCGACATCCTCGAGTTGATCGAGTTCAACCTTCGCCGCGAGGGGTTCGAGGTCCGAACGGCGGCCAGCGGCCGCAGCGGGCTCTCGGTGATCGACCGGGAGAAGCCGGATCTGGTACTGCTCGACCTGCTGCTTCCGGGTCTTGACGGTCTCGACGTCTGCCGACGGTTGCGGTCGGTGGACGCGACGCGTGACATCCCGGTCATCATGGTCACCGCCCGCGGCGAGGAACAGGATGTCGTGGACGGTCTTGCCGCCGGCGCCGACGACTACGTTCACAAGCCGTTCAGCCCGCGGGAGCTGATTGCGCGGGTCGAGGCCGTGCTTCGGCGCGGACCCCTCCGGGAACGCTATCCGGAGCGGCGGGTGGTCCGCGGTTCGCTGGAGATCGACCCGGTCAGGCACCGGGTCAGGATCGGCGGCTGCAGGCTCGATCTGACCCCGACCGAGTTCCGGTTGCTGCACGTTCTCGCCTCGCACCCGGGCCGGGTGTTCACGCGGCCGCAGTTGGTCGACCGGGCGATCGGCGATCGGGTCGTGGTCATCGACCGCAACATCGACGTGCATGTGCGGGCGGTGCGCCAGAAGCTGGGAGACCATCGCGACCTCATCGAAACGGTGCGCGGAATCGGCTACCGTTTCCAGGAAGAAGACGAAGCCTGACGGGCGGCGGCGGAGCGGTGAGGTCCGACGGCGCCGGGCGACCGTCCTGTCCTGATGCCGTGATCCGCTCTTCCCTCCTTCTCAAGCTGGCGCTGAGCGGGGCGGGGTTGCTCCTGCTGGGGTTCCTGATCGGCAGCGCGCTGTCCGCGGACCTGATGCCCCTGTCCCTGGCCGTCATCTTCCTGGCTGCCGCGCTGATCCTGGTCGGAGTCGGGGCGCGGCAGGCCGTGGCGCGGGTCCGGCGCGTGCTGGCCAGGACCGGCGCTGCCTCTCCGGCCGCGGCCGGGGGTTGGACGATCGACGAGTTCGCCTTGCTCGAGTCCCGCCTGGAAGCGGCCCGCCTCGGCTTCTCCGAGCAGATCGAGGAGCTCAGGGTGGACCGGAACCAGTTGACCGCGGTGCTCGGCAGCATGGTCGAAGGCGTGGTGGCGGTCGGCCTGGACCGGCAGGTGCTGCACCTGAACGCGATCGCCGCCAGATGGTTCGGGCGCGTCCTGCCGGAATCGGCGGTCGGCCGTCCGATCTACGAGCTCTCGCGGCAACCCGAGCTGTCCGGGGCGCTGATCGAGGCGATGGAGAGGAGGCGGGAAGTCCGGCGCTCCTTCGGCCTGGTCGTCGCCGCCGCTCCTGATGCCGACTCCAGGAAGTTCGAACTGACCGCGTCCCCCCTGCTGGCGGCTGCCGACGACGGCGAGCGGGTCGAGGGCGCAGTCGCGGTGATGCACGACATCTCGGAGCTCGAGCGCCTGGAGGGTTTGCGGCGCGACTTCGTGTCGAACGTCTCCCACGAGCTGAAGACCCCCCTGACGGCGATCCACGGCTATGTCGAGACCCTGCTCGAGCCCGGACCGATGAACAGGAAGACGCGCCGGCGCTTCCTGCGGAAGATCCGCAAGCAGAGCGCCCGTCTCGGCGCCCTGGTCTCCGATCTGCTGACCCTGTCGCGCATCGAGTCGTCGGGCGGCGCGCCGCACAACGTCGTCGATCTGCGGTCCCAGGTGGACGAGGTGCTCGGGCTGCTTCGGCCGACCGGCGAGGCGCGCGGCCTTCGGCTCCTCGCCGACTGCCCCGATCGGACGGTCCACGTGCGCGGCGAGGAGGAAGCGCTTCGGCAGGCCCTGTCGAACCTGGTGGACAACGCGCTGAAGTACTCGGCCGACGGCGGCCGGATCGTGGTGCGGCTGCAGGCCGACGACGGGCGGGCCGTCGTCGAAGTCGAGGACGAAGGGCCGGGCATCGCCGCGGAGCACCTCGACCGGATCTTCGAGCGCTTCTATCGCGTCGATCGGGCGCGCTCGCGGGAACTCGGCGGCACCGGCCTCGGCCTCTCGATCGTCAAGAACGTGGCGCAGCGGCATGGCGGCGGCGTCGAGGTGGAGAGCGAACGGGGCCGCGGCTCCGTGTTCCGCTTCTGGTTGCCGACCGTCTCTTCCTGGTAGCGGCGCCGCCGACATCGGGCGCGTCTCGTCTCTACCGCGACCGCGCCTGCCCGCTCCGCGCCTGCTGCTCGGCAGGCCGTTCACGCACTCTTCACACGCCCGCGGGAAAGTGCGTGCGCGACGTGCCGGCGCGGCTCGGGTCGGCCCGGCGGAGCGCGCCGGCTGCAGACCAGGAGAGGATCACACCGTGAGAATTCACCTTCAGCGCGACCTGGACCAGTTGACGCGGTCCCTGATGGGCGTGGCGGCCCTGGTCGAGGACATGACCGCGAAGTCGCTGCGGGCGCTTCGCGAGCGCAGCGTCGATCTGGCGCATGAGGTTCAGCGTCAGGATCGGGAGATCGACGCCCGCGAGATCGATGTCGAGGAGGAGTGCCTCAAGATCCTGGCGCTGCACTCGCCGGTGGCGTCCGATCTGAGGCAGGTCGTGACCTTTCTCAAGGTGAACAACGATCTCGAACGGGCGGGCGACCTCGCCCGCAACCTGGCCGAGCGGGCGGAGAGCCTGGCCGTTGCCGAGTCGGTCGAGGCGCCGGAGCAGATCTGGGCCATGGCCGAGCGGATCCCGAAGATGCTCCGCGGCGCCCTGGACGCCGTCGTCGGCGGCGACACCGAGCTCGCCTACTCGGTCATCGCGGAAGACGAGGTCGTGGATCGAAGTCACGAGGCGATGTACGGCGTGGTCGCGGCGATGATCGAGGAGAACCCCGAGTCGGCGGCCGTCTGCATCCAGTTCCTGTCGATCTCCCGCTACCTGGAGCGGATGGCGGACCTGGCGACGAACATCGCCGAAGATGTCGTCTTCCTGGTCAAGGGAGAGGTCGTGCGCCACCGGACACCCTGAGCCCGCATCTTTCCAGGGGGGGGGGTTTACGCCGGCCGCAGAAGCGGTTAGACTCCGCCTCTTCCCGCGGAGCACCGCTGGAGCCTGGCTCCTGGGTGCGGGTCGCATTGCGTGTCGAGGGTTGACGCCGGGGAGCGGAGCGGGGGCTGGAACACAGCAGAGACTTGATGGCGGGAAATCCTGAGGCGTCTGCCCACGTGGCTCAGGGGTAGAGCACTTCCTTGGTAAGGAAGGGGTCACCGGTTCAAATCCGGTCGTGGGCTCCAGACGGACATTCAGGCAGCAGATCAACACGGAGAGTCGAGGCCGCTGAGGCGGGAGAGGCAACGAGCGTCATGGCGAAGGAGAAGTTCGAGCGGACGAAGCCGCACGTGAACGTGGGGACGATCGGTCACGTGGATCACGGCAAGACGACGCTGACGGCGGCGATCACGAGCGTTCTGTCGAAGGGCGGTGGTGCGGATTTCGTGCCGTTCGACGAGATCGACAAGGCTCCGGAGGAGCGTGAGCGCGGTATCACGATCGCGACGGCTCACGTGGAGTACGAGACGGAGAATCGTCACTACGCTCACGTGGACTGTCCGGGTCATGCGGACTACGTGAAGAACATGATCACGGGTGCGGCTCAGATGGACGGTGCGATCCTGGTGGTATCGGCTGCTGACGGTCCGATGCCTCAGACCCGCGAGCACGTGTTGCTGGCTCGTCAGGTGGGTGTGCCGTACATCGTGGTGTTCATGAACAAGTGCGACATGGTGGACGACGAGGAGTTGCTGGACCTGGTGGAGCTGGAGCTTCGGGATCTGTTGTCGTCGTTCGAGTTTCCGGGCGACGACATACCGATCGTTCGCGGTTCGGCGTTGAAGGCTTTGGAGGAGGGCGATCCGTCGGGCGAGTGGGGTTCGGGGATCGTGGAGCTGCTGTCGGCGGTGGATTCGTACGTGCCGACTCCGGAGCGGGCGGTGGACCTTGATTTTCTGATGCCGATCGAGGACATTTTCACGATTTCGGGTCGTGGCACGGTGGTGACGGGTCGTGTGGAGCGTGGTCGTGTGACGGTGGGCGACACGGTGGAGATCGTGGGCATCCGTGACACGAGTTCGACGGTGGTGACGGGCGTGGAGATGTTTCGGAAGCTGCTGGATTCGGGCGAGGCCGGTGACAACATCGGTGTGCTGCTTCGCGGGACGAAGAAGGACGAGGTGGAGCGTGGTCAGGTGCTGTCGAAGCCGAAGTCGATCACTCCTCACACGAAGTTCAGCGGTGAGGTGTACGTGCTGGACAAGGACGAGGGGGGTCGTCACACTCCGTTCTTCAACGGTTACCGTCCGCAGTTCTACTTTCGGACGACGGACGTGACGGGCGTTGCGAGTCTGCCGGAGGGTACGGAGATGGTGATGCCTGGCGACAACGTGACGCTGGAGGTGGAGCTGATCGCTCCGATCGCGATGGAGAAGGGCGTGCGGTTCGCGATTCGCGAAGGCGGCCGGACGGTAGGCGCCGGCACTGTCACCGACATCGCCGAGTAGACGGTTCAGGCTCGGATTGGGAGATTCAGGCCAGTAGCTCAATTGGTAGAGCATCGGTCTCCAAAACCGAAGGTTGGGGGTTCGAGACCCTCCTGGCCTGCCAGAACTTCCTTCGGATACCACAGGCGGCAAGGCGGTGCGGGTGTCCGGATGAGACGGATGCCGGGCTTCGGGGAACAGGAGAGGGAGTCGGAGAAACGAGATGGCAGGTGTCCGCAGATTCGGTGCCTTTCTGGGCGAAGTGCGCACCGAGATGAAGAAGGTGACCTTCCCGTCCCGGGAGGAGGTCGTCGGCACGACCGGTGTCGTGCTGATCACGAGCGTCATCTTCGCCGTCTTCCTGTGGATCGCCGACCTCGCCATCCTGCGTCTCTACAACGGCCTCAACAGCCTCGTCCTGGGTTCCTGAACGGAGCCCGGCCGACGGTGGGAAGGACACGATGAGCGAAGTCGAGACGGTTGCCGCCAGCACGGCCGAGGCCGCGGACGGCGCTGCCGGAGACGCCTCCGGGCAGCGGCGGCAGTGGTACATCGTTCACACCTACTCGGGCTACGAGGAACGGGTCCGGGAGACCCTGCGCCAGCGTGCCGAGGCGCACGGCATGGGGCAGGCGTTCGGCGAGGTGCGGATTCCGACGGAGACGATCGTCGAGCTGAAGGGCGGCAAGAAGCGGGAGACCCAACGCAAGTTCTTCCCCGGCTACATCCTGGTCGAGATCGAGTGCGAGCCGCGCGGCGACGGCCGGCTCAAGATCTCGGACAAGGCCTGGCATGTGGTCAAGAACACACCCAAGGTGACCGGCTTTGTCGGCACCGGCAAGGAGCCGACGCCGCTCGGTCAGGACGAGGTGGACGCGATCATCGAGAAGGTCGTCACCGCCAAGGAGAAGCCGAAGCCCAAGTACCTGTTCGAGAAGGGTGAGCTGGTGAAGATCGTGGACGGTCCGTTCAACAACTTCACGGGGACGGTGGAGGAGATCAATCTGGAACGGAGCACGCTCAAGGTGATGGTCACGATCTTCGGCCGCCAGACGCCGGTGGAACTCGAGTTCCTGCAGGTTCAGAAGACCTGAGGCAGCGGACGCGGAGCAGGCGGCGAGGCAGGCGGAAGAACGACGGGCCGGAAACGGGTTCGAGAACAACCGGGCAGGGACAGCACGATGGCGCAGAAGAAGACGACGGGCAAGCGGGCGGTCGGGCAGATCAAGTTGCAGATCCCCGCCGGCGGGGCGACGCCGGCGCCTCCGGTCGGCCCCGCCCTGGGTCAGGCAGGTCTGAACATCATGGATTTCTGCAAGGCGTTCAACGCCAGGACCCAGGGGGATGCCGGGCTGATCATCCCGGTGGTCATCACGGTCTACGCGGACCGTACCTACACGTTCATTACCAAGACGCCTCCGGCCGCCGTGCTGCTGCTGAAGGCGGCGGTCCGGGACAAGGGATCGTCCGAGCCGAACCGGGACAAGGTCGGCGAGGTCACCCGGGCCCAGCTCGAGGAGATCGCTCGAACGAAGATGCCCGATCTGAACGCGGTCGACCTCGAGGGCGCCTGCCGGATCATTGCCGGCACGGCGCGTTCGATGGGTCTGGAGATCGTCGCCTGAGCGGCGCCGACCGTCGCGAATCAGGGGTTCAGGGGAGAAGACGCACGTGACTGCTGGAGGCAAGAAGTACAAGGCGGCGAAGGCCCTCGTGGCGGACCGTTCGCACGGGCTTGCGGAGGCGCTGGAGCAGCTCCGGAGCGGCAGCTTCGCGAAGTTCGACGAGACCGTCGAGATCGCGGTCCGGCTGGGGGTCAATCCCCGGCACGCGGATCAGATGGTCCGCGGCACCGTGATCCTGCCGCACGGCACCGGACGCACGGTCCGGGTGCTGGTGTTCGCATCGGGCGAGAAGTTGCAGGAGGCCGAGGCCGCCGGCGCCGACCACGTGGGCGGCGAGGAGCTTGCGGCCCGGATCCAGGACGGGTGGCTGGATTTCGATGCGGTCGTCGCGACCCCGGACATGATGCGCGTCGTCGGCCGCCTGGGCCGCATCCTGGGGCCGCGGGGCCTGATGCCGAACCCGAAGACCGGCACCGTTACTCCCGATGTGACGAAGGCGGTCGAGGACATCAAGGCGGGCAAGGTCACCTTCCGGGTGGACAAGGCGGGAGTCGTTCATGCGCCGCTGGGCAAGGTCTCGTTCGACACGGAGCGGCTGGTCGAGAACGCGACCGTGCTGTTGTCCGAGATCATGCGGGCGCGCCCGAGCGCCGCCAAGGGAACGTACGTGCGTTCGGTCAGTCTGAGTTCGACGATGGGGCCGGGCGTGCGGGTCGACGCGTCGGCAGCCGCCGCGGTCGAGGTCGCCTGAGAACGGTCGCGGGGAGGTCTGAAGAGATGGCGTTGACACGTGAGACGAAGGCCGGGTTGCTGGCCAGCTACCGGAGCGGCATGGCAGCCGCTCCGCACGCGTTTCTGGTGGGTTTCTCCGGCATCACCGTGGGGCAGGTCGACGACCTGAGGCACCGCGTGCGGACCGCGGGCGGCACGTACTCAGTGGTCAAGAACCGGATTGCCCGGCTGGCGTTCGAGGACAGCAGTCTCGGCGTCCTTTCGGGTCACCTGGTCGGCCCGACCGCGATCGCCTACAGCGACGACGATCCGGTGGGGTTGGCCAGGACGCTGACCGAGTTCGCGGAAGACGTGCCGGTGCTCGAGTTCAAGGCCGGCCTGGTGGACGGCCAGCAGGTGTCGGCGGAAGAGATCAGGGAGATCGCCAATCTCCCGAGTCGGGAGGCGCTGGTGGCCAAGCTCCTGTTCCTGCTCCAGTCGCCGATCGCGCGGCTGGTGCGGGGGCTGGGCGATGTCACGCCGCAGTTCCTCCGGGTGCTGAACCAGGTTGCAGATCGGAAGGGAGAGGGCTGATTCGGGCCCTGCCGAGGATGTTGGACAAGCGGCGCCCCTCCGGCGCCGACGAACCACAGGGGGAGCCAGGAAGATGGCAGTAGCAGCAGCGGATCTGATTCGACAGATCGACGAGATGACCGTCCTGGAGCTGAACACGCTGGTCAAGGAGCTCGAAGAGCACTACGGCGTGTCGGCGGCGGCGGCCGCGGTCCCGATGGCGGCCATGGCGGGCGCCGGCGAGGCCGAGGAAGCGGAAGAGCAGACGGAGTTCGACGTCCGGTTGAACTCCTTCGGCGACAAGAAGATCGCCGTGATCAAGGTCGTGCGCGAGGTCACCAGCCTCGGTCTCAAGGAGGCCAAGGATCTCGTCGAGTCGGCTCCGGTCGCGGTCAAGGAAGGGGTTTCGAAGGAGGAAGCCGAAGAGGTCAGGGGAAAGCTGGAAGAGGCCGGCGGCCAGGCCGAGGTCAAGTAGCCATTCCGGCTGGCGGTCATCTTCGGTGTCGGCCCGCGATCGGGCTGGCCAGCCTCGACCTGGCGCCGGGGCGGCGTTCGTGCGGTTGCCCGCCCTGCCGCAACACGACCTCGACCGACCCGCTCCGGCAGCGGCAGGAGCGGAGCTTCGCATGATGACCCATCGCCCCATCAGCGCCTGCCCGGCGCCGCATTTCTCCTGAGCTCGAGGAACCTGACCTTGGAGGACAATCGACGCATGACGAACACTTCAGTTGCGCAGAACGGTCACCGCAATGGCCATGGCAACGGCAATGGCAACGGGCGGATCGACTTCTCGACCATCGAGACCACGCTGGCGATTCCCGACCTGATCGGGGTGCAGCGCCGCTCGTACGAGCGGTTCCTGCAGATGAACCTGCTCCCCGAGGAGCGGGCGAACCACGGTCTGCAGTCGGTCTTCACCGGGATCTTCCCGTTCTGGGACTTCCGGGAGACCTGTTCGCTCGACTTCGTGAGCTACTCGATCGGCGACTGGGAATGCCGCTGCGGCAACCTGAAGGGGCTTGAATACCTGCGGACGGACCGGGAGACCCGGTGCGAGATCTGCGGCGAGCCGGTCGAGCTGCAGCTCAAGTACTCGATGCGCGAGTGCCGGGAGCGCGGCATGACCTATTCCGTGCCGCTGAAGGTCACGTTCCGGCTCTTCGTCTACGACAAGGATCCCGAGACCGGCACCCGGATGATGCGGGATGCGAAGGAGGAAGAGGTCTACTTCGGCGAGATCCCGCTGATGACGGACACCGGGACCTTCATCATCAACGGCACCGAGCGGGTCATCGTCAGCCAGTTGCACCGCAGCCCCGGGGTCTTCTTCACCCGTGACAAGCGCGTCTATCTGGCCAAGATCATTCCGTACCGCGGCTCCTGGGTCGAGTTCGAGTACGACCAGAAGGACGTTCTCTCGGTCCGCATCGACCGCAAGCGCAAGTTCTACGGTACCGTCTTCCTGCGCGCCCTGGGCCTGGAGACGAACGAGCAGATCCTCCGCCAGTTCTACACGGCGCTGCCTCTGACCATCGAGGGCGGAGGTGTCTACCGTCTGGGCATCGGTCCCCGGGTGCTGGAGCGCGAACGCCTGCGCGAACGCTCGAGTCGGGGAGTCCGCCACCGCTACAGCGTGTTTGCCGGCCTGACGCTGGAGGAGGCAGCGATCGAGCGCCTCGACGCCGGCGACGACATCGAGGCGGAGATCGGTCCGCAGGAGCTCGAATCGGCGTTCCTGATTGCCGACGTCGTCGACCAGGACAGCGGCGAGGTGCTGCTCGAGGCGAACGAGCCGGTTCCCGAGGATCTCGACGAGCGTCTCGAAGGCCGCAACCACAGCGGGATCGAGGTGTTCTACCCCGACTGGGAGCTGTGCGGCGCGACGATTTCGAACACCCTGGCCAAGGACACGACCGGGGATACCCGGGACGCGCAGATCGAGATCTACCGTCGGATGCGTCCCGGCGACCCGCCGACCCACGAGAGCGCCCGTTCGTTGTTCTACGGGATGTTCTTCGACGCCAAGCGGTACGACTTCTCGCGGGTGGGCCGGTTCAAGTTCAACATCAAGCTCGAGACCGATGTGCCGGTCGACCAGAAGACGCTCTCCGCGGAGGACTTCTACCGGGTGATCGAGTACCTCCTGCAACTGCAGAAGGACGTGGGGCGCGTCGACGACATCGACAACCTGGGCAATCGCCGGGTGCGTGCGGTCGGCGAGCTGCTTGAGAACCAGTTCCGGGTCGGTCTGGTGCGCATGGAGCGGGCGATCAAGGAGAAGATGTCCGTGCATCAGGACATCGACTCGGCGATGCCGCACGACCTGATCAACTCCAAGCCGGTGATTGCGGCGATCAAGGAGTTCTTCGGTTCGTCCCAGCTCTCCCAGTTCATGGACCAGACGAATCCGCTGTCCGAGGTCACCCACAAGCGGCGGCTGTCCGCGCTCGGACCGGGCGGGTTGTCGCGAGAGCGCGCCGGCTTTGAGGTTCGCGACGTGCACGCGTCGCACTATGGCCGGATCTGCCCGATCGAAACCCCCGAGGGACCGAACATCGGCCTCATTTCCTCGCTTGCGACGTATGCCCGGATCAACGACTACGGCTTCATCCAGAGCCCGTACAAGAGGGTGGAGGGCGGCCGGGTCATCGATCACTTCAAGGTGATCAGGCCGGGCGCCAGCACGTTCTCCCTGGGGCAGATCGTGTCGGCCGACGAGCTCGCCGCGGAGAATGACCGCCTCGAGCAGCGCGGGAAGCGCAAGGTGGAGGCCGAACCGCATGCGTTCTACCTCACCGCCTGGGAGGAAGAGAAGTACATCATCGCCCAGGCGAACGCCCGGATCGACGAGAAGGGCTTCCTGGAGAACGATCGGCCGGTGGCCCGTGCCCGGGGCGACTTCGTCACCGTCGACCGCGAGCGCGTCGACTACATGGACATCAGCCCCAAGCAGCTCGTCAGCGTGGCGGCAGCGCTGATTCCGTTCCTCGAGAACGACGACGCGAACCGCGCCCTGATGGGCTCGAACATGCAGCGTCAGGCGGTTCCCCTGCTGCGTTCGGATTCGCCGATCGTCGGCACCGGACTCGAAGGGATCGTTGCCCGAAACTCCGGTGCGGTGGTGCTCTGCCAGCGAGCCGGGGTCGTGGATTCTGTGGACGCCGATCGAGTGATCGTCCGGGTCGAGGGCGCGGATCCGGAAACCGGCGAGCCGCGCGAGTTCGGAGCGGACATCTACCAGTTGACGAAGTTCCGGCGATCGAACCAGAACACCTGCGTGCATCAGAAGCCGGTCGTCGCCGAGGGCCAGCGCGTCGCGCGCGGAGATGTCCTGGCGGACGGCGCCTCGACCGAAGACGGGGAGCTGGCGCTGGGGCGGAACGTTCTGGCCGCCTTCATGCCCTGGCGCGGCTACAACTTCGAGGACGCGATCCTGGTGTCCGAACGCCTGGTCCGGGACGACGCCTACACGTCGATCCACATCGAGGAGTTCGAGATCGAGTCCCGCGACACCAAGCTGGGTCCCGAGGAGATCACCCGCGACATTCCCAACGTCTCGGAGGCGGCGCTCGCCGATCTCGACGCGAGCGGCGTGATCCGCATCGGCGCCTCTGTCACGTCCGGCGACATCCTGGTCGGCAAGGTCACGCCGAAGGGCGAGACCCAGCTCACGCCGGAAGAAAAGCTGCTGCGCGCGATCTTCGGGGAGAAGGCGGGCGACGTGCGAGACGCCAGCCTGAAGGCGCCGCCGGGCATCGACGGCACCGTGGTCGAGGTCAAGATCTTCGCCCGCAAGGGCGTCGACAAGGACGAACGGGCGCTCGAGATCGAAGAGCAGGAGGTCGGTCGGCTGGAGAAGAACATCCGCGACCAGATCCGCATCATGCACCAGGAGCGGAACAAGAAGATCACGGATCTCCTGGTAGGTCTCAAGCCGACCCGCGGGGTCAAGGACCGGCTCGGCGAGAGTCTCCTCAAGCGGGGTGAAGAGATCGAGCTCGAGCACCTCGAGCGCCTGACCCGGCGCGAGATCCTGGAGCTGCCGTTGAGGCAGGAGAACCTGCTGGAGGAGGTGTCCGGGATCTACGATCGCACGGACTCCCACGTCGAGGTCATGCACCGGGTCAACGAGGAGAAGATCAAGTTGCTCCAGAAGGGCGACGAGCTGCCGCCGGGCGTCATCAAGATGGTCAAGGTCTTCGTCGCCATGAAGCGCAAGCTGCAGGTGGGCGACAAGATGGCCGGCCGGCACGGCAACAAGGGCGTCATTTCGCGCATCCTGCCGGAGGAGGACATGCCCTACCTGCCGGACGGCACGCCGGTCGATATCGTGCTGAACCCGCTCGGCGTTCCCAGCCGGATGAACGTCGGTCAGATCCTCGAGACCCATCTGGGCTGGGCCGGACAGGCCCTGGGCGTCAAGTTCGCGACGCCGGTGTTCGACGGCATCCAGGAGTCCCGGCTCAAGGAGCTCCTGACCGAGGCGGAGCTGCCGTCGTCGGGCAAGACGACGCTGTACGACGGCGTCACCGGCGACGCCTTCGAACAGAAGGTCACCGTGGGCTACATCTACATGCTGAAGCTGTCCCACCTGGTGGACGACAAGATCCACGCCCGGTCGATCGGCCCCTACTCGCTGATCACCCAGCAGCCCCTGGGCGGCAAGGCCCAGTTCGGGGGGCAGCGCTTCGGCGAGATGGAGGTGTGGGCGCTGCAGGCCTACGGCGCCGCCTACACCCTGCAGGAGCTGCTCACCGTCAAGAGCGACGACGTCGAGGGTCGAAGCCGCGCCTACGAGGCGCTGGTCAAGGGGGACGTGCCGGAAGATCCGGGGCTGCCGGAGTCGTTCAACGTGCTGGTCCGCGAATTGCAGAGTCTGTGTCTCGACGTCGAGTTGATGAAGGTCTAGGGAGGTCGCGCGTGCAACCACTGTCCAGTTTCGAGAAGACGCAGTCCGCCAGGGACTTCAACGCGATCAAGATCGCGCTGGCTTCGCCGGAGAAGATCCGGTCCTGGAGCTACGGAGAAGTCACCAAGGCCGAGACGATCAACTACCGCACGTTCAAGCCGGAGCGGGACGGCCTCTTCTGCGCGAAGATCTTCGGTCCGATGACGGACTGGGAGTGCCTGTGCGGCAAGTACAAGCGGATGAAGCACCGCGGCGTCGTCTGCGACAAGTGCGGCGTCGAGGTCACGCGTTCCCGGGTGCGGCGGGAGCGCATGGGTCACATCGAGCTGGCCAGTCCGGCCAGCCATGTCTGGTTCTTCAAGGGGCTGCCCAGCCGCATCGGCCATCTGCTCGACCTGACCCTGCGCAACCTGGAGCGCATCCTCTACTTCGAGAGCTACGTCGTCATCGATCCCGGCGACACCGAACTGGAAGAGAACGACCTCGTCTCCGAGGAGCGCTACCGGGAACTGCGCGAGGAGTTCGGCCCGGACGGCTTCGACGCCAGGATGGGCGCCGAGGCGATCAAGGAACTCCTCGCCCGGATCGACGTCGACGAGCTGGCCGAGGAGCTCCGCATTGTCATGCGTTCCGACACCAGCCAGATCCGTCGGCTGAAGGCGGCGAAGCGGCTCAAGGTGGTGAACGCCTTCCGGCGCAGCGGGCACCGGCCGGAGTGGATGATCCTCGACGTGATCCCGGTCATTCCGCCCGAGCTGCGGCCGCTGGTGCCGCTGGACGGCGGCCGCTTCGCGACGAGTGACCTGAACGACCTCTACCGGCGGGTCATCAACCGCAACAACCGGCTCAAGAAGCTGCTGGAACTGCGCGCCCCGGAGGTCATCGTCCGCAACGAGAAGCGGATGCTCCAGGAGGCGGTCGACGCGCTGTTCGACAACGGCCGCCGCGGCCGCGTGCTCAAGGGCTCGAACAACCGGCCGCTCAAGTCCCTGTCCGACACCCTGAAGGGCAAGCAGGGCCGTTTCCGCCAGAACCTGCTCGGCAAGCGGGTCGACTACTCCGGACGTTCGGTGATCGTCGTCGGTCCGGATCTGAAGCTGAACGAGTGCGGGCTCCCCACCAAGATGGCGCTCGAGCTGTTCAAGCCGTTCATCTACAGCTGGCTCGAGGAACGCGAGTACGTCGGCACGATCAAGGCGGCCAAGGAGATGGTCGAGCGTGAGGAGGAAGTCGTCTGGGACGCCCTGGACGAGGTCATCCGCGATCACCCCGTTCTGCTGAACCGGGCGCCGACCCTTCACCGCCTGGGCATCCAGGCGTTCCAGCCCGTGCTCGTCGAGGGCAAGGCGATCCAGGTTCATCCCCTGGTCTGTGCCGCGTTCAACGCGGACTTCGACGGCGACCAGATGGCGGTGCACGTGCCGCTGTCGCCCAAGGCCCAGATCGAGTGCCATGTGCTGATGCAGGCCTCGAACAACATTCTGAGTCCCGCCCACGGACGGCCGCTGGCGGTGCCCAGTCAGGACCTGGTGCTCGGCGGCTACTACCAGACGATGCCGCGGCCGGGCGCGCTCGGCGAAGGGCGGACGTTCGCCAGCACCGACGAGGTCCTGTTCGCGCTCGAAGCCGGCGTCGTCGAGACGCAGACGCCGATCCGCCTTCGTCTGAGCGGTCCCTACATCGACCTCGGGGCGCAGCACGACACCCAGGACATCGTCCATGCCGAGCTGCAGCAGCTTGACGGCGAGATCGTCGAGACCACGGTCGGCCGGGTCATCCTCAACGACCACCTGCCGGACGAGCTGCCGTTCATCAACGGCCTGCTGCGCAAGCGCGGCCTCCAGGATCTGGTCGGCTACTGCTTCATCCGCCACGGCAGCGAGCAGACGGTCAGGATGCTCGACGAGATCAAGGAGGTCACGTTCCAGTACGCGACCCGGGCCGGCATCTCCTTCGGCGTCGACGACATGGTCGTGCCGTCGACCAAGGAGGCGCTGATCGAGGAGGCGCGCGGCGAGGTGCTGGAGATCGAGAAGCAGCGCAGTGCGGGCGTGATCACGGCCGGCGAACGCAAGAACAAGATCATCGACATCTGGCATCGGGTGACCGAGAACGTCTCGAGCGAGATGTTCCGCGAGATGAAGGAGGTCGAGCTGGAGCGAGGCGAGTTCAACCCGATCAACCTGATGGCCGACTCGGGCGCTCGCGGTTCCCGGGAACAGGTGAGGCAACTGGCCGGCATGCGGGGACTGATGTCCAAGCCGTCGGGCGAGGTGATGGAAACGCCGATTCACGCGAATTTCCGTGAGGGGCTGTCCGTCCTGCAGTACTTCATCTCGACCCACGGCGCCCGCAAGGGTCTGGCCGACACCGCGCTCAAGACGGCCGATTCGGGCTACCTGACGCGCCGTCTGGTGGATGTCGCCCAGGACGTCATCGTCACCGAGGAGGACTGCGGCACGATCGACGGGATCGTCGTCGCGGCGATCATGGAGGGCGGCGACACCCTGGAGCCGCTGCGCGATCGGCTGGTCGGGCGCGTCAGTCAGGAGGACATCTTCGACCCGCTGACCGGCGAGCAGCTTCTTTCGGTCGGCGACCGGATCACCGAGAGCATGGCGAACCGCATTCAGGCGGCGGGCATCGAGCGGGTGAAGATCCGTTCCGTGCTGACCTGCGAGACCCGCCGCGGCGTCTGTGCCGCCTGCTATGGCCGCAACCTGGCGACCGGGCGCAGTGTCGACCTTGGCGAAGCGGTCGGCGTGATTGCCGCCCAGTCGATCGGCGAACCCGGCACGCAGTTGACGATGCGCACGTTCCACTTCGGCGGCACGGCCAGCCGGGTCTCGGAGCAGTCCCGCCACGCGGCCCGGAACAAGGGCTGGGTCAAGCTCATCAACGTCAGTACCGTCGACAGCCGCGAAGGGGCCCTGGTGGTCGTCAACCGGAACGGCAAGCTGGCGCTGGTCGACGAGGTGGGCCGAGAGCTGGAGCGGCATCCGCTGACCTACGGCTCCCACCTGCTGGTGCGCGAGAACCAGGAAGTCGAACCGGGGACCGATCTGGTCGAGTGGGATCCCTTCACCTCGGCCATCCTCTCCGAAGTCAAGGGCCGCGTGGAGTTTCACGACATCGTGGAGGGCGAGAACGTCCGCGAAGAGACCGACAAGGTCACCGGGCTGTCCCATCGCATCATCGTCGAGGCGTCGCAGAACGAGAAGCGGGCGCCGGCGGTGGTCGTGGTCGACACGGAGGCGCGCTCGAAGAGCGTCGCAGCGTCCGAGGGCGATCTCGACAGTGCGTTCGACGAGGGAAGTGGCGATGGTGATGACGAGGGAAGTGGCGCCGGTGATCTCGACAGCGCGTTCGGCGACGACGGGGAGAACAAGCCCGTCGAGGCGCCAGTCCAGGCGCGCATCGAGGCGCGCTATCTGCTGCCCAGCGGTTCCCACCTGTGGGTCAACGACGGCGACGAGGTTCATCCCGGTGACACGCTGGCGAAGATCCCGCGCGAAACGACGAAGACCAAGGACATCACCGGCGGCCTGCCGCGGGTCCAGGAGCTGTTCGAGGCGCGCAAGCCGCGGGAGTCCGCCGTGATCACCGAGATCGACGGCAGGGTGCAGGTCGGCCAGGGGATCGACAAGAAGGGCAATCGGGAGATCACGGTCGAGAACGAGGCCGGCGAGAGCCTGAGCTACCAGATTCCCCGGCACATCCGCGTCAACGTGCAGGACGACGAGTACGTCAGCGCCGGCGATCCGCTGAGCGGCGAGGCGATGAACATCAATCCGCACGACCTGCTGCAGGTCAAGGGCGAACGGGAGCTCCAGCGCTACCTGGTGGACAAGGTCCAGGAGGTCTACCGGTCGCAGAGCGTGGCGATCAACGACAAGCACATCGAGGTGATCGTCCGCCAGATGATGCGCTCGGTGATGATCGAGGAGGTCGGTGACACCGACTTCCTGATCGACGAACAGGTCGACCGCTGGCGCTTCAAGGAGGAGAACGAGCGGGTCACCGCGGCGGGCGGAACTCCGGCGATCGGCCGGCCGCTGCTGCTCGGGATCACCAAGGCGTCGCTGTCGACCGAGAGCTTCATCTCGGCCGCCAGCTTCCAGGAAACGACGCGGGTGCTGACCGAGGCGGCGATCAGCGGCCGGGTGGATCATCTGCGCGGACTGAAGGAGAACGTGATCGTCGGGCGCGTGATCCCGGCCGGCACCGGCATGGACCACTACAACGACTTCCACATCGAGGATGTCGCCTATCCGGCGCCGGACCTCGTCGCCGACGATCTGTACAACTACGACTATCCGGAGGAGTTCATCCGCACGATGCCGTCTTCGGTGCTGAGCGAGGGGGACAACTGACGCACGACTGCCGGACGACTGCCCGACGGACCTTGCGGCGGCGGCGCGCACCGGAGAAGCACCGGGAGGCGGAACTACCGGGAAAATGGCGCGCAGCAGCAGCGGCGGGATCCGAGGCTGCCGCAGGAGATCCGGCCGTCCACGCGGCGAGAGACGCTGAGAGACGCGGATCGGGTTGCCTGGCCTCCGAGGTTCTGCTAACGTCCGCGCTCTTGTTCGGTTCGCTTGCGGCGGGCCGTTAGACAGTCGAACTCAACCGACGAGTCAGGCTTCGAACCGGGGTCCAACCGGTGCCGCGCTCGGCAGATTGATGCCGGATACGGTGTTCTGGTCTGCTCGTCTTCGGACGCCTCGGGTTGGCCCTGCGGGGCCGGATCCGGTGTCTCCTGCCTGACGCCGATCGCGTCGCGGTCGTTGGTCGTGCGGGGACCTGGTTCCCTGGTCCGTCCACAGGAAGAACGCCGGAACTCCGGCACAGGATTCGAGAGCGTCAGGAGTCTGCTGGAGCACCCATGCCAACCATCCGCCAACTGGTCCGAAAGGGCCGCCAACGCCAGGTCGCCAAGACCAAGAGCCCGGCGCTTCAGGCCTCGCCCCAGAGGCGGGGCGTCTGTGTCCGCGTGTACACGCAGACGCCGAAGAAGCCGAACTCGGCGTTGCGCAAGGTGGCGCGGGTGCGCCTGACGAACGGAATCGAGGTCACGACCTACATTCCGGGCGTCGGGCACAACCTTCAGGAGCACTCGATCGTTCTCATTCGCGGCGGCCGGGTGAAGGACCTTCCCGGCGTCCGTTACCACGTCATTCGCGGCACCCTGGATGCGGTCGGCGTCGACGATCGTCGCCGCGGGCGTTCCAAGTACGGCGCCAAGCGCCCCAAGGCCTGATCCGACGGAGCCTCACCATGCCTCGACGCCGCGAAGTTCCCAAGCGCCAGATACTCCCCGACCCGCTGTATCACTCCCAGTTGGTCAGCAAGTTCGTCAACGTGCTGATGAAGGACGGCAAGAAGTCGGTCGCCGAGCGCATCCTCTACGATGCCCTGGAGACGATCAAGGAGCGGACCGGGGAGGAAGATCCGGTCGCGGTGTTCCAGAAGGCCATCGACAACGTGAAGCCGGCGGTCGAGGTCAAGTCGCGCCGGGTCGGCGGCTCGACGTACCAGGTGCCGATGGAGGTCCGGCCCGCCCGCAAGCTCGCCCTTGCCATGAGGTGGCTGATCCTGGCGGCCAAGGGCCGGAGCGAGAAGACGATGAAGCTGCGGCTGGCCGGCGAGCTGCTCGACGCCGCCGAGAACCGCGGAGTTGCGATCAAGAGGAAAGAGGACACCCACCGGATGGCAGAAGCGAACAGGGCCTTTTCCCACTACCGCTGGTAGCGGGCGCGAGGAGATCCGCCTGGCGCGGATTCCCGTCACGCGTCCGTCCGCCGGCTTGTTCATGGCCCGCATCCTTGCGCCGTCGCGCTTTCGCCAGGCGGCGCCTCCCGTGTTGAGGCCTTGCCGACCCGTCACGAATCCGACCCCGAAGCCCGCTCGACCGACCCTTTGACCCGATCCGTTTCCCCGACCAACTGCCTGATTGCCTGCCCGACTGCCGAACATGTCCAGAAGCGTCCCATTGCAGAAGACCCGGAACATCGGGATCATGGCGCACATCGACGCCGGCAAGACGACCACGACCGAGCGCGTCCTCTACTACACAGGTGTGAACTACAAGATCGGCGAGGTGCACGAAGGCACCGCGACGATGGACTGGATGGAACAGGAGCAGGAGCGCGGGATCACGATCACCTCCGCCGCCACGAGCTGCACCTGGCGGGACCACCGGATCAACATCATCGACACGCCCGGCCACGTCGACTTCACGGCCGAGGTCGAGCGGTCGCTGCGGGTGCTTGACGGGGCCGTGGCGGTGTTCGATGCCGTCGCCGGCGTCGAGCCTCAGAGCGAGACGGTGTGGCGGCAGGCAGACCGGTACGGCGTACCGCGCATCGCGTTTGTCAACAAGATGGATCGGGTCGGCGCCGACTTCGACCGCTGCGTCCGCATGATGAAGGATCGACTCGGCGCCGCGCCGGTCGTCCTGCAGTTGCCGCTGGGCCGCGAGGACGCCTTTGCCGGTGTGATCGACCTGGTCGACATGTCGTCCTGCATCTACGAGGACGAGAGTCTGGGGGCCCGCTTCACCAGGACCGCGATCCCCGAAGAGTACGCCGATCTCGCCCTGGCGGCGCGCGAGGAGATGGTCGAGGCGGTGGCGGAGACCGACGAGGAGCTTCTCGAGAAGTACCTGTCCGGGGCCGAGGTCACGAGCGACGAGCTGCGGGCGGCCCTGCGCCGGGCGACCGTGGCGAACAGCCTGCAGCCGGTGTTCTGCGGGTCGGCGTTCCGCAACAAGGGCGTGCAGCCGTTGCTGGACGCGGTCCTCGACTACCTGCCTTCACCGCTCGACGTGCCGATGATCGAGGGGGTCGAGGAGGGCGGCGAACCCGCCCGTCGCGAGCCCTCCGACGAAGCGCCGTTCAGCGCTCTCGTGTTCAAGATCATGACCGACCCGTTCGTCGGTCAGCTCGCCTACCTGCGGGTGTACTCGGGCCGGGTCGAGACCGGGCACTCGGTGCTGAACGCGAACCGCGGCGGCAAGGAGCGCGTCGGCAGGCTGCTCAAGATGCACGCGAACAAGCGCGAGGAGATCAAGCGGGTCTGGTGCGGCGACATCGCGGCCGCGGTCGGGCTGCGCAACGTGACGACGGGCGACACGATCTGTGACCCCGCGGCGCCGATCGTGCTCGAGTCCATGGACTTCCCTGCGCCGGTCCTGTCCGTCTCGATCGAACCGAAGACGAAGGCGGATCAGGAGAAGCTGGGCGTCGCGCTCGAGAAGCTGATGCGCGAGGACCCGACGTTCCGGGTCCACACGGATCCGGACACCGCCCAGACCCTGATCTCGGGAATGGGCGAACTTCATCTCGACATCATCACGGACCGCCTGATCCGGGAGTTTCGGGTCGGCGCCAACATCGGCCGGCCCCAGGTCGCCTACCGCGAGACGATCACGAAGGAGGCCGCCGGCGAGGGCCGCTTCGTGCGGCAGTCCGGCGGCCGCGGCCAGTACGGCCATTGCCTGTTGCGGGTCCGGCCGTTCGAAGGCGAAGGAATGCAGTTCGAGGACTCGACTCGGGGCGGCGTGATCCCCAGGGAGTTCATCAGGCCGATCGAGCGGGGCATTGCCGAGGCGCTCGAATCCGGACCTCTCGCGGGGTATCCGGTGACAGGCGTCGCGGTCGAGGTCTACGACGGGAGCGCGCACGACGTCGATTCGTCCGAGGTCGCGTTCAAGATCGCCGGTTCGATGGCCTGGCGCGACGCCGCCAGGAACGCCGGTCCCGTGTTGCT
This sequence comes from Thermoanaerobaculia bacterium, assembly GCA_965116145.1. Lineage (GTDB taxonomy): Bacteria > Acidobacteriota > Thermoanaerobaculia > Multivoradales > Multivoraceae > Multivorans. Next base: position 2,769,173 of record OZ220482.1, read on the forward strand.
CGAGCCGGTCATGGCGGTCGAGATCACGACCCCCGAGGAGTACATGGGCGACGTGATCGGCGACATCAGCTCCCGGCGAGGCAAGGTGCTCGGCATGGAGATGCACAACCGGACGCAGGTCGTCAACGCCCGCGTGCCGTTGGCGGAGATGTTCGGCTACGCGACCGATCTGCGTTCGGCCACCCAGGGCCGGGCGAACTACTCGATGCAGTTCGAGTCCTACGAACCGACCCCGCAGAACGTGAGCGAGGAAGTCGTGGCCAGGGCCACCGGCTGACCGTCGGGGGCCGTACCCGTTTCTTGACACGACGCAACAGGAATCAAGGCGAGACAGCGAGGAGCTGAAGCATGGCGAAGGAGAAGTTCGAGCGGACGAAGCCGCACGTGAACGTGGGGACGATCGGTCACGTGGATCACGGCAAGACGACGCTGACGGCGGCGATCACGAGCGTTCTGTCGAAGGGTGGCGGTGCGGATTTCGTGCCGTTCGACGAGATCGACAAGGCTCCGGAGGAGCGTGAGCGCGGTATCACGATCGCGACGGCTCACGTGGAGTACGAGACGGAGAATCGTCACTACGCTCACGTGGACTGTCCGGGTCATGCGGACTACGTGAAGAACATGATCACGGGTGCGGCTCAGATGGACGGTGCGATCCTGGTGGTATCGGCTGCTGACGGTCCGATGCCTCAGACCCGCGAGCACGTGTTGCTGGCTCGTCAGGTGGGTGTGCCGTACATCGTGGTGTTCATGAACAAGTGCGACATGGTGGACGACGAGGAGTTGCTGGACCTGGTGGAGCTGGAGCTTCGGGATCTGTTGTCGTCGTTCGAGTTTCCGGGCGACGACATACCGATCGTTCGCGGTTCGGCGTTGAAGGCTTTGGAGGAGGGCGATCCGTCGGGCGAGTGGGGTTCGGGGATCGTGGAGCTGCTGTCGGCGGTGGATTCGTACGTGCCGACTCCGGAGCGGGCGGTGGACCTTGATTTTCTGATGCCGATCGAGGACATTTTCACGATTTCGGGTCGTGGCACGGTGGTGACGGGTCGTGTGGAGCGTGGTCGTGTGACGGTGGGCGACACGGTGGAGATCGTGGGCATCCGTGACACGAGTTCGACGGTGGTGACGGGCGTGGAGATGTTTCGGAAGCTGCTGGATTCGGGCGAGGCCGGTGACAACATCGGTGTGCTGCTTCGCGGGACGAAGAAGGACGAGGTGGAGCGTGGTCAGGTGCTGTCGAAGCCGAAGTCGATCACTCCTCACACGAAGTTCAGCGGTGAGGTGTACGTGCTGGACAAGGACGAGGGGGGTCGTCACACTCCGTTCTTCAACGGTTACCGTCCGCAGTTCTACTTTCGGACGACGGACGTGACGGGCGTTGCGAGTCTGCCGGAGGGTACGGAGATGGTGATGCCTGGCGACAACGTGACGCTGGAGGTGGAGCTGATCGCTCCGATCGCGATGGAGAAGGGCGTGCGGTTCGCGATTCGCGAAGGCGGCCGGACGGTAGGCGCCGGCACTGTCACCGACATCGCCGAGTAGACGGTTCGGAGTGCGTCAGGCGATCGGGGAAGGTTGGGATTCAAGAGAACGATGAACGAGAAGATCCGCATCCGGCTGAAGGCCTTCGACTACCGCATCCTGGACACGTCGACGCACGAGATCGTCGATACGGCGCGCCGCAGCGGCGCCCGCGTGGTCGGGCCGATTCCGCTGCCGACCCACATTGCCCGCTACACGGTGAACCGTTCCCCGCACGTGGACAAGAAGTCGCGCGAGCAGTTCGAGATCCGCACGCACAAGCGGCTGCTCGACATCTTCGAGCCCACCAGCCAGACCGTCGACGCACTGATGAAGCTGGAGCTTCCTGCCGGGGTCGACGTCGAGATCAAGGCGTTCGGCGCCTGAGACGGAGGGGGCGCCCGGTGGAACTCGAGGAGAACGATCGATGAGCGTTGGCAGGGGTCAGTCGAAGGGACTGCTGGGCCACAAGATCGGCATGACCCAGATCTACAGCGAGGACGGCGCCGCGGTGCCGGTCACCGTGCTCGAGGTCGGGCCGTGCCGGGTCGTGCAACGCAAGACGGAGGCCTCCGACGGCTACGAGGCCGTGCAGATCGGTCTGGTCGAGAGTCGTCCGCCAAGGCGGCTGACGGAAGCGCGGCGAGGCCACTTCCGGAAGGCCGGCGTCGAGCCGATGCGGCATCTGGCCGAACTGCGGGTGGACGCGAAGGACGAATCGCAGCCGGGCGACGAGATCGAAGTCTCGATCTTCGAGGTCGGTGCGCGGGTGGATGTGATCGGCAAGGGCAAGGGCAAGGGCTTCCAGGGTGTCATGCGCCGGCACGGCTTTGGCGGCGGCCGTGCCAGTCACGGCTCGATGTTCCATCGCGCTCCCGGCTCGGTCGGGCAGTCGGCGAGTCCTTCCCGCGTCTTTCCGGGCATGCGGTTTCCCGGCCGGATGGGCGGCAAGCGCGTGACGACAAAGAAGCTCCTCGTCGTCAAGGTGGACGCCGAGAACCGCCTGCTCTATCTGCGCGGCGCGGTTCCGGGCGCAGGCAGGGCGCTGGTCATGGTGCGGAGTTCGGTCTGATGCCGGAAATAGCCATCACGAGTCTCGACAACCGGGCGGTCGGCACGGTCGACCTGCCGGAAGAGGTCTTTGCCTACCCCTACAAGGAGCACCTGATCCACCTGGCGGTGGTGGCCTGGCGGTCGGCGCAGCGGGCGGGGACGCACAAGGTCAAGGGTCGGCACGAGGTCCGGGGCTCCGGGGTCAAGCCGCATCGCCAGAAGGGGACGGGCCGCGCCCGCGCCGGCAGCCGCCGCTCCCCGCTCCGGCGCGGCGGCGGCGTCGTGCATGGACCGACGCCGCGCAGCCATCGCAACCGGCTGTCCCGCAACGAGAAACGCAACGCGCTCAAGTCGGCGCTGTCGCGGAAGCTGCTCGAGGAGAAGATCATGGTGATCGACTCGCTGGAGCTCGACAGTCACAAGACCGGCGCCCTGGCGGCCCGGCTGAAGGGCCTGGGCGTGGACGGCAAGGCGCTGATCGTCGACGAACGCGGCAACCGGAATCTGATGCTGGCGTCACGCAACCATCCGCAGCTCAAGGCGGTCGATGCGCTGGCGGTCAACGTCTACGACGTCGTCGACCGCGGCTATCTGCTGTTCAGCCGGGACGCGATCGGGCGGCTGTCGTCCGTGCTGAAGCGGCGCCGGCAACGGGAAGGAGGCGAGTCATGAGGGTGCAGGACGTTCTGCGGCGGCCCCTGATCACCGAGAAGTCGACCGAGCTGCGGGACGAGAAGAACATCATCGCCTTCGTGGTCGACTCCCGAGCCAACAAGATCGAGGTGCGGAGAGCGGTCGAGGCGCAGTTTGCCGGCGCCAGGGTGGCCGAGGTCCGCATCGCCAATGTCCATGGCAAGGTCCGTCGGCGCGGCCGGTTCGTCGGTCGAACCCCCGACTGGAAGAAGGCCTACGTCCGGTTGGCCGAAGGTCGGATCGACCTCTTCGACAACGTGTAGCGAGCGCCATGGCCATCAGGAAACTCAAACCGACGAATCCGGCGAGCCGCTTCCAGGAGTTCTCGCGCCGGGAAGACGTCACCACCGGCAGACCGCACAAGCCCCTGGTCGAGGGCAAGAAGCGGATCAGCGGGCGGAACAACAAGGGCCGGCAGACGATCTGGTTCCGGGGCGGCGGCCACAAGCGCCGCTATCGGCGGATCGACTTCCGGCGCGACAAGGTCGGCGTGCCGGCGAAGGTGGCCACCATCGAGTACGACCCGAACCGCAGCGCGCTGATCGCCCTCCTCCACTACGCCGACGGCGAGAAGCGGTACATCCTCCAGCCCCAGGGGCTCAAGGTGGGCGCCACGGTCCAGTCGGGCGAGGGATCGGAGATCGATGTCGGCAACTGCCTGCCGATCCGGTTCATCCCCCTGGGCACGATCATCCACAACATCGAGCTGAAGATCGGCGCCGGAGGACAGATGGTGCGCAGTGCCGGCGCCGGCGCCCAGTTGATGGCGAAGGAGGGGGCGTACGCCCAGGTCCGGCTGCCCTCGGGGGAGGTGCGGCGGATCCACGTCGACTGTTCCGCGACGATCGGGCAGGTCGGCAACTCGGAGCACTCGAATATCTCGCTCGGCAAGGCGGGCCGAAACCGCTGGCGGGGCCGCCGGCCGCACAACCGCGGTGTTTCGATGAATCCGGTGGACCACCCGATGGGCGGCGGCGAGGGCAAGGCCTCGGGCGGACGGCATCCGACGACACCTTGGGGCAAGCCGACGAAGGGCTACAGGACGCGGAGAAACAAGCGCACGACCGGGATGATCGTCCGGCGGCGGAAACGCCGCAAGTAGGTCGGCGGCAGCACGGAGCAGGGACAGCATGGCACGTTCACTCAAGAAGGGCTTCTTCATCGACCACCACCTGTACGACAAGGTGGCGGCGATGAACGCGACCGGCGACCGCCGGGTCATCAAGACCTGGTCGCGTCGTTCGACGATCATCCCCGACATGGTGGGACACACCGTTGCCGTCCACAACGGCACGAAATTCATTCCGGTCTTCGTCAGCGAGAACATGGTAGGTCACAAGCTCGGAGAGTTCGCCCAGACGCGCACCTTCCGGGGGCATGCGGGCGGCCGGCGGGAACGTCGGGCGAGCCCCCGGTAGCGCCGCGGCAGCCGACCCGGTGGACGGAGAGAGACGATGAAAGCAATCGCCCGACTCAGATACCTGCAGGCGTCGCCGCAGAAGGTGCGCCTGGTCGCGGATCTGATCCGCGGCCTGGACGTGGAAGAAGCATCGACCCTGCTGCAGTTGAGCACCAGGTCCGCGGCGCGTCCGATCTACAAGCTGCTGCGGTCGGCGGTGGCGAACGCCGAGAACACGGAGGCGGAAACCGATGTCGGGAATCTCTACATCAAGGAGATCTTCGTCGACTGCGGACCGACCCTGAAGCGGCTGCGCCCGCAGCCGATGGGCCGCGCCTTCCGCATCCTGAAGCGGCAGAGCCACGTCACGATCAAGCTTGATTCCCGCCGCGCTTGGGCAGTACCACGCTAGGAGCGTTCATGGGTCAGAAGACACATCCCTACGGTTTTCGTCTCGTCTACAACCAGGGCTGGCATTCGCGCTGGTACGCCGAACGAGACTACGCCGGCACCCTGAAGTCGGACATCGCGCTGCGGACCGGTCTGAAGAAGCGGCTCATGCATGCCGGTGTCAGCCAGATCGACATCGAGCGCGCCGCGGACAAGCTGCGGGTGACGATCTACACCTCGCGACCGGGGATCATCATCGGCCGCAAGGGCACGGAGGTGGACAAGCTGCGGGACGACCTGAGCCGTCAGATGGGCCAGGAAGTTCACATCAACATCCAGGAGATTCAGCGCCCCGAGCTCGACGCCCAGCTCGTGGCCGAAGCGATCGCCGCTCAGCTCCTGCGCCGCGTCGCCTTCCGACGGTCGATGAAGAAGGCAATGGAGTCGGCGTTCCGGTTCGGCGCCAAGGGCGTCAAGATCATGGTGTCCGGCCGGCTTGGCGGCAACGAGATCGCGCGGACCGAGTGGTATCAGGAAGGGCGTCTTCCGCTGCACACGCTGAAGGCGGACATCGACTACGGATTCGCCGAGTCGTACACGAGTTACGGAGTGATCGGCGTCAAGGTCTGGGTGTACCGGGGCGACCTGTCGCGGGAGCGCGGCCGCCGGTCCGCCGCCTAGGTGACGTGCGCCGGGTTCGAAGGAGCAATCAGCGATGTTGATGCCGAAGAAGGTCAAGTTCCGCAAGCACCACCGCGGCCGCCGCCGCGGTCTGGCCAAGGGCGGCAACGTCGTGTCCTTCGGCGAGTACGGGCTGCAGGCGCAGGAGGCCGGTTGGGTGACGGCCCGTCAGATCGAGGCCGCCCGGATCGCGATCACGCGTCACATCAAGCGGTCGGGCAAGGTCTGGATCCGGATCTTCCCGGACAAGCCGATCACCAAGAAGCCGCTGGAGACCAGGATGGGCAAGGGCAAGGGCAACCCCGAAGAGTGGGTTGCGGTCGTCCGGCCCGCCCGGATCCTCTACGAGCTCGAGGGGGTGTCGCCGGAACTCGCCAGATCGGCGATGCGGCTCGCATCCCACAAGCTCGGGATCAGGACCCGGTTCGTCGCGCGCCACGGCGTGCAGATCTGAGGTGGCGCGTGGCGATGAAGGCAAGCGAGCTCAGGGAGCTGACGGCGGAAGAACTCCGTCAGAAGGAAGAGGAACTGGCCGACCGACTGTTCGCCCTGCGCTTGCAGAAGGCGATCGGGCAGCTTGAGAAGCCGAGCAGGATCAGGAACGCCCGCGTCGAGCTGGCGCGGGTTCTGACCGTCCTGCGCGAGAAGGCGACGGGAACGGGAAGTGCATGACATGAACGCTGAACAGCAGGCAGCGCGGGGCCGCCGACAGGTCCGGGTCGGCAAGGTCGTGAGCGCGAAGATGGACAAGACGGTTGTCGTGGCGGTCGAGAAGACCGTCATGCACAGGCTGTATCACCGGCTGATGAAGCAGTCGTCCCGGTTCGTCGCCCACGACGAGGCGAACGACTGCCGCGAGGGAGACATCGTGTCCCTCATCTCCACCCGACCGCTCTCGCGCCGGAAGCGCTGGCGCGTGCAGCGGGTCGTCAAGCGTGCAGAAGGGTAGACGGGGCCATGATCCAGATGGGAACGATGCTCGACGTCGCCGACAACTCGGGCGCCAAGCGCATCTCGTGCATCAAGCTGCGGGGCGGTTCCTCGGGCCGCTACGGCGTGCTCGGCGACGTGATCACGGCTTCGGTCAAGGAGGCGACGCCGGAAGGGACGGTCAAGAAGGGCCAGGTGGTGCGTGCGGTCATCGTGCGTACGCGCAAGGAGCGCCGTCGGCGCGACGGCAGCTACATCCGATTCGACAACAACGCGGCGGTCCTGATCAACGAGGCCCGGGAGCCGATCGGCACCCGGGTCTTCGGGCCGGTCGCCCGGGAGTTGCGCGAGCGCCGCTTCATGCGGATCGTCTCGCTGGCGCCGGAGGTGATCTGACATGCACAGGATGAAGATCAAGAAGGGCGACGAGGTTCTGGTCATCGCCGGCCGCAACCGCGGTACGCGCAGCCGCGTGCTGAGCGTGCTGCCGGGCGCCAACCGCGCCATCGTCGAGCGCGTGAACATGGTCAAGAAGCACGAGCGGCCGAACCCGCAGCGCCAGGTCCAGGGCGGCATCCTGGAACGGGAGGCGCCGATTCACGTCTCGAACCTGATGGTGATCTGCCCGGACACGGGCAAGCCGACCCGCGTGGGCCGGCGCCGTCTCGAGGACGGCAAGCTCACCAGGTACGCGAAGGTCAGCGGCGCGGTGCTGAGCTGAGGCATGACGATGGTTCCCCGACTCAAGACCCTGTACCGCGAGGAGGTCGCTCCGGGCCTTCAGCAGGAGTTCGGCATCGCCAACCCGATGGCGGTGCCTCGGCTGGAGAAGATCGTCCTGAACATGGGCATCGGCGAAGCGATCCAGAACATCAAGGTGCTGGAGAGCGCCGTGCCCGAGCTGGCCATGATCGCCGGCCAGCGGCCGGTGACGACCCGCGCGCGGAAGTCCATCGCCGCCTTCAAGCTGCGTGCGGGCATGCCGATCGGCTGTCGGGTCACCCTCCGCCGCGACCGGATGTGGTACTTCCTCGATCGGCTGATCACCGTCGCGCTGCCGCGGGTGCGCGACTTTCGGGGCATCTCGGACCGGAGCTTCGACGGTCGAGGCAGCTACACCCTGGGCATCCGCGATCACCACATCTTTCCCGAGGTCGATTACTCGAGGAGCGCCGGCTCCAGGGGAATCAACGTGACGCTGGTGACGTCGGCGGAGTCCGACGCCCAGGCGCTGCATCTGCTGCGGGGCCTCGGCATGCCCTTCGTCAGGTGAACGTCCGCTCGACCCGAACCGTGAAACCAAGGACACACCGATGACCACAACCGATCCCGTCGCGGACCTTCTGACCACGATCCGCAACGCCCTGATCGTCAAGCACGATCGCACGGAGGCGCCCGCGTCGAAGCTGAAGATCGCGCTCTGCCGCGTGCTGCGCGACCAGGGCTACATCAGCGACTACGAGGTGTTCGACTCGCCTCCGGGCCGGACGCTGCGGATCTACCTTGCCTACCGCAACGAGGGGACGCCGGCGATCACCAGGCTGCGGAAGATCAGCACGCCGGGGCGCCGCGTCTACCGTTCGGCCGACGATCTCAGGCCGGTGCTGAACGGCCTGGGAGTCGCCGTCGTGTCGACCTCGCAGGGCCTGCTGACCGACGCCCAGGCGCGCCGGCGGCGGGTCGGCGGCGAAGTCCTCTGCGAGGTGTACTAGGCATGTCCCGGATAGGAAGAGCGCCGATCCGGTTGCCGGAGAAGACGACGGTGGCGGTGAACGGCAGCACGGTAACGATCGAAGGACCACGGGGCAAGCTGGAGCAGCCGCTCCAGAGCGGCATCGAGGTGCGCGTCGAGGACGGCGTGGTGACCCTGCACCGCTCGGGCTCGACCGGCGAGGAGCGGGCCCGTCACGGTCTGGCGCGGGCGCTCTTGGCGAATGCCGTGGTGGGCGTCAACGAGGGCTTCCGACGGGAACTCGAGATCGTCGGCGTCGGCTACCGGGGAGAGGTCAGGGGTCGCGAGGTGCATCTGGCGCTCGGGTACTCGCATCCCGTCGTCTATCCGATACCGGAGGACGTCGAGGTGTCGATCGACGAGCGGGCGAACCGAATCGCGGTCACAGGCAACGACAAGCAGCAGGTCGGGCAGGCAGCGGCCGACCTGCGCAGTCTGCGCAAGCCCGACGCGTACAAGGGCAAGGGAATCCGCTATCGCGGCGAGGTCGTCCGACTCAAGGTCGGCAAGGCGGCGGCCGGGTAGGCAACGGGTCTCGCAACAGGAAGACGAAGGCATGAGTGATCTGCGCAGGAAGAGAACCCTCGACCGCGGCCGCCGCCGCCAGCGGGCGCGGTACCGCGTGCGCAAGAAGCTGCGCGGTTCAGCGGAACGGCCGCGGCTGGCGGTGCACAAGAGCCGGCGGCACATCTACGCCCAGTTGATCGACGACCGGTCGGGCTGCACGCTGGCCTTCGCCAGTTCGCTCGAGTCCGATCTTCAGGGGGCGCTCGAAGGGTCGACGGGAAGCTGCAAGGCGGCGCAGGCGGTGGGTCAGGTCCTGGCCGAACGCGCCAGGGAAGGCGGTTTCCGCGCGGTCGTCTTCGACCGCGGCGGATTCCTGTACCACGGCAGGATCCAGGCGCTTGCCGACAGCGCGCGCGAGGGAGGCCTCGAGTTCTGATCGGACTCCGGGGGCCGCAAGGGAGCAAAGGAGTGAACATTGGCTAGGGACATCGATCTCGACAGCGAGTTCTTCGAGCAGGTTGTCGACATCAACCGCGTGACGAAGGTCGTCAAGGGCGGCAAGAACTTCTCGTTCACCGCACTGGTCGTGATCGGCGACGGCGCCGGTCGGGTGGGCTTCGGATCCGGCAAGGCGAAGGAAGTGCCGGCCGCCATCCGCAAGGGAATCCAGATCGCCAAGCGCAACCTGGTGCAGGTGCCGTTGTCCGGCACGACCATCCCGCACGAGACGGTGGGGGTCTTCGGCGCCGGCCGCGTCATGCTGAAGCCGGCCTCGGAGGGAACCGGAGTGATCGCCGGCGGCGCGGTGCGCGCAGTGGTCGAGGGCGCCGGCATCCAGGACATCCTGACCAAGTCGCTGGGGACGACGAATCCGCAGAACGTGGTCAAGGCGACCTTCGCCGGGCTCATGTCTCTCCGCAACGAGAAGCAGGTACGAACCTTGCGGGGGCTGCAGTCGCTTGACGGCTTCGCGGAGGGTTCGACGAATGGAGATCAGGGAGGTGGCGAAGGTGGCAGCCAGGACGATACGGATTCAACAGGTGCGGAGCGCGATCGGGAGGCCGCGGCCGCAACGTGACGTGCTGCGCGGCCTGGGACTGAGGCGTATCCGCCACGTCGTCGAGCGCGAGGACACCCGGGCGGTGCGGGGTATGGTGCGGAAGATCCCGCATCTCGTCCGGATCCTGGAAGACTGACATGAAACTGCACGATCTGAAGCCGGCAAGAGCCAGCCGCCGCCCGCGAAAGCGGGTCGGGCGCGGCCCGGGCTCGGGCACCGGCAAGACCTCCGGCCGCGGCCACAAGGGCCAGCGTTCGCGAGCGGGTTTCTCGCGGCGGGCGGGCTTCGAAGGCGGTCAGATGCCCCTGATCCGCCGGGTTCCGAAGCGCGGGTTCACCAACATCTTCCGCACGGAATACACCGTGATCAACGTCGGCGATCTCGACGGTCTGGGCCAGGCGATCGATGTCGAGCTCCTGGTCTCCCGCGGCCGCGTGCGCCGCGGCATGAAGTTGAAGGTTCTCGGCAACGGCGATGCCCCGTCCGGACTGACGGTGCGCGCGCACCGGTTCAGCGCTGCCGCGCGGGCGAAGATCGAGGCCGCTGGCGGCTCCTGCGAAGAGATCGCCTGACGGAGCAGATCGTGGGCGTCGAGAGTTTCCGCAACATCTTCGCGATTCCGGATCTCCGGAAGCGGGTGCTGTTCATGCTGGGCCTGCTGGCGGTCTATCGGATCGGCTGCATCATCCCCACTCCGGGCATCGACCCCCAGGCCCTGAGCGAGTTCATGGAGCAGATGCAGGGCACCGTGCTGGGCTTCGTCAACACGTTCACCGGCGGCAGCCTGGGCCGGGTGGCGCTGTTTGCGCTGGGCATCATGCCCTACATCTCGGCGTCCATCATCCTGCAGCTGCTGACCGTGGTCTGGCCCTATCTCGAGAAGCTGTCCAAGGAAGGCGAGATGGGCCGGCGCAAGATCACCCAGTACACGCGCTACGGAACCGTCGTCATCTCGATCATCCAGGGCACCAGCATCGCGTTCTTCCTGGAGAACCTGACCTCGCCCGGAGGCGCACCCCTGGTGCTCAGTCCGGGCCTGGGATTCAAGATCGTGACCGTGCTGTCGCTGACCACCGGCTGCGCCTTCGTCATGTGGCTGGGCGAGCAGATCAGTGAACGGGGGATCGGCAACGGCATCTCGCTGATCATCTTCGCCGGTATCGTGGTCGGTCTTCCCGGCGCCGTGCTGGGCCTCTTCAGTCAGTTGCAGAGCGGCGCCATGTCGCTGATCAAGATCCTGCTGCTGTCCGGCTTCATGCTCGTGGTGGTGGCCTTCATCGTCTACATGGAGAGGGCCCAGCGACGGATTCCGGTGCAGTACGCCAAGCGGATCGTGGGCCGCCGGCAGTACGGCGGACAGAGCACCTACCTGCCGCTGCGCGTCAACACGGGCGGTGTGATTCCGGTCATCTTCGCGAGTTCCGTGGTCACCGTGCCGGCCACTGTCGCCGGCATGCTCCCGTACGAACCGGTCCAGCGGATCGCCAGCGCCCTGCAGTGGGGGCAGCCGATCTACTACGTGCTCTACGTGGCGGCGATCATCTTCTTCTCGTACTTCTATGTCTCGATCATCTTCAACCCGAACGACCTCGCCGAGAACATGCGGAAGTACGGCGGGTTCATCCCCGGCATCCGCTCCGGCCGGCGGACCTCGGAGTACATCGACCGCGTGCTGACCCGCCTGACCCTGGTCGGATCCCTCTATCTGGCGGGCGTGTCCGTCCTGCCCGAGTTCATGATCGCGGGTTTCAAGGTCGGCGGCCTTCCCTTCATCGGCGCCACCCTCGACAGCTACGCTCCGCTCTGGCTGACCGAAGGCATGGGGATCAACTTCTACTTCGGCGGCACCTCGCTGCTGATCGTCGTCAGTGTCGCCATGGACACCCTTCAGCAGATCGAGAGCCAGCTCGTGATGCGGAACTACGAGGGCTTCATGAAGCGGGGCCGCATCCGGGGGCGCCGTGGCTGATCCGCTGCGCATCGTGCTGCTCGGGGCGCCCGGTTGCGGCAAGGGCACGCAGGCCGCCCGTCTCTCGTGCAGGTTCGGCGTTCCGGCGATCTCGACCGGCGATATGCTGCGTGCGGCGGTCGCTGCCGGCGGAGAGCCGGGCCGGCGCGTTCAGGACGTCATGGCGGCGGGCGCCCTGGTCGACGACGAACTGATGGCCGACGTGGTTCGCGGCCGGCTGGACCAACCGGACGCCGCCGCGGGCTTCCTGCTCGACGGCTACCCGCGCACCGCAGCGCAGGCCGCCACGCTCGAGGAGATCCTCGACGGCCGCCGGATCGACCACGTCGTGACGATCGACGTGCCGGAGGAGGAACTGGTCCGGCGCATCGTCCTGCGCGGCCGCGGCGCGGACGATCGGAAGGACGTCGTGCGCGAAAGGCTGAAGGTCTACGCGGCGCAGACCGAGCCCCTGATCGCCCACTACGAGGCTCTGGGGCTGCTTCGCCGAGTCGACGGCGCGGTGGCGATCGAACAGGTGACGGCTGCCATCGAAGCCTCGCTGACCGGGACGGAAGGCGTCTGATGGCGATGCTCCGGGTCGGCGAAGGCGGCGTCGCTCCGGTTGCCGGTGGTGCGCAGCGGCGCTCGTGTTCAGGGGCTCGCGGCATGAATCGAGGGCAACCGGGAACGAAGGGAACAGACGTGTGAAGAAGGAAGATGCGATCGAGGTAGAGGCCACTGTGGTAGAGACGCTGCCGAACGCGGTCTTCAGGGTCGAGCTGGACAACAAGCACCAGGCTCTGGCCCATATCTCGGGCAAGATGCGCAAGCACTTCATCCGCATCCTTCCGGGAGACCGCGTGCTGGTCGAGCTCTCGCCCTACGACCCGGGCCGCGGCCGGATCGTGTACAGGATGAGAAGCTGAAGGCCGCGTCGGGAGTTCAGAGGAGATTCATCATGAAGGTGCGAACGTCAGTCAAGAGGATGTGCGTCAAGTGCAAGGTGGTCAGACGTAACGGCGTGATCCGTGTCATCTGCGAGAACCCCAAGCACAAGCAACGGCAGGGCTGAACAGGGCAGGGAGAGTCGTATGGCGAGAATCGCAGGGATCGATCTACCGCAGAACAAGCAGGTGGGCGTGGGCCTCACCTACATCTACGGAATCGGCCGCTCCAGGGCCCGGGTGCTCCTGAGCGAGGCCGGAGTGGAAACGTCGATCAAGGTGAAGGATCTGACCGAGGACGAGACCGGGCGGATTCGCCAGGTGGTGCAGACGGCCGGCGCCGTCGAGGGCGATCTGCGCAAGGAAGTCACGCAGAGCATCAAGCGGTTGATGGAGATCGGCAGCTACCGGGGGGTCAGGCACCGCAAGAGCCTGCCGGTCAGGGGTCAGCGCACGCATACGAACGCCCGCACCCGCAAGGGACCGCGTCGGGCCACCGTCGCGGGCAAGAAGAAGGCCACGAAGTAACAGGGGAAGGACCGGGCAGATGGCAAAGGCGAGGAAGAAGGAAAAGCGCGTCGTCCCCCATGCGGTGGCGCATGTCAACGCGACGTTCAACAATACGCTGGTCTGCATCGCGGATCCGGACGGCAACGTGCTGACCTGGTCGTCGTCGGGCCGGAACGGCTTCAAGGGATCGCGCAAGGGAACGCCCTTCGCGGCTCAGGTGGCGGCCCAGGCGGTCGGCTACCAGGCGAAGGACATGGGGGTGCGGACGGTCGACGTGCTGGTCAAGGGGCCGGGCGGCGGCAGGGAGTCCTCGGTCCGAGCGCTGCAGGCAACAGGTATCAACGTCCGTTCGATCCGTGACGTGACACCGATCCCGCACAACGGCTGCCGTCCGCGCAAGCGGCGCCGGGTCTGACTCCCGACAGCCGCCCGGTACTTTGCGAGCAACCAACGTTCCCGGAGTGGAACGCAATCGATAGAGGTAGGAGTGAATATGCTCTGGCAGGGATTCCAACGCCCCAAGCGTGTAGAGATCGACACCGAGACTCTCACCGACAGCTACGGCAAGTTCGCGGCACAGCCGTTCGAACGCGGTTTCGGCGCCACGGTCGGCAATGCGCTGCGCCGCAGTCTGCTGTCGGCGATCGAGGGCGCCGCGATCACGGCGGTGCGCATCGATGGCGCGCTGCATGAGTTCTCGTCGCTCGAGGGCATCGTCGAAGACGTCACCGACATCGTGCTGAATCTCAAGCAGGTGCCGCTGCGCTCCTCGGACGGCTCGACCCACACGATCACACTGGACGTCGCCGGTCCGCGCGAGGTCACCGCTGGCGACTTCGAGACCGGCGCCAGCGTCGAGATCCGGGACGCCGCCAGCAAGGTGGCGACGCTCAACGAAAGGGGCCGCCTTCGTCTGGAGGCGCAGGTGAAGATCGGCCGCGGCTACGTCAGTGCCGACCGCAACCTCGAGCAGTCGATGGGCATCGGCTGGATTCCGCTCGACTCGGTGCATAGCCCGGTGAGGCGGGTGAACTACCGCGTGGAAGCGGCCCGGCTCGGTCGGACGACGGACTATGAGCGGTTGATCGTGGAAGTCTGGACCGACGGTACGGTGACCCCGGAGGAGGCGATGTCCCGCGCCGGCGTCTTGCTGCGCGACCACCTGACGATCTTCATCAACGCCGAGGAGACCCTGGTTTCGGCGGACGCAGTCGAAGACGAGACCGACGACAGCGATGTGGCCGCCCTGTTGCAGAAGCCCATCGACGATCTGGACCTGAGCGTCCGCTCCGCGAACTGCCTCAGGAACGCCAGCATCAACACGGTTGGCGATCTGGTCGTTCGCACCGAATCGGAGATGCTCGACACCAAGAACTTCGGCCGCAAGTCGCTTGAGGAGATCCAGGAAGTGCTCGAGAAGATGGGCCTGTCGTTCGGCATGAGCGTTCCCGGAAACGCCGAGAGCGGACTGCAGGCCTGACCGGCTGTCGAACCGCTTCCGAGCAGCCCCGGGAAGGAGCGAAGATGCGTCACGGAATTGGCTACAAGAAACTCGGTCGGACCACTGCCCACCGTCGGGCGATGTTCCGCAACCAGCTTGCCTCGCTGGTCGAGCACGGCCGCATTCACACCACCCTGGCCAAGGCCAAGGCCCTGCGGCCGGTTGCCGAGAGGGTGATCACCCGCAGCCGCGAGGACACCGTCCACGCCCGCCGCCTGGTCCGCCGCTGGCTGCCGAACCGCGACCACGTCAAGAAGCTCTTCGACGAGATCGCCCCCCGCTACGCCGACCGCCCCGGCGGCTACCTCCGCATCACCAAGCTCGGCCCCCGCAAGGGCGACGCAGCAGAACGCGCCGTCATCGAGTTCGTCGACACGGAGGAGTAGAGGGCCTGAACGGCGGTATTCAGGCGCCGGCTCGAGCCGATGGAGGCGACAGCCGGTCACGTTGCGGAGTTCCTGGTTGCCATGACCGCACCCGACCGCCCTACTCCAGCGGGCACAAGGAGCGATCGTCCTCTTTCCCGGGCGACGATGCGGATCTGCCTGACGGCGATCAACCGACGGTACGGCGAGCTGAACCTGGAGTCGCCGGCTCGTCATCCCTTGGTCGGCATGGTCCTTCGGGGTCTCGGGCGGCGGACGGACGAGCGGCCCCGGCAGGTCAAGGCGCTGTCCGAACATGAGGTCGCGGCGATGCTCGGCGAATGCGATCGGCTCGCTGCTCAGGAGAAGCACCGAGCCATCGCCACCCGGGACGCCGCCGTGATCGCTGTGGGGTTCGGCGGAGCGTTACGGCGGTCGGAGATCTGCCAGCTCCGGATCGAGGATGTCGAGTTTCTCCCCGCTGCGAAAGGTCCGGCGGGCATGTACCTGCACATTCGCCGCTCGAAGACGGACCAGTACGGGGCCGGTCAGACGATTGCGGTCCCGGCTGGCTCGCTCGTGCGGCCAACCGATCGGTTGCGGCAGTGGCTCGTTCTGTCCGGCGGTCGGACCGGGCCGGTGTTCCGGACGCTGTGGCGCGGCGGGCCGCCTCGAGGCAACCCGCTGCACCCGACCGATGTCGCCCGGTTAGTGAAGCGCCGCGTGCAGTCGATCGGCCTGGATCCGGCGGACTACCCGGGGCACTTCCTCCGAAGGACTGCCATCGGGGGCGGAATCGGCAGAGAACGGTGGAGAGATGGCGCCGGATTCGGTTCAGGGGCTGCAAAGTGGGGTTGGTTTCGCTGCCCCAAGCGTGCGTAGGCCGCTGCGAGACCCTGCAACCCGCGGGGAGTTCCGAGCCGGATCAGATCCGGAGTAGGCCCTGATTCGCGAAAGATCTCAGGCTCGTGGCGCGTTGGCGATGTTGACGAAGCGGCTCGTTGGACAGTTTCAGGTCCGGGCTGGCTCATGTCGACGAACCGTAGCGGTGGCGTGCGCCTTGGCAGCTGCCCCTGCGTGGGCGGCCTGGGCGCAGCAGTTCCAGTGGGGCGCCGTCTACCAGCACTGGTCGCTGGCAGCCCCGGCTTGGAACGTCGATACGTGGATGTGGCCATCGATGGCGGACGACGCCATGTTCTTCACGCAGACGTTCTCGATGGACAATGGCAGTGGCTCCTACATGGGGCTGCAACAGGAAGGTGACGGCCGACGGCAAGTCCGGTTTTCGATCTGGGGCGCCACTGCTTTCCGCGAGTCCATGGTCGAGGGGGCCGCTTGCCGCCGGTTCGGCGGTGAAGGCGTCGGCATGACTTGTACCATCCCGTATGCGTGGGAGACGGGTCGTTGGTACCGGCTCCGCGTCTGGATGCTGGAGACCGATGCGGAGGGGCAATGGTGGGGTGCGTGGGTCATGGACGACACCGGACGGGAGCAGCGCGTCGGCGACATTCGCGCGCCGGGTCCGGGTCTGATCACGGCCACCAGCTCCTTCAACGAGTACTTCGGTCCGGCCGCGGGCTTGTCCTGCGGACATCCGCCGCCATCCTCGGTTTATGTCTATCAACCGCTTGTCGATGACGACAGCTCGAGGGCGGCTGCAAGCGGCGGAAGCTTGTTGAGATGCTCAGGGGGGCGTGTGACCGAGCTCTGGAACGGAGAGCTGGCCAGACTTGATCTTCAGACCGACCGGGTCGTCGGGCCAGCTCCTCCCGCGGCGCCGCCAGTCGGCGCCCCGGGCCCGCCGAGCGACCCGGGCGGCACTGACGGCGACTCCGGTGGTCCGGCCGGGGGTGGCGACGGTTCGGGTGACGGTGGCGGCGGCACGAACGGTGGTGGTGGCAATGACGACGATGACGACGACGACCGCGGTGGCCCAGGCGGTAACGAGGACGATTCCGGTGACGGCGACGGGTCAGGCGATGCGGGCGGGGCCGTGCGCGCCTCCTTCACCCTGGACGCTCCCTGCGCCGACGGCCTCTGCCGTGCGCGGACCGGCGTCCCCGTGTCGTTCCTGGACAGAAGCAGCGGGGCGGTGACCTCGCGGAACTGGAGCCTCGGGGACGGCACGACATCGCGTGGCCGGTCGCTGGAGCATGCCTGGTCGGTGCCCGGGTTCTACACGGTGTCGCTGACGGTCAGCGGCCACGGTCCTTCCTCGACGGTGTCGCGCAAGCTGCTGGTCGTGGCGGCCGACCCGGTCGGTACCTGCGCGGCGGACGGCGAGACGCTGTGCCTCCAGGACTCCCGTTTCTCGGTGACGATGGACTGGTGGACCGAGGACGGGGCGGCCGGCCGGCGCGGGCCGGGCAAGGTGGTCCACGAGGGGACGAACGACTCGGGGCTGTTCTGGTTCTTCTCTTCGGTCAACTGGGAGCTGCTGGTCAAGGTGCTCGACGGCTGCTCGGTGAACGGCCGGATGTGGGTGTACGGCGCTTCGGCGACGACGCTGGGCTACGTGCTGATGGTCACGGACACGGTGACCGGCGCGGTGCAGGAGTACCGGAACGAACCGGGCAGGCAGGCGGAGGCGTTCACGGACAGCGCGGCGTTTCCCGGAAGCTGCACCGACGCCGCGACAACGTCCGCGGCTGCAGGCGACAGCGGGTCGCTGCCGGTGACCGCACCGTCGCCTGGGCCATTGCCCGAACCACCGCCGGCGCAGCGTTTCGCCGCCGGCACCGTGTCGGTCGCCGCGCCGGCGGAGGAAGACGGCTGCACCGACACGGCAACCGCGATGTGCCTCCAGAAGGGCCGCTACGAGGTGACCGTGGAGTGGTCGAACCTTGACGGCATGAGAGGCAAAGGCCGCACGGCCGGTCCGCGGACGGACGATTCCGGCCTGTTCCACTTCTTCTCACCGGCGAACTGGGAAATCCTGGTCAAGGTGCTCGACGGCTGCAGCTTCAACGACCGCCACTGGGTGTTCGCCGCTTCCGCCACCGATGTCGGCTTCGACCTGCGGGTTCGTGACACGGCGACCGGCCGGACCCGGCTGTACACCAAGGAGCCCGACAGGCCGGCCCGGGCCCTGGTCGACATATCCGCGTTTCCGGAGGGGTGCCGCAAGCCATCGTAGCCGGTTGGACCTGATCGATCTCCTGTTGAAGCCGCGGAGCCTCTCGCTGTGGCGCGGCAGTTCGGCGTCTGTGTCGGCATGACGCGTTGCCGGTCACGCCTGCCCGTTCCAGGGTCCGAACGTCACGTTGGCCGGCGGCTTCTCTGCGCCTTGGTTACGGACGGACATCGGTAGGAGCTGCGGATCAGAGCGAGAGTAGTCCCATACGCCGTAGGTGTCCCCGCGGTCCGCGAACCGGAAGTACAGCGCTGTGCTGCCAGCCAGGAAGGCCCGAACCTCCGTCCAGACCCGGACACGTCCGATGTCGAGTTGCAAGATCGTTCTCCAATGATCCGCAACACCCCTTCAGTCTCATCTCTCATGGGACGACGCTGGGTGTCGCGCCGTCGGTGGGATGGGCTATCATCTCCAAGCCCTTTGTCGAGCTGGCGTTCGCCCGCCGCCGGTAGTGATCCACGACTCGCAGCCGCGTCTCGGCGTGGTGCGGTTCAGCAACAGGAGACACACCACGATGACGACGAGTTCATCAGGCGATGTGAGCGCGAGCGCGGCGGTCGCGGAGATTCAGGAGAGCGTACGGCTTTCGTCCAGGCGGACGGCTGCGCTCGAAGCCGATCACCTGCGCGAGAAAGAAAGGGCGGACGCCCGTCACGCCCGGAACATGGAGGAGATCGCCGCGATTCGGGCCATGCAGGCAGAGACGGCCCTCCAGATGAAGGAGACGGACCGCCGCATGGCGGAGACGGACCGGCAGATGAAGGAGACGGACCGCCGCATGGCGGAGACGGCCCAGCAGATGAAGGAAACGGATCGGCGGCTCCAGAAGGCGGAGGATCTGTTCACGACGCAGTGGGGCCGGTTGATGGAGAGCCTGGTCGACGGCGATCTGGTGCCCTTGCTTCAGGCCCGGGGCATCGACGTTCACGAGACGCACCGACGGACTTCAGGCCGCCTGAACGGCGAGCACTACGAGTTCGACATCCTGGCGGTGAACGGCGAGGAAGTGGTCGTCGTGGAGGTGAAGACGACGCTTCGCCCAGAGGACGTGACCCGTTTCCTGGCGAAGCTGGGCCGCTTCAAGGAGTGGTCCAGCTCCTACCGGGACCATCGCGTGTTCGGTGCGGTGGCGTTCCTGGAGGCCGATTCGAACGTGATCCGTCAGGCGGAACGTCGCGGTTTGTTCGTCATCCGCGCCACCGGCAGCAGCGCCAGCATCCTCAACCCGCCGGACTTCAAGCCCCGCGTCTTCCCTTGAGCCTGGCCCGCGTATCTCAAGATTTCCTGCTGCGGCCGCGGCTCCGCTCGCTGTAGCCCGACGTTCTCCCTTGTGTCGGTTCTGGGCGTTGCGCGGCCAGAGCCGTCGCCGGCTTCGTGTCCTGGCGCCGTCCCGCGCCGCACCAGGGGGCTCCCGCCGGGAGTTCTCTGCGCTGCGTTCTGCCGCGCAGGCTCCTGGTGTCGGCTATGCCTGCGTCGCCCCGGTGCAGCGGCGTTGGCCAGCGGTGTCTCGACGCCTTCGCCCCGGACATCGGCGAGAGCTGCGGATCAGGTCGCCGCGCCGTCGGTGGGATGGGCTATCATCTCCAAGCCCTTTGTCGAGCTGGCGTTCGCCCGCCGCCGGTAGTGATCCACGACTCGCAGCCGCGTCTCGGCGTGGTGCGGTTCAGCAACAGGAGACACACCACGATGACGACGAGTTCATCAGGCGATGTGAGCGCGAGCGCGGCGGTCGCGGAGATTCAGGAGAGCGTACGGCTTTCGTCCAGGCGGACGGCTGCGCTCGAAGCCGATCACCTGCGCGAGAAAGAAAGGGCGGACGCCCGTCACGCCCGGAACATGGAGGAGATCGCCGCGATTCGGGCCATGCAGGCAGAGACGGCCCTCCAGATGAAGGAGACGGACCGCCGCATGGCGGAGACGGACCGTCTGTTCAAGGAGACGGCCCAGCAGATGAAGGAGACGGACCGGCGGCTCAAGAAGGCGGAGGATCTGTTCACGACGCAGTGGGGCCGGTTGATGGAGAGCCTGGTCGACGGCGATCTGGTGCCCTTGCTTCAGGCCCGGGGCATCGACGTTCACGAGACGCACCGACGGACTTCAGGCCGCCTGAACGGCGAGCACTACGAGTTCGACATCCTGGCGGTGAACGGCGAGGAAGTGGTCGTCGTGGAGGTGAAGACGACGCTTCGCCCAGAGGACGTGACCCGTTTCCTGGCGAAGCTGGGCCGCTTCAAGGAGTGGTCCAGCTCCTACCGGGACCATCGCGTGTTCGGTGCGGTGGCGTTCCTGGAGGCCGATTCGAACGTGATCCGTCAGGCGGAACGTCGCGGTTTGTTCGTCATCCGCGCCACCGGCAGCAGCGCCAGCATCCTCAACCCGCCGGACTTCAAGCCCCGCGTCTTCCCTTGAGCCTGGCCCGCGTATCTCAAGATTTCCTGCTGCGGCCGCGGCTCCGCTCGCTGTAGCCCGACGTTCTCCCTTGTGTCGGTTCTGGGCGTTGCGCGGCCAGAGCCGTCGCCGGCTTCGTGTCCTGGCGCCGTCCCGCGCCGCACCAGGGGCTCCCGCCGGGAGTTCTCTGCGCTGCGTTCTGCCGCGCAGGCTCCTGGTGTCGGCTATGCCTGCGTCGCCCCGGTGCAGCGGCGTTGGCCAGCGGTGTCTCGACGCCTTCGCCCCGGACATCGGCGAGAGCTGCGGATCAGGTCGCCGCGCCGTCGGTGGGATGGGCTATCATCTCCAAGCCCTTTGTCGAGCTGGCGATTCGCCCGCCGCCGGTAGTGATCCACGACTCGCAGCCGCGTCTCGGCGTGGTGCGGTTCAGCAACAGGAGACACACCACGATGACGACGAGTTCATCAGGCGATGTGAGCGCGAGCGCGGCGGTCGCGGAGATTCAGGAGAGCGTACGGCTTTCGTCCAGGCGGACGGCTGCGCTCGAAGCCGATCACCTGCGCGAGAAAGAAAGGGCGGACGCCCGTCACGCCCGGAACATGGAGGAGATCGCCGCGATTCGGGCCATGCAGGCAGAGACGGCCCTCCAGATGAAGGAGACGGACCGCCGCATGGCGGAGACGGCCCAGCAGATGAAGGAAACGGATCGGCGGCTCAAGAAGGCGGAGGATCTGTTCACGACGCAGTGGGGCCGGTTGATGGAGAGCCTGGTCGACGGCGATCTGGTGCCCTTGCTTCAGGCCCGGGGCATCGACGTTCACGAGACGCACCGACGGACTTCAGGCCGCCTGAACGGCGAGCACTACGAGTTCGACATCCTGGCGGTGAACGGCGAGGAAGTGGTCGTCGTGGAGGTGAAGACGACGCTTCGCCCAGAGGACGTGACCCGTTTCCTGGCGAAGCTGGGCCGCTTCAAGGAGTGGTCCAGCTCCTACCGGGACCATCGCGTGTTCGGTGCGGTGGCGTTCCTGGAGGCCGATTCGAACGTGATCCGTCAGGCGGAACGTCGCGGCCTGTTCGTCATCCGCGCCACCGGCAGCAGCGCCAGCATCCTCAACCCGCCGGACTTCAAGCCCCGCGTCTTCCCTTGACGACTTCGGGGCGTCGTCGGTTCACCGAAGCGGGCACGATCCGCCGGGTGTGAGGTTGTCCCGACCTGCGCTCGATCAAGCGCGACACGCCGACAGTTCCCTGGTGATACGTCCCTGGTGATACGGCGCGACGGCGACGGGTCAAGAATGAGCGGGTCGCGGGGTCACGGGTCGGTCGGGAGCTGAACTCCGCCGTCCCGCCTGCGTCGCCGTTGCCGCCTGCGACTCTGCCGATCAGCCGTCTCCGTCTTCCCGCCTGGCCTCGGCGATGATCTTCTCCTGGATCTGGCGGGGGACCTCTTCGTAGTGGGAAAAGGCCATCGTGAAGCTTGAGCGGCCCTGGGTCATCGAGCGCAGGGCGGGGGCGTAGTTCAGCATCTCGGCCATCGGGACGGTGGCGTTGACGATCTGGGCGCTGCCCTTGGCCTCCATGCCCTGCGGACGTCCCCGGCGCGAGGAGAGGTCGCTCATGATGTCGCCCATGAAGTCCTCCGTGGTGTGGATGGCGACCTTCATGACGGGTTCGAGCAGGGTCGGTCCGGCCTTGGCCATTGCATCCTTGAACGCCAGCGAACCGGCGACCTTGAACGCCATCTCCGACGAGTCGACGTCGTGGAACTTGCCGTCCTGGAGGCGGACCCGGAAGTTGCCGACCGGGTAGCCGGCCAGATACCCGCGTTCGGCGGCCTCGAGCAGGCCCTTCTCGACCGCGGGCCGGTAGTTCTGGGGGATCGAGCCGCCGAAGATCTCGTCGATGAACTCGTACTCCTCCGGGGTGGCGACGGGTTCCATCGTGATCGTGCAGTCCGCGAACTGCCCGCGGCCGCCGCTCTGCTTCTTGTGCCGGCCGTGACCGACGGCGGTCCTCCGGATCGCTTCCCGATACGGCACCTTCGGCGGGTGCAGGATGACCTCGACCTTCGACCGGGTCTTCAGCTTGGACACCGCGATCTCGACGTGGAGCTGCCCGGCGCCGGAGAGCAGGAACTCGCCGGTCTGCGGGTCGCGGCCCGCGCGCAGGCTGGGGTCTTCCTCGACGAGCCGAAGGACGGCCTCGCCGATCTTCTCCTCGTCGCCCTTCGTTCTCGGCTCGATCGCGAACGAGATCGCCGCAGCCGGCGGCGTCGGGAAGTCGAGCCTGACCGGGCGCTCCCGGCTGGTCAGCGAATCTCCGGTCGCGCTCGACTTCAGTTTGGCGACGGCGCCGATGTCGCCTTCGATGAGTCGGGGAACATCTTCGCCCGTCTTGCCCTGCATGTGCATCAGGTGGCCGACGCGCTCCGGTTCCTCGCGCCCGGCGTTCCAGTAGACGGTGTCGGACTCCATGCCGCCGCCGGCCACGCGCAGCAGGGAGATGCGGCCGGAAAAGGGGTCGTTCAGGGTCTTGAAGACGATCGCGCTTGCCGGCGCGCCGTCGCCTCGGGAGAGTTCCACCGGCTCGCCGCCGAGATCGACCGTCGGGATCGGCGGCGCATCGACCGGCGACGGCAGAAGCCGGACCACCGCGTCGAGCAGGGCCGAGTTGCCGATGCCGTGGCCGCCGGACGACATCGTGACCGGGAACAGTGCGCGCGCCGCGATCGCCGCCTTGAGGCCCTGGATCAACTGTTCCTGGGTCAGTTCGCCGTTCTCGAAGTAGGCCTCCATCAGCTCGTCGTCGCTCTCCGCTACAGCCTCGGTCAGCTTGCCGCGCCACTCGTCGATCTGATCCGCAAGCTCGGCCGGAGGCTCCGTCGGCTGGCTCCGGCCCGCGCCGTCCCGGTCGTAGATGCAGGCCTTCCGGCTCAGCAGGTCGACGACGCCGATGAAGTCCTTGCCACTGCCGATCGGGATCTGCACGGGCAGCGCCATGCGATGGAAGTTCTTCTGGAGCTCGTCGATGCTGCCGGCGAAGTCGATGTTGTCGCGGTCCATCTTGGTCAGGTGGAACATCACCGGCTGCCCCATCTCACCGGCGATCTCCCAGGCCTTCTCGGCCATGACCTGGGTCGGCGAAGCGGCGTTCACGCAGAGGAGGGCGGCATCCGCCGCGCGCATTCCGGAGCTGCTCTCGTGGACGAAGATTCCGGAGCCCGGACAGTCGATCAGATTCACCTTGCAGCGTGTGGTCCCGTCCGACCACGGCGTGTGGCAGACGGCGAGACCGATCGAGATGCCGCGCCGGACTTCCTCGTCGTCGAAGTCGGTGATCGTGTTTCCGTCTTCCACCCGGTTCTGGCGATTGACGACGCCGCCGGTGTGCAGCAGGCCGGCGAGCAGCGTCGTCTTGCCGGTGTCGTTGTGTCCGACGACGGCGAGATTGCGTATCTGTTCCGAGTTCTCGAGTTGCATCCACGCTCCCGTCGCAGGCGCGGCGAGCTCCCGACAGGCGCCCGCCCATTCACACTTGCGGGACTCCGTCCGCTCCCGGCGCAGCGTCAGTCCCCGGTCAGGAAACAGCCGCGAAAGATACCACGTGGGCGGCGTACCCGGCGTCAGCCGGCTGTCTGCACCTCGATCGCCCCCAGCCCGTCGAGCTGCGGCAGAAGCTCGTCCCGCGGACCGGCCGCGGCGATCATCAGGCCGGCGGGAAACAGATGGCGCTCGCAGACCGCGAGGACATCCTCGACCGAGGCGGCGCGCACCCGATCGGGCCAGCGGTCGATCTCGTCGCGGTCGAGGTCAAAGGCGGCGAGCGTCTGCAGCCGGGAGCCGAGCCCCTGGATCGTCTGGAGCGTGTAGGGAAAGACGCCGACCATGTAGTTCCGGGCATCGTCGAGTTCGGCTGCACTGGGCGGTTCGGCGCACATTCGCTCGACTTCCGCGATGGTCCTGTGGCAGGCGTCGCCCGCCACGTCGTTGGCCACTGCGGTCGAGATGACGAACGGACCTGGACCGCGCCGGAACGCGAAACCGCTGGTGACGCCGTAGGTGTAGCCGTGCTTCTCCCGCAGGGTGAGGTTCAGCCGGCTCATGAACTTGCCGCCGAGGATCGAGTTCGCAACCTGCAACCGGACGCGGTCCGGGTGGCGCCGCGACACACCGGAATGGCCGATGCGGAGCTCGGTCTGGGCGGCGCTTGGCCGGTCGACGATCACCACGCGGCGCGCCGCAGGCCGCGAACGATCGGGCGGCGCCAGGCGCTCGGCAGGGTCTTCGAAGCTGCGCGCGTGGAGCCGGAGCTGCGGCTCGACCGTCGCCTCGACTGCCCGGTGCAGGCTGCTCCGTTCCAGATCCCCGACCACGATCAGATGGCACGAGCCGGCCGCCAGCACCCGAGCGTGGAACGCGGCGATGTCCTCCCGGCGGACCGCCTCGGTTGTTTCCCGGTCGCCGATCGCCGGGTGCGCGTACGGCGTGTCGCCGTAGACGGCGCGGGCGAAGGCGGCGTTGACCAGCGCGGACGGGTCGCTGCGCCGCCGCTCGATCTCGGCCAGGCGCCGCCGCCGTCGGCGCTCGACTTCCTCGTGCCGGAAGGCGGGCTCGGCGGCGGCTTCGACCACCAGTTCCAGGCCGGCCGCGATATCCGCAGCGCCGATGGTGGTGGCGGCCGTCGCGTTCTCCCAGTTGCAGGACGTGGCGATCGTGGTCCCCAGGTTCTCGGCGGCGGCCGCGAACTCGAGCGCGTCGCGGCGCCTCGTGCCGGCGCCGCGCAGCTCGGCCGTGAACGAGGCGAGACCGGCGCGTCCCCGGGGATCGAGCTCGCTGCCGCCGGGCAGGAGCATGCCGACGGTGACCAGCCCGCAGCCCGGCACGGGGAGCGTCCAGAGCCGGGCGCCCGATGCGAGCGTCTCGACCTCGAAATCCGGGAAGGAACAGCTCCGGCTGGCGCCGGCCACCGGCGGCAGGCGCCGGTCCAGGCTGCTCGACTGCCGTCTTGCGGCCATCACCGGGAGGGGACCACGACGATCGCTGCACGCCGTTCGCGGCCGAGCGCGCGCCGGGCCAGGTCGCGGATCTGGTCGATGTCCACCCGAAGAACGCGTTCGGGTTCGTTCCAGGCTCTGGACGGATCGTTGAACCAGGTCGCCGCGCGGGACAGGCGGTCCGCGCCCAGGGCCAGGTCCTGCCGGCTGTCGTGGTGGGCGAGCAGGACGCTCCGCCGCGCCCGCTCGAGTTCTTCTGCAGTCGGACCGTTCGCCCGGATCGCCTCGACGTGCTCGAGCACCGCCTGTTCCAGGGCCTCGGCGTTCGCCAGAGGATCCGGCTCGCGGCTCTGGCAGGCGGCGACGATGGCGAAGGTCGCGCAGACCTCGGTCGGCAGCACGAACGCCGATACGGACTGCGCGATCTGGCGGTCGTAGACCAGGTCGCGGTGCAGACGGCTGATCCTGCCGGAGGCGAGGATCGTCGCCAGCAGAACGCCCGCGTACCAGTCGTCGCTGCCGTAGCCGTCGAGACAGTAGGCGGAGTAGCAGCGCGGCAGCTCGATCGAGTCCTCCACGATCTCCCGCGCCGCGCCCTGCGGGCCGGTTTCGGCTGTCGGGGGAACGACGGGCGCCGCCGGCAGGGGGCCGGCCGGTATCTCCTCGAAGTAGCGTCTTGCCTGATCGAGGGCGGCTCCGCTGTCGATGTCGCCGGCCAGCGTGAGGACCGCGTTGTTCGGCCGGTACCAGGTCCGGAAGAAATCCCTGACGCCGTCCAGCGTAGCCGCCTCCAGGTCGTCCATGTAGCCGATCACCGGCCAGGCGTAGGGGTGGCGCCCGCCGTCCGGGTGCTGGTACAGGAGTTCGCTCAGCCGCTCCTCGGCCAGGCCGTACGGCTGGTTGTTGACGCGCTGCAGGCGTTCGTTCATGACCACGGAGCGCTGGTTCTCGAACTTGTCCTCGGTCAGGGCCTCGAGCAGGAAGCCCATGCGGTCGGATTCCAGCCAAAGACCGAGTTCCAGGTGATTCGAGGGCAGGGTCTCGTAGTAGTTCGTGCGGTCGTACCAGGTCGAGCCGTTGGCGACGCCGCCGACCTTCTGGATGTGCTCGAAGTGCCCGTTCTCCGACACGTTCGCCGAGCCCTGGAACAGCATGTGCTCGAACAGGTGCGCCAGGCCGGTACGCCCCGGCTCCTCGTTCTTCGAACCGACGTGGTACCAGATGTTCACGGCGGCCAGGGGGAGCCGCGGATCCTCGTGGAGAACCACCCGCATCCCGTTCCGGAGCTCGTGCTGTTCAAGGTGCGTCGACATCGGCTGCGTAGTGTACGCGCCGGCGCCGTTCAGCCGCCGGCGACACTACGCAGCATCCAAGGGGATTGCCGGGATCGACGAAGCCCCGCGACTACCCCGAATCCGCATCGGAGCGTCGACGAACGGTGTCACAACGGCACGGCAACGGGAGGCCGGTTGTCTTACGCCGGGTTTGCGTCTATCGTTGCCGGCGGTGGACAACTTCCTGACCGAGCGCCAGAAGCAGATTCTGGACTTCGTGTGCGAGTCTCACCGTGCGCGGGGGATCGCTCCTACCCATCTCGAGATCCGTCAACGCTTCGGCTATCGCTCCTACGGCACCGTCCACAAGCACCTGAAGCTCCTGCGCGAGAAGGGATATCTGCGCGGCGGCTGGAACCGGGCGCGCGGCCTGGAGCTGACCGAGAAGGCGCAGCCCGGCCGGTCGGCCGCCGCCAGCGCCGTGCCGTTCCACGGTCGAATCGCCGCCGGCAGGCCGATCGAGGCGGTGCGCGGGGTCGACGACCTGCCGGTGCCGGCGCATCTGCTGGACCGGGGCGCCGCCGACCGGCACTACGTGCTCCAGGTAGAGGGGGACTCGATGATCGACGACGGCATCTGCGACGGCGACCTGGTGGTCGTCGCCGAGCGCGGCCAGGCCCGGCCGGGGCAGGTTGTCGTCGCCCTGATCGACGACGAGGCGACCCTCAAGCGCTTCTTTCCCGAGGGCGAGACGGTCCGGCTGCAACCGGCGAACCGCGAGATGGCGCCGTTGCATGTGGCGGCGGATCGGCTCCGCATCCAGGGTGTTGTCGTCGGGCTGATGCGCCGCTACTGACGGCGCCGGCCCGTTCCCCTGCCGCAGACTCCGTGTCGAAGCGGCGCTCCGACCTCAACTGCCGGCAGCGACGCTGGTCCCTGCGCCCTCTCCGGGCACGCCGAAGTACGACAGGATGCCGTCCACGATCGCTTCGGCGACCCGCTGGCGCCAGGCGCGGGTCTTCATCAGGCGACGGTCCTGATCGTTGCTCAGGTTGCACACCTCGAGCAGGATCTTGGCCGGTATCCGGTTGAAGCGGAGCTGCGCCGGCACATAGACCCGGCGCCCGCGGACGATCCGGTCGCGGATCGGGCTGTTGTGGTGGACGGTCAGGTCGGCGCGCCGGAAGCTGTCGAGCATGTGCTTCGCCAGATCGCGTGACAGGCCCTTGCTCGTCGCCCGTTCGGTGCGGCTGAAGGAAACGCGGGGCTCGACCCGGACCTCGCGGCGTGCGGCGTAGACGTTGCCGGTCTTGCCGTAGTCGTTGCGGATGCCGACCAATCCCGGAATGTAGACCATCGCGCCCCGCAGCGACGGGTGCAGCGAGTCCGCGTGAATCGAGACGAACACGACCTGGCCGGGGTCGGCGCCGTCCCTGCGGCGCTGCCGGTAGATCGAGTTCGACAGGTACCACCGGAAATTCGTCGCCACGGCGGCGTTGTCGATGCGGTATGGCGGCTCCGTCAGCACCGCGTGTCCCCGGCTGTGGGACAGCACGTCGGCGTCGTGGATCCGGTAGCTGTTGCCCTCGCGCGTCGTCGGCACCACGGAGGCGGCGGTGCGATGCTCCAGCAACTGCTTCGTGCGCAGCATGATGTCGTAGACGTAGACGCTCTCCCACAGGCCGCCGACCAGCGCCCCCGTGTCGCGGCCGCCGTGGCCGGCGTCCAGCACCACCGTGACGCCGTCCAGGTCGAGCACCATCAGCTCGTTCTCGATGCGGTCGGACTCGGACCGCTGCGCCTCCCATTCCTGCCGCCGCGGGTCGTCGGGCGGGCGGTAGCGGGCCGACAGCAGCTCGAGCGGAATCCGGACTTCGTAGCCGACCGGCAGATCGCGTACGTTGCCGATGCCGTTGCGCTGCTTGATCTCGTCCACGATCTCGTTGATCTCGGGCGCGAAGAGCTGGCCGGTGAACCGCATCACGACATTGGAGTACAGGGCTTCTCCGGCCTTCAGGCGGTAGCTCGCGTAGTCGCCGTGGTTATCGGACCCGTAGCGGACGAAGGGTGTCGGCTCGGCGTCCGTCGGCGCCGACGCGGACCGGGGAGGTGCGGCCGGCAGCAGGGCGGCCCAGGGTTTCTGGAGGAGGCGGCGCGGGACGAGGATGACCTGACCCGGGCGGATGACGCTGCTCGTGAGCCGGTTCGCCGAGCGCAGCGCGCGGTGGTTCTCGCCCGAGCCGGTGAACCACTCCGCGATGCTCCACAGGCTCTCCGATCGGGCGCCGCGCGCGGCCGCGGCAACGCGGTGCCGCCAGCCGTCGGCGGTCGCCGTATCCCTGGGCAGAAGAGCCTGGACGACAGCCCGCTGTCCGCCGGCGGGCAGCAGATGGAAGGGCACCCGGTAGCGGACACCTCGGCGGAGCGAGCGGATACCGCCGTTTGCCCGGCGCACGGCGCCTGCCTGCCGGGAGCTGCCGCACAGGCGCTGCGCGAACGCCAGCAGACCTTCGTTCCGCCGCGGCTTCGCCTCGACGTGGATCTTCCCGGAGGCGGACAGGACCGCGACCGGAGTCGGGGAACCGAGCTCCGGTACGGCCATGCGGCGGGTGGCCGCCCCGCCCGCCGCCGGCAGCAGCGCTGCGGCGGCGACCGAGATCGTGACCGCGATGGTCAGGGCGGAGCGGAAACCCGAACGATGCCCGTTCATGGCGTCCTTCCTGGAGTCGGTTGCGGCCGGCACTCGAAGCCCGTGTCCCGTTCGAACGCTCGGGCTGCTCTCAGCGCGGTGGCTTCGGCAAACGGCCGCGCCAGTATCTGAAGTCCCAGCGGAAGCCCCCGGCGGTCGAGGCCGCAGGGGACGGAGACGCCCGGTATCCCGGCCAGGCTGGTCGGCGTCGTGAACACGTCCGAGAGGTACATCGCCAGCGGATCGTCGACCCGGTCGCCGAGCCGGAACGCCCCGCCCGGGCTGGTCGGGGTGACCAGCAGATCCGCCGCATCGAACGCCTCGGCGAGCTGCCGCCGCAGGGCTCGGGCGATCCGTGCGGCGCGTCCGTAGTAGGCGTCGTGATAGCCGGACGACAGCGCGAAGGTGCCGAGGATGATCCGGCGCTTGACCTCCGGGCCGAAGCCCTCGCTGCGGCTGTCGGTGTACATCTCGGCGAGCGAACAGGCGCCTGCGGCGCGGTGGCCGAAACGGCTGCCGTCGAACCGGGCGAGATTGGCGCTGGCCTCGCTGTTCGCGAGCACGTAGTAGGTGGCGACGGCGGTCTCGATCAGGGGCACGCTGACTTCCACCAGTTCGGCGCCGCAATGCGCAAGCGTGTCGAGCGCCTGTTCGAAGCCGTGCGCCGCGTCGGCTTCCAGCTCGAGGTTCCGCACCTCGCGAATGACGCCGATCCTCAATCCCTCGATGCCGTCCTCGATCGACTTCAGGTAGTCGTCGACCGGCTCCTCGCTGCACGTCGAATCTCTCGGGTCGGGCCCGGCGATCGCCCCGAGGGCCAGGGCCGCGTCCCGCACGTTGCGGGCAAGCGGCCCGATCTGGTCGAGCGAGGAGGCAAAGGCGACCAGGCCGTGGCGCGAGACCCGGCCGTAGGTCGGTTTGATGCCGACCACGCCGCAGAAGGCGGCCGGCTGCCGGATCGAGCCGCCGGTGTCCGAGCCCAGGGCCAGGGGCGCCTCACCTGCCGCGACCGCGGCCGCCGACCCTCCGCTCGAGCCGCCCGGCGCCATCTCCAGGTTCCAGGGGTTCCGGGTGACGGCAAGAGCCGAGTTCTCGCACGAGGAGCCCATGGCGAA
Organism: Thermoanaerobaculia bacterium; assembly: GCA_965116145.1. Lineage (GTDB taxonomy): Bacteria > Acidobacteriota > Thermoanaerobaculia > Multivoradales > Multivoraceae > Multivorans. The sequence continues at coordinate 2,800,005 of OZ220482.1, forward strand.
CTCGTCCATGTTCACGCGGCCGATCGGCACCGCGTCGGCCGCCAGCAGGCGCTCGACGGCACTCGCAGTGTAGGGCGCGCGGTAACCGGCGAGGATGCGCGAGCCGCAGTTCAGCTCGTGTCCGGCCAGGGACAGGTTGTCCTTCAGCGCCGTCGGTACGCCGGCGAGCGGACCCGGGATCTTCCCGCGGTCGCGTCGGCGATCGATGTCGGCGGCCCGCTCGACTGCTTCGTCACGCCACAGCTCGAGGAACGCCCCGACCGCGCCTTCGACCTCGTCGATGCGGGCGAACGCCGCCTCGACCGTGTCCACCGCGTCTCGTTCCCCGCAACGGACTCCGTCGGCGAGCCCCTCCACGGTTGCTGGTTGCATCACTCGTCGCCGCCCGTCGCCGCCTTGACCTGCGGTACCAGCAGAAAGCGGTCGAGGGACGCGGGCGCGTTGTCCAGGAACCGGTCGAGCAGCGCCGGTCCCGCCGCGTCCACGGACCGCGGAACATCGTTGTCGGAGTCGTCGCCCGGCGCCTCGAGGTCTTCGGCCGAGGTCGTGCCGTCGTCGAACTCCTGCAACCGATCGACGTAGTCGACGATCTCGGCGAGCTGACTCGCGAACGTCGCCTCTTCGCGGGCCGAAACCCTCAGGCGGGCCAGCTCGGCGATCCGCCTCACCTCTTCGAGAGCGATAGGCACTGCGGGTGCAAGTCTAGCATCTACAGGTACTTGGAGCCGTCAGCAGTCCGTGGCAGACCGTGGCAGAACTCGCGTGTCGCACCGAGAGCGGTCAGGCGCCCGTCCGGCAAGGCTCTACAGGCACGCGTATCGGTGACTATGTGACCGAAGAGCAACGCCGCCGGACGGATGCATGGCTGAAACGAATGCAGCGCGATGTCTGCCACGGACTGCCAGACCCGGTCGCCGACTTCGTGTCCGGCCACAGCCCCGCCGCGCCATGGCCCTTCACCGAAGAGCCTGCTGCTCCTCGTTCTGCGGCGCAATCTCCCGGCGGCCCCGTTGGAGGCCTCTCCTTGTGCGGGCGCTTCGACTACGCTGGCGCTTCGATGTCGTCCGGCAGCGCTTCGATCGTGCGCAGGGTGTAGGTCTCGCTGTCCAGCTCGACTTCGGCGCCCGGCTCCAGTCCGAGCAGCCGGCCGGCGAGGTCCGACTCGTAGGAGATGACGCCCCGTTCCGGCGCGCTCTCCCACGGCCCGAGGATGGCCAGGGTGCGCCGGCTGCCGCTGTCCGATTCGAACGTTGCCCGATTGCCGATGCGCAGGCGGTCGCAGGCCGCCGCCCGGATGTCGATCGGCGTCGAGCGCTGCAGGTCCTGCTGAAGCCGGGTCGCCCGCGCGGTCAGGTACTCGTGGCGTTGCCGCGCGGACTTGTACTCGAAGTTCTCGCGCAGATCGCCGAGCGCCCGCGCTTCCTCGATCGCCTTGCGGTTGGCCGGAATCTCCTCCTCCACCAGCGCCCGCAGCGCCTCGCGCTGGGTCTCGATCGACGTCGGCAGCGCGTAGAGATCGTCGTTCTTCGCCTCCTCGCCAACCTGGAGGTCGGGGAACTTCAGGTGCAGCGCCGTCAGCAGCGGCTCGCGCCGATAGTCCTCGAGCGCCGCGTGGCGGATCGCCGCCTCCGCCTGGCGGGCCTCGTCGAGCGACAGCTCGGGCAGCAGCCTGGGCGCCGTGCCGCCGGAGTCGAAAAGGGCCTTGATCCGCAGACGGAAGGGCGCGAACGCGTCGTGCCTCAGCGCCTGGATCAACAGGTTCAGCAGGCGGCTCTGCCGACCCTGGCGCAACGACGGTTCGGCGGCGGCCCGTTCGACCAGCCAGGTGAAGGCAGCGGGCGTACGGTGGGGCTGGACCTGAGCGCGCGCGGCGCAGCGGCTGACCGATTCCTCTTCCAGCGCGGCGGCGATGGCGTCGATCGCCTTCGTGTCGGACTCCAGCAGGAAGCGCTGCTCGAGCACCTCGAGCCAGTCGTTCCGACAGGCCGGAAGCAGGGCGTAGGCCTGTTCGCGGGCGGCTCGCGGTTCGAGCTCGGCGAAGAACCCGAGCGGGTCCTGCAGGTCTCCCAGCAGGTCCTCGGCCGGCCAGGACGGCTCGGCGCCGAAGCGTTCGAGCGCGTGGCGGAGCTCGAAGGCGAGTGCCGGCCGGGTGCTCCCCAGCTCGAGACTCCGGCGCTCGAGTGCTTCCGCCATCCGCTCGCGGAGACCCTGCGACTGGTTGGCCGCGCGGCGCAGGAGGGCCGCCTTCTGGCGGTCCGACGCGGCCTCGAACTCGCGCCACAGCGAGTCCTCTGCGTCCTCTGCCTCAAGCCAGCGGTAGGTCTGTCGGGGGCCGCCGGACGACAGCACCTGCGCCTGTTTCCGCGCGCCGGTCCACCAGCTCGACCATCGGCGCTCCGGGATGATGCCGACGACGATCGCCTTGACTTCGGCGCCGGAGAGCGGCCGGTCGTAGCTCTTCAGGGTGCGCTCCAGCAGCTCGGTGGGCTTGAGGGCTGCAAGCTGTTCCGGTTGTTCGATCTTCAGGCGGAGGACATGGCCTTCGGGCAGCAGCTTGAGCATCTTGCCGGCCGCCCGAAAGCCGACGGACACTCCCTTCGCCTTCTCCAGGTCCACCTTGAAGACGTGCAGCGGCATGTTGATCTCGGCGATCCGGCCGACGCCGCGACCCTCCATCTCCACGATGTCGCCGGGCTGGAAGGCCAGCAGGTTGCGAAGCCGGTCCACCTTGTCCCAGAGCTTGTTCGCGTTCTGCCGTCCCTGATCGAGGTCCAGGTCCTGGAGCAGGCCGTTCAGATCGGACTCGCGGTCGCGGTAGAGCTCGCGCAGGGTCGCGAGGACAGTGTCGTAGACCTGACCGCTGCGGACGAAGTACTGCGCTGCGCCGCGGACGAGGTCCAGGCGTGCAGCCCACTGGCCGCGTTCCCGCAGTTGATCGTCCAGCAGCTCGAGGAGAGTTCCGACGCGATCCTCCTCGCCCAGCCTGACCAGACCCTTCGTGATCGCGAGGAACTGGTCGACCTCGATCTCGCCCTCGGTCGCAGCCAGCCAGTCCGCCTCCACTGCGTCGATGTCACCGCGCGCCAGGCTGTCCTGAGTGTCTTGCGGAATCCTCATGCGGTGGCCGATGGCGTTGCGGTGGCAGGCAGCAAGCTCCCGATCCTAGCAGCCGCCGGCAACGTCGCGCCGCAGTCGAGCGGCACGGGCTGACACATCTCGCTCAGCCCACCGGCATCTTGAAGCCCGAGCAGTCAGTTGACGGGCCAGCGCTGTTCGGCACCCTCACGGCCCCGCAAGACCGACACGGCTTCCGAATCAACAGGCGGCCCCATGCCGATAGCTCGGTTCTTTTCAGGTTCCAGAGCCTGCTCGCCTTCCTCGTCCCGGGAGTCAGGCCTCGTCGCGGTCTGGTCTTCCTCCGTGCTCATGCTCGATCACGTTCAAGGCGGGCCGGCAGATCTCGCTGCTCAGCGAGCATCGCACGTCGGAGATAGCCGCCAACAGCGTTCCAGTGCTTCCTCAGTTCCCTGTTCTGCCATTCTGCGGAGGCGCGAGGATCCCCGAAATTGACCTTCGGCTTGCAGGATCGGACGGAAGGGTAGATCGTGACGGACTTCGTCATTCCGGACAGGAGCGCCGCCGCGGTCGCCGGCAACCGCGTTCCGTCGTTCGCTCTGATCTTGACGGTCATGGAGTCACTCCTCGGGGTGAAACTGAACTCTGAGGGCTGCAACCTGCACGTTGCCCCGTCCGACTCGTCGCCAGCCTCCGTCCATGGTCTGGAGCGTGCACGGAACAACAGTACGGAATCGCCGCACGACGAAGCACCAGCAAGGATAGCCCAAGTCTGAACGCCGACCCGGTCCCGGCCTTGTCCCATGCCGTTCGGTCCTCGGTGGAGAGCTCGTCCAGCGGCCGGGCGGCGGTCAGGTCTGCTTCTGGCGCAGCGCTTCCAGCACGATGGGCGGGACGATGCCGGAGAGGTCGCCGCCGAAGCCGCCGACTTCCTTGGTCAGGCGGCTCGACAGGTAGATCCACTGCGGCGCCGGGAGCAGGAAGATGGTGTCGATGCCGGGCGCGAGGCGGCGGTTCATCAGGGTCATCGGCAGCTCGTAGTCGAAGTCGGCGCCGGAGCGGAGGCCGCGGACGACGGCGGCGGCGCCCTTCTTGCGAGCGAAGTCGACGAGCAGGCCGCTGAAGCTCTCGACCCGGCAGTCGTCGGCGCCGCCGACGAGTTCGCGCAGGAGGTCGATCCGCTCCTCTACCGAGAACAGGGCCTGCTTCCGGTCGTTGTGGAGCACGGCGACGTAGAGCACGTCGAAGAGCTGGCGGGCGCGCTCGATCAGGTCCACGTGGCCGTTGTGCACCGGATCGAAGGACCCGGGGAAGACGCCGATCCGATCGCTCACGGGCCGCTCCCGAGCTGACCCGAGAGGTCGATCGTCGTCACGTTGTGGGCGGTGTCCACAAGCCGCAGGAGCAGCAGCCGGGCGCCGGGGGGAGCGTCGATCAGCAGCGTCTCGCGCTGGCTGTCGAGGAGACCGTCCTCGACCTGAACGGCGCGCCACTCGCCGGCGTCGACGCTGACCACGGCCTCGCGCAGCGGGCTCCAGGCGTCCTCGACGACGACGGTCAGCCGGCCGCCGCCGCGGCTCGCCGAGACCAGCCGAGCGGGGCTGTGGTCGACCACGGCCGCCGCCGACGTTTCCACCGTTTCCAGCGCTTCGCCGGCAACGTTGTCGATCCGGTCGCTGGCCGCCAGTCGGAAGCGGTAGACCCCGTCCGGCAGCACGGTGGCGTCGAAGCTCCAGAAGTTCTCCTTCAGATCGTCCGCCATCTCGAGCCAGGGGCTGTCCGCGTCCGCGGGCCCGCCGTCCTCCACGGCCGCCGCCAGCACCGCCTCCCGGGCGAAGGACAGCCGGTAGCGGAGACGGTCCCGGTTCGGGTCTTCGGCCTCCCAGCGCAACGTCCGGTAGCCCAGCTTCCAAAGTGTCTTCGTTGCGCCCTTCCGGGTCTGCGCCGGGTCGCCGACGACGCTGAAGATGCGGTCGCGGTTCGGATGGGCCGGTTCGTAGGCCTGGTTCGACGGATTGAAGTTCGTCGGCACCAGGATCGTGCCCGCCGGCAGCACCTCCAGCTCTCCGATCTCCGGCTTGCGGTTGTGCTGCCGCCAGGTGACCTCGACCGCCGTCACCTCCGGCGTCCGCTCACCGTTGCCGCGAAGTTCGGCCCGCCACTGCAGGTAGCGGCCCGAGGGCAGGTCGGACAGCGGCGCCTCGCGCGCCACGGCTGCCTCGGTCCACTCGGACCAGGTGTCGTCCGGCGTCGAGCTCATGCCGCTGCGAGCGGACAGTGCGACCTCGACGCCGTCCCCGCCGCGGCCGCGCCAGCGAATCGAGCCGAAGCTCGCGACCGACGAGGCGTCGAGCGGCCTGGTTGTGACCGTGCCCCGTTCCGCCAGGCCCCGGGCCCCGCCGCCGACAAAGCCATGGACGGCCGCGGCGTTCGTGCTCGCGAAGACGGGGCCCGCCGGCCCCTCGGCGAGGCCGACGATCTGGTCCTGGTCGAGGTCCTTCTCCAGCACCATCTGCCCGTTCCGGAAGCTGAACAGCTTGCCTTCCTGACCGGTCGCGGCCCATAGCCTTCCCTGCTGCCAGCTCAGTGCGTAGACCGTCTCGGCCTCGAACTTCCAGATCGACTCCACCGCGCCGCTGGCGTCGATCCGCAGCACCTCCGAACGCGGTCCCGTGAACGAGGCGGCGCGGCTGCCCACGGAAACGGCGCCGGCCTGGGTGGTGACGTCGGGCGTCTGGCCGCCGGACTTCGGCGCATCGCCGCCCTGGCCGCCGGAGCCGCCGGAACCGCCTGAGCCGTTGCTGCCGTTGCTCCCGGCGCCGTTTGCCGCGGCCCCGCGCGCGCGGCCCAGGTCGACGAAGCTCGCCTCCGAGGCAAGAGCCGCGGCGTAGAACGCGCCCTCTTCGCCGGGGACGATCGCCGTCACCTCCGGCCCGGCCGCGTCGTGGAGGGTTCGGACCGCTCCTCCGGGGTCGATCTGCAGCAGCAGGCCGTCGCCGGCGGTGCCGACGAGCAGGGTACCGTCCGCACGGCGGGCGAGCGATCGGATGTGGCGATCCGCGCTGTCGAACAGCAACGTCGATTCTCCGCTGGCAAGGTCCAGACGATGGAGCCTGCCTTCCGGACCGGTGCCCACCAGCAGACCGCCGTCGCTGTCGCCCAGCAGCGCCCAGATGTACCGGGCGTCCGGATCGAACAGCACTTCCACCTCCTGGTCGGGGCGCTTGCGGTAGACCTTGCCGTCCGGTGACGACCCGGCGTAGACCGCACCGTCGCCGTCCATCCACACCGCAAAGACCTCCGGCTCCTCCGCGGCGAAGAGCTCTTCCGCCGTGCCGGCGTCGTCAGCGACGGTGATCTCCATCACCTTGCCCGAGTTGCCGGTGCCGGCCGCGAACCGCCCGTCGGCGCCGGCGAAGGAGAACAGGAAGGGCTCCGAAACGGCGGCGAACTGCTCCGCCCGCCGCGACAGCCGCAGCACGCCCAGACGATCGACGCTGACATCGACCAGTTCGCCGGCAAGAAACGCCGCCTGGCTGTCGGCGCGCCAGGTCCGGACCTCCGACGCAGCAGAGCGTCCGACGCCGGCCGGCAGCAACACGGCCGCCGCAAGGGTCGCGATGACCGGCAGCCGGCGGCAGAGGTGCGTGGCGCACCGGGAGCGGTCAGGCGCCCGTTCCGGCAAGGCGCTGCAGGTACGGCCCCTCATTGCCCGGTCCCCGGCAGAATCTGCAGGTCGATCCGGAACAGACCGTCGAGCGGCGTCCCGAGATCGCGCCCGTGCTCGCTGACGATCGCCAGATTCAGGGCCCGCGGCTCTCCCTGCAGCGGCGACGCCCGCCAGATCGAACGGACGGTGGCCGGCAGGTCGGGCAGCGGCCGGCCTGCGACGATCAGCCCGCGCGCAGGCACGACGCCGAGGGCGGCCAGCCGGCTGCGGGGCCTGAAGGACCGCAGCAGCTCCAGCTCGTCCTCGAGCGACGAGGCCTTGCCGGGCGCAAGCTGCAGTCGGGCGGCGTCGATGCTGACGCCGTCGCCCACGAACAGGTAGTAGCGCCCCGGGCCGCGGTCTTCGGGGATCTCGACCTCGAGCGTCTCCTGGTAGCGCTCGCCTCGATGCCGGCGCAGCTCGAAGACGATCTCGACCGTTTCGCCGGCACGCACCTGGCTCGACGATGCCTGCGCCCGTTCGATGGTGATCGTGCGGGGAGCGTGGGTCTGCCGCAGCGATACGTCGACACTCTCGAGCGCGACCTCCTCCTGGTCGGAGTTGACCAGGGCGCCGACCAGCAGGAGGAGATGGAAAGCGGCGCTGACGCCGGGCGCCGAGCCGTCGAAGACCTGGTGCAGCGGCACATCGTCATGGCCGCGCAGGCGCAGCGTGCCGGTCAGGTCCAGGCCGCTCTCGCCGCCGCTGTACGACGCCGACGCAAGCGCCTGCATCGTCGGGATGGCAACCAGGGTCGGCAGCATGATCGGCAGGTCGGCAAGCTGCAGCGCAAAGTGCCTGGCCTCGCCGTTCGGGGTCACCACCTCGATCGTCATCGGGATCGTCCGTGCCTCGGCGCCGAGCTGTCCCCGCAGACCCGCGAACCGGTCCTGGTCGAAGGCGCCGACCACCGGCCCGATGTTGCCGAGCCGGGTCGAGCTGTTGAGCCGGGGGACCACACCGACCACGTCGACCGTCGCCATCGGCACGCCGAGCGGTCCCACCCCCAGAAACGGGTGGCCCATCGCCAGCACCTCGCCGTCCGCCACCCGGGTCACCGTGCCGCCGACCGCGAGTTTCAGGTCGCCGTCGATCAGGACGCCCGCCACGGCGCTCCCGGCGCCGAGCTTCGAGACGTCGGCAGACTCGGCGCGGCCGGCAGGCGCGGCGGCGAGCAGGCGGCGCACCGGGTCGCCGAAGCCCAGCGCGGCGATCGAGGCGCCGCCGCCGCCCCGGTCGGACGCCGGCGCCAGCCAGGCGCCGAGCTGCTCGGCCACCAGCGCCCGGACCGCCGTGTCGATGTCCTCCGGCGGCTCCAGGATCTGCCGCACCGAACGCTCGAACGGCTCCGAGCCGCCCGCGGCCGACAGCCCGAGCGAGCCTGCGGCCGCTCCGCCCGGAGCGAGCGTGCTCAGTTCCCGCATCGCGGCGATCGGCGTGATCATGGCCAGAGCCTCGCTGGTGAACGACCAGGAGTAGGCCACCGCGCCGGCCAGGCGATCGTCGAGGTAGACGGGACTTCCGCTCATCCCGGCCACCACGCCGGATGTTTCCAGCCCCTGACCGGAAAGGCGGGCGACGATGAAGCTCGCGCCCGGTTCCGTTTCGCGCAGAACGCCGACCACCTCGACCCCGAAGCGCTCCGGCTCGCTGCCCGCGAACACCGAGAGGCCGTAGCCGGTCTGACCGCGCGTCACTTCGTCGATGCCGATCTCGCCGCCGTCCGCGCCGACCCCCGAGGCGGCCTCGTTGCGGGGCGCGGCGCCGGTCTCCTGAGCCGGCATCGGCGCGGTCTGCAACAGCAGCGCCGTCCAGGCCAGGACACAGACCCGCACGAACGCAGCGCGGCTCCTGCCACGGGCCGGGATGGATGCTGTACGGCTCACGACTCCGGCGCCCCCGACCTCTAGCAGTCCGCGAAATCGCGCTGCGTTCAATCGGCCATGCATCCCGCCCGGTTGCGTTTGCTCTTCGGTCACATATGCCCCAACGTGCTCTTTCATCGCGCCTTGCCGGACGGGCGTCTGACCGCTCTCGGTGCGACACGCACTTCTGCCGCGGGCTGCCAGGAGCCGCTGGCCGCAGACGCCGGGATCTCGAAGCGCCCGCGGCGCAACACCCGCAAACCGGCGGTGTCCCAAGCTACCACGGTGGACGCCGGCCCTCCGGCGGTCCGTTCGCCCGCCACCACCAGCACATCGGCGCCGCGAAGCAGCGTCTCGAGTTCCTCCACGCTGCACGCGGGCGGCTCACCGCTCCGGTTCGCGCTGGTCGCCGTCAGCGGATGACCGACGACTCGAAGGAGGGCGCGGAGCCGATCGTGCGCCGGCGCCCGCACTGCGAGCGTGTCTCTGGCGCCGGCCGCCGGCACGGACACACCGGCGCGAAGCGGCGCCACGACGGTCAGCGCCGCCGGCCAGTGTCTCTCGGCGAGCCGTACCGCTTCGCTTCGTTCGATGCCGAGGTCGAGCGCCTGTTCGATGTCGGCCGCGACCACCGGCAGCGGCTTGCCGCGGTCGCGCTCCTTGAGCCGGTAGACCGCCTCGACACCCGCAGCCGAGCGCGGATCGACGGCCAGACCGTAGGACGATTCGGTCGGGATGGCGAGGACCCTGCCGGCGCCGAGGGCCTGCCGAACGACGTTCGGTTCGCCGTCCCAGGGCCAGATGTCGAGCATGATCGGTGAGCCTACCGGGCGGGAAGGCCCCTGGCAGCCGGAAGGTCAGCGCCGGTCGGATCCGTTCCCGGCGGGCCGGTCGGGCTCGGCGGCGAGCAGTTCGGCGGCGGCCGAGCGCGACGCCTCGGTGACCTGTTCGCCGGCGAGCATGCGGGCGACTTCCTCGACCCGGCTGGCGTGGTCCAGGCGGCGCACGTCGACCCGGGTTCGACCGCCCCGAACCTCCTTTCTCACTTCGAGGTGGAGATCGCCGACGGCCGCCACCTGGGGCAGATGCGTCACCGCCAGGATCTGGCCGCCGCGTCCCAGCCGCTTGAGCTTGCGGCCGACGACCGCCGCCTCGGCGCCGCCGACACCGGAGTCCACCTCGTCGAACACCAGGGTCGCACCCTCCGCCGGGCCGCCGCCCCGAACCGCGGTCTGCAGCGCCAGGAACAGGCGGGCGAGTTCGCCGCCCGAAGCGACCCGCGACAGCGGCCGCAGCTCCTCGCCCGGATTCGCGCTGAAGCGGTAGCTCACGCGGTCGATGCCGCGGGCGTCGAACGCGATCCGTCCGCCGTCGAGTTCGAGCGGACTGCCGGAACGTGGCTCCCGGGCGACCCCGACCTCGAACGCCGCCTGCTCGAACGCCAGATCGCGGAGGTGGCCGAGGACCTCGCGTTCCAGCGCGCGCGCCTGCCTGCGCCGGGCGGCGGAGAGGGTCTGCGCCCGCTCCGCGAACTCGGCCAGGCGGCCCGCCGCCTCCCGTTCCACTTCCTCGCGGCGGATGTCCGCCGTCTCCAGCTCTAGCAGTTCTTCCGAGAGGCGTCTGCCGTGCTCCAGGACGTCCGAACTGCTGCCGCCGTACTTCCGGGTCAGGCGCTCGATCACGCTCAGCCGCTCCTCGATCCGGTTCAGGCGCGACGGGTCGGCCTCGCCGCCGGCGGCATGGGTCCGCAGCTCCCGGGCGAGGTCGCTCACACCCGCCCCGAGCTCGGCCAGGGTCTCGACCCAGGACTCGGCTTCCGTCTGCCAGCGTGCGATGTCGGCGAGAGCGCTGCGGGCCTGGGCCAGCCGGCCGTCGACCGCGAGTTCGTCCTCGCTGAGCAGGGCGATCGCCCGGTGCAGCGCACCCGCGATCGCCTCCGCATGGCGGAGCACCTCGCGTTCGGCGAAGAGCTCGTCGTCCTCGCCGGGCAGCAGCCGAGCGGCGTCGATCTCCGAGGTCTGGAACTTCAGGAGATCGACGCGTTCCTGGCGGAGCTGGTCGTCGAGGGAGAGCCGCTCCAGCCGGTCCGCTGCCTCGCGCCAGACGCGCCAGGCCGCGCCGCACGCATCGAGCAGAGCTGCCAGCGAGTCGCCGCCGGAGCGGTCGAGCCATGCCCGCTGCAGCTCCATGGACAGCATGCCGAGTTCGTCCCGCTGGCCGAAGATGCGGATCAGACCGTGCGCCACGGTGGCCAGCAGCCGCGCCGTGACCGGCTGGTCGTTGACGAACACCCGGTTCCGCCCCTCGCGGGTGATCTCCCGCCGCACGACGAGTTCGTCGCCCTCCGCCGGCAGACCGGCCGCTTCGAGCGGACCGCGCCAGTCGGCGCCCTGCGGCTCGAACACGCCGCTTACCGCCAGCGTGCCGGCGCCGGTACGGATCATCTCGGAGCTCGCGCGCCCCCCGGCGAGCAGCGAGAGCGAGTCGACGACCAGGGACTTGCCCGCTCCCGTCTCGCCGGTCACCACGTTCAACCCCGGCCCGAACTCGAGCTCCGCCCGCTCGATCACGGCCAGGTTGCGGACGTGCAGGGAGCGAAGCACGACGGGTCCCTATTCGTCGGGCACCAGTTCGCGGGCGCGGGCCGCCGCCTCGACGATCGCCTTGATCAGGGTCACCCGCAGCCCTCCTTCCTCCAGGCGCAGGATGCCGTCGACCGTGCAGCCGGCCGGGGTCGTCACCTCGTCCTTCAGCAGGGCCGGATGCCGTTCCGTGTCGATCACCATCTTGCCGGCGCCGAGACAGGTCTGGGCGGCGAGCTCGATCGCCATCCTGCGCGGCAGGCCCGCCTTGACGCCGCCTTCGGCCAGCGCCTCGATCACGATGTACAGGAAGGCGGGGCCGGAGGCCGAGAGGCCGGTGATCGCGTCCATGTGCTTCTCGTCGGCAACCACCGTGCGTCCGAGCGGCAGGAACAGCCGCTCCGCCCGGGCCACGTGGTCGGACGACGCGAAGCGGCCCGGCGACAGGGCGGTCATCCCGGCGGCGACCCGGCTCGGCGTGTTCGGCATCGCGCGCACGACCGGGATCTCCGCGGGGACGCGATCCTCGATGTAGGACGTTCGGACCGAAGCCAGGATCGAGACCAGGATCTGGCCCGGATGAAGCAGGTCCCCGATCTCCTCGAGCACCCGATCCGCCGTCTGCGGCTTGACCGCCAGCAGGACGATGTCGCCGAACCCGGCGGCGCGTCGGTTGTCGGCTGCGCCGTCGATCCCGAACCTCCGGGCGACCGCCGCGATCCGCTCCTCGTGCCCGGCGGTGGCGAAGATGGACTGCGCGGCGACCGCGCCGGAGTCGAGCCAGCCGCCGATCAGGGTCCGCCCCATCTCGCCCGCGCCGATCACGGCAACGCGCGGTTGGCTGCTCCCCGCAGCATCCTTGTCGAGCTTCGTCACCACTCTCCTGTCTCCTTCCGGGGACTCCGCGAAGCCGACCTGCCCGCGAAGGGGCGGTGATTCTGCCCTATTCCGCGCCAGGTCCCCGCTGGCCCGGCGCCTGCCGGCGGCCGGCGGCGGTCTGCCCGCGCATCAGGCGGAGGAAGAAGGCGCGCGTCACATGGCCCGCCATGCGCGGATTCTCGCGCAGCCGCCGGGTCGAGTAGGCGTACCACTGCCGGCCGTACGGCACGTAGACCCGCACCCGGTGTCCTCGCCGGACCAGTCGATCCCGACGCTCCTCCGTCACGCCCAGCAGCATCTGGAACTCGTGCCGGTCACGGCCCAGTCCGCGGCGCGCAACGATCGCCGCGGACTCCCGGAGCAGGTAGTCGTCGTGGCTGGCGATGCCGACATACGCGCCGCGGTCGAACAGCGCCTCCAGCACGGTCAGGAAGTTCCGGCGCACCTTGCCGTAGTCCGTGATCGCCACGCCTGGCGGCTCGACGTAGATGCCCTTGCACAGCCGCACGTTGGCGCGCTCGGGCAACGCCGCGACGTCGGCGAGGGTGCGGTGCAGGTAGGCCTGCAGCACCACGCCGACCGCGTCGCCGCCGGCGCCTGCGCCGGTCGCCGCCCCCGCCGCCGCGGCGCGCGTTCGCGAAGCCGCCAGCGCCTCCCGGTACAGCTCGAGCGCAGCCGTGGTGCAGGTGTGGTCCTCCATGTCGATCCGCACGAAGTTGCCCCGCGCTTCGGCCCGGACCACCAGGTCGAACAGGTGCTCGCGGCAGAGGGACCGGGAGACCTTGAGCCCGAGCAGGGTGAGCTTGACCGAGACGTTGCAGTCGAGACCGCGGCCGGCGATCGCATCGACGAGATCGAGATAGAGCCCCGCCCCTTCGGCGGCAAGCTCCGGGCTGTCGATCTCCTCGCCGAGCAGCGCCAGGGTCCCGGCCAGTCCGCGGCGGTTGAGCGCGGCGGCGCAGTCGAGGGCGTCCGTCGGCTCCTCGCCGGCCACGTAGGGCGCGGCCGCCCAGCGCACGAGCGGCGGCGGCATCAGGGGCAGGGACCAGCCGACGACCCGCGAGAAGATCGTCATGGCGCGGCCATCAGGAACGGGCGACGTGCTCGTGGGCGTGGTAGCTGCTGCGGACCAGGGGTCCCGCCTCGCAGTGGCGGAAGCCCAGGCCGAGAGCGAACCGGCGCAGCCCTGCGAACTCGTCCGGGTGCACGTAGCGGTCGACCGGCAGGTGGTCGCGGGTCGGCCGCAGATACTGCCCGATGGTGAGGATTTCGGTTCCCGCCGACCGGATGTCCCGGATCGTGTCCTCGAGTTCGGCGGTGGTCTCGCCCAGGCCGACCATCAGACCCGTCTTGACCGTGCCCGCGTAGCCGCCGCTGTCCCGCCGCGCCGCCGCTTCGCCCAGCAGCGTCAGGCTCCGTTCGTAGAGGCTGCCGGGACGAGCCTGCCGGTAGAGCCGGGGAACCGTCTCCATGTTGTGGGAGAACACCTCCGGCCGGGCCGCGAGCACCGTGTCCAGGGCGTCCTCGACGCCGCGGAAGTCCGGCGTCAGCACCTCGACCGCCGCCCCCGCCGTGCGCTCGCGAACCGCACGGATCGTGTCCGCGAAGTGGCCGGCGCCCCCATCCGGCAGATCGTCCCGATCCACCGACGTGACGACCACATGGCGGAGCCCCATTGCCGCCGCCGCTGCCGCCACCCGCGCCGGCTCGTCCGCATCGACCCCGGGCGCCGGACGGCCGGTGTGGACGGCGCAGAACCCGCAGCGGCGGGTACAGGTGTCGCCCAGGATCATGAACGTGGCCGTGCCGTGTTCGCCCCAGCATTCGTAGATGTTCGGGCAGCGGGCCTCCTCGCACACGGTGTTCAGCTCGAGTCCGTCCATCAGGCGTCGGACGCGGCGGTACGGCTCCGGCGTGCTGAGTCGGATGCGCAGCCAGTCGGGCCGCCGCTGGCGGCCGTCGCCGCCCGGATCGGACCGGACACCGATCGCGACCAGTTCGTTCATGTTTCGTTCATGCGGCGTCCGGGAGCGGCCGGGCAATTGCGAGCGACGGCAGGCCGTTGCGCAGGTCGATCAGATCAGATCGCGGCTTCACTGCTCGCCTCACAAGGTGTCCTGCGACCGTCGTTATTCCCGGTCCAGCCGAGGTCCGCCGGCGCCGCCGTGACCAGCCGCCGCCCGAACACGTCCGCAAAGGCGGCGGCACAGGTCTCCGCCGCCTCGTCCAGACCGTGGCGGCGGCCGGTCAGCTCCTCGATCGAGGTCATGACGCCGGCCTCGAAGCCGCAGCACAGGATGCCGGCGAAGTCGTCGAGGTCGGTCGTGACGTTGAGCGCGAAGCCGTGAGTGGTCACCCACCGCCGGAGATGGATGCCGATCGCCGCGATCTTGCGCCGCCCGGCCCAGACCCCGATCCGTTCCCGCTCCTCGCCGCCGACAGCCTTCACATCGAAGGCGTCGAGGGTCCTCACCAGCACCTCCTGCAGGTCCCGCACGTAGGCCCGGACGTTGCGGCGATCCCGTCCAAGGTCGAGGACCGGATAGCCGACGAGCTGGCCCGGCCCGTGGTACGTGGCGCGGCCGCCGCGGTCGCACTCGACGACCGCGATCCCCCGGCGCCGCAGCCACTCGGGCGCCGCCAGCACCTCGGCCCGGCCGCAGTTGCGGCCCATCGTGTAGGTCGGCGGATGCTCGAGCAGCAGCAGGGTATCCGTCGCCTCCGGCGCCCGGTCCAGGATGCGCTGCCGGAGCTGCTCCTGCAGCTCGACACCGCGCCGGTAGCCGACCCGGCCCAGCCAGGCCGCGCGGACCGACATCTCCGGGTCCCGGGACGCGCCTGCCGACAACTCGCCCATCACGGCAAGACTACGCCCTCCTGGCAGTCCGTGGCAGAAGTCCGTGTCGCACCGAGAGTGGTCAGGCGCCCGTCCGGGAAGGCGCGCTGTAGATGAGCATATTGGGGTATATGTGAGCGAAGAGCAACGCAGTCGGGCGGGATGCATGCCGCTCGAATGCAGCGCGACCTTTGCCACGGACTGCTATACAGTGCCGGGTTTCAGATGGCGACCGAAGCACCGCCGGAACGCCTCCCTTCCCGTGCCGGCGAATCGCGCGAAGGGCGCCGGATCGGCCTCGTCCTGACCGGCGGAGGTGCACGCGCCGCGTACCAGGTGGGGCTCATCCGCCACCTTGCCGCTCGCCTGCCAGAATTCCGCTTCGACGTTCTGACCGGCGTCTCCGCCGGCGCGATCAACGCCTCGTTTCTTGCGTCCCATCCGGGAAGCCCGGCCGAGGCAACGGAAGATCTCAGCCGGATCTGGCTCGAACTGACGCCCGACCACGTGTTCCGGGACGACGGCTGGTCGCTCGCACAGACCACCCTGCGCTGGGCCCTCAATCTCGTCTCGGGCGGCGCACGCTACAGGCCCCGGATCCGCGGACTGGTCGACACCTCGCCCCTGGGCCGTCATCTGGAGGATGTCCTGGGAGTCGAGCCGGGGAACGGCAGGGTGCTGCCGGGAATCGCCGGCAACGTCTCCGGCGGCCGGCTGGCCGCGGTCGCGGTGACCACCGTCGAGTGGTCGACCGGGCATACGGTGACCTGGGTCCAGGGCCGTGACATCGAGACCTGGAAGCGGCCGAAGCGCCGGTCGGAGCGGACGTTGCTGACCCTTGAGCATGTCCTGGCCTCCGCCTCGCTGCCCCTGATCTTCCCGGCGGTGCGGATCGGCCGGGACTGGCACGGCGACGGCGGAGTGCGTCTCACCTCGCCGCTGTCGCCGGCCCTGCACCTGGGCTGCAACCGTCTGCTCGCCGTCTCCACGCGGCACGAGCCGCCGGTCCGGGGGGCGTCCGTTGTGCCGCTCCCGGCCGCCGCCTACCCGCCGCCGGCGCAGTTCGCAGGCGTGCTGCTGAACGCCGTCTTTCTCGATCAGCTCGATCAGGATGCCAACCGGGTCGAACTGGTCAACGGCCTGCTGGCGCGCATACCGGCAGCGGAACGCGGCGCTTTCCGGCACATCGACCTGGTGCTGCTGCGGCCCTCCGAAGACCTGGGCCAGCTCGCGAGCCGCTTCGAACCCCGGCTGCCCAGGGCGTTCCGCTTCATGACCCGCGGTCTGGGCACCCGCGACACGACGAGCCCGGACCTGCTGAGTCTCCTGATGTTCCAGCCCGACTACATCCGGGCCCTGATCGAGGTCGGCGAGAAGGACGCGGAGATGCGCCACGCCGAGATCGCGGACCTGGTCCGCCGCTGACCCGCCGCCCCCAGGCCGCTGCCGGCCCGGTCCGGGACGGCGCCCCGGTCACGCGATCGTGATCTCCTCGCAGAGGTAGACGTCCTGGATGTGGTTCAGCAGGTCGACGCCTTCCGGCATCGGCCGCTGGAAGGCCTTGCGGCCGGAGATCAGTCCCTGGCCGCCGGCGCGCCGGTTGATGACCGCGGTCCGCACCGCCGCCGCCAGGTCGCCGGCGCCGCTTGAGGAACCGCCGGAGTTGATCAGCCCGATCCGCCCCATGTAGCAGTTCGCCACCTGCCAGCGGACCAGGTCGACGGGATGGTCGGACACCAGATCGCCGTAGACCAGATCGTGGGTCTTGCCGAAGCCGATCGCCGGGTAGCCGCCGTTCTTCGTCGCCTGCTTCTGCTTGATCACGTCCGCTTCGATGGTGACGCCTATGTGGTTCGCCTGCCCGGTCAGGTCGGCCGCATCGTGGTAATCGACGCCGTCCGTCACGAACGCGCTGTTCCGCACGTAGCACCACAGGATGCAGGCCATGCCGAGTTCATGGGCCTGCTCGAAGCACTCGGCGATCTCGACCAGTTCCTCGCGGCAGACGTCGGCGCCGAAGTACACCGTCGCCCCGACCGCGGCCGCGCCCATGTTCCACGCCTGTTCGACCTGGGCGAAGAGGACCT
Organism: Thermoanaerobaculia bacterium; assembly: GCA_965116145.1. GTDB lineage: Bacteria > Acidobacteriota > Thermoanaerobaculia > Multivoradales > Multivoraceae > Multivorans. Next base: position 2,817,038 of record OZ220482.1, read on the forward strand.
GGTGGTAGCTGTGCGGGTACGTCAGGCTCTCGTTGTGGTTCAGCTTGACCACGAACGGGATCCTGTGGGCGTAACGGCGGCCGATGCTGCCCAGCACGCCGAGCGTCGAGGCGACCCCGTTGCAGCCGCCCTCGATCGCCAGCCGGACGATGTTCTCGGGATCGAAGTAGATCGGGTTCGGGGCGAACGAAGCGGCGCCCGAGTGCTCGATCCCCTGGTCGACCGGCAGGATGGACAGGTATCCCGTGCCGCCGAGCCGACCGTGCCCGAGCAGCCGTTCCAGGCTCGCCAGGGTGCGGTTGTTCCGGTCCGACGGCCCGAACGCCCGGTCGACGATGTCGGGCCCCGGCGTCGTCAGAAGGCTCTTCGGAATTCCGGTGCAGACGTGCCCGAGAAGGCTCTCCGCCTCCCTGCCGAGAAGCTCTTCGATGCGCGCGATGTCGGCCATTCTTCTCCCCTTGCTTCAGCGACCCGGCGGGTCGGATCGCGCGCATTGTAGCGCCGCCGCGTCGCCCGCGACCGGGCGCCGGCGTCAGTTCAGGCCGGCGGCCGCCTGTCCCTGGGGCAGGTCGGCGCGGTCAAGGACCTTCAGGAGCTGCAGCAGCACGTCGAGCGCCGGTCCCCACAGCCGGTGCCGGCCGAGATGGTAGACGGCGAGCGGCATCGGCTGCCCCTCGATCTCGAACGTTCTCTCTTCCACCAGCCGGGGACGCCGGAGCGCCGACAGCGGCAGCCGCACGCCTGGTGCTTCGAGGTTGCTGTCGTCGTCCTCGGGGCACGGCACCGCGACGACGCAGGCCCGCAGCCGGAAGCCGTCCGCGCTCCCGACCTCGTCGAGCTCCCCGAGCCGCAGAATCCGCGGCGGGTCGACGCCGAGACCGACGCTGCCGAGGCGCGCCACGGTCGGCCAGGGGTCGTCGCCCTCGAAGGCGGCGGCCGGGAAGCTGAGCGGCGGCGACTCGTTCGGCTCCTCCCGAAGCACCGTCCAGAGCTCCGCCGATTCGACGTACAGCGGCACCACGACCGCCACGCTGGTGCTGCCTTCGTCCGTCGCCGGAGGCAGCCGTCGGGCGGTCGCGAGCCGGCGCTGAAGTTCGAGGATCCAGCTCACGGCCGCGACCCTACATCCCCGCCCGACGAACCGGGGCAGGTTCCGCGCCGCGGCACACGGATCAGCCCCGTGGCAGACGTGCGTGCCGCACCGATCGACCGCAGCGCGGCTTCCGCCGCGGGCTGCCGGTTCACAGTTCGCGGTCGAAGGCCGTGGCGCCGAGGCACGTCATGGAGGCGCCGCCGACGAGCTGCGGTTCGAACTGCAGCCGCGCCGGTCCGACCGGCCGCCGGAGCGCGAAGGGAATCCGGCACGCGCCGCCCGCCGGCAGATCGCGCGGCAGCGGAATCCAGGGCCTGCCCAGCAGGAGATCGCGGCCCCGGCTCCAGAGCTGGGGCCTGAGCACCACGCCGCCCTCCTGGTCCCGGCTCGAGAGCCAGGTGGCGAAGCCCGTGTTCCGCACCACCAGTTCGAGCGAACGCCGTTCGCCGTCAGGCCAGGGCGGGTCGCCGCCCTCGACGTCGATCCGCCCCGGCAGCCACCCCCAGGTCAGCGACGTCGGCGGCGGCGGATGCGGAGCAGGCAATGCCGCCGGCGGCGCGAACGGGATCCGGGACCACTCTTCCAGGGACTCGAAGATCGCCTCGGCCGCCGCCGCCGGCCGGTGCTCGCTCGCGATGAAGGCGCGCGCCGCCGCGCCCCTGTCCGCCAACCGGTCCGGCGCCGCCAGCAGGCCGCGGAGCAGAGCCGCGATGGCGCCGGCCTCTGCGCCCGGATCGTCCTTGAGCGGCGCCTTGATCACGACCTCGTCCGGCAGCTCGTCGAACTGCGCGTACTCGGACACCACCGCCGGCCGGCCCAGAGCAAGGATGCGCAGGAGCGACGCCGAGGTCTCGCCGGCGCTCGGGTAGCGCAGATTCAGGCACAGATCGCACGCCGCGATCGCCGTCGGAAGGGTCTCCGGCGCCAGGAAGCCGGTCATCGTGAGCCGATCCCGGACCCCCAGATCGCGCGCCAGAGCGACGAGATCGAGTGCCGGCGCAACTTCGCCGGCCACCAGGGCATGCACCCGCTCCATCCCCGGTTCGGCGAGGAGGCGCAGCAGCACGTCCGTCCGCTTGATCGGGGTCTGGAACCCGAGCGAGCCGATCAGGACGGCCGTCCGGGGGACGCCGGCCCGCCGCCGCCATGCTGCCGCCTGTTCCGCACCCGGCGGATCGGGCGCCGGCATCGGCATCGGCACCCGGCGCATCGGCGGCAGCCGTCCCTCGGCCGATTCCCCCAGTTCGTCCTCCAGGAACCGCAGTCCCCAGCGGCTGTGGGTCAGCAGACCCCGCTGGCGCAGCAGCAGGGACCGGTGCGCGGGCATCTCGAACAGCCGCGCCCGACCTTGAGCGCCCCAGCGGATGGCGGCCGCCGCCGCCGCGCCTTCCCAGCCATGTTCGGCGCGGAGTCCGCCGACGTAGGCGTCGAGATCCGCGAAGGTCAGCGTCGAGTCGACCAGCAGATGGTGAAGCCGCAGGTCGTGCACGGTCAGGACGCCGGGCGACTCCAGGGCCAGCCGCCGGACCCCTTCGTGGTAGACGTTGTTGCCCATCTGGTAGAAAGGCAGGCGCCCGGCCGGGTCGAAGGCATCGACGTCGATCACGCGATGACGGCGCCTTACATCGACTGCGACCTCCTGCCCCGGCAACCGCACCAGACGCAGGTCGCAACGGGGCGCGAGTTCCTCGAGCAGATCCACGCTGTAGTCGGCGATTCCCGATCTGACCGGAGGCAGCGGCGACACGAAGTCGACCGCGGGGGCGCTGCCGGCGCTGCCGCCGTCGCTACCCGCCGTCATCGGCAGCTTCGAGCTGCTGGCCCAACCAGGCGTCGATGAAGGGGTCGATGTCGCCGTCGAGGACGCGCTCCACCGCCGACACCTCCCGTTTCGTCCGGTGGTCCTTGACCATGCGGTACGGGTGCAGAACGTAGCTGCGAATCTGGGACCCGAAGCCGATCTCCAGCTTCTGTCCTTCGCGCTCCGCCTGTTCCTCCCGCCGCTTCTGCAGCTCCCGATCGTAGAGCCGCGCCCTGAGGATCTTCATCGCCGTCGCCCGGTTCTTGATCTGGCTTCGTTCGTTCTGGCAACTGACGACGATGCCGGTGGGCAGGTGGGTCATCCGCACCGCCGAGTCCGTCACGTTCACGTGCTGGCCGCCGGCCCCGGACGACCGGAACGTGTCGATCCGGACATCCTTGTCCTCGATGTCGATCGCGATGTCATCTTCGACCTCCGGGTACGCGTACACGGAAGCGAACGACGTGTGGCGGCGCCTCGCCGCGTCGAAGGGCGAGATGCGCACCAGTCGATGGACGCCGTTCTCGCCGCGCAGCCGGCCGAAGGCGTATTCGCCCCGAACCGCCGCGGTCGCGCTCTTGAGCCCCGCCTCGTCGCCGTCCAGTCGATCCAGCAGGGTGACATCGAATCCGCTCCGCTCGGCCCAGCGCAGGTACATCCGCAGCAGCATCTCCGCCCAGTCCTGGGAGTCCGTTCCGCCCTCACCGGCATGAATGGCAAGCAGCGCGCTGCGGTCGTCGTCTTCGCCCGACAGCTTCAGTTCCAGGTCGAGCGCCGTCGATTCGCGTTCGACGCGGTCGATGAAGGCGCGGAGTTCCGGCTCGTCCTCGGCGCCGAGGGCGTCTTCGGCCAGCAGTTCGAGCCAGGCCCCGATCTCGGCCCGGTCGGCGTCCAGCCGGGCCAGGGTCTGCCGTCGACGTTCCAGGCCGCGGCGGCGGCGCAGCAGCGGCGCGCTCTTCCCCGGCTCCTCCCAGAAGCCGGGCTGCTGCATCTCGTGATCGAGCGCCGCGAGCTGTTCCTTCAGCTCGGCCGGGTCAAAGATACCCCCGCAGGCCGTCCAGGCGGTTCCCCAGGTCGGAGAGCGAGCGGTTGGTCTCGGCCGCGATCATCGGCGCAGTATGGCAAAACCGGCAAGGGCCGCGCAAAGCAGGGGCACGAGCAGCGGCGCCCGGGTGAAGGGGGTCAGGCCGTCCAGCGGGACGACCTGCGCGTTCATCACCACCGCCTCGTCGATCGCGGAGTCCGCCAGCACCCGGCCCCTCCGGTCGATCACCGCCGAGATGCCGGTGATCGCGGCACGGACCAGCGGCCGCGCGTTCTCGGCGGCGCGGAACCGGGCCGCCCGCAGGTGCTGGTGAGGCGCCCAGGTGCGGCCGTACCAGGAGTCGTTCGTGATCGTGACCAGCAGGTCCGCCCCCTGCCGCACGCGCGCCGCCACCTGGCCCGGAAAGACGATCTCGAAGCAGATCGACACCCCGAGCAGGGCATCGTCCGCGTCGAGGAGCCGCACCTCATCGCCGGCGGAGAAGCCGCCGGCCTGACGCGCCAACTGGCGGACGAAGGGCAGGTAGCGGGCCAGGGGCACGTACTCGCCGAACGGAACGAGGTGCATCTTGTCGTAGGTCTGACGGCGGGCGCTGCCGGCGCCGGGCGTCAGCAGCCAGGCGGCGTTGAACGCCCGCACCCCGCGCTCCGACGGCTCCATGCGGGCGCTGTTCAGAAGCAGGGAACAGCCATCGGCGACCAGCGCCTCGAGATCGGCGGCGAAGGCGCGGTCCCGTTCCACCTGGTACGGCCAGGCGGCGCTCTCCGGCCACACCACCAGCCGCCCGGGCTCGCAGGCCTGGCGGCTGAGCGCGAGCAGGCGCCGGTAGTCCGAGGCAAGGTCCGCGAACTGCTCTCCCGGCCCTCCGTCCACCATCGCCGCGGTCGCCATGTGGATGTTCGGCTGCACGATCGCCACGTCGACGCCGCGATCCTCCCCGGGAGGCGAATCCAGGTTGGTCCAGTGCGCGGCCGCAAGGAGCCCCGCGATCGCAACCGGAACGGCAACCAGCGCCAGCACCCCGCGGCGCGGCGCCCGGCTGCCGAGCAGCCCGTGCCGACCCTCGCGGCGCTGCACTCGATCGGTGCAGCACGCAGATGCAGCACGCGCCGCCAGGCGCCAGAAGGCGAGACCGCAGGCGGCAATCAGGAACGAAAGGCCGTGACTGCCGATCCAGCGGGTCACGTCCAGCGCCCCGGGGACATCCACCCAGGCGTACGCCAGCAGGTTCCAGGGGAAGCCCAGGGAGCCGACTCCGCGGATCCACTCCAGAGCGGTCCAGACGGCCGGAACGAGCACCAGGGGCAGCGCGCCGCCGCGATCGAGCAACCGCCCGGCAAGCCAGCAGAACAGGCCATGGCCGAGTCCCAGAGCGAGAGCGAACACACCCAGAAGCAGCGCCGACGCAGTTGCCGGCAGACCGCCGTAGACCGTCACCGTCGTCGCGATCCAGGGTACGGCGACGAGCCACGCCACGGCGCCGTGCAGCCAGCCCAGCCACAGCCGGCGCAGCGGTCCGACCGGCGCCGCGGCGATCGCGAACAGGGGGACCGTGACCGCGATCGGCAGCACCGACCCGGGACGTGCGTCGAAGCAGAACGCCCACCACAGCCCGCCGCCGACACCGAACACCAGCGGAACCCACAGCGTCCGGAGCCGCGACCACCGCCGCTCGCAGCGCGAACCGTCCGGCTGGCCGTCCGAACCGTCGCTCAGTGGTTTGGCGTGATCCAGGTTTCGAGCCCGTACTGCTTGGCGAGCTGTTCTGCCGCCGCCTCCGCCGCTGCCTGGTCGTCGAACGGCCCCACCCGTACCCGCTGCATCACCTGACCGTCCAGCGACTGCGGCGACACGAACGCCCGGTGGCCGTCCGCCCGCAGCTTCTGCTCGACCGAGGCTGCCTGTCTGGCCTCCGCGCTCGAGAACACCTGGACCACGAAGGCGGCCTTCTCGATCCTGCCGGGTTCGACACCGGCGGCGGCATCCCCATCGTCGGCCGCGCCGAAGAAGCGCACGACCTCTGCCGACCCCTGCTTGCGGCCCGGGGCAGGCGGTTCGACCGCGAGCGCGGCCGGTTCGGCGCCGCGAGGTTCTTCGCCCGGCTCTCCGGCCAGGCGCTCAGCGTTCGCCTGTCCCCACCATGCTCCCGCCGCGAAGGCGCCTGCCATCGCCACCGCCAGGAGTCCTGCGAAGGCCGCGATCTGCGTACTGCTGAGAGTGACCTCGACCGGTTCGTGGATGTCGCGGCTCACTCTTCGCGTGCTTGCGGCGGGTTGTCTGCTGGTGGCGGGTCGCCCAGGAACGACCCGAACGCTCTCAGCAGTTCGAGCGGCAACGGGAAGAGGATCGTCGAATTCCGTTCCGTGGCGATGTCCGACAGCGTCTGCAGGTAGCGGAGCTGGAGTGTGACCGGATTCGCGCTGATCGCGTTGGCGGCTTCGGCCAGGGACTCGGACGCCTGCAGCTCGCCGGCGGCGTGAATGACCTTGGCGCGCTTCTCCCGTTCCGCCTCGGCCTGCCTTGCCATCGCCCGCTGCATCTCCTGCGGCAGATCCACGTGCTTGACCTCGACCATGGAGACCTTGATGCCCCAGGGATCGGTCTGCTGGTCGATCACGGTCTGGAGCTGGTCGTTCAGCTTCTCGCGTTCGCTCAGCAGTTCGTCGAGTTCGGTCTGTCCGAGGATCGACCGCAGCGTCGTCTGCGCCAACTGACTCGTCGCGAACAGGAAGTTCTCGACCTCGACGATCGCCTTCGTCGGTTCCAGCACGCGGAAGTAGACGACCGCGTTCACCTTCACCGACACGTTGTCGCGCGTGATGATGTCCTGCGGCGGCACGTCGAGCACCACGGTGCGCAGCGAAACCTTGACCATCCGGTCGATCGGCCACAGCACCAGCACCAGGCCGGGGCCCTTCGGCTTCTCCAGGATCCGGCCCAGCCGGAACACGACCGCTCGTTCGTACTCCGCCAGGATGTTGAGCCACCTGGTGAGCAGGAACAGGCCCGCGACGACGAGAAAGCCGATGAAGGGGATAGCGCTCATGGGGAGATTCAGGTCCTTTCTGCGGCGCGTTGCTGCTAGGCGTCCTGCGCCGGTTCGACATGCACTGTCATTCCGTTCACGCCGACGACGCGCACCCGGTCCCCCCGGGCGACGCGGACATCGGCCACTGCGTTCCAGATCTCGCCGTGCAGCCGGACCTTGCCCGGCGCGCCGACGTCGATGCCGTTGCTCACCGATGCGAGTTCGTCGAGCAGTCCCTCGCTGCCGGTCGCCACGCGCCGGAACTGCGCCTTGAGCGCCAGGCGGCCGAGCGCCAGCGCCAGCAGCCCGATCGTGACGCCGATCGCCACGATCAGCCGCAGACTCGCCTGCAGCGCCGGATCGGCGTCCCGGAACAGCATCATCGCGCCCAGACAGAAGGCGATCGCTCCGGCCAGGGTCAGCATGCCGAAGCTCGGGATCTTGATCTCCAGCACCCACAGCACGCCGGCCAGCAGGAGAAGCGCCAGGCCGGCGTAGTTGATCGGCAGCACGGACATCGCCCAGAGGCCGACGATCAGGCAGATGGCGCCGACCACTCCCGGAAAGATGGCGCCCGGGTGGGTGATCTCGAAGATGAGCCCGATCGACCCCAGGGACATCAGCAGGATCGCGATGTTCGGGTGCGCGATCGCCGACCGGATTCGCTGGAAGGCGGACATCTCGATCCGGCGAACCGAGGCGTCGCGGGTTCGAAGCGTCCTCTCCCGGCCGCTCTTCTCGACGACGCGGCCGTCGAGCTCGACCAGCAGCGACTGCAGGCTCGGCGCGACCAGGTCGACCAGGCCTGCCTCGAGCGCTTCCTCGGCCGAGAACGACCGGCTCTCCGTCACCGCCTCTTCGGCGAGCTTCTGATCGCGGCCGCGGCGGGCGGCAAGCGAACGGGCGGTCGCGGCCGCATCCTGGGTCACCTTGTCGCCCAGCGCACCCGGAATGTCGCCGCCGCCGCCGGCCACGGGGTGCGCGGCGCCGGTGTTCGTGCCCGGCGCCATGGCGGCGACATCGGCGCCGAGCAGGATGAAGAAGCCGGCAGAAGCCGCCTGCGAGCCGCTTGGCGAGACGTACACGACCACCGGAGTGTCGGCCTCCAGGAACGAGGTGAAGACGGCCCGCATCGCCTGCATCTCGCCGCCCGGCGTCGACAGCTCGACGATCAGCGCCTCGGCGCGGGCCAGATCCGCCTGCGCGGTTACCTCTTCCATGAACTCGGCGACGACGACCTGAATGGCCGAGTCGATCGTCGCAACGACGACCTTCGGGCCGGCCTCCGTCTCCGCGCCGCCGGTGGAGACAGGCGTCTCCCCGTTGGCCTCCCCGTCGGTCACGGCCTCCGCTTCCGTTGCCGACTCGGCGTCCGGTTCCGCAGTCGTGCCGTCGCCTCCTTCCGACACCGGACCGGCGGCGACCAGCGTCAGCGGAAGCAGGATCAGGCTGACGGCGAGCGCCAGCCTTACGAAAGCTGCCAGTTTCGGACCGTTCATCGCCGACAGTCTACTTGACGGCTGCCCGATCCGCGTCGACCACCGACTCCCGCTGCTGACTGTCGGGAAATGGTCGGGGCGAGAGGACTTGAACCTCCGGCCTCACGGTCCCGAACCGTGCGCTCTACCAGGCTGAGCTACGCCCCGCCGCACCAGGTGCCGCAGAATACGGCGCTCCGGCCCGGAAGTCCAGCCGGCTACTCGGCTGACTCCTGCTCCGGCGCCGCGATCACGATCTCCTGGCCGTCGTCCGCTCCGTGCGCGTAGGGCTCGCCGTTCACCTCGATCGTCGCCGCCTCCACGCGGCCCAGCGTGATCCGCACCTCCCTGTCGGCCGTCACGGTCAGCGATTCGCCCTGGACCCTCAGTTCGCTGACCGTCCGCTCGTCGTCCACGAAGACGTCGACCCAGCTCGTTCCCCGGAAGTCGACCGTCACCTGCAGCGCCTGCTCCGGCGCCGGGCCGGGGGTCGGCGGCAGCGGCGGCGCCTCGGTCACGGGCGGCGCGATCGCCTCCACGTCGCGGCCGGCGCCGCGGTCGAGCGAGACGAACCAGACAACCGCGCCCGAGACCAGCACCAGGCCGCCGAGACCGGCAACCGTTCGCCCGATCCGACGTGTCGACCCGCTGCGGCCTCCGCCCCGTTTCACGAACCGTCTGTCGGCGTCGTCGCCATGGACGGAGACGTAGCAGTTCAGGACATCGTCCGGGTCGAGACCGACCACGCGGGCGTACTCCCGCAGAAAGCCCCGGGCGAAGATCGGCGCCGGCAGAAGGTCGAAGCGGTCCTCCTCCAGCAGCTCCAGGTAGTGAATGTTGATCTTGGTGGACTGAGCGATCGCCTCCAGATCGACGCCGCGGGCCTCGCGCTGGCTGCGGAGCCAGGAACCGAACGACTCCTCGCCGTCCTGCTCGGCATCCGACGCCCGCTCGGATCCCTCAGGACGCTCTGGAGCCGCGTTCTGCTCGCTCATCCGGAGCTCTCAGGCAGTCCGTGGCAAGACTTGCGCCACAGTCGTATCAGCCATGCGTTCAGTTCGGTTGCGTTGTTCGCCGTCACTATACACCCGGATGCTCTCCTGCAGGGCCGCCGCTCGCGCTCCCGTCGCTGACCGCGGGGCAGTGTCAGCTCAGAGCGACTTCACCTCCTGCCAGAACGCCCGGATTCGAGGTTCCGTGGAAACTCCGGTCTCGCCCTCGGCGATCCTGTTCGGCGGAAACGCCAGGATCCTGACCTTGTTGCCAGTGCCCTTCCTCTGGATGGTCTGGACTTCCAGCAGTCCGTGCTGAAGCAGCAGCTTCTCCGTCTCCGGCCAGGCGCGCCGGTTCCGGAAACCACGCCGCGCAAGGTCTCCGTCCGAGATGTGGAAGAGCCGCTCTGCGCAGCGCAGGAACTTGTCGAGCGTCTCGACGACCGCCCGGGCCTCCTGACTGTAGCCGGCAGTCTCCGGCTCATCGATCGTCCGGGACGCGATGCCGACCGCCTCGCAGATCGCCGTCACGCCTGACGGGTCGTACACCATCCTTGCCGGGTCCTCGCCGTCGCTGAACGAGATGCCGACAAGGTCCGTGCCGATCTCCAGGGACAGGCCGCGCAGCTTCGTGAGGTGGTCGACGTGGAGCCGAGTCCAGATCGATCCCTCGGTCCCCGAGAAATCCCAGTTGGCGCCGGTGAAGTTCACGTCGACGAAGTCGCACTTCTTCACGCGCACGTTCCGGGCGCGGGTTCCACGGAGATCGGAACCGATGAAGGCTGCATCCGTGAGGACGAACTCATCGACATCGTCGACGTGGGGCACGATCCCCGCGTAGAGCGTCGCCGCGTTCTCGCGGTTCGTTTCGCGGGAAAGGAACGGCGCCCTGCGTTCGGCCAGGGAACGGATTACCCTGGCGGCGTCCACGCGCCCCTCCTTCACGCACTCTCCGAACTCGGCGCCCACCGTGGGCCCCATCTTCGAGCGCCCCAGAAGGTCGCTGATGTCCGCTCCTTCGGCGAACTGACGCGCGAGGAAGCGGGCGAGGAAGAAGGAGTAGTAGACCTCGTGAGCGAAGGCCAGTCTGGGTTGGCCGCCGGTGCTTCCGGTTCGTTGTGTCTGCAGGAAGGCGTAGGACGAGGCATGTTCGACAAAGGCGCGCAGGTCCCGATCCCGTACGCCCAGGCTCTCGCCCAGCAGCTCGGCGACAACCCGAACGGACTCGCCGTCGAGCTCCCGGCGCTCCTGCCACCACATCTCTTCGGCGAGCGTCTCCAGGAACCGCTCATGGCCGCCCCGGTCCATGAGGACCGCGTTCGTGGCGTCCCGGTGCTTTCCGACTTCCCGACGGATGAAGCGGTCGATGATCCGGGCAATCGGTCTGCTCACCGGCTCGGCCGACTCCGGCGAACCGGTTGCGTCGGCGTCGGACAGGGCCTCGGCGGCGGCGGCCAGGAAGAACGGTGTGGCGAACAGGTCGCCGTTGTCTCCGACGTCGTAGGCCTCCCTCAGCCGGGCAAGGGCCTCCCTGGGCGAGGAGACACCGAGCTGCCCGGGGACGCCGGCCTTCTTCAGGTAGGCCATCATCTCTTCGTCGGTCCACGGTTGCAGGTCGATGGACACCAGCTCGAAGCTGGCGTTGCTCATTCGCGCCATCCTCGCCGCCCGGTCGCGGAAATCGTGGAAGTCGAAGTAGGACGACCTCGCCGACGCCAGCACGACACCGCAGCCCTGAAGCCGTGTCAGAAAGAGGCTCAGCGCGTCCAGCGCGTCGGTTCCTTCGCCCGTCCCCAGGAGTTCGTCGAATCCGTCGATGATCGGCACGACCAACTGGTGGCGGGTCAGGGTTGCGAGGGCGCGGTAGGTGAACCGGGCGTTCAGATCCTGGAGGACCAGGGCGACCGCATCGTCGAGGCGAGCCAGGGACCGGGCCTGGGCATCGATGTACAGGTAGAGGAACTTTGCCTCGTGATCGAGGTACTTCGCTGCCTGCCGGCGCGCCAGTTGCCTGAGAGCGCAGGTCTTGCCGGCTCCGGCGGCGCCCCTGAGGAACACGACCCGCGTTGCCCCGAAGGGCGGGTCGTTTGCCTGCCGCGTCAGCAGGTCCTCGACGGGCTCGACGTTCGTCCCGGCCTCTGCGGTCGCTGTCGACTCGACGTAGCGGCCCTGCTCGGGAAGCCCGAGGTACATCGCCTCGGCCAGGGCTTCGAGGTCGGCCATGTCCGGAGAGGCGAGGTAATCCCCGAAGTTCTGCACCACACCGTTCGTTCGGACAGCCGGCAGCGCATCCGCAGGTCGCTGCACAAAGGCCACCCTGCGCTTCTCGCTGTGCCGGAGCCACTCGGCGCCGCTCTCGCTGACGTCGATCGGCGAGTGAGTGTCGGCGAAGGACACCAGGTCGGCCCGGATCTCCTTCAGAATGTGCGCCTGACTCATGGCGTGTTGCGGGAATCGAGCTGCCGGTAGTCCACCGAGAGCTGCTCCAGAAGCGGCGCACAGGAAATCGGCTGGCTCCGGTTCATGGTGAACAGTAGCGACTCGGTAGGACAGGGTTCCTGCCCTTGGGATCCGCCGGTGCATGGTAGTACGGCGCAGCGTCGCTTCGCGTTTGTGATGAGCTTCGGCTTGTGGCGGTCTGACGGGCCCGCGGAGCGCGTGCCGGCGCCTGGAATGGACGCCGGCGGGACGGTGGATCGGGAGATGGCGATGGGCGGACGGAGCGGGCGCGGATGCTGGCGGCGGTTGGCGGCGCCGGTGCTGGCGGCCGGGTTGGTCTGGTTCGGGGGGCTGCCTCCGTGTCCGGCGGTGCTGGCTGCGGCTGTCGTCGAGGATGCGGCCGCTGCGGGGGACGCTGGCGCCGTCGAGGGCGCCGAGTCTGCCGAGGGCGATGCTTCGGCTGTGCAGGACCGGTTCGACGAGGAGATCGATGTCGTCGGCCTGGCGCCGCTGGATCGGTTGGGCGAGGCGGTCGAGCGGGCGCCGTGGACTGTCCATCGGGTGTCGTCGGCGGCGCTGGATCTGTCGGCTGTGGCCGGGGTCGGCGCGCTGCTGGAGGCGGAGCTGCCCGGCGTGAGCCTGGCGCCGGCCCAGGGCAGCGCCCTGCAGTCCGACGTCCTCTACCGCGGATTCGGGGCCTCGCCGCTGCTGGGGGCGAACCAGGGGCTCTCGGTGTACGAGGACGGCGTGCGCGTCAACGAGGTCTTCGGCGATGTCGTGGCGTGGGATCTGGTGCCGACGTTCGCGGCGCGTCGCCTGGAGCTGCTGCCGGGCGCCAACCCGATGTTCGGCCTTAACACCCTGGGCGGGGCGCTGGCGGTGAGCACCCGCAGCGGGTTCGACGCGCCCCGGCTCGACCTGTCGCTGGAGGCGGGCTCCTTCGGCCGCCGAGCCGCCGAGCTCGGCGCTGGCGGCGTCTTCGGCGCCGAAGACGCCCTCGGCTGGTTCGTCGGCGCGCGCGCGTTCGAGGAGAACGGCTGGCGCGACGCCTCGCCCGGTTCGCTGCAGCAGGCGCTGGCGAAGTTCTCGCAGCGCGGCGAACGCGGCGAGCTCGACCTGGCGCTGGGCGCGGCCGACAACGACCTGATCGGGAACGGCGTCACGCCGGTCGAACTGCTGGCGATCGACCGCGCCGCCGTTTTCACCCATCCCGACCGGACCTGGAACGAGCTCTTCTTCCCGCGGCTGCGGCTCGGCCGGCGGCTCGCCTCCGGTGTCCATCTCGAGGCGCAGGTTCATCTCCGCGCCAGCGATGTCGACACGTACAACGCCGACGCGTTCGAAGGCGACGATGACGACGATGCCGATGCCGATCGCGGTGACGCCGGCACCGACGGACAGGACGGCCCCGGCCCCGGCCGCACCGACGGCGACCACGGCGACCACGCCGATCCGGCCGACCTCGACGACTTCGACGCCGTGAACAACCGGAGCCGCACCGAACAGGAAGGGTGGGGCAGCTCGATACAGCTCTCCGGGCCGGTCGCCTCCGGCCGCTGGCTCGCCGGCGCCTCGTGGGACGCCGGCCGCGCCGACTTCGCCTTCGAGACCGAACTCGCCGCACTGACCGCGACCAGGACGACCGTCGGCAGCGGGCTGCTGCTGCCCGGCTCCGAGGTCGGGCTGCGGGCCGAGACCGGGCACCTCGGCCTGTGGGCGCTCCGCCACTGGACGACCGCGGACGACCGCCTGACCTGGACCCTCCAGGCCCGTTACAACGACAGCCGCATCGAACTCGACGATCGACTGGGCACGGCGCTCGACGGCGACCACGGCTTCTCCCGCCTCGTTCCGTCCGCGGGCGTCGTCCGGGAGGCGCGCTCAGGCCCCCGGTCGTCGCTGTTCCTGTTCGGCAACGTCTCGCAGTCCTCCCGCGTGCCGACGCCGGTCGAGCTCACCTGTGCGGACCCGGACGATCCCTGCCGCCTGCCGAACGCCTTCGTGGCCGACCCGCCGCTCGACCAGGTGGTGACGACGAGCGCGGAGGCCGGCCTGCGCGGCAGCAACGGCGCCTGGCGCTGGAGCGCGGCCCTGTTCCACAGCGAGAGCGCCGACGACATCATCTTCGTCTCCAGCGGCGCCGGCGCCAGCGCCGGCTACTTCACCAACGTCGACGCGACCCGCCGCCAGGGGCTCGAGCTCTGGCTGCGCGGCCGCCGCGGCCCGCTGAACTGGCACGCCTCCTTCACCCTGCTCGACGCTGCCTTCCGGGACCGCCTTACCCTGTCGAGTCCCGCGCATCCTTTCGCCGAGGACGGCGAGATCGAAGTCGAACCGGGCGACCTCCTGCCCGGCGTGCCACGGCGCCAGTTCCGCGCCGGCGCCGATCTGCGGCTGGGCGATCGGATCGTCGTCGGCGCCCGGCTGCTCGGCGACTCCGGCCGCTACCTGCGCGGCGACGAGGCGAACCTGCTCGAACCCGTCGGCTCGGTCTGGCGGGCCGACCTGTGGAGCCGGATCGAGCTCGCCCCCCGGCTCGACCTCGATCTCGAAGTGACGAACGCGGCCGACCGCGAGGCCGCGTCCTTCGGCGCGCTCGGCGAACCGGACGAAGTGCTCGGCGACGACTTCGAGGATCCGCGCTTCCTCAGCCCGACCGAACCCCGCGCCTTCCGCGTCTCGCTGCGGCTGCGCCGCTGAGACCGCCTCGCGCTGCGCCGCCCCTTCTCCTGTTCCTGCCCCGGCGTCTCTGCCAGGGCTGCCGGCCAGGAAGGCACGGCGGCCTCCGGCGTCTTCGAACGACGAGTCTGCAGCGTCACGGTCGTCCCCCGACGATCCCCGATACCGACGACTCACGATCGTCTCCCGCTGGATTCACGCCTCCCGATCACGATCGCTTCTTCCTGGACGGCTCTCGCCCGAGGACGCGCCGGCCGGACTGCTACCATCCCGATCCGATGGAGCGTCCTGGACTGCCAGCAGCCCGGACCCGAACCGGTGTCCCGATGCGCGCCGCGCTGCTGGCCGCGGCCGCCCTGTTCCTCGCCTCCGGCCTGTGGGCGCACGGCGTCGCCGACCAGGACGAGCTCTTCCTGACGAACAACGAAGGGCTCGCCGTCGGGCCCTACATGTATCTGGGCGCCAAGCACATGGTGACCGGGTACGACCACCTCGCGTTCCTCGCCGGCGTCATCTTCTTCCTCTACCGCCTGCGCGATGTCGCCCTCTACGTCACGCTGTTCGCCGTCGGCCACAGCATCACCCTCCTGGTCGGCGTGCTCGGCGGCATCCGCGCCGACCCCTACCTGATCGACGCGATCGTGGGTCTGTCGGTCGCCTGGAAGGCGTTCGAGAACCTGGGCGGCTTCCGGGCGCTCGGCGTCCGGATCGACACCCGCGCCGCCGTCTTCGTGTTCGGCCTGTTCCACGGCTTCGGCCTCGCGACCAAACTCCAGCCGGTCGAGATCTCGGGCCGCGGCCTGGTCGGCAACATCGTCTCGTTCAACGTCGGCGTCGAGCTCGGCCAGTTCGCCGCCCTGGCCGTCATCCTGCTCGCCTTCAACCTGTGGCGCGCCAGCGGCCGCTTCCGGTCTCACGCCCTTGCTGCGAACGCCGCCCTGATGACGGTCGGTTTCCTGCTTGTTGCCTACCAGTTGACGGGGTACTTCAGCTCATGACGGACTCCACTCCCGCCTCCTCCTCCGCCTCCGGCGGCGACTTCGGCACGCCGCCCCTCGGCAAGCTGCTTGCGACCCTGGCGATCACGCTCACCGCGGCCGCCGCCATCTTCGTCGTCGTCATCCTGCCCGCCGAGTACGGCGTCGACCCGACCCGCATCGGCGGCCTGCTCGGCCTCGACCGTCTGGCCGAAGCCGCCGGCGCCGAGCCCATGGCCGACGCGGAGGAAGGGCTGTCGGCCCCGCTCGACGGCGCCCGCGAACTCCGCGCCGAGACGGTCACGATCGACATCGGCGCCCGCGAGCAGATGGAGTACAAGCTCCAGATGATCGAGGGGATGACCGTCGTCTACGCTTGGCAGACCGACGGCGGCGGCCTCTACCTGGACTTCCACGCCGACCCCTTCAACGACCTCGACGACGAGCCGGTCCGCTACGCCGAGGAATTCGACGTCACCGGCGGCCGGGGCGGTCTCACCGCCGGCTACTCCGGCAACCACGGCTGGTTCTGGCGCAACGACAGCGACTCGCCGGTCACCGTCACGCTCGACGTGCGCGGCTTCTTCACCAGCATGCGGGAGATCGGGCGCGCGCCGGCCGGCGCCGAACATCAGGATTCGGAGACCTACGAATGAAGCTGTTCTGGTGCCCGCGAACGCGGGCGAGCCGCATCGTCTGGATGCTGGAAGAGACCGGCGTCGACTACGAACTCGTGCAGGTAGACATCACGCAGCCCGAGCGCACCCCGGAGCACCTCGCGGCCAGTCCGATGGGCAAGGTCCCGGCGATCGCGGACGGCGACGTGAAGCTGTGGGATTCGGCCGCCATCTGCCTGTACGTGGCCGACCGCTACGCCTCCGGCCGCCTGGCGCCGGCGCTGGACGATCCATTGCGCGCCCGCTTCGTCCACTGGCTGATCTACGCCTCGGCGATGATCGAGCCGGCGATGTTCGAGTCCGGTCTTCGCAGCGTCGTGCCCGAGGAGCACCAGGCGGAGGCCTTCCACCCCGGCCGTCTCGGCTGGGGCAGCTTCGCCAAGGTGATCGAGGTCTGGGAGCAGGGGCTGGGTGCCGGCCCGTGGATCCTCGGCGACCGGTTCAGCGCCGCCGACGTCATGCTCGGCAGCAGCGCCGTCTTCCTGCGCATGTTCGGGATGCTGCCGGAGTCGCCCGTGCTCGAGAGCTACGCCGACCGCTGCATGGCGCGTCCGGCCTTCCAGCGCTCGCAGGCGGCCGAACCGCCCCCGGCGTAGCAGTCCGTGGCAGAAGTGCGTGTCGCGCCGAGAGGGGTCAGGCGCCCGTCCGGCGAGGCGCGATAGTTGGGATAGTCACGCATATCGGGAGATATGTGAGCGAAGAGCAACGCACCCGGGCGGGATGCATGGCTGAAACGAATGCAGCGCGACTCTTGCCACGGACTGCCAACCCGAGCAACGGTCGCCGCCGGACCTCCTCGACCACCGTCCGGCCGCAGACCGCGGGATAGGGTCGAACGCCGATGGCCGACCTCGAGGAGCTGCTGGTCCGGACGAGCCGGACCTTTGCGCTCTCGATTCCCCGGCTTCAGGGCGACACCAGACAGCAGGTCGGACTCGGATATCTCCTGCTGCGCATCGCCGACACGCTCGAGGACGCGGCGGTCTGGCCCCCGGAACGGCGGGCCGACGCGCTGCTGGATTTCGCCGGTCTGCTGGACGGCTCGGCGAGCGGCAGCCCGGAGGCCCTGGCTGCGTCCTGGCTGGCCGACCCGCCGACCGCTCACGAGGGCTACCTCGACCTGTTGCGGGCGACCGACGAGGTCCTGGCGTCCTGGCGCGGTCTCGACCCCGCGCCGCGCGCGATCGTCGGCGAGCACGTGCGCCGCACCACGGTCGGCATGGCGCACATCGTGCGGCGCGCGGCTCCGGACGGCGAGCTGCGGCTGCAGGGCATGCCCGACCTGCGGGACTATTGCTATGTCGTGGCCGGCATCGTCGGCGAGATGCTGACGGAGCTGTTCCTGCTCGACGCCGCGCTCGCTCCCGCGGCGGAAGCGCTGCGCCGCCGGGCGCCGGCGTTCGGCGAGGCCCTGCAGCTCGTCAACATCCTGCGCGACGCGGCCGCCGACTGCGGCGAGGGCCGGACGTTCATCCCGGCGGCGCAGGACCGCGAGCAGGCCTTCGAACTGGCCCGGTCCGACCTCGAGGTGGCGGAGGAGTACGTGGCGCATCTGCAGCGCGCCGGCGCTCCCCGCGGCGTTGTCGCCTTCACTGCACTGCCGGTCCGCCTCGCCTGGGCCACGCTGGACCGCGTCGAGGAAGAAGGCCCCGGGGCGAAGCTGAGCCGTTCCGAGGTCGCCGCCCTGGTCGCCGCCATGCACGCGGATCTGACGCCGGACTGACCGGGATCTGCCCGTACGTCGACCTGACACCGATTGACCTGCTGCCGCGTCTTCGCGTACACTCCCACGTTCGTACGTTCAGATTCGGCGGCAGCGGGTGCGGACGCCTGCGGTTCGGGCCGAGGAAGAGGACAGCGGAAGCAGGTCATGTTCGCCCCCCCCCCCCCCCCGGAAAATGCGCGCCGGCAGCCTCGGCGGCGAGGTGCCGGACGTGCTTGGGACGTGCCTGCCTGGCGGCAATGTCCTCCCTGGTCCATGCGGTCTCTCCGCAGGGAGGGGCAACACACGTATCCGCAAGTCCGTCCCGTCTCGGGGAGGACGCGTCAGGCATCTTCCCCGCACGGAGTCGCTCCCGCAGACACTCCCTCGGCTGAGCCGATGACCGCGTCAGCAGCCGTGGTGGAGATGCATGTCGCGCCGGCAGTGGCAAGGCGCCGCAGTCAGGCAGATAGTCAGGCAGAGCGGCCGCTTTCTTCCCGCTGCCGCGCGGGCAGCGCCGCCTTCCGCCCGCCGGCGCTGGCCGCCGTTCTCCTGTTCGCGCTGAGCGCGGGCCTTGCGCCCCAGGCGGCGCATGCCACGTGGGGGGTCTTGACGGCCACCCCGGGCGATGGGCAGGTTACGCTGAACTGGACCTGGACGCACTCACGACCTAACACCAGCTGGTGGTGGTTCAGGTATACAAGAGCTGGCCAACCTTATCACGAGTATAACGTCGTTCGTGGGATCGGCTCCATTTACGACTCAAAGTACAACCTGATTGGGGCTCATCATCGCACCCAGACGATTACCGGACTCACCAATGGGGTCGAGTACGTGTTTGAGGTACACGCCCATATTCCTAATACAGCTTTGGAGGTGAGGGCGACCCCGTCGCGCTATCCCATTGCCCCGAAGGGCGTCACCGCGACGCCGGGAACCAGCCAGGTCACCTTGTCCTGGGACGCTCATAACGACTCGCGCGTCACGCGCTGGGAGTACGAGCAGTCCAGCGGGGGCACAACCGGGAACTGGCAGAAGATCTCCGCGAGCAATGCCTCAACCACCAGCCACACGGTGACGGGTCTGACGAACGGCACGCGGTACGGCTTCAGGGTCCGCGCGGCAAGCGATGGTCTCGGCGCCCCGTCGGCCTCCGTGTTCGCAACGCCACGGCCCGCTCCCTGCGCTTTGAGAATTGCCAGTGTCAGTGGGCCGGGTCCGACGGTCGCGTTCCGTTGGGGGCCCACCAAGGCAAATTGCGGCGACATCAGCCGGACGCAGGTTCAGAAGAAACTCGCCAGCAGCCCGGACTGGAGCGGGAGTGTCTGGGAAACCCTGTCCACGACTTACTATCGAAACTCCGGTGTCGCATTTACCGTGGACGACACCTTGCGGGTGAGTCTTGCCGAGGGCAACAGCTACCATGTGCGCGTCCGCGCGGTCAACGAAGGCCTCGCCGTCACGTCCGAGGAAGGCGTCGCCGGCCCGCCGTCCTCGGAAACTCTTCTGTGGCTCGGTCCTCCAGGGTCTCCAACCGGGCTGAAGGCCGCGCCCTTTCAGGCTGCGATCCAGCTCACCTGGAACCAGCATCCGTCAGGACAGAAGGTGACCGGATGGGATGTTCGGAGGAAGGAGGGCGCCGGCAGTTACGGCGAATGGGGCCGTATTACGGGTTCCGGCGCGAACACCGTCCTCCATTCGGCGAGCGGGCTGACGTCCGGGGTCGACTACACGTTTCAGATTCGGGCGGTGAACGCCGCCGGCGACGGTCGGGCTTCCGAAGAAGTGACTGAAACGCCGACCGGCGTGACGATCTCCCAACCCGCGCTGACGGTAGAAGAAGGTAGCAGCAGCACCTATACGGTGGTGCTTGATGCCGAGCCGTCGGCCGACGTCACGGTGACCGTGGGCGGCGCTGCGGCCGGCGTGTCGGTGAGTCCGCCGTCGCTGGTCTTCTCGCTGCTGAACTGGAACCAGCCGCAGACGGTGACGGTCTCCGCGGCCGAGGACGACAACGCGGTTTCCGAACCGGTGACACTGACCCACAGCGCCAGCGGCGGAGGCCTGGACTCGGTGCCCATCCGCGCGGTCGTGGTGACCGTGACGGAGAACGAAACGGCCGGATTCGCCCTGTCGGAGTCCGATCTGGAGCTGGAGGAGGGCGAGTCCGGCTCCTGGACGGTGGCGCTGACCTCCGAGCCGACCGCCGATGTGACGGTCACCATCAGCGGCGCCCCGAGCGGCGTGACGGTGACTCCGCCCACGCTGACGTTCACGGCCGCGGACTGGCAGACGCCGCAGGCGGTGACGGTCGCGACGGTCGACGATGAAGACGCGGCGCCGTTGCCCGCGGTGACGCTGACCCACAGCGCGTCCGGCGGCGACTACGGCTCGCTCACCGCCTCGGTTGCGTTGACCGTGACCGAGAACGAGACGGCTGGGCTGACGTTCTCGGATGGCGACAAGGAGATCAGCCAGCTGGAGGTCATCGAGGACGGGTCGGGCAACTACATGGTGGCGCTGACGTCCGAGCCGACCGCCGATGTGACGGTGACCATCACGCCGGGGCCGGGCGACGTGACGGTGCAGTCGGGGTCGCTGACCTTCACTGCCCTCAACTGGAGCGCCGCGCAGCAGGTGGTTGTCCTCGCGGCCGATGACGACGACGCGAAGACGGATCCTGCGGTGACACTGACCCACAGCGCGTCCGGCGGCGATTACGGCTCGGTGACCGGTGCGCTCACGGTGGCCGTGCTGGAACATGATCCGCCCGGGAAGCCCGTGAACTTCAGCGCGACGGCGGGCGACAGCCAGGTGACGCTGTCCTGGAACGACCCGCAGAATCCCGACATCAGCGGCTGGGAGTTCCAGCAGGCCGTGCGCGGCGCCAGCTTCGGCGCGTGGACGCCCATCCCCGATTCCGCCGCCGCGACCACCAGCCACACGGTCACGGGTCTGACCAACGGCGTCTTCTACAGTTTCAAGCTCCGCGCCGTCGCCCAGCTCCGGGAGTCCCTCAGGGGGGAGAAGGAAGACGCCGAGGGCGTCAGCTCCGACGAGATCAGCGCGCTGCCGCGCCGGCTCGGCAAGAACGTCACCCTGTTCGTCTCCGACGCACAAATTGAAGAAGGACAGGCCGGCACGACACCTGTCCTGATCCGTCTCGTTCTCGGTGAGCCGGCGCCCGCTGGCGGGCTCGGCCTCGCCTTCGAGGTCGATGGAACCTCGACGGCAACGGCGAGCGCGCCGGTCGCGACCAGTTGCTCGGCGCCGAACCCGATGGATGCGGACATGTGCTGGCCGCGGGGCGCCCGTGTTCTTGTGTCCGCAGGCCAGGACGTTGCCGTGCATCAAGTCGCTGTCCGAGGCGACCGGGCGATCGAGCCGAACGAGACCCTCGTGCTGAATGTCGTGCCCGGCGTCGATGGCTGGACCGGGGACTCGGCCACCATCACCATCGTCGACGACGAGGTGGCGCCCGCCGCGCCGACGGGCCTCGCCGCCGAGGCGCGCAACGGGCAGGCGCTCCTCACCTGGGACGACCTGGGGAATTCCGACATCACGCGCTGGGAGTTCCAGCAGAAGGAAGGCTCGGGCGGCAGCTACGGCGCCTGGACGGCCATCCCGGGTTCCGGCGCCGCGACCACCAGCCACACGGTGACGGGCCTGACCAACGGCACGGAGTACGGCTTCAAGGTGCGCGCGGTGAGCCCGCGCGGCAACGGTGCCGAATCGGCCGAGGCGACGGTGACGCCGGGCGCGGTTCCCGCCGCGCCCACTGGCTTCAGGGCGACCCCAGGCGACGCGCAGGTAGAGCTGTTCTGGGATGCTGCCCCGGGCAACTCCGGCATCCTTCGTTGGGAAGTGCGGTTCAGGAAGGACAGTGAAGACTACCAGCAACCGTGGGCGCCGATCCCGGGCGGCGCCGAAACAACGAAATTGGGGCCGCTCGCCGCCGAAAACGGCGTCGTTTACACCTACCAGTTGCGCGCAGTGAATGCCGCCGGCCCCGGGGAGGCCGCCGAACTGACCGTGAAGCCTCTCCCTCCCTTGCCTAGGAAGCCGGCGGCGCTGAAAGCGACCGCTGGCAACGCGCAGGTGGCTCTCGCCTGGGATCATCCCCCTGTCCCCCCTCCGAATGATCTACGCAAGTACGAACTCCAGCGCAAGCAAGGCGCCAGCGGCAGCTATGGCGCCTGGACGCGGGTCGACATCGTTCGGGAAGATCTGGGACGCCTTCGGTACGAGGCGCGCCATGTGGTCACGGGCCTGACCAACGGCGCGACCTACAGCTTCAGGGTGCGCGAGTTGAATGAGGCCGGCGCCGGCCCCGCGTCGGACGAGGTGACGGTGACGCTGCCGGCCGTCGTGCCCGCTGAACCGACCGGAGTCCGCGCCATCGCCAGCAACCGTCAGGTGCTGCTGCGCTGGGACGACCCGAACAACCCCGGCATCACCCGCTGGGATTTCCAGGGGAAGGAAGGCGCCAGCGTCAGCTACGGCCCCTGGGCGCCCATCCCCGGTTCCGACGCCTCCACCACCAGCCACATGGTCACCGGTCTGACCAACGACACCGTCTACGCCTTCAAGGTGCGCGCGGTGAACGCGACCGGCAACGGCGCCGAGTCTTCCGAGGTCACGGCGACGCCGGTCGCCGTGCCGGCGCCGCCGTCGGGCTTCCGGGCGACGCCGGACCACCGCAGCGTGATCCTGACCTGGGATGACCCGAAGGACAGCAGCATCACGCGCTGGCAGGTCCGGTTCTTGCCGGAGACAGAGGAGTTCCAGGATGCGAACTCGAACTGGCTGGACATCCGCGGTTCCGGCGCGACCACCACGCGGCACGAAGTGGGGCGCTTGCCGTCCGGCCAGATCCACCGCTTCCAGGTGCGTGCTGTCAGCAATGCCGGCGTCGGGCCCGCGTCGGACGAGGCGCTCGCCGGCCCGGCGGATCCCGGCGTGACCGTCTCGACCTCCAGCCTGACGGTGGAGGAAGGCGGCAGCGGCGAGTACACGGTGAAGCTGAACACCTCGCCCCTGGGCCGCCAGGTGGTGATCGCCGTGGCCGGCGCGTCCGGCGAGCTGAGCGCGGCGCCGGCGACCCTCACCTTCACCGGCACGAACTGGATGGAAGCGCAGACGGTCACGGTGACCCTGGCCGAGGACGGCGACGCGCAGACCGATGCCGCGCAGACCCTGACCCACAGCGCCCGCGGCGGCGGCTACGACCATGTGGACATCGCCTCGGTGTCGGTGACGCTGGCGGAGAACGACCCGCCCCTGAAACCGGCGAACTTGCGCGCCATCGCGGGCAATGGCCAGGTCATGCTGTCCTGGGACGACCCGGAGAATCCCGACATCACCGGCTGGGAGTTCGCGCAGAAGACGGGCGACGGCAGCTATGGCGGCTTCACGGCCATTTCCGGTTCCGACGCTGAGACCACCAGCCACACGGTGACGGGGCTGACGGACGGCACGCGGTATGGCTTCAAGGTCCGCGCCGTGAGCGCCGTCGGCGACGGCGCCGAGTCGGACGAGGCGACCGCGACCGCGGGGCGGCCGAGTCTGAGCGTGGCGGATGTGACGGCGGCCGAGGACGGCACGTTCACCTTCACGGTGACGCTGGATCCGGCGGCGCCGGCGGACGTGACCTTCAAGTACAAGGTGACCGCGGAGAGCGGCGACACGGCGACGGCGGACACGGACTTCACCGAGGTGGCGGCGACCGCGGCCACCATTTCGGCGGGCGACACCACCTTCACGTTCACGGTGACGGTGGCGGACGACAAGCTCGACGAGGACGACGAGACCTTCACCGTGACGCTGTCGGAGCCGTCCGCCAACGTCCAGCCCGGCGACGCCGCGGCGACGGGCACGATCACCGACAACGACGCCTCGCCGGTGCTGGCCGATATCGACAACCTCACGCTCAGGATCGGCCGGACCGTGGACATCACCGCCACGGCGACGGACGCCGACGCCGGCGACACGATCACCTACGCCTGGACGCGCAAGGACGGCGAGACCACGCCGCCGCTGCCGGGCAGCCCGGACCTGGGCCAGGCCCGGCTCACCTTCACCCCGACCGAGGCCGGCGTCTACACGATGACGGTGACGGCGAGCGACGGCGACAGCAACGGCAACAAGCACGGCAACACGGACACCGGGGAAGTGGTCATCACCGTGGTCGGCAAGGCCGCGGTGTCCGTGCCGGCGGCGCTGTCCGTCACCGAGGGCACGGACACGAACGCCACGGTGACGGTGACCACCGAGGAGGCGTTCGGCGAGGACGTGACCTTCGACGTGAGCTATGGCGGCGCCAGCGCCACCGGAGCGACCAATGCGGCGGACGGCGACTACGACAACGACGCCGTGACGTCGGTGACGTTCTCGGGCGCCGACACCACGAAGACCATCGCGATCCCGCTCAACGACGACGGGCTCGACGAGGACGACGAGACCTTCACGGTCACCATCGCGCTGGCGGAGGGCAGCGCCCTGCCGGCCGGTTTCGCGCCCGGCAACCTCACGACGACGGTGACGATCGTCGACAACGACCACTCGCCGGTGCTGCCCGACTATCCACCCACCGGAACGACCCGGGTGGGCCAGGCGGTGGATCTCTCGGCCGAGGCGACGGACGAGGACGGCGACACCATTACCTACGTCTGGACGCGCAAGGCCGGCGAGACCACGCCGCCGCTGCCGGACGGCACGAACCTGAATCAGGCCCGGCTCCTCTTCACTCCGACCGAGACCGGCGCCTACACGATGACGGTGACGGCGAGCGACCCGTACGGCAACACCGACACCGCGACGGTGGCCCTCACGGTGGTCCGGGCGCACGTGGTCTCGGCGCCGGCGGCGCTGTCGGTGACCGAGGGCACGGACGCGAACGCCACGGTTACGGTGACCACGGAGGCCGCGTTCGGCGAGGACGTGACCTTCAACGTGAGCTACGGCGGCGCCAGCGCGACCGGCGCGGCCGATCCGGCGAACGGCGACTACGAGAACGACGCCGTGACATCGGTGACGTTCTCGAGCGCCGAGACGACGAAGGACATCGCGATCCCGATCACGGACGACGACCTCGACGAGGACGACGAGACCTTCACAGTCACCGTCGCCCTGCCGGAGGGAGCCTCCCTGCCGGCCGGCTTCGCGCCCGGCAACCTCGCGACGACGGTGACGATCGCCGACGACGACCACTCGCCGGTGCTGGCGGAGATCAAGGATCGGATGGTCACGCCGGGCGATGACATCGACATCACCGCGTCCGCAACCGACGAGGACGGGGACACGGTGACGTTCGCCTGGACGCGCAAGGCGGGCGAGACGCCGGCGATTCCGGGCAGCACGACGCTGAACGCCGCGCGCCTGACGTTCACGCCTGAGGTCGGCACCTACACGATGACCGTGACGGCGAGCGACCCGCACGGCAACACCGACACCGAAGAGGTGACGATCACGGTGGCCGTGGCTATCCCTTCCGGCGTGACGATCTCGCCGACCGAGTTGACGGTCGACGAAGGCGGCAGCGGCGAGTACACGGTGAAGCTGGACACGGAGCCGACGGCGAACGTGACGGTTACGGTGGGCGGCGAATCGGGCGAAGTGACGGTGACGGGTTCGCCGTTGACGTTCACGCCGTCGAACTTCGGCACGGCGCAGACGGTGACGGTCAACGCCGGGTCCGACGAGGACCCGACCGACGACACGGCGACGCTGACGCATGCGGCGGCCAGCACCGACACGGACTACGGCGCCTCCCTGGACATCGACGATGTTTCGGTGACGGTGACCGACACGACGCCGACCTTGCAGCTTTCGACGGATCCGGCAGCGGTGAAGGAAGGATCGGACATCAGCCTGACGGTGACGTCGGACCGCGCGCTGACGGGCGATCTGACAGTGAGCCTGACGCTTGCGGACCGCGGATCGAGCGGTTTCGACGCGGACGACATCCCGGGCGCGCTGGGTCCGCGCAACTTCACTGCGTCCTTCGGCAACACCGCCGGCACGACCGGCACGGTGACGATTCCGACCAGCGTCGACTCGGATGCGGAGAGCGCGGAGACCTACACGATCACGCTGAACGACGGAACCGGCTACGCGCTCGGCGTCGACAAGACGGCCGACGGCACGCTGAATGACGGCACGGTATCGCTGAGTATCGCGGACGTGTCGGCGGCGGAGGACGGGACATTCGCGTTCACCGTGACGGCCGCTCCGGCGCCTTCGGCAGAGGTGACGTTCAAGTACACGGTGACCGCGGAGAGCGGCGACACGGCGACGGCGGACACGGACTTCACGGCGGTGACGACGGCCACCGCGGCGACGGTCGCGGCGAACGCGAGCAGCACGACGATCACGGTCTCGGTGACCGACGACACCCTGGACGAGCCGGACGAGACGTTCACGGTGACGCTGTCGGATCCGTCGTCCGGTGTGACGCTGTCCGACGCCACCGCAACAGGCACGATCACCGACAACGACGATCCGCCGGCCTTGGCCATCGCGGATCCGGCGGCGGTGACGGAGGGCGATTCGGGCAGCACGGACATGGTGTTCACGGTGACGCTGGGCGCGGCCAGCGGCCGGCAGGTGACGGTGGACTACGCGGTGGACAGCGCCTCGACGGCGACCTCGGGCACGGACTTCGCCGCCCTGGCGTCGGGCGCCCTGACCTTTGCCGCCGGCAGCACCGGGTCCGCCCTGGCGCAGACCGTCACCGTTGCGGTGACCGGCGACGAGATCGACGAATCCGACGAGACGGTGGTGCTGAAGCTGAGCAATGCGGTCGGCGCGGCCCTGCCGGACCCGGCCACGGCGACAGGGACGATCACGGACGACGACACGGCGGGGGTGACGGTCTCGCCGACATCCCTGACGGTGGACGAAGGCAGCAACGGCGGCTACACGGTGAAGCTGGACACGGAGCCGACGGCGGACGTGACGGTGACGGTGGGCGGCGCTTCGGGCGACGTGACGGTGAATCCGGACAGCCTGACGTTCACGACATCGAGCTGGCGCACGGCGCAGGCGGTGACGGTGACCGCGGCGTCGGACGAGGACACGACGACGGACGCCGCGGTGACGCTGACGCACTCTGCTTCCGGCGGCGGCTATGGTTCGGTATCGATCGACTCCGTGACGGTTTCGATCACGGACACGACGCCGACATTGCAGCTATCGACGGATCCGGCAGCGGTGACGGAGGGGTCGGACATCAGCCTGTCGGTGACCTCGGACCGCGCGTTGACGGGCAATCTGACGGTGAGCCTGACGCTTGCGGACCGCGGATCGAGCGGTTTCGACGCGGACGACATCCCGGGCACGCTCGGTCCGCGGAACTTCACCGCGTCCTTCGGCAACACCGCCGGCACGACGGGCACGGTGACGATTCCGACCAGCACGGACTCGGAGGCGGAGGGCGCGGAGACCTACACGATCACGCTGAACGACGGGACCGGCTACGCGCTCGGCGCCGACAAGACCGCCGACGGCACGCTGAACGACAGTTCACCGTTGTCCAAACCCGCCGCGCCGACCGGTCTGGAGGCGACCCCGGGCAACACCCAGGTGACGTTGTCCTGGGACGACCCGGACGACGATTCCATCACCGGGTATCAGTTGCGGCAGCGTGAAGGAAGTCGCTGGGGCAGATGGGCAGACATCGCCAATTCGGATGCCGACACCGTGAACCACACGGTGTCGGGTCTGACCAACGGCGCCGAGTACCGCTTCCGGATCCGGGCGGTGAACGACGCCGGCAACGGCGCCGAATCTTCGGTGGTGCGGGCGATGCCGACGATCGTCGAGCCCGTCACCCTCACCGCCACGGCCGGACCGCGCGGCGCCGTGACCTTGAACTGGACCGTCAAGAGCAGTGCCCCCGACCGGCTGGTCGAGGGTGCCGAACGTGTCAGCGGGTGGGAAAGCCAGTACCGGCTGAAAGGAAGACAGGACTGGAACGGATTCGTCCGCCACACAACCACCGGAGGCGATTCGCGGACCGTCTCGACGAACATGTCGGATCTCATTCCGCACGGCGGGATCGTGGAGATTCAGATCCGGCCGACCGGTTCCTCCGGCGCCTCGGTCTCGGCGAGACCAGGTCCCTGGTCGAACACGGCGACGGTCACCCTCAGCGACGTCGACGACGCGAATACCGCTCTCAAGTTCACCGGTGTTCCGGTCACGGTGGCGCCGGGCGAGGACGCCACCTACACGGTCCGGCTGACCAAGCCCTATGCGGCGGGCACGGTGTCGATCACGAGTAGCGCAACCGGCAAGGCGACGGTGGACCCGGCTTCCCTGACGTTCACGAGCTCGGACTGGTTCACCCCACAGGATGTGATGGTGACCGGCGTGGAGGCCGGCACGGCAACGATCAACCACTCGTTCCGGGTGACCGGCGCCAGCGCCGACGCGGTTCCCGACGCGGGCACGGTGGCGGTGACGGTCGGCGCGCCCCCCGCCCCCGGCGTGACGATCTCTGCGACCGAGCTGACGGTGGAGGAAGGCGCCAGCGGCGAGTACACGGTGAAGCTGGACACGGCGCCGTCGGCGAACGTGACGGTGACGGTGGGCGGCGAATCGGGCGAGGTGACGGTGACGGGTTCGCCGCTGACGTTCACGCCGTCGAACTTCGGCACGGCGCAGACGGTGATGGTCAACGCCGGCGCCGACGAGGACACGACCGACGACACGGCGACGCTGACGCACACGGCGGCCAGCACCGACACGGACTACGGCGCCTCCCTGGACATCGACGATGTCTCGGTGACGGTGACCGACACGACGCCGACCTTGCAGCTTTCGACGGATCCGGCAGCGGTGACGGAGGGCTCGGACATCAGCCTGACGGTGACGTCGGACCGCGCGCTGACGGGCGATCTGCCGGTGAGCCTGACGCTTCAGGACCGCGGCTCGAGCGGTTTCGACGCGG
This sequence comes from Thermoanaerobaculia bacterium, assembly GCA_965116145.1. Classification (GTDB taxonomy): domain Bacteria; phylum Acidobacteriota; class Thermoanaerobaculia; order Multivoradales; family Multivoraceae; genus Multivorans. Next base: position 2,845,900 of record OZ220482.1, read on the forward strand.
ACGACATCCCGGGCACGCTCGGTCCGCGCAACTTCACTGCTTCGTTTGGCGTCACCGCCGGCACGACCGGCACGGTGACGATTCCGACCAGCACGGACTCGGATACGGAGGGCGCGGAGACCTACACGATCACGCTGAACGACGGGGCCGGCTACGCGCTCGGCGCCGACAAGACCGCCGACGGCACGCTGAACGACCCGCCGCAGTCCCCCGCGCTGAGCATCGCGGACGTGACGGCGGCCGAGAACGGCACCTTCACGTTTACCGTGACGGCCGCTCCGGCGCCGTCCTCGCAGGTGACGTTCAAGTACACCGTGACCGCGGAGAGCGGCGACACGGCGACAGCGGACACGGACTTCACGGCGGTGGCGACGGCGACCGCGGCGACCATCGCGGCGAACGCGAGCAGCACGACGATCACGGTCTCGGTGACCGATGATGCCCTGGACGAGGCCGACGAGACCTTCACGGTGACGCTGTCGGAGCCGTCCTCCGGGGTGACGCTCTCTGACGCCACCGCAACGGGCACGATCGAGGACGACGACGATCCGCCGGCCCTGGCCATCGCGGATCCGGCGGCGGTGACGGAGGGCGATTCGGGCAGCACGGACATGATCTTCACGGTCACGCTGGATGCGGCCAGCGGCCGTGCGGTGACCGTGGACTACGCGGTAGATGCGGCGACCTCGACGGCGGCGGAGACGGACTTCACCGATCTGTCGGGCACGCTGACGTTTGCAGCGGGCGAGACCAGCAAGACGCTCACGGTGCCGGTAACGGGCGACGAGCTGGACGAGGACGACGAGACGGTGGTGCTGAAGCTGTCGAGCCCGACCAACGCCACGATTGCTGCGGGGACGGGGACGGGGACGATCACGGACGACGACGAGTCTCCGGTGCTGGCGGAGATCGTGGACGTGACGATCAGGCTGGGCCAGACGGTGGACATCACGGCGTCGGCGACGGACGGCGACGGGGACACGGTGACGTACCTGTGGACACGCAAGGCGGGCGAGATGTCGCCGGCGATTCAGCGGGACACGGATCTGGCTGTGGCGCGGCTGATGTTCAGGCCGCCGGCGGTGGGCACGTACACGATGACGGTGACGGCGTCGGACGGGAACGGCAACTCGGACACCGAGAACGTGACGATCACGGTGTCCGCGGCGGCGACGGTGTCGTTGCCCTCGACGCTGTCGGTGACGGAGGGAACTGACAGCAGCGCGACGGTACGGGCTTCGGTTTCGGAGGCGTTCGGCGAACAGGTGACGTTCAACGTGACATACGGCGGCACGAGCGCGACGGGCGCCAACGATCCGTCGGCGGGCGACTACGACAACGACGCGGTGACGTCGGTGACATTCTCGGCATCCGAGACGACGAAGGACATCGAGGTCCCGATCACGGACGACGATCTGGACGAGGACAACGAGACGTTCACGGTGTCCATCGCTCCAGCCTCGGCCACGCTGCCGGCCGGATTCGCGCTGGCCGACGTCGAGACGACGGTGACGATCACGGACGACGACCCCTCGCCGTCCCTGTCGATCGCGTCGCCGTCGGCGGTCGCGGAAGGCGACAGCGGCAGCACGGACATGACCTTCACGGTCTCGCTGGACGCGGCCAGCGGTCGTGCGGTGACAGTGGACTACGCGGTGGATGCGACTTCGACTTCGACGGCGAGCACCGACTTCACGGGCGGCGCCGGCACGCTGACGTTTGCGGCGGGCGACACCAGCAAGACGATCACGGTGTCGGTGACGGGCGACGAGCTGGACGAGGACAACGAGACGGTAGTGCTGAAGCTGTCGAACGCGACCAACGCCAGCATCGGCACGGCGACGGCGAGCGGGACGATCACGGACGACGACCCCTCGCCGTCCCTGTCGATCGCGGCGCCGGCGGCGGTGACGGAAGGCGACAGCGGCAGCACGGACATGACCTTCACGGTCGCGCTGGACGCGGCCAGCGGTCGTGCGGTGACAGTGGACTACGCGGTGGATGCGACTTCGACGGCGGCGAATACCGACTTCACGGGCGGCGCCGGCACGCTGACGTTCGCGGCGGGCGACACCAGCAAGACGATCACGGTGTCGGTGACGGGCGACGAGCTGGACGAGGACGACGAGACGGTGGTGCTGAAGCTGTCGAACGCGAGCAATGCCAGCATCGGCACGGCGACGGCGAGCGGCACGATCACGGACGACGACGATCCGGCGCCCGGCGTGACGGTTTCCGTCTCCGAGCTGACGGTGACGGAAAGCAGCACCGCCAACTACACCGTGGTGCTGGACTCCCGTCCGGCGGGCGATGTGACGGTCACGCCGGGCAGCAGCGACACCGGAGCGGCGGCGGTGTCCGATCCGCTGACCTTTACCCGCTTCAACTGGAACAGGCCCCGGACGGTGACGGTCACGGCGGTGCCGGATGGCGACACCGGCGACGAGAGCGTCACGGTGAGTCATGCCGTGACCGGCTACGGCAGTGTGAGCGCGGCCCCGTCCGTATCGGTGACGGTGACGGACACGACGCCGACGCTGTCCCTGTCTCACGTTCCGGCGGCGGTGATCGAGGGGGCGGCGATCCGTCTGAAGGTGACGTCGGACAAGGCGCTGGCGGGCGGTCTGGCGGTGAGCCTGACGCTTGAGGACCGTGACACGAGCGGTTTCGACGCGGACGACATTCGGGGCGCCCTGGGTCCGCGCAACTTCATCGCGTCCTTCGGCGCCGCCTTGAGCACAACAGGGACGGTGACGATCCCGACCCGCACGGATTACAGCACGGAGGGCCAGGAGACCTACCGGATCACCCTGAACGAGGGCGCCGGCTACGCGGTCGACGAGGACAACAACACGGCCGACGGCACGCTGAACGACGGCACGCCGGTCCTGGGCACCGGTGCGGTCGCGCTGATCGTCGAGGACAAGACGGCGCCGGAGGGCGAAACGATGTCGTTCACGGTGATCGCTGATCCGGCGCCGTCCTCGCCGATCACGTTCAAGTACACGGTGACGGCGGAGAGCGGCGACACCGCGACCGCGGGCTCGGACTTCACGGCGGTGACGACGGCGGCAACGGCGACGATCGCGGCGAACGCGACGAGCACGACGATCATCGTGTCGCTCCTCCAGGACACCGAGGTCGAGGGCGACGAGACGTTCACGGTGACGCTGTCCGAGCCATCGTCCGGCGTGACGATCACGGACGCCACCGCGACCGGAACGATCGGCGACGACGACGAGGGCATCGCCAGGCCGACCTCGCTGCGCATCACGGCGGTCGAGGACGCGATCACGCTGCGGTGGACCGCCCGGACCGACTCCGAGATCGACAAGTGGCAGTACCGGTTCAAGAACAAGGAGCGGAGCTGGCGCGGCTGGAACCCGTTCGATGTCAGGAACAGCACGGCGTCGACCCGATCCGTCACCCTGAACAAGAGGACCACGTTGCACGGGGGCGTGGGTCAGTATCAGGTCCGGGCGGTGACAACCGTCCCGATCCGGCCCGAGTTTGGCGGAGGCGAGAAGGAGACCTTCGGTCCGTGGTCGGAGCTGGCGGAGGTGAGCGTCGTCAACACCGACAACCTGGGGCTGGAGTTCAGCGGCGGCGGGATCACGAGGACGGGCAGCGCCAGCGTTGCCTGGAACGCCAGCGTGGCGCAGGGTGCCAGCATCACCTACGGCGTGAGGCTGAGCGCCGCGGCGCTGCCGTACCTGGACCGGACGGCGGAGGTGACGCTGACGAGCGGCAGCGGTGTGCGGACAAGCCCGTCCTCGCTGACGTTCACCCGGGCCGACGCCCGGACCGCGCAGCCGGTGACGATCACGGGCGTTGCCGCCGGCAGCGCCGCCATCGACCACGCCGTCCGCTTCCCGGCGCTGGCGCTGCTCGATCCCGCGGGCACGGTGGCGGTGACGGTCGGCGCGCCCCCCGCCCCCGGCGTGACGATCTCTGCGACCGAGCTGACGGTGGAGGAAGGCGCCAGCGGCGAGTACACGGTGAAGCTGGACACGGCGCCGTCGGCGAACGTGACGGTTACGGTGGGCGGCGAATCGGGCGAAGTGAAGGTGGACCCGTCCTCGCTGACGTTCACGCCGTCGAACTTCGGCACGGCGCAGACGGTGACGGTGACCGCCGGGTCCGACGAGGACACGACGGACGACACGGCGACGCTGACGCATGCGGCGTCCAGCACCGACACGGACTACGGCGCCTCCCTGGACATCGACGGTGTCTCGGTGACGGTGACCGACACGACGCCGACGCTGCAGCTTTCGACGGATCCGGCAGCGGTGACGGAGGGCTCGGACATCAGCCTGACGGTGTCGTCGGACCGCGCGCTGACGGGCGATCTGACGGTGAGCCTGACGCTTTCGGATCGGGGTTCGAGCGGTTTCGACGCGGACGACATCCCGGGCACGCTGGGCCCGCGCAACTTCACCGCGTCCTTCGGCAACACCGCCGGCACGACGGGGACGGTAACGATCCCGACCAGCGCCGACTCGGATACGGAGGGCGCGGAGACCTACACGATCACGCTGAACGACGGGACCGGCTACGCGCTCGGGACCGACAAGACCGCCGACGGCACGCTGAACGACCCGCCGCAGTCCCCCGCGCTGAGCATCGCGGACGTGACGGCGGCGGAGGACGGCACGTTCGCGTTCACGGTGACGGCGGCTCCGGCCCCGTCCTCGCAGGTGACGTTCAAGTACACGGTGACCGCGGAGAGCGGCGACACGGCGACGGCGGACACGGACTTCACGGCGGTGACGACGGCTGTGGCGGCGACGATCGCGGCGAACGCGACGAGCACGACGATCACGGTGTCGGTGACGGACGACGCCCTCGACGAATCGGACGAGACGTTCACGGTGACGCTGTCGGAGCCGTCGTCGGGGGCGACTCTGTCCGACGCCACCGCAACGGGCACGATCACCGACAACGACGATCCGCCGGCCCTGTCGATCGCGGCGCCGGCGGCGGTTGCGGAGGGCGATTCGGGTAGCACGAACATGGTGTTCACGGTGACGCTGGGCGCGACCAGCGGTCGGCAGGTGACGGTGGACTACGCGGTGGACAGCACTTCGACGGCGACCTCGGGGGCGGACTTCACGGCCCTGGCGGGTGGCACGCTGACCTTTGCCGCCGGCAGCACTGGGGCGGCCCTGGCAAAGACGGTGACTGTGGCGGTGACCGGCGACGAGCTGGACGAGTCGGACGAGACGGTGGTGCTGAAGCTGAGCAATGCGGTTGGCGCGACCCTGCCGGACCCGGCGACGGCGAGCGGCACGATCACGGACGACGACGCTTCGCCGGTGCTGGCGGCGCTGACGGCCCAGGCGGTGACGGCGGGCGAGGACGTGGACATCACGGCGTCGGCGACGGACGGCGACGGCGACACGATCAGCTACGAGTGGACGCGCAAGGCGGGCGAGACAACGCCGCCGCTCCCGAACGGCACGGCGCTGGACGAGGATCAACTGACGTTCACGACGACGGCGCCGGGCACGTACACGATGACGGTGACGGCCTCGGACGGCAACGGCAACGAGGACACCGGGACGGTAGCGATCACGGTGACGGCGGCGACAACGTCGACCGCGGCGCCGTGCAAGGTGTCGGTGACGAACTACCGCGCGATCGACGACAGCGGTTTCCTGCCGGTCTACTCGATCTCGTTCGGTCTGCGGATACCGGCGAACTGCGGGGCGATCACGGGGATGCAGCGCCAGATCAGGACTTCGAGTCAGGGCTGGGCCGATGTGGAGTGGGTGGACCTGGAGAACGCGGGTCTGCGGACGTTTGCGAACAGCGCGACGGCCAGGACGCCGTCGGCAGTCGAACTGGTGTTCCTGCCATCCGGCGGCGGCACGCGCCAGGTTCGGGTGCGCGCGCTGAACGGCGCGAAAGCCGGTCCGGCGTCCGACGCGGTATCGGTGACGTTCGAAGTGCCGTCCGCTCCGAGCGGTCTGGCCGCGACGCCTGGCGCGGGCTCGGCGACGCTGACCTGGAATGCGCAGTCCGGGGAGCAGGTCACGTCCTGGAACATCCAGTACAAGCGGGGTTCCGAGTCGTACCGGAACCTGCACGTGGCGGATGCGGGGAACGGCAGCACGACGACGGCGACGGTGACGGGTCTGGCGGCGGAGGAGTACACGTTCCGCTTGCAGGCTCGGAACGAGAACGGTCTGAGCGCGGCCTCGTCGACGGTGACGGCGACGCCGACGGCGGCGACCGCGGTTCCGCCCGCTCCGACGGGCGTGCGGGCGACGGCCGGCGACGGCGAGGCGACGCTGTCCTGGACCGACCCGCAGAGCGACACGATCACGAAGTGGCAGTACCGCCAGAAAGCCGCTGGCGGCTCGTACGGCGAGTGGACGGACCTTGCGCACAGCCGGACGGGCAGCGCGCTGCCGACGCTGACGGGCACGGTCGGCGATCTGACGAACGGGAGTTCGTACGCCTTCGAGCTTCGCGCGGTGAACGCGGTCGGCGCCGGCGCGGCCTCGGCCGAGGTGACGGTGACGCTCGACGCGGATGCGGTGTCGCTGAGCATCGCGGACGTGACGGCGGCGGAAGACGGGACGTTCACGTTCACGGTGACGGCGGATCCGGCGCCTTCGGCAGAGGTGACGTTCAAGTACACGGTGACCGCGGAGAGCGGCGACACGGCGACGGCGGACACGGACTTCACGGCGGTGACGACGGCCACCGCGGCGACGATCGCGGCGAGTGCGACGACCGCGGCGATCACGGTGTCGGTGACGGACGACGACATCGACGAGTCGGACGAGACGTTCACGGTGACGCTGTCGGAGCCGTCCGACAACGCGGAGATCGGCGATGCCACCGCAACGGGGACGATCACGGACAACGACACGGCGGGGGTGACGGTCTCGCCGACGTCGCTGACGGTGAACGAAGGCAGCAACGGCAGCTACACGGTGAAGCTGGACACGGAGCCGACGGCGGACGTGACGGTGACGGTGGGCGGTGAGTCGGGCGAGGTGACGGTAACGGGTTCGCCGCTGACGTTCACGCCGTCGAACTACGGCACGGCGCAGACGGTGACCGTGAACGCCGGGTCCGATACGGACACGACGAACGACACGGCGACCCTGACGCACGCGGCGTCGAGCACGGACACGAACTACGGTTCATCGCTGAGCATCGAGGATGTGTCGGTGACGGTGACGGACACGACAACATCTTCCATTGCGGCGCCGTGCAGGATTGCGATTTCGTCGTTGAGCCATCGGAATCGGCGGATACTGCAGGTGACGATGAGTGTGCCGGCCAACTGCGGACCGGTTCCGAAGGCGGAGATGCAGGTCAAGACCGCCACTCAGGCGTGGAGCGACGTGTCCTGGATTGCCTTGGGAAACCTGGCCCTGTCCAACAGCGATCAGCCGCAGACGGTCACCAGACTGTTCAACCTGGCGCCGCCGGGCCTTCCGGCGCTGACGGGATTGCGCAACGTGCGGGTGCGCGCGCTCAACGGGGAGAAGGCGGGTCCGGAATCGGTGGTCGCTCACATCTGGTTCGGTCCGCTGGCGCAGCCGGCGGGTCTGCAGGCGGCGGCGGGCAACCGGCACGTGAAGCTGAGCTGGACGGCCGCGGCGAATCCGACGCTGACGGGCTGGGAGTACCGCCAGAAGCCGGATGGCGGCAGTTACGGCGAGTGGACGGCGATGAGCGGTTCCGGGGCGGCCACGACCAGCTACTCGGCGCCGGGGTTGAGCAACGGTACGGAGTACACGTTCCAGATTCGCTCGAGGAGCGGTACCGCCGCCAGCGCGGCCTCTTCGGCGGTGACGGCGACGCCGACAGCGGGTGTTCCCTTGCAGCCGGAGCTGACGTCCAGCGAGCCGGGCGACGGTCAGGTGCGGGTGATCTGGCGCGCCCTCGGGGACCCGAGCGTCACGAAGTGGCAGTCGCGGCGGAAGCTGGACAGCGCCAGCGCCTGGCCTGCTACGTGGACGAACATCCCGGGTTCCGATGCGGAGACGACGAGTCATGTGTTCACCGGTCTGACGAACGGTACGCCGTACACGTTCCAGGTGCGGGCAGTGAACGACCAGGGCGCGGGTCCGGCTTCGACGGGCCTGAGCGCGACGCCGAGCGCCGAGCCGTTCGCCAGGCCGACGGGGGTGGGCGCGAAGGCGGGCAACGGTCAGGTGACGCTGTCGTGGGCGGACCCGGGCAACGCTTCGATCACGAAGTGGCAGTACCGCAGGAAGCTGGCCGGCGCGAGCGCCTGGGGCGCGGCGATGGACGTGTCCGGTTCCGATGCGGAGACGACGAGCGTGGTGGTGACGGGCCTGACGAACAGTTCCGCCTATCACTTCCAGGTGCGCGCGTTCGGTACCGTGGGCGGCCACTGGTCGCCGCGGGTGTCGGCGACGCCGCTGACGCCGCCCGGGGCTCCGCAGGGCCTGGCGACGAGTGACGGCGACAGTCAGGTGGCGTTGCGGTGGCGTGATCAGGGGGATACGACGATCACCGGCTGGGAGTACCGTCTGAAGCCGGATGGGGGCGCATACGGCGATTGGACGGCGATCGACGGTTCCGGCGCGGGGACGACGACCCACACGGTGACGGGTCTTGTGAACGGCACGGAGTACACGTTCCAGGTGCGGGCGGAGAACGCTGGCGGCAAGGGGCCGTCGTCGGAGGTGACGGCGACGCCGGTACGGGGTCCGCCCGCGGCGCCGACGGGTTTCACGGCGACGTCGGGCGACGGTCGGGTGACGCTGTCGTGGGACAGTTCGGATGACGACCGCATCCGCCGCTGGAACTACCGTCAGAAGGCGGGCGCCGGCGCGTACGGCAGATGGAGAGCCGTTCCGGGCGACGCGGGGACGACGAGCCACACGGTGACGGGTCTTGTGAACGCTACGAAGTACACGTTCCAGGTTCGGGCGGAGACCCTGGGTGAGTTCGGCAAGCCTGCCGCCGGGATCACGGCGACGCCGACGGCGACAACGACAGCGGTGTCGCTGAGCATCGCGGATGCGACGGCGGCGGAGGCTGCGGGGACGATGTCGTTCACGGTGACGGCGACTCCGGCGCCGAGTTCGCTGATCACGTTCCGGTACACGGTGACGGCGGAGAGCGGGGACACGGCGACTGCGGGTACGGACTTCACCGGGGTGTCGACGGCGACCGAGGCGACGATCGCGGCGTCGGCGGCCAGCGCGGCGATCACGGTGTCGGTGACGGACGATGTCCAGGTGGAGGGCGACGAGACGTTCACGGTGACGCTGTCGTCGCCGTCTTCCGGGGTGACGATTTCCGATGCGACGGCGACGGGCACGATCACCGACGACGACTCGCTGCCGTCGGCGCCGTCGGGTCTGGATGCGACGGGCGGCAACGCCGAGGTGGCGTTGTCGTGGGACGATCCGGAGGACGCTTCGATCACGCGTTACGAGCTGCAGCAGAAGGAGGGGAGCAACGCCTGGGGTTCGTGGACGGCGATTGCCGATTCGGACGCGGAGACGACGGACCACACGGTGTCGGGTCTGGAGAACGGCAGCGCGTACAGTTTCCGCATCCGTGCGGTGAACCCCAGCGGCAACGGCGCGCAGTCGTCGGTGGTGACGGCGACGCCGCAGGCGAATCCTGCGAAGCCGGTGCTGACGGCGACGGCTGGCGACGGTCAGGTGACGCTGGGCTGGCAGTTGCAGCCGGGGATCGCGATCACGACCTGGACGTACCAGTACAGCAGCGACGGCGGTTCGACGTGGGGCGCATCGCAGACGGTGACGGGGGCGAGCACGACGAGCACGGTGGTGACGGGTCTTGAGAACGACACGGAGTACACGTTCCGGATGTTCGCGGCGGTGGGTCCGGGGGTGCAGTCGGCGTGGTCGGACTTCGTGAAGGCGACGCCGCAGCCGCCGGCGCCGGCCGCGCCGACGAACTTCAGTGCGAGTCCCGGCAACGCCCGGGTGGATTTGACGTGGGACGATCCGGAAGACGCGAGCATCAGCGTGTGGCAGTTGCGCTACAGCAAGCAGGGTGAGACCTGGGGTTCGTGGACACCGATCTCGGGTTCGGACGCGAGCACGACGAGTCACACGGTGACGAGTCTGGACAACGGCAGCACGTACCGTTTCCGTATCCGCGCGAAGAACAGCGGCGGCGTGGGTGTGCCGTCGCCGGTGGCGACGGCGACGCCCCTGGTGCTGGTGAAGCCGGTGGTGACGGCGACGGCGGGCGACGGTCGGGTGACGCTGAGCTGGCCTTCGCAGCCGGGTTCGGGCGTGACGGCGTGGGGCTACCAGTCGAGCAGCGACGGCGGTTCGAGCTGGACGTCGACGCAGACGGTGACGGGCGGGAGCACGACGAGCACGGTGGTGTCGAGTCTGACGAACGGCACGGAGTACACGTTCCGGATGTTCGCGCGGGCGGGCAGCGCGCAGTCTTCGTGGTCGGACCATGTGAAGGCGACGCCTCGCACGCCGAAGGCGGTGTCGGTGCCGTCGACGCTGACGGTGGCGGAGAACGTGGGCAACGCTTCGGTGCGGATCACGACGTCGAACGCGTTCGGTCAGTCGCTGACGTTCGACGTGACATACGGCGGGTCGAGCGCGACCGGCCACGGCACGCCTGCGAGCGGGGACTACGACAACGACGCGGTGACCCAGGTCACTTTCAGCGCGACGGAGACGACGAAGGACATCGAGATACCGATCACGGACGACGATCTGGACGAGGCCGACGAGACGTTCACGGTGACGATCGCCGCGCCGTCGTCGGTGCCGGCCGGCTTCTCGCTGGGGACGGCGGCGACGACGGTGACGATCACGGACGACGACGAGTCTCCGGTGCTGGTGGAGATCGCGGACCAGTCGCTGACGGTGGGTCAGGACGTGGACGTGACGGCGTCGGCGACGGACGGCGACGGAGACACGGTGACGTACTCGTGGACGCGGAAGTCGGGCGAGACGACGCCGGCGCTTCCGGGCAGTCCTGCGCTGAACCAGGCCCGTCTGACGTTCACGACGACGGCTCCGGGCACGTACACGATGACGGTGACGGCGTCGGACGGTAACGGCAACTCGGACACGGAGGATGTGACGTTCACGGTGACGCGGCCGGTGCCGGCTGCTCCGTCGGGTTTCGAGGCGACGGCAGGGAACGCCCAGGCGGCGTTGTCGTGGGACGATCCGGAGGACGCATCGATCACGCGTTACGAGCTGCGTCAGAAGAAGGGGAGCGCCGCCTGGGGTTCGTGGACGGCGATCGCCGATTCGGACGCGGAGACGACGACGCACACGGTGTCTGGTCTGGAGAACGGCAGCGTGTACCGCTTCCGGATCCGTGCGGTGAACGCGGGCGGCAACGGCGCGCAGTCGTCGGTGGTGACGGCGACGCCGCAGGTGAAGCCGGCGAAGCCGGTGCTGACGGCGACGGCAGGCGACGGTCGGGTGACACTGGGCTGGAAGCTGCAGTCGGGGATCGCGATCACGACCTGGACGTACCAGTACAGCAGCGACGGCGGTTCGACGTGGGGCGCATCGCAGACGGTGACGGGGGCGAGCACGACGAGCACGGTGGTGACGGGTCTGGAGAACGACACGGAGTACACGTTCCGGATGTTCGCGGCGGTGAGTCCGGGCGTGCAGTCTTCGTGGTCGGACCATGTGAAGGCGACGCCTCGTCCGGTGGCGCCGGCCCGGCCGAAGATGTTCAGTGCGAGTCCCGGCAACGCCCGGGTGACGTTGTCGTGGGCGGACCCGGAGAACGCGAGCATCACCCGCTACGAGCTGCGCTACGGCAAGGAGAGCGAGGACTGGGGTTCTTGGACGGCGATCTCGGGTTCGGACGCGGAGACGACGAGCCACGCGGTGACGGGTCTGGAGAACGGCAGCACGTACCGTTTCCGTATCCGTGCGAGGAACAGCGGCGGAGTGAGCGAGCAGTCGGCTGTGGTGACGGCGACGCCCCTGGTGCTGGTGAAGCCGGTGGTGACGGCGACGGCGGGCGACGGTCAGGTGACGCTGAGCTGGCCGACGCAGCCGGGTTCGGGCGTGACGGCGTGGGGCTACCAGTCGAGCAGCAACGGCGGTTCGACCTGGACGTCGACGCAGACGGTGACGGGGGGCAGCACGACGAGCACGGTGGTCTCGGGTCTGACGAACGGCACGGAGTACACGTTCCGGATGTTCGCGCGGGCGGGCAGCGCGCAGTCTTCGTGGTCGGACCATGTGAAGGCGACGCCTCGCACGCCGAAGGCGGTGTCGGTGCCGTCGACGCTGTCGGTGGCGGAGAACGTCGGCAACGCCTCGGTGCGGATCACGACGTCGAACGCGTTCGGTCAGTCGCTGACGTTCACCGTGACGTACGGCGGGTCGAGCGCGACCGGCCACGGCACGCCTGCGAGCGGGGACTACGACAACGACGCGGTGACGTCCGTGACGTTCAATGCGACGGAGACGACGAAGGACATCGAGATACCGATCACGGACGACGATCTGGACGAGGCCGACGAGACGTTCACGGTGACGATCGCGGCTCCGGCGTCGGTGCCGGCGGGCTTCTCGCTGGGGACGGCGGCGACGACGGTGACGATCACCGACGACGACGAGTCTCCGGTGCTGGTGGAGATTTCGGACCAGTCGCTGACGGTGGGTCAGGACGTGGACGTGACGGCGTCGGCGACGGACGGCGACGGGGACACGGTGACTTACGCGTGGACGCGGAAGTCGGGCGAGACGACGCCGGCGCTTCCGGGCAGTCCTGCGCTGAACCAGGCCCGTCTGACGTTCACGACGACGGCTCCGGGCACGTACACGATGACGGTGACGGCATCGGACGGGAACGGCAACTCGGACACGGAGGATGTGACGTTCACGGTGACGCAGCCGGCGCCGGCTGCTCCGGCGGGTCTGGATGCGACGGGCGGCAACGCCCAGGTGGCGTTGTCGTGGGACGATCCGGAGGACGCATCGATCACTCGTTACGAGCTGCGTCAGAAGAAGGGGAGCGCCGCCTGGGGTTCGTGGACGGCGATCGCCAGCTCGGACGCGGAGACGACGACGCACACGGTGTCTGGTCTGGAGAACGGCAGCGTGTACCGCTTCCGCATCCGTGCGGTGAACGCGGGGGGCAACGGCGCGCAGTCGTCGGTGGTGACGGCGACGCCGCAGGTGAAGCCGGCGAAGCCGGTGCTGACGGCGACGGCAGGCGACGGTCGGGTGACCCTGGGCTGGAAGCTGCAGTCGGGGATCGCGATCACGACCTGGACGTACCAGTACAGCAGTGACGGCGGTTCGACGTGGGGCGCATCGCAGACGGTGACGGGGGCGAGCACGACGAGCACGGTGGTGACGGGTCTGGAGAACGACACGGAGTACACGTTCCGGATGTTCGCGGCGGTGAGTCCGGGGGTGCAGTCTTCGTGGTCGGACCATGTGAAGGCGACGCCTCGTCCGGTGGCGCCTGCCCGGCCGAAGATGTTCAGGGCGAGTCCCGGCAACGCCCGGGTGACGTTGTCGTGGGCGGACCCGGAGAACGCGAGCATCACCCGCTACGAGCTGCGCTACGGCAAGGAGAGCGAGGACTGGGGTTCTTGGACGGCGATCTCGGGTTCGGACGCGGAGACGACGAGCCACGCGGTGACGGGTCTGGAGAACGGCAGCACGTACCGTTTCCGTATCCGTGCGAGGAACAGCGGCGGTGTGAGCGCACAGTCGGCTGTGGTGACGGCGACGCCCCTGGTGCTGGTGAAGCCGGTGGTGACGGCGACGGCAGGCGACGGTCAGGTGACGCTGAGCTGGCCTTCGCAGCCGGGTTCGGGTGTGACGGCGTGGGGCTACCAGTCGAGCAGCAACGGCGGTTCGACCTGGACGTCGACGCAGACGGTGACGGGCGGGAGCACGACGAGCACGGTGGTGACGGGTCTCGATAACGGCACGGAGTACACGTTCCGGGTGTTCGCGCGGGCGGGCAGCGTGCAGTCTTCGTGGTCGGACTTCGTGAAGGCGACGCCGAGACCGTCGGTTCTTACGATTTCGGTGGCGGACGTGAGTGTCATGGAGGGTGACTCCGGCAAGACAGACATGAATTTCACGGTGACGTTGAGCGGTTCGCCGAGTCATCAGGTCGAGATTCAGGCGACGGCCTGGGCCAAGGACTCGGGCGATACGGCCAAGGGAGGCTGGGGTCCTGGCCAGGACTTCATCGGCTTCCAGAGACGGAAGCTGGTGTTTGCCGCGAACGCGACCGGCGCGTCGCTGAGCAAGACGGTGACAGTGAAGATACTGGGCGATGAGGTGGACGAGGACGATGAGACCTTCAAGCTGCGGTTGAACGTCCTGCGCACGACCGACAGTCGCGTGGTCTTTGCCGGCGGCGGGACGAAACTCGAAGCCACGGGCACGATCACGGACGACGACGACGCCACGGCGGCCGGCCACACCATTTCGGTGGCGAATGCGAGTGTCACGGAGGGCGACTCCGGCAAGACGGCGCTGAACTTCACGGTGACGCTGAGCGGTTCGCCGAGTCATCGGGTCGAGTTCAAGACGACGGCCTGGGCCAAGGATTCGGGCGATGCGGCCAAGGGAGGCCGGGGGCCTGGCCAGGACTTCATCGGCTTCAGGGATCAGAAGATCGTCTTCGAGGCGAACGCGGCCGGCGCGTCCTTGAGCAAGACGGTGGCGGTGCAGGTGCTGGGCGACGAGGTGGACGAGGACAATGAGACCCTTACGCTGCTGCTGAACAACCTGCGCACGAATGACCATCGCGTGGTCCTTGCCGGCGGCGGGACGAGACTCGAAGCGACCGGCACGATCACGGACGACGACGCTTCGCCGGTGCTGTCGGAGATTTCGGATCAGTCGCTGACGGTGGGTCAGGACGTGGACGTGACGGCGTCGGCGACGGACGGCGACGGGGACACGGTGACGTACTCGTGGACGCGGAAGACGGGCGAGACGACGCCGGCGCTTCCGGGCAGTCCTGCGCTGAACCAGGCCCGTCTGACGTTCACGACGACGGCTCCGGGCACGTACACGATGACGGTGACGGCATCGGACGGGAACGGCAACTCGGACACGGAGGATGTGACGTTCACGGTGACGCAGCCGGCGCCGGCCGCTCCGTCGGGTCTGGATGCGACGGGCGGCAACGCCCAGGTGGCGTTGTCGTGGGACGATCCGGAGGACGCATCGATCACGGGTTACGAGCTGCAGCAGAAGAAGGGGAGCGCCGCCTGGGGTTCGTGGACGGCGATCGCCAGCTCGGACGCTGAGACGACGACGCACACGGTGTCTGGTCTGGAGAACGGCAGCGTGTACCGCTTCCGCATCCGTGCGGTGAACGCGGGGGGCAACGGTGCGCAGTCGTCGGTGGTGACGGCGACGCCGCAGGCGGTGTCGCTGAGCATCGCGGACGTGTCGGCGGCTGAGGACGGGACGTTCACGTTCACGGTGACGGCAGCTCCGGCGCCGCCGGCGGAGGTGACGTTCAAGTACACGGTGACGGCGGAGACTGGCGACACGGCGACAGCGGACACGGACTTCACGGCGGTGACGACGGCCACTGCGGCGTCGATCGCGGCGAACGCGAGCAGCACGACGATCACGGTAACGGTGACGGATGACGCGGTGGCGGAGTCGGACGAGACGTTCACGGTGACGCTGTCGGAGCCGTCTGCCGGGGCGTCGCTGGGCGACGCGACGGCGACGGGGACGATCGAGGACAACGACACGGCGGGGGTGACGGTGTCGGCGGCCGAGCTGACGGTGGAGGAAGGCGGCAGCGGCGAGTACACGCTGGTGCTGGACACGGAGCCGACCGGTGACGTGACGTTGACGGTGGGCGGGGCCTCGGGCGACGTGACGGTGGAGCCGGCCAGTCTGACGTTCACGACATCGAACTGGAGCACGGAGCAGACGGTGACGGTGAGCGCGGCGTCGGACGAGGACACGACGACGGACGCCGCGGTGACGCTGACGCACTCGACTTCCGGCGGCGGCTACGGTTCGGTGTCGATCGATTCGGTGTCGGTGTCGGTGACGGAGACGACGCCGACGCTGCAGTTGTCGACGGACCCGGCGGCGGTGACGGAGGGGTCGGACATCAGCCTGTCGGTGACGTCGGACCGCGCGTTGACGGGCGATCTGACGGTGAGCCTGACGCTTGCGGACCGTGGATCGAGCGGTTTCGACGCGGACGACATCGCAGGCACGCTGGGTCCGCGGAACTTCACCGCGTCCTTCGGCAACACCGCCGGGACGACGGGGACGGTGACGATTCCGACCAGCACGGACTCGGTGGTGGAGGGCGCGGAGACCTACCGGATCACGCTGAACGACGGGACCGGCTACGGTCCGGGCGACGACACGACGGCGGACGGCACGCTGAACGACGGGACGATCTCGCTGAGCGTGGCGGACGTGACGGCGGCCGAGGACGGGACGTTCACGTTCACGGTGACGGCAGCTCCGACGCCGTCTTCGGAGGTGACGTTCAAGTACACGGTGACGGCGGAGAGCGGCGACACGGCGACGGCGGGCACGGACTTCACGGCAGTGACGACGGCGGTTGCGGGGACGATCGCGGCAAACGCGGCGACGACGACGATCACGGTGTCGGTGACGGACGACGCGGTGGCGGAGTCGGACGAGACGTTCACGGTGACGCTGTCGGAGCCGTCGTCCGGTGCGGCGCTGGGCGACGCAACGGCGGCGGGGACGATCACGGACAACGATTCGAAGGGCGTGACGATCTCGTCGACCGCGTTGACGGTGGAGGAAGGCGGCAGCGGCGAGTACACGGTGAAGCTGAACACGGAGCCGACGGCGGACGTGACGGTGTCGGTGTCCGGCGCCTCTGGCGACGTGACGGTGGAGCCGGCCAGTCTGACGTTCACGACTTCGAACTACAGCACGGCGCAGACGGTGACGGTGAGCGCGGCGTCGGACGAGGACACGGCGACGGACAGCGCGGTGACGCTGACGCACAGCGCTTCCGGCGGCGGCTACGGTTCGGTGTCGATCGACTCGGTGACGGTGTCGATCACGGAGACGACGCCGACCTTGCAGCTTTCGACGGATCCGGCGGCGGTGACGGAGGGGACGGCGATCAGCCTGTCGGTGACGTCGGACCGTGCGTTGACGGGCGATCTGACGGTGAGCCTGACGCTTGCGGACCGCGGATCGAGCGGTTTCGGCGCGGACGACATCGCAGGCACGCTCGGTCCGCGGAACTTCACCGCGTCCTTCGGCAACACCGCCGGGACGACGGGGACGGTGACGATTCCGACCAGCACGGACTCGTTGCTGGAGGGTGCGGAGACCTACCGGATCACGCTGAACGACGGGACCGGCTACGCGTTGGGGAGCGACACGCGGGCGGACGGCACGCTGAACGACGGGACGGTGCCGGCCGCGCCGACGGGCCTCGGTGCGTCGGCTGGCAACGGTCGGGTGACGCTGTCGTGGACCGACCCGGCGAATGCGGGCGTCACCGGCTACAAGCTTCAGTACGGCAAGACGGGTGTGCGGTCGAGCGCCTCCTGGGCCCTGATTCCGGGTTCCGGCGCGAGCACGACGAACCACGTGGTGACGGGTCTCGACAACGGTTCGGAGTACAGCTTCAAGCTGCGCGCGGTGAGCGGCGCCGGCGACGGCGCGGCCTCGTCCTGGGTGACGGCGACGCCGCAGGCATCGTCGCTGAGCATCGCGGACGTGACGGCGTCGGAGGGCGGGGCGTTCACGTTCACGGTGACGGCGTCTCCGGTGTCGACTTCGTCGATCGGTTTCAAGTACACGGTGACGGCGGAGAGCGGTGACACGGCGACGGCGGGCACGGACTTCACGGCGGTGACGACGGCGACCGCGGCGACGATCGCGGCGAACGCGAGCAGCACGACGATCACGGTGTCGGTGACGGACGACGCGGTGGCGGAGTCGGCGGAGACGTTCACGGTGACGCTGTCGGAGCCGTCGTCCGGTGCGTCGCTGGGCGATGCGACGGCAACGGGGACGATCACGGACAACGACACGAAGGGTGTGACGCTGTCGACGTCCTCGCTGACGGTGGCGGAGGGCGGCAGCAACAGCTACACGGTGCGGTTGAACACGGAGCCGACGGCGGACGTGACGGTGACGGTGTCCGGGGCCTCCGGCGACGTGACGGTGGAGCCGGCCAGTCTGACGTTCACGTCGTCGAACCACGGCACGGCGCAGACGGTGACGGTGCGTGCGGCGTCGGACGAGGACACGGCGACGGACGCCGCGGTGACGCTGACGCACAGCGCTTCCGGCGGCGGCTACGGTTCGGTGTCGATCGGTACGGTGTCGGTGTCGGTGACGGAGAGCGGGGCGCCGTCCACGCCGACGCCGGTTCCGACGCCGACGGTTCCTTCCGCTCCGTCGGGTTTCTCGGCTTCGGCTGGCGACGGCGGGGTGACGCTGTCCTGGAGCGCCCTCGGCGACGCGTCGGTGACGGGCTGGGAGTTCCGGCAGCGGGCGGGTACGGACAGCTACGGCGGCTGGACGGCGATCCCGGGTTCGGGCGCGGGCACGACGAGCCACGCGGTGACGGGTCTGGTGAACGGCACGGCCTACGGTTTCCAGGTGCGGGCGGTCAATCCGTCGGGCAACGGTGAGTCCTCGGCCGAAGCGACGGCGACGCCGGAGGCGGCTGCTCCGGCTGCTCCGCCTCCTCCGCCGCCGTCGGTGACGGTGTCGTCGTCCGAGCTGACGGTGGACGAAGGCGGCGCCGGGACGTACACGGTGGTGCTGGACACCGAGCCCTCGGGCGACGTGACGATCGCGGTGTCGGGCGGTTCGTCCGAGGTGTCGGCGGCGCCATCGAGCCTGACCTTCACGTCGTCGGACTGGAGCACGGCGCAGACGGTGACGGTGCGGGCGGCCCACGACGACGACGCGGCGCCGGACGCCGACGTGACCCTGACCCACTCTGCTTCCGGCGGCGGCTACGACGGGGTGTCGATCGGTTCGGTGGTGGTGACGGTGACCGAGGACGACACGGCCGGGGTGACGGTCGCGCCGTCCGGGCTGACGGTGGACGAGGGCGATACGGGCGCGTACACGGTGGTGCTGGACACCGAGCCCTCCGGCGCCGTGACGGTCACGGTGTCGAGCGGTTCGGACGAAGTGTCGGCGGCGCCTTCGAGCCTGACCTTCACCGCCGCGAACTGGAGCACGGCGCAGACGGTGACGGTGCAGGCGGCCCACGACGACGACGCGGTGGCGGACGCCGACGTGACCCTGGCGCACGGCGTCAGGGGCGGCGGCTACGGCGGGGTGGCGGCCGGTTCGGTGACGGTGACGGTGATCGAGGACGACACGGCCGGGGTGACGGTCTCGCCGTCCGGGCTGACGTTGGACGAGGGCGATACGGGCGCGTACACGGTGGTGCTGGACACCGAGCCGTCCGCAGCAGTGACGGTCACGGTGTCGAGCGGTTCGGACGAAGTGACGGCAGCGCCTTCGAGCCTGACCTTCACCGCCGCCAACTGGAACGAGGCGCAGACGGTGACGATCCAGGCGGCGCACGACGACGACGCGGTGGCGGACGCCGCGGTGACGCTGACCCACGGTGCGAGAGGCGGCGACTACGGCGGTGTGGAGATCGGTTCGGTGGCGGTGACGGTGACCGAGGACGACACGCCGGGGGTGACGGTCTCGACGGCCGCGCTGATCCTGGAAGAGGGCAGCACCGGCGGCTACATGGTGGTGCTGGACACCGAGCCGTCCGCCGCAGTGACGGTCACGGTCGGCGGCGCCGCGGACGAGGTGTCGGCGGCGCCATCGAGCCTGACCTTCACCGCCGCCAACTGGAACGAGGCGCAGACGGTGACGGTCCAGGCCGCCCACGACGACGACGCGGTGGCGGACGCCGCGGTGACGCTGACGCACGGCGCCTCGGGCGGCGACTACGGCGCGGTGGAGGTCGCTTCGGTGACGGTGACGGTGACCGAGGACGACACGGCCGGGGTGACGGTCGCGCCGACCGAACTGACCGTGGACGAGGGCGGCGCCGGCGAGTACACGGTGGTGCTGGACACCGAGCCGTCCGCCGCCGTGACGGTCGCGGTCGGCGGCGCCGCGGACGAGGTGTCGGCGGCGCCATCGAGCCTGACCTTCACCGCCGCCAACTGGAACGAGGCGCAGACGGTGACGGTGCGCGCGGAGGAGGACGCCGACGCCGACGCCGACGCGCCGGTGACGCTGACGCACGGTGCGTCCGGCGGCGACTACGACGCGGTGGAGATTGCGTCCGTGACGGTGACGGTGACCGAGAACGACACGCCCGAGGACGTGGAGAACCGCAAGGCCGACACGATCAACGACGCGGTGCTGCCGCATGTGATCGAGGCGCTGACCTCGGCGGTGCCGGTGAAGGAGCGGATCGAGGCGGCGGTTTCCGGCGGAACGCCGGGTGCGGCCGGCGGCGGCGACGGGCTGATGGCGCTCGACGCGCAGGCCTGGAACGACCCGCATTCGCTGCCGGGCCGGGACGAGCAGCGGGAGCTGCACGGCCTGCTGGGCGGCGCCTCCTCCTTCACCCTGCCGCTGGGCGCCGACGGCGACGGGTCCGGCCGCTCGGCGGCGGTCTGGGGCGGCGCCGAGAACCTGTCGTTCTCCGGGTCGGAACACGACGCTTCCTGGGACGGCCGGATGACCTCGGCGCATCTCGGGGTGGACGCCCGCCTGCGTCCGAACCTGCTGGCCGGCGCCGCGCTGTCGCACTCGCGGACCCGGACGAACGCCCGGGCGATGGACGCGGACCGGGTCGGCTTCGACAGCGTCTACCGGACGGACCTGACCTCGGTGCACCCGTATGCGGCCTGGCTCCTGGAAGACGGGTCGAACCTGTGGGCGACTCTCGGCCTGGGCTGGGGCGACATCCGGATCGACCTCGACGACAACGCCTCGCGGACGACGGACCTGACCGTCACCAGCACCGCGGTCGGCGGCCGCCGGGTGGTGGCGGCGAGTCCGAGGTTCCTGGCCGGCGGGATGACCCGGTTCGCGGTCCGGGGCGAAGGCTCGCTGTCCCGGGCGAGGACCGGCGCCGGCGGCGGCCTGTCGACGCTGACGGTGGACGCGTCCCGCCTGCGCCTGGCGCTCGAAGGCTCGCACGAGCGGGAGCTCGGCGGCGGCGGCACGCTGACGCCGGCGGTCGAGGCCGGGGTCCGCTACGACGGCGGCGACACCGTGGCCGGGGCCGGCTTCGAGCTCGGCGCCAGCCTGACCTGGCACAACCCGGGCCGCGGCCTGACCATGGAGCTGCGCAGCCGGACCCTGGTCGCGCACCAGAAGGACCGCGACGAGACCGCGTTCAGCGCGCTGCTTCGGCTCGACCCCGCAGCCGACGGGCAAGGCGCCTACATGACGCTCGAACCCTCCTGGGGCATGGCGCAGACCGGCATCGCCGGCATGTTCGACGAAGGCCCGATGTCGTCCTCGGCCTTCTCCACCGGCGGCTTCCAGGACCCCATGGGCCGGATGGACGCCGAGATCGGCTACGGCTTCGGCGTCGCCTGGTGGGGCCCGGCAGCCGTGCTCAGCCCCTACACCCAGCTCTCCCTCGGCCAGGAAGGCGACCGGTCCCTGAGACTTGGAGCCAGGTACAGCCTCGGCTCCGCCGCCGCGCTCGCACTCGAACTCGAACGACGGCAGGGACTCGTCGACCAACCCGAACACAGCCTCCAGCTCAACGCCACCTTCCGCTGGTAGCAACGCAGACACCCACGTCCCGGCGTCCTGCAGGGCCCTGGGCTCGGCACGTTGTCGCGCCGCGCACTGTGCTACGATCCTGAGATCCGCACGCTCAGCACAGCATCAGCACCAACCCCCACAGGAGACATGGGCCCATGAAACAGGCGACCGCCCTGCTGTTCATCCTCGCGCTTGCCGCGCCGATCGCGGCCGCGAACAACAACAACGACGACGCAACCGGCGCGACGCCGACCTACTACGGCGAAGTGCAGACGATCCTGGAGCAGAACTGCCAGTCCTGCCACCGCCCGAACGGCGCGAACCTCGGCGGCATGGTGGCGCCGATGGCGTTCACCAGCTACCAGGAGACGCGGCCGTGGGCGCGTTCGATCGCCCGCCAGGTCGAGGCCGGACTGATGCCGCCCTGGCATGCCGCGCCGGAGCTGCACGGCGTCTTCGAGAACGAGCGGGCGCTGGCGCCGGAGCAGCGGGCGGCGCTGATCGCCTGGGCCAGGGGCGGAGCGCCGATGGGCAACGCGGCCGACGCGCCGCCGGCCAGGGTCTGGGAGGCGAGCGACGGTTGGACGATCGGCGAGCCGGACCTGGTCATGGACATGGGGCAGGACTACTTCGTCGAAGATGACGTCGAGGACCAGTACATCAACTTCGAGACGACGATCACGAAGGAGATGCTCCCGGAGCCGCGCTGGATCAAGGCCGTCGAGTTCCGGCCGGGCGGGCCGGTGGTCCACCACATCATCGCGCGGCCGCTGGGCGGCATCGCTCCTGGGAACGATCCGACCGTCCACGACGACGGCTTCGGCACCCTGCTCGAGCCGGGCACGACGATTCGCTGGCAGATGCACTATCACAAGGAAGCAGGCCCCGGCACCGGCGTCCTGGACCGCTCTTCGGTTGCCATCCGCTTCTATCCCGAGGACTACAAGCCCGACTACGTGATGCAGAACGCGGCGATGGGCAGGTTCGACTTCGAGATCCCCGCCGGCGATGAGAACTACGTCGCCACGACGAACCACACGTTCGAGCGGGATTCCCTCCTGCTCGGCTACACGCCGCACATGCATCTGCGCGGCAAGTCGGCTCACTATCTCGCGAAGTACCCGGACGGCACGGAAGAGGTGCTCCTCGATGTCCCCCGGTACGACTTCAACTGGCAGACCCACTACAAGTACCCCGCCGGCGGCAAGCGGATTCCGGCCGGTACGGAGCTCGAGCTGACGATGGCCTGGGACAACTCGGCGGACAACCCGGCGAACCCGGATCCGACGAAGACCGTCACCTATGGCGGCCCGACGACATCCGAGATGATGTTCGGCTTCGTTTCGTACGCTGATGCCGAGCCCGGCTACGAGCCGGAGGACACCGGCTTCATGAGCCGTCAGCGCTTCAACCGCGAATCGCTGAAGAAACTGGTGAAGGAGCGGCTCGGCGTGGAATGGGACTCGCTCAGCGAGGAGGAGCAGGGGCAGATCATCCGGCGCCTGCGCACCCGGAACAGCGAGTCGAGCGGGGAGGGCGCGGTCAGCGGCGGCGAATAGGCTGCAGGCTGGCGCCGTTTCTCCGGTGACGTTCCGCCGGAGAGTCCGCCTGAATCGCGGAATCGACAACCCCGCCCGGTCCCCGCAGGGGCCGCGGCGGGGTTTCGTCGTCCAGGAGCCTGCGTCGCAGAACGCGGCGCGCTACCGCAGCCGATCCAGCAGTCCGGTGGCGCGGGAGGTCAATCGCGTGACGGCGGCGCGGACGGATGCCTCGCTGGCCAGCACCGTGACCTTCCTTCGCGCCCTGGTCACCGCCGTGTAGAACAGCTCCTTCGTGTTGACGCGGGACTCCGCGTCGCCGGGGACGAACAGCACCTCGTCGTACTCCGATCCCTGGGCGCGGTGGACGGTCAGGGCAAAGAAGCTCTCGTGCCGGGGGAGGCGCGCTGGCGCCACCAGGCAGCGTTCGCCGCCGCGGTCCAGCTCCGGGAACCAGACCCGGGGATGCCCCGAGTCGGTCCGGACGACGACACCGGTGTCGCCGTTCGAGAGATTCGTCTGCCGGTCGTTGCGGCTGACGATGATCGGCCGCCCGATGTAGAAGTCCTCCCGCCGGGTCGGATGTCCCGCCTCGGCGAGGCGCCGCTCGACCAGGCGGTTGAAGCGATCCGTGCCGAATCGCCCCCGCCGGTGGCTGCACAGCACGCGCCGCGCCGGGAACGGGGCGACCGCCAGGGGATCGGCCTCGATCGCGTTCATGTGGACGGACCACTCGGCGGCGCATTCCGCGGCGAACCGCTCGAAGGCGGCCTCGTCCTCGAGCGGCAGCAGCCCGGTCTGCGGGTCGGTACTCTGCTGCAGGACCTCGAGGGCGCCGTCGGCGTCGCCGGCGACCACCGCTGCCGCCAGCCTGCCGATGCCGGATGTCTCGGCGAACCGGTAGTTCTTGCGGAGGGTCGTCACCGTGGGCTGAAGCGGCCCGGCGTCACCGGCGCGGCACAGGTCGCTGAACACGGATCCCGGCTCGACCGACGACAACTGGTTCGCGTCACCCAGGAGAATCAGCCGGCAGCGCTCGGGCAGGGCGTCCACCAGGCGCACCATCAGCGGCAGGTCCGCCATCGAGCACTCGTCGACGACCAGGGCGTCGAGGCGCTTCACCCGGCTGGTGCGGCTGGCCAGCAGCCGGTGAATGGTCCACGCTTCCGCCCCGAACTCGTTCAGCCGGGGCACCTGCCGCAACGGGCTTTCGCCGAGCTTCCCGCGCACCGACTCCTGGATGCGCGACGCCGCCTTGCCGGTGGGCGCCGCGAGGCCGATCCGGCGCGGTCGGGCGGCGCCGCTGTCGACCAGGATGGCGATCAGCTTGGCGGCGAGAGTCGTCTTGCCGGTGCCCGGCCCGCCGGTGACGATGCACAGCCGCCGCTCGAGGGCGGTGCGCAGCGCCGCGGCCGCCTCCGCGGTCCGGTCCTCGCGTTCGTCGAACACGCGGTCGATCACCGCCCGGCCTGCCGCCGGTCCTTCGCGATCGGCGGCCAGGGCGCGCAGGCGCTCGGCCAGTCGGCGTTCGGCGTGGTAGAGCCGATGCAGATAGAGACGGTCGCCGTCGAGCACCAGGGGCCTCGGTTCGACCGGGTCCTGCGCGTGTTCCGCGTCTTCCGGGTCTGCGCCGGCTGCGACGACCGGGCTCCGGGCCAGGACGTCGAGCAGGTGACTGCGGCGCGGCAGCGCGATCGTCCGCTGCTCCGCGGTCAGCTTGCGGGCGGACTGCTCTTCCTCGGGTTGCTCCACCAGCTCGGCGATCGGCCGGCCGGCATCGCGCAGATCGAGGCAGGTATGGCCGTCCCGATGGACCGCGCTGGCGGTCGCGGCCGCCATCGCGTCGTCTTCGCCGGCGCCCAGGTCCAGCATCAGCCGGGCGAAGCAGCGGTCGATGTCGGCGAAGACGCCGGCTTCGGCCAGGGTGTCGATCCGGGGGCGGGTGCTCCTCATGGCGTGTCGCCGAAGCAGGCGTCCAGGGCCTCGATGCAGGCGCGGGACGGCAGGTCCCGGAACACGCCGCTGCCGGGAACGCTCGGCTGCATGCCGCGCAGGAACAGGTAGAGCGCGCCGCCGACGTGGCGGTCGTAGTCGTAGTCGGCAAGCCGCAGGCGCAACAGGCGGTGGACGGCGGTGAGGTAGAGCAGGTACTGGAGCTGGTAGCCGCTGCCGCGCATGGCGTTGGCGATCGCCTCGTCCGAGTAGCTCGCGAGGTCGGGCCCCAGCCAGTTCGATTTGTAGTCCAGGACGTACCAGCGGCCGTCGTGGCGCGCCACGAGATCGATGTAGCCGTGGAGGAAGCCGTCGATGCGGGTGTCGGGATCGACGAACTCGTGCTCGTAGCCGTGGGCCCTGAGGCACTGGCCGAGGTCCCCGCGCCTGAAGGCGTGGACCGGCAACTGGAACTCCATCTCGACGATCGGGCGGTGAAGGTCCGACAGCCGGAAGACGCTGCCGGTCTCGCCGGGGCGGGTCAGCGGCGTCTCCAGCGCGTTCTCGACCAGAAGGAGGACCGCCCGTCGCCACTTGTCCTGGAACCCGAAGCGAGGGAGAACCTCCTGGCAGGTCCGTTCCAGACCGGCGGCTTCCGGATCGCCAAGATGCCGCTCGAAGATCAGGTGCAGGCAGTTGCCGGTCCGGCCGCCGCTGGGAAGCGTATGGATCGTCTCGGTTTCCTGTTCCGGCGGCGAGGGGTCTGCCGAGGTTTCGGGATCCTCCACCACCGTCGTCTCGTCGTGATCGGGCAGGTCGACCGCGGCGCGTCGGCGCGTCGGCGCGCTGCGGCTGATGCCGATCGACAGTGCCGAGTAGCTGGTCCGCTGCCGGATGAGCGCCAGTTCACGGCCGAGAGTGCGGGCGGCCAGAGGCTCCGCGGCGGCGGGATCGGAACGCTCCGGCAAGACGTCTCCGTCCGGGTCGATCTCGCGGATCGAGACGACGCCGCCGGCGCGCTCGGCGAATGCCCGGATCTCGCCCCGCCATGCCCGTTCGCCCAGGTTGCTGACGTGGTCCGCGTGCTCGGCCAGAGCCTTCGCGGCGTCGTCGTCCTCGCCCATGCTCTCGTGGCCGTGCAGGAGCCAGGCCATCGGTGCGTACTCGGCCTGGCCGTCCGGCGCCCAGCTCACCACGCAGCGGAACCGGGCCCGCGTCAGCGCCACGTAGAGCAGCCGCAGCTCGTCCGCGTGCTCCTCGACGTGCTCGCGGTCGCGGCTGCGCGGCGACGGGTCGAGGTCGAGCACCGGCGTCCTGCGGTCCGGGTCGTAGTACTCCGCGGTGGGCTTCCGGTTCCGGCCCGTGGCGGGCCGCCGGCCGTCCCATACGAACGGACAGAACACGATCGGGAACTCGAGGCCCTTGGCGCGGTGGACCGTGACGATCTTCACCAGGTCGTCGTCGCTCTCGAGACGGAGCTGGGCGGTCTCGTCGCCCGGGCGGGTCTCCGCCCGCGACTGCCGGAACCAGTCCAGCAGGCCCTGGCGCGAAGGGCGGTTCCCGGTCTCGACCTCGTGCAGCACGTCGGCCAGGTGGAGGTAATTCGTCAGCCGGCGGGGGCCGTTCGGGTAGCGCAGCAGGTTCGCCGAACAGTCGGGGTCGCCGGCGAACAGGACGCGGCGCATCAGGGTGGCGATGCCGCGGTCCCGCCAGACCTCGCTCCACGTCCGGGCCAGGCCGCGCCAGCGGTCCCAGATGTCGTCGTCGTCCCGCAGCCCGGAGAGTGCCTCCATGTCCAGCCCGAACAGGTCGGCGGCCAGCGCGCCGCGCAGCAGCGGCGTGGCGTTGAACTCCGACTCGTCCGTGCACAGGGCCCTGAGCAGGCGGTACAGGGCGTCCGCTTCGTCCGACTCGAAGATGTTGTCCGTCCCCAGCTCGACGCTGTCGATGCCGCGGGAGCGCAGCGCCTCGGCCACCGCCTTCCCCTGGCTGGTCTTGCGGACGAGGACCGCGATGTGGCCGCCGGTGAGGTGTTCCCGGTCGCCGTTGTCGCCGCTGCCGTGGAGCGCCGCCCTGCCCTCCTTGCCGAGAGCGATCAGGCGGGCGATCTCGCGGGCGGCCTGCTCGGCGGCCAGCCGGGTCACGTCGGCCTTCCGACGCCTGCCGCCGCCGGACGCTCCGCCCGCGGACCTCGGCATCAGGACGAGCTGGAACGGGGCCGGGTCGGCGCACTCCTCGTCATCGTCACCGTCGACGACCAGTTCCTGCCGTTCATGCCCCGGCGGCGCCGCGGCCGGCGAGAAGGGGAAGTCGGGGAGCAGGAACGGCCGCGGCCGGGAGAACAGCTCGTTGACGGCGGAGATCAGCTCCGGGGTGGAGCGGTAGTTGTGCTCCAGGGTCAGGGGCTTGCCGGTCGGGCACAGGCGGTGCTGGGCCTCCAGGTAGGCGAAGACGTCGGCGCCGCGGAACCGGTAGATCGACTGCTTCGGGTCGCCGACGACGAACAGGCGCCCGTTCGCCGCCTCGGCGCCGCCCGGGTAGACCCTGCCGAAGATCTCGGCCTGGAGGCGATCCGTGTCCTGGAATTCGTCGATCAGGGCGATCGGATAGCGCGAGCGGATCCGGCGTGCGAGATCGCCGCCGCGGCCGCCGGTCAGCGCCAGGTGGAGTTCCACCAGGAGCGCGTCGAAGCTGAGCCGACGGTCGACCCAGGCGTTGTGGTGCAGCGTCTCCCTGGTGTCCAGCAGCAGACGGAGGCGTCGGCCGGCGAGCCAGCGGTGGGCCTGTTCGGCGCCCAGTTCGCCGGCGAGTTCGAAGTCGTCGAACAGCGGAGCGGCCGGCGCCGGGTTCTTCCTGAGCATGCCCTTGCTCAGATTCGCCGTTCCGAAGTGGCCGATCTCGTCCGGCGCCAGTTTCTGCGGGGCGCTGCCGCCGGCGTCGAAGGCCTTGACGATCCTGCGGGCGCGCGCGGCCATCTGCCTGTGGCGGTCCTTCCGCCAGCGCTCCGGCCGGGTGACTTCGAGGAACATGTCTCTGCCGCCGGGCGCCGACCAGGCCTCCTGCGCCCGGTGGAGCGCGTTCAGCCATTCGTGCCGCCGTGCCGCCTCTTCCGGGCCGCGCGCGGCGCCGTCAGCGCCCCGGATGTCCTGCTGCCTGGCGTGGTGTCCGGCGACCCACTCCGTCGTGTCGTCGCCGGGGACGAAGTGCCTCTCCTTTGCGTACTCGAGCAGGGGCACGGGTTCGTCGATCATCCGCCGCCGCCAGAAGTCCCGTACCGAGGCGCCGACCGCCAGCGCGTCGTCGCCGCTGACGTCGAAGGAGAACGGAATGCCCGCGGGCAGGGCGAACTCGCGGAGCGTCCGCTGACAGAAGCCGTGGATGGTCGTGATGTTCGCCCGGTCGAAGTCCCGAATCGCCTCGGTGAGCCGCTGCACCGCCTCGGCTTCGGGAATGCCCGCGCTTCGCCATGTCTGCCGGAGCCTGCGGGCCTGGTCGTCGGGCCGGGCATCGGGCGCGGCGATCGCCTGACGGGCGGCCCGGAGCGTTCGTCGGACCCGTGTCCGCAGCTCGCCGGCGGCCGAGATGGTGAACGTGACGATCAGAAGTTCGTCGATCCGGCGGCGTTCCTCGACGATCAGGCGGGCCACCAGTGTGGTCAGGGTCCAGGTCTTGCCGGTGCCGGCGCTCGCCTCGATCAGGAGATCGGCGTCGAGCCGCCGGCTGAAGGCGTCGTCGTCTTGCCGGGCCGCGGCGCTGCCTGCGCCAGTGCCGGTGCTGCCGGAACCGGCACTATCAGCACTAGAACTAGCTGTCGTCAACGGTCGCATCCTTCAGCGGCCCGAGCAGGCGGTTGGCGAGGGCCTCGAACTCTTCGCTCTCGGGGCTGCTGGGGAAGAGCAGCCGGTGGCCGGCCTGGTTGCCCTCGCTGTAGCTCTGCCCCGACCACATCCGTTCGACGTTGCTGTCCCATCTGGCCTTCCTGAGCCATGCCCAGGACGTCGAGGCGAACAGGGGCAGCGGCCGGCGCTCGCTCTCCTGCCAGAGTTCCGTCCACTCGCCGAGCAGAGACCGGGCTGTCGCCGGATCCGGCCCCTTGAGCAGGACATCGTCGATCTCCTTGCCCTGCCTGCCGCTGCCGAGCAGACGAGCGGTGGCTGTCATGTCCCGGTCGCAGCTCAGCGCGAGCAGCCGGAGCCAGGTCGCGATCCGGTACCTGGCGCCCAGGCTGCCGACGCGCCAGAAGAGCAGTTCCCGCTTCTCCGGGTGGAACTGTTCGACCGCGCCCACCAGCCGGACATCCCCCAGATCGATGTCGACGCCGCACGGGGAGGTCTGCAGGTGCTCCCGGAACGGATCGAGAGCCCGGTCGAGCTCCTCGACGTGATCCTGCGACTGCCGGAAGTGGACGCGCCCCAGGTTGCCGCCGGGGAGCAGACCGCGCGCGGCGGCGAGCTCGATCGTCCGCTCGTCATCCTCCTCGTCCGTCGTCGTCAGGTTGCTCTTCAACTGCCAGGCTTCCAGCGCGTTCAGATCGAGCGGCTCGTCGTCCGCCACCTCGTCCTCGCGCGGGTCGAGCGAGATGCCCAGCCGGCGCCGCAGGAAGTCCAGCGACGGGCTGGTCGAGAAGCGGATCAGATCTTCGAGCTCGAGTTCCGGCTGCACGTCGCCGCCCGGCTCCGCGGCCAGGGCGCCCTCGAAGCGGCGGGGCACTTCGCCGTGGGTCTGGAGCGCCCGGGCGGCCTCCAGCATCGACCTGGAGTAGCTGAACAGGGAGGGCTCGTCCTCCTGGAAGTACCTGCGGCTGAACGGCTGCAGGGGATGCCGCGTTTCCCATCGGTCCTGCTGTTCCGGCGGCCAGGCGCGGAAGCGGTGCCGCAGATGGTCCGTCAGTTCGCTGACGACGACGGACGGCGGGATCGGCTTGTCCTCCTGGATGTCCCTGCCGGTGTAGGTCAGGAGGAAACAGCGGCGGGCGGCAAGCAGCGCTTCGAGGAAGGCGAAGCGGTCCTCCTGGCGGCGGTCGCGGTCTCCGGGCTGTTTCGCCTCGCCCTCGAACAGCCTGGCCTGGAAGTCGAAGGGCGCGAACGCCGGGCGGCGCGGGAACGTCGTGTCGTTCATGCCGATGGCGCAGATCACGCGGGCGGGGAAGATCTGGCCGGAAGCGAGCGCGGCGACCGTGACGCCGTCGGCCAGGTTCGGCGCGTTGCGGGCGGACTTCGCGGCCAGGGACTTCAGCACGTCGCGCAGCACCGGGAAGGCGATCGGCCCGGTGCTGCCGCCGCGCCGACACTCCTCGGCGAACTCGTCGATCAGCCGGAAGACGGTGTTCACCTCGCGGACGGCTTCGGGGCCGGCGTGGAAGCGAGTGGAGAAGAACCGGTCGAGGATGTCCTTGCGCAGCCGGTCGGTCCAGCCGTTGGCGTCGTGCTCGGCCTCCATCCAGCCGTTCAGCTCGAACACGAGCTCGGCATAGCGGTGCAGCCGGCCGAGCAGCTCGTAGTCGGCGGCGCCGGTATGAAAGCCCCATGGATCCAGTGCGCTGGGGGTGACGCCGTCGATCAGGGTGTCGCCCTCGTGCATCGCGTAGCCGAGCAGGAGCCGGTCGAGCCCGCGGCGCCAGTTGTGGTTCTCCGAGGACGGGACGCCGAGGTCGGTCCGGTGTTCGCCGTCGAGTCCCCAGCGGACGCCGGAGCGGACGGCGGCACCGCGGATCGTCGCCAGGTCGTTGTCCGGGATGCCGAAGCAGGAACGCACGGACTCCGCGAGCAGTGGCGCCAGCATGGCGCTGGCGGTGTAGCGGGAGCCGGGCAGGTCCAGCAGGTCGAGGAAGGCGGTCAGGGCTTCGCCTTCCTTGAGTCGGCGCGCGCCGATGCTGAATCCGATCCGGTTGGCGGAACCGAACACCGCCTCGATCCGCGGTGCGTAGGTGTCCAGGTCCGGAGTGAGGATCAGGACATCGGCCGGCTGGATGTCCGGCTGCCGGTCGAACAGGTGCAGCAGCCGGTCGTGCAGGACCTCGACTTCACGGCTGGGCGAATGGCAGACGTGAACCTGGATCGACTCGTCGGGGCCGGCCGGTTCGCGGCGTTCGGCGTCTGCCGCTGCATCGACGCCGAGGATGTCACGCTGGACGGCGGCCAGGCAGGTCGCGCCGCGCGGCGTGTCCCCGGAGGCCGGCCGGCTGACGACCACCGCCGCGTCCCGGTCGGCGAGGAGCTGTTCCCGCAGATCGCGCGCCGACCGGCTCCAGGCCTCGAGCAGTTCGTTCGTGTGCACGTGCTCGTCGTCGCCCTTGCCCTGCGGGGCGTCCGCGCCGGTCCAGAACCGGCGGCTCGGGCTGAGCAGGTACAGGTGGATATCCATCACCGAGGCGGCGAGGCGCAGCACTTCGACGTAGGTCGGCGAGAGCTCGGCGACGTGGAAGTAGCTGACGCGCCTGCGCGGCGCCGCGGCGGCCGGACCTCTGCCGCGGGCGGCCAGCACGTCGCGGTAGCGGTCGATCGCGTCCACCCAGTGCTGCGGCTGGCCGTCGGCCGCCGCCAGTTCCGCCCACAGGCGGGCGTGCCAGCCGTCCGCCGCGCCTCCCTGCCAGGCGCGGATCGCCTGCGGCCGGTACACGCGGCAGCGGTCGTACGCGACGGCGAGCTGATCGGCAAGCTCGAACCGCTTGCGGGCGTCGCCGTCCTGGAGATACGTCCCGATCTCGTCGTCGCCCGTCCAGTCCCTCAGCCGGTCGAAGATCCGCCAGCGCAGGTAGGGCGGCCCGTACACCGACTCGCCGGTCAGCTCCCGGATCTCGTTGCGCATCGCCGCCCAGGCGAACTCGGCCTGCTGTTCGACCTTCAGGTGCGCGGCGACGCCCAGACGGCTCGCCAGCTCCAGCCGCAGCCACTGGCCGAGCAGCGCATCCGGCACCACGATCCGCTCCGGTTCGAGCGGTGCCGCAGGATGCCGCCGGATCTCGTCGGCAAGCCGCTCCGCCAGCGTCTCCAGCCGGTTCGACGCATGGATCCGGAGCGACGTATCCGGCCGGTCCATCAGCAGCGGCAACTGCGCGCCGGCGCCGGCAGCTCCGGCGCCCGAGTCCCGGCGCTGCGAGGGGCTTGGCATCGCGCCATTGTAAGTCCGCCCGCCGCCGGGCGCACGACGAGACGCTGCGGCCCCGGCCTGCGGTCACGTGCCGCCATTCAGGGAGCACGACTCCGGCAGGGGCGGGATGCCCGGTGGCGGGCCTGGGTGCCCCTACGGCGGTGCGGAGAGCCGGACCTCCGTCTCGATCTCCTCGCGGTCTCGCTGCAGGGTCACGCGGACCTTGTCACCCGGCTTCTGCCGCTCGAGCGCCGCACGGACATCCGAGACCGACCGGACCGGCTGGTCCTCGATCGCGGTGATGACGTCGCCCAGGACAATGCCGCCGCTGCGCGCCTGACGCGCCCCGCGGAGCCCCGCGCGATCGGCCCCCGAGTTGCGCGCCACCTCCCAGACGGCGACGCCCTCGACCTGGGGCCGCAGACGAGTGCCTTCGACCAGGACAACACCGAGCTGTGGACGGTTGACCCGTCCGTGGGCGATCAGCTCCGGCACCACCCAGTTCACGGTGTCCACCGGGATCGCGAAGCCGATGCCGGCCCAGGCGCCGCCGGACGAGACGATCTGCGTGTTCACGCCGATCAGCCGGCCGCTGGAGTCGAGAAGGGGCCCTCCCGAGTTGCCCGGGTTGATCGCGGCGTCGGTCTGGATGACCCCCTTCAGCTCGCGGCTGTTGACCGACTGCACCTCGCGGTCCAGGGCGCTGATCACACCGGTGGTCAGGGTGTAGTCGAGGCCGAAGGGATTGCCGATCGCCAGCACCGACTGTCCGACCTGAAGATCGTTCGACGAACCCACCGGAATCGCGCGCAGTTTCTCCGCGGGCGCGTCGATGCGGAGCACGGCGAGGTCCATGTCCGGGTCGACACCGACCAGCGAAGCCGGCCAGGTGGTCTGGTCGTGGAGGGTGACTTCGGCGGCCTGGACGGTTCGGATGACGTGGTAGTTCGTGACGACGTGTCCCCTGTCGTCCCACAGGAAACCGCTTCCGGTACCGTCCCGGACACGATCGACGCGCCGTCCGAGCAAGGAGACGCGGCGTTCACTCAGGGTCGTGATGTAGACGACCGACGGCTGCGTATCGCGGAACAGATCGACCGTTGCGCGCTCCTCGGGCCGGAGCCCGGAGCTTGGGGTCACCGGACGAGGTCCGCCCCGGTTCTCCGCCTGGAGCACGTTGCCCTGCCAGCGGGCGCCCAGGAA
The DNA here is from genome assembly GCA_965116145.1 of Thermoanaerobaculia bacterium. GTDB lineage: Bacteria > Acidobacteriota > Thermoanaerobaculia > Multivoradales > Multivoraceae > Multivorans. The sequence goes on from OZ220482.1 coordinate 2,879,372, forward strand.
GAAGGCGAGCACCGCCAGGACCAGAAGACCCGCCGTGGCGGCGAGCCGCGGCCGTCCCGTCGGAGCGCGCCGGGCCTGTTTCTGATCGGCCATCGACCGAACCTAACAAGAGCCGCACCGACGTTGTTCCACAAGGTCCCGACGCCCGCGCCCAGGCCGCCCGGCAGCCGCCGCGCTCCGGCGTCGGCCCCGCGAAAACGCCTGTCACGACCACCCTGCGCGATGTCCGGACCCGCGTTGGTGACACCTTGCTGCAGGGGATGGCGGGCCGCAGGCGTTGGGCGATCTGCCGTTGGCGCTACGATTCGCTGCCGTGATCCGAGCTCCCTCCGACCCCGACCTGACGGCGGCCGTCAGGCGCCGCCGTGACGAATGGCGGCAGCTTGACGGCACGGCCCGCATCTGGTCGCGCGACGGCTCGCTGTGGACCGATCGAGGCGAGAACGAGTGGCTGGGCTGGCTGGACATCGACCGCTTCGGCCGGTTCGAGCTGGTCGACGGCGAAGGCGATCGGACAACGACTAGCGCCGCAGCGCTCTGCGGCCACCTCGTCGGCGCGCCGTTCGAGCGTTGCCTGCTTCTCGGCATGGGCGGTTCGGCGCTCGGCGCGGATCTGCTGTGGCGAACGTTGCGGCGGCGGACCGGAGCCGGGTACATCGTTCTCGACACGACGGATCCCCGCGAGATCGCGTCGGCAATCGACGGCGTCGATCCGGCAATGCTGCGGGTGATCGCGGCATCCAGGTCGGGCGCCACTCTCGAGACCCGGCTGGCGTTCGAGTTCCTGCTCGATCATCTCGGCGATGCGGCCCCGGCAGCGGCGCTGGCGATCACCGACGCCGGCTCGGCACTGGAGGTGCGCGCCCGTTCCGCCGGCGTGCCCGTCGTGTTCGGCCACTCGGATGTCGGCGGCCGTTTCTCGGTGCTCTCGGCGTTCGGCCTGGCGCCGGCGGCGGTAGCGGGAATCGATCTCGGCCCCCTGCTGGAGAGCGCGCGGTCGATGTCTGCGGCGTGCCGCCAGGAAGGCCGCGACGGTGCCGCCAACCCGGGGGTCGAGCTGGGCCTGTACCTCGCCGCGGCGCACGACTGCCGCCGCGACAAGCTCTACCTCCACGCGCCGGAGGCGTACGGAACCATGATCGCCTGGGTCGAGCAGCTCCTTGCCGAGTCGCTCGGCAAGGGCGAGATCCTGCTGCTGCCGGTCGAGGCGGCCGGCCTGCCGGCTGCTGCTGCCCCGGACCGGCTCGACATCGTGCTGGGAAGCGGTGCGGGCGACGGTCCACCCGCTGGCGGACCGGTGGTCCGCATCGAAGCGGACCTGCCGGCGGCCCTCGGCGGCGAGCTCTTCCGTTGGCAGTTCGCCACCGCGGTGGCCGGGGCGCTGCTCGGGGTCAATCCCTTCGACCAGCCGGACGTGGAGTCGTCGAAGGCCGTGACCCGGCGGTACGTCGAACGGATGAAGGCGGGCAGTGTCCGGACGCCCGGCGGCCTGGTCCGGCTGAGCGAGGTCAGCCCGCTGGGCCTGGCCGAGCTTCTCGGCACGCACCTGGCGGCGTTTCCCGAGCGCGGCCATGCCGTCGTCTCGGCATACCTCGACCGCAGCCGCTGCAACCGCGAGCTGCTCCGGATCCTGCGCCGGCGCATCGCCGGCGCGACCGGCGCCGCCGCCGTGCTCGGCTTCGGGCCGAGCTTCCTGCACTCGACCGGGCAGGTTCACAAGGGCGGCCCGAACCGCGGTCTGTTCCTCCAGATCACTGCCGAGCCGCCGACTGCCGACGTTCCGGTTCCCGGCGAAGACCTGACCTTCGGGCAGGTCCAGCTCGCCCAGGCCTGGGGCGACTACGACGTGCTCGTGGAGCGCGGCCGGCAGATACTGGCAGTCCACATCGACGGCGACGTGACCGCAGGTCTGCGCCGGCTGATCAAGGCCGTCGGCTAGCAGCCCGGCCTCGCCGCCGATCGCCGGAGCGCCGCGCCGCCGAGTCGGACATCAGCTCGTCCAGGCCGACGTTGCACTCGGCGACGATCCGCACCAGCACGTCCAGGCTCACCCGGACCTCGTCCCGCTCGATCCGGGACAGATCCGACGCCGGAATACCCACTCGCTCGGCCAGGGCCGGCTGGGTCAGCTTGTTCTTGCGCCGCAACCGCCGGATCCGGCGGCCCATGAGCTGCACCTGCTCGACCGTAGCTTCCCCGTTCAACGCCGCACCCTTCAAGTGTGCGGAGATTGTAGCGAAGGCGGCGCCGGACATCGGCGGCGCATGCGCCTCCCTGTTCGCACCCTGATCGAACCGTGGCAGGACGGCGAGGACGGCCCTGCTATGCTGCCCGTTCGCAGCTTGATTGCTCCCATTGCGCGAAGGAGACGCAGGCAAGGAGTCCGAGCACACATCACGACGCAGACAGTCCAAGGGAAGGGAGTGCGACTCTCCCGCCGCCCCGCGACTGTGATCCGGACGAAGCCGGCGACAACCACTGTCCCCCGGAAGGGATGGGAAGGGCCGGCGAACAGGACGAAGGTAAGCCAGGAGACCTGGCTGTCTGCCGAGGCAACACGTTCCACCGGCCCCGGAAGGGCCGCCCGGAACAGGAATCCCGAGGGGGAGGAAGGCCCGAATGAAGAACGAGAGACGCAACAAGTCCGTTTGCCGGCGCGCTGGTGTGCGCCGGCTGGATCGGCCGACGATGCACGCCGCCGCGGCCGCCACGCTGCTGGCGCTGCTTCTGCCGCTGGCAGCGGCCGGTCAGCAGGAAGACGGTACGGCAGCGAACGCAGAATCCGCGGGCGCGGTGCCGGTCGTCATCGAGGAGCGGATCGTGGTCAGCGCCAACCGCTACGAGGCGCCGGCGTCCGAGGTCGGCAGCTCGGTCACGGTGATCGCGGCCGACGAGATCGAGCGGCGCAACCCGGTCGCCGTGCTCGACCTGCTTCGCACGGTGCCGGGCGCCGAGGTAACCCGCACCGGAGGCGCCGGCAAGGTCGCCACTGTCCGGATGCGCGGCGGTTCGGGATCGCAGGCGCTGATCCTGGTCGACGGCGTGCGGGTCAATTCGACGGTCGCCGGCAGTGTCGACTTCTCGCACTTTCTGGCATCGAACATCGAGCGGATCGAGGTGCTGAGGGGACCCCAGGCGACCTGGGGTTCGGAGGCGATGACCGGCGTGATCAGCATCGTCACCAGCCGCGGCGAGGCGGGCTGGCGCCTGAACGCGACCGGCGAGGCGGGGACCCATGACCACCGTCGGTTCGATCTGGGACTCCGGGGCGCGAAGGGTCCCTGGAACTACAGTGCAGCGGTAACGGACCTGTATACCGACGGCGTGTCCCATCGGGCAATCGAAGGCGGTGCGGTCGAGGACGATCCGTACGAGAACCGGACCTGGAGCACCCGTGTCGGCGCCGCATTCCTCGGCGACGGCCGGGTCGACCTGCGGGTCCGTTCCTACCGGGGAGACACCGCCGTGGACGGCTTCGGTCCCGAGGACCTGAACGCGATGACCGCCCAGGACGAGGACACGACGGCTCTTGTGGTCAACAAGGACCTCGGCTCGTTCTGGCGGCAGACCGTGCGCCTCGGGCGGACCAGGGCCACCCTGGTCGGCGCCGACCCGGACACGGTCTGGAGCAACTACGAGATCCTGTCCGAGGTCCGCCAGGCCGACCTGCAGTCGGATGTCGTCCTGGGCGAGAGGAACGTGCTGAATCTGGGCTACAGCGCCGAGAGGCGCGCAGGAAACAGTGTCGGAAGCTACGACGAAGAAGCCGACCTCGACTCCTGGTTCGTCCAGGACCAGTGGTCGGTCACCGACAGCATCCACGTGACCGCGGCCGTCCGCGGCGACGACCACTCCGTGTTCGGCTCGGAGACCAGCCATCGGGTCACGGTGTCCGGCGGCTGGGGCGACGGCAACGGCCGCGTCCACGGCAGCTGGGGCACCGCCTTCCGCGCCCCGACCTTCAACGAGCTCTACTATCCCGGATCGGGCGATCCGAACCTGCTGCCGGAGACGTCGGATGGTTTCGACGTCGGCCTCGAGCAGCGGATCGGCGATTCCGGCGTCAGCTTCGACCTGACCTGGTTCGACCTTGAGTTCGACCAGTTGATCGAGTTCGATCTGCCGAACTTCTCGTTCGGCAACATCGCGCGGGCGACATCGCGCGGCGCCGAGTTCACGCTCCGCTATCGACCGAGCCTGGAAGCCCGGTTCGAGGTGTCCCACACCTGGAACGAGACGGAGAACGAGGCGACCGGCGCTCCGCTGGCGCGCCGGCCGGAGAACCGGACCGTTCTCGTCGCCGAGCTGCAGCCGACCAGGCGGTTCGCCGCGGCCGTCATGGCTGCCGCCGTCTCCGACCGCATCGACTCGGACGGAGCGGTCATGGACGACTACACGAAGGTGGACCTCCACCTGAGCTATGACCGGTCCCCCTGGCAGCCCTTCGTCCGCATCGAGAACGCCCTCGACGAGGACTACTTCGAAGTTCCCGGTTTCGTCACGCCGGGCCGCACCTTCGTCGTCGGCCTGCGGCTGCTGCGACGATAGAAGCCGCCGGCTGTGTTGCCCCAGCCAGCCGGTCCGCGCTGCGCCCGGACCCGGACCATCTGGCTCGGGAGTTCGAGGCGTCGGCGCAGTCGATCCGCAACTGGGTAGCCCAGGCGGACCGTGACGAGGGCCGTCGTAGTGACGGCACGACCAGCGCGGAGCGCAGGGAGCTTCGCCGTCTGCGCCGTGAGAACCGGCGCCTGCGGGATGAGCGGGAGATTCTGGCAAAAGCCACGGCCTGGTTCGCTCGGGAGACAGAGCCCGGAAGGTCTACGGGTTCATGAGAGCGCACCAGGCCGAGTTTCGGGTAGTGACGATGGCCCGGGTGCTCGGTGTCTCCACGAGCGGGTACTACGCCTGGCTGAAGCGGACGCCTTCCGCCAGGGCAAGGTCGGACGCTGAGCTCGCGGTGCGGGTGCAGGCGATCCATCAACGCAGCCGGGGCACGTACGGTGCGCCGCGATCCAGGCGGAACTGGCGGACCAGGGACTGTCTGTGAGCCGCAAGCGGGTCGCCAGGCTGATGCGAGAGTCCGGTCTGGCCGGCGTAAGCCGCCGCAAGCGACCGAGAACGACCTGCCGCTCCGCCACGGCTCGCCCGACGCCTGACCTCGTTGATCGGCAGTTCGTTGCCGAAGGCCCCGACCGGCTCTGGGTGGCGGACATCACCTACGTCCCGACGCTGGCAGGCTTCCTCTATCTGGCCATCGTCCTCGACGTGTTCAGCCGGCGGATTGTCGGCTGGGCCATGGACTCCGCAGCGACCACCGATCTGGTCGTAGCTGCACTGGACATGGCCGTCACCCGGCGCCGCCCGGACGACGGCGTGGTTCACCATTCCGACCAGGGCACTCAGTACACGTCCTCCCGCTTCGGACAGCGCTGCCGCGAAGCCGGCGTCGAACGCTCGACCGGCTCCGCGGGAGACTGCTACGACAACGCCATGGCCGAGAGCTTCTTTGCCAGCCTCGAATGCGAACTGCTCGAACGCATCACCCTCCGAAACCACAGAGAGGCCAAGTCCGAGATCTTCCAGTACATCGAGGGCTGGTACAACCCGCTCAGACGACACTCCGGCATCGGACAACGCTCGCCTGCCGACTTCGAAGTGCACTACCATCAGACCAGAACTGCCTAAACACAAACTGTCCGAAAAAGCGGGGCGACTTCATACGTGACCGAGGGCTGGTAGGCTGCTGACGGTTCTTGATGCAACGTCTACGACATCGGGCGCTGGCCCTCCTGCCGCTTGCTGTACTGGCCGCCGGCTGCGGCGTCGGCGACGGGCCGGCGCCCGGGGCCGGGCCGGAGCCGCCGCGGCGAGTGTTCCTGATCACGGTCGACACGCTGCGCGCCGACCACCTGGGCTGGCACGGCTACCCGCGGGACACGAGTCCACGGCTCGACCAGTGGGCCGAACGGGGAGTCGTCTTCGAGCGGGCGATCGTCCAGTGGCCGAAGACGGGGCCGTCGTTCGCCTCGATGTTCACCAGCCTCTATCCGCACACGACCGGGCTCATCAACCGGGCCGCCCAGACCATCCCCGACGACTACCTGACGCTGCCGAACTGGTTTCGGGAACGCGGCTTCAAGACCGCGGCCGTGGTGTCGAACCCGGTGCTGGGGCGAGAGATCGGCTGGGACCGCGGCTTCGACCACTACCTGCAGTCCTGGGGCGACGACGCGGCGCTCGATGTGCTCGAGGACCTGCAGAACGACGAGAGGCAAGCGGAGCTTCGGCGGTTGGTGTGGGCAGGCCGCGTGAACGAGCTGGCGAGGCCGCTGCTCGCATCGCTAGCCGCCGAAGAGCGCCTGTTCGTCTGGCTGCACTACATCGATCCGCACGTCCCGTACCTGCTCCAACCCGGAACGGAGAACCCCTTCCTCGGCGACGAACACTACGTCGGCGACACGCTCGTCGACCTGACCGGCGAGGAAAGGGACCGCGCGCTGGGCGACCAGCGGGAGCTTCGCTACTACGTCGCCCAGTACGACGCGAACATCCGGGTGACGGACCGGGCGATCGGGGAGATGCTGGACGAGATCGCGGCCCTCGGCATGGAGGACGACAGCCTCTTCGTGATGACCGCCGACCACGGCGAGGAGCTGAACGAACACGGTATCCCCTTCGAACACGGTCCGGTGCCCTACAACACCAGCGTCCACGTGCCGCTGGCCGTGGTCGGCGAACCGTGGATCGCCGCCGGCGGCCGCGTGGCGCAGCCGACCGAGCTGATCGGACTCTTTCCCACCTTGGTCGAACTGCTCGGGGAGCCGCTGCCCGAGGGCTTCGAGGGCCGAAGCTGGCTACCCTTGCCGAACGGTCCGGGCCCCGCCGGAAAGGACGCTTCCGACCGGGCTCCGGCCGCGGAACCGGACGCGGCCACGGGACCGGGACCGGTTGCGTTCGCCGACGCCGGGGGCTACCAGCAGCACCTGCGGAGCATCCAGAACCAGGATTGGCAGCTCGTGCTGCGGCCCGCGAACAAGTACCGCCGAAAGCCGTTGATCGAGGTCTACCATCTGCCCTCCGATCCGTTGCAGCTCGACAATGTGGCCGCGGAGTTCCCGGAGGTCAAGGACCGCCTGGGCCGCCGTCTCGCCGCCTGGGTCCGCGCCGCTCCGGCCGATGTCACTCCGCACACGGAGTCCGCACGCAAGGCGCTCAAGGCGATGGGCTACCTGGACTGATCGGGCTGCCGCCCGTCGCCGGCGGGCGGACCGGTCCCCGACTCTCACCGACACTCAGCTCCTGACGGGTCTTGGCACCGAACCCGAATCGAGACCCGGTGCCGCCGACCGGAGGACCGGGCGCGAATGCCACGCAACGGCTGCTGCATTCGACCGTCAGCGCCTACGTTGCCCTGATCGTCCGTCTGATCATCGCGTTCGGCGCGCGCATGATCCTGGCCCGGCTCATCCTGCCGGAAGCCCACGGACTGTACGAGCTGGCGCTCCGCATCGTGATGATGCTGGCGGCGGCGCGAGACCTGGGGCTGACCCACCACCTCATGCGCGACCGGCGCGAATCGTACGGCACAGTGCTGGCCTGGGCCACCGGCGTCGGCGCCGTCCTGGCCGTGGTGTTGATCGCCGCCGCCGACCTCTTCGCCCACGTATCCGAGCTGCCGACGGTGCTGCGCGCGATGGCGGTCTGGATCGTCCTCGACGCCGTCATCATGGTGTACCGGATCTTCTTCGAGCGCCGGCTGCTGATCCGCGAGATCGCCGGTTTCGAGGTACTGCGCGGCCTCCTGTTCGCAGTGGTCGCGGCCCTGATGGCATGGGGCGGCGCCGGTGTCTGGTCCTTCGTCGGCGGCGAGCTGGTGTCATCGGCCGCGTTCGCCCTGCTGCTGCTCTGGCGCGCCCGCGGGAGGATTCCACTGAAGCCGGACCTGCGGCGGCTGCCGGAGCTGCTCAAGGCGAGCCGCTACCTGTTCGTCGTCTGGGCCGCTTTCCGCATCGCCAGGCACGTCGACCCCTTCATCGTGGAGTACTTCTCGACGACAGCCTTTGTCGGCTACTACGCCCAGGCCCATCTGCTCGCCTTCCTGGCGCCGCTCACGCTGACCGTCCGCCCGCTCCTGCCCGCCCTGGTCGAGTTCCGCGACGATCGGGCCAGGTTCGCCGAGACCCTGCGACTGGGCACGATCGTCTTTCTCGCCTGCATCGTCGTCTCCGCCTGGTTCCTGTTCTTCAACACCGAGCGGCTGGTCCTGCTGCTGTTCGGGCCCGGCTGGGACGAGGTGGCGCCGCTGCTCCGGATCCTCTGTCTGGCGCCGCTCGCCGATGTCCTTACGACGACCGGCGGCGAAGCGCTACGGGCCCAGAACCGGGACCGGCTGTGGCTGACCACCGTCCTCCTGAACATGGCCGCCCTGATCGCCTGCGGCATCGTCTTCACCTGGCGCTGGGGGCCGATCGGGATGGCCTGGGCGAACTTCGCGCGGCTCGGCAGCCTGCTGATGTTCGTCAAGGTGCTCAGCCTGTTTGCGGGCCGCCGTCGTCGACTGGTCGGTGAGCTGATCCAGATTCATCTGCTGCCGCTGCCCTTCTTCCTGGCCGCGGCGTGGCTGCTGCCGGCCGGAAGCTGGGAACGACTTGCCGGCAGCCTCGCCGCTGCCGCTCTCGGCGGCGGTGTCCTGGCCCTCCGCTTCCTGCCGGACTACCGCAGGTTCTTCCGCGCTCCCGGGGCCGACGTCCCGTAGCGAACCAGCCGATCGCGGGCGATACTCCCCATCTCCCGCTTCGCTCTCCCGGCGTCGCCGCCGAGGCGCGGCGTGCGCTGCCCTCCCGGGCCTCACCCATCTCCTGCTGCGGCCGCGGATCGACTCGCCGTAGCGCGATGTTCTACATCGTGTCGGCCGCTGAACCCGTCGCAGGATCCGTAGTGTCTGCCCCCATCCCACTTCACCAGGAAGGTCACGCCAGGATCTGCTGCGCTGCGTTTCTGCGGCGACAAGCTCCTGGTGCCGGCTACACCTGCGCCGTCTCTCGGTCCGGGCGCCGCACTGCAGCGGCATCTCCGGGCCCTCGCTACGGGGACCTTCGGTCAGAGAGACGTGCGGGCCAGCTGCGCGCCGCCCGGGACGGGCCCTCGATCAATTCAGTGAGGGCAGGCCAGGGAACGGGAGCGGGCACCCGATCCGGGCGATCGATACAGCCCCCAAATACACGCTTGACAGCCCCGGCATGGTGACGCGGCCCGCGAGCGGCACGAAGACCGTCGGATTCCAGCTCTGGGGCAACGACTCGGGGCGCATCTCGACCACCGAGACCGACGTCACGACGGGCTGGAAGAACCTGCCCGGTGTCACGTCGCCGACGCCCTTCACGGTAGACTTCAACGCGAAGGTCACGAGGGTCGACGGGGCGGTGAGCACGGCGTCCCTTTCGAGCGTTGGTGTCGCACTGGACAAGATGGTCGACGCAGGCAAGGAAACGAAGACGAGAGTCAAGGCCGGGAAATTGGAGGATGACGACAAAGTACCTACGGCCGCTGATATCGCCAAGGCTCTGAAGGACAAGACGACGGGCTCTGACGTCGCCGAAGACCCCCGTTCAGTCAATAACAGCGAAGTGTGGATCACGAACGCCTGGGGCCATAGGGTAGTTGACGGCAAGCCCACCGGAAACGTCACGTATTGCGAGCAGAAGACGTCCAGGAGCGATGCAGAATCAACATCGTACTCAGGAGTGCGGGTTCCTGCCAACTCGATCTTTCTTCACTTCATTGCCTTTGACGGCAACGGAATCATAAAGGTACCGGACCCGGCCTTGTACGCGAGCCTTGCGCCCTTTTCTTCAGGCGCCAAATTGGGAGCTGGTGCCGGATGGCCCACTCAGAGCGAATGGGTAGCATTGTGGAACAAAACCTACAGTCATGCCTCTATCAAGTTGCATCGTCAGCTCCATAGTACTAGCTCAGGGGTCCCCCTTTACTATCTTCTTCCGTTGGTCGAGTGTACTACCGAGGAAGTCGAAGAGACGATCCAGCACAGGCAGGGCATGACGATCTCGACGTCCGCCAGTCACTGCGGATCGAGCGTCAACAAGTCGGTCACGTTGCAGATCTACGTTCCGGCCGCCGAGGCGAGGACCAGGAATCCCGAGGTGATTCCTCCGATCGCGAACAACGGGAAGGTCGGCAGCACGAACGTGGCCGCCATGGAGATGCTGACCATCACGTGCCCGGCGTCCTCGGCGAACCGGGGCCGGGAACTGGTGCCCGACAACTCCTGGAACCCGCTCCAGCGGTAGCCAGGCCCAGACAGACCGCCGGCGCCGCCGGCAATCTGTTCACCGCCGCCTCCGGCTTCATCCGGGGGCGGCGGTTTCTTTATGGCGACTGCTGGCTACGAGGGTCCCTGCAGCAGGGTGCGTGACAATGTGCGGGCGGTTCGTCCGCGTGTGCCGGACGTGCCGCCGACAGCCGGCGGTCAAGATGCTCCACCGGTTCGACTTCAGCTTCCAGCCAATACATCAGGCGCGAGCAGATCGAGAGCCTCCACGAGCTGGGCTTCCTGGAACGTGCCGACAACGTCATCCTGCTCGGACCGCCGGGAGCCGGCAAGACCCACCAGACGATCGCCGCCGCGGAGTCGGGACGCCGTACCTACTACGGCACGCTGACCGTCCTGATCGACTTCCTGACCGAGGCCAAGGCCCCGGGCAGCCTGTCGCGACGACTGCGGGCCCTCACCCATCCCGCGCTGCTGGTCGTCGACGAGATCGGCTGTCTGCCGGTAGGCCGGGCCGGTGCCGTGCCCTGTCTGCACCGTGAGAACCGGCGGCCTGCGGGAAGAGGCTGACAGGCATCGAGGCAAACGACGGCCCCGTCTTCGGCCACTGGACGATCGTCCGCTTGAAAAGACGACTCCTCGTTCGATCCACCGGTCGAGCCGTGGACTCGTGTCCCGCGGGTAGCCGTACCAACCCAGTCGGCGCCGGCGCGGGCACCCCGAGGTCCGGTTCCCGCAGTCGCCGCAGCCGGATTGCCGGTTCCCGACGCCAAGCTCCAAAAAGAAAACCGCCGCCCCCGGACGAGCCGGAGGCGGCGGTGAAGCAGATTGCCGGCAGTGCCGGCGGTCTGTCTGGCCTGACTACCGCTGGAACGGGTTCCAGGAGTTGTCGGGCACCAGTTCCTGGCCCCGGCTTGCCGAGGATGCCGGGCAGGTGATGGTCAGCATCTCGGTGGCGGCCACGGTCGTGCTGCCGACCTTGCCGTTGTCCGCGATGGGAGGGATCACCTCGGGGTTCCTGGTCCTCGCATCGGCGGCCGGAGCGTAGATCGCCAGCTTGACCGACTGGTTCTTGCCCGATCCGCAGTGCGTGTCGGACGGCGAGATCGTCATGCCGTGGTTGACGGTGATCTGCTCCGTGGTGGACTGGGTGTCACATACGACAACGGGAAGGATGTAGGGCACATCATCGGTCGTCGCCGCTGTGTCATTTGTATCCATGGCGACGCGGGTCATGATGGCGTATGAGGGGAACACGATGTTCCATTTGGCGATCCACTTGGCCAGTGCAAGCCAATCTGAGTTCATGGCAAGATCAGCATCGCTGTTATCGTTGCTATCGCCCTTGAAGACCTGTTCGCTGATTGTACCGCCGAGCTTCGAGTTGACGGTAATCACTCTGTTTCCCGTTATGGCGACAAAGTGGAGAAGGGGGTCCCTGTCCTGGTAGTCCTGCCGCTCGGCGGCAGGGTCGTCAACCAAACCCAAGTTGTAGGTAGCGCCGCTTATTCCATTAGACGCCGCCTGGATATCGTACTGGGTCACCTTCTGCTTGCAGTACGCGATCTTGCCCGTGGTCTTCGCACTGTAGCTGAGGATCTCCGCCGTGGTCATGTCCGCCTTGAAGCCGGGATGCATCTTGTCGACCGTGTAGCCGTACGCGTTGCTTATCCCGGCGCCCTCGTTCTTGTCTTTCACGCTTGTCTTGCCCGTGTCCGGCTTGGTTCCAGGCACGGCCCCCATGACGGTCTTGGTGCCGGCGTTCGCCGTCGTCAGCGCGACGCCGACGGCGCCGAGGGAGGCGGTCGACTTCTTGCCGTCGACCTCCGTGACCGTCGCCATGAAGTCCGCGGTGAAGGGCGTCTTCGTGGTCAGGCCGGTCAGGTCGGTCCAGCCCGTCGTGATGTCCGCGTCGGTGGTCGAGACACGCCCCATGCCGTTGCCCCAGAGCCCGAAACCAACGGTCCTGGTGCCGCTCGACGGACGCTCCACCATGCCGGGGCTGTCAAGCGTGTATACCTGCCCCGCACGATTCCCGCCGATCACCGTCCCGGTCAGGGCGATCATCGTCTTGCCGTCGCCCAGCACGCAGCCCGACTTCTTGCTGACCCGTTCGCGCCTTCACCCGTGCATCGTCGTCGCGTCTGGCGCGGTCCCCATGGCGGACAACGTACGGCCTGCACCGCGGCCGTAACCGCAATGGAGATGGCGCCGACCGCGGACCCATCGCCGACCGCAAGGCGTGGTTCCTCGCCGCCGCCGACTCGGCAGCACGGTTCGCGTGCTCGCCTCCTTGGGGTACATCGTCGCCGGCGGCGCCGTCGCGCGGCTCTTCGAAGACCGGCGCTGAGTCCGAGCGGGATCCGCAGGCGCATCCGGCGGTGGGCGACAGCCGCCGGTTGTCAGGGCCGGATCGTCTCGGGCGGTCCGGTGTCGACCCGTCGCCGCTCATCCCTGGCCTCTTCCCTGGCGCCCGGCGTCCCGCAGACCCGCCTTGCCACCGACCTGTCCGTGCTCCGGGATCGGCCGGGCGCCCCGCCGCGAGCCGGTGTCAGTGGCAGCGGGAGGGCGGGAGCCGTGCAGGCCGCCGGCACTGCATCCTGCCGCCCCGGTTCATCCCTTGGGGCGCCGGCGACCGCCCTTGATCCTGCTGCGTCAGAGGGTTGCCCCGTAGACAGTGAATGGTCGGCTCGCCCTACGACCTCCGGGGGCCGCCAAGCGGACGCCGCTACGGGCGCCGGCCATCAGACGTCGAGGCGGCGCGGTTCCGGCGCCCGCGCTCCGTCGATTGCGCCCATCAGTCAGCGTGCAGGCACTCCAGCCGGAGGCAACGAGCTGATCGCTGCCTGCCGGTGGAGACGGCAGCTGGCGGCCAGAGGCCAGAGCGGTGGCGTCGGTGCAGCTTCCGGGAACGCCGCGCTGTCCGTGGACGCCGACGCCTGTTTGCCTGTCTCGTTCCGGTACTCCGGCACCGCGCCCGGCGGCGCGGCTGCCCGATCGCTGAGATGGGTGCGCTGGCCCTCCTGGTCGATCCGGCGAGTGGCGCTCGGCGGTGCAGGCGCTGATCGCCGTTTGGCGCACCAGGTGGCTCACGAGCTTCCCGTGGCTTCCCAGGGCAAGACGACCGGCCCTCCCCCTGACACCGGCGGAGGCCAGTTCATGACCGGTCTGCAGGCCCGCTCACCACCCGTTCGTCCATGGAGGCCTCGATGGACCTTGGGCGGGTCGACTCGACCCGCCGCCGATCCATCGGGCCCTCGCGATCCACGAGCCCGCCGGCAGTCGCGGCGCGCGGCGCGCGGGGCACCGCGCGGAACGCGTCGCACCGCCGGGGAGTCGAGCGACCGCGGGTCTTGACAGTCCGTACGATGGGGCCATAGAGTCCGACCTTGCAGGAACTCAGTCCCTGAGGGGCTCTGGATTCTTTCTCCTGGAGGTGATGCAGCGACAGGCGAGACTTGCCGGTGGACAGGCTGCTGGCTGGTTGATCGAGACAGGAGTGGCGGGGGTCTTGTGGCTCTCACCAGATTGAACAAGGGGCGGGGAGACCCTCCGTCCCGGAACTTGTGTCGGCGCGGACGCGCCGGCCAGAGGAGAAACGAGTTGAAGAACTATCTCATGTTCGCGCTGCTGCTCGGCGCGACGGTCGGCGCCGGCTTCGGCCAGTCGTTCGCCTGCCCGGACGACGAGTGCCACGTGGCGCCGTACTTCATGGGCACCGGCGGCTTCATCGGCATGGCCTCCGACGACGTCACCTTCGGCGTCACCTGCGGCAGCAGCGCTGTCGTGACTGGCGAGGCTTCCCCGACCAACAGCATCGTGGCCGTGTACCTCGGCGGCACCTACGCGTGCAACGACGAGGCCGGTGGCAAGGTCGAGATCCGCGGTCTGAACGACGGCGGCTGGTACTGGATCACCGACGCGATGAACTCGGCGGTGGCCTCCCTGGTGGCCAAGGACGCTCTCGGCAACACGGCAGTGATGCCCACGAACCCGGGTTCGTCCGACATCACGCTGACCAGGATGGAGGGCGGCTCCTCGACCTTGGTGAAGCAGACGAGCACTGGCCGCATCGGCATCCTGCACCACGTTCTTCCGGAGCCTGAGATGGAGGCGATCCCGCACTGCATGCCGATGAAGTCCGGCAACAAGTGGGTCAGCAAGAAGTCGGGCTGCGTGCTGGGCGACGGCAAGACGATGATCGCCCTGACCGGGACGGTGATCGGCGGGAATCGTGCGGGGCAGGTATACACGCTTGACAGCCCCGGCATGGTGGAGCGTCCGTCGAGCGGCACCAGGACCGTTGGTTTCGGGCTCTGGGGCAACGGCATGGGGCGTGTCTCGACCACCGACGCGGACATCACGACGGGCTGGACCGACCTGACCGGCCTGACCACGAAGACGCCCTTCACCGCGAACTTCATGGCGACGGTCACGGAGGTCGACGGCAAGAAGTCGACCGCCTCCCTCGGCGCCGTCGGCGTCGCGCTGACGACGGCGAACGCCGGCACCAAGACCGTCATGGGGGCCGTGCCTGGAACCAAGCCGGACACGGGCAAGACAAGCGTGAAAGACAAGAACGAGGGCGCCGGGATAAGCAACGCGTACGGCTACACGGTCGACAAGATGCATCCCGGCTTCAAGGCGGACATGACCACGGCGGAGATCCTCAGCTACAGTGCGAAGACCACGGGCAAGATCGCGTACTGCAAGCAGAAGGTGACCCAGTACGATATCCAGGCGGCGTCTAATGGAATAAGCGGCGCTACCTACAACTTGGGTTTGGTTGACGACCCTGCCGCCGAGCGGCAGGACTACCAGGACAGGGACCCCCTTCTCCACTTTGTCGCCATAACGGGAAACAGAGTGATTACCGTCAACTCGAAGCTCGGCGGTACAATCAGCGAACAGGTCTTCAAGGGCGATAGCAACGATAACAGCGATGCTGATCTTGCCATGAACTCAGATTGGCTTGCACTGGCCAAGTGGATCGCCAAATGGAACATCGCGTTCCCCTCATACGCCATCATGACCCGCGTCGCCATGGATACAAATGACACAGCGGCGACGACCGATGATGTGCCCTACATCCTTCCCGTTGTCGTATGTGACACCCAGTCCACCACGGAGCAGATCACCGTCAACCACGGCATGACGATCTCGCCGTCTGACACGCACTGCGGATCGGGCAAGAACCAGTCGGTCAAGCTGGCGATCTACGCTCCGGCCGCCGATGCGAGGACCAGGAACCCCGAGGTGATCCCTCCCATCGCGGACAACGGCAAGGTCGGCAGCACGACCGTGGCCGCCACCGAGATGCTGACCATCACCTGCCCGGCATCCTCGGCAAGCCGGGGCCAGGAACTGGTGCCCGACAACTCCTGGAACCCGTTCCAGCGGTAGTCAGGCCAGACAGACCGCCGGCACTGCCGGCAATCTGCTTCACCGCCGCCTCCGGCTCGTCCGGGGGCGGCGGTTTTCTTTTTGGAGCTTGGCGTCGGGAACCGGCAATCCGGCTGCGGCGACTGCGGGAACCGGACCTCGGGGTGCCCGCGCCGGCGCCGACTGGGTTGGTACGGCTACCCGCGGGACACGAGTCCACGGCTCGACCGGTGGATCGAACGAGGAGTCGTCTTTTCAAGCGGACGATCGTCCAGTGGCCGAAGACGGGGCCGTCGTTTGCCTCGATGCCTGTCAGCCTCTTCCCGCAGGCCGCCGGTTCTCACGGTGCAGACAGGGCACGGCACCGGCCCGGCCTACCGGCAGACAGCCGATCTCGTCGACGACCAGCAGCGCGGGATGGGTGAGGGCCCGCAGTCGTCGCGACAGGCTGCCCGGGGCCTTGGCCTCGGTCAGGAAGTCGATCAGGACGGTCAGCGTGCCGTAGTAGGTACGGCGTCCCGACTCCGCGGCGGCGATCGTCTGGTGGG
This sequence comes from Thermoanaerobaculia bacterium, assembly GCA_965116145.1. Classification (GTDB taxonomy): domain Bacteria; phylum Acidobacteriota; class Thermoanaerobaculia; order Multivoradales; family Multivoraceae; genus Multivorans. The sequence goes on from OZ220482.1 coordinate 2,895,590, forward strand.
TCTTGCCGGCTCCCGGCGGTCCGAGCAGGATGACGTTGTCGGCACGTTCCAGGAAGCCCAGCTCGTGGAGGCTCTCGATCTGCTCGCGCCTGATGTATTGGCTGGAAGCTGAAGTCGAACCGGTGGAGCATCTTGACCGCCGGCTGTCGGCGGCACGTCCGGCACACGCGGACGAACCGCCCGCACATTGTCACGCACCCTGCTGCAGGGACCCTCGTAGCCAGCAGTCGCCATAAAGAAACCGCCGCCCCCGGATGAAGCCGGAGGCGGCGGTGAACAGATTGCCGGCGGCGCCGGCGGTCTGTCCGGGCCTGGCTACCGCTGGAGCGGGTTCCAGGAGTTGTCGGGCACCAGTTCCCGGCCCCGGTTCGCCGAGGACGCCGGGCACGTGATGGTCAGCATCTCCATGGCGGCCACGTTCGTGCTGCCGACCTTCCCGTTGTTCGCGATCGGAGGAATCACCTCGGGATTCCTGGTCCTCGCCTCGGCGGCCGGAACGTAGATCTGCAACGTGACCGACTTGTTGACGCTCGATCCGCAGTGACTGGCGGACGTCGAGATCGTCATGCCCTGCCTGTGCCGGATCGCCTCTTCGACTTCCTCGGTAGCACACTCGACCAACGGAAGAAGATAGTAAAGGGGGACCCCTGAGGTAGTACTATTGAGCTGACGATGCAACTTGATAGAGGCCTGACTGTAGGTTTTGTTCCACAATGCTACCCATTCACTCTGAGTGTTCCAGCTGGAACCAGCTCCCAATTGGGAGCCTGAAGAAAAGGGCTCAAGGCTCGCGTACAATGCCGGGTCCGGTACCTTTATGATTCCGCTGCCGTCAAAGTTAATGAAGTGAAGAAAGATCGAATCGGAAGGAACCTGCACTCCTGAGTACGATGTTGATACTGCATCGCTCCTGGATATCTTCTGCTCGCAGTACATGACGCTTCCGGTGGGCTTGCCGTCAACTACCCTCTGGCCCCAGGCGTTCGTGATCCACACTTCGCTGTTATTGACTGAACGGGGGTCGTCGACGTCAGAGCCCGTCGTCTTGTCCTTCAGAGCCTTGGCGATATCAGCGGCCGTAGGTACTTTGTCGTCATCCTCCAATTTCCCGGCCTTGATTTTCGTCTTCGTTTCCTTGCCTGCGTCGACCAGCTTGTCCAGTGCGACACCAACGCTCGAAAGGGACGCCGTGCTCACCGCCCCGTCGACCCTCGTGACCTTCGCGTTGAAGTCTACCGTGAAGGGCGTCGGCGACGTGACACCGGGCAGGTTCTTCCAGCCCGTCGTGACGTCGGTCTCGGTGGTCGAGATGCGCCCCGAGTCGTTGCCCCAGAGCTGGAATCCGACGGTCTTCGTGCCGCTCGCGGGCCGCGTCACCATGCCGGGGCTGTCAAGCGTGTATGCCAACGCCGCCCCGAAGCTGGCGAAGCGCGCGGCCGGGTTGGTGCGGCGTGCGCCGCTCGGCCGGAGCGTTTCCCGGAGTTCCGCCCTGACTGCCAGCCGTAGCGTCGAGCGGGACACCTCCCGGTCCTCGACGAACTGACGTCAGCGGAGCGGCTTCCCGGCAAGTTGACAGCGGCCTGGCCAGCGGGTCAAGCTCAAGGAGGCTGCAGCGAACCTGCGACCAGCTCGGCCGAGAACAGGTGGCCGCCGTCCGGTCGGCGGCTTGGTGCGGGAGACGACCGGGGAGTCCAGAATTGTCCAGATGCACACCAGGAACGGCGCCGTCAGCCCGCGGTGAGCGTCCGGGCCGCACCGAGAGCGGTCACGCACACGTCCGGCAAGGCACGAAGGCACGTCTCGGGGCGTACGTGGCCGAAGAGCAACGCAGCCGGGCGGGACGTCTGGCCGGTCGAGTGCAGCGCGTCCTTCGTCATGGACTGCCGGGTATCGTCGCGAGCTTCGCCTTCCTCCCCGGCAGCTACGGCCAGGAACTGGTCTACCGGTTCGATCCGGAGCTCGGGGTTCCGTTCAGGGAAGTGACGACATCGACGACCGTGACGCAGACGCGGATGCAAGGCATGGATCTCGAGATGACGACGACCGTGCAGATGGAGCAGGACGTCGTCTTCGAGGCTGGTAGCGACGACACCGTGGTCGGGCGCTACACGATCACGTCGCTGTCCGCCGAGGCGGGCGGGTTGCCGGGGATGGATCAGCTCCCCTTCGATCAGAACGACATCTTGCAGGGAATCGTCGGCGCTGCAGTCACGTTGACGTTTGCCCGGGACGGCAGAGTCGTCGAGTTCGGTGGACTCGAAGAGCTGATGGATGCGATGCTGGAGGGGATCGATGTGCCCGACGAACTTCGGGCCATGATGAGCCAGTTCGCCGAGGCGAACTTCGGCGAGGAGCAGATGCAGCAGATGTTCGGGAAGTCGGGTTTCGTCGGTGCAGGTCGTCCGGTCGCTGTCGGAGACACCTGGAGAGACTCCGTCACTGTGTTCGGCATGGAGCTCGACACCGCCTACACGCTCGCGGAACGCACCGGCGGCCAGGCGGTCATCCGGGCTGCAGGCAGCATCTCCGGCACGGACGGTGCAGGCTTCGAGTTTCCCGGCATGCCCAGCTTGCCCGGCATCGAGATGAGATTCGAGAACCTGTCCGGCTCGATCGACGGTTCGTTCGAGGTCGACGACGCGACCGGTCTGGTCGCCGCCTACAGCATGGACACGACGATGGATGTCGACATGGTCATGGAGATGCCGGAGATCGAGGAGTTGGCTGCCGAGTCCGCATTCGCCATGTCCGTTTCGATGCAGTCGACCGTCGAAGGAAGCCTGCGCCGGGCGGAGTAGCACGACCACGCCGCCGAAGCCGCAGTCTCCGCGCCCGGCCGGAAGCCCCGTCTCGGCGCCCCGAAGCCGGTTCCCGGCCCTGTATCCTTGGCCCGCGCGCGGAGCGATCACTGGCGCGTGTTCCGCGATGGCTACGGCCGAGCATCACATCACCGACCGGAAGGCCCGAGGGGCGTACTACACGCCGCCTGAGACGGCTGCCGCCCTGGTGCGCTGGGCCGTTCGCAGCACGGACGAGCACCTGCTCGACCCGTCCTGCGGCGATGGCCGGTTTCTGGCCTTGCATCCCCGGAGCACGGGCGTCGATATCGACGCGTCGGCCGTGTCCCGGGCGGCGGAGGCGGCGCCGAACGGCACGATCGAGCGTGCCGAGTTCTTCGAGTGGGCAGCTTCGACGTCACGGCGTTTCGACTGTGCGGCCGGGAATCCTCCGTTCATTCGCTACCAGCGCTTCAACGGCCAGACCCGCCGGCAGGCGCTGAGACTCTGCGCCTCGGTCGGCGCCAGGCTGTCGGGTCTGTGTTCGTCCTGGGCGCCGTACCTGATCGTGACTGCCTCCCTGCTTCGGCAAGGTGGGCGCATGGCGTTCGTGGTGCCCGCCGAGATCGGGCATGCTCCCTACGCGGCGCCGGTCCTCGACTGGCTCGCCTGCAACTTCAGCAATGTGCAGTTGGTGGCGGTCCGCCGGAAGCTGTTTGCCGACCTCTCGGAGGATGCCTGGCTGCTCTACACCGACGGGTTCGGCGGGCGACTCGCCGCTTCGACCTCTCGGTGCAGGAGCGTTTCGTCTTCCGGCCCGAACCGCCGCTCGCCGACGCGCGTGTGTCTGTCCGGGAGTGGCGGCGCTGGGGCTCCAGGCTGCGCCCGATGCTGCTGCCGGACCGGGTTCGTGCGATCTACCGCGAGCTCAGGGAATCGGATCGGACAACGAGCCTCGGCAGCCTTGCCGATGTCGGCATCGGCTATGTATCCGGCGTCAACGACTTCTTCCGCCGCCGGTGGCGCCATGGGGCTGGGCCGGAGAACCGCTTTGGCAGCCCGACTCGCCTGCGTTCCAGGGACCCGATGGCGCCGGCGTTTGCGGCCAGGATCTCGGACTGAGTCGAGTCGGATCGGGCGTCCCGCTGTGCGTTTGGCTCAACCGCCCAGAGAGCGGACTGCTTCCCAGGTCTCGAGCGCCAGGAGCACGAGCACACCGCCGAACGTGACGTACACGATCGCATTCGGCATGAGCTTCCGGATCGACTGCGCTTCAGCCGCGAGTTGCTGTCTGATTCCCTCCTGTCCGCTTGCGACCTGTTCGCGGACTCCGTCTGCGGCATCGGTGACGGTCTTCCGGGTGGACTGGGCCTCTGCGGCGCGTTGCTGCTCGCTTTTGTCCTGTCCGCTCGCGATCCGGTTCCCGGTCTCTTCGGCGGCCTCGGTCACTGCCTGCCGAGCGGACTGGGCCTCTGCAGCGACTTGCTCGCCGACTCCGGCGATGGCGTCCGTCATGCGTGTGGAGTCCGAGGCACGCAGGATCTCGACCGCTTCCCGCAGGGCGGCCAGCACGTCCGCCAGGGGCTCGGCTGCGGGCCTGAGGGACTCCGCCAGTTGGCGCACCTGGCTGTTCGCTTCGTGGAGACCGTCCCCGGCGTTGCGCAGGGACTCCTCCAGGTCGCGGTGCGCCTCGAGATCCCGGATCAGGGAGCCGAGTCTCTTCTCCTCCTCGGTCAGGCGCTTCTCCAGTTCCGACATCACGCTCATTCCGTCTCTCCCTCCTGGCCGAGCGCCCGCCGGACGCTCTTCGTTTCGTACTGGCGATTCAGGCGCGACAGGGTGGGTTCCAGATCGCCGGTCATTCTGCGCAGTCGGTGAATGCTCCTCGCGGCCGATGCGCAGTCTTCGTCCATGCTCGCTGCTTCGGTCCGCGCCAGATCGACGACGGACGAGTAGCCGTTCCCGGACCAGTCGAACCCGAGCGTTGCCACGAGGAGCGGGACGCCGAGCTCGGGCGCTCGCGTGCGAGCGAGCTCGAACAGGTGTTCGAGAACGGCGCTCAGGTCGTCCTGCGCCAGTCCGTATACCTCGATGCCGGCGCGTATTGCCTCGGCGATGCCCTGCCAACTGACGCCATCGTCGTGATCGGAGCACATCGCCTCGGTGACGGCGCGGCACAGAACCAGCCCGGGATGATCCGGATACGATTCCAGCTCACGAATACACAGGCCCCTGAGTTCTCCCGCTTCCATCTGGTTCTGGCACTTGTCCACCAGTGCGTACCAGTCCAGGAGGTCGATCTCGGGATCGTCCAGCAGCTCTCGCATGCGTTCGGCGCCCAGCCCTTCCTGGAGATAGTCCAGCAGGCGGGCCCTGACGTCCTCGCCGGTCTCGGCCGTTCGGGCGAGAAGCATCGCCTCCCTGATCATGTTTCTGCGTGATCGTTCGACGACATCGTAGATGTAACCGACGAAGGCGCTGGCGAGCTCGTACGCGCCGTGACGGCGATCTTTCTGGTCTTCTGGAACCACCGCGTTCAGCTTCTGCGCGAGCTGCCCCGTCCTGGCTGGCTGGGTGGCGGAGATGTACTCCAGGAGATGCCCTTTGCAGCGCTCGAAGTCGAAGGGCTCCAGCGTGACGTCGAACCGCCTAGCGCCGAAATCGACCTGGTAGTCGGAGATGACGCCGACTCGCAGAAGCCGATACAGGCTCCTTTCTTTTCTCATCTTGGCTGCGCCGCCGCCGGCCGACAGCTCGATTCTGCTACGAGAAGAGGGGCTCCCGATCTTGTCGAGTTCCTGCTCGATGTCGTCGAGTGTCTGCTCGATCTCCTCGAGCTCTGTCTGTGCACCGCCGAATGTCCTCAGATGGAACCACAGCGCCCGTGTGACATCGTCGCGTGCGGTCAAGCTGCGATTCGCTTCGTCGTGTGCACTCGTCAGCTCCCGCAGAGACAATGCGGGATCGAGAAGAGCATCGGTCCGGCCGGCATCGTGCTCAGAGAAGACGATGGCGCAGCGTGCTGGCTGGCCATCTCGCCCTGCCCTCCCGGCCTCCTGATAGAAGCTCTCGAGCGAACCTGGCATCCCGAAGTGCACGGTGTACCGGATGTTCGGTTTGTCGATGCCCATGCCGAAGGCCTTCGTCGCCACCAGTACCGGAGCCTGGTTGCACTTGAAGGCCTTGGCATTGGTTCGCTTCTCCTCGTCCCAGGTACCGTCCTCCAGGCTGGTCGTCGGGGGGCGGCCGGAGTAGTGCGTGACGACGCCGCCTGTCGCTTCCCTGACGGTGGCGCTGGCGCCCGTCAGACCGAAATTGCGGTCGCGGACTGTGGGCACGAAGACGATGCCCGAGTCGGTGTGTTGACCTCGCGGCTGATAGAGCTCTGCGCGTGGCACGCCGAACCAGGCGGGCAGTCCGTTCACGACTCCACGCAAGGCAGCATGCGGATCTTCTGGGGGTCGGACCCGCACGACATCGAACTGAAGCTCCGGCCGGTCGAAGGAGTCGGGTCGAACGAGAGCGTCGGAGCGGTTGCGGTCGATGTCCAGATCGACGAGCATGTCCCTCAGGACCGCCCGCGATGCGGTACCGGTGAGCGCCAGCAGAGGCGGCGGCGCATCGTCTCTGATCCTGCCGAAGCGCCGGAGGTTCTTGCCGAGACTCAGGTAGGCGGGCCGGAAGTCGTGTCCCCATTCCGACACGCAGTGCGCCTCGTCGATCACGGCAAGATTGACCGGAACGGTCTCTGGCAACGCTCTCAGCGTCTTTCGGAAAGCGGGCGACTGCAGCCGTTCCGGCGTGAGCAGCACGAAGCAGTGCTCTCCCCGTTCGACACCCAGTTCCAGACCCTTGCGCTCACGGGGTGGGAGACTCCCGACGATGGCAGCGACGCGGTCGATGCCGTAGGCCTGCAGCCCCTCGGCCTGGTCCTCGATGAGTGCAACCAGCGGATCGACGACCAGCGTGACTCCGGGCATCAGCAGGCCGGCGAGCTGGTAGATCAGGCTCTTGCCCGCGCCCGTCGGCAGGAGGACGACGCAGTCCTTCTGGCGGAGCGCGTTGTAGACGGCCTCGTCCTGCTTGTGCCGGAACGTGCACTTGCGGAACACGGCTTGAAGAAAGGGAGTGAGGGCCGGACGCGCCTCCTCGGCAGTCTCCGGCGCGATCGCCTGTCGGCCAGGATGCCGGAACTGACTTGCTGCCGCGATCTGGACGGGCAGGAAGGCGGGGCGGATGACGATATCTGCCCTGTGGTTGCGGTTCACGGCGTGGTACGGGCTGGTGTCGGACTCCACCGTGAGCCGGAGCTGGTCTCCGTCGCCCCGGGGCTCCGGGGGAGCGATCTCCTGCCAACTGCCGTCGTCTTCCCGCTGCCATGCGATCTCGATCCCGTCGTCGGCGCGGACGATGCAGAGTTCCGGTGTCGATCTGCCCGGTGTCGATCTGCCGCCGTAGAGGACATCCAGGGCGGACTGCAGCCGCAGGAGGTCCAGGATGCCGGCAGCATTCACGGTGCTTGTTCCGGAGCCTGCTCCGGTGAGTCGAATGGTCCATTGCCGGTCGGCTGACAGCCAGCCCCGGGAGATGGCGCTTACGATGGCGAACTGCACCCTGGCAGCGTTGGAGCACGCGGTCAGAAAGCTGGCGATCGTGTCGGCGGCGCCGGTGTGCTGCAGGGCCGACAGGGATGCCTCGCATCTGGTCCTCAGACGGTCGAGCACAGGTCCCTCGCCGCGCTCGACCTCACCAGTGGTCAGCCGGAACACGTCGATGCCCAGAGCCTCCAGCGACCGGTCCCGTGCTCCGTCCACCTGGCCCGCCGAGAGGTGCTGTTGACCATCGATCTCGATGGCCAGCGGGCGGCTGCTGCCCGGGTGACAGAAGAGGAAGTCGATCCGCCGCGCGCCGGGACCCTGGCGGCCGGCGGCTTCGAGCAGCGTGTCGAGCGGAGCCTGGGGTGTGAACCAGTGTGCGGCCGAGGCGCCGAGAGCATCGGGGACCCACCGGCACAGAAACTCCTCCTCTGGAGGGCTTTGCAACAGGTCCGATGAACTGCTGGCCCCGGCAGCGCCCGCGAACTCGGGATCCAGGGAGAACCGGCAGCGCCTGGCCATCGACGCCATGATGTCCTCGGCGCTCACACCGGCCGTCAGCGCTTGCGGCAACTCCCAGCCCATCTCGATGCCGTCGTCCGAGAGATCGCGGGCGGGTTCGAGGAGTCCGTGCGAGCGGAGCGCTTCACGTTCCACCTCGAGGGTCGGGAGCGGTGTACGTCCTCTCTGCAGGAGCTTCCCGAGGATCGCAGTGACCAACTGGACGTGGTCCGCAGGGGCCGGACGATGGGGGGACCGGCGGAAGAGCAGAAGGCACTGGCTCAGCATTTGCTGAAGTTTGGAGTCGGCGCCCAGGCGTTCCCGGAGGGCGCCAGGCATCGCTCCCACGGAGACGTACTCGGGAATGAACCCGGACCGAGAGGCGCCTTCGGCCCAGTCGACCGGGAGGTGCAGGGAAGCGGAACCGGACGGTTCTGGCGACCGCGGGATGTCCCTCGGCGTCTTGCCCGGATCGGCCCGGGAGGCGGCGGCAGGTCGGATACCCCTGCAGCTCGGGTACTTCCTGCAGCCCCAGAACTGTCCTCCGGCATTGCTGCCTCTCCTCGCTGTGCGCAACACCATCGACGCGCCGCAGTTCGGGCACGAGGGCGCATCACTCTGGGCCGCGGTCATCGCACCGGCGGCTGCGGACCAAGGCGGGAACGAGGATTCGGGGCACTCATGCTCGGCACAGGTTGGCGAGCGAGTCTGTGCTGGGCAACCCGGATCGTCAAGGCATCTTGACACCGGCTGCTCGCAGGGCCGCACCTCTGCGGCGCGGAAGCACTGATCGAGCGGTCAGGCGTGTGCCGACTCCACCGGAACCGGAGCCTGGGCCGACGCAGCTCCCTGCCGTGCTCGAAGGCCAGCCAACCAAGCGCCCTGAAACTGGCGGAGCGTGCTAGAGTGCCACTCCGGCTGGCGCTTCGGTGCGGCAGGCGGAGTACTGCGAAGGAGGGCCCAAGCTGTGACTGCAACGGACGACTTGACAGCGGTCTACTGCGAGACGCTTGAGGAAGCGCTCCAGGAAGTGGCCAGACGGCGGGCGAAGGCTGCCGGAACGATCACGAAGTACGAGAAGTCACCGTACGGCGGATATCGGGTCTACAGCGTCGATGCCGCTGTCTTCGCTGACGATCTCGTGGACCCCGTACTGCCCAATGCACAGCGTGACTCCTTCCGTCTGTACCGATGACGGAGGAGCCGATTCCAGAAGGCCATGAGCGGGGCCTGGTAGCTCGAGAAGCAGCGGAGCCGCCAATGGCGCTCAACCGGGCGTTCCGTGAACTGGTCGCCCTGGAGCACAAACGCGTGGACAGTGCGGATCGCCGCACAGAGGTCGCCTTGAAGGCGATTGAAGCGAGTAGCGCCGCCGACGAACGCCAGTACAACTACCATCTCGAGAAGCTGCGCACCACCATGGCGGACCGCAACGAACGGCGGCGCACGGTCTCCAGGATTGTGTGGACCATGGGCAGTGCGGGTGCCGTTGTTTCCGGCTTTCTTCTGCTGATGCTCTTCTTCGGTACCGACGCTCAACGGGCGACGGCGATGGATCTGTTGCGCACGGTACTGACTGGATTGGGCGGCGCGGGAATTCTGTGGCTGGTCAGAACGCTGTACAAGAGGGCCATGAACCAGGACCGCGGCGACCTGTAGCAGACCATCGTGAGAACCGGCGCCGCGGTTCCGCCTGCGAGGCTTTGTCGGATGTTCTTGTAGTTCGAGTTGTTCGGGCAGCTCCAGAACGGTCCTCCGGCGTTGTTGCTTCTCTTCGCAGAGTTCAAGACCATTGACGTCCGCGCCACAGAACCCCGGATGGTGGTCCTGAGACGCGGCATCACCGTGTCCCGACGTGCCGGTACGCCGGCATGGCCTTGCCCGGACCTGCTGCCGGTGTTCGGTGGCTGACCCTTACGGCGTGCAGGCGTTCGGGAAGGCGGTCACGTCGGTCAGGGCCAGGGCGGGGGCGCCGGCGGTGTGGGTGTACTTCCTGACGTTGCCGGTCTCGGTGTCCTGCACGGTCAGCTCGAAGCCCATGTCGGTGGCCGAGGCGGCGAAGACCCAGTGGTGACCGTTGTTGGTGCAGGCGTCGAGGACCTTCACCAGGAGTTCCCAGTTGGTCGGAGCGAAGAACCAGAACAACCCGGAGTCGTCGGTCCGGGGCCGGGCCGCTTTGCCCTTGCCTTCCTTCCCTTGGCCGTTCGACCAGGTCACGGACACGGTGTAACGGCCGTCCTGCAGGCACAGGGTTTCGGCTGTTTCGTCGCAGCCGCCGTCCGCACGGTCGTCATCACCGTCATCACCGTCATCACCGTCGTCATCACTGCCGCCGCCACCGCCCGCACCGCCGCCTCCCGCACCGCCGCCGCCACCTGCCGTCGCCGGATACAGGTACCGGACGGCGGCGAGGTCGTCGGCGTTCAGCGCCGCGCCCCGGCCGTCGCCGTGGGCCTTGCCGCGCATGAGCGCCTGGTTCTCGAGTTCGGTGTCGCAGGAGCCGCTGGCTTCGTCGCCGCAGGAGTGTGAAATCCCGAGGGCATGGCCGAGTTCGTGGGCCATGATCTCCTCGTGCCCCCGTCGCGGGTCGTCCAGGGTAGCGAGCCAGAGCCAGTAGCCGTCTTGGGTGGTGATGTTGGTTTCGACCAGTGTCAGCGCCGACACCGACCGGTTGCCCGGGATGCTGTGCGGTTCGGCGCGGCTGTCGCAGTAAAAGAAGGCCCAGTTGACGGCCAGGACGCCGCCGGCGGTTCCGAGGAAGGAGCCGGGGATCTCGTCGTGAGGGTCCTCGTAGGTGATCGAGTTGACACGGTCCGCCTTGCTGCCCCGGGGGACTCCGGAAGACGCATCGCTCAGGCTCAGTGCGAGTCTGCTGCGACTGCCCGGATCGTCGTTCCACGCCCGGATCGCCTTGCGCAGCTCGGCCAGACCCCCGCCTGGAACACCTTTCTGGCCGTCTGCTGCGACGATGAGCCGAACCTCGCGGCCCTCGTCGAACTGGCGCCAGCGGAGCGGCTTCTCGGCATGTCGACAGTGGCCTTGCGAGCGGGTCAGCCGGAAGGACGATCGCACCGATGCCGGACCTTCGGGGGCGGCGTCTTCGAAGTAGTCGGCGGGCCGCTTCCTGCCCGTGGCCCGGTCGGCGATCCACTCGCGGAATCGTTGCGCATCGCGCAGCGGCCGTTCCGCGGCGTGCGTCTCGACGCCGCCGGGTTCGCCGGGTTCGATTACGAGCGCCGGCGACCGCTGCAGGACTGCGCGGTTCCCGAGACTTCCCTCGAAGAACGTGCCGAGTCCGAGGTCGACGATCCGCCAGACGTCGTCGTCCTGTGGATCGGGACGGAGGAGAAGCAGGACCCGGTCGCCTTCGATCAGTGCCGGCAGCCCCCTGATCTCCCCGACCAGACCGTCCGCGCGGACGCCTCCGGGCTGGCGCACCGTGATCGACGAGCCGGGCAGGAAGCCCTTCAGCACGTTCTCGACGTGGAATGCGAGGTCGGTGGTCAGGCCGGCTGTCACCGGGCCGGGCGCTGCCGTTCCGATCCGCCCGAAGGCGATCACCGGCGAGCGGTCCACCAGCGATTCGTCGCTCGGCACGACGTACACGATCGCGGCCGCCGGCGCCGCCGGCAGGGCCAGCAGGACCGGCAGGAACAGGACACGGAGAACGGCCAACGCGGCGGCTCTCATGTCCGAAACGAACGCGGTTCGGGCGCTGGCAGCCCGCGGCAGGAACCGCGCTGCATTCGTGTCAGCCGTGCGTCCCGTCCGGCTTCGTCGATCTTCGGTCACATGCACCTCGGTGTGTTTGCCCGTAGCGCGTTGCCGGAAGGGCCCGGCCGCTCCTGGTGCGATACGCGCGTCTTCACCACGGGAGAGCCCGTACTCAAGCGGAAACATGGCCTTGACGCCATGCAAGACGACGCCGTGCAAGACTACTGCCGAACGGGCGTCTGACCGCTGTCGGCAGCGCGCGATATCCGCAAGGACCCTGTTCACGGCTGGACCGATCGCGACGATGGCGCCCGCGATCGCTCCGACCTTGACGGTCGTCGCGATCAGCGGCAGTCGCCACGAGTCCCCATGTCACCGCGGGCTGCCGGGGACCGTGTACAGGATGCGCTCGCCGGCGTCCTGCCGCTGCAGTTCGCCCAGGTCCTCCAGCCACCGCAGGTGTGCGATCGCTTCGCCGGTGGCGAACCAGCGCTGCATGATCGGGAAGTCGTCCCAGGAGTCGGCGCGGATGTCCCAGGACATGAGCGCCGCGGTCTGGTAGGCGTTGCGGCTGCCGTTCCGCCGCAGGATGTCGAGGACTTCCCGGCCGCGGGCCTCGTGGTGCTCCCGCAGTTCGCGGCAGCGGCCCCGGAAGTCGTGGATCAGGCTGCGGTGGCCGGGCAGGCAGAGGTCGACATCCAGCACCTCGACCTTGGCGATGCTGTCGAGGTAGAGGCCCAGGGGGTCGTGGTCGTCTGCCCAGGCCTGGATGTTCGGCGTGATGTCGCCCAGGATGTGGTCGCCGGCGATGAACAGGCGCTTCGCCCGGTCGTGGAGAGAGATGTGGCCGAAGGTGTGGCCGGGGGTGTCGATGACCTCGAGCCGGTAGCCGGCGATCTCGATGACATCGCCTTCGTCGAGGGGCGCGTAGTCGATCGTCCGGCCGCTGAACCGAGCGCCGGGATGGCGGCGGAAGGACTCGGCCAGCTCGTCGGGCGGGAAGCCGCTGCGCCTGAGGTAGACGCCCATCGGGCTGTTCTCGGACCAGCCGCCGTGCGTCCGGGCCATCGCCGCGGCGTCGACCGCGCCCATCCAGGCAGTGCGCCCGGGCTGGAGCAGGTCCGGGATCAGGCCGTGGTGATCCGCGTGCAGGTGGGTGGCGAGGAAGTCGGTGCGCCCGAGGTCGACGCCGATCTCGTCGAGTCCGGCGGCCAGAACCTCGCGGCACTCGGGCCGGTTCATGCCGGTGTCGATGACGAGCCAGCGGTCGTCCTCGGCCAGGACGTAGCAGTTCACCTCCTTGAGCGGGCTTCGCGGCAGCGGCACGACGACCCGGTAGAGCGAATCGAGAACTTCCTCGGCGACCGGATCGGCGGCTGGCTCGTTCATGGCCGCGAAGGGTAGCAAGGGGCTACGATGGACCGCTCCTGCCATGGAGTCATCAACGACGAGGAGGCGACGATGCCGCTGATGCCGCTGACCGAGAGCTACGTCCCCGCGGACACGAGCTCCCCCGTTCTCGAGACGACCGTGGGCGGCATCCTCCGTGACGCCGCGGCCCGGGCGCCGGATCGGCTGGCGCTGATCGAAGGCGTGCCGGGCGAGCGGCGGTCCTGGACCTACGCCGAGCTCCTGGCGGATGCCGAGCGGGTGGCGCGAGCGCTGGCGCTGCGCTTCGCGAAGGGAGATCGGGTCGCGGTCTGGGCGCCGAACATTCCGGAATGGGTGCTGCTCGAGTACGGCGCCGCTCTTGCCGGCGTGGTCCTCGTCACCGTCAATCCGGCCTACCAGCCGAAGGAGCTGGAGTACGTGCTGCGCCAGTCCCGGTCTTCCGGAATCTTCTATCTGCGGTCGTTCCGCGGCAACCCGATGGAGGAGTCGCTCCGGCAGGTTGCCGACGGCCTGCCGGAACTCAGGGAGCTCATCCCGTTCGACGAGTTCGAGGAGTTCGCCGGCTCCGCCCCGGACAACATCGAGCTGCCCGAGGTCACCCCCGACGACCCGGTGCAGATCCAGTACACCTCGGGAACCACCGGTTTCCCCAAGGGCGCCTACCTGCACCATCGCGGGATCACGAACAACGCCCGTTTCGTCGCCGAGCGCCTGGGCGTCGAGCCGGGTGGCGTCTACCTCAACCCGATGCCCCTGTTCCACACCGGCGGCTGTGTGCTCGGCGTGCTCGGGCCTTGCCAGAAGCAGGCGACGCTGGTCAATCTGGTCATGTTCGATCCCGGACTGATGCTGGCGCTGGCGGAGGAGATGCGGGCCACTCACCTGCTCGGCGTGCCGACCATGCTGATCGCGTTGATGGAGCACCCGGATTTTGCCAGCCGCGACCTGTCGTCCGTCCACACTGTCTGCTCGGGCGGCGCCACCGTGCCGGCGGATCTGGTGCGCCGCATCGAGAGCACGCTCGGCGTGCAGTTCTCGATCATCTACGGTCAGACCGAGGCGTCGCCGGGCGTGACGCTGATGAAGCCGGACGACAGCGAGGAGGACAAGGCGAACACGCTCGGCCCGGTGCTTCCCCGGACCGAGCTGAAGGTGATCGACCCTGCGACCGGCGCCACCGTGCCGATCGGCGAGCCGGGCGAGCTCTGCTGCCGCGGCTACCTGCTCATGCTCGGCTACTTCGAGATGCCCGACCGGACCGCCGAGACGATCGACCAGGAGGGCTGGCTGCACACCGGGGACCTGGTGACGATGGACGACCGCGGGTACACGACGATCACGGGTCGGCTGAAGGACATGATCATCCGCGGCGGCGAGAACATCTACCCGCGCGAGATCGAGGAGCTGCTGTTCGAGCATCCCGGCGTGGCGGATGCCGCGGTGGTCGGCCTGCCGGACGACCGCTGGGGCGAGATCGTCGGCGCCTTCGTCCGCGACGCCGATCCTGCTGACCCGGTGAGCGACGCCGACCTCCACGCGTGGTGCCGCGAACATCTGTCACCGCAGAAGACGCCCAGGGTCTGGGTGCGGGTCGCCGAGTTCCCGCTGACGCCGTCCGGGAAGATCCAGAAGTTCGTGCTCGTCGAGCAGTGGCGGCAGGGCGCCCATGACGCGGCGTGACGTGGGCCGGGATCTGCCCGTGCAGGCCGCGTCGGCGGACCGGTTGCACGCCCGAGCCGTCCCTCGAGGGTGTTCCCGGGAGCCGGCGGCGCCGCGGATCCGACCGGGGATCCGAAGATGGATCCGATCTGACATGATCGCCGCTCTTCACGCAGACTTCCTCCTGCCGCTCCGAGTCCGGCAGCGGGGCCAGAGCTCTGGAAGGTGAATGCAGGTTCTCAGGTCCAACGTCGACGTCCGGTCGGAGCAGTTCCGGCGGAACCGCGCCGACATCCTGGAGCAGATCGAGCAGGTGAACGGGCTGCTCGAGCAGGTCGCCCGGGGAGGCGGCGAGGAGGCGGTGAACCGTCTGCGGCGCCGCGGCAAGCTGCCGATCCGCGAGCGGGTGGCGAACGCTCTCGACCGGGACAGTCCGTTCCTCGAGATCTCGCCGCTTGCGGCCTGGAACTCGTACTACACCGTCGGTTCCGGCTTCCTGCTCGGCATCGGCGTCATCTCGGGGGTCGAGTGCGTGATCCTCGGCCACGATCCGTCGGTGCGCGCCGGCGCCTTCAACGAGTTCAACTCGAAGAAGCTGATGCGCGGGCTGGAGATCGCGCGCGTCAACCGTCTGCCCTACGTCCAGTTCGTGGAGTCCGCCGGCGCCGATCTGCGCGGCAACACGGATGCCGACCCGGAGGACCAGACCAGGCGCACGCTCGGTCATTTCGCCGAGTCCGGCCGGCTGTTCTACGAGATCTCCGAGCTCTCGAAGCTCCGGATTCCGACCGTGTCGATCGTGTTCGGCGCGTCGACCGCCGGCGGCGCCTACCAGCCGGGGATGAGCGACTACAACATCTTCGTCAGGAACCAGGCGATGGTGTCGCTCGGCGGTCCGCCCCTGGTCAAGATGGCGACCGGCGAGGACGCCGAACCGGAGAGCATCGGCGGCGCCGACATGCACTGCCGCATCTCGGGCCTCGGCGACTACCTGGCCCAGGACGAGATGGACGGCATTCGTCTTTGCCGCGACGTGATCGCCCACCTGAACTGGCGCAAGCAGGGCCCGGGGCCGTCGCTTGCGGCCGACGAGCCGGTGCTCGACCCGGAGGAGCTGCTCGGCCTGGTGTCGCGTGACCTGCGCTCGCCGCTCGACATCCGCGAGGTGATCGGCCGGATCGTCGACGGGTCCCGGTTCGAGGAATTCAAGCCGCTCTACGGCCCGACCCTGGTGTGCGGCTGGTCGTCGATTCACGGCTATCCCATCGGCATCCTGGGCAACAACGGCGCCCTGTTCTCCGAGTCGGCGGAGAAGGCGACCCAGTTCATCCAGCTCTGCAACCAGATCGATGTGCCGCTGCTCTTCCTGCACAACATCACGGGGTACATCGTCGGCACGGACTACGAGCAGGGCGGGATCACAAAGAACGGCTCGAAGATGATCAACGCGGTCTCGAACTCGACCGTGCCCCACCTTTCGGTGATCGTCGGCGCTTCCTACGGCGCCGGCAACTACGGGATGAGCGGCCGCGCCTATGACACCCGGTTCACGTTTGTCTGGCCGACCGCCAAGATCGCGGTCATGGGGCCGGAACAGATGGCCGGCGTGATGACGATCGTCGGCCGCGCGGCGGCCCGGCGGCGCGGCGTGGAGTTCGACGAGGAAGCGGACCGGAAGCGGGCGGCCGGCGTCATCCACTGGGCAGAGAAGCGGTCGCTCGGCCTGTATGCGACGTCCCGGGTTTCGGACGACGGGATGATCGACCCGCGGGACACTCGCACCGTGCTCGCGCTGGCGCTGTCCGCATGCCACAGCCGGCCGGTCGAGGGCACGAAGGGCTATGCCGTCTTCAGGATGTAGCGGCCGCGCGATCCACCGGCTTCTCGTCGCCAACCGCGGCGAGATCACCCGGCGGATCTTCCGTTCGGCGCACGGCATGGGGATTGCCACCGTTGCTGTCTACGCCGACGGCGACGCCGATGCCCCCTTCGTCGCCGAGGCGGACGTCGGTGTCGCGCTGGACGGCCGGTCGTCCGCCGAGACCTACCTCGACGCCGACAAGGTGCTGGCGGCGGCCGCGCGCACCGGCGCCGATGCGATCCACCCCGGCTACGGCTTCCTGTCGGAGAACGCGGACTTCGCACGGGCGGTGGTCGAGGCGGGGCTGACCTGGGTGGGGCCCTCCGCCGACGCCATCGCGGCGATGGGCGACAAGCTGGCGGCGAAGCGGCTGATGCGGCAGGCCGGCGTGCCGACCCTCGAGGCGGTCGAGATCGAGGACGGCGTCGATCTGGCGGCGGCCGCGGCCGAGATCGGCTTTCCGGTCCTCGTCAAGGCGGCGGCCGGCGGCGGCGGCCGCGGCATGCGCGTGGTCTTCGCGGCCGCGGACCTCGAGGCGGCGGTCGAGGGCGCCCGCCGCGAGGCGGAGGCCGCGTTCGGCGACGGTACCGTGTTCCTGGAGCGCTGGCTCACATCGTCGAGGCATGTCGAGATCCAGTTGCTCGGCGATCTGCACGGCAACCTCGTGCACTGCTTCGAACGCGAGTGCTCGATTCAGCGCCGCCACCAGAAGATCGTCGAGGAAGCGCCCTCTCCGGCGGTAGGCGAGGAGTTGCGGGCGCGCATGGGCAATGCGGCGGTCGCGGCCGGCCGGGCGATCGGCTACAGCTCGGCCGGCACGGTCGAGTTCCTGGTCGAACAGCCGGCCGACGGTTCTGCGCCGACCGACTTCCGGTTTCTGGAGGTGAACACCCGCCTGCAGGTCGAACACCCGGTCACCGAGGAGATCACCGGCCTCGACCTGGTGCGGGAGCAGCTCCGGGTGGCGCAGGGCGAGCCGCTCGGGTTCGACCAGGACGATCTGGCGATCCGCGGCTGTGCGGTCGAGGCGAGGCTCTACGCCGAGGACCCCGCCAGCGACTTCCTGCCCCAGACCGGCCGGGTGCGGCTGTGGCGGCCCGCCGAGACGGCGGGCGCCCGATTCGACTCCGGGATCGAGAGCGGCAGCGACATCGGCATCGAGTTCGATCCGATGCTCGCGAAGGTCATCGCGGCCGCGCCGACCCGCCGGGAGGCCGCACTGTTGCTGGCCAGGGCGCTGGAGACGACGCGGATACAGGGCATCCGCACGAACCGGGACTTCCTGGTCGCGACGCTCCGCTCGCCGGCGTATCTCGCCGGCGACACGACGACGGACTTCATCGAGCGGGTGGCGCCGGCGCCGATGCGCACGCCCTCGGCGGCGGAGGTCGCGACGGCGGGGATGTGCGCCGCGATGACCGGACAGATCGACCGCCGGCGGGCCGCCCGCGTCCATCCGACGATCGCCAGCGGCTGGCGCAACACGGTCATGCCGTACGAACGCATCGACTTCGAGTCGGCTGCCGGCGCAGCGCTCCGGATCGAGTACCGCATCCGACGCGACGGCCGCTTCGACTGCCGCGCCGGCGTGGGCGATGCCGAGCCGGGTCGGCACACGATCGAGGTCCGGCGGCGCACCGACGACGGCGTCGACCTGGTGATCGACGGCCGGCGTCTGCAGGCGACCGTCACCGCCGCCGGCGACCGCTGGCTGGTGCATGGTCCCGAGGGCGACATCGAACTGTGCGAATGTCCGCGGTTTCCGGTGGCCGGGCTGGACACGGTCGCCGGCGGGCTGACGGCGCCGATGCCGGGCAAGGTGATCTCAACGCACGTCGAGGCGGGCGACCGGGTCGAGGCCGGTCAGCTCCTCCTGGTGCTCGAGGCGATGAAGATGGAGCACCGGGTGACGGCGCCCGAGGGCGGCACGGTCGCCGAGCTGCGGGTCGCCACGGGCGATCAGGTGGGCAACGGCGAGTTGCTCGTGGTCATCGACGAGGACGCGGCCCCGGGTTGAGGGGCCTGGTTGCTTCGAGGAGATCGGTCGGCATGTCCCATCAGGCTGGAACGGAGTGCACGCTCTTCGAGGTCCGCGGCGGCGCCGCCTGGATCACGCTGAATCGTCCGGAGCGCAGGAACGCCCTGTCGCCGACGCTGATCGCCGAGCTCCATGACCATCTCGCCGCAGCCCAGACCGACGACTCGGTGCGCTCGATCGTGCTGACCGGCGCCGGCGAGGGCTTCTGTTCGGGCGCCGACCTCAAGCGCTCGCCGGGCGCCGGCGAGCCCGAGCGGGTCGTTCCCTATCCGGACCTGCTGACCGCGATCTGGGAGGGCGAGAAGCCGGTGATCGCCGCGGTGAACGGGCACGCCTTCGCCGGCGGACTGGGCCTGGTCGCGGCGTCGGACCTCGTCATCACCTCCGAGGCTGCGATGTTCAGCTTCAGCGAAGTGCGGATCGGCGTCATCCCGGCGATCATCGCCGTCGTCTGCCTGCGCAAGCTGGGGCCGCACCACGGCATGCGGCTGTTTCTCACCGGCGACCGCTTCAACGGCCGTCAGGCGGTGGAGTACGGGCTCGCCCACCGGGCGGTGCCGCGCGGCGAGCTGATGGCGGCGGTCGGCGACGAGATCGACGCGATCAACCTGGGCGGCCCGAACGCGGTCGTCGAGTGCAAGAAGCTGGTGCGGGCGGTGCCGGACCTCTCGCTCGCCGAGGGGTTCGAACTGACCCAGGGCTGGAGCCGGCGCATGTTCCAGAGCGAGGAGGCGGCCGAGGGCATGGCGGCCTTCCGCGAGAAGAGAAAACCGAGCTGGGCGGCCGCCGTCGGCCCCGGAGGACGTTCGTCATGACGATCCGGATCTACCACTGCAAGGGAGCGCGGTCGCTGCGCGCGGTCTGGACGCTGGAGGAGATGGGCCTCGACCACGAGCTGGTGGTGCTGCCCTTCCCGCCCCGGGTGTTCAGGAAGGACTACCTGGGCACGAATCTGCTCGGCACGGTGCCGTACATGATCGACGGCGATGTCCGCATGACCGAGTCCTCCGGCATCGCGAAGTACCTGGTCGACCGCTACGGCCCGACGCCGCTTGCCGTCGACGTCGACGACCCGGAGTACGGCGCCTGGCTGAACTGGCTGTTCTACAGCGACGCCACGCTCACCTTCCCGCAGACGCTCTTCCTCCGCTACACCCGCCTGGAGCCGGAGGAACGCCGGGTTCCCCAGGTCGCCGAGGACTACCGGAAGTGGTTCCTCGGCCGGCTGCGGCTGGTCGAGGCGGCGACCGCCGACGGCCGGGAGTTCCTGTGCTGCGGCCGCTTCACCATCGCCGACATCTGCGTCGGCTACGGGCTGAAGCTGGCGGAGTCGCTCGGCATCGACGACTTCGGCGACAACGTGCGACGCTACTGGACCGGACTGCAGAATGTCCCCTCGTACCAGCGGATCCGGGACGTCTGACGGCCCGGAACGCGCGGCGGCGCGGCGGCGGGTGCGGCTCGTCGTGGCGACGATCGTGCTTGCCGCCGGCGCCTGCGGACCGGCCCGGAACCTGCCGACGCCCGAACAGCCGATCGCCTACAACCACCAGGTTCACGTGGACGCCGGCCTCGAATGCACCCGTTGCCATCGGGGCGCGGAGGACGGCGTGCATGCCGGAATGCCGTCCGTCCAGTCCTGCGCCGCCTGCCACCGTCGGGAGATTCCCGATCATCCGGAGGTTCAGAAGGTGATGCTCGCGAGCGAGAACCGCCAGCCGATCCTCTGGGCGAAGGTGAACGTCATCCCGGACTCGGCGATGGTGCACTTCAACCACCGCGCCCACGCCAGGGCCGGCGTCGAGTGTCTGGCCTGCCACGGCGATGTCGCCTCGATGACGGTCGCCGAACCGGTGCGCAACGTGGCGGACATGGGCTGGTGCGTCGAGTGCCATCGCGACAACGAAGCCAGCGACGATTGTCTGGCCTGCCACCGGTGAGGGCCTGATGAGCAGCGGCCGGCGCCTCGAGCCCCGGGTCACGATCGGGCGGCGGGACTTCTTCAAGGTCTATGCGGCGGCCGGTGCGGCGCTGCTTCAAGGCTGCCGGCGGCGCGATCGGGAACTGATCGAGTCGCCGGCGCGGCGGAGCACGGCGCTGCCGGGCGCCTCGGTCTGGCGGCGGTCGATCTGCGAGCAATGCGGTGCGGGGTGCGAGGTCGACGTCAGGACCGTGGACCGGAAGGCGAAGAAGATCGAGGGGCTGCCTGCCGGCTTCGTCAACGCCGGCGGCGTCTGTGCGCTCGGACACTCGGCGCTGCAGGAGCTGTACCACCCGGACCGGGTGACGGAACCGCTGCGGCGCGGCGCCTCGGGCGAGCTGGAGCCGGTGTCGTGGGAAGACGCGCTTGCCGCCGCGGCGGCGGCGATCGCGGCGGAACCGGCCGCGGCAACCGTGGTCTCCGGCGCCCCGTCCGGTCCGCTGCTCGGACTCTGGCGCCGGTTTGCGGCCGCGGTCGGGGCGCCGCCGCCGGTGCACTGGCAGCCCGCCGATGTCGTGGTCGAGCGGGAAGCCGCTCGGCTCGTGTTCGGCGAGCCCTGCCGGCCGGCCTGGGACCTGGCGCGGTCCGATCTCGTCGTCTCGATCGGCGCGCCCTTCCTCGACCGCTGGCGCAGTCCGGTCCACCTTGCCGCCGCCTGGGCCGAGCTGACCGCCGACCGCCGCGGCAAGCTGGTGCAGGTCGAGGCGCGGCAATCGCTGACCGCGGCGAACGCGGACGACTGGCTGCCGGTGCGGCCTGGCAGCGAAGGGATGTTCGCCCGCGGTCTGGCCGGACTGCTGCTGTCGTCGGGCAGGGTCGGAGCCGACGCTCGAGCGGCCTACGAAGCGATCTACCCCGAGCCGCCGCCCGACCTGGCCGCGACCGCCGAACGCTGCGGCCTCGACGGCGCCCGGATCGAGCGGCTTGCGGCTGAACTCTCCCGCGCCCGTCGGCCGCTGGCGATGGTCGGAGGATCGGCGCTCGAGAGCGAAGACGGTGTTGCCGCCGGCGCGGCGGCGCTGGCGCTGAACCTGCTGCTGGGCGCGCCGGGCCGCGAGGGCGGGCTGTTCGCCGGGGTCGACTTCGGATTCGAAGGGCGTCTGGCCGGTGAGGCCGGGGCGGCGCCGTCGCCGCCGGCGGCGCTGGCGGACCGACTGGCCGAGGCCGGCACCTCGGCGGTACTGATCGTCTCGGAGGCCGACCCGCTCCATGCGCTGCCCGGCCTGACGGCTGCCTTCGAGCGCGCGGACACCGTCGTCGCGCTGGCCTCCCTCCTCGACGACACGACCCGCCGCGCCGATCTCGTGCTGCCGATCCAGACCGATCTGGAGCGCTTCCAGGCCGTGGAGCCGGACCCGGTCCGGGGCGTGCCGGCCCTCCTCGTCGGTTCGCCCACCGTGGCGCCGCGCGGCGAGGCCCGCCATCCCGGCGATGTCGCCGTGGCTCTGGCTGCGGCCGCCGGCAGGGCGCTGCCTTGGCCCGGTTTCCAGGAGGCGGTGGAGTCGACACTGAGCGACGCCTTCACGGCGGCCCGGGCGGCCGGCCGCGACTCGGGCGACTCGGGCGGCCCGCGCGACCGGGCAAGCGGCGCACCGGCCGTCCTTCCGGCAGCGCTGACGGCCGGCGCCGTCAACGCCCGACAGTTCGTGCGGCGAACGATCGATGCCGGCGGTCTGGTCGGAACGGAGCAGATGCGGCGGGCGCCCGGCGGACCTGCCGGAGACGATACGGATGCTCGGGTCGTTCCCGACGCTTCGGGCGCCGCGCCGCGGCCGGTCGTCGATCCGGCCTCGTTGCCGGCGCCGGCCGCTCCGGCCGGAGTGGAGGCCTTCGCCCTGATGCCCTTCGAGTCCCTCAAGCTCGGCGACGGCCGCGGCGCCAGCCGGCCCTGGCTGCAGGAGCTGCCGGATCCGCTGGCTACCGTGATGTGGGGATCCTGGGTCGAGATGGCGACCGCCGACGCCGACCGGCTGGGCGTTCGCACCGGCGACATCGTCCGGCTGACCGGGACCGCGGCCGAGATCGAGCTGCCGGCGATCGTGCTGCCGACGGTGCGGCCCGGGTCCCTGGGCGTGCCGGTCGGCGGCGGTCATGCGGACTACGGCCGCTACGCGCGCGGCCGGGGCGTCAACGTCAACGCCCTGCTCGCCCCGGAGCATCGCGTGCAGGGCGTCGGCGCCTTCGCGCGCGGTGGTGTGCGGGTCCGGGTGGAACGGCTGCGACGGCCGCGGCGCGGCGAGCGGCCGGCGATCCACGGGCGCGGCCTGCGGCAGGCGGAGGAGATCCCGGTCGGCTGGGCGCCGCACGACGCCGGCCCGGCACATGCCGCACATCGGGAGAGCGACGGGGAACGCGGCTTCGTCCGGCGGCTCGGCCGCCCGCGGCGATCGGCCGCATCCGCGTCGGCGACGCGCGAGGAGAAGACATGACGCGCTGGGGAATGGCCATCGACCTCGACCGCTGCACCGGCTGCGAAGCCTGCGTCGTGGCGTGCGCCGCCGAGAACAACATCCAGACCGTGGGCGAGGAGCAGGCGCGCGAGGGCCGGGCAATGCACTGGCTGCGGATCGAGCGCTACCACGAGGGCGAGTTCCCCGATGTCCGCACCCGCTTCATGCCTGTGCTCTGCCAGCAGTGCGGCGCCGCGCCGTGCGAGCCGGTATGCCCGGTCTACGCCACGTACCGCAACCCGGAGGGGCTGAACGCGATGGTGTACAGCCGCTGCATCGGCACGCGGTTCTGCGCCAACAACTGTCCCTACACGGTGCGCGTGTTCAACTGGTTCGACGCGGAGTTCCCGGCGCCGCTCGACTCCCAGTTGAATCCCGACGTCAGCGTGCGGCCGGGCGGCGTGATGGAGAAATGCACGTTCTGCGTGCAGCGCATCCAGGCCGGCAAGGACGAGGCCGCCCAGGAGGGCCGGGAGGTCGCGGACGGCGACGTCCGGACCGCCTGCCAGCAGTCGTGTCCGACCAAGGCGATCGCGTTCGGCGATCTCGACGACCCGGACAGCGAGGTCTCCCGCCGGGCCGCGTCGCCGCGGGCCTTCAGCCTGCTGGGCGACCTCGAAACCAGGCCGGGCGTCGTCTACCTCAGCGGAACGGAGTGGCGGGAGCCGCCCGAGTGACGGGTCAGGCCCCGTCCCCGGCGGCGGCTGCCGTGCTCGACGAGAAGCTGCTGCGCCGGCTCGACCGGCGGCGTCCCGGTCTGCTCGTCGGTTCCCTGGCGAGCGGCGCCCTGGCGCTGGTCTTCTTCTGGTGCTGGGGCTACCAGATCGCCAACGGCATCGGCGTCACCGGCATCAACCGGCCGGTGTTCTGGGGCTTCTACATCATCAACTTCGTCTTCTGGATCGGCATCAGCCACGCCGGCACCCTGATCTCTGCGATCCTGCGCGCGACCAGCGCGGAGTGGCGGCGTCCGGTCACCCGTTCGGCGGAGGCGATCACCCTCTTCGCGCTGGCGATCGGAGGGCTGTTCCCGCTCATTCATCTGGGCCGGGTGACGATCTTCTACTACATGGTGCCGTACCCCAACGACCGGATGCTGTGGCCCAACTTCCGGTCGCCCCTGGTCTGGGACATCGCGGCGATCACGACCTACATCATCGGCAGTGCGCTCTACCTGTTCCTGCCCCTGATCCCGGACGCGGCGGTCATGCGGGACCGCGCGGCAACCGGCCTTGCCAGGCGCTTCTACGCGGTCCTCGCCCTGGGCTGGCGGGGCACGGCGCAGCAGTGGCACAGCCTGGAGTGGGGGATTCGCGTCCTGGCAGTCGCGATCATTCCGGTTGCGGTCTCGGTGCACACGATTGTGTCCTGGGACTTCGCGATGACGCAGACGCCGGGCTGGAAGAGCACGATCTTCGGCCCCTACTTCGTCGTCGGGGCGATCTTCTCGGGGATCGCCGTGCTCATGATCGCGATGGCGCTGCTCCGCCGCGGCCTCGCGCTCGAGGGCTTCCTGACCG
Organism: Thermoanaerobaculia bacterium; assembly: GCA_965116145.1. Lineage (GTDB taxonomy): Bacteria > Acidobacteriota > Thermoanaerobaculia > Multivoradales > Multivoraceae > Multivorans. The sequence goes on from OZ220482.1 coordinate 2,920,078, forward strand.
ACCGGGTGTTCAACAACCTCGGGCTCCTGTTCGTGACGATGTCCCTGGTCTGGGGCTACTTCACGTTTGCCGAGCACCTGACCGTCTGGTATAGCGGCGATCTGCCCGAGAAGATGGTGCACCATGTCCTGCTGCACGGCGAGTTCGCCCCGGCGTTCTGGACGATGGTGACGGTGAACCTGGCGATCCCGGTGGCCGTGCTCTCCTTCCCGCGCGGGCGCCGGCCGCTGCCGACCGCCCTGGTCGGCGTCGGGGTGCTGGTCGGCATGTGGCTGGAGCGGTTCCTGATCGTCGTCCCTTCGCTGTCGACGCCGCGCCTGGCCTACACGGTCGGCGACTATCTGCCGAGCCCGATCGAACTCGGGATCATGGTCGGGGCGATCGGTGTCTTCGCCTGTCTCTACTTCACGTTCACGCAGTTGCTGCCGATCGTCTCGATCTGGGAGATGCGCGAAGGCTGGCGGCACGCGGCCGGCGGCGATCGGAGCGGACAGCCGGCCGCGGCTGCGGCGCCTCGGGCGGTGTCCGCGGTCCCGGTCTCGGAGACGGCGCCGGGGGGAGGAACGGCGTGACCGCAGCTCGCTCGACCCGCCTGCTCGAGGCTGTCTTCGAGCACGTCGAGGACCTGCGCCCGGCGGTCGACGCCGTGCTCGGGTCGGGCGTTGCGGCCTCGCAGATCGAGGTGCGCAGTCCGGCGCCGCTGGCGGCCGATGCGCTGCCGTTGCCGAAGCCGCGATCGCGGGTCCTGCTGTTCGCCCTGACCGGCGCCGTTCTGGGCGGCGGCGCCGCGTTCGCCCTGGCGGCCGGCACCGCACTCGCCTGGCCGCTGCCGACCGGCGGCATGCCGATCGTCGCCGGCCCGCCGGTGGGTATCGTGACCTACGAGGGCACGGCGCTCGGGCTGATCCTGATGACGGTGCTGCGCGTCCTGTGGGAGGGCGGGTTGCTGCCGGGGCGGCGGGTCCGGAGCGGCCGCGGCAGGCCATCGGTTCTCGATCGCCATGTTGCCGACGGCCGGCTGCTGCTGCGGCTTCACGGTCTGAGCGAAGAGCAGGCCGGGCGGATGCGCCCGCTCTGCGGCGCTGCCGTCGCCGTCAAGCTGCGCTGACTGCCGGCCTGCCCGGCGGCTCGGTTCGGCAGCGCCTCTGGAGTCCCTGGACTCTCGCTGCTGCGCTGACGGGCCTTGCCTTGCGCCTGACTGAAGGAGAACGGCCCGGCGCCCCAGGAAGGGGACGCCGGGCCGTTGCCGGTTTACGAGCCGGCGGTCTGTCGCCAGCCCGCTAGTGGCGGTCCGGTCAGAACTCGAAGCGGACGCCGACCTCGTACCGCTGTGGCCGGCCCCAGCTCAGGGTCTCGTGGGTCTCGACGCCGCCCGAGCATCCTTCGACGCGGGAGCAGACGGTGGCCGGCTGCTCGTCGTTCAGGATGTTGTACACCACGCCGATGACCTCGAACCGCATGCGGTTGCCGAGGTCGAAGCCCTTCGTGAGCCGGATGTCCATCCCGTAGGCCTTCTCGAACCTGCGGCTGCCGCGGGGTTCCGTGAAGACGCGTCCGTACTCCTCGGACGCACGGTTCAGGGTGTAGACGCCGGGAGAGGAGTAGTACCCGTCGAAGCCGAGCGAGAAGTCCAGCGGCAGGTCCACGTAGCCGTTGATCTTCACCCGGTGCTTGCGGTGGTCTCCCATGTAGCCGTAGCGGTTCACGTAGTGGTCGGGGTAGTAGTCGAATGCGCTTCCCGAGTTCTGGGTGGCCGCGATGTTGCCCTTGGACTCCGAGTGCGTATACGAGGCGACGAGCCACAACCAGTCGGTGGCCCGCGACTCGAGCGTCAGGATGAAGCCGTTGTAGTCGCGCGCCAGGCCCGGCAGGTTCCCCATCACGTAGTAGTCGCAGTCGGCGTCCGCCGACGCTTTCGTCAGGTTGCCGTTGCAGGTGTCCTCCAGGATGTCCCGGGTCTTCTTCTCCACGTAGGTGAGTGTGAGCGACGTGCGCCTCATCAGCTCCCGTTCGATGCCCACGATCAGCGTGTCGGCGTAGGTCGGATCCACGTCGTCCGCGATGACGCTCGGTTCGCTGGAGAATGTCCGGTTGTAGAACCAGCCGTGGGGGTCGAAGCCGTCCGGATCGGCGATCCAGTTCGAGACCGTGTGGCCGCCGATCTGGCGCGTTCCCGGATACCGGTCCCGGCAGCCGGCGCCGAGGCTGGTCCCCCGGAACCAGGGCCAGGAACACGCAAGCCAGCGGAAGGTCGGTTCCGAGTTCACCCTCGCGAAGCTCGGCAGGGTGAGGGCGTTGGGATGCATGAAGCGGCCCCAGCTTGCCCGCGCCACCGTCCGGGCGTCGCCGTTGATGTCCCAGGCCACGCCGATCCGCGGCTGCAGCTTCGCCATGTCGGCGACCTCGTCGTCGTCGTCGTTCGTGAACGCGACCTGGTCGTGGCGCACGCCCAGCTTCAGCGTCAGCCTGGGGTTGACCCGCCAGGTGTCCTGAAGGTACCCGGTGAGGAGCTCGCCGGTGAACTCGCTCGCCGCCTCGAATGGCGAGAACGTCAGCGTGTACGGCTTGCCGTCGCGGTCGCCGAAGGCATAGCCGCCGCCGGTCGGGTTGTTCTCGGAGCGGAAGAAGTTGTCCGCGTAGTCGATCCCGAACCGGAACTCGTGGTCGCCGGCGCCGCTGTCGACGAACCACACGAGGTTCGTGTTGAACTCGTCGCGGTCCCGGTCGGAGTACTGCTGATTGGTGTAGTTCACCGTCCGTGAGCCATCGCCGAAGCTGTCGACATGACCGATCGTGTCGAAATCGCGGCTCTGGGGAAACGAACTCAGCCCGCTGCGGACCAGGGAGGCGCGGATGTGCCACTGCAGGTTCGAGCTCGGCAGGACCAGCGCCTCCAGGTTGGAGATGCTGCCCGGCTGTTCCTGATGGCGGGTGGCCTCGGCCGCCACCGATCGCGAGGCGTTGTTGTTGTCGATCGTCGTGTCCTCGTCGAGCCAGCGCCCCATCATCTGCACGTTGTCGCGGGCCTGCCAGGTGAGCTTGCCCATCAGGTAGGTGCCCCTGAACTTCCTCGTGGAAGGGGACTCGTTGGGAGTCGACGCGGACAGTACGGGGTTCATCCCGGCGTAGAACCAGAGCTTGTCGCGCTGGAACGGTCCGCCGAGGTTGAACTCGAGGTCGCGGTACTCGACCTCGGTCTCGTCCTTGTCGAAGTGCTCGCCGCTCCGGTAGAAGCCGGTGTCGCGATAGCGCCCCTCGACCGAGCCCGAGTACTCGTTGCCGCCGGACTTCGTGATCACGTTGACCACGCCGCCGGTGGCGCGGCCGTAGCGGGCCTCGAACCCTCCGGTCTCGAAGTTGACTTCCTGGATCGAGTTGAAGTTCAGGTTGAGGTTGAATCCTGCGGTCACCGGATCGGTCGTATCGACGCCGTCGATCAGGAAGGTGTTCTCGTCCGACGTCGAGCCGTACACGTTCGGGTTGCCGCCGCCGGCGACGCCGCCCACCCGGCTCAGGATGCTCTGATAGCTGCGGCCGCCGACGACGGCCTTCTGCAGATACTCCGCGGTGAACGTCTGGGACGTGGACACCTGCTCGGGGTCGATCACCGGGGTCTCGGCGACGACGGTGACCTCTTCGGCGAACTCGCCGACGGCCAGTTCCAGGATGAGCTCGGCCACACGGCTGACGCGCACCTGGACCTCGCTCCGGGCCTGCGGGATGAACCCGTCGAGCTCTGCCTCGACGGTGTAGACCCCCGGCGGCAGACTGGGGAACCGGAAGGCGCCCTCGGCATCGGCGAAGTCGGTTCGCGAGCCCATCAGGTTGGGCGAATTGACAGTAACGGAGGCGCCCGGCAGCGGTGCGCCGTCCGTGTCCGTCACGTGGCCGGCGAGGCGGCCCGTGAGTTGAGCGGTTGCAGGGGCCGCGAGAAGAACGAGCGCCAGGGAGGCGCACAGGCCGAGCCCCGTGCACCGGCTGACGCCGGAACGGTGGCTTCGGTGACTGGTCTGAAGAGTTGACACTGGGGGGAGTCCCTCCTTCGGTCGCGGGGCAGGAAGCCTTGACGCATGACCTGTGCCAGTCCGTGATGACCACGACGTGACAGACACCGCAAACGCCCTTCCGGTGTCGTTTCTGTACGGGTTTTCTGCGATCGGGCGGATTCTCCTTCGTCGTATGTCCGGCATCGGCGGATCACCGTTCCGGCTGCACCCTGCAGACCGCTGGATCCGTTAACCCGCGCTCCGTACCGTTTCGTGGAGGCCGCCGCCAGCCGAACGACGTGGACGGCGGGACCGCAGGCCGTGGCGGAGGTGCGAGTCGCAGCGTGTCGCACCGGCCGCGGTCAGGCGCCGGTCCGGCAAGGCGCGAAGGTCCACGCGCGGATCGAGGCGCAACGCAGCCCGTCGGGGCGCCGGATCGCTCGAGTTCAGCGCGCAGCGTCCGCCGCGAGCAACCCCGATGGACTTCCCGCGAATCCTCCATGGGCTGCTGGCCATCTGGCGCCGATCCGCAGGCTGCGGTAGCTTTGCGGTCTCACGTTCAGCACCGCCTGTCTGGCAACAAGGAGCAAGCGAGCCATGCCCGATCTCGATCCGTTCGGTATTGACGCCGAGCTGTACGACCTGTCCATGTCGGAGGAAGCGAAGCCGCTCCTGGCCAAGGTCCGGACCTTCATCGCCGACTACGTGGAGCCGATCACCGAGGAGTACTACCGGCGCGGCGAGGGCCGGGAGGATCGCTGGAGCTACGGAGAGGGCCAGCTCGATCTGCTCGACGGCGCCAAGGACAAGGCCCGGTCGATGGGGCTGTGGAACTTCTTCCTGCCGGACGCGGACACCGGCGAGGGTCTCAAGAACCTCGACTACGCCTACATCGCCCAGGAACTGGGCAAGAACCCGCTCGCGTCGCAGTGCATGAACTGCAGCGCGCCCGACACTGGCAACATGGAGGTGCTCGAGCGCGTCGGCACGCCCGAGCAGAAGGAGAAGTGGTTGGTGCCGCTGCTGAACGGCGAAATCCGCTCCTGCTTCGGCATGACCGAGCCGAATCTGGCCTCGTCCGACGCCAAGAACATCGGCACGCGCGCGACGCTGGACGGCGACGAATGGGTCATCGACGGCGAGAAGTACTACATCTCGGGCGCCGGCGATCCGCGCTGCAAGATCATGATCTGCATGGTCAAGACCAGCCCGGGCGGTCCGGCCCACCGCCAGCAGTCCCAGATCCTGGTGCCCATGGACACGCCGGGCGTCAACGTGCTGGGCCCGATGACGGTCTTCGGCCACGACCACGCGCCGCACGGCCACATGCACATCAAGCTGGACAACGTGCGGGTGCCGAAGGAGAACATCCTGCTCGGCGAGGGCCGCGGCTTCGAGATCTCCCAGTTGCGGCTGGGGCCGGGCCGCATCCACCACTGCATGCGGTCGGTGGGGCAGGCCGAGAAGGCGCTCGACCTGATGGTCCAGCGCGGCATGTCCCGCGAGGCGTTCGGCCGCCCGATCATCCAACTCGGCAAGAACATCGAGGTCGTCTCACGGGCCCGGATCGAGATCGAGGCGATGCGGCTCATGGTCCTGCGCGCCGCCAAGGCGATGGACGTGCTCGGCAACCGCGAGGCCAGGGTCTGGGTCCACGCGGTCAAGGCGATGGTTCCGGAACGCACCTGCCAGATCATCGACCAGGCGATCCAGATGCACGGCGCCACTGGCGTCTCCCAGTGGTCCCCGCTCTCCGAGATGTACACCGGCCAGCGGACACTGCGCATAGCGGACGGCCCGGACGAAGTCCACCACCTGGTCGTCGGCCGCGCAGAACTCCGCCGCCACAACGAAGCCGGCGAGGCGAACTAGGACTCGCGGCAGCGGGAGGTCAGGTTTCCCAGAGCGTCTTGATCGGCATGGCGTACAGGTCCGGGCCCGTGCGCTGAATCCGGTCGCCGTCGTGGAGGAGGACGCCGCAGGCGAATCTGGCGCCGGCGGCGTGCTGCAGGCGCCGCAGACCCTTGAAGTCCTGGGGGCTGACCGTTGCCGCCGACTTGACTTCGATCCCCGCGATGGCGTCCGGGGAACGTTCCAGGACGAAATCGACTTCGACGCCGTCCTTGTCGCGGTAGTGGCTGACGCTCGTCGTGTCGTCCGAGAGCGCGATGGCCTTGGCGACCTCGCCATGGACAAGGCACTCCAGGAGAGGTCCCAGCTTCTGGCGGTCCCGACCGATGTCCTCGGCGCCCGTTCGGAGAAGCGCCGCGAGCAGGCCGGAGTCCAGGAACTGCAGTTTCGGCGTCCTGACCAGCCGCTTCAACCGGCTGCTGTGCCAGGCCGGAACCCGCCGGAACAGGAACATGCGTTCCAGCAGGACCAGCCAGCGGTCCACGGTCTTGCCGTCCACGCCGAGGCGCGCGCCGAGGCCGGTCATGTTCAGCAACTGGCCTGACGACAGGGCTGCGTGGTCGATCAGGCGGACCAGCTCGTCGCGCTTGCCGACCGGGGCGATGTCGGCGACATCGCGTTCGGCAAGCGCCCGGGCGTAGGCGCGCAGCCAGGAGCGGCGCCGCAACGGGTCGGTACGGGAGAGCGCCGCCGGATAGCCGCCAGCGACGACGCGTTCGATCAGCCCGGTCGTCCGTCCCGTGTCCTCGATCGCCGGGAAGTCGCCGGCAAGGGCCCGGTCGAGGAACCGCGGCGCTGCGGCGCCGGCAATCTCGGCCTGGGAGAAGGGCAGAAGCTCGACGGTCTCGACGCGCCCGGCCAGCGAGTCCGGCGAAACTGTCCCCCTGAACAGATCGACCGAACCGGTGATCAGGTACCGTCCGGGCTCGGGCCGTTCGTCGACGTTCTTCTTGAGCTCCAGGATGAGGTTCGGCGCACGCTGGATCTCATCGATCGCCGCGGTGCGCAGTCCGCGGAGGAAACTCGCCGGATCGGCCCGGGCGAACCGCCTGAACTGGTGGTCGTCGAGCGAGACGAACGAACGGCCGTCGTCGGCGGCGATACGTCGGGCCAGCGTCGTCTTGCCCGATTGGCGCGGTCCGACCATGGCGACGATCCGGGTGTCGCTGAGCGCGAGGCGAACGGCCGCCTCGGCGTGCCGCGCCACGATGGGGTCGGCAGGGGGTGTCCGGTTCTCCACAGTTACGTCGTCTGATTCGGAATGAAGGCCCGTCTGATTCGGAATGAAGGCCCGTCTGATTCGGAATGAAGGCCCGTCTGATTCGGAATCAACCGACGTCTGATTCGGAATGAACAGCCGTCCGATTCGGACCGTATCACCGTTTTCGTCAATGGCTGCAGGGGTTTGTCGGCCTGCTGGCGGACAGAAGTACCCGGCAGCTCACGGCAGCCGGAGGCGGGCCTCCGAGAAACCGGCGTTGCGGCGGGCGTGCGCGTGCCGGGCGCTCCGCGGCCGGACCGAGCGGCGCCGAAGCCGACGTCTACAGGGAGTAGACCCTGGCCGCAGTGCGTCTGAACATCGCGTCCTGCTCGTCGTCCGAGTACTCGTCCGCGATCTTCTTGAGCGCGTTGTAGAGCGCGTGGTAGGAGATCGACAGCTTGTCGACGGGGAAGTTGCTCTCGAACATGCACCGGTCGGGCCCGAAGCACTCGATCGTGTGGACGTAGTAGCGGCGCTGGGCGGCGACGAGCTCGTCCGAAGCGGCGGGCGCGGCGCGCTCGCTCCAGCCGAAGCCGTTGTCCGGCATCGCCAGGCCGCCGATCTTGGCGACCACGTTCGGGCACTCGGCGATCTTCGCTATGTCCCGCCTCCAGGCCGCGAAGATCTCGTCGCGCCGGCCGGCATAGGGGCCGACGCCGAGCGGTGTGCCGAAGTGGTCGAGGACCATCGTCGTGTCGGGCGCTGCCCGCGCCAGGTCGGCGAAGTCGCGGTTCTGGTGGTGGTAGTGCCAGGTGTCGAAGGTCAGGCCGCGCCTGCTCAGCACCTTCATTCCGCGGCGGAAGTCGTCGCGGGCGTACAGGCCCTCGGGGGCTCTGCCGGCAATGCGCAGAGCCTCCGGGTGCGGGTCGCGGGCGCCGGCGTGCCGGATGCCGCGGAACAGCCCGTTGCCGGCCTCTTCGTGGGCGTCCAGCACTTCGGCGACCTCGTCGCCCAGGGTCAGGTTGGCATGGCTGACGATGCCGGCGATGGTTGCGCCGGGGCCCTTGGCGGACTCGGCTGCCAGCTCGGCCACGAACTCCGTTTCGCCGATGCAGCGCAGGTGTTCCGGGCCGTCCTTCCGGTAGCAGGCCCGGCACTCGACGAACACCGTCTTCTCGACGTCGTGGCTCTCGCCGTCGGCGCCGACCGATTCCGTGTCGCCCCACAGGTCGTCGAGCAGATAGTCGCCGGTCGGACGCCGCCAGAGGTGATGATGCGGATCGACGATCCTCCGCGACGGCTCGACCGTCTCTTCCTGGACCTGGGCAAGCCACTCGGGCGTGCCGGGGGCGGGTGCGGACATGGCGTCTCCTGTGCAGTGGTTGCGCGACCGTTACGGTAACAGCCCGCCTCCACCGCGCCCCCCGTGGTAGCGTCCGGTTCGGAGCCAGTGCATCGCCCGGCCCTCGCGAGCCTGCGCCTCACGCCCGGTCCGGGTGTTGTTCCCGGATCGAATCGGGCAGCGCCTCTGAACGCCTCGCAAGTCCCTGGTCCCGGTATCGCCCGATGAGTCTGCTGAGCGAGAGCCGGGCACTGGCGCCGGTCCTGCTGCGCGACCACTGGCGGCAGGGCTTGAAGGAGCGGCCTGGCCGCCTGCTCTTCGGCGGCGTCCTGTTGCTGCTGGGCCTGATCCTGGCGTTCGTCGTGGCCGCGATCGGCGAGCTGCCGGACGAGCGGCTCCGCCGGAACCTTCTGAACTTCCTCGGTCTGCTGGGCGTTGTCGGCTGGCTGGCGGCGGCCATTGGCGCCCGGATCGAGATGTCCCGGCAGTTCGATGTCCGGCGGCTGCGGGTGCTGCCGGTCCGGTTCGGGACGCTCTACACGCTGCGGGTCGGGGCAGGCCTGTCGGGGTTCTGGATCGTTGTGGTCGGCCCGGCGCTCCTCCATCTCCTTGCCGCCCGAACCGCGGGCCTCGTGAGCGTCGTCGTCGCCCTGCTGGCGATCCTGGCCCTGGTCGTGCTGCTCGGCCGTCTGACCGCACTCGTTCTGCTCGGACTCGACGACGCGGCTGCGAGCTGGCTGGTGACGGCGACGCTGCTGACTCTGGCGCTGGCCGCTCTGCTGGCGGTCGAGCCGGTTGTCAGGGACCGGGTGCTGGACCTGTCGGACCGGTCGGTCGTCGACGGGTTCGCCGACCGGATCCGCGAGTCGCGCGCGCTGTCCGCGGCCGGCTACCTGCCGGGCGGGCTCCTCGCCGCGATCTTCGAGGCGCCGCGGGACGTCGGTGCCAACCTGGTGCGTCTGGCTGCGTTGTGGCTGGCCGCGGGCGGTTGCATGCTGATCGAAGCGCGGACCCTGCGGCGCTCCGGCCCCGTGCCGGCGGCAGCAACGGGAGGATCTGCGGCCGGCTGCCTTCTGCCCCTCGCGCGCATCCTGCGCCGGACGAGGCGTCTTGAGCCCTCGACCGGCCTGGCCCTGATCGAGTTCGAGTCCTGGATGCGGACGGCCTAGGTTCGGGGCCTTCTGCTGGTTGCCGTGCCCCTGGCGCTGACGATGCAGACCGGCCGGCTGCTGAGCGTCATGCTGGGTTTCGCCGTCGGCGGGTTCCTGGCCGGTTTCCGCTACAACGCCTTCGGAACGGCGCACCGCTCGATCGCCGATCGGTTCCTGCTGCCGGTGCGGCCGATCGACCTGGCGACCGCCAGCGGCAAGGGACTGACGCTTCTCCCCGCCGGCGTTGCCTGCCTGGTCGTCGCCTGGGCGTGGCAGCGGGTGGGCTGGCCCGGTCCGGCGGCCTTCACGCTGTGGCTGGTCCTTCCGGTGTGCGTCCTGGTCGGGGGGCTCGGCTTCGGCGCCTACTCATCGGTCCGTTGGCCGTACCCGGTCGATGTCGGCTTCTTCAGTCTCAACGTTCCGCCCGCCCCGGGCGGGTTCCTCGCGCTGCTCTGCTTCGTGGCGCTTGCCGCCGGACCGCCGTTCCTGCTGGAAGACCTCCTGGCCGTGGACGCCGCCTGGGGGCCGCCGGCGGCTGCTCTCGGAGGGGTGGTGCTGATGCTCTGCGCCGTCGCCGTCGGCATCCTGCTGGTCCGGGCTGCCGACCGCCTGGCGCAGGCCGACCCGCACCGGATTCTCGAGCTCCTGACAGGTCGCCGGACAGAAGACCGGACGCTCGGGCCCACGGGATGAACCGGCGGTGATGAACGCGCGCTCTCCTCGCGTTGCGGCACTGCTTCTGGCGGGGCTTGCCGCGGCGCCGCTCGCCGGCGCCCAGGATCGTCCCGCCGTGACCGCGCTCCGGATCGAGCAGCCGGTTCGCGTCGACGGCGAGCTGACCGACTCCGTCTGGCTGGAGGCCGAATGGGCGGGCGGCCTGGTCCAGCGCGATCCGAGCCCCGGCGCGCCGGCCACCGAGACGACCGAATTCGCCATTGCGTACACGCCGGACACCCTGTTCGTGGCGGTGCGTGCGAACGACCGCGAGCCCGAGCGGATCGTGGCCAAGGAGATGGAGCGGGACAGCGACCTGTTCCAGGACGACTCGATTCTCCTGCTGCTCGACACGTTCCACGACCTCCGCAACGGCTACATCCTGGTCACCAACCCGAACGGCGCCCGCAGCGACGCCCTGGTCACCGACGAGGGTCGGGACGTGAACTGGGCCTGGGACGGTGTCTGGCGGGTGGCGGCGCGCCGCACCGCCGCCGGCTGGGCGGCGGAGATCGCGGTTCCGGTGTCCACTCTCCGGTTCGATCCGCGGCTCGAGCGCTGGGGGCTCAACGTCCAGCGGGTCATCCGTCGGCGCAACGAGGAGGCGTACTGGGCGCCGCTGCCGGTCGAGGCGAGCGCGCAGGTTCTGAGTCAGAACGGACGGATCGCCGTCTACCGGGTTTCGCTGGCGGGCGATCTGCTCGGGTTGCGCGGGCTCCGACCGTCGCGCCAGCTCGACCTGAAGCCCTACGTCATCGGCGGCCGCGCCGAGGATCCGGCTGTCGCCGCCAGCACCGACGACTCGGACGGCGGCATCGACCTGAAGTGGGGGCTGAGCCGCTCCATGGTGCTCGACGCCACCTGGAACACCGACTTCGCGGAGGCGGAGGTCGACGATCAGCAGGTGAACCTGACCCGCTTCTCGCTCTTCTTTCCCGAGAAGCGGGACTTCTTCCTGGAGAACGCGGGCGTGTTCGACTTCGGCCCCCGGCCCCGGGTGCCTTGGGAAAGCGTGCTGATGAAGCCCTTCTTCTCGCGGCGGATCGGGCTTCAGGACGGCCGCACGATCCCCCTGGAGGCCGGTGCGAGGCTCACCGGACGCGCCGGCGGGTGGAACGTCGGCGCTCTCGGCGCACGCACCGATGCGGTCGCGGACGAGGGCGGCGGCCTGCTCGTTCCCGAGACGACCTACGGCGTGGCCCGGGTGACCCGGAACGTCGGCGGCCGTTCGACGATCGGCGGCATCTTCACCGAGCGGCGCCGTGCGGGCTTCCGAGGCGAACGACTGGTCGGCTTCGACCTTGACGTCAAGCCGACGCAGCGGTTCGAGTTCTCCGGCTTCTGGGCGGAGAGCGACCGCGGCCTGCCGGACGCCCGCCAGCGGGACAACGCCTCGCGCGGCGCCGGATTTGCGTATCAGGCGCCCGAGGTCGGCCTCACGGCGGACTACGTCGAGGTGCAGCCGGACTTCGAGCCTGCGGTCGGATTCCTGCAGCGCCGCGACTTCCGGATGGTCAACCCGCGCTTCGAGTGGCGTCCGCGGATCGAGCGGGCGGGTCTGCATAGCTGGTGGTCTGAGATCGGTTACCGTCGCTTCGACCGCAGCAGCGACGGGCAGCTCGAGAGCGAATCGATCTTCGTCTCCCCTCTCGGCGTGCAGACCCTGAGCGGCGAGTTCGCCTGGTACGGCCTCAGGAGGTCGCGCGAGCAGTTGTTCGCGCCGTTCGAGATCGCGCCCGGCATCGTCGTGCGGCCCGGACTGTACGAGAACGACGGCTATGCCGGCGGAGTCACGACCAGCGGCAGGCGCGCCGTCTGGTTCGACAGCATGGCGTTCGGCGGCGGCTTCTACGACGGCGACTGGCTGAACACGATGGCGGCCGTGACGTTTCGCCTGTCCCGCTTCCTTCGCGTGTCGACGTCATGGGAGTACGCGGACATCGAACTTCCGGCCGGCGCCTTCAGCTTCGACCGGTTCCGCCAGCGGATCGACGTCTCGTTCAGCCCGGACATTCGGCTGAACGTGCTGGCGCAGTACAACGGCGCCGACGAACTGCTTGGCGTGAACGCGCGCTTCCACTGGATCTACCGGCCCGGCTCGGACCTCTTCGTCGTCTACAACGAGAGCTGGGCGGCGGAGACGATCAGCCGTCGCGAGCCGCTGGGACGGCAGTTGATCGTCAAGCTGAACTACCTGCTGCAGCGTTGAGGGTGAGGCGGCTTCAGGCGACCTTCGGATCCGACTGGACCAGGATTTCGCGGACGACGAAGGACGAGCGGCCGCTGTTCTTCTCCCACACGCCGACGGCGAGCCGGTAGGCGCCCGGTGGCAGCCGCAGCTCGCTGCGGACACCGATGTACTGACCCGCGGCCTCGGCGAGCTCGGCGACCGGCACGTTCAGCTCGAATTCCAGATGCTGCGGCGGCAACCGGCTGCCGTCCTCGCGCCGGGCCTGGAGCACGACTCGGAAGAAGCCGCTGGCCACCGGGTTGCGGGCTGCCCGGGCGGGCGCGAGCTCCAGCTTGCCGATCGGCAGGCTGGCGCGGATCTCGAACGGCGCGCCGCCGGCATCGGCGGCTGCTTCCGGCTTCGCGGTCGGCCGGACCTCGATTTCCAGGTCGTGGTTGTTCTCCTCCCAGCCGAACAGCAGCGTTCCCCAGGCCCGGCTGGCCAGGTTCTGCTGGATCGTCAGCGGCACGTAGCTCGCCCGGTAGCGCAGCGCGCCGCGGCGGGCGAGGGGCCGCTGCCGCAGCCGGAGCGTGATCTCGCGGATGCCGGTGTCGCCCATCGACTCGGGCGGCGCGAAGGAGAGCGAGTAGTACGTCGAGATGTCGGTGCGGGTCGACTGCAGGAACTCGCCGACGCCGCTGTCGGCGACGAAGGAGAGGCCGCCGGTCAGGCTGGCGAGGCTGTTCAGGCCCGAACGGACGTTCGACAGCTCGACGATCGAGCCGCGGCCGCTGGAGCTCTCGCCGAGCTCGCTGATCGCCGGGTCGATGACCGGCGGCTTGAGCGGATAGAACGTCACCCGGTGGGTGTTCGCGAGCGCCGCCAGTTCGTCGAATGCGCCTGCGCAGCTCAGTTCGGCGGCCAGCGTCTGGAAGCCGAACGCACCGCCGTCGTCGATCTGGACGATGTTCGTCGCCGCCCCCATGCGGTCGGCGCGGTCGACGCCGAAGGGTCGGTGATTGCGGTCGTTCAGGTCGAGGGAGTCGCGGGCGCTGATCATCTCCTCGCCCTCGAACTGCCTGGACCCGCCCGCGAGCCGGTCGTACATGGTCCTGGCGGCGCTGTCGAGTGGATGGCGGGGCAGGCCGTCGCTCACCAGCAGCACTGCCTTGCGGCCCGGCACGAAGGCCAGGGCCTCGACCAGGGAGCGCACGGCGGCGACGGTCTGCAGCGTGTCCTGCTGCAGGGCCTGGCCGAAGCTGCGGAGGCTGGCCTCCACGCTGGCGAGCGACGCTTCGCCGAGACGGTAGCGGCTGCCCTTCGCCGCCATCAGCCGCAGGGCCTCCCTCATCGCCAGGGACGCCGAGCGCTGCCGGGCGCGCAGGGTTCTCGCCGGGAGGCGGCGGTCCGTCGCTGCCTCGATCGTCCTCCGCACCGCTGCGCTGTCGCGGGTCGGCGGCAGCAGCGGCTCGAGGCGTTCGCCGAATGCGGCCGCCGCCACCCAGGTCGGGTTGGCCGCTATCTCCTCCTCCAGGGCCGCGGCGATCTCGGCGAGGGCGGCGTCGCGGTGGGTTCGCTGCAGGTGGCGCTCGTCGATGAACAGCAGGATCGTCAGGCGCCCGGACACCGTCGTGCGGAGGTCCTCACCCGCCGCCACGCTGAGGATCTCGACCGGCTCGCCCTCGACCTTCAGCTCGAAGTCGTCCCTGGTGAGCCCGGTCACCGGCCGGTCCGAGGCGTCGGTGACGACGGCGTCGAGGCTGATCAGGCGGACGTCGACCGACTCGCGGAGCACGATGTCCTCCCGGATCCGGTCCGGGCGCGGTGCGCCGTCCTGCGCGTTGGCCTGCGGCGGACCGGCGCCGTTCGATGCCGCTGCGAGCGCGATGGCGGCGATCGCCGGCAGCAGCCTCGGCAGCTCGGCCTGCCGTGCGGAAGCGCTCACGGACAATGCCCGGACGGCGCTGGTCCGGCCGGTCGGATCAGCGCAGGCATGCGGCTACGGACCGCCGGCGGCGGAGCTCCTCGTCTCGTCCTCGAGCAGCCGGGCGCCTCTGAGGATGTTGCCCATCGCGTAGTTGCCCTCGTGGCAAGCGTACTCGTAGACCCTGGTCGATGTCCCCGGCCAGATGTACTCGCCGCTCCAGGGCGCGCTCCACACCGTCGGATCCTCGACCGTGAACCGGTAGAGCAGGTCGCTGGCGTCGCCCCGGGTGAAGCGCTCGGTCACCTTGAGGTTCCGGGACGCGAGGAAGAGCGCCGGTCGGTCGATGAAATTCGTCGTCTCGACCACGAGCGTGTCGTCTTCCCACCAGCCGATCGAGTCGCCGAGCCAGCGGCGTTCGTCGTCCGGGAGGTGCTCGCCGCCGATGCGGACGATCCGCGCGTCGTGCACCATCTCGACCAGGATCATCAGGTGATTCTCGGTCTGCACGATCCGCTTGGCGTTGTTGTAGAGCACGGGCAGCATGGGCGGTCCACCGGTGGAGCCGAAGCCGATCAGGCAGCGTTCGGGCACGCCCAGATTCTCCGGGCCGTCGTACGGCCCCGGGCCCTCTACCTCCAGCCACCAGGCGGTGCCGTCGTTGCCGCGCCGGCGCCCGCGCCGTTCGGACATTCGCTGCAGGGTCTCGGCGGTCAGTTGCGGCATCCGGCCGTTCGGCGGGTCGACGATGATCGAGGTCCGGAACCTGCCGTCGATCGAGAAGACGTCGCTGCCGCGGTCGGTCCAGAAGTTGTTGTAACCGCCGACGTTGCCGGCACCGCTCGTCTCCCGGAATTCGTCGCCGAGTCCGATCGGCGGCGCGCCGCCGGGAGGCGGCGGCTCGTCGATCCTGCGCACGGCGGCCCGGGCCGCGACCCGCTGGCGCTCCTGCTCGACGATCTCCTCCGCCTGCTCGGCGGTCAGGAACAGGTTGTCACCGAATTCCTGCGGCCGCTGCAACGGCGTCAACGTCGCGATGTCGTAGTTGCCGGTGAAGTCGGGGCGGCCCGAGGCCGTGCGCGGGACCGCCCCGTCTTCGGCGGCGGCCGTTGCCGGCGCGGCGGACGCCGCGAGGAAGGCGATGGCGGCCGTTGCGGCGGCAGCCGGAGAAACTCTGCACTGCATGGTGTCCCTCCCGGTCGTTCCTGGATGGTCGACTCCGTTATACCAGCCTGCGGCATCCGGCGCCCCGGCCGTGGCAGTTCGCGGCAGGAGTCGCGCTGCGTTCGTCTCGGCGATGCATCCCGTCCGGCTGCGTTGCTCCTCGTTCACATACGCCCCGATGTGCGTAACCTGCACGCCTTGCCGGACGGCCGCCTGACCGCTCTCGGTGCGACACGCACTCCTGCTCTTGCCGCGGGTGCTGTCGGAGGGCCGGAAGGAGCGGGAGGGTTGGCGCCGGGCCTTGTTGGTCGCCATGCACAGTGGGCACGAAGCGCCCTGCCTATTCGCCGAGCGCCGGGAGCGACCCGGCGCCTTGAGTCGGCTGTTCTATTCGGCAGGAGACCCGGCTCGCAGGCCCACGGCGCCACAGCGACCAACGGCGGGAAGCTACCGCGTCGCCCGATCGTCCGTCAAACCGTTCTGCCGATCGGACGATCGGAGTGTGCAGCGTCCCGGAGGACCGTGCCCGACATCGGACGCAACCGCCCTGCCCGGCGGCCCGATCGCAGGTTCCATCTCCGGCTGGCGGTCACGTCGGCATAAGGCGGGCTGCCAGGCCGGTCGTGGCGGCGGCGAGGGCGGTCGTCGCCGCCCAGTAGAAGACCGCCAGAAGCCGGGCGTTGCGCTGCGGCACCCGGAGCACCGCGGCGGCGCCGGCGGCGAGCAGGCCGAGGTGCCAAATCGTGAACGGGTTGATGCTGGCGTAGACGACGCCGAGCGCCGCGGAGTCGGCGGTCAGCAGCAGGTCCAGCCCCATCGGCGCCTGCAGGTCCAGTTGCGACCGGATCGCGTCCATGCCGCGGACATGGAGCAGGGCGAAATTGGCCCATTCCTTGAGGTGCAGGATCAGTCCCAGGTTGACCACCAGCGAGAAGGAAGGCGCAAAGTGAACGCGGCCCTGGAAGGCGATCGCCAGCAGCCACACGAGCAGGGTCTGAACCAGCAGCCCGATGGCCAGGACGAGGGGGCCGGCGGCGATCGACAGCCAGCGGGTGGCGGCGGCCGCCTGTTCCATCTGGCCCATCATCAGGTCGACCTGGTCCGGGTTGTCCGGCATCATTGCCGCCAACTGGGCCCGCATGGCCTGGAGACCGAAGGGGGCCATGAGGGCGCCGAGCGCGATCCGGCCGGCCGCGAGCAGGACCAGCGCGGCGGCCCAGGGCGTGCAGCGGCCGATGATCTCGAAGCTCCGCGCGGGCGATGTCAGGAGACTGGCCAGCGCCTGGAGCCCGCCGCTCCGGTCCTTCGAGCGATGGTCGGTGATCGGGGTCTGGTCCGGGGTTCCCGTGTGCTCGGGATGCTGGGTCGTCATGTCTTGCTCCTGTTGCCGATCCAGGAGAGGCGGGAGAACCTCTCGCGTCTGGAGATGCCGAGAATGAGGTTCTCGAGCCGTCCGGCGCCGTCTTCTCCCTCGGCGGCGGGCAGCTCGCGGAACTCCTCCCGGGAGCACGACAGGAGGACCTTGCCGTCCCTGATGACGGCCAGATGGGTGGACACGCGCTCGACGTAGTCGAGCATGTGGGAGGTCAGGAAGACGGCGGCGCCGTCCTGTTCGGCCATCTGCTGCAGGATGGTCATGACGGTGCGGGCGCTCAGGGCGTCCATGCCCTCGAACGGCTCGTCCAGGAACAGGACCTTCGGCGCGTGCAGGGTCGCCGCCGCCAGGCGAATCTTCTTCCTCATGCCGTGGGAGTAGGTGGTGATCGGCCGCTTGGCGGCGTCCTCGAGATCGAAGACCGCGAGCGCCTCGTCGGTCCGCTGCCCGGCGTCCTCGCGGCCCAGGCCGTAGATGCGGGCGTAGGCCAGCAGCAGTTCCTCGCCGGTCAGGCTCTCGAACAGGACACTGTGGTCCGGCACGATGCCGAGCTGCCGCTTGAGTTCGGTGTTGTTGATGTCGACCGGCTCGCCCAGGAGCCGGACCGTGCCCTTCGTCGGCTGCACGAGGCCGGTCAGCATCGACCAGGTCGTGGTCTTGCCCGCCCCGTTGGGGCCGACGAAGCCCAGAATCTGCCCCGCCTGGACGTCCAGGTCGACGCCGTCGACGACAACGTTGCCGTTGTACGACCGGGTCAGGTCTTCTGCCTTGATTGCTTCCATCAATGTTGGGTGTTCCTTTGTGGTTTGCGGCGATGGCGGAGGGGCGGAGCAGAGCGCCAGCGCCACGGCCGAAGCGCGCCCCGTGGAGATTCGGCCTTGACCTGGTCAGGAGCTTGCGCCGTGGAGCGCAGCGCAGCAGGTTCTTCGGTGCGAGGTCATGGCGAGGTGGTGGCTGGGGCGAAACCCGTAGTCGGTGACGGGTCTGGCGGCTCTGGAGCAGTCCGTGGCAGAAGTCGCGCTGCATTCGTTTCAGCCATGCATCCCGCCCGGCTGCGTTGCTCTTCGCTCACATATGCCCCAATGTGCGTAGCTATCGCGCCTTGCCGGACGGGCGCCTGACCACTCTCGGTGCGACACGGACTTCTGCCACGGACTGCTAGTGCGTGGGGTCCTGGAGGAGGAGTTCGTGCGCGCGGGAGTCGATCTCGCGCCGCTGCCTGGCCGTGGAGAGGCGCCAGACCAGACCCGCGACGAGGAGACTCGCGCCGGCAATGGCCGTGGCAGCGAGGTAGCCGGCCCCGGCCGGTTGCATGACCCTCCAGGCCAGCACGGTCAGGAACATGCACGCCACCAAACAATGCGCAGCAAGGAGGCTGGCCGCGATGTTCTCCATTTTCGGCCCCGTCTCTTCCTTTACCTTGTGCCCAGGCCAGTACAGTTGCACCACGCCATAGGCTGCGTCTGCAAAGAGCAGGGTCGCCGCGCTCAGGGCCAGCGCCAGGAGGATGAGCGGCCACTCGCTCGCCAGGTTGATGTACGCCAGGCCGAGACCCGTCCCCAGAACAAGGACCGGGACGGCGAACAGCATCGGCATACTGGCCGGTATCCGGAAGATCCGGAACGCGCGGAGCGGCAGGTTGTGGGATTCGCGCCATACCTGACAGCTCCGCGGCGGTTTGTCGGCCCGCACGGTGCAGCCCAGAAGAACTGCGCACAGGACCGGGAGTGTCACGCCGAGCAAGAAGTCCGAGCGGACGAACGTCGCATAGCCGAGCCAGGTCACATAGCCCCAGCGGATGCCCTTGGCGCGCAGGCAGCACTCGAGCTCGACGAGGGTCAGACCGGCGGCCGAGGACAACCGCCCGCGGCGGCGCAGGAGCCATGCCAGGGGCGTGACCGGCGCTGCCGTTCGGCGGTCACCGCCCGGACGGGTCAGGTACTGCCGGAGCAGCAGCCGGTACTCGACTCCGGCTGTCGCTGCCAGGAGAACGAGCAGGACGCCCAGTCGCAGCAGGTTCGGCCCCGTGGCTCCGGGCGCGTCGAGGACCGCGGCGGCGAGCCCGAGGGGCAGGTAGCCCATCATGGCGAGAGTGTCTGCGTCGCGGATGGCGGCGGTCACCGTGTCGACGTCGAGCTCGCCGTCCGCGATGCGGATGGCGACGCCGCCGGCCTGGACCGCCGCGATGACCAGAAGGAGCAGGGCGGCCATGCCGATCGTGCCCTCGACGAGCCGGTCGACGGCGATCAGGAGGATCGCGGCAATCCGCCCGAGCAGCAACACCGCGGCCGCCAGGGCAGAGCTCGCCAGCAGGACATCGAGCGGACCTTCCGGCCGGGTCGCGAGCAGGTAGAGCGCCGCGGGGCCGAGCAGGAGGAGCCCGTTGCCGACCAGACTGAAGCCGAGCCGGAGCAGGAAGAGGTCCCGCCAGGCGGCCGGCAGCGGCAGGAGCGGTTCGAGATCCAGCAGCCAGCTCATCGGGATGCGGACAACCACCTGGGCCAGGAGCCACAGGAGGGTCACGGCGCCGGCGGCGAGGTTGAACAGGTTCCGGCGCAGCAGCTCGTCCTCGACGCCCAGCAGAAGGGGCAGCACCGCCAGGGTCGCGACGGTGGCCGCGACGAGGTAGAGCAAGGCGAGGCCGATCGCCACGGCCGGCGGCTGGTCGCTGCGTCTCAGGGCGTTCGGCAGCGCCTGCCGAGCGAGAACGAGCAGCAGGTCGGCCCGGCTTCCGTGTCGTGTGATTCTCGGCATCGAGTCCTGGGTTGCCATCCGGCTCAGGTGGAACTGGGGTGGCCGGCGCCAGGACTGACGGCGGGCCGCACCGGCCACACCGCGCAGCGGCAACGGGACCCCCCACCGACTCGCCGGACCAGGGGGGCGACCCCGGGTCCAGGGGCAACGACTCGATCAGGCAGGGGGTCCGGCTGGCAGGCCCACTGCGCCTCTGACAACCAACGGCCGGACGCTAGCGCGCCGTGGCAGCGCCCGTCAAACCCGGTGCGGCGCTGCCGCGGCACGACTCGCGCTCGCTGCGGCGGCGGAGGAACGATGGCCACGAAGGAAGTCCGTGAGTTCGCCCCGACAGCGGGCGTTCCTGGCTTCTTCGTGACCATCGAGATTCCTCTACTCGGTTCTGTCGCGGTGTGCTCTGCCAGCTAGATGCAGAGCACGGTAAGAGCCGGCGCGTAGGCGCCCGCTATGGCCAGGCCGATGCCGCCAGTGAAGGCTCCGACCGTGAGGGCTGCGAGGCTGAAGCCGATGACTGCGCCGACACAGCTTGCACGGGAGGCTCCTGCCACTGACGCAAGGAGCGGTTCGCCGACCTGCTCGACTTCGACCCGGAAACCGGCTCCCGGAGCCGCGGAGCCGGGAGGTCCGGCGGCGCCTGCTGCTGGTGCGATGGCGAACACGAGGGCGAGGAGGAGGGCTGTTGCTACTGACTTTCTGGACATGTCGTTTCCTTTCGTTGATACAGATTGTCGTTGTCTGAGGTCTGGTTGGTTGCGTCGATTGTTCGGACTCAGAAGAACATCGCGCAAGCGACACCGGCGGCTGCCAGTCCTGCGCCAATGGGTGTCCCTACAACGCTCATCGACACGGCCAGGCCGGCGCCAGCGATGGCGCCGCACCAGAAGTCGGATCCGAAGCCTGTACCGGTCGTCTGCGCCAGGGCCTGGGCAGACAGCACGATCGGGCCGGTTTCGCCGACGTCGCCGTGGACCGCCACGAACGCGCGGGCGTCCGCGTCCACGGGTGAGGGAGATGTCGCATCAGGCGCCTGGCCGGGGGCGGCGATCAGCAGGGCGCTGCATGCGAAGACGGAAAGAAGGGTCCTGGTCATGAAGTGAGTTCCTTTCTGTTTGGGTTGGGTTTCTGTTTCTGGACGGGGCGATCGCGGAGGGGGCAATCGGCCGAGGCGTTTGCGGACCGGGCTAGTAGGGCTGGCATTCGCAGGTGCCCGGCAGCGGCAACGGGACGGGAAGCGGAAGGGGCATCGGCCAGGGCATGGGGGAAGGGCATCGCGGCTTCGGAGTGCAGCCGCAAGGCCCGTAGACAGCCAGTTCGACCGGCTTCTGCTCGGCGGTCGGCAGGCCGCCGAGCGCGTAGCCGTCGGCCGGCGCCGCCGGTTCGACGTCCCAGGCCGCCACGAACGGGGCGGTGTCGGCGGCTGCCGGTTCGGCGGTCGTGGACGGCGCCGCCAGGGCGGCCCCGGCGACGAACAGGAAGAGGGCGGAGAGAAGAGCGATGCGAAGGTTCATTCGGCTGTGTCCTTTCTGTTTGGTGGGTCGGGAAGTTGCGGGGCGAGTCGGGGCGGATCGCGGGTTCGGGGCCGGGTCCGCGGTGGGCGTGTCGGGTTTCGATCCGGTAGTGCGTCTGATCGTTGTTCTCCTTCAGGGGTTCGTGGTTTCAGGTGAGACGGACGGAGGTCGATCCGTCCGCAGGATCGGTGAAGGCGGCGGGCTGCCGGTGAAGGCCAGGACAATGCCGTCCCAGGCGCGGGCGAAGGCCCGGGGGCTCATCCGCAGGCGCCCCAGGGACGGATCGTCGATGACGAGCTCGTCGCCGGCGCTGCGCACGACGACGAAGTGGTCGCCGTGGACATGGGCGATCGCGGGAAGCGGGATATCGCGGAGCCGATGGACCGGCAGCCGGAGACCGCGGCCGGTCAGGCCCCGCTCCTCGGCGGCCCGCTTGAGCGCCAGCAGGCTGGTGCCGTCCGGGCCGGCGCCGGTGGCGATCTCCAGTTCGGCGAGCGTCCCGCCGTCGATGTCCCAGTGGTCGAGGATCATCTTCAGCGCCGCCGGACCGCAGTCGGAGCGGCTCTGCTGGCGGACGATCTCGCCTTCGGCCGGCGCCGCCGGATCGAGCGCAGCGGCCCAGGCGAGCCGGTCCATCGTCGGTCCGAGCGCTCGCGCCGCGACCGTCACGAGACCCGCCGCGAGCAGGAGACCGGCGGCGGCCAGCCACCGTCGATGAACCCTGGACCGTTCACGGCGCATCGTTTCGGGCCTCCAGAAAGGAACGCCAGGCGGCTGCCGGCCGTTCTCCGGTGGCGACCGCCCGCACCACGCCGTGCTCGTCGACCAGGAACACGAGCGGCACGTGGACGACGCCGAAGCGCCTGGACACGGCGTCATCGGGATCGGCGATGGTGTGGACGCCGATGCCGCCCGGTTCCGGCGAGTCGGCGCCGGCGACGACGGCGATCAGGTCGAAGGCCGGACCCTCGGACCGGGCGAGTCGACGCAGCGTCGTGATCGTGCGGTCGCAGTTGCCGCAACCGGCCCTGGCGAAGGTGACGACCCGCAGCCGCCCGGGAGCGGCCGGCAGCCGTTCTCCGTCTGCCATGCCCGGCAGCGCCGGAAACGCCGCGCCGACCTGGGGGCGCTGAGCCTGCCGGGTGCGCAGCCCGGACTCGAACCAGATCAGGCCGCCCACGGGCACAAGGACCGCCACTGCCAGCGTGGCGAGGGCCAGGCGACGACGGTTCATCGCCGGTGTCCCCGGGGATAGCCGGTCACCCGGTTGCAGACGGGCGCCCTGGCCCGGCCGTACAGCATCGAGACAACGGGAGCGGAGCGGACGGCGAGCAGGCGGAAGGCGCGCATGAGCCGCGCTTCGAGCGCGCCGACCGGCGGCCCGGAGAGCCTGGGGTTCCGAAAGCCGGTGGTCGGGCTCGACCCGCGGATGGCGGCAGGACCCGGAGCGCCCGAGAGGCGAGTCACAGCGAGATTCGGAGTCATCTTCCAGTTCCAGTCGGTTCCGTTGCGGCGGCCCGACAGCCGGTCGGTGTCGGGTCGCTGCCGAGTCGATGGCCGGCGTTCAGCCGCCGCGTGTATCGACTAGGACGCAAACGGGCCTTCGGAACCGCGACTGCGGTCCTTCAGCACCGTCTCCGGAGGTTCTGCTGGAGCTGCTGGAGGCAGCCGGAACCAGCCGGAACTGCTAGGCCGGGCGCCGCCGCTGCCAGCGCCGCCAACCCCGTCGCTGACTCCGTGTCTGGCCCCAACCCCCACTCCACCGGGAGCTTTCGCCGAAGAACCCGGCGCGCTGCGTTCTACGGTGCGAGCTCCTGCTCGGCAGCGGCCCGGCCGGTCGGCGGCTGCGGCGGTTCGGGCGCCCGGTCGGCGCCCGGCGTCAACTCAGCAGCAGGCGCAGGTCGTCGGCGGTGAGATCCCGCAGGGACGATCCGCCGCCGTCGAGGATGGCGTCGGCGATCTGCCGCTTGGAGCGCTGGAGTTCCAGCATCTTCTCTTCCACGGTGCCGCGGGCGATCAGGCGATAGGCGAAGACCGGCTGGGTCTGGCCGATGCGGTGGGTGCGGTCGATCGCCTGCGCCTCGACTGCCGGGTTCCACCACGGATCGAGCAGGAAGACGTAGCCGGCCGCGGTCAGGTTCAGACCGACGCCGCCCGCCTTGAGGCTGATCAGGAAGATGTTCGTGTCGGGGTCGGTCTGGAAGCGGTCGACCACCTCGCCGCGGTTGCGGGTCTGGCCGTCGAGGTACGCGTACGGCACGTCCTGCTCGTCGAGGTGAGTCCGGACGTAGGCGAGCAGCGACGTGAACTGGGAGAACACGAGGCACTTGTGGCCTTCGTCGAGCACTTCCGATACCTGCTCGAACAGGGACTCGAGCTTGGCGCTGCCGGCGTCGTTCCAGGACTCGTCGATCAGCCCCGGATGGCAGGCGGCCTGGCGCAGACGGAGCAGCGCCTCGAGCACCTGCATCGCGGATCCGGCGACTCCCTTGTCTTCGACCTGTTTCAGCAGGCTGTCGCGGTAGCCGGCCCGGAGCCGGTCGTAGATCTCCTGCTGCTCCGGGTTCAGGTTGCACTGCAGGATCTGCTCGGTCTTCTCCGGCAGGTCCGGCAGCACCTCGCGCTTGCTGCGCCGGAGGATGAAGGGCCTCAGACCCCTGGCGACGAGGGCGAGCTCCTGTTTGCTCGGCGCCCGCCCGCCGGCCAGCACGTCCAGCGCCGGCAGCCGCCCGAGCAGACCCGGGTTGAGGAACTCGAAGATCGATCCGAGTTCGCCGAGGTGATTCTCGATCGGCGTGCCGGTCAGCGCCAGGCGGTGCCTGCCGGTCAGCAGTCGGCAGGCCTTGGCGGTCTGCGAGGCCGCGTTCTTGATCGCCTGCGCCTCATCCAGGATCACGGTGTCGAAATCGACCGTCGCGAGATGGCCGATGTCGCGCCGCACGGTGCCGTAGGTAGTGACGACGAGGTCGGCGTCCGGCAGCTCGCCGCGCAGGTCCTCGCGGTCGCGGCCGGCGTACTCCAGCACCTTGAGGTCCGGGGTGAAGCGGGCGGCTTCGTCGATCCAGTTGTAGACCAGGCTGCGCGGCGCAACGACGAGGTAGGGCAGGTTCGTGGTCCGCGAGGCGGTGCGGTACATGCGGAGCAGCGCCAGCGCCTGGATCGTCTTGCCCAGCCCCATGTCGTCCGCGAGCACGCCGCCGAGCCCGAACTCGCGCAGGAAGCAGAGCCAGCCCAGGCCGAGACGCTGGTAGTTGCGGAGCGTGCCGACGAAGCTGCGGGGCTCCTTCTTCGGCTTGATCGACGAGAACGTGCTCAGCTTCTCGCGCAGCTCGGCGAAGGTCTCGCTCACGTTCGCCGGCGGCGTCACCGCCAGCAGCGCGTCCACCAGCAGGGCCTGCGACGGCAGGAAGCGAAGTCCTTCCTCGCTCGACCCCTGCGCGAGCTGGTTGAGGGACTCGTAGTTCTCGACCCAGGCCGCCGGCAGCAGCCCCTTCGAGCCGTCCTGCAGCTCGACCGAGCGCCGACCCTCCGAGATCGCCGACAGGACGTCCGGGAGCCCGATCCGGTCGCCGCCGAAGTCGATCTGGCCGCTGAGCTCGAACCAGTCGACCCCGCTTTCGATGCGCAGCGACGGCGGACCGGGCGGCCGGATCGAGGCGCCGTGGGCCTCCACTTCCCACCCCGCAGCGAGCAGCGGTTCGGCGACGGCGGGCAGCTCGCGAGGCTCCAGTTCCAGGCTGTGGCCGGACTTGGAAGCGACCGGCTTGAGACCGAGTTCCAGCAGGCGGACCACCGCGTCCTGCTCGGTCGTCGGATCGCGCCGGACGAACCGGTGATCCTCCCAGTCGACCACGGCCGAACGCGGATCGCCGGCGTCGACGGTCAGGCTGCCGTAGCTGAAGGACAGGCGGGCCTCGAGCTGGGGATTCATCCACTCCGGTGCGTCCTCCGGCTCCAGCGTCAGACGAGGCTGGGGGACCGGGGACTCCTCGGACAGGTAGACCTCCTCCGGCAGCTCGAGCGGCGGCAGGGTGGGCAGCTCCAGCAGGCTGGTCACTGCCGCTTCGAGGTCGTCGTCCGGGATGACCACGTCGCCGCTGCCGCCGAGCAACGAGAACCAGGGCAGGTCGCGCTGCGGCTCGAGGTGCAGCCGGCCGATCGCATCGTCGAGCAGCAGCAGCGTGTTGCCGGGCTCGGCGGCGTCCACCCCGGCCGCGGCGCCGTTGCCGCTGCCGTTGCCGCTGCCGTTGTCGTTGAAGAACGGCAGGACAAGGGCGGCGCGGCTGAGCGGCGCCGAATCGCTGCCGCGCCTGAGCACGCCGCGCAGGCGGAGGCGGTTCGCGGCGGCGACCTCCAGTTGCAGCGCGAGTCGCCAGGGCGCGCCGTCATCGAAGCGCACCGGATGCAGGTCGCGCAGCGAGCGGCCGTCCCACCACAGGAGCTGTCCGTTGGCGCTGACGCGGGCCAGGATGTGGTCGGCCCGGCTTGCGGGCACGAAGAGGCGCTGGACCAGGGGGCACGCCGCCGTTCGGCCGCGGCCGGTCTTGCGCTTGCGGCCCTGGCGTGGGGGCGCCTCGGGCGGCGCCAGCGCCGTGACCATTGCCGGAGTCGCGGCAGAAGTCGCACCGTTCGTGGAGGGAGCGTCGGCGGCGCCAGGAGACAGGTCGAGCAGTTCTTCGACCCTGGCGTGGTCGATGCTGAGCCGCTTCAGCTTGCCGAAATCGCCTTGCGGGTTCCGCTTGCGACCGAAGATGTCGACCATCAGGCCGCCGGCGTTGCGGCTCGTCGACGCGTTGATCAGCAGTCGGATCTCCGGCTCGCCATGCCGTGCCGACGGCGCCTTGTCGGAGAGATCCTGCTGCTCGAGATCCTCGCGGACGGCTTCGACGACCGACCGCCAGCTCGTGGCCGGCGTGCGCCGTCGGCGCCGGCTGCGGCTCCTGCGGGTCCGCCGGGAGCGTCGAGGGGTTTCCTCCTCGGCGGCGGTCTCCGGGTCCATCGCGTCCAGCGCCGATCCGGGGATCGAGACCTGGGGCGGGCGGGTCTTGCGCAGCGAGACGCGGCCGGATCCGGCCGGCTGTCTGTCCGGCTGGTTCGCCGCGAGTTCCAGCAGCGATGCCCAGATATGACCACAGGCCGATCCTGCGGTGAAGCGCGGGCAACTGCACACCGCGTGCAGGATGCGCTCGTCGGGCACTCTGGACCAGTCGAGCTCGATGGTGGCGGCGCTGTTCGTGCAGTGATCGGCCGCGCCCCCGGTGTCGCCGTCGTCGGTCGCGAGCGCCCGAACGATCGCTCGAGCGCGCACCCCGTCGACTTCCAGCGTCACGTTGCCCGCCGAGAAGACGGACTCGCCCAGCTCGCGGTCTTCGGGACGGAAATGAGATGCGCTGCGCTGATGGAGCGCGACCGTGCGCACCTTGCCCGTCGCCGGGCGCTGGCTGGAACGCCGTCGACGTCGGGCCGGTTGCCGCCTGGGGGCCGCGGGCTTCCCGGTGTGCTGTTCGCCTTGCGCTTCTGGCATTCCGATACGGTGATCGACCCGTCTGGTTCACTGGCGCTGCCGGCGGGCAGTTCGGCTGTTCCCGGGGGACGGAACGACGTGAGCTCACGTCTCGGGAAACTGAGGCGCGGCCACGCGCGTGAGCCCCGCTGGCGACCGCCGGAACGGGCGGCCGCCTGCCTAGCGGCACCGTGAATGTCCGGCGAGTGTAACCCAGGCCGGCCATGAGGCCAAGTGCTGGCGGGCAGACCCGTGCCGGCGTCATCCGCGCCGCTCGTCTCGGGATCGGCGGACCCTGTGAGCGGGCGCCCGCCTCGTGCTGGTAGCGTCGGCGCGATGGCGGACGAACGGCAGCCGGATCTTCTCGAGCTTGCGGAGCGGGCCTGGCGCGGCGAGCTCGATCTCCGGTTCGAGCACCACCCGGTTCACCGCTACTACCCTGGTTCCTGCCGCATTGCCGAGGGACTGCTCGGCTTCAAGGGCATCGCCGGCTTCTACGTCATCGACAGCGGAGACGGCCTGGTGATGCTCGACGCCGGCCACCTGCTCGACGTGAAGCGCTGCTTCGAGGAGGTCCGGCGGGAATGGCCCGACACGCCGGTCGCGGCGGCGGTCTACTCGCATCACCACGTCGACCACGTGTTCTCGGTCACCGCCTTCGATGCGGAGGCCGAGCGCCGGGGCCTGCCGCGGCCCACGGTCTACGCCCACGAGCGGGTGCCGGCCCACTTCGACCGGTACCTGTCGACCCTGGGTTGGAACACGGCGATCAACCGCCGGCAGTTCGACATCGACGCTCCTCACTATCGCTGGCCGGACCGCTACCGCTATCCGGATGTCGTCTACCGCCGGAACCTGACCTTCCGCCGCGGCGATCTGACCTTCGAGCTGACCCACGGCCGCGGCGAGACCGACGACGTCACCTGGACCTGGATTCCGGAACGGCGCATCCTCCACACCGGCGACCTGTTCATCTGGGCGGTGCCGAACGCCGGCAACCCGCAGAAGGTGCAGCGCTACGTCGGCGACTGGGCCGACAGCCTCGAGCGGATGCTGCCGCTCGGCGCGGAGGTTCTGCTGCCGGGGCACGGTCTGCCGATCGTCGGCGCCGATCGGGTACGGCGCGCCCTGGACGGCACGGCTCGCTACATGCGGTCGATCGAGGAGCAGAGCGTGGCGGCGATGAACCGCGGTCTGACCCTCGACCAGGTCGTCGCGGAGGTCGAGCCGCCGGCCGAGCTCGCGGACGAGCCCTACCTGCAGCCGGTCTACGACGATCCGAGCTTCCTCGTGCGGATGGTCTGGCGGCGCTACGGCGGCTGGTGGGACGGCGAGTTCGACACGGTCGTGCCGGCGGCGAAGAGGGAGCAGGCCGAAGCCTGGGTCGAGCTGGCGGGAGGAGTCCGGCGAGTGGTCGAGCGGGCGCGCGAGGCGTCGTCGGCGGGCCGCCATGCCGTCGCCTGCCATCTGATCGAAGCCGCGCGGCACGCGGCGCCGGACGATGCCGCAGTCCACGAGGCGCGGGCCGCCGTCTACCGGGCGAACGCCGGGACGCAGCCGTCCTCCATGGCGAGGAACCTGCTGAACCATGCCGCCCTGGCCAGCGACCGGGGCCTGCGGGATCTGGCGTCGGATGAGTGAGGCCGCGGCCGCCGACTCCGAAGCGGACGCGCCGGCGGCCCGCGGCAGCGTTCGCCGCAGGCTGCTAGGCCGGGCCGTGGCCACGGTCGGCGCCCTGTGGGCCGTGGGCGGCGTCGTCGGGCTGCTGGTATGGGCAGTCGTGCGGCTCGCCCGGATCTTCCTTGACGCCTTCGAGCATCCGTTCGCCTGGTATCACTGGGCCGCGCTGCTCGCGATCGTCCCCTTCATGGCCTGGTCGGAAGGGCTGCGGGGATTCCAGTTGCGGTTCTCGCCGCGGGTGGCGGAGCGGGCGATGACGGTTCGACGCCAGCCGACGCTCCGCCGGGTGGTGCTGGCGCCCCTGTTCGCGGCCGGCTACTTCGAAGGGACTCGGCGCGAACGTCTCGGCGTCTACCTGGGCACGGCCGGCATCGTCGTCCTGGTCGTGATCGTCCACCGCCTGGCCCAGCCCTGGCGCGGCATCCTCGACGCCGGCGTGGTCGTCGGCCTCACCTGGGGCACGATCGCGACGCTGGTCCTGAGCGTCCGGGCCTGGCGAAGCTGAGCGGCGTCGGGACCAGGGTGTCGGGATCAGGGTTCGATCGTCTTCAGGATGAACCTCGCCATCGTCTGGCGCAGGTGCAGCGACAGGTCGCGGTCGGTCACGCCGTGGCGTGACTTCGGGTAGAGCATCATCTCGAACGGCCTGCCCGCCTTCTGGAGCCTGAACGCCATCTGCAGCGTGTTCTGCATGTGGACGTTGTCGTCCATCGTGCCGTGGACGAGCAGGAGGTCGCCGTGCAGATCCGCGGCCGACTCGAGCACGGAGGAGCGCTCGTACCCTTCCGGGTTGTCGCTCGGAGTCGACATGTAGCGCTCGGTGTAGATCGAGTCGTAGGCGCGCCAGTCGACGACGCTGCCGCCGGCGATGCCGGCGCGGAAGCGGTCGGAGCGGGTCAGTGCGTAGAGCGTCATGTAGCCGCCGTAACTCCAGCCGTCGAGGCCGATCCGCCCGGCGTCGACCCACGGCTGCGCGCCGAGCCAGTCGACCGCATCCGTCAGATCGCGGAGCTCCTGGGCGCCGAAGTTCCGGTAGACCGGCCAGGTCGACCGGACACCCTTGCCCGACGCGATCCGGTTGTCGACGACCAGGACGACGATTCCCTGCCGGGCCAGATACTGGAACCACATGCCGCGCGATCCCTGCCAGCGGTTGCGGACCTGCTGCGCATGCGGCCCGCCGTAGACGTGGACCCAGGCGGGATAGACGCGGTCGGGGTCGAATCCCTGTGGCCGGATGAGCATCGCCTCGAGGTCGACGCCGTCGCGGGTCGCAATCTGCAGGAGTTCCGGGGTCGAGATGTCGAACCTCGCCAGGTCCGGCACGCTGCCGCCGCCGAGCTTGCGCACCGTCTCGCCGTCGGCGCGTCGCAGCGTCCTCGTCGTCGGCGTGTGCAGGTCGCTGGATGCGGCGATCCAGTAGTCGACCGGGCCTTCCGCGGGGAAGTTGCCGCGGTGACTGCCCGCCGCCTCGGTGAGGAGGGTCGGCGCCGAGCCCTCGGCCGAACCGTCGAGCGCCACCCGGAGGACGTCCGCGCCCAGCGCCGTGCGGTACGTGCCTGCGATCCAGGCGGCGCCCGCCTCCTCGTCGACGGCGAGCAGCGAACGGACCTCCCAGCGCCCGTCGGTGAGCGCCTGCACGAGCTTGCCGTCCCGGTCGTAACGGTACAGATGCCGGAAGCCGGTCCGTTCGCTGAGCCAGAGGAAGCCGCCGTCGGCCAGAAAGCGCGGCGATCCGGTCACGTTGACCCAGGCCTCGGACGTCTCGCGCAGCACCCGCTCCGACCTGCCGGTGTCCGGGTCGGCGCGGTGCAGGTCGAGCCAGGTCTGCCGGCGGTCCTGGACCTGGTACCAGACGTAGCCGTCGGGCGAGAACGCGACATCGACGATCAGGATTTCGGTGTGGCCGTAGAGGCCGGGGTCGATCCAGGTGACGCCGCCGCCGCTGGCCCGGGCGACGCCGAGCCGGACGTGCGGGTTCGGGTCGCCGGCCTTGGGGTAGGGGACCACTTCCAGCGGCGGCCGGAAGGGGATGTGGTCGACCACCGTGAACCGGGGCACGTCCCGCTCGTCGGTCTGCAGGAACGCGATGCGGCGGCTGTCCGGGCTCCACCAGTGGGCCCGGAAGTTGCCGCGGCCGTAGATTTCCTCCTGGTAGACCCAGTCGAGCTTGCCGTTCAGCGTGTTCTCACCGCCGTCGGCGGTCAACCTGAGCTCCTTGCCGGCCATGTCGACAACGTGGAGATCCGCGTTGCGGACGAAGGCGAGCCGGCGGCCGTCCGGCGAGAAGCGGGCAATCTCCTCGCGTTCCGGTCCCCGCGTGAGCCGGGTCAGCGTCCTGGCCTCCAGGTCCCAGACGAACAGGTCGGCGGCGAGATCGAGCAGCAGCCGGTCCGTGCCGGGCGACAGCCGCAGGGCGCCCGGCCGCGCCCGCGCCGCCGCGTCGCTGGCGGTCAGGTCCAGTTGCTGCTCCAGTGCCGCGGCCAGCGGCTCGGGATCGTGGAACGGCCGGGTATCGCCGGACGCGGCGTCGACCACGGTCCACGACCAGCCGTCGTCGCGTTTCTCGCCGGACAGGTACCCGTCGCCACCGGGCAGCCAGCGGACCCGGGGCAGGTCGGGCGAGAAGTCGAGCGCATCCGGACCGTAGATGTGGTGAAGCTCCAGGGGCTCCTTCTGCGCCGCCGCCGGCGTGAGGGCGGCGGCGGCCAGGACAGCGGCGGGAAGACAGGCGTGCAGGAACGGTTGTCTGCGGGTCGTCGGCATGGAGGAACAGTAGCGGACGGAGCGTCTGCCCGAGCGGCGGTTCCGGGTCTGCCCGCGGCCTGATGCGGGGTACGTCCTCACGGGCTCGGGCGGACCGTGCGCCGGCTGCCGATCAGCGGCGCCAGAAGGCGGGCAGGAGGATGGCCGCGACGGCGACGATCTCGAGCCGCCCCAGCCACATCAGGACGATCAGAAGCAGCTTCTCCCACCAGGCGAAGAAGCTGTAGTTGAGCGCCGGCCCGGCCTCGCCCATTGCCGGCCCGACGTTCGAGAGGCAGGCGAGGGAAGACGACAGCGAGGTCACGAGGTCGTTGCCTCCGAAGGCGAGGAGGGCGGCCACGCCGAGCCACAGGAAGGCGAACAGGGTCATGAAGCCGGCCAGACTGCGCGCCACCTGGTCGCTGATCGTCCGCCTGCCGACGCGGAGCGCCAGCACCCGGCGCGGGTTGAACATGAGATGAACCTCGCGCAGCGCCATCTTCAGCGTCATGACCAGACGGCCGACCTTGATGCCGCCCGCGGTCGACCCGGCGCAGCCGCCGACGAACATCGCGAGCAGCAGCAGGGTGCGCGAGGTGTCGCTCCACGAGTCGTAGTCGCGGGTAGTGTAGCCGGTCGTCGTCATCAGGGACACGGCGTTGAACGCGGCCTCGCGCAGGGCTTCGAGCAACGGCAGGTCCGTGCTGCGCCAGCGATCCCAGGTGACGAGGGCGATCAGCACGGCGGCGGTCGATGCGTAGGCGCGGAACTCGACGTCCCGGTAGAGCTGGCCGGGCCGCGACCGGACCGCGAAGATCAGGGAGAAGTTGATGCCGGCGATCAGCATGAAGACGACGATCGTCCACTCGATGAAGGCGGAGTCGAAGGCGGCGACGCTGGCGTTGTAGGGGGCGAATCCGCCGATCGACACGGTGGTGAATGCGTAGCAGAAGGCCTCGTACAGGGTCGCGCCGCCGGCCAGCAGGAGCAGGACGAGGGCGACCGTCAGGCCGACGTAGATGCGCCACAGCACGGTCGCCGTCTTCTGGACCTGGGGCTGGAACATGTCCTGGGTCGGCCCCGGCACCTCCAGGCGGTAGAGCATGCGGGCGCCCGGCCCCAGGCTGGGGAACAGGGCGACGAACAGCAGCAGGATGCCCATGCCGCCCAGCCACTGGGTGAGGCTGCGCCAGAGCAGGATGCTCGGGCTCAGCCGTTCGATGTCGGTCAGGATCGAGGCGCCGGTGGTCGTGATGCCCGAGGCGGACTCGAACAGGGCGGAGATCGGACTCGAGATCTCGCCGCTCAGGACGTAGGGCAGGGTGCCGAAGAACGAGGCGAGGATGTAGGCGCCGACCACCACCAGGGTCGCTTCGCGCCGGTAGATCTTCTCGTGCGGTCGGCCCCAGCGGTGGGCAAGGCCGCCGGCCGCCGCGCAGACGATCAGGGATCCGCCGAGCGCCGCGGCCGGGCGGCTGTCGCCGTGCCAGAGGGCGAAGAGAAGGGGGATCAGTTGAGCGGCGGCCAGCAGCAGGAGAATCCGGCCGACCAGCCCGGCAACGGCGCGCAGGTTCATCCGCTGTTCCCGGGCGGCGGCCGGCGGTCAGGAGCTTGCGCCGAAGAACGCAGCGCAGCGAGATCTCCGGTGCAAGGTCGTGGTCAGGTGGGGGCCGGAGTCGGACACGGACTCAGCGACGGGTCTGGCGGCTCTCTGGCGGCTCTGTCAGCGGTTCGAGCCGGCGGTCGGTGTCTCGGGCAGAGCCAGCGCCAGCAGCTCGCCCTCGAAGTCCGTGCCGCTGATCGCCATCACGATGTACTGGCGGCCCTCGTGGAGGTAGGTCATCGGCGCGCCGCTGACGCCGGCCGGGAGCTCCATCTCCCGGACGACCTCTCCGGTCGACTTGTCGTAGGCCCGGAACTTGCGGCTGCCGCCGCCTTCGGGCTGCACGACCATGACGTCCGAGCCGTCGGCGAGAAACACCAGAGATCGGGTGACGAGGGCGGAAACGCGCCCCGGCTGGCCGAGCGGCGGCAGGTCCAGGCCGGCCAGGGCAGGGTGGTCGCGGGGACCGTCGCCATTCGGCGTCATCCAGAGGTGCTCGCCGGTGTCGAGGTCGATCGCGGTCAGGCGGCCGTACGGCGGCCTGGTGATGGGCAGGCCGTTCGGCAGGGCAACCCACTGGTAGCCGTCCGCCTCGCTCAGATCGACCCGGTAGCGAAGGTCGGAGCGGGCCGGGTCGGGCGGCGGGCGCAGGCCCAGGATGCCGGGGACGGTGACCGACGGAACGTAGAGCACGTTCGTTTCCGGATCGAGCGCGGCGCCGTTCCAGTTGCTGCCGCCGACCGGCCCCGGCATCTGGATCGTCGGCAGCGCGTTCGGTCCCTCGACCAGGGAGGGGGGCAGGAAGATCGGCCCGATGCGGAACCGGGACACGTACTCGATCGCCATCGCCCGCAGTTCCGGCGTGAAGTCGATCAGGTCGTCGATGGCGAGTCCCTGCAGGTCGTAGGGCAGCGGCCATGTCGGGTGTGGCTGGGTCGGCCATGCCTGCTCGCCGGGTACATCCGACGGCGGGACCGGCAGCTCGACGATCGGCCAGACGGGGTCACCGGTCTCCCGGTCGAGGACGTAGAGGAAGGCCTGCTTCGAAGGCTGCGCAAGCGCCTTGATCGGCCGCCCGTCGACCACGATGTCGGCGAGCACCGGTGCGGCGGGGAAGTCGTAGTCCCAGAGTCCGTGGTGGACCGCCTGGAAGTGCCAGAGCCGTTCGCCGGTGTCGGCGTCGAGCGCCAGGATCGACTCGGCGAACAGACCCTTGCCGGGCCGGTGCCCCCCGTACCAGTCGTTGCTCGGGGTGCTGGTGGCGGCGTAGACGGTTTCGAGCTCCTGGTCGCAGCTCATCCAGGTCCAGACGTTGGCGGCGCCGGCTGCGGCCGCTTCCTCGCTCTCCCAGCTCTCGAACCCGAACTCGCCCGGCTCCGGGACGATGTTGAAGCGCCACCGGAGCTTGCCGGTACGGGCGTCGTAGCCGCGGATGATGCCCCTCGCGTTCCGGCGCCGCGACCAGGCGTCGCTAGTGGATTCGCCGACGACGATCGTGTCGACGCAGACTACGGGCGCCGAGGTCCAGAAGTAGCCTCGCCGCGTCATCCCGTTGCCGGCGTCGAGCATGTCGGCCCTGCCGTTGTCGCCGAAGTCCGGGTCGAGGCCTCCGGTTTCCGCGTCGAGAGCGGTCAGCCGTCCGTTGCCGGTGAAGAACAGCCGCTGCTGCTCTCCGTCGCTCCAGGTGACACCGCCGCGTACCGAGCTGCGGCCGGGGTTTTTGGGCGGTTCGTTCTCGTACGGGTCGTATGTCCAGAGAATCTCGCCGCTGGCGGGGTCGAGCGCGGCCGCGCCGAGGCCGGTGGCGACGAGCACCCGTCCGTCGCGCATCATCGGCGTGTTCTGGAACACGGAGGGCGGCATGACGCCCTGGTGGCGGGCGGCGAGGCCGTAGTCGATCGACTTCCAGCGCCAGGCGACTTCAAGCCGGTGAACGTTGTGTCGATCGATCTGATCGAGCGGCGAGTACTTGCTGCTCCGGCTGTCCGCGGCGTAGTTGTGCCACTCGCCGGCGGGCTGGGGTGCGGCGACGCTGGCCGAAGCCGGTCTGAGGTCGGCCGGGGACTGGCCATGGACCGCGGCCGCGGCAAGGGCCGCGCTCATGGCGACCAGCACCGGCGCCAGCATCGGAAGGCGCGTGTTGAACCGATCGAATGCAACGCGGCCTTGGCCGCGGGCTGCCAGGCGCCGGCGGACGTCGGGACAGCGGAGCATCCCGTTACCGGGCGCCGTCGGGATCCGTCTCGTCGTCTTCGGCCGGCGTGTCGCCGCTGCTCGCCGCGTCCTCCTCGGCGGCGGCATCCGGCTGTTCCCCGGTCCTGAGCATCGGGAATTCGCTCGGATCGCCGAGCGCCTGGGAGAGCGAGTCCTCCCAGGTCATGCGCTTGCCGGGTGTGCCGTCCGGATTCGGTCTCGGGTCGAGCCAGTAGAGAGAAAAGAGGAAGCCATCCATGCGGGACACCGAGTCGTCGTACCACTTGTTGCGGTCTTCGCCCTCGCCGCGGCCGAAGTTGAAGAACCCGTGGTCCAGCCCGCGGTAGGTGACGAAATCGCAGCGGGCGTCGTGCTGCCGCAGGCCGAAGCAGAAGCGGTCGGCCGTGCTGTGGGGCACCGTCCGGTCGGCGTCGCCGTGGAAGATGAGTGTCGGCGGCAGCCCCTCCCGCAGGTGGTGGTAGGGGGACATGGACTCGGGCGGCGCCCCGAACCGGTTCTCGAGCGCCGCGTAGCGTTCGAGCTCTTCCTCCGTCGGCGGCGGATCGCCTTCGACGGGAGCGAGGACCGTTGCCGGGTTGAACAGGACCAGGGCGTTCGGCACGGGGCTTGCGCCGTCCGGGTCGGGGTCGTGCCCGGGCAGGGTGGCAGTGGCTGCGGCCAGGTGGCCTCCCGCCGAACCGCCGCCGGCGCCGATCCGGTCCGGGTCGATGCCCAGCCGGTCCGCGTTCGAACGCAGCCAGCGCACTGCGCTCTTGGCGTCCTTGACGCTCTCGTTCGCCGTCACGCCGTGGCGGCTGGACACGCGGTAGTCCGCGACTGCCGCGACCATGCCGCGCTCCGCGAGGTAGCGGCAATGCGGCAGGAACTGCTGCGGAGAACCCGAACGCCACCCGCCGCCGAAGAAGAAGACGAGCGCGGGTCGCCGGGCGTCCGCCGCATGGTCCTCGGGCGTGCAGAAGTACATTCTGAGTTCGACATCGTCAACCGTTCGGTAGACCTCGGAGGTTGTCCCTTCCATCTCCGGGGGATAGGTCGACTGGGCCCCGCTCGGAGCGGCGCCGGCGGCCAGCAGCAGGCCGGCGGCGAACGCCGGAGCCAGGGCCGGCAGGCGTCGGACGGGCGGAACGATGGACAGGCAGTTCATGAGCACCTCTCTCGGCAGTGTCTGCGCCGGAGTCTATCCGCGCTGACGGGTGTCGTGGCCGGCGGCGTCCTCACTGAAGTCGAACGCGTAGGATCAACCGTTCTCCGGTGGTTCATGAACCTCTTCGCCACACTCCGCGAGCGTTTCGGACAGGCGCTGGAACGGCCGGCGTTGTCGCCGGCCGGCGGCGATGGCGGCGCAGCAGCGGCGGCCTGGACCTACGGCGACCTGGATCGGGCATCGGCCGGGTTCGCGGCGGCCCTGCGGGGGCGCGGCGTCCGGCCGGGGGATCGGGTGGTCGTGCAGACGCCGAAGTCGGCGGAGGCGGTGGCTCTCTACCTGGGTGTGCTGCGCTGCGGCGGCGTCCACGTGCCGCTGAACCCGGCCAGCGCCGAGCGGGAGGCCGCGTTCCTTGTCGACGACGCGTCGCCGAGGTTGATCGTGCACGCAGGCGCCGGCGACGCCTCGAGTTCCGACGGCGGCCAGCGGGCGATCGGCATCGACGAGTTGTGGCAGGAGGCCCGGGCGGCGCCGCAGGATGGAGCGATCGAACCCCGCGCCGACTCCGATCTGGCGGCGATCTGCTACACCTCGGGCACGACCGGACGTTCCAGGGGCGCGATGATCACGCACCGCAACCTGGCCTCCAACGCGTTGGCCCTGCACGAGCTCTGGGGTTTCGAGCCGGGCGATGTGCTGCTGCACGCACTGCCGATCTTCCACGTGCACGGGCTGTTCGTGGCCCTGCACACCGCGTTTCTCAACGCCTCGGAGGTTCTCTTCCTGCCTCGGTTCGACGCGGCGGACGTGCGCCGCCTGCTGCCTGAGGCGACGGTGATGATGGGCGTGCCGACATTCTACTCCCGGCTGCTCGCGGAGCCCGGCTTCGGCCGCGCCGACTGCGAGGGCATCCGGCTCTTCGTCTCCGGCTCGGCGCCGCTGACCGAGGCCGTCTTCAACGGCTTCGAGGCCCGCACCGGGCAGCGGATCCTCGAACGCTACGGCATGACGGAGGCGGGAATGATCGCTTCGAATCCCCTGCACGGGGAGCGGGTGGCCGGCACGGTCGGTTTCCCGTTGCCGGAGGTCGAGGTGCGGGTGGTGAACGAGGACGGCGGCGAGCTGCCCGCAGGCGAAGTCGGCGTCCTCGAGATCCGCGGACCGAACCTGTTTCGGGGCTACTGGGGTCTGCCGGAGAGGACGGCGCAGGAGATGCGCGGCGACGGCTTCTTCGTCACCGGGGACGCGGGCTTCATCGACGCCGAGGGCCGGGTCGCCCTGGTCGGCCGCTACAAGGACCTGATCATCGTCGGCGGCTTCAACGTCTACCCCAGGGAGGTGGAAGACCGGCTGGACGAGGTGCCGGGCGTGGCGGAGTCGGCTGTCGTCGGGGCGCCGCACGCCGATCTCGGCGAGGGCGTGGTTGCGGTGCTCGTCGCCGACGCTGCGCCGGTGGACGAGGATACGCTTCGTTCCGCACTGGCTGCAGGGCTGGCGTCGTACAAGCATCCCCGGCGCTTCTTCTGGGTCGACGAGCTGCCGCGCAACGCGATGGGCAAGGTACGGAAGAACGTGCTGCGGGACCGCTACCGAGGCGCCTGGAAGGGATGGAGGAGAACGCGATGACACAGGCACGGAAGAAGCTCGACGGCAAGGTCGCCCTGGTCACCGGTGCGAGCCGCGGCATCGGCAAGGCGATTGCGGAGCTGTTCGCCGCGAACGGCGCGCGCGTCGCCTGCACGGCGCGCACGATGGCCGAAGGCGGGCACCATCTCGGCGGTTCGCTCGAGACGACGGTCGCCGGGATCCGGGCCGCCGGCGGCGACGCGGCCGCCTTCGCCTGCGACGTCTCCGAGTACGCGAACTGCGAGCGCCTGACCGAGGACGTGAAGGCCGCCTTCGGGCCGATCGACGTGCTGGTCAACAACGCCGCCCTGACCTACTTCATCCCGGTGGTCGACTTCCCGGTGAACAAGTGGCTCCGCTCCACGGCGGTCAACTTTCACGCGCCCTTCTACCTGTCGAAGCTCGTTCTCCCCGGGATGATCGAGCGCGGCGGGGGGAGCATTGTCAACGTGTCGTCCGGCGCTGCGATCGGTCCGGGCCGCGGCCCCTACAAGGGTCCGCAGTTCGCGGGCGGCACCCTCTACGGCGCCGAGAAGGCGGCGCTGGAGCGCTTCACCCAGGGGCTTGCGTCCGAGGTCTGCGAGCACGGCGTCTCGGTGACCTGCTACAGCCCGTCCCAGATCGTGCCGACTCCCGGTGTCGTCCACCACCGGCTGATGGAAGGCCGCGATCCGGACGAGGCCGAGACGGTCGAGATCATGGCCCGGGCAGCCCTGCTGCTCGCCACCGAGCCGCTCGACCGGGTCACCGGCCGGGTCACCTACAGCCAGGCCATCCTCGAGGAGTTCGGCTGGATCGAGAAGGCCCGCGGCCTGGGCGCCGACCGCCAGGGGTCGGGCTACAGCGTGATCTGAGCTGCCGCTCGAACGCAGCCCGGCATCCGCCGCGGACTGCCTACGCGGATGGAGGCAAGCCCGTGTTGCGATCGGGCGTCTCCGCCAGGATCTCGTCCGTGACGTATCGCCGGAAGTTGTCGGTGGTGGTGAAGCACCGGAAGCCCGCACCGCTCGCGATCTCGAGGACGCTCCGCGGCTCGTTCAGCAGCACGGCGACCGGCTGCGTCAGCTCTTCCTGTACGCCGTCGGGCCATGCCAGGTCGAAGAGGGCGACCTGCTTCCCGCTCACGGTGTCGACGTGCTCGTACGAAAGCACGCCGGCCGGCAGCACGCGGGCGCGCATCCAGTCGTTGAGCTCGCGAAGCTCTGCCTCCTCGTCCTCGTCGAAGATGCCGCCGAGCGTTTCCGATGCTCCGATCCGCTCCGGCGCGGCGGCGCCGTCGTCGGTCTCCGGCGGCGGTGCGGCGCCGTCGAGCCAGCGCGGGTCGCCGTGAAGAAGCTCCGCCAGAAGCCGGTTCGCCGCGTCGGCGAGCAGGCGCTTCCTCGCCTCCAGGAACTCCCGGTAGTTCTCGATCGTCCACAGGGACGGATCCATCGGTATCCACTGGGAGGCAAGGGCGCCGGGATGCTCCTGCTCGACGACCGGAAGGTACTCCTCGGGCAACCGGTTGCTGATGTTCAGGTTGGTCGCCCGCGTCTGAAAGCAGAAGTTGCCGAGTGCGTTCACCAGGTCCTTCCTGTAACCGGCTTCGTAGAGCCGCGACTTGGGAAAGATGTGGTGCACCTCCAGCCTGCTCATCCTGCCCAGCAGACCGGCCTTCAGCGCCAGGCCGCTGCCCCAGTCGCGCGCGGCGCCCATGCGGGTGAGGAGATACAGCAACGGATAGAAGCGGGCGCCCCTGCTCCAGCCGGTGAAGTGCTCCGGTTCGACCTTCAGCGAACCGTGCCACAGCCGGAGTTTCTCCAGCAGCCGGTCCAGGGCGTCGCCGCCGCCGGACAGGGCCTCGATGTCGGCGTCGATGTAGGTCTCGGTCGAGCCGGAATAGCGGCCCCACATGCCGGCCTGAACGAACCAGAAGAGAAGCTTGTCCCGCTCCGCCTCGCTGAGCTGTCCGTCATGCTGGTCGAGGAAACGGACCATGACCGGCACCGCATTGCGGGCGAAGAACGTCTGGTCGTGGTCGAGGCCGAGCCGTCCTGCGATCAGGTTGAGGCAGGTATCGATGTGCCGGCTGGCGCGCTTCAGTCCGTCCTGAACCTCCTCGGCGGAGCGATCGTGAAGAAAGTGGAACTTTGCTTCTCCGGTCAGCACCGTATTGACGGAGCGGAGCAGCCAGTCGAGCCTGAACGAGAAGCCGTTGCTGCTTAGCTGAGTGAGCTTGTCGCGCATTTCCTGGCGGGCATCGGGCCAGTCGGCGCAGATCTTCGCCAGGGCCAGGTCGCCCTTGGAGAGCTTGGTGCCGCCGCTGTTGACGCGGTTGAAGATGTCCACGACAACGTCGAGCGTCTTGTCCTCGCCGGTGATCTCGTCGATATGCAGTTCGATGTCCTTGATGCCCAGCAGTCTGTGCAGGCTGCCGACGTGCGGAGCGAGAGCCGGATCCCGGGCGTAACGCGCCGAGAGTGCACCGAGTCCCTCGTAGCCCTTCTGCATCAGGTCCGTGACGTCGATCCAGAGCGGGTCGTCCTTCATCCTGATCGGCTGGTAGAACTCGAAGGTCTCGGACACGAGGTGGAATCTCAGGTCGCTCAAGGCGCGGGCGTTGCCTTCGAAGAACCTGGGCGGGCGGCCACGCACCACACCGTAGAGCGAAGTCATCCGTTGCTGACCGTCGAGCAGCAGCTTGACGGTCCCGGACGCGAGGCGGCCGTCTCCGCGGTGCTGCGCTCCTGTCGAGTCCGTGGCCCAGACCAGCAGGCCGCCGATCGGGTGCCGCCGGTAGAGCGATTCGAAGAGGCTCCGGACCTGGCTGCGGTTCCACACGTAGCCGCGCTGGAACTCGGGCAGCGCCATGTGGCCGCTGTCGATGTGATCGAGAATCGTGGCGATCTTCACGGTCCGGGTCCTCGGGGGTTCCGGGCGGCAGACCGCCGACTGTATCCGCCGGCCGACTTGACCGGGAGCCGGTCCTTCGGCGCCGGCCGGCGTTCGTAGGGGTCGAGCACGCTGCCGGCGATGCCTCGGCGGACGATGCCGAAGAGCTCGTTGCGCCAGGATCGCCCCTTCGATACCTCGGTCGAGATGACGACGACCACGATGTCCTCCGCCGGGGACACGTAGATGTACTGCCCGCCGTAGCCGCTGGCAACGTAGGCGCCCCGTTCCCGCGGTCCCCTGAGCCACCACAGGTAGCCGTAGCCGCCGTAGATCCGACCGCCCTGCCGTGGGCCGACCAGGCCGGGCCGGGTGGACTCGTCGACCCACTGCCAGGGCAAGAGCTGCTTGCCCGCCCAGCGGCCGCGGTTCAGGTAGAGCTGGCCGAACTTCAGCATGTCGCGCGGCAGCAGGAGGAGGTTGTTGCCGCCCATGTCGATGCCCTGACGGTCGCGGGCCCAGGCCGAACGCCGGATTCCCAGGGGGGCGAAGAGTTGCTCCCGGGCGAAGGCGTGGGCGCCCTTGCCAACGGCCCGGGCGAGCACCGCCGAGAGCAGGTGGGTGTCGCCCGTGCTGTAGGAGAAGCGCGTGCCCGGCGCTGCCTGCAGCGGCTGCATCAGCGCGGCGCGGACCCAGTTGGGGGACGCCACCCAGGAACCGTAGTTGTCGAAGCTGGTGGACTCGAGCCCGGAGGTCATCGTCAACAGGTGACGCACAGTGATGGCTCGCTTGCCCGGGTCGTCGAGTTCGGCGGCCGCAGGCAGCACGCCGGCGATCGGCTGGTCGAGGTCGAGCAGCCCCTGTGCCGCCGCCAGGCCGGCCAGGGCCGAGAGCACGCTCTTCGAAGCGGACTTGAGGTTGTGCGGCCGGTGGCCGGCGGCGCCGCGGAAGTAGTGCTCCGCGACGAGTCTGCCGTGACGCGCCACGAGCACGCCCTGCAGCCCGTCGAGTTCGCCGATGCGGTCGAGCGCCGTCGCAAGCCGCCCCGGGTCGAACCCGGCCTCGGCGGCGGAGGCAGTGCGCCAGGCGCCGGTCCAGTTGTCGTTGCCGGGCGGTACGGGTAGCTGGAGTTCGACCAGGATGCCCGGCGGGTGGTCCACGTGGCCGCCGGCGCCCTCGCTTCTGCCGGCGGAAACTCCCCCGGCCGGCGGCATGGTTCGCCGGGGCCTCGGCGACTCGATCCGGAGCGGCCGCCAGCCGGCGGCGGCATCGACCAGGACGTGGTTGCCGCCGCTGTTCTCCAGGTCGCTACCCTGCAGGTCGCGGTAGCCGGCCTCCCGGAAGCGGCCGAGCGCCGCGCGGCGCCCCGGCAGGTTCAGGTCGCCGACAACCAGAACGGGCCGCTCCGGTGCGGCGAGGATGCGGTCGAGGAGATCCGCGGTCCGGGCGCCGGCGGCGCTGCCGGCGTCGCCGCTGCTGGCGAGGTCGACACCGACCAGGTCGAAGGGCAGATCGGGGTGGTCGATGCGGGCGAAGAGCGCGATGCCGCGCTCGCCGGCATCCCGGCCGGCCGCAAGCGGCCATATACCGGGG
The DNA here is from genome assembly GCA_965116145.1 of Thermoanaerobaculia bacterium. Taxonomy (GTDB): domain Bacteria; phylum Acidobacteriota; class Thermoanaerobaculia; order Multivoradales; family Multivoraceae; genus Multivorans. Next base: position 2,962,257 of record OZ220482.1, read on the forward strand.
CCCCCGATCGGAAAGCGGCTGAGGATTGCCGATCCCGTCTCGAAGCCCAGCCACCGGAGCGATCCGTTCGCCTGCGCGTAGACGGTGTGGAGGCCGAGTTCCCGGGCCAGACGGTCGACGAGACAGCCTTCGCCGACTGCGCACCAGGCCTCCCGCAGCACGATGACATCGGGTCCGAGGCGCCGGATGTCGGCCGCCAGGCGGTCGGCCCGGATCCGGCGATCGGCAGGGCGGCTGCGGCCCGGCAGGCGTCGTCCGGGGTCCGGGTAGCCGTGATCGACGCTGACCTGCAGGAGACGGAGCCGGTCCGGTACCGGCGCCGGTGCGGCCGAGCCCGTTCGCCCCGCCGGGCGCGGTTCGGCTGGCGTCCGATCGGCGACGGTGTGGAAGAGCACGGGACCTGACGCAGCCGCCAGGACGCCGACCGCCAGCACGGTCGCGCGCACGGCGGGATGACCTTGGCGAAGAGCGGCGGCCGCCAGCACGGCCGCCGCTCCGCCGGCCGCTCCGGCGATCATGAACGCCCGCGCCAGGCCGGGCTCCACCACGATGAACAGCCCGGCGAACCACGGCAGCGCCCCGAGCGCCCCGGCGGCGACTCCGGCCGCCGCGGCCAGGATCGAGGAACGGATGCGTGTCAACAATGCCGACTCCGGGGCCCGAGAGCCTGCTGGCAGTCCGTGGCAGAAGTCGCGTGTCGCACCGAGAGCGGTCAGGCGCCCGTCCGGCAAGGCGCGATGGGTGAGCATATTGGGGATATGTGAGCGAAGAGCAACGCAGCCGGACGGGATGCATGGCCGATCGAATGCAACGTGACTTCTGCCACGGGCTGCTAGGCTAGTTGAACTATCAGCCAGACGACGACCAGGAAGCCGCGGCCGGCGCGGCAGAAAGGAGTTCCGGTTATGGGCAGACGAGAGATCCCCGGGAGGATCTTCCGGACCCTTGTGCTCTGCTCGGCCCTGGTGTTCGCCGCGGCCTGTGCGGCGCCTCCGGAAGAACCGGAACCGGCGCCCGGGCCGGATCCGGCGGCCGAGAACGAGGCGGCCCTGAACTCGCTGATCGCCGACTACCTCCAGGCCGTGAACCGGGGCGATGCGGACGGGCTCGCCGTCCTCTACACCGAGGACGCCATCCGGATCAACGCGGACAGCAGGCCGATCGAGGGCCGGGACGACATCCGCCTGTTCGCTGCCGCGGACTACGCCGACAACGACTGGGAGATGCAGCTCCACGTCGACGAGAGCGACTACAGCGGCGATCTGGCGTTCGTGCGCGGCACCTACGCCATCAAGCTGACGTCGAAGGACGATCCCCCCGTCGTCTACCAGGAGGTGGGCAAGTGGATGGACCTGATGCGCCGCGGCGAGGACGGTTCCTGGCTGATCGCGCGGGAGATCTCGAACCGCGATCATCCGCCGGACGAACCGCCGCAGACCGCGGCCGAGGAGGGCTGACGATGAGAACCGGACCCCCGATGCGCGCATGTCCGGTCGTTGCACTTGCTGCGGTCCTGCTCGCCGCCCTGGTCCTGGCCTGCTATCCGGCCCGGGAAGAGCCGGGCCGGGATCCGCACGCGGTGGAACCGAGCAGGGGTGACGAGAGCGCTCTGAACGCCCTGATTGCGGACTACATGGTCGCCATGAACAGCGGCGATGTCGACGGGGTCGCGTCCCTGTACGCGGCGAGTGCCGTGCGCATGCCGCCCAACGCACCGTCGATCAGCGGCCGGGAGTCGATTCGGCAGAACGTGGCACAGGCGTTCGAAGGGTCGGACTTCGACGTGCAGATGCAGGTCATCGAGACCGAGTTCAGCGGCGAGCTGGCCTATGTTCGGGGCACGTTTCTGCTGGCCGCCACTCCGAAGGACGGCTCGCCGCCCACGGAGTCCGAGGGCAACTGGATGCGGCTGATGCGCCGCGAGCCGGACGGCCGCTGGCTGGTGGCGTACTCGCTCTGGAATTTCAGGCCGTAGATCGCGGCCTGCGCGGTCGGCGCCGACCGTCGGGAGTTGCGGGTATAGTCCGCTGCTCCGTCGAATGACAACGTCCGCACAGCCGCTCGTGACCTTCATGGGCGCCCCCGGCTCGCCCTACACGCGGAAGATGCGCGCGATCCTGCGCTACCGGCGCATTCCGTACCGCTTCCTCATCTCGGGCGCCGAGGGCCGCGAGGGTCTGCCGCCGGCGAAGGTCCGGCTGCTGCCCACGTTCTACCTTCCGAACACCGAGGGCGAGATCGAAGCGGTCGTCGACTCGACGCCGCTCATCCGGCGCTTCGAGCGGGAGTTCAAGGGACGGTCGGTGGTCCCGCCGGACCCGGTGACGGCGTTCATCGACGACCTGCTCGAGGACTTCGGCGACGAATGGCTGACCAAGGCGATGTTCCACTACCGCTGGACCTACGAGGCGGACATCGCCAAGGCCGGCCGGATCCTGCCCCGCTGGCGCCGGATCGAAGGCCCCGAGGAGCACTTCCGGCAGGCGGCGAAGGCGGTCTCCGAACGGCAGATCTCGCGGCTCTGGGTGGTGGGTTCGAACGAGACGACGGGGCCGGTGATCGAGGCGAGCTACCGGCGCATCCTGGAGCTGTTCCGGGATCACCTGACAGAGCGCCAGTTCCTGATGGGAACTCGTCCCGGCGCCTCCGACTTCGCGTTCTTCGGGCAACTGACCCAGCTTGCCGCCTTCGATCCGACGCCGATGGCGGTGACCCTTGAGGTCGCCCCGCGGGTTCTTGCCTGGGTGGACCGGGTCGAGGATCTGTCCGGCCTCGAGCCGACGGATGACGACTGGATCGACCGCGAGCTGCCGGCGACCCTGCGCGCGCTTCTCGGCGAGGTCGGCCGCGTCTATGCACCGTTCCTGATCGCCAACGCGAGAGCGCTGGCTGCGGGCGCCGAGCGCGTCGAATGCGAGATCGACGGCAGTCCCTGGGTGCAGAAGCCGTTCCCCTACCAGGGCAAGTGTCTGATGGCGCTGCGCGAACGCCATCGGCAGCTCGCGGCCGCCGACCGCGGCGCCGTCGATGCGCTGCTTCAGGGGACGGGCTGCGAACCGCTGTTCGCCGGAGCACCGGCGGCGCCCTGAATCGGCGTCCGGGAAGCGCGTGACGGCCGGCATCGGCGACCCGGGAACCCGCTCCGGCCGGTTCGCGCGGATCGACCTGAGCTTCTACGGCTGGCGGATGCTGCCGGCGGCCTGGCTCATCTACGGCCTGGGCGCCGCGCCCTTCTACAGTTGGGGCTTCCTCCTGCCGGGGATGCTGGCGGAACTCGAGATGAGCCGCGCCGACAGCGGCTGGGCGTTCGGCGCCTGGTCCTTCTTCGGTGGAGCGGTGGCGCCGCTCATCGGCGTCTGCCTGACCCGTTTCGGGCCGCGGCCGGTGTTCACGGCCGGTTTCCTGGCGGTGTCCGTGGCCTACTGGCTGACCAGCCGGGCCCAGGGCTTCTGGGAGGTGATGCTCTGTTTCGGCCTGTTCGCCGGTGTCACCCACACCTTCTCGACCGTCCTGCCGACGCAGACGCTGGCGACCAACTGGTTCCTGCGCTGGCGGGCGACCGCCATGGCCGTCCTGCTGACCGCCGCGGGCATCATGGCGCCGGCCATCCTCTACTTCAACTCGGCCTTGCTCGAGGGCGGCGGAACCTGGCGCGACGGTTGGGCGATCCTCGCCGGACTGAGCGCGGCGCTGGGCGTCCTGTCCTTCCTGACGCTCCGCAACACGCCGGAGTCCATGGGTCAGTTGCGCGACGGCGCCCGGTCGCTGGCCGAACTGGAGGCGGCCGCCGACCGGAAGGACGCGCGGTCCGCCGACGAGTGGGTTGCGAAGGAGGCGGTGCGGACGCCGCAGTTCTCGCTGATGGTCCTGTGCGGTCTCGGTTACGCCGTTCCCTGGGGTGTGATCGCGAACCACGGCCGGCTGCACCTCAAGGATCTGGGTTTCGAGACAGGCGAGGCTGCGGGCATTCTCTCGCTGATGGTCTTCGTCAGCATCCTCGGTCGGCTCAGCGGCGCCTTGGGCGACAGGTTCTCTCCGCCGCGGCTGCTCGGGGTCGCACTGGCGCTGGAGGGAAGCGGCATGGCGCTGCTCCTGTTCGTCCGGTCGGTCGGTGAGGCTCGCCTGGCTGTCATCCTGATCGGTCTCGGTTTCGGCCTGGCCTACCTCAGCCAGGCGGCCACCTTCGCGCAGTTCTTCGGACGCGGCGCCTTCGCCACCACGACGGGAATCCGCTTCGCGGTCGGCGCCGTCTTCAGCGCCACCGTGCCGGCGGCCGCCGGCTGGTTCTTCGACACCCAGGGCACGTACGCCGTACCCTTCCTGACGATCGCCGCAGTGACCCTGGCCGGTTCGGTCACCGCGTTCCTGCTGCAACCTCCCCGGAAGGCGCCGCGATCGTCGCCCGCCGGATGATCTTTCGACGGCGCCGACCAGGGACCGTCGCTCGCCGGACTTGCGGGCGCCTGTTGACTGCCCCGTTCACGATCACTTCTCGCTGGAAAGCTCTCAGCGCGCTGCGGCAAGGCCGTGAGCGTGACAGAATGCGGGGCCGGAATCGCTGCCCCGCGACCGCGTTCAACCCCGTTTGCGAGGAGGCCGACCGATGACAACGAGCTACCACGACTGCCACACGCCGATCGGCGTCCTCCGACTGGTCGGCGGGGAGGACTCGATCGAGCGCATCGACCTGCCGGAAGATGCTCTGGAGCCCCCGGACCCGGCCTGGAGGCGCTCGGGCGATCGGCTGCCGACGGCACTGGCGGAGGCGAAGCGCCAGCTTGCGGAGTACTTCGCCGGCGAGCGGCGGGAGTTCGACCTGCCGCTTGGGCCGCGGGGAACGGAGTTCCAGCAGCGGGTCTGGGCCGAGCTGTGCCGGATCCCCTTCGGACAGACGATCTCCTATGGTGAACTTGCGGCCAGGATCGGCCAGCCGAAGGCGTCGCAGGCGGTGGGCCAGGCGAACCGCAGGAACCCGCTGCCGATCGTCGTGCCCTGTCACCGGGTGATCGGCAGCAGCGGACAGCTCGTGGGCTACACCGGCGGAGGCCTGCCGGTGAAGCAGGCGCTGCTCGATCTGGAGCGGCCGGGCCAGGCGGCCTGAGCCGTTCTGTGCTGATAGGCTGGCTTATTCTGTTGCAACTGCCAGCCGTGGCCGATTTCGACTGGAGGCTCTGATGCGCACATTCCGTCCCGCGTTCGCGGCGGTCGCCGCCGCCCTTCTCTCTGCCGGCGCCGTCTTCGCCGCGCCGCCGGTGACCGACGACTGGCCGGCCTTCCGCGGACCGGATGCGATGAGCGTCGCCGCCGACGATCCGCGCCTGCCGGAGAGCTGGAGCACGACGGAGAACGTGGTCTGGGCCGTCGACGTGCCCGGGCTGGGATGGTCGTCGCCGATCGTTCAGGACGGCCGCGTCTTCCTGACCAGCGTCTGGAGCGAGGGAGAAGTGGAAGAGCCGAAGAAGGGGCTCTACCTGGGCGGCAACCGGATGAGTCCGTCCGCGGACGATCATCACTGGACGGTCTACTGCTACCGGGTCGACACCGGCGAGAAGTGCTGGGAGCGCGAGGTGCTGACCGGGGCGCCGGACTTCCCGCGCCACCTGAAGAACACCTACGCGTCGGAGACCCCGGTGACCGACGGCGAACGGGTCTACGCCTACTTCGGCAATGTCGGGGTGTTCGCGTTCACGCTCGACGGCGAGCCGGTCTGGGAACGGCGTTTCGAGGTGGTCCGCACGCGCTTCGGCTGGGGGACGGCGGCGTCGCCGGTCGTCCACAACGGCCGGCTCTACGTGGTGAACGACAACGAGGACCAGTCCTTCCTGATTGCGCTCGACGCCGCGACCGGCGAGGAGCTGTGGCGCGACGCGCGCGAGGAGGGGAGCAACTGGGCGACCCCCTTCGTATGGGAGAACGAGCTCCGCACCGAGGTCATCACGCCGGGCACCGACCAGGTCCGCTCGTACGACGAGGAAGGGAACCTGCTCTGGCACTTCGGCGGCATGTCCTCCATCGCGATTCCCCAGCCGTTCTCGAAGTACGGCCTGCTGTATGTCTCGTCGGGGTACATCGGCGACCAGCACCGGCCGGTCTACGCGATCAAGCCCGGCGCCGAAGGCGACATCACGCTGGAGCCGGAGCAGCAGAGCAACCGCTGGGTGGTCTGGTACCAGCCGCAGGCGGGCGCCTACAACCCGACACCGCTGATCTACCGCGACCGCTTCTACACCCTGCTCGACCGCGGCTTCTTCACCGCGCACGACCCGAAGACGGGCGCCGAGGTCTACGGCAAGCAGCGGATCGAACGCGGCTCGGGCGCCTTCACGGCCTCGCCGTGGGCGTACAACGGCAGGGTCTTCGTCCTGAGTGAAGACGGCGACACCTTCGTCATCGAGGCCGGCGACGAATTCAAGGTCGTGGGCAAGAACTCGCTCGACGAGATGAGCATGTCGACGCCGGCGATCGCGGACGGCAGCCTCTATATCCGCACCCGGAGCAAGCTGTACCGGATCACCAACGAGGCCGGCGCCGCGAGCGGCCCCTGAACGCCGGGCAACGCGCGGCCGCGCTCTGGGTCGGCCTGACCGCGTCCGGCCTGCCTGCGGCTGCCGTCGACTTCGATGCGGTTGCCGACGTGCTCCGGCGCCGCTGCTCCGGCTGTCACACCGAAGGCGGCGCGGCGCCGTTCGCGTTGCGGACCTTCGAGCAGGCACGCGCCTGGTCGTCGGCGATCCGTCGGGAGGTGGCGTCCGGAACGATGCCGCCATGGCACGCCGACCCTCGCTACGGAGAGTTCGTGAACGACCGGCGGCTGCCGGCGGCCGAACGGGCGAAGCTGCTGGCCTGGATCGACGGCGGCAGTCGGCCCGGATCGTCTGCGCGCAGGCGCGAGGACGCTGCGGCGGAACAGCCTTCCCGGGATTGGGCCATCGGCGTTCCCGACCTCGTCTTCGAGCTGCCGGCGGAGGTCGCGGTGCCCGCGGCCGGCGAGGTTCCGTACCACGGCTACCGGGTGGAGACGGGGCTGACGGAGGATGTCTGGGTCCGGGCGGCGGAGACGCAGCCCGGCAACCCGGCCGTCGTTCATCACATCATCGTGCAGGCCGTTCCCGGCGCCGGCGCCGCCTGGTCGGGCGTCGGCGGTGATCCACGCACGGTCGGCGATCTGGGCGGCTATGCTCCCGGCGCCGGGCCTCTGGTCATGCCTTCCGGAGTCGGGCGCCGGTTGCCGGCAGGCGCCGTCCTGGACTTCCAGATGCACTACACGCCGACCGGCAGGGTGGAGACCGACCGGAGCAGGATCGGCCTGGTCGTCACCACCGAGCCGCCTCGCCGCGAGTCCCGCACCGCGCTCTGCTCCACGCCCTTCCTGTGGATTCCGGCGGGCAGGAAGGATGTTCGGTTCGAGGCGGAACTGACCTTCCCGCGAGCGGGGCGCCTGCTGTCGCTCCGGCCTCATATGCACCTGCGCGGCGACACCTTCGAGTTCCGGGCGGAGTACCCGGACGGACGATCGGAAATCCTGCTGCTGGTCAGCGCCTACGACTTCAACTGGCAGACCACCTACCGCTTCGTGGAACCCCGGCCGTTTCCCGGCGGGACGCGGCTCCGCTGCACGGCGACCTATGACAACAGCGATGCGAATCCGCTGAACCCCGATTCGACCCGCGATGTCTCCTGGGGCCGCGAGACGACGGACGAGATGATGATCGGCTTCGTCGACTACGTCGAACTGGAGCAGGCGGGGGAGGAGGCCGGGTTCCACTCGCCGCGGGCGACCGCCGGCACGAACTCGTCGAGGCCTGCGGGCGGGTAGTCGACGGCCCGGCCGCGTTCCGCGCTCATGTAGGCGGTCATCAGCAGGCGGGTGACCTCGAGGCCGTCCTCGAAGGTCTCGCGCGGCCGCTCGCCGCGTCGGAAGCTCGCCACCATGTGCCGGTTCTCGGCTTCGTAGCCGTAGGCCGCCGGTTCGTTCGCGAGCACCGGCATGAGGCCGGTTTCCGCGTTCTGCTTCTCGACCAGATCCTCGCCTGCCCGCTGCTGCAGGCCGCGGCTGAAGAACAGCTCCAGATCGGTTTCCAGACTGTTCGTCCGCAGCGAATACTCCGGCCCGAGCAATTCCATCGACAGGCGCAGGCCGGCGCCGACGTAGCTCCACGAGGTCGTCGCCTCCACCACGAGCGGCGTGCCGTCCTCGTCTTCGTACTCGACCATCGCGCGGGCGAAGTCCTCGGCCGGCCGCCGGGCGTAGTCGACGGCGTTGCCGTGCCGGCGCCGCAGCTCCCGCACGTACTCGGGGCGCTGCCACTTCAGGCAGTGGATCTGGGCATGGACGCGCTTCGGCACGATGCTGTGCCGCGGCCTGCCGGGCTCGGTGAGCAGGAAGCGCGCGGCCTCGACCGAGTGGCACATCATGTCGTTCAGCACTCCGCCGCCCTGGAGATCGCCCTGCCAGAACCAGGCGTTGTGGGGGCCGGAGTGTTCTTCGGCTGCGCGCGCCAGGTAGGGGCGGCCCGAGGTCCGGGCGCCGCGCTCCCAGGCGAGCTGGCGGCCGCGGACCACGGCGGGACTGAACACCTGATTCTCCAGGTAGCCGTCGAGGACGCCGATCTCGCCCGCCAGTTCGACCATCCGCTGCGCCTCGGCCGCGTTGCGGGCAAGCGGCTTCTCGCAGGCGATGCCGACGAGACGGCCGCAGCCGCTGCGGACCGCCTCGGCGATCTCCTCCATGTTGGCGATCCGGCGGTCGTTGCGGCCGCAGAGCCAGATGGCGTCGATCGCGTCGTCCGCGACCATCGCCGCGATCGAGTCGTACGCCTTCGCAGCGCCGACCTCGAGTTCACCGGCAAGCGCGGCGGCGGCCGCGGCGCGTTTCCGGTTCGGGCTCCAGACGCCGCGCACATCGGCGCCCCGGACAGCCGTCCAGGAGCGGATGTGGAAACGGGTGATGAACCCGCTGCCGACGAAGCCGATACCGAGAGGGCGACCGAAAGGGAACGGTGCGGGCACGGACGGTCTGCGCCGCGGCGTCAGCCGGCCTCCTCCTTCAGTTCCCTGGCGGTCACGATCCAGCGCTCGACCATGGCGGCCGACGGAGCGCGGCGGCTCAGCTTCTTCTCGGCATTGACCGCACTCACCTTCAGCGCGAGGTTCAAGGCGCGGCGGCGGCTCAGTTCGCGGACAGTGCGGACGCCGCCGGCGATCAGCAGCTCCGCGAAGTCGCCGCCGATGCCGCGAATCCGCATCAGGTCGGCCCGGTTGACGAACCTCTGGATCTGGCGCTCCGGAAGCCCGGTCCGTTCGGAGAGAAGCCGGCGGTCGCGGCGGTTGCGGCAGGCAGCGAGGAGCGCATCCGTGGTACGGATCCCGGCCTTCGCCAGTCTGGCAGCAACTGCGGGGCCTACGCCTGCGATCTTCCGGACGCCGTAGGGCATCAGCCTACGGGCTGGAAGTGCGCTGTCACCTGGTCGTTCCTTCGAAGGAGAGGTCCAGGCCCTCGACGTCGGCGGCGACATCGACCTCGACCGTCTGCTCACCGAGTTTCTCGTGCCAGAACACGAGATCGTAGGAGCCCGCCGGAAGTCCGTCGATCCGGTACTTGCCGTCGCTGCCGGTCGTCGAATGGAAGGAGTGCTCCATGACGAAGACGTAGGCGGACATCCAGGGGTGGACGTCGCACTTCACGCGGATCGGCTTCTCGGGCGCGCGGAAGGACTTCGTCCTCTTGCCGCGTGCGGGCTGACCGATGTTGAACGGGCGGTTCGCCTTGGCCAGGGCGCGGACGTTGTGGAGGGTGGGATCGTCGTTGACGATGACGATGTCCTGCTCCACGCGCACGCCGAGGATCCGGGGTGTGTAGAGGCAGCCGCGTTGTTCGAGCCGGACCGCTTCCGCGGGCATGCCGCCTTCGGCGCCTTCGGGCGCTTCCCGAAGATAGACGAAGACGTTCTCGACTGCGCCGTTGTCGCCGATCAGGTTGTCGCGGGACAGGACGCGCTTGCCGTCGTACATCGCCGCGCAGTTCGGGTCGGCGTCCATGCGGAGGGGGTAGCGCCGGATCGGCTCGCCCTCGTAGGTGACCGTGCCGCTGATGCTGAAGTCGGCCGCGAACGCCGCAGGACTTCCGGCAAGGAGTACGGCGGCAGCCACGGCGACAACGGCAACAAGTCGGCGGAGTTGCGGATCGAGCATCGCTTGTCGGCTCCTTCGGTCAGCGGGAGTAGAACTCGATGACGAGCGGCACTTCGCAGACGATCGGCACGTCGTCCCGGACCGGGGTGCTGCGCAGGGTCGCCTGGTACCCGGTCTCGTCCGTCTCGACGTAGGTGGGGACGGTTGCTCCGCGCGGTTCGTTGAAGCAGCGGAGCTTCCTGCTCCTCTCCCGCACCTCGACGACATCGCCCTCCCTGAGTCCGTAGGACGGGATGTTCACCCGCCTGCCGTTGACCAGGATGTGACCGTGGCCGACGAACTGGCGGGCGGCGAAGACGCTGGGCGCGAATGCCCGGTGGACGACCGAGTCGAGGCGGGTCTCGAGCAGGCTGACCAGATTGTCGCCGGTCACGCCCTTCATTCGGGTGGCCCGCTTGTAGTAGTTGCGGAGCTGACGCTCGCTGACGTTGTACTGGAAGCGCAGTCTCTGCTTCTCCAGCAACTGCCGTCCGTAGTTGCTCTGTCGGCGCCGCCGCTTCAGGCCGTGCATGCCGGGCGGATGGCCCTTCTTCTCCATGTACCGTGAGGCCTTCGCCGTCAGCGGTATGCCCAGCTTGCGCGAGAGCTTGACCTTGGGCCCGTTGAACTTCACCTGCTGTATCTCCGAGTGTCCTGTGGATGTCCCGATCCGACCGCGTGCGGACGCCGTGCCGACCCCGCATCCGGGCGGGTCGATTCGACCGGCGCCGCTGCCTCCGACTGCCGAGCCGAGGCTGGCAGGCGCCTTCGCGCGAAACGAGGAGTGTAGCAGCGCGCGGCCGCCTGTCCAGCAGCCCGTGGCAAGAGTCGGCAAGAGCGCGCCGCGTTGTTTCGGCCATGCCCGCCCGTCCGGCTGCGTTGCTCTTCGCTCATCCATGTCCCGGTGTGCGTGACCCTCGCGCCTTGCCGGACGGGACGCCTGGCCGCTCTCGTTGCGACCCGCGCGTTCGTCGCGGGCTGCCAGGCGCCTGACCGGACTCGGCCGGACTCAGCGCGGCGTTGCCGGATCGAGCTGGTCGTCGAACAGGGTCCGCTGGTTCGCCCGCCGCCGGAAGGCTGCCGTGGACAGGCCGTCGGACCGGTCGCTCCTGCCGTCCGCCAGCCCGAGGCGGCGGCATGCGGTCTCGAACAGGCGGCCGATCTGGGCTGCGTACTCTCCGCCGCCCCTCATCCGGCGATGGAAGCGGGGGTCGTTCAGGTTGCCGTCCCGTGCTTCGCGGAGCCGGTTCAGCACGCGGTCGCGGCGATCCGGGAAGTGGGTCGCCAGCCAGTCGGAGAACAGCCCGCGCAGACCGTGCGGCAGGCGCAGCAGGATGTAGCCCGCTCGCCTTGCTCCGGCTTCGGCTGCCGTCTCCAGAATCGCGGGGATCTGGTCATCGTTCAGTCCCGGGATGATCGGTGCGGCCATCACCCCGCAGGGGATGCCCGCCGCGCTCAGTGCGCGCAGCGCCTCGAACCGGCGCCGCGGCGTCGAGGCCCTGGGCTCCATCCGCGCCGAGAGCGAGGCGGAAACCGAGGTGATGGAGATGTAGACGGCGCAGGCGTCGAAGCGGTCGAGTTGCCGGAGCAGGTCGAGGTCGCGGGTGACCAGACCGTTCTTGGTGATGATCGCCGCCGGGTTGCGGAACTCGGCCAGGACCTCCAGGCAGCGTCGGGTGATACGGAGTCTCCGCTCGACCGGCTGATAGGGGTCGGTGACGCCGGAGAGCACGATGACCTGGGGCTTCCAGCGCGGGCTCCGGAGCGCCGCGCGCAGCAGCTCCGGCGCCCGTTCCTTGACCAGGATGCGGCTCTCGAAGTCGAGTCCGGCCGAGAAACCGAGATACTCGTGCGTCGGTCGGGCGTAGCAGTAGATGCAGCCGTGCTCGCAGCCGCGGTACGGATTCAGGCTGTACTCGAAGCCGATGTCGGGCGAGTCGTTGCGCGAGAGGATCGTCTTCGAGTCGTCCCGGTACAGCTCGGTGGCGGGAGAATGGCCGCGTTCCGCGGCGTGCTCTCCCGGTTCGAAGTCCACCTCGATCCGCTCGAACCGGTTGCGGGGGTTGGCCGCGGCGCCTCGGCCCCGCACCGCCCCGGGCGGAGCGGCGCCGGTGCGCGATTCACAGTCGGAGGCTCGTCCCGGAACGCTCACAAGGACGTCAGCCTAGCATGATTACGCTCTGTTTACGCCAAGCGTGCTACGTACTCGCTCGCGTCGGCGCCGCGTCTCCTTCGGCGGCGTCACAGCCTCTCGATCCGCGCTTCCCGCCTGCAGCGGCGTCTCCTCGCGTCAAGGCGGACGTGGCGAGTCAAGGGGGGCTCAGGCGCGCCGCTGGCTGGTAGTACTCTTCGGCGTTCTCGCAGCCGACCCGCTGCGCGTCCACAGGGCCTGTCCGCGATGAAGATCTACAAGGTGCTTCCCGATCTCTCGAAGAAGCGCCAGATGCACCTCTGGCACACCGCTCTCCGGTCCCAGTGGTCGGCGGAAGACCTGGACTGGTCGAAGCCTCAGCGGCTCGGCAGGAACGGCATGAAGGACCAGTTGGCCCAGGTAATGACCCCGGTGCTGATCGGCGAGCAGTCCGCGCTGTACTCGGTGAGCGGCCTGATCCCGGTGCTCGGCAGCCGCTCGGAGGTCGAGGGGCAGTTCTACCTGACCACCTGGGCGGTCGACGAAGCCCGCCACACCGAGCTGTTCGCGCGGATGTTCCGGCGCATCGACCGGCAACCGCTGTCGATCCGCAAGTTCCCCGAGGGCTACCTGTTCCAGAGCGCGATCGTGTCGCACGAACCGGCGGAGTGGCTCTCCGGCGTGCTCGTCAGCGAGGTGATGGCGACGAAGATCATGGAGGAGTTCTGCCGTCTCGACCTGGATCCGGTGCTCAGCGACATCGCGGACGGCATCCTCGACGACGAGGCGCGTCATCTCGGCTTCAACCACATCTACCTGGAGGACCGGTTCGCTTCCCTCTACCGCCGCGAGGGCGGCGGCGAGAACAGCGGCAACGAGGACGACCGCGACCAGGCGGCGGCGTTGCTTGCGCGGCTCCACCGCCGGGTCGATCTGGTGATGGCGAAGCTGCCGCCCGTCTTCGAACGTCTGAGCCGCGAGTTCGACGACCTGGGGATGGAACGGGACCGGTTGCTGTCCGAGGTCGACCGCGAGGCCCATCGTCGGCTGGATCGGTCGGCCAAGGCGGGCCGTCGGGTCGCGGACAGCGGGACCGGACGCGGGCCCGCCGGATCCGCCGCCACCGCCGCCGCAGGTTGAGCGTCGGCAGAGTCCCTTGGCCGGGACTCGTCAGCGCAGGATCAGCCTGGGACCGACCGACCCGGACGCCTGGGCGCGGGCGACCACCCGTGCCGCGTCCAGTCCCTGGGCGGCCAGTTCCGCCACCAGCCTGCCGGCGCGTTGCGCATCGACCGCCAGCACCAGCCCGCCGGCGGTCTGGGGGTCGAAGACGAGCTCGAGCCGGGGTCCCGGCGCCGCCAGGCGCTCGACCTCGACCGGCAGCCGTGTGTTCTGGTCGTGGCTCGTGCTGCGTTCGCCGCGCCCGAGCAGTTCAAGCGCTCCCGGCAGCGCGGGCACGGCGTCCACCTCCACTTCGAGGTCGACGCCGCTCGCCTGCGCCATCTCGCCCAGGTGGCCGGCGAGGCCGAAGCCGCTGACGTCGGTCGCGGCGGTGACCCCGATTCGTCCGGCCGCCTCCATCGCGCCCCGGTTGCTGGTCTGCATGCCTGCCAGGCAGGCCCGCAGCCAGCGGCCGGGACAGAGCCCCATCCGGTCCGCCGCCAGCAGCACCCCCGACCCGAGCGGTCGGGTCAGCACCAGCTCGTCGCCGGGCCTGACGCCGCTCTTCAGCAGCAGGCCGCCGCTGCCGGCCATGCCCTCGACATGGAAGCCGACGACCAGTTCGGGCCCGGTGTTCGTGTGCCCCCCCAGGAGCTGGACGCCCTCCGCATCGAGCATCGATCGGGCGCCCGCCAGGACCTGGACGAGGAGCTCCTCGGCGGTGTCGCCGTCGGCGGCCTGGGGCAGGGTGACGAGGGCCTGGGCGAAGCGTGGCGCTGCACCGGTGGCGTACAGGTCGGAGCAGGCGTTGACGGCGGCCACCCGTCCCACCAGCCAGGGGTCGTCGGTGAAGGCCGGGAAGGCGTCGAGCGAGGCGACGATCCGGTCACCGGCCGGTGTCCGGTAGGCCACCGCGTCGTCCGGCGTCGCCGCGCCCAGGATCACGTCGGTGTTCCGGGTGCTGCCGTAATCGTCTGCCGCTGCTGCTACCGTCGCCGTTGTCGGCGCTGGCGCCGCCAGTCCGGCCCGTGCCAGTGCCCGGCCCAATCGGTCCGGTCCGACTTTCGCTGCGCAGCCGCCGCAGAACATCCGCGCCGACGATCGGCCGCCATCGTCGCGGGCCGCCTCCGTTGCGTTGTCCTTGGTCCCGTGCCGGCCGTCCGTTCCGGAATCGCTCGCCATCGACGGGAAGGCGGGCAGCGGCGCTCCGTCCGGGTCGAGTGTCTGGAAGCGCTCCATGAACCGGCGGTCGATCCGGTCCTTGAGCCGCATGACCCAGCGGCCCTCGAAGGACACGCCCCACCTGGCGCCGGCGGCGCGGCCGTCGCCGAGGTTGAGGAGCGCCAGGAATTCAGCCTGGGGCCGGTACCGGCGGAGCCGCTGCCCGGTCGTCAGGCGTTCCAGGTTCTCGATCAGAAAGGGCCCCATGCGCACCGCGTAGACGCCCGCACGCGGCCGGTCCGGCTGCTCGATCAGGGTCGCGCAGTCGCCGACGGCGAAGATGTGGTCGTGCCCCTCCACCTGCAGGGTGGGGCGGGTGCGGACGAAGCCTCGGTCGCACAGGGGCAGGTCGGCGCCCTGGAAGATCGGCAGCGCGGCGGCGCCGGTGACCCAGAAGGTGAGATCGGCGTCGATGCTTGCGCCGTTATCGAGCCGCACCCGGTCCGCCTCGACCGCAGTGACCGTCGTCGCCGTCAGGGTCCGCAGGCCGCGTCTCCGGGCCGCCGCCTCGACGCGTTGCACCAGTCTCGGGTGGGCGCCGGGAAGGATGCGGTCGCTGGCCTCGACGATCGTGACCCGCGGCCTGAGTCCCCGCTGGCGCAGCCGGGCGTCGACGCAGAACCCGAGTTCGATGCCGCCGGCGCCGCTGCCGACGACGACAACCGCCGGCTCCTCGCCGGTCAGTGACGCAACGCGTCCGTTGACCACTGCCGCCAACCGGTTGATCGGCCGGGTCGGCACCGCGTGCTCGCGAACGCCCGGCAGATCGGTCCCGGCGACCGTCGAGCCGATATCGAACGAGGCGATATCGAACGGCAGCGGCCTGCGGCCTTCGATCAGGAGCCGCCGCGCCGCCGCCTCCACGCCGACGCAGCGGGCCAGCACCACCCGGGCGCCCGCCCGGCGCGCCAGCGGCGCCGCGTCGATCTCCAGCTCGTGCCGTTCGTACTGCCCGGCGACCAGCCCCGGCGCCATGCCGGAGTAGACGGCGACCGGCGTGTCGACGACGAGGGTCGCCTCGATCGTCGGGTCCGGGTACATCATCCAGTGGCGGAGGACCTGGATGTGGGTGTGCCCGGCGCCGACCAGGACAACCCGCGGCATCAGGACGGAACTGCGCTGTCCGAGGTCCGTACCGCGCCGGCGGCGGCGAGGCCGGCGATGCGCTCGGCGTCGTAGCCGAGCTCCTCGAGGATCTCGCCGGTGTGCTCACCGAGGCAGGGAGCGGGTCTGCGGATGGCCGCCGGCGTTTGCGAGAAGTGCCAGGGCACGCCGCCCATTCTCAGGTTGCCGAGCTGCGGGTGGTGGACTACCTGGCTCATCTCCATCGCCGCGACCTGCGGGTCGTCGAAGAACTCCTCGGCCGGACGGACCGCGGCGCAGGGCACGCCGACCGCGACCAGCTTCGCCTCGAGTTCCCGCGCCTGCCTGCCGGCGACGATCGGTTCGATCTCGGCGCTCAGTTCATCGGCGTGGCTGACCCGCTGCGGGTTCGTCCGGTAGCGCTCATCCCGGGCCAGATCGCCGCGGCCGATCGCGTCGCAGAACAGCCGCCAGAACTTGTCCGTGCCGGCGGCGACGAAGATCGGTCCGTCGGCGGCGTCGAACATCCGGTAGGGGAAGATGCCGGGCGGTCCGGTGGCCTCGGCGTCGAGCGGCTGCAGGTAGGACTGCGCCTGGGCGGTCATGATCGCCTGCAGCAGCGAGGTCTCGATCCGCTGGCCGACGCCGGAGCGCTCGCGGTGGAGGAGGGCGGCGTTGATCGAGCAGACGGTCAGCACGGCGGCCATGTAGTCCGAAACGGCGACCGGACAGATCTCCGCGACGCCGTTCATGAGCTGCTGCAGGTGGACGGCGCCGCCCATCGACTGCAGGACCGGGTCGTAGCCGGGCCGTTGGGCGTACGGTCCCTTGCTGCCGAAGGCGCTCGACGAGGCGTAGACCAGGCGCGGGTTGCGTCGGCTCAGGGTGTCGTAGTCGATACCGAGTCGGGCGGCAACGCCGGGTCGGAAGTTCTCCATCGCCACATCGGCGCCTGCGGCCAGGTCGTGGATCACCTCACGGCCTGCCGCCGTCTTCAGGTCGACGCAGAGGCCGCGCTTGTTCCGGTTCCACGCCTGGAACATCCGGCTCTCCCCCTTGACGAAGGGACCCCAGTGGCGTGCGTTGTCGCCGCCCGGGGATTCGATCTTCAGGACATCGGCGCCGAGATCGCCGAGCAGCATGGCGCCGTAGGAACCGGCGATGAAGCTCGTGAAGTCGAGAACCCGGATGCCGTGGAGCGGACCCGGGGAACCGGCCCCGAGCGAAGGCGTGTCGGACATTCGGCGATCTTAGCCAGCGAGGACGGGATCCGGCGTATGCCCTTGTTCCTGATCGGTGCCGGTCGATAGCCGGCCGGCTACTCGGCCAGCTCGACGTTGTCGATCTCGAGCCAGAACTCGCCGAGTTCGGTGCCGCCGCCGATGTAGAAGCCCCAGGCGCCCGCGGGATCGAGTCCGGCGAACGACGACAGCGGGATGACGACCCGGCGCCAGTCGTCCCCGGCCTCGAAGCCGGCGGCCGCGGGATGCATCCCCAGGCTCTCGCCGAAGGCCATCGCCTGATACGCGCCTTCCGGACCGCGGACGTCGAACACCAGGGCGCCGATCGCGCTGGCGTCGACCGGCTGCATGAACCCGGAACCGAGGGTGAACATCACGCCGGACCACGGGAAGGGAGACCCCTCGGCGAGCTCGCCGTCGAGGCGCAGGGCGCTGCCGCTGTCCCGCTGCACGATGGCCGTTTCGACTCTCGACTTGCCGCCCTGCATCGCGTCGGTCGAGTGCATCCAGCCGCGGGGCAGGGCGTTGCCGGAGAGATCGTCGAAGTCCGTCACGAGCTGCGGGTCGATGCGGTCGCGCCCGGACCTGTCGGGCGCCGTCGTCCGCTCCAGGCGAACGCCGTCCTTCCAGATCGCCGCGATGTTTCGCGTTGCACGCACGTCTTCGGTCGCGTCGCCGCGCACGAGGACCAGATCGGCCTTGAGGCCGGGTGCGATCCGGCCGCGGTCGTCCAGGCCGAACGCGTCGGCGGGCGCGGCGGTGGCGGCGTGCAAGGCCTGAAGCGGGGTCAGACCGGCGCGGACCAGGAGCTCGAGCTCGCGGTGGATGCTCGCGCCGTGGGTGGTGCCGGGGTTCGGAGCGTCCGAGCCGGCCAGGATCGGTACGCCGGCAGCGTGCAGCGCGCCGACGCTGTCGAGTGCGTTCTCCAGTGCGTCGGCAATGGGGGCCGTCTCGAACTCCCGGGTCAGGCCGCTGTGCTGGTCGGGCGCGAGGAAGGGCGCGATCAACGGATCGGCCGCCAGTTCCTTGCCGCCGCCGGCTCGGGCGACCGCCTCGATCACCGCTAGGGTCGGCACGACAAAGACGCCGGCCTTCCGGGCGGCTTCGACGATCTCCGGCCCGCCTCGATCGAAATGGACGTGGACCAGCCCGTCGGCGCCGGCATCGATGGCGTCCCGCGCGGTGCTCGCCAGGCTTACGTGGAAGACGGCGAGGAGGTCGTGCTCATGAGCTGCTTCGACGATCCGCGGCAGGGTCGACACGGCGAAGGTCGGGCGTGTGCGCTCCCTGATTCCCGGTTCGTAGATGACCTTGATGAAGTCGGCCCCGGCGGCGGCCCGGGCGGCGATGAAGGCCCGGGTCTGTTCCGGGTCGTCCAGGGTGGGGATCGGGATGCCGAACTGGGTGCCGTGCCCGCCCTCGACGGTGACGCCGCCGCCGGCGAAGATGTCGGCGCGCTGCGGAACGGCGCCTGCGGCCTGCTGCCGCCGCCACTGGCCCGCCAGGTTCTCGTCGGTGAGCATGTCGAGAACGGTGGTGACGCCGAAGTTCAGCGCTTGCTGCAGCGACAGCCCGAAGTTGTGGGTGTGGCTGTCGATCAGCCCCGGCAGCATGGTCATGCCGGCGCCGTCGACGATCTTCGCTTCGGCGCCGGCGGCTGCCGGAACGTCCGTGCCGGGCGTGATCGACTCGATCGTGCGTCCCCGGATCACGACGGTCGCCTGCTCGAGCACCTGGTCGCTCAGCACGCGGGCGCCCTGTATGACCGTGGCGGTCGGCTGGGCGCGGGCGCCGCCGGCAACGGCGGCGAGACTGCAGACCGCGGCGAGAGCGAACGGACGGCACGGCTGTCGGGTCATTGTCGTTCTCCCCTCTGCCACGGGCTGCCGGGTTCCCCTGTGCAGCGTATGCTACGAGTCTGCGGCGCGGAACGCAGCGCAGCCAGTTCCGCCGCGCAAGGTGGTGGTGAGGCGGCGGCCGGCGCCGGACCCGGAGTCGGCAGCGACGTTCGACGGCTCCGGCAGACGTCGGGCAAGGGCGGCGCCGGACGAAGGGAGAACCGTGAAGATCAAGCTGGACATCGACTGCACGCCCGAAGAGGCGCGCGCCTTTCTCGGCCTCCCCGACGTTGCCGGGATTCAGAACGAGATGCTGGAGAAGGTCCGCGACCGCATGGCCGCCAACCTGAAATACGCCGATCCGCAGGAGATGTTCCGGTTCTGGTTCCCCGGCGCGGCCGCTCGGGTCGCCGCCGCGAGGAGCGGCGCGGCCGCGCGCCCGGAAGACGAGCAGTCCTGACGTTCGGAGCCGACCGACAGTACCGGTGCGAGGCCGGCGCTCCCTTCCCCGCTACGAGCCTGGCCGTTGCCGGCAGCCGACGCGGCGGCGTCCGCGCTACGGTTCCTCGCTGCACGGGAAGGCCGTGATGTCGAACATCGTCGGGAAGGGCGTGCCGCCGGGGTTGCGGTACAGCTTCGCCGCACCTGTCCGGCTGTCTCTCACGGAGACATCGACCCTCACATCCGTCAGACCCGCCATCACCACCCAGCGCCAGCCGTTGAACGAGCAGCCGTCGAGCACCTTGACGACCACTTCCACGTTGTCCGCCTCGAAAAACCAGAACATGCCGGTGTCGGAGGTGCGCGGAATCGCCGCCGCCTCGCCGCCCTGCTCCCCCGCCTGCCAGTTCGCCCGCACCTCGTAGCGGCCGTCCTGCAGGCACAGCGCGGTCGTGCTCGGCGTGCAGGCGTTCTCCTCGGCGGCCTGGCCGACCCGATCGGCTGACCGCCGATTCGTCTGCTGCACGGAGGCCGCGGCTGCCGGGCTCGAGCCGCCGAGCCGCGTCCGGTGGTCCGTATCCGCGCCCGAGGCGCTGTCGCAGACGACGGCGCTCCGATCCGCGATCGGCTCGAACCGGACACCCTGGGGGTTCGACCAGGTCAGCTCCTCGCCGGTGTCGAGATCCCGCATCGTCGTTGTCACCGCCACGTCCGTCAGGCCGGCGGCGAACACCCAGTAGTGGCCGTTGATCCGGCAGCCGTCGAGCACCTTGACCACCAGCTCGACGCTCGCCGGGCCGAAGAACCAGAAGTCGCCGCTGTCCGCCGTCAGCCGATGCGCGACACCTCGCCCCGTCCGGCCGTCGGGCGCTGTCCAGGCCGCCTCGACCTCGAACCTGCCGAGACAGAGCACGTCCTTCTCGTTGCATCGGGAGTCGTCCGAGTACCAGGTCGTCGCCGTCGCTTCGGGCAACCGCACGGAACGCAGGACGCTGTTGCGCGCTTCCACTGCGAAACGGTAGGTGGTGTCGGGCCTCAGTGCGTCCACGGTCATCGCGGTCACGTTGGGCCGGACCGAACCGATCCGCCGCGGCGCCGCGTCGTCAGGGCCCTGAAGGAAGACGTCGAACCCCGTCTCGATCCGCGAGTTGTCCTGCCAGCGCAGCTCGACTTCGCTGGAACCGACGGCTGCGGCGGTCAGGTCCGTCGGCGCGTCGGGCGGCCCGACGGCCTGCGAGACAGCCGCTTCCGCATCTTCCGGCGTCGGGTCCGGGTCGCTGCTGCCGGCGGCGCCGCTGTACCGGAGCCAGGTCTCGGAAGCGCCGCGCGTTCCGACTTCGATCGTGAAGGAGGCGGACTCGCCGGCCTCGATGTCGCCGAGGCCGCACTCCGGCACGCCCTCGGGATCCTCGCTGCAGCCGGAGGTCGTCGGGTCGATCGATGCGACACCGTCCGGGAACGCGCTCGTCACGACCACGCTGCGCGCTGCGTCCGGGCCCGCGTTGCGGACACGGACGCTGTAGCGGATGGCGGTGTTCCGGCGGACTTCGGCGACGGCGTCGAGCTTCAGGTCGGCCGTCCGCGTCACCACGACGCCCGGTCCTCCGGGCTCGTTGCCGTCGCCGGCGTATGTCTCCGCCACCGTCACCTCGACCGAGCCGATGCTCACCGCGTCGTAGCCGCCGCCCGAGGCGCTGTGCGTCAACGTCACGGCATCCGGAGTCGAGTCTTCGTGCCGGGCTGCCGACACGACGATCGACTGGGGCACGCTCCAGTCGGAAGGGGTGAAGACGAGCGTCGAGGTCGACACCGACACATCGTCCGAGGCGCCAGTCACCGTGATCGTCACGTTGCCGGAGGGTTCCGTGTTCAGCCTGACCGTGTAGGCGTCGCTGCCGCCTTCCTCCAGGGACAGCGAGGATGTCGACAGCGTCGCGCCTGCCGTCGGCCCGCCGGGGTTGCCGCCTGCCCGCCGCGGTTCGCCCAGCAGTCCTTCGGGGTCGTCGGGCTCTTCCCCGATCCCGACCACCGCGGCCAGGTAGTCCGCCACCCATGAGCCGGTGTGCGCCGCGGCGTCCCGGGACCTGGAGTTGCTGTCGCCCAGGCGAACGCTGTGACCCTGGAACGTGAAGGAGGAGTCGCTCGAGAGCTCGTCGATCATGTCGACCGCAGGAAGGTACGCCATGATGGTGGCGTAGCGTCTTGCAAGAGAAGGATGGGAGCCGACGTAGGCTTGGCCCCAGGGCAGGTACCGTTCTCCCCCCGACTGGTGCCCAAGCCCCAGGACGTGACCCAGTTCGTGAGCGACGACCTCGGGGTTGGTCCCGGAGATGAAGGAGTACGCGTTCGACGGAACGAACCCCGTTCGGCTCATGGGAATGATGGCGAACCCGCTGGCCCAGCGCTGTCTGTGGTCTTGCCACCAGGAGCTCCAGGAGAGCACGACGTCCGCTCCTGTTCGGGCGCGGGTTCTCGCGACGTCGGGATCGGACGTGGTCAGGAACATCGCATTGTCGGGCGATCCGTCCACGGCAGAACTCTCTACCCTGGCCGCCTCGCGGGCCAGGGCGGAGTTCTCTCGCATCGAGCTGACCGCCACGACCCGGAACGTGATCCCCGTATCGCGGTAGACGTGATTGACGAAACGGAAGATCCGCGAGAGTTCCCCGGGATATCCCTCGGCGATTGCCTGTGCGCTGAAGACGACCATCACGTCGATCGTCGCTGCCTGGACCGCCTGCGCGGCGGCGGCTCGCTGCGCTTCCAGGGCGGCGCTCGGACCATCCGGGGACCCCACGGCGATCGCTTCGCACCGGTAGTGCGCCGCGGGTCCCTGGGCGAGAACCCGGGGAGTGGCGACCGTGGCGACGGCCAGCAGTGTCCCGACCGTCCAGCCGATCATGCCGGCGGGTCCGCCGGCGGCGAAGTCGAGCGGGCGAAGCGGCTGTCGGGCCATGTTCGCTCCGTATGCTACTTGTGCCGGACGCCGAACGAGCGCCGAACGAGCGCCGGGCCGGCGGCGCTGGCCCGGCCGCCTACGCGCCCGCCCCCGCCTCGAGGCCGGTCACGTCGTACGACATGAGGATCAGGTCGTGGGTGGCGTCGTGCGGGTCGATCACCCAGTCGGCCAGCAGCGCCTCCACCGAGAAGCCGAGGTTCTGGAACATCTGACGGGCGCCGCGCTGCTCGCGGGCCATCTGGGCGACGATCTTGGTCAGGCCGATCTGCTGGGCCAGCTCGAAGACATCGTGGGCCAGGCGGCCGCCGAGGCCGAGCTCGCGGACCTCGGGCAGGACCATGATCCGGATCTCGCCCAGGTGTCTCATCCAGGACGACTCGCGCCGGTTCAGGCTGCCGTAGCCGACGACCCGGTCGCCGAGCCGGGCGAGCACGGCGACACGCGTACCGTCCACTGCGCCTTCGACCCAGCGGTCGACGACCTTCGGATCCGTCATGTCGACCCGCAGGAACCGGAGGTCCTGTTCCGGCAGCTCCCGCGCAAAGGCGAGCACCTCGTCGCGGTCCTCCTGCGTCAGGAAGCTGAACTGGAAGGACTGGTTGCGCAGCCGAACCGTCCGCGGGTACCTGGTCGCCATGTCGTTCACTCGTCGGTCTCCTCCGGCGCTTCGGCCGTCGATGGGGGCTGGGCGTCCGCCTCGTCGTCGGCAGGGCCGGCGGCGAGCCGGTCGAGGTACTCCGTGACGGCGTCGAACGAACCGTCGATCGTCCTCTTGAACTGACGCTGGCTGTCGGCGGCGGCGCCGCGCCAGGTCTCGACCAGCTCCCGCGCCTCGTCCGGCAGGTTGGGCACCTGGTTCATCATCCGGTCGGCGAGTTCGATCTGGCGTTCCTGGAGGGCGACGATCGCGTCGTAGCCGCTCTCGAAGGCGTTCCTCTGGAAGTCGAGGATCTGCTTCTGGAAGTCGAGTACCGGTCTCGGGATGCTGGTTCGGGTCATGGTCTCTCCAGGTTCATGAAGCCGCGGCGGCTCGGGCCGCGGACGGGGCCTTGTGCGGCCGTCGGCGGGGAGCGCGGTCGGCCGCTTCACGGAGTGCGTCGAACGACTCCGCAAACAGACGGGGCAGGATGTCGGCGTCAGGGCAGGCGCCGGTGTCGACCGTGATGCCGACGTGCAGCGCCCGGTTGTACGCAAGAAACGCGCAGGACAGGCCCTGGCCGTAACTGGCCGGCCAGGAAGGCGTGTAGCCGGCAAGCGGTCGGCCGGCCAGGTACTGCGGGATCTGGGGGCCGTTCGCGTTGGCGACGGTCAGATGAAAGAGCGGCCGCACGGAAGAGGCCGTCGCGGCCGCCGCTGCGGCCAGCGGACCGCCTGCGGCCTGCAGGCCGCCCAGGCGCGAGAACATGTCGGCCACCCGGGCGGTCCGCATCAGGCGGGCAAGCTGATGGACCGTACTCAGCCGATCCGCGGCGGCGATGCCCAGGGGGACCTCGATCGGCAGCAGGCTGCGCCGCTTTCTGCCGCGTTCGGCAAGGTCGGCGGCGAGGCCCACGCGCAGCTGCCGTCCCCGGATGGAGGCGCCCCGGGCGCTTGCGTAGCGCTCGAGGGCGCCGCTGGCCACGGCGATCACGATGTCGGACAGGGCGCCGCCCAGCCGGGTGCGGATGCGGCGGACATCGCGCCAGGAAAGGGCGCACCGGATCAGGCGCCGTCGTCCGTTCAGGCCGCGGTTGAACGGCAGCGGCAGCGGCGGCAGACCGAGGTCGGGCATCGTCTCGTTCAGGGTCAGCAGCGCGCTGCGGGTGTCGTCCGAGGTGAGTTCCCGAAGACCGGTTGCCAGATCCTGGCCGGCGCGCGTCCAGTTCTCGAACCACTCCGGCGGGCGCGTTTCCCTGCGCGCTCCGTTCGAAGTCGGCTCCTCGGCCTTCTTCTCCCGGATTTCCGTGCCGCTGGCAAACAGGGCATGGAAGAGATCGCCCGTGCCCAGACCGTCGATCGCGACCAGGTGGGCCTTGATCAGCAGGGCGTCGCCGTCATCGTGGTAGCCGGGCGCGAGGTGGAACTCCCACAGCGGACGGCGGGGATCGAGCGGCTGCCCGAGCGCTTCGTCAACCGCGGCGACCGGATCGCCGTCCGTGACGATGTGAAGGTGCTCCTCGAGCTGGAACGGCGCCGAGCGCCATCGCGGCGGCGAAGGCGGCGGCGCGTCGACGCGCAGACCGAACCGGGGCAGTCGGCGCAGGCGTGTCATCCAGCGCCGAAGCTCGCCGCGGTCGATCTTGCCGTCCACCAGCGCCAGGCCCGCGGCGTGCAGTCCCGGTGCGCGGCGTTCGAGGTTCCACAGGAACGCCTGGTCCGGCGTCAGGCGCGTGTCGGCGCCGGTCACTCTGCAACCTCCTCCGGGCCGAGCCGGGGACTCGGATGGCGCTTCAGGAAGCGGGCGAGATGGTAGTAGGCGAGCGGGTTGGCGGCCAGGCCGGAGTGGGTGCCGGGGACCTCGCGGTTCTGTGCCGGGTCGTAGAGCCGCGTGTAGCGCCAGGCGACCACGCCGTCCCGCCGGGTGAAGATCGCGAGCTGCGGTATCTCGTCCGGGAACGTGCCCTGCACCGCCCGCACCAGGCCGCAGCGGCAATCGCCAGAGAAGCAGGCGGGTTCTCGGGCGTCTTCCTGCTCGACGACACGCCGGCGCACTGCGTCCGCCAGGCGCATGACCAGGGGATGGGAGCGGAGGCCCCGGATCGGCGATCCCATCGTCGTGACGGACGCGACCAGATCGGGGCGCAGGCACGCCACGCCGCGCGACAGCACGCCGCCGAGGCTGTGGCCGACCAGGTGGACCCGCCGCCCGGTCCGGTCCGCGGCCTGCTCGAGGGTGTGGCCGAGTCGATCGCCCAACCGGTCGAGGCAGTCGGCGTTGTGTCCGATCTCCGAAGGACGGGGCCGGTAGCCGATGCGTCCGAGCCAGCGCCGCATCGGCGCCAGATAGCCGTCGGTTGCCGTGAAGCCCGGGACGACGATCACCGCGGCCCCGTCGCCGCGCGGAGCGCCGATGCCGTGGAAGATCGGTGTGAAGGGCAGGAGCGTGAACTCGGCGGCCGCGAACGCCTCGCGCCACAGCGGCAGGGCTGCCGGCACCGAGTCCCGGAGCAGGCGCGGGTTCGCACTCCAGACCGGATTGACCGGCCCTCTTCGTGCCGTTGCCGTCACCCTGCGACTCCTTGCATCGGCTCGTCCCTGCCGGGGCCTGTGTCCTCCGGCGCGGATGTGCCTGCGGGTTCCGGCGCCTCGGCCGCCATGGGAGCCTCGGGAGCCTCGTTCTCCGCTGGCGGCGGTTCGGGCGTCTCGACCGCCGGCCTCGCCGCGAACCAGCGCGCCCCGGTCGGTTCCTCTTCCTCGACGCCGGCCGCTGTGCGCAGTTCCAGCCAGGACGCTTCCATGCACTCGCTCAGGAACGGTGAATCGGGGATCAGCTTGCGATCCACGGTCAGGCCCAGGGTGATCCGCTGGTTGTAGCTCAGGATGGAGGTGAACAGGCCGATGTTGTTGGAGACGATGCCGAGCGGCAGCCAGTCGATCAGCTCGTGAGTCCCGAAGTAGAGCGGGATCATCGGCCCGGGCACGTTGGTGGACACGGTGTTGAACAGGCTCTGGGAGAACGGCATCGCGGCCGCGGCTGCGGCCATCAGCGGCGGCACGCGGTCGCCGATCCGGGTCATCCGGTACAGGGCCTTCGCCTGCCCGGACTGCTTCAGCCGGTTCATCGCGTCCCGTTCCCTGCCCAGGCGCTCGATCGGATCTTCGACGCCGACGAAGAGCGGCGCGATCATGCTTGACACGAGGTTGCCGAGCTGGCCCCGCTCGTCCTGCTGGCGCATGCTGACGGGGCACATGGCGCGCAGTTCGAGCCGGGTCGTGTCCTGTCCGTGCGTTCGCAGGTAGCGGCCGAGGCCGCCGGCGAGCACGGTGAGCACGACGTCGTTCACCGTGCCGCCGAGGGCCGACTTGACGGCGCGCATCGCGGGGAAGGAGAACTGGGCCCAGGCGACTGCGCGCTCGCTGCTGACCGGCCGGTTGAACACGGTGCGCGGCGCCGGCGCCCAGGAGACCGGCAGGCTGGCCGCGCCGGCCGCGGTCATCTCCCGAAGCCGGTCGACCGCCTGGCCCGGGCGCAATGCGTCGAAGGCCGCGTTCGTCCAGGACTCGTTGAGCTGTCCGAAGCGATGCTGCGTCGCCTCCTGGAGCAGGCTCAGCGGATCCGGCAGCGGCGCCGGCGCCCAAGGCTCGGCAGGAGGCTGGGGGAGCTTGTCCGTGGGCGAGAAGTCGTTCAGCACCATGGTCAGGTCGACCCCGGAGACACCGTCGACCATCGCATGGTGGACCTTCCAGACGACCGCGGTACGTCCCGGGATGCCGCGCAGCAGAGTGCCCTTCCACAGCGGCCGTTTGCGGTCGAGCATGCCGCCGTAGGCCTCGGCCGCCGCTCGGGCCAGAGCCTGCTCGTCGCTGTCTGCCGGCGCCTCGACTTCCTCGACATGGCGTTCGACGTCGAACGCGGGGTCGTCGACCCAGACCGGGTGGGACACGAGGAAGGGTGGAAACAGGACGCGCTGACGGTAGCGGGGCAGCAGGTGCATGCGGGCGGCGAGCTGCTCGACCATGTACTCCTTCGAGAACTCGCCGTCGTAGACCATGCAACCGCCGATGTGCATCGTCTCGTTCGGCCGCTCCACATAGAGGAACGCGGCGTCGAGCGGGGTCAGGAATCTGTCGAGTTCCGCGGCCATGATGTCTCCAGAACGAGCGTGTCGCTTGCGGAGCGGGGTGTTGCTGCACTGCTTGCTGCGATGCAGCATGAGGATGCTTGCACAGAACCGGACTGACGGCAAGTCGGGTCGGCTCTGGCGGCGGCGCGCTTCCGGACGCACCGGCCGCCAGCAGCGCGCGGACAGGCTTCAGGCCAGGATCGGGTAACCGCTGGCGCCGGTCAGCTCCCGGAAGAGATGCTGCAGCCGTTTGAGCACCGGCCGTTCTCCGCTGCCGATGGGCCGGCCGTCGACCTCCGCGACGGCCGCGAGTTCGCCCATCGTGCCGGTGCAGAACGCCTCGTCGGCGCGGTAGAGCTCGGCCTGGGTCAGGTCCGCGGCCTCGTGCGGAATGCCGTGGTCCCGGCAGAGCTCGAGCACGGTCGCGCGGGTCACGCCTTCGGGACAGGCATGGCAGCGGCTGGTCGCGACAACGCCGCCGTGCACCAGGAAGACGTGGGTCGCGTTGGTCTCCGCAACGAAGCCCTGGCGGTCGAGCATCAGTGCGTCGTCGGCGCCCGCGGCGTTCGCCTCGATCTTGGCCAGGATGGACTGGATCAGGTTGTTGTGGTGGATTTTCGGGTCCATGCAGTCGGGCGGAAAGCGGCGGATCGAAGCGGTGATCAGCCGGATCGGCTGCGAGCCGTAGACCGGCGCCTTGTGCTCGGCGAGCACGATCAGGGTCGGCCCCGCCGTGTTCAGCCGCGGATCCATCCCGGACGTGGTCTTGACACCGCGGGTCAGGGTCAGCCGGATGTGGACACCGTCGCGCATCCGGTTCGCTTCCAGGGTGCGGCGGATCTCGGCGACGATCTCCTCGTGCGGGGGAATCTCCGTGAAGGCCAGGGCCAGGGCCGAGTGCCGGAGCCGGTCGAGGTGCCGTTGGAGCCGGAAGATCCTGCCGTCGTACAGACGCAGTCCCTCCCAGACGGCGTCTCCGCCCTGGACGGCGGAGTCGAAGGGGCTGATCCCGGCGCGGTCGCGGTGGATCAGCTCGCCGTTGATGTTGACGAGCAGGTCGGCGTTCCTGGGGTCGGCGGTCTGCAGCATGGCGGGGTCGGGCGGGGCAGTCGGCGGCGGCTCAGAAGATCAGCCGATGAGCGGCAAGGTGATCGTAGTGCCGTCGGCACTCTGCGAGAACCCCGGACAGGAAGGCCGGGACCGGCTCGTTCTTCGGCCGGTACGGGGCAAAGCCGGTGCTCTTCTCGACCGCGCCGTACCAGTGCGGCGCCCAGACGCCGTCCGTTTCCCGACGGCCGGGCGGCCAGTTCAGCATCTTGTCGTCGAACTCGGCGCCGACGGCGCGGCACAGGGCTTCGAGGCCTCCGCGCGGGTTGCGCAGTACGTCGGCCGCGTCGAGGACGGTCGGCGCCCTGCCGAGCCGCTGGCGTTCGAGGTCGAACAGCTCCCGCTGCTGGGGCAGCCCGGTGTCGGGCAGCTTCGGCTGCGGCAGGATGTGGATCAGGGACGTCAGCATCTCTGCCGGGTCACGGATCAGGAAGACGTTCGTCAGCCGCGCCACCCACGACCGGTCGGTCTCCGGCAGCAGGTGGTGGGCCATGTGCTTCTGGTAGAAGATCGGCCGGCCGAAGGAGGTGTCCTGGGTCAGCCGGCGGATGACCCGCGTCAGGTCGCTGTCGTGGTGAGCGAGGATCTCGTTGCGGCCGGGGTGGTCGAGGCCGTGTTCCAGGAGATAGTTCGCGTAGAGCGGCTCGTCGCAGACGAAGGTGTCGCCGCGGTTGCCCCAGGACCGCAGCATCGCGGTCGAGATGTTCCGCGGCCCGGACCACATCGCGATCCGCAGCACCGGCCGTTCTGCAGCCTCAGGCTCCTGCACGGCGTTTCGGATGCATGACGGTGTCGGGGTTGGCCGCGGCGGATGTGCGCGTTGCACCCGGAGCGGTCGGACGCCCGTCCGGCAAGGCGCTGCAGGTGAGGATAGCCGGCCATGCCGGAACGCAGCGCGACGAAGCCGGACACGGATGCATGGCCGAAACGAACGCAGCGCCGCGTTCGCCGCGGACTGCCGGGTGTCCGGTGATAGCTTGCGGCGATGAGCCGAAGGGCGGAGTTCGAGGCGTCGCACCCGGACATCCACATCCTGTCGGCGGACCAGGCGGGCCGGGTGGACCTGGTGATGGGCGCTCTCGGTTGGCTGGGCGAGGAGGAACAGGTCACCACCTGCACTCCGCTTCCCGGCGAGTCCAGCACCGTCATGCGGGTCGAGCTCCGGGAGTTGCGCGGCGGCTGGCGCACAGCGGTCCTCAAGCAGGCCCTGCCCTGGCTGCCGAGTGACGAGTCGGTCGCCATGCCGGCCGATCGCGGCGGTGCGGAACTGCGTTTCTATCGGCGGGTGGCCGGCCTGTCGGCGGTCGCTCCGAGCATGCCGCGGCTGCTTGGCGGCGACGAGACAAGGTCGGTGCTGTTGCTCGAGGACTTCCGCGGCGCCTCCGATCTCACGTCGCTCTATCGGCAGGGCTCGCTTGGAGTGGCCGCCGCCGATGCCTTGGGCAGCTACCTGCAGGCGCTTCATGGCGGAACCCGCGGCGCGGAGGAACCGGCGCCGGCAAGCAGCCGCACCGGCATGAAGAGGCTGAACCACCGGCTGCTGTTCGAGGCGCCGTTCTTTTCGTCCTCGGCTGAAGGCGTGGACTTCGGCGCCGATGGGCCGGGGCGCGATCCGGCGGCGCTCGAAGCGGTCGAGCCGGGCCTGGGCGACGCCGCGGCCGCCTTGCGCACGGACGGCGCCTTCCGGGAAGCGCTTGGCGCACTTGGCCGACAGTTTCTCGACGGCGGAGCGTGCCTGGTGCACGGCGCCTTCCATCCCGGCAACTGGCTGTCGCTTCCGGGCGGCGATGTGCGCGTCGTCGATCCTCAGTTCGGAGGTCCGGGCGACGCCGAGTTCGACATCGGCGCCGGTCTTGCTCACCTGCTGCTGGCGCGGCAGCCCGAGGAGGTCGTGGACGCCTTTCTCGCCGCAGCCGCCGGGCCGCAGGAGGAGGCAGGACCGGCGCCGGCTGCAGACGGAGGAGAAGGCGAACGGCAGGCGGTCCGTGCGGCGGCCTCCGCGTCATCCACGGCCGGGCGCGGGCGGCTGTCGCCGCATCTGCGGATGGAGCTGGTCGCCGGCTATGCCGGCGCCGAGCTGATCCGCCGTCTGATCGGCGGCGGCCGACTGCCTCTCGCCGGTGCCGCAGGTTCCTGTCGCTACCTGCTGGAGGCGGCGCGGACCGCGGTCGTGGATGGCCGTCTGGAGGTTCTGGAGACATGAAGCGAGACCCTGCACCCCTCCTGACTGCCGCGATCGGCTGGCTCGTCCTGTCGGCGTTTCCTGCGTTGGCCCAGAACGCCGGCTTCGACCAGGGCCGCGTGCTCGACGGGCCCGGCCACGTGCTCCAGCACCGGCACCGCGTAGCACCCTTCAACCGCATGCTCGAGGAGCGGCTGCACCGGCTGCTGCCGCGGCTGATGCGCGAGACCGGGATCGACATGTGGCTTGTTATCAACCGCGAGTACAACGAGGATCCGGTGTTCTTCAGCCTGGTGCCGCGGCCGGTGTTCGCGGCGCGGCGGACGACGATGCTCGTCTTCTTCGACCGCGGCCCGGACGACGGCGGTCTGGAGCTCCTGACGGTGAACCGCTACCCGTACGGCGCCCTGTACGAGTCGGCCTGGGAGGGCGGTGACCTGGACGAGCAGTGGCAGGGGCTGGGCGAGGTGATCGCCGCCCGCGATCCGAAGCGCATCGGGATCAACGTCTCGCGTCACTGGCCGGTTGCCGACGGTCTGTCGGCGTCGCTGCACGAGCGGTTGCTGGAGGTGCTGACGCCGGAGCTCGAGGAACGCGTGACCAGCGCCGAGGACCTCGTCGTGCGCTGGATCGAGACCCGGAGTCCGCTCCAGATGGAGGCGTACCCGCAGATCGTCTCCCTGGCGCGGGGCGTGATCGCGGAGGCGTTCTCGGAACGGGTCATCACCGCCGGCGCCACGACGACGGACGATGTCGTCTGGCACATGGCCCGGCGCTTCGAGGACATGGGCCTCGACATCTGGTTCCTGCCGTCGGTCAACGCCCAGCGCCGGGCCGCCGACGAGGAAGGCGCCTGCGGTGTCGACGAGCCCTTCTGCGGCGGCAGCGGCGACTTCGTCATCCAGCGCGGCGATGTCCTGCACACGGATGTCGGCATCTGCTATCTCGGTCTGTGCACCGACACCCAGGAGATGGGCTACGTCCTGCGCCTGGGCGAAACCGCGGCGCCGGCCGAGCTGCAGCGGGCGCTTGCCGCCGGCAATCGCTGGCAGGACATCCTCACCGGCGAGTTCCGCACCGGCCGCACCGGCAACCAGATCCTGGCCGCCACGATCGCCGTCGCTTCCGACGAGGGCCTGCGCTCCAGCACCTATACCCACCCGCTCGGCGTCTTCGGCCATGCGCCCGGACCGACGATCGGCATGTGGGACAACCAGGGCCCGACCCCGGTCCGCGGCGACTGGCCGCTCCATCCCGACACCGCCTACGCGATCGAGGGCAACGTCAAGGTCGAACTCCGGATGTGGGGAGGCCAGGACGTGCAGATCAAGCTGGAGCAAAGCGCGGTCTACGACGGCGAACAGGTGCTCTACCTCGCAGGCCGCCAGATCGAATGGCACCTCGTCCGCTAGCGCTAGCAGCCCGTGGCAGAACTGCGTGTCGCACCGAGAGCGGTCAGGCGCCCGTCCGGCAAGGCGCGGTAGTTACGCATATCGGGAATATGTGAGCGAAGAGCAACGCAGCCGGGCGGGATGCATGGCTGAAACGAATGCAGCGCGACTTCTGCCACGGACTGCAGGTAGGATCAGGCTGTAGCATGCACCGCAGTCAAGAGAAGAACTGACTGAATGGCCGCTTGAACGCGGCGCGACATTCGTCGCGAATTGGCGGCAGGAGGAGAGTCGATGACCCCCCCCCCCCCACACACAAGAGCCGGCTGCGGGGTTGAGCCCGCAGGCGCCCCCGGCAGAGCCGTACACCGCCTGAAGGCGGCGTTTGCCGCTGCTCTTCTGCTGACACTGGCTGCCGCGCTCGCGCCTCAGGACGCCCAGGCGGAAATCAACTCCACTACGCTCACCGCCACGGCAGGCACTGAGCAGGTAGAGCTCTCCTGGACCACCGTGCCAGCACGTACCCTCAACGTCCTGGAGTGGCAGTACCAGCAGAACGGCGGTTCGTGGATCAGCATCGACGGCTCCGGCAACACAACCAGAAGTCACACAGTCACGGGACTTGTGGGCGGGACTGCCTTCCGGTTCAGGGTACGGGCGAAGCTCGACAAGGGCTTCGGGGCCTTCAGCTTCGACGGCACCTCCAACGAGGCCACCGCGACGCCAACGGCCGCTGCCAGGCCCGGCGTGACGCTCTCGACGACATCGCTTCAGGTGGCGGAAGGCAGCAGCAACACCTACACGGTAGTGCTGGACACGGCGCCGTCGTCGACCGTGACGATCACGGTGGGCGGCGAGTCGGGCGAGGTGACGGTGACGGGCTCGCCGTTGACCTTCACGAACAGCGACTACGGCACCGCGCAGACGGTGACGGTGAACGCCGGCGCCGACCCGGACACGACGGACGACAGCGCGACGCTGACCCACACGGCGTCGAGCAGCGATACGGACTACAACTCGCTGAGCATCGACAGCGTCCAGGTGACGGTGACCGACACGACGCCGACCGTGAGCAGGCCGGCGTCGCCAACCGGTCTTGCCGCCGCCGCGGGCAACGCGGAGGTGACTCTGAGCTGGGCCGACCCGAGCGACGCGAGCATCACCGGCTACCAGTTGCGTTACGGCGAAACGAGTGTGAGGGACAGCGCCGGCTGGATCCCCATTTCGGGCTCCGACGCCAGCACGACGAGCCACACGGTGACGAGTCTCGACAACGACGCGGAGTACAGCTTCCAGGTCCTCGCGACAAACGGCGCCGGGGACGGCGACGCGTCGGCCTGGGTGACCGCGACGCCGACGGGACCGGACGACGGCGGTTCGAACGATGGCGATGGCGATGACGGCGGCGGTGACGATGGTGACGATGGCAATGACGGTTCGGACGGAGGCGATCCGGGCGGCGGCTCGGGCGACAACGGCGGCGGTACGAGTGACGACGATGACGACAGCGGCAACGATGATGACGACAATGGCGACGACGGTTCGGACGGCGACGATGACGATGCCGGCGACGATTCGGACGACGACGTTCCGCCCGCTGTCCCTCCGACCGCTTCGTTCACGCTGAGCGCGAGCTGTGCCGACGGCCTCTGTCGTGCGCGGACCGGCGCCTCGGTGTCCTTCACCGACACCAGCACAGGCACGGTTGCGTCGCGGACATGGAGCTTCGGCGACGGCGGTGCAGGGTCGAGCAGCCGCAGTCCGCGGCACACCTGGTCGGCGCCCGGGTTCTACACGGTGTCGCTGACGGTCAGCGGCGAGGGGAGCACGTCGACAACGTCGCGCAAGGTGCTGGTCGAGGCCGGCGATCCGGCGGGGTCGTGCACGGTGGCCGGCGACACGCGTTGCCTGCGGGAGTCGCGGTTCTCGGTCGCCGTGGAGTGGTGGACGGAGGACGGCGAAGCGCGGAAGGCGGGGAAGGTGGTGCACGAGGGGACGGACGATTCGGGTCTGTTCTGGTTCTTCTCGGAGACGAACTGGGAGCTGCTGCTGAAGGTGCTCGACGGCTGCTCGCTGAACGGTCACGTCTGGGTGTTCGGCGCCTCTGCGACGACCCTGGGCTACAGCATCCGGGTGACGGACACGGTCACCGGCGCGATGAAGGAGTACCGGAACGAGCCGGGCAATCGGAGTTCGGCGATCACGGACGCCTCGGCGTTCCCGGACGCCTGCTCCGGTGCAGGTGCGGCAGCGGGGGCATTGGCGTCCGCGCCGCCGGCCGGGGGCGATCCGGTCGCTGCGCTGCTTCCGGTCGTGACCGTGCCGTCGGCGGTGGAGTCCGGCAGTTGTACCCCGGCGGCCGGCACGCTGTGCCTGCAGGACGGCCGGTACGCCGTGTCCGTGGACTGGACGGATCGCGAGGGTGATACCGGCAAGGGCAGCGTCGCTCCGCCCCGTGCCGACGACTCGGGGCTGTTCTGGTTCTTCTCGGAGGCGAACTGGGAACTGCTGGTAAAGGTCCTGGACGCCTGCACCAGCAACGGCCACCACTGGGTCTTCGCCGCCTCGGCGACGGATGTCGGCTTCGACCTTCAGGTCCGGGACACCGTGACCGATCAGGTCAGGCGCTACACCCACACCGCCGGCGCTCCCGCCCGAGCCCTCGCCGACGTGACCGCCTTCCCGGACGCCTGCACGCCGTAGCCGTAGTCCGGGCAGGCGCCCCGGGGCCGCCGTCCGGGCGCGGTTTCAGGTTCTCCGATGCGGTTGCTTCAGCGAGGGCGCGGCGTCAAGGCGTTCCTGCTGGTGGACGCAGGTGCGCGGCGGGCAGCAAGGCCCGGATCTGCTCGGCTCAGAACACCGCTGCCAGCAGGCTGCAGCCGGCCCATGCGATGGCCGCCAGGCCGCCCAGGACCAGCAGCACCGCGCCGACGGCGAGCGTCACGGGCAGCGCCACGATCGCCAGCGGGATCAGAATGGCGGCAAGCAGCGCCATGGCGATGAAGCCGATCACCTTGAGCGGCAGCAGAACGAGCTTGAACGTGAACTTGACCAGGGCGGCGACGACCGCAAGCACGGCGAGCACGACGAGGGCGATGCCCCCGAAGACAAGGATCGTGAGGATTTCCATTTCGACTTGCATTCCTCCTGCCGAGTCTCTACGCGGCGCGCCACCCGGAGTTTCACGGGCCAGACCGATCTCCTGCTGCCTCGCGGATCCGCTCGCTGTAGCGCGACGCGGGCACGATGCCCGCGGAACCCGGCCGGTTCGTCATGGTCGCGGCCGCCAACCGCCTCGAACCGTGCTTGCGTTCTTCCCTCGTGTCGGCTCAATTCGCGTCGCTGAACCCGTCGCAGGCTCCGTGTCCACTCCCATCCCCACCTCACCAGGAGCTCCCGCAGAGAACTCGCTGCGCTGCGTTCTACGGCGCAAGGTCCTGGCAACCCCGTGGTGGGAGTGCGTTTGGCGCCGAGAGCGGTCAGGCGCCCGTCCGGCAAGGCGCTACAGCTACGCATACTGGGGCGTACGTGAGCGAAGAGCAACGCAGCCGGGCGGGATGCATGGCTGAAACAAGCGCAGCGCGGCTTTGCCACGGACTGCCAGAGTCTACGGCGTGCAGGCGTCCGGGAAGGCGGTGACGTCGGCCAGTGCCCGGGCGGGAGCGCCGGCGGTGTGGGTGTAGCGCCTGACCTGACCGGTCACGGTATCCCGCACCTGAAGGTCGAAGCCGACATCCGTCGCCGAGGCGGCGAAGACCCAGTGGTGACCGTTGCTGGTGCAGGCGTCGAGGACCTTCACCAGGAGTTCCCAGTTCGTCTCCGAGAAGAACCAGAACAGCCCCGAGTCGTCGGCACGGGGCGGGGCGACGCTGCCCTCGCCGGTATCCCCCTCGCGATTCGTCCAGTCCACGGATACCGCGTACCGGCCGTCCTGCAGGCACAGCGTGTCGGCCGCCGGGGTGCAACTGCCGGACGCCGCCGCCGACGGCACGGTCACCGCCGGAAGCAGCGCCGCGACCGCGCCGTCTGCAGGGACCAGGTCACCCCCGGCCGGCGGCTGCACCGACGCCGCCCGCGAAGCCGATCCGGAGCAGGAGCCCGGGAACGCCGCGACATCGGTGATCGCCGAACTCCGCTTGCCGGGCTCGTTCCGGTACTCCTTGGTCGCGCCGGTGACCGTGTCCGTCACCCGGATGCTGTAGCCCAGGGTCGTCGCCGACGCGCCGAACACCCAGACGTGACCGTTCAGCGAGCAGCCGTCCAGCACCTTCAGCAACAGTTCCCAGTTCGCCTCCGAGAAGAACCAGAACAGACCCGAATCGTCCGTCCCCTCGTGCACCACCCTGCCCGCCTTCCGCGCTTCGCCGTCCTCCGGCCACCACTCGACGGCGACCGAGAACCGCGACTCCCGCAAGCAGCGCGTGTCGCCGGCCACGGTGCAGGAACCCGCCGGATCGCTCGCCTCGACCAGCACCTTGCGGGACACCGTCGACGTGCTGCCCTCGCCGCTGACGGTCAGCGACACCGTGTAGAAGCCGGGCGCCGACCAGGTGTGCCGCGGAGTGCGGCTGCCCGATCCCGCGCCGCCGTCGCCGAAGCTCCAGGTCCGCGCCGCAACCGTGCCCGTGCTGGTGTCGGTGAAGGACACCGCGGCGCCGGTGCGCGCACGACAGAGGCCGTCGGCGCAGCTCGCGCTCAGCGTGAACGCGGCCTTCGGGCGGCCGCCAGGACCGCTGTCGCCGTCATCGCCGCCGCCATCATCGCTGCCGTCATCATTGTCGCCGTCGCCGCCGTCCGAACCGCCATTGCCGCCATCGTTGTTGCCCGAACCGCCGCCAGGACTGCCACCGCCCGAGCCGCCGCCGTTGCCGCCAGGTCCGCCGCCTGAGCCACTGCCGTTGCCGCCCGAGTTGCCGCCGCCTGAGCCACCGCCGTTGCCGCCCGAGTTGCCGCCGCCAGTACCACCACCGGCACCGCCGCTCGGCGCCGTCGGCGTTGCGGTCGCTTCGTCCGATCCCGGGCCGGCGCCGACGCTGTTCCTGGCCCGGATCACGAAACGGTACGCGGAACCGTTCTCCAGACCGGTCACCGTGTGGCTGGTCGTCGTCGCGCTCGAACCCGGGATGCCGGACCACGAGCCCAGGCTCGCGCCCGCCTTGCCGTGGCGCAACTGCCAGCCCGTGATGTTCGCGTCGTTCGGGTCCGCCCAGCGCAGCACCACCCGAGCGTTGCCCGCCGTCGCGGTCAGACCCGTCGGCTTCGCAGGCGCCGTCGGGTTCGTCGGCGCCGTCGGCGTTGCCGTCACTTCGTCCGAGGCCGGGCTGGCGCCAGCGCTGTTGCTGGCACGGATCCGGAAACGGTACGCGGAACCGTTCTCCAGACTCGTCACCGTGTGACTCGTCGTCGCCGCGACCGAGCCTGCGATGTCGGACCATGAACCCAGGCTCTCACCCACCTTGCCGTGGCGCACCTGCCAGCCCGCGATGCCCGCGTCGTTCGGGTCCGCCCAGCGCAGCACCACCTGGGCATTGCCCGCCGTCGCACGCAGACCAGTCGGCTTGCCCGGCCTCGTCACGCTCACCGTTACCGACACCCTGCCCGCATTCGGGATCGCATCCGCACCGGCCCCCGTCAGCCGGAACGCGTGGTTGATCGTCGCCGTCCCCGCACCCACGCCGGTCACCGTCACCCTCTGACCCGTGCTGTAGTTGCCCGTGGTAAACGTCAGGCGCGACGGACGCACCGTCGCCCTTGACGTGTTCGCGCTCGTGACCCTGAGCGTCCCCGCAAACGCCTTGGTCAGCGCCACCGTGTAGCTGGACGTGGAACCCGCCGTCACCGTCACCGGCGTACCGGTCAGCGTGAGCGCCGCCGTACTGTTGTTCCTGTACGTGACCGTTCGCGCGTTCGACCAGGGGCCCTTGATATCCGCCCTGTTCAGCAGAGTGGAATCGCCCGCTGCCCGGATCGCGACCTCCACCGACGCTCCGTCCGGGTAGAGATTGTCCAAGCTCGCCGACGACGTGCGCAGGGAATTGCCGCTCGCGGTGGACAGGTTCCCGCCGTGCACCGTCCAGGTCGTCGATCCCTTCAGCCGGTGCCCCGTTTGCCAATAGACCCCGCTGGGACCCCCGCCGCTGATGTAATCGCCCGGAGTCGAGCCGGAATGGGTCCAGGTGAGCGTGACAGTCTGGTTGGTCGACGTGACCGCAGTCAGCACCGGTGCCGCCGGCGCCGCCGGCGTCACCGTCACCTCGTCCGACGCCGTACCGTTGCCGGTGCCGTTCACCGCCCGGATCCTGAACGTGTAGACCGTGCCGTTCGTCAGGCCCGTGATCCGGTGCTTCACCGTCGACGCGCCGGAACCCTTGATCGGTGTCCACGTACCGTAGCTCCCCGCCCCCGCCTTCTGCCGGTACTCCCAACGGGTGATGCTGGCGTCGCTCGGGTTGGTCCAGGTCAGGTAGACCCACCTGTCGCCCTTCGTCGCCCCGAAACCCGACGGCTTGGCGGGTGCGGTCGAGCTGCCGCCGCTGTTGCTGCTGTCGTCGTCCTCGATGGTGAGGGTGAGTCTGCCGGTGGCCCAGCCGTCCTCGTAGCCGATGAGGTTGATCGTCTCGTCCGGTTCTTTCCGGGTATCGCCGAGGATGCGGACGATCTTCGTACCTTGGGTCTGGTTTTCGGCGATGGGGACAACAACGCCGTTCGGGAGGCACGCGTCCGTGTCCTCCGGGATCAGGGGCGGATCGCAGGGGTCACGTCCCTTGCCGGAGCTGGTAGCTGTGCCAATGTCCGCAGGGTAACCCATGGTAACCGAGAAGCTCGCGGGTGCCGGCTCACTGAGCGTGAACGTGATGGTGACGTCCGTCGAACCGGAGTCGCCCTCGGTGATCGTCGTCGACGGGGACGCCGACAGCGTGATCGTCTTCGGACCGGAGTCCCTGACCGCCACGGTGATCGTGGTGGAGGTCGTGCCCGCCACAGCGGCGGTGCCGTCCCGGCCATACCAGCTCCAGGTGACGGTGTGCGAGCCCACCCCCAGGTTGGCGCAGGGACTGAGGTTGACGCCGCGCCCTGTGGTGATGCCGGCAGGCGCCTCCGTGATCTCGACGCCGATACTCGAGCTGGTGATCACCGAGTGCGCGGGCACGGCCGTCTGGCCATTGCGCGCTTCAAAGTACGTGACCTCCCCATCCGGCGTGCTCTGCGACGCCGAAAGCAGGTTGAAGCACACCTGCGGCGTTTCCCCGGCGCTGGCGACCGTGACGGTGCTGTCCGCGCCGGAGATCAGCGTCGGGGTCGGCGCCCGGGGCGTGGCCTCGACCCAGCCCTGGTTGTTGACGGTGCTCTGGGCGATCACGGGACTGCCGCCATGACCGACCAGCCGCACCCGGAAGACGGCGCTGTGGCCGTTGGGCTCGAGAAGCGTTATGTCTCTTGTGCTGACGCCGCCGCCCACGTTGAGCCATCTACCCTCTCCGTTTCGGTCCGAGAGCCGGATCCACTCCACCTGCCAGGCCGCCGCACCTTCGGTCGTGCCGTTGTACTCCCACCTGAGATAGAAACTGCCGTCCTGCCCGGTCACCGTGAGGGTGACAGCCGGCAGCGCCACGGAGGCCTCGTTGGACACGGAAGTCGTCGCCCCTGTGCCTTGGACGACGACGACCCGGACGACGAAGTAGTAGATCTGGCCGCCGGTCAGGCCCGACACGACGTGCGACCCGGTAGGCCCTCGGGAGTTGGGAATGCCGATAGAGCCGCCATAACTTCCCGGGGAGGTCCCCTGCTGGTACTGCCATTCCCGGATCGTGCCCGGCACGGTCGTTCCGAAGTTCAGCCTGACCTCCCCGGGGCTCGAGCCCCTTTCGACCGTGAGGGTGGTGGACGCCCGGGCGTCCCGGGGCGCGAGGGCAGCGGTCAGCGTCAACAGCAGGACGGCGGCGAACGCAGCGTTCAGTCCGCGTCCGGCTCCCCGCACGGCGTGCACCGGTTCAGCCCCGCGCCCGGTATTCGGGGGGGGGGGGGGGGGGGGGGGGGGGGGTAGAGTCAAGGGCGCGCCTGCGACAGGCGCGATGCTGGCGTCTCCGCGACAGTCATTCATCTTCGTCATGAACTCACCCTCCCATCCCGAACTGTCTGCCGTCGCACGGCCGAAGCGAATGATGCGGCACACTACCAGCAGTCGCCCCTCGGTCCAAAGCGCTGTCCGCAGCCTCTCCGCTCCCTCGCTGCGAACCTCGGTGAGACATGCGGGCTAGCAGTCCGTGGCAGAAGTCGCGCTGCATTCGTTTCAGCCATGCATCCCGCCCGGCTGCGTTGCTCTTCGGTCACATACGCCCCAGTATGCGTACCTATAGCGCCTTGCCGGACGGGCGCCTGACCGCTCTCGGTGCGACACGCACTTCTGCCACGGACTGCTAGAGCTAGACTCATCCGCAATGAGCAGATCCACGATCGACCGCAGGCGATTTCTCGAGGCGGGCGCGGTCCTGGGCGCGGCCGCGGTTGTCGGCTGCGTGGACGGCGACACCGGTTCCGAAGCCTCGTCCTCAACGGCTGTTGCGGACACTGCAGAGCCTCTGTACCGCATCTCCCTGGCCGAGTGGTCGTACTTCCGCGAGCTGCTCGGACCGGCCCTGGGCACCCTGGCCGACGATTCCTTCGGCGACGTTCTTCAGAGCGACCCGCGTTCGCTCTACCAGGGTGAGCTCGACCATCTGGACTTCCCGGCGCGCGCCCGTAGCCTCGGCTTCGAGGCGGTCGAGTACGTGAACACTTTCTTCTTCGACCGCGCCCGCGACAGGGAGTACCTGGCGGATCTCAGGTCGCGCTGCGACGGGGAAGGTGTGACCAGCCTGCTCATCATGTGCGACGCCGAGGGCGCGATCGGGGCGCCGGATGCTGCCGAGCGCGCCCGCACCGTCGGGAATCACCACAGGTGGGTCGAGGCTGCCGCCTTCCTCGGCTGTCATTCCGTACGCGTGAATGCGGCCAGCGAGGGCGCCTTCGACGAGCAGCAGAAGCTCGCAGCGGACGGGCTCCGCCAGTTGTGCGAGTTTGCCGACGGCTACGACATCGACGTGCTGGTCGAAAACCACGGCGGCCTCTCCAGCAACGGCGGGTGGCTGGCCGGCGTCCTCGGGATGGTCGATCATCCGCGCATCGGATCCCTGCCCGACTTCGGCAACTTCCGGGTCTCGGAAGAACCCGAGGAGTGGTACGACCGCTACCTGGGCGTCGCCGAATTGATGCCTTTCGCCCGGGCGGTCAGCGCCAAGAGCTACGGTTTCGACGAGGACGGCAACGAGACCACGATCGACTACGAGCAGATGCTGCGCGTCGTCCTCGACGCCGGCTACCGCGGCTGGATCGGGATCGAGTTCGAGGGCGCAATGGAGGCGGACGCAGGCATCGCCAGGACGAAGGACCTGCTTGAGCGCCTGCGCGGCGAGCTGGCGTCCGAGTACGCCTGATCTGGCAGCTTGCGGCGACAGTGCGTGTCGCACCGAGCGCAGCCGCGCCCGCCCGGCAAGGCGCGAAGGTCACGCGTATCGGGGCATATGTGAGCGCAGGGCAATGCAGCCGGGCGGATGCATGGCTGGACCGAGTGCAGCGCGACGTTTGCCGCGGGCTGTCGGCAGGCGTCCTGGTCAGGACGGCAACCGGACACCGGCGCCGGCGCCGGCATGCGGGCCGGGTGGCGGCGCCCCCTCCGCCTCGGGCTCCCGATCCGCTTCGAACACGCGTCCGGGGTTGAGGATGCCCTTCGGATCGAGCGTGTTCTTGAGCGCCTTCATCAGCTCGATCTCGGCGGATGTCCGGCTGCGCGCCAGGTGCGCCCGCTTCTCGAAGCCGATCCCGTGCTCGGCCGACACCGAACCGCCGATCGGTTCGAGGCGGCCGTAGACGATCTCCTCGACCGCTCGCCGCGCTTCCCTTGAGCCGTCGCCGACTCCGACGACGACGTGCAGGTTGCCGTCACCCAGGTGGCCGAAGACGACGCAGCGGCTGCCGGGCCAGCGCTCGCGCAGGGCAGCCCTGACCTCGGCCACGTAGTTCTCCATGTCGGCGATCCGCAAGCTGATGTCGAACGTGAAGATCGGCGCGAGCTGGCTCAACTGCTCGACATCGTCGCGCAGCGCCCAGATCTCGTCGCGTTCGGCCTTCGACCCGCCGAGCACCGCGTCCGTGATGAACCCCGCCTCCATGCCCGCGCCCAGCGCCTGCTCGAACTGCACCGCATCCTCTTCCGGGCGGGCGCCGAACGACTCGACCAGCACGTAGAACGGCTCGCCGTGCGGCAGCGGCGGCGCGGTCCGCGCCTGCGGGCCGGTCACCAGCTCGTAGAACTCGCGCCACATCACCTCGAAGGCGCTCATCGAGCCGCCCAGTTCCTCCTCCAGCTTGCGCAGCAGCGACGTCACCTCGGCAAACCCGGGCACGGCGAGCAGGGCGCAGTTGTGGCTGCGGGGGCGCCGCTCCAGCCGCAGCACGACGCGGGTGACGATGCCCAGGGTCCCTTCCGAGCCGACGAACAGGTGCTTCAGGTCGTAGCCGGCGTTGTTCTTGACCATCCGGTTCAGGCTCGAGAGCACCGTGCCGTCGGCCAGCACCGCCTCGAGCCCGAGCACCGAATCCCGGGTCATGCCGTAGCGGATGACCCGGTTGCCGCCCGCGTTCGTGGCGACGTTGCCGCCGATCGTGCAGGATCCGCGGGCGCCGAGGTCGAGCGGGAACAGCAGGTCCTCGGCTTCCGCCGCCTCCTGGATCGCCTGCAGCGCCGCGCCGGCCTGGACCGTCATCGTCCGGCCCACCGGGTCGACCTCCTCGATCGCGGTCATCCGTTCGAGTGTGACCGCGACCTCCAGATCGCCGGCAACGCCGCCGCCGACCAGCCCGGTCAGCCCTCCCTGCGGCGCCACCGGCTGCCCCGCACGGTGGCAGGCCGCGAGCGCCGCGGCAACCTCCTCCGTCGTCCGCGGCCGCAGGACCGCCCGCGCAACGCACGGCAGCGTCCCCGAACCATCGCCGGCCCGCGCCGCCACATCCTCGCCGACCAGGACCCCGCCCTCTCCCAGCACCGCCCGCAACTCGGCAATCAGCACGTCGCGCGAACCGGGCGTCTGGTCGGTCATCGGGTCGGTCATCGGAAGGTTGCGGCTGTCCTGTTCACTGCTCAGCCGGCCGTCTGCGCTTCAGCGGAGAGCACGGGATCCGGGCCAGCCAGGCTGCCTTCGGGGCCTGCGTGAGTCGCGCCCGCGCCCTCAGTCTCCCACGTGCGAGAAGTCACCGGCCGCCAAGACTACCAAGCCGTTCGGATGCTTGAACCGTGTGCTCTCGTTCAACAGCCGAAGCTCCCCGGCGGACCTCAGTCGGCTAATGGTTTCCTTCCGGTATTCCACGGCACACGACGGCACAGGAGCTGCACTTGCTTCGCCGAGCAGCCACTTCGCGACGAACGGTGGGCCTGCTTGCACGGTCCCGTTGTTTCCGTCGACGAAGACAGCCAGGAGCTCGTCAAGTACGGCAGCGCCCTGGTCGTTCTGCCACCGGACCTTGATCGCCGCCAGCGCCCCTTCTGCTCCACAGCCGCGGATGGAACCGTAGACGCCGTCAAACCTCAGCGACTTCCCCTCTTCGATCAGGTAGCGGAAGAACTCGCTCCCGAAGTCGAGCAGCACATCGTTCTGGAAGCGCTGCGCCAGCCGGCGGTCGGTCGTCACGTCGACGACGGTTCTCCGCTTGAACTCCGCGAACCTGCCTCGGAGCGCTTCCGGGAGCCGCAATTCCACTACACGGCCCCCGTGGCGCCGGTTGCTCGTCTGAATGCCGAGCCGAGGCAGCATGCCGTCGACGAACGCCCGAACGTGGTCCATGGTCAGATTCGTGACGCCGCGAAAGGCATCCGGGTCGAAACTGGAGGCAAAGGCCAGGATTTCGTCCTGAAGTCCTCTCGCACGCCGCGCACGTTCGACTGCCTCGTCCACCTGCCTCCTGCTGCGTGCGACAACGAAGGAAGTCGAGCTCCTGAGCACCGACGCCATGTCCACCTGGTCCAGCACCTCACCGACGATCTCGGTGCGCAGCCGCTCGTTGAACTCTTCGCCAACCGGCATCATGTCGCGCACGATGGCGTCAACGCGGCTGAGCATGAGGTCGATCAGGGCGTTGTCGAAGCTGTCCTTCGCATGCAGATTGAAGACCACGACAGGGCGATCCTGACCGTACCGGTACAGGCGGCCGATGCGCTGAACGAGCCTTGCCGGACTCCACGGCAGATCGTAGTTGACCATGATGTGACATGAGCGGTGCA
The DNA here is from genome assembly GCA_965116145.1 of Thermoanaerobaculia bacterium. Lineage (GTDB taxonomy): Bacteria > Acidobacteriota > Thermoanaerobaculia > Multivoradales > Multivoraceae > Multivorans. The sequence continues at coordinate 3,006,258 of OZ220482.1, forward strand.
GATTCAGACCTTCGCCGCCCGCTTCGGTCGACACGAGAAACCGAGGGGAGCCATCGTTGAACTCGGCGATGGCGGCGAGCTTCTCTGCCAGGTTCATCCCGCCGTGAATCAGCAGAACGCCGCCGGCGTCCGGGAAACGCCTTTCCAGCTCCTCCCGCAGGTACTGCTGCGTCATGCGGTACTCGGTGAAGATCAGCAGCTTCTCCTGGTCGTCGATCGCGGCGACCACATCGTCCAGGAAAACACGGAGCTTCTCGTCCCGAGGTCGTATCCTCTCGCACAGCTGCAACAAGTCTGCGATCATCCGACGCTCGAACTGGAAGAACTCGGGCGCCTGGCCTGCCCGGACTGCCTTGTTGTGGAGGTCGTCCTGGTCGTCTCCGCCTTCGATCAGGTCCTCCATGTCGGCGTCGGCGGGATCGAAGTCCGACGCTTCTTCCGGCATACCTTCTTGCTGGCCGAGCCGCTCCAGCCGTCGCCGCAGGGCACAGTCGATTGCGGCGATGCTCGACGAGGCCAGCTTTCGATAGACCGTCATCACAAAGCCGATTGCACGCTGCTGTCGTCCTCCTTCTTCGCCAGCGCGATAACCCTGTCGCAGGTACTCTCTCAGGGCGCGGTTGAAAGCACGGGTCTCTGGCGATGGCTGGATCGGCACACGATGTACCTGCTGTCCCATGAAGACGAAGTTCCCTTCGGCGTCCGTCACGCTCGATTTGCGATTGCGCAGAATGAGCTCGCCTACGACTTCTGGATTCAGATCGAGCGTGCGGATCCTCTCACGGAGGTCCGGACGTACGAGTTCCAGAAGAAAGGCGAACCGGTCCGCGTATCCCTGGTGAGGCGTTCCGCTCAGGACGAGGAAGCCGTCCGCCAAGGGCCGAAGCGCCTCTGCCAGGCGGTACCTCTCGGTACGGGATGAACCGCGGCGGCTCAGTTTGTGCCCTTCGTCGAACACGACCACATCCCAGCCGCCAGCTTGCCGAAGCAGCGCGAGCCGCTCTTCCCGCTTCGCCAGATCGAGCGAGACGATCACGCGATCGTAGTGGCGCCAGTGCTCGGCTGCATGGATGTCGAAGTCCCTTCCCAGGATGAGATAGTCCTGCTCGAACTTGTACTTCAACTCGTCCTGCCACTGTCTCGTCAGGCCCGCCGGTGTCACGATCAGCACGCGCCGGGCCTGGCCGCGCCGGTTGAGCGCGGCGAGCAACAGCCCGACCTCGATTGTCTTGCCCAAACCCACGTCATCCGCGATGAGCCAGTTGCTGGTTCCTGAGGAGAGGATCCGGTGCACGAGGTGGAGTTGGTGGGGCAGTGGGTCCACATCGAGCCGATCCAGTGACCCGGTGAGCTGATTCCAGTTCTCCAGCGCATGGGCCAGGAACTTGAGCCGGAAGCGCTCGGCATGGTCGTCGGTGCCGACTTCCGCCCGCCTGTACCGCATCTCAGCGTCCTTGACGCGCCGCAGACTCTCGTAGGGCAGCCACAGGGACCGGCCATCGTCGTTCCATTGCACCAGGACCTGTTCCCTGCCTGCCAGGTTGCGGACACCGACCACAGTTCCGATTCCGAGCGTTCGCCGAGTAGCCGAAAGGGGTACGTCCTGTACAGTCCACTTCACTTGGAAGCCGCATCGCAGGTTCTCGAGTGGCTCCCATTGAACGCGTCGGCCCGACCAGTCGATCTTCAGCTCGACGGAATCTTGACGTTGCCGGCTTCCCAGGACCCGACCCAAGGCGCGGTCCTCGGTGCGCCGGCGCACCCAGCAGCCTTCGGTTGGAATCAGGCGTTCACCGGGCATCTCTCGAATCCGCCGTACGTGGCTCGACGTCGAAGAAGTACCATCGGCGGTATCTGACACCGTCGAGCCACTGCCTTCGGACACACGAATCAGCTGTGGTCACGGCTCGGTCCATGGCGCTCGCACGACGGTTCATTGCCGGCCATCGCGGATCGCCTGGAAGTCGCTCCAGGACGACCTCTACGTACGCCGCGACGCTTCGGTATCCAGGGCTTCCCACGGTCAGCGAATGCCACTCCTGAAGCCACGCCGGGTCCAGCATCTGTTCGACCGGCCACTCGGCCCGCGCTTCGGCGACACGCAGCGCCAAGCCCCAGGACGGCAGGTGCAGGCCGCCTCCTCGGCGCAGCCATGTGCAGGGTTCGTCAAGCCAGAGGCTCCGTAGCGAGACCGTGGTCTTCAGCGTGTCCAGATCGATGCCAGTGTGGCAGAGACCGCGGATTGCGCGGAACGTTGCAGAGCTCGGATACTCCGTGAACAGGTCCCGGAGATACTCCAGCGCCTTCAATCGGTCGCTACTGCGCCTCACTGTCAGGAGCTTCGCGATCTCCGTGGCTTTCCTGTCGGGCCGGTAGTCCGTATCCGTCCCGTAGATCTCGGAGTCCCACGGAGAACGGCTCGCATCCGGATCAAAATCGTCTACGGAGTCTTCCGGTCCCGAGAGCTCTGCGGGGTCCTCCTGGTACAGGACACCCTCGGCAGCAGGGCCGAGGTATTGCCGGAAGTTGTGGATCCGGCGAGGCAGGTCAGGCGGCGTATCCTCCTGGGTATACAGATCAACGTACCCGGTTGGAAGCCGGGAGAAAGGACACGCCGCCCGTGCTCAAGATACTCGAAACACGTTCGGAGGGGAACCTGGTCCAGGCCCTCGACGAGCTGATCCTTGAGGGTGCTCGCCGTCTGCTGATGGTGGCGCTGGAGCAAGAGGTTGCCGACTACATCGAGGCGCATGCCGGCGAAAGAGGGGAGGACGGTCGTGCGCTGGTGGTGCGCAACGGTCGTGCTCGTGCTCGTCAGGTGACGACCGGCGCCGGCACGTTGGAGGTCTCGGCTCCCCGTGTCAACGACCGGCGGTCGGGCCATCGCTTCACCAGCAGGATCCTGCCGCCGTACATGCGTCGCTCGCCGAAGGTGGCAGAGGTGCTGCCGCTGCTGTACCTGCGCGGCCTGTCGACGGGTGACTTCAGGGAGGCTCTGCCGGCGCTGCTGGGCGCGAAGGCGTCCGGCCTGTCGGCGTCGAGCATCGCTCGGATGACCACGGCGTGGGAGGAGGAGTACCGGCGCTTCCGGCAGCGTGATCTGAGCGATGACGACTACGTGTACGTGTGGGCCGACGGCATCCACTTCCGTGTCCGTCTGGAGGACGACCGGCTGTGCACGCTGGTGCTGATCGGCGTGCGCAGGGACGGGACGAAGGAGCTGATCGCGGTGGAGGACGGCTACCGTGAGAGCGCGGAGAGCTGGTCGAGCGTGCTGCGGGACCTGAAGCGCCGCGGCCTGAAGGCTCCGATGCTGGCCGTGGGCGACGGCGCCCTGGGGTTCTGGCGGGCACTGCGGGACGTCTGGCCCGAGACCAGGGAGCAGCGTTGCTGGGTGCATCGCCTGAAGAACGTGCTCGACAAGCTGCCGAAGCGCCTTCAGGCGAAGGCGAAGCGGGCCTTGCACGAGATCATGTACGCCGCCTCCAGAGACGACGCCGAGACCGAGATCAAGCGCTTCTGCAAGGACTACGGCGCCAAGTACCCGAAGGCCGTCGAGTCGCTGCTGAGGGACCAGGACTGCCTGCTGACCTTCTTCGACTTCCCCGCCGAGCACTGGCAGCACCTGCGCACCACCAACGCCATCGAATCCACCTTCGCCACCGTCCGCCTGCGGCAGAAGCTCACCAAGGGCGCCGGCTCCCGAAACAAGGCCCTCCTCATGGCCTACAAACTGCTCGACATGGCACAGAAACGATGGCGACGAGTCAATGCACCGCACCTCGTCGCTCTCGTCAGAGATGGAGTAGCATTCGACGATGGAACTCAGGTCAGGAACGCTGCCTGATCAACTCGCTGATCCACAACATTTGGCAATACCTCAGCAGGGCCGCGTGTCGCCTCCGGCGGGAATTGCTCGGACCCTTCGAGAGTGGCAGCTTCGGCGAAATCCGCCAGGTCGTCGGCGTCTTCAAAGTCGTCGACACCCTCCAGGTCGCTGTCGCGACTATCGCACGGCTCTGGTGGCCCATCGTGCAACTCCTGCGGGTCGCTCGCGTCCAGCCGGACGCTTTCCGAACCTTCTACGGTAGCGACAGCCGCTGGGGAGGCAACCTTGGCGGCCTTCGAATGACCGAGTCCGACGCCATCCCGCACGTCAGGCACGGTACTACCGTCGTCGAGCGCCCAAGGATCGATCGGCCCGGCATCGTCTCTGCTTTCGTCCGGGGCCAAATAGTCCCGGAATTCCCAATCATCTCGAGGCATGGGGCAAGCTACAGGACGACGCCGAGACGACTCTCAGTCAGCCGAGGGTATCCACTCCTCCGGAAGGCTGACAGCATACTTGACGAGGCGTGTACGTGGCACGGTGCCCTCCGTCGAACCTCGGTCGTGGCGCAGAGATTCCTCTTTTCTGACAAGTCTGGAGCTGCTCTCAGCCACGAGCTTGCAGCGTTCGCAACCGGTGCGAGCGTGGTGGCGCGACCTGCCAAGCTGTGCCTCAGGCCGCGCAGAGTGAGGCCGACTCGTCTCGGTTTGCTGGCGTTACCCCGCCCAGTCCGCTGACAGTGCTTCCGCCTGTTCGAGCACTGTCGCCGTTGCCTGTTCCTGGCGGTCGGGCGGGTAGCGGTGGTTGCGCAGGATGCGCTTGACGAGGCGGCGCAGGTTGGCGCGCACGTTCTCGCGGTGCGTCCAGTCGATCGTCACGTTGCGGCGCACGGTGTCGACGAGTTCTCGGGCGATTCCGCGCAGGGCTTCGTCGCCGAGCACCTTGACCGCACTGTCGTTGGTCTCGAGGGCGTCGTAGAAGGCGAGTTCGTCCTCCGACAGCCCGAGTCGTTCGCCGCGGGCGCGGGCTTCACGGAGTTCTCGGGCGAGCTGAATCAGGGTCTCGACGACCTCGACCGCTTCGGTCGCGCGGTTCCGATAGCGGTGCAGCGTCTCTTCCAGCAGCTCGGTGAAGGAGCGCGCCTGGACGACGTTCTTCTTCCGCCGCGCTGCGAGCTCGCCCTTCAGCAGTTTCTGCAGCAGATCGACCGCGAGATTGCGCTGGGGCATGCCTCGCACTTCGGCGAGGAACTCGTCGGAGAGCACCGAGATGTCGGGCTTGTCCAGGCCGGCGGCCGCGAAGATGTCCTGCACGGACTCCGGCGCCACCGCCCGCGAGACGATCTGGCGCACCGCGTGATCGAGCTCCTCCGTCGAGCGGGATTCGCCTGCCGCGCGCTTGGCGAGGACCGAACGGACGCTCTGGAAGAACGCCACGTCGTCTCGGATGCGGAGCGCTTCCTCGTGAGGTATGGCGAGTGCGAAGGCGCGGGACAGATCCCGAACCGCCCGCAGGAGCCGATCCTTGCCGTCCTCCTGCGCCAGGACGTGCTCCTGCGCCGCCGGCAGCAGGCTCAACCGTTCGGACGGCGTGCCGGCGATCCACCGGCTGGTGTCGAAGCCGTGGAACAGCGCGAGGCAGACTTCGTGTTTCTCCTTCATCACCTCGACCGCGTCCGACTGGTCGAGCGCCGTGCTGCCGTTGCCGCCGCTCTCGGTATAGGTCCGAAGCGCCCGCCGGAGCTCGTGTGCGAGGCCGATGTAGTCGACGACCAGCCCGCCCGGCTTGTCGCGGAAGACCCGGTTGACGCGCGCGATCGCCTGCATCAGGCCGTGGCCGCGCATCGGCTTGTCGACGTACATGGTGTGCAGGCTGGGTGCGTCGAAGCCGGTCAGCCACATGTCGCGCACCAGCACCATGCGCAGCGGATCGCAGGCGTCCCGGAACCTTCTCGCCAGCAGCTCGCGGCCGGACTTGCTGCGAATGTGCGGCTGCCAGTCGGGAGGATCCGATGCCGCCCCCGTCATCACGACCTTGATCTCGCCCTGCTCGTCGTCCTCGTGCGCCCACTCGGGCCGCAGGCGGACGAGGGCGCGGTAGAGGTCGATGCAGATGCGCCGACTCATGCACACGATCATTGCCTTGCCGTCCATGGCTTCGAGCCGGCGTTCGAAGTGGACCGCGATGTCCTCGGCGACGAGGGCGATGCGCTTCCCGGCGCCGACGATGGCCTCGAGCTGCGCCCATCTGGTCCTGAGTCTCTCCTTGCGCTCGACCTCCTCGCCTTCGGTCACTTCCTCGAACTCGCGGTCGATGCCGGGGCGTTCGCTCTCGTCGAGCGACAGCGCAGCGATGCGGCTTTCGTAGTAGATCGGCACCGTCGCGCCGTCATCGACCGCGCGCTGGATGTCGTAGACGCTGATGTAGTCGCCGAACACCGCGCGGGTGTTCGCGTCCTCGAGCTCGACCGGCGTGCCGGTGAAGCCGACGAAGGAGGCGTTCGGCAGCGCATCCCGCAGGTGGCGGGCGAAGCCGTCGATGAAGTCGTACTGGCTGCGATGCGCCTCGTCGGCAATCACCACGATGTTGCGGCGTTCTGAAAGGCATGCGTGCCGGTCGCCATTCTCCTCCGGGAAGAACTTCTGGATCGTGGTGAACACCACGCCGCCCGACGCCACCGCGAGCTTGGCGCGCAGGTCGGCGCGGCTGGCGGCCTGGACCGGCGGCTGTCGCAGCAGATCCTCGCAGCGCGCGAAGGTGCCGAGGAGCTGCTCGTCGAGGTCGTTGCGGTCGGTCAGCACGACGATCGTCGGATTCTCCATCGCCGGCTCGCGCACGATGCGCCCGGCGTAGAAGGCCATCGTCAGGCTCTTGCCGGACCCCTGGGTGTGCCAGACGACGCCGACCCGCCGGTCGCCGGGCTCGCCGCCGGGCCTGCGGCCCGTTTCGTAGCCCCCGGACCCTTCGCGCAGCATGGATGTCCGTTGCATCCGGGCAGCACGGAGCGTCTCCGCGACCGCCGTCTCGACGGCATGGAACTGGTGGTAGCCCGCCATCTTCTTGGCGAGCATGCCGCTGCCGTCGTCCTCGAACACGAGAAAGTTGCGGACCAGCGCCAGGAAGCGCTGCGGTTCGCAGACGCCCGCCAGCATCACCTGCAGTTGCGGCAGGTCCGGCTTCGCCAGGTCTTCGCCGGAGATCGTCCGCCACGGCTTGAACCACTCCCGTTCCGCGGTCAGCGTTCCGATTCGCGCTTCCACGCCGTCGGAGATCACGAGGACCGCGTTCATGGCAAACAGCGATGGAAGCTCCGCCATGTAGGTCCGGAACTGGCTCCACGCCGTCCAGATGGTGGCGTCCTCGTCTGCCGGGTTCTTGAGCTCGATCAGGCCCAGCGGCAGTCCGTTGACGAACAGCACGATGTCGGGCCGTCGCTCGCGTCCGTTCTCGACGATCGTGAACTGGTTGACCGCGAGCCAGTCGTTGCTGTCCGGGTCGTCGAAGTCGAGGACCGCGGCCTGCGCTCCGCGCACGGCGCCTCCGTCGGTCTGGTACTCGACCGTGACACCGTCGACCATCATCCGGTGCACGGCGCGGTTGCGGACCTCCAGCGTCGAGCCTTCCGGCCGGGTCAGTCTGCGGAAGGCGTCGTCGAGCGGCGCTGCGGGAAGCTCGGGGTTGAGCCGGGCCAGCGCGCCTCCCGCAGGCGCCGTTCCAGCACGACCGCGCCGTAGTCCGTGCGCTCCCTGGCCGCCGTATCGGGTGCGATCGCCGGCCCGTGCGCGACGGTCCAGCCGAGACCCTCGAGCCACTCCAGGGCAGCCGCCTCGACCTCGGACTCGGCAAGACCGGTCATCGCGGCGCCGGTTCCGCCAGGAGATTCATGACGAGGCGGATCAGCAGATCCTTGCTGGTCGGTGCGCTCTCGGCGATCAGCAGGACGAGGGCGGTCAGCGCCCGCGTATCGAGCTGGTGTGCGACCCCCTCCTGCGCCAGGTAGACCAGGAACAGGAGAGCGCCGATGCGCTTGTTGCCGTCGGTGAACGGATGGTTCTTGACGATGAAGTAGAGCAGGTGGGCCGCCTTCTCCTCCCGGCTGCGGTAGAGCGGCTCGCCGAACATCGTCTGTTCGATGTTGCCGAGGATGGCTTCCAGAGCGTCGCCGCGCCGGTTGCCGAACAGGGGCGACGCCGCTCCTCTCGCTGCCAGGTCCCTTCTCAGCGCTTCGATGGCATGGATGGCGCGGTCGAGGTCGAGCGCCGTGGCAGCGGGCTTCGCGCCGGACGGTTTCTCCAGATGGTTCTCGTCGTACTCCAGAAGCAGCCGCCAGGTGTCGGCGTGGCGCGTGATGAGGTCGAGAACGGCCTGTGCCGTGTCGTCCGCCAGTGCTCGGGTCCGCAGGCTGTGAGACAACAGGGCAAGCGCTTCCCGGGCTTCGTCCGACCCGCGCTCGGCCAGCCGCCGCTCGTTCAGGGTGTAGCCGCGCACCAGATGGTCCCGCAGCGTGCGTGTTGCCCACTGCCGGAAGCGCACGCCGCGCTTCGAGTTGACGCGGTATCCCACCGAGATGATGGCGTCCAGGTTGTAGTGCCGGATGCGGCGCCGGACCCGCCGCGCACCCTCGGTTTGAACTACTAAGTAATCCTTAGCAGTTGCCGCGGCGTCCAGCTCCCCGCTCGCGAAGACGTTTCGCAGATGCATGAGGACGTTCTCCGTCGTCGTGGCGAACACGGCGGCCATGCTCCGTTGCGACAGCCAGACCGTCTCCTGGTCCAGGCGAACGTCCACCTGCACGTCTCCGTCGGGGGCCTCGTAGACGACCACCTCACCGGCTGGCGGCATCGGGTCCGGCCGACTCAAGGTCCGAACGGCCGGTATTCGACCAGCGCGGCGCGGCCGACGATGTCGACGATGGTGACGGACAACGCCGCGCCATGCGCGTCCGTGAGCCGCAGCGCCCTGCCCAGCCGAACGGGCACGGGCTGCTCGCGGCCCTCGTCGATGGCGATGCCGTCCGCGTAGAGACACGCCCGGTCGGCAGTGTCGCGTATCGGGTTCAACCGTCCGCGCAGGCCCGGGAGATGCCCGGCGGTCTCGGAGAGGATGGCCGCGCCGCCGGACGGCAGGGGCCCGAGTTCGAGCTGCAGATCTCCGTCATGCGGCCGCCACTCCCGCCTGAGCCCCGCGGCATGGCCGGGCGCCGCCGCGAACACGGTCATCGGCAGACTGGCGGTGTACAGATCGAAGACGGCCTTGCCTGCGTCGTCCGTGGTTCTCCGCTGCCCGGCGCCGTTCGGAAAGAGCGCCAGAACCTCGACTCCGGCCAGGGGCCTTCCTTCGGCCTGCACCGCGACCGCCGCGGCGGCAGGAGCGAGATCGAGTGTGGCGGCAGGGATGCCCAGCACGACGCTCGAGTCATCGAAGATCCGGTACTCGGGCAGGATCCCGGCGGTTGCGAGAGTCTCCTTGCGGATGATCGAAACGCCGTCTCCGCGGCGCTCCATCAGATAGCCCCGATGGTTCGAGCCGGGGATATCGCTGACGGGAAGCCGCCCGAACACGGAAGCGATCACCTCGTTGCGGGTGGCCTGGCTCGCTTCCATGCCCTCCAGGGTCATTCCGTTGGGAAGCTGGCCGGGCGAGTCGATCTCGAGACGGTCGCTGAACATGGAGAGTCGGATGCGCCGTGAGGCCATCGAGTAGTCGCGGTGGGCAACTGCGTTCACCACCGCCTCGAACACGGCGGCCGCACTGTACTGCGGCGCGTCCACGCGTTGGGGCGACTTGTGTGCCGCCACGCGCATGTTCCTGGCGACGAATCTCACCGCGTCGGCGATCTGGACAGACAGGGGGCCGACGATCTCCCGGGCGTCCAGTTGACCGGAGGCGCGGTCCTCGCCCCGATAGCGGGTCGCCGCGATGGAGGCCTGCGGCAGCCATTCCTCCGGCGACCGGGCGCAGAGAAGGACGCCGGCGACCGTGGCCCGGACAACGCCCGTTTCATCCGACGCCAACAGACGGAGATTCAGCAGTCCGCGGCGAGGATCGGCGGCCGCGGACACGCTGAGCAGCGGTTCCCACAGCCGCTGGCTGAGCGTCTCGAAGCCCGTCTGCGGCACGACCTGCCGGTCGAACCACAGGTGGCGGCTCCGGGCGCGGTTCTGCGCCAGTTTCAGGCGTTCGCCGCTGTCCAGGCGGCGCCGGGTCGAGCCCACCCGGATGAAGGCCCGCCCGTCCCGTTCGTGAACAGCGTTGCCCTTCGGCACTTCCACCAGCACGAAGGCCGTTTCGTCGAGTTCGCGGTGATGGACGTGGATGCGCAACAGGGGCGCGATGGAGTCGGTGCTGATCTCCACCAGCAGGCGGTCGAGCGCCTCCATCTGCGTCCGGGACATTCCCTGGAACCTCCCGTCGTCGGACACTCCGCACAGGAGCACGCCGCCGTCCGCGTTGGCGAAGGCGCCGAGTTCGTCGGCCAGATCGTTCCGTCGAGGGCTGACGGGTGTGGCGCCGTTGAACCTGATCTCCTGGAACTCCCACCGGCTGTCCCTCGCCCAGCCGCAACTGCCGCCGAACGGCCTCGTCGCTGATGGTCATTGGGGGTTCGCCTCTCGTTCTGTCCGGCGCCGCGGTTCTGTTCCCGATGGGAGTCCGGTGGTTCCTGGCAGTCGTGGATCGTATCCGGCGGGGCCTCAGGGTCGTGACCGCTTCGCCGCAGGACCTGCGGCCGTCTGGTCCGTATCCGGGCGCTCGCCTGTGAGAGAATCACGTCGCCTGAGGCGGAGGCCGCCCTGCAGGCAGCGGCGTCGCGGTTCCGAATCGTCGCCGTACCCTCCGCCAGTCCCGATCGAGCTACCGAGGAGAGGAAGATCCTGTATGCGCAGACCTGGAGTCCCTGACACCGTTCTTGCCGCGTTCGTCGTTGCCGCCGCCGTCGTTGTCCTTCAGGGGTGTCAGACCCAGGATCCGGGAAGTGCGGCCGCAGACGGGGAGATGGACGCTTCGCACGAAGAAGGCGCCGTGGACGGGGAGGTCCACTGGTCCTACGAAGGCGACACCGGCCCCGCTATGTGGGGCTCTCTCGACCCGTCCTTCGCGGCCTGCGATGACGGCGTACGGCAGTCGCCGGTGGACATTGCCGGTGCGGCCGCCGGAGGCGAGAGCGAACTGCAGATCCGCTGGCAGCCCGCGGATGCCGAGGTGATCGACAACGGCCACACGATCCAGGTCAACGTGCCCGAGGGAAGCACCATCAGCCTGGAGGGGCGCGAGTTCGCGCTGCTGCAGTTCCACTTCCATACGCCGAGCGAGCACACCGTGGAGGGGAATGCCGCGCCGATGGACATCCACTTCGTGCATGCCGCCGCGGAGGGCGATCTGGCGGTGATCGGCGTCTTCCTGGAGGCCGGCGCAGCCCATCAGGCGGTGCAGAGCCTCTGGGAGGCGATACCGTCTGCCGGCGAGCCGCCCGGAACGGTGGCGGCGTTCGATGCGCGGACCCTGCTGCCGGAGGGAGGCAGCCACTACCGCTATCCCGGTTCGCTGACCACACCGGCCTGCTCGGAGATCGTCAGTTGGGTCGTCATGACCGACTCGATCACCGTCTCGCAGGAGCAGATCGACGCCTTCGCGGCCCTCTATCCGATGAACGCACGCCCGGTGCAGCCCCTGAACGACCGCACGATCGAACTGCGCGAGTAGGAGGTGCCCTGCGGGACCAGCGCTCAGGACACAGCTTCCAGGATCAGGTCCCTGAAGACCCGAAAGCTGTGCGAACGATTGATCTCCGGCTCCATGGAGGCGGCCACGGCACGGGCCGCCTCCGTCTTCCGCAAGCCCGTGTCGAAGTAGCCATGCCGCTTCAGGATGCGCTCGAACGCTTCCCAGGTGTTCGCGACCGCGTCCGGGTCGCGATAGCGGCTCTGCTGCGGCGTACTTTGCCGTGTCCCCGGGAAGGCGGCGCGCACAGCCGACCAATCGCCGAAATACCATGCTTCCAGTTCCTGAATCACGATTCGATTGGCCACCTGCCAGGTTCCTGACGGCTCCGCGGTCCGAGTACGGAGGCCTGCGGCTGCTGCTGCCGCCTCCAGTCTCTTCTTGAGGGCTACGCAATCGTCCTCGTCGCAGTCCACCAGGACGACAACACGGTGGTTCGCCGGCAGCCAATTCGAGTAGCCGCGCAACCGGCTGTCGAGCTTGCGGAGAAGATCGGGCTTGCCGCGGAAGGCGTGAACGTCGAACTCGACGTGCTTCGGCATCATGCGCGGAAGCAGCACGTGGAGGAACGCCTCCATCGACGGCTCCTCGACGAGGAACTCGATGTGGCTCACGCTCATCTCCGTCCGTTGCCGCTCCGGTCAGCACCGGCGCCTTCGTTGACCAGGGGGTCCCCGACTCTGAAGTGCCCTTCCATCCAGAGATCGCCGAGGGTCGCACCCTCCTTGACGAACTCCCTTACACCCTTGATCTTCGAGAGCGACTCGGCGCGCGTGTAGCCGTCTTCGTCTCGCCAGAGTACCCGTACCTCCTGGGGCTTCAGTGCATCCAGAAAGAACGGCGAATGGGTCGTGATCAGCAACTGTGTGCGAGCCGAAGCGGCGCGGCATTCTTCGCCCAGCTCCGGCAGAAGACGCGGGTGCAGGAAGTTCTCCGGCTCTTCGATGCCGATCAGTCTGGGCGGGTCCGGATCGTGGAGAAGCGTCAGGTACGCCAGCATCTTCAAGGTGCCGTCCGAAGCGAAGCGGGACAGCACCGGCGTTGCGAAGGGCGCGTCCTTGAGCCGAAGCAGAAGTCGTCCGTCCGCCATGCTCTCAGCCTTGAACCCCTCGACACGGGGTACGCGCCGACGCAGGATGTCGAACACGGCGTCCAGGCGTTCCGGGTGCTCTTCCTTCAGATGCTGTACGACGTTCGCCAGATTGTTGCCCGTCGGCGAGAGTCGCTCCTGTCCGCCCGCCTCCGGATTGCCTCTCGCAGCGTCGGCAGAAAGGCAGGAGAGATGCCAGCTCGTCACGAAATCCCGGAGTGCGATCACTCGTGGATTCTCCGCCAGCATGCCAAGGGTGCTGACCGCCAGCACGTCCGGCCCCGAGAGTCGCCGCGGCATCCGCTTGTCGTCCCGCTCCGGCGCTTCGCCGGTGATGACCTCCCCATCTCCCAGCCGGTACTCCAGGATGTTGAAGGGCCGCCCGGCGCCGCCTCCGCGGGTCCAGCGCAACCACTCGTGGGTCACCACAGGACGGCCCCCGTCCTCGTCGATCTCCAGGTGGTACGTGATCAGTGGAGCCTTCGGCCGCTCGCGGTACTTCAGTTCGACCACGATCGGACCATCGCATTCTCGGCTTCGCAGCTCGCGGAACCGACCGCGCCGGTCCCAAGGTTGGCGAATCCCCTCCGAGAAGCACTCGGACAGGAAGGCGAAGACATCGAAGACGGTCGACTTGCCGCTTCCGTTCGGGCCCAGCAGAACAGTGAGCGGCGTCAGCTTCGAGAGCGTCACATCCCGGAGGGCCCTGTAGTTCCTGACCTTCAGCGACGTCACGCGAGGCGGCACCGGTGTTTTCACAGGATCGTTTCCTCATCTTCATGGATGTGAAACAGGCTCGCGACGGACGGCGCTGCAAGATGGAACAGGTTGTTAACCGCGAGCATCGCCTGCACGAGGTTGTGCTTCTTTGCCGGGAAACTGTCCGCAGCCGTCCTGACCTCGAGTGCCTGACCGTTCAGCTGTATACCGAATCCCTTCAGCGTCGTCCTGAACATGGCCTGCCGCTTCGGGCTCTCGATCCTGCAACCGGAGAGCTCCAGATCGCCCAGGACATACCCGTCGTCCGTCAACACGTAGCCGCCATTGGCACGCCTGGCGTAGATCTGAAGGTAGTCGTTGTGGCGATCCAGATACGGCGTCGTGATCTCGACGCAGTCCTTCAATTCACGGAGACACGTCCTGTCCTTCAGCCACGACGAGTATCCGTCCATCAAGCTCTGGATGTCCTGGATCATGAGAACAGTTCCCGTTCGCACTCGGGCGCTCGTTCAGGAAACGCGAGCCTGGCAGTCACCCGGCTCAAGATTTTTCCGTTCAGACTCTGGCAGGACGGCTCTGGGGAGCCACTGCCCAAGCCAACCAGTGCTTCCGCCCAGCACCTGCTGGCCACCGGTCGGCAGGCCGAGGCCGAGACTATCGCCTGACGTGCCGAACGGCTCTTCGCCGTCTGCCATGGCGTGAGGTTCGGGGACGGCGGACCGGGGTCCGTGCTCGTCAGGCTTCCGGGTCCTGGCCGTCATCACGCAGGACGCTCTCGAGCTGGGGATTCCGCAGTCGCCAGCGGCACCATGCCCAGGGCGCCCTCGATCGGGCTCACAACGTCGTTCAGGCTCAGGCTGCCATCGTCGCTCTCGGCGGCACGAACTCGCACGACGTCACGGTCTGCCGTTGCCAGCGAACGGTACACGGTCAGCTCGTCCTGGCCGGCAACCTGCGGAACGTCTCGACCAGGGCCGCCACCACACTTGCAGAGTCCCCGAGGCGGGTCGTCCGCGGCACCACGATCTCCGGCAGCGTCTCGCCGACGTAGACGTCCGAATGCTCGCGGTACAGGCCGTGGCGGTTCCAGTCCGCGCCGCGGGCGTACGCCGACACAGCCGCCGGCGAGATCGCCCGCAGCGCCTCCGGGTCCTGAAGGCTGACTCGCATCAGAGGTCCCCTGCGCTGGTCGGTGCATCAGCTCCCGTAACGCCTCCACGCCTACGGAGAACAGTAGCGCCTCCTGGGTCGGAGATCCCGGAACGGACCCGACTTGCGGGCGCTCCGCGCTTGACTGCTCACCACCGTGGCAGTACCGTCCGCAGTGTCTCTGGGCGGTGCTGATCGGGCTGGAGTCTGTGGTCGCGGTCCCGACCGTCACGGGATCTTGCACAGTGGAGGACGAACTCGTGCCCTGCGAACAGCCAGCGGGACAGAATGTGCAGTCCAGGGCAGTCGCGCCGGGCGGGGAGGCCGCCGCTAGTTCCTAGTTCTTGATGCGCCCGGAACATCCTCATCCTTCGTCCTTGAACCGCCCCATTGGAGAATGGCGGTACATGGACGACTACGACGAAAGAAGAGACAAATTCCGTTGACTAGGAAGAAGACCAGACCACAGACGGCACGATCGAAGAAACCAGTTGACAAGACGGAGAAAGGGCACTCCCGACAGGAGAATTTGCGACTGTCGCGAGCCTCCGACTCGACGAGCGTCAAGAGTCCGCACCGTCCGCGAGGCGAAGTGGACGACAAGTCCTCTCAGGAATCGGACAAGGACAAGGACGAGCCATGAAGAAGGAAAAGAGAACCCCGTACACCGATGCGCTGTTCGACGTGCGTCTGTCGATCCGGTACCACGACCGCCGTCAGGGCTTCTTCGATGCGGTGTTGAAGCTGTCGATGTTCGTCACGATCGTGTTCAACAGTTCCGCAGTGGGACTCCTGCTCTCCCAGGTAGACGACTTGTGGACCGTCCTGACCATGCTGATTGGAACCGTGATGCTGGCTGCATCCCTGGCGTACGGAGTTCGAAGCAAGTCGTCTCTGCACGAAGATCTCAGGCGCCGATTCATCGAGCTGGAACAGGAGATTCGCAACAGACCTCCCGATGCCGACACTGCAACATGGGCTCAGATAGAACGACTGGCAATAGAAGCCGACGAGCCATCAGCGTCCATGGCGACAGTCATCGCCATCTGCCACAACGAGGAATCCAAGGCGATGGGAGGATTCGACAAGGATGACTTCATCAAGGTCTCCACGACACAGAAGCTGCTCCGTCACTTCATCAACTGGAAAGAGGAGACGCTTCTGCTACCCGAATCCGAGGCGTCGACGGTGTAGCAATCGGTGTCAAGAGTCGGTGCTACGGAACGTTGAGATTGTGCCTCCGCTTGGCGATACGACGAAGGAGAAGGAACAGGAGATCCCACGGAGCTGAGGACAGTCCTCGTTCGAATTCAGGCGCCCGTTCAGGAGACACGAGCCCGGCATCCGGCGGCAGAAAGAACCCGCCACGACGCGCCGCGGCCCACTCCGCCAACTCGTCATCTCCGGCCTGCAGTTCGTCGGCGACCTTCTCGATGCTCACGGCCCTGCCCGCGCCCTTCTGCTCAATCAGCCAATCCCAGAAGGCGGGGCAGAAGTCGAAGCCATAGTGCAGATTCTTGGCTTGGATGAACACGTTCGAGTCGACGAGATAGACCGTCATCTCATCGCCCCGACTTCGCGCCCGATATTGTTGAACGTCTTGGTCTTCTTGACACCCAACATCCGGAACGCATCCCGATAGAGTGTATGGCCTTCAAGTGTGCTGACGACCAGCGCGCGCGTGAACCGGCGTCCCACGCGCGCGACCGTCGTGCGATAGAAATCGCCGCCATCGCTCCCCGCCCGGACCAGTTTTCTCAGGCGCTCGTTCTCTTCCGCCCAAGCCGTGTCAAAGCGCTCATGAGTGAGCCAGTCCGCATCAAGCAGACGGCGCAGGATGACCAAGGTGCTGACCTTGAACACACGCGCCAGGCGGGACAGAGCGCCAGCCAGAGGCTCGTTCTGTCGCAGACAGATCGCAGTGCGTCCAGTGGCACCAGGAGCTCCGCCGCTACCGCGTTGCACCACACCTTTTCCTGGCGGACTCCCGAAACCGGCGCGGGTCCAATGTTCGACAAGGCAGAAGCGCCAAGCCAGACATGCGCCAGCTCGTGCGCCAGCGTGAACATCTGCGCCGCCTTCGTGTCCTTGCCGTTGACGAAGATCAGCGGCGCGAGCGGGTCGCACAGCGCGAAGCCGCGAAACTCGACGGGATCGAGACGGCGGCGGGTGCTGCTCACCACGATACCGCTCACCATAACGAGAACGCCGGCCTCGTCGGCCTGGCGGATGAAGAGCCGCAGCGCCTCGATCCAGGTCGAACATTCTCGGCGGGCGGCCAGATCGAAACCCAGGGCTTCCCGGATCTGTGCGGCGACAGCTTCTGGGGGCGCGTCGACCGAGGCGCTGCCAACGAAATCGAGGGCCGACTCGCCGGCGACGCGCGCGAAATCCCTGTACCAGCCTTGTCGCTCCTGGCACGCGTAGATCGTGTCCAGAAGGTTGGGGCTGGGGCGCGCAACCGCGTGACCGGCGAAAGTGCGGAAATCCGGGATGGGCATGGCCTCCTTCGGCGGCTCGGAGAGAAACAGATATCCGACCGGCGCATGAACAGCGCGAGCGAATGCCTCCACCTGCCTCAGCGAGGGCTGGAGGTCACCGCTTTCCCATTCGGGAAGTTCCCTGAACCTCTCCGTCAAGTCTTCCTGCACGAGCCCGGCGCGCAGGCGCGCCCACCGCAGAAGCTCGGGATTGACGGGAGCACGAATCATGCCACGGCCTCGACCGCCCTTTCGGCATCGCGAAAACGGATCTCCCCGGACATCAGCTTCGGCAGGTGGAGGCTACGCACCTGACTATCTTCGGCAGCGGATCCTTGAGACCTTCAGGTTTCGTGTACTTCTCGTCAAGATTGAAGAAACCCGTCTGAGCCATCGCCTGCCTCCTCGCATGATCGTCCGAACCAGAGGATCTTCTCAGATCATGGCCGCATCGGCAATTCTGAGAGGCGCCCGCCAGGAAGTCGGCGTTACCGAGCGTTCGAGCTCACTCATACCACCGGGCCGGTTCAGGAGTCAGACGGTTCTTCCCCTCCTGGACCTCGCAGGTGTCAGTGGCAACTGAAAATGCCCCACCTTCGAGGGGCCGACACTATTGTCTCCTGGCGCGCCGAGGGCCTGCGCCGTCCGTCGTGACGTGAGCTGCGGCGGCTCCGGGTTGGAGCTCGTGCTCAGGCGTCGTCCGGGTCCTGGCCGTCGTCGCGCAGGACGCTCTCGAGCTCAGGGTTCCGCAGTCTCCAGCGCTGGCCCGATCGTTCGAGATCGCCTCTCAGCACGACGGGCGCCTGGTCCTTGTGGGCCTGAAGCGCCTGCTCGTAGTCCGCTTGCTCCAGGATCGTCATGACGGACTGTCGTTTGCCGTCGATCTCGGCACGGAGTCGGATGGTGCCGTCGGTATCGCGTTCTGTGCGTTCCAGGATTCGAACGAAGCCATGGAGGCGCACGTCGGGTTTCGGCGCGCGGTCCCGGAACGTGCGGGCGGCTTCGCGCAGCA
This sequence comes from Thermoanaerobaculia bacterium, assembly GCA_965116145.1. GTDB lineage: Bacteria > Acidobacteriota > Thermoanaerobaculia > Multivoradales > Multivoraceae > Multivorans. The sequence continues at coordinate 3,024,257 of OZ220482.1, forward strand.
ACGCGGCATCCGCCTGTCCGAACCGGAAGACGGTTCCCAGCGTCTTCATCGGCCGTGTGCGCGCCCAGGAGACGTCAACGTCCAGCTCGGGGAAGGGTTCGACCATCTGGACCAGGGACTCGCAGAGATTGGCGCTCACGCCGCTTGCTACCGCTTCGTCGAAGGCGCGGCCATCGTCGGCCACGGTCCGCTCGACCGCCTGGCGCACCGCGGTCAGCGCCTCGGCGAGGCGTCTCGTCATCCGGCGCGCAACCGGCGCATCGGGATCGTCCGGATCCTCGAACAGAGCCGAGATGGCCTGCGGGACGACCGGAGTCAGCAGGGTGACGACGAAGCTGCCCTGGTCCGTCTGGCCGAGCCGCATCTGCCGCAGCAGGTCGGTCGCCTCCCGATTCGCACCCGCCCGGTACGCCGGCTGTGGCCGCTGGAGCGAGCACGCAGCCGCCAGCACCATGCTCCGGGCGCCCTCGATCAGGCTCACACCGTCGTTCAGGCTCAGGCTGCCGTCGTCGCTCTCGGCAGCGCGAACCCGCACGACGTCGCGGTCCGCCGTCGCCAGCGAGCGGTACACGGTCAGCTCGTCCTGACCGGCAACCTGCGCGAACGTTTCGACCAGGGCCGCCACCGCACTCGCATAGTCCCCGAGGCGCGTCGTGCGCGGCACGACGATCTCCGGCAGCGAGTCGCCGACGTAGATGTCCGAGTGCTCGCGGTACAGGTCGTGGCGGTTCCAGCCTGCGACGCGGGCATACGCCGACAACGCCGCCGGCGAGATCGCCCGCAGCGCATCCGGGTCCTGAATGCTGACTCGCATCAGAGGTCTCCTGCCCTGGATCGGTCCATCAGCTCCCGCAACGCCTCGACGTCGAGGACGTTCTGCTCGGGGATCCGAATGGTAACGCTCTTCTGGCCTCTGATCTCGCCATGGCCCCGCCGGAGGTCGAGCCAGTACGCGCGCCGCCGCAGAACGAGCTCGTCCGGGGTCACCACGTCAACCACAGGTCCGGGTCCTTCGGAAGCTCCAGCACGACAAGCAGCCGCGGCGTCTGCGTCTCGATGCGAAGCTCGTCGTAGTTCTTGATGGACAGCAGGAACGGCAGAGCGCCACCTCGCGGCGCGCCCAAGCTGGAAGTCGCCCTGAGCTGCAAGTCGATCGCAGGCCGGTACGCGCCTCCCGCCTGAATCCGCAGGTCGACGCTGTCGCGGTCCGGCTTCGGCTCTGACGTCAAGAACCCCGCACGCGCCGCCAGTGCGTGGATGTACACCGGGGACAGCCGCTCCTTCTCGTCGGCCTCGGTGGTCAGACCTTCAGCCATCGTGTCCGTCAACGGGCAAGTTGTCCCGGTCAGCGCTGCGAGTCGCTGGCCTGCTCATGAACCAGACGAACGCAACGGACCCGGTCCGGGAGGGTGAACTCGTAGATCAGAAGCTGCTCAGTGAACTCGTTGGTTTGCTCCGCTTCTGTCTCTCCGAACTCTCGATCTTCCTCATGCGCCGCCGCGTTACCGTCCTGCTTGATGATCTCCGCAAGCTCGCGCAATGGCGCAGACAGATGGCCGGCCCAGGAGAGGACGATGATACGCTTCTGCAGCGGCATCCTAATCAACCCGGAAGAGCCAACGTAGAGTAGTCACCGAAACACGCATCGGTCGGATTCGGATAGGAGGGAAACCATGACCGAAACGCAACTGCTGACAGCCGCTCAGACTTTGATGGCACGGTTGAACGTGTGGGAGGGCCCGAACGAGGACTGGCGGCGGCTGGAAGCCAGCAAGAACGAAAGCGTGCGAGAGCCTGTTGGTGTCCTGCAGTGGCTGGCGGAACAAGTCGTCGACGCGGACATCCACGATGCGGCGATAGACAACGCAAGAGTTGTGTCCTCTTGCTTCCAGAAGACGACCCTCGACATGGACCGCATAGACGCCTTTGATCTGGCCGGAAACGACAGAGAGACCGAGTTCCACAGACTCGCAGGTTCGATTCGGGATCACGCTCGCCAATCCCTTCGTGAGATTGGCACATGGGCGTGTCATCATGCACTGAAACGAACCGACAAGCCAACAGTCAAGATCGCTGAACTGCTTGGAGAGGCTCAAGAACTTCTGAGGCAGATCAGGGAGTGCAAGAAAGAAGCCGAGAAGGCGACCGACGCAGCCAGGAGCGCTGCCGCCGAGTCGGGCGTCGGAGTGTTCGCCGACAGCTTCAAGGAAAGCGCCACGGTGGCCAAGAAGGACGCCGCGAAGTGGCTCCGGATCGCGGCGGTCATTGCCGGTTTGACCGTAGCGTTAGCCGCGTACATCGCCTTCCTTGGAGCCGTAGGAGATGCGGAGGGGTGGCTGTGGTTACAGCGTCTCCCCGGAAAGTTGTTCCTGCTGTCGACTCTCACCTATGCGACCGTATGGTGTGGTCGCCGGTCGCTGGCCGAACGCCACAATTCGAGAGTGAACCTGCATCGGGCCAACAGCATCCAGACGGTGCGAGCGTTCAGGGAGTCGGGCAACGCGTCAGCCACGAAGGACGCGATCGTGCTGGAAGCTGCCCGCGCGATCTTCGAGAACGTGCAGACGGGAGATCTCGGAGGAAATTCTGACGGCTCTCCGATCGCCAAGACCATCGAGCTCGTTCGGCCCCTTGGTGACACGACGAGGGAATAGGAGTTCAGCTACTGCTCGCCTGTGCGGTCTGGTGGCCGGCCGCGTACCTTCCTGCGGCCACCGAAGCGCCTCCCGTGCAAGATCGTGAAGATCGTGTTTCCGAACGCAGACGCGCAACGCGCGCTCACTCAGTCAGAGGCCGCGTCGTTGTCGCAGCTCGGCTGGAGCGGGTAACTGGACTTCCGACTGTCGCGCCAGTCTCTGGGTGGATGTCGCCGGCTATGAGCTTAGGCAGTAGTCCGTCGCGCAGGGCCGCTAGCGTGTGTTCGGCGGTCTTGTTTCCGATTTGTTGCTCCATGAGCCGGCCAAGGAGGCCCGTAGCTTGAACGACCAGGTGATGTGGCGGCACTGGACAGAGTGCTTCGGACAGATGGCTACGTCGGATGTGGCCCATCGTGGTCGCCTTTCCAGAGGCGATGCGCCGGAAGTTCGGGAGGTGCGACAGGAGGCTGTGCAGGTAGAACCACTTCGGATAGCTGTCGGAGGTCACCTTGAAGAGATGCTGGTTCAAAGCGGCTCGGCCGCCGCACCAGATCTGAACCAGGAGGCTTCCTGACCACGAAAAAACAACGTCTCCGTCTTCGACGATGCACTCCGGCTTGATTGCGGCGCTCGCCCATTCTCCGCCGTTCGCGTGCCCCGTGCGAAGCTGGGCGATCTTCAGTACTGGCAGCCGGGCCTCGTTCTGCGAAGGCCGGTACTTCTGTAGTGCCAGTCCGTTCTGGAAATGCGCGAGCGAGTCGAGCGAGTTCGGCTCCCAGCCCTCTGGTATCTCGCCGAGGTCGGAATCGACGAGACGGTCGGGGAATAGCTTCCATATGTCGGGAGGCAGGTACGGGTCGCGGCCTTCCATCTTTGCCCTGACTGGACCGAAGTCGGCGAACCAGTCCTTGAAGATGGCGCGGGCCATCGCCTCCAGCGTCTGGTTCATCCTCCGGTTCAGCTCGATCTTGTGGTCCAGCGTGCCGAGGATGTGGGCGATGGCCCGTTGTTCGGAGACAGGCGGTACTGGAACCGACAAATGAGTCAGGGAGTCCACAGGCACCCGCTGACGACCGGAAGTACCGGTCATTTGATCTATGGCGTAGCTTCGTACCCCATCCCATTGCGTCAGATAGTAGGCGTACTCAGAGTCCGTGACGCCAGCGCGCCCGCGGATGACGATGAATTCGGTTGAGCCATGCGCCTCCGTCAGTGGATCGTCGGTGCAGTAGCGCGCGGTTTTCCCGTTCTCCAGGCACGGTGTGATGCGCGCCATGAGTGTGTCACCACGCTGAAAGCGCGATCCACCACCAGAGTAGACTCGCCGGTCGGCTGCATGTACGCACCTGGATCCAGCCGTGACCGCAGCCATGTCAACGAACGGGTAGCTCTCTCCGCGTTCCAGGCGTACTGTTGGATTGATGACGACCGCTTCGGCGAATGACATGCGTTGCCATTGTTGGTCTTCGGGGGGCCGTGCCGGATCGACAGCGCAGGAACGGTCGAACAGCACCTGCTCTTCGGCACCGTCGCGCCGACCGATGCTTGCTCCATCGGCGGGATCAGCCTTGACCATGTCGGCTGGCGTGAGAATCACATGTCTCCGTTCGATCTCGGGATGGAACCGTTCTGGCACCCTTGCCCAGTCTCGGGCTTCGACCAGGAAGGGGATTGTTGAGTCTCGTACGGCTTCCTCGAAGTCGACGAGGTCCGAGATCGAGATTTCCTTCAGGTCCGGGGCGCGGAGGATGAGGTCGAGGTCGCTGCCGTCGTGGCTTCTGCCGTTGACGCGGCTGCCGTAGGCCCAGGCTTCGACTTCGGGCAGGTGCTTGCGCAGGAGCTCGTCGAGGAGCTTGCGGTGCTTCGGCCTGAGGTGCAGGCGGTCAGTCATCGGGCGCCGCCTCGATCGTCTCTGCCAGTGCCCTTGCGTCGGCGATGAATGTCGGCAGCAGCTTCAGCGTGGCCTCGGCGAAGCCCTCGCCGTAGTCGTGGGCGGTGTCGTTGCGGTTGTTGCGGTAGTGGAGCCAGCGTTCCGCGGCGTCGGCTTCGAGCAGCCCGTGGCGGGCGGCGTGGCGGAACAGGTCCTTGAAGACGAGGCGGTCGGCCTGCCGGTTGCTGGCGAAGAAGGCGGCGAGGCGCTTGCGCAGGAGCTTGCCGCTCTGTTCCAGCACGAGCTCGAATTGCTTGACGCAGGCAGCTCGGTAGATGTCGTAGAAGAAGTCGTCCTTGTCCCGGTGCTTGTCGATCTCGACGGACGCGGTCTCAAGGGCGTTGATGCAGCGGCGCAGGAAGGTGGTGTCGATGCTCATTCGCCCCGGTCCCAGAAGCCCAGCGCCTTCAGGTTCTTCTCGATCTCTGCATCGAGCCTTGCTCCTTCTGCCCGTTGCTCGCGCAGTTCTGCGACGAGGCGGTTCATCTTGTCCTCGAATGGCTCGCCGTCGTCCTCGGGCGGCGGGGCGCCGACGTAGCGGCCGGGGGTGAGGACGTGGCCGTGGCGGCGGACCTCGTCGAGCGGCGCGCTTCGACAGTAGCCGGGCACGTCGGTGTACTCGGCTGGGCCGTTGCCGTCGTTCGCGCTGTCTGAGCCGTCTGCGCTGCGTCCGCCTCGCCAGGCGTGGTAGGTGCCGGCGATGCGGGCGATGTCGTCGGTCGTCAGTTCGCGGTGGGTGCGGTCGACCATGCGGCCCAGGGCGCGGGCGTCGATGAACAGGATCTCGCCGCGTCGGTCGCGGTACCTGCCGTTGCTCCGGTCGCGGGCGAGGACCCACAGGCAGGCCGGGATCTGAGTGGAGTAGAAGAGCTGACCCGGCAGGGCGACCATGCAGTCGACGAGCTCGGCTTCGATGAGGTTCCTGCGGATCTCGCCCTCGCCCGACTGCGCGGACGACATGGAACCGTTGGCGAGCACGAAGCCGGCCATGCCGCCTGGCGCCAGGTGGTGGACCATGTGCTGCACCCAAGCGAAGTTCGCGTTGCGCGTCGGCGGCACGCCGTACTGCCAGCGCTTGTCGCCGGCCAGGAGCTTGCCGCCCCAGTCGGAGACGTTGAACGGCGGATTGGCGAGGATGAAATCGGCCCTGAGGTCGGGGTGCCGGTCTTCGTGGAAGGTGTCGCCGTGTGCGATCTGCCCTTCGATGCCGCGGATGGCGAGGTTCATCTTCGCCAGCCGCCACGTGGTGTGGTTCAGTTCCTGTCCGTAGATCGAGAGGTCGTCGCGCGCCCTGCCGCCGTTGCCGTTGCCGGTGGCGTGGGCGTCGATGAACTCGATCGACTGGACGAACATGCCGGACGACCCGCAGCAGGGGTCGTACACCCGCCCGCTGTACGGTTCCAGCATCTCGACGAGCAGCCGGACGACACAGCGAGGGGTATAGAACTCGCCGCCCTTCTTGCCCTCCGCGCTCGCGAACTGCGACAGGAAGTACTCGTAGACCCGGCCCAGCACGTCGCGGGAGCGGGCGTCCGCGTCGCCCACGCGGATGTTGCCGATCATGTCGATGAGCTGGCCGAGCCGCCGCTTGTCGAGGGCGGGGCGGGCGTAGTCCCTGGGCAGCACGCCCTTGAGCGCCGGATTGTCCCGTTCGACCGCCGTCATCGCGTCGTCGACGGTCTGGCCCACGGTCGGCTGCCTCGCCTCCGCCTGCAGACGGCTCCAGCGGGCCGCGGCCGGCACCCAGAAGATGTTCTCGGCGAGGTACTCGTCGCGGTCCTCCGCGGCCTCCTCGCCGAACTCGGCCAGCACCGCCTCACGCCGCTCCTCGAACGCGTCCGAGATGTACTTCAGGAAGATCAGACCGAGGACGACGTGCTTGTACTCCGCCGCGTCCATCGACCCGCGCAGCGTGTCGGCCATCGCCCACAGCTCGGCCTCGTAGCCGGTGGTGGCGCCGCCGCCCGGCGTGTCCGAGGCCCCGGCGCCGCGCTTCCTGGATCGGGCGCCCATGGTTCACCGATTTCCTGCCGCGAGAGCGAATCCGCTCGCTGTCGCACGATGTCCTCGCTCACGTCGGCTCCGGGCAGGATCGGCTGCGGTCGTGCCTCCTCCCGGTTCGATCGCCGCGCTGCAACGGCGTCTCCACGCCCTAGCAGTCCGTGGCAGAAGTCGCGCTGCATTCGACCGGCCATGCATCCCGCCCGGCTGCGTTGCTCTTCGGTCACATACGCCCCAGTATGCTCCCTCATCGCGCCTTGCCGGACGGGCGCCTGACCGCTCTCGGTGCGACACGCACTTCTGCCACGGACTGCTAGCCGCGGGCCTCGACGGGAACAACGGGCCAGTGCTGGCGCCAGTGCAGGTCCGAGCCATGCGAACAGCTTAGCCAACCTGCCTGCAGCGCCGGCCACCTGGAGACCGACCTCGGCCACGGCTTCCTCCTCGCAGCACCGGGGCGGTCGTCGCTGCTCACGCCGTACGCCAGCCTGACCGCCGCCGACCGGGCCGGGCGTCGGTGACGCCTCGGCGTCCGCTGCCGCCTGCGCCAGGGCATCGACCTCGGCCTCGAACTCCAGCGAAGCGGGAGACCGGCCGAAACGCGCCGGCCACGGCTTCACCCTGCAGGGCAGAATGATCTGGCAGGAACGGCAGGATCAGGTTCGTGGAGGTGCTGCCCGACCTGCCGGTCTGTTATGGTTCCAGGTACGAGCTGCAGCAGGATGTTCGCCGCGCCGGCGTGGCGGTGGATGATTCGGGACGGGAGGGCGAATCCGTGAAGAAGACAAGCGTGAAGACGACGGTCGATCCTGCGGCGCGTGAGCGCCTCGCTGCGCGCGAACTCCTGCCCCCCGGTAAGTCCGGGCGCGGGGCTGAGCCGGTGGGCGCCTTCGGGAGAACCGCCCGCCACCTGACGGCGGGACTCGCCTTCGTCTTCTTCGCGCTGGTGGCGCTCGCCGCACCCGAAGACGCGCGCGCTGCCAAGACCGTCACCTTATCGACCGCGTCGACCACGATCGCCGAGGGCGATTCCGGCAAGAAGGACGTGACGATCAACTTCACTCTTGGGGAGGGCACGCCCTTTACCCTTGATTTTCTGGTTCGAGTTGTTGCCGCCAGCAGCACGGCAACCGACAACACCAATCGTGGCCGCACTTCATGCAGCGCTCCGTCCACCAACGCGGATATCTGCTATATAACAATATTCAGTGAAGCATACGCACCTATAAGCTTTGGAAGGAACGGAAGTTTCAAGATCGGCATTCTGGGGGACACGATTGACGAGGGGGACGGGGAAACCGTCGCTATAATGCTTGAGCCCTCAGACAGAGCCAGTCGGGATGGCTGGACGCAGAACAGCAACACGCTCATCCTCACCATCACGGACGACGACGAGCCGGCTCCCGCCGGTGTGACCATCTCGGATACGTCGTTGACGGTGGCAGAAGGCAGCAGCAACACCTACACGGTGGCGCTGGACTCGGCGCCGTCCGCGGACGTGACGATCACGGTGGGCGGCGAATCGGGGGAGGTGACGGTGACGGGCTCACCGCTGACCTTCACGAGCAGCGACTACAGCACCGCACAGACGGTGACGGTGAACGCCGGCGCCGACCCGGACACGACAAACGACAGCGCGACGCTGACCCACACGGCGTCCAGCAGCGACACGAGCTACGGCTCGTCGCTGAGCATCGACAGCGTCCAGGTGACGGTGACCGACACGACGACGGCGCCGTCCGCACCGACCGGCCTTGCCACGGCCGCTGGCGACGCGCAGGTGACTCTGAGCTGGGCCGACCCGGGCGACGCCAGCATCACCGGCTACGACGTGTCCTACGGCCCAACGGGTGCGCGGGACAGCGCCGGCTGGATCCCCATTTCGGGCTCCGACGCCAGCACGACCAGGTACACGGTGACGAGTCTCGACAACGACGCGGAGTACAGCTTCCAGGTCCTCGCGACGAATGTCGCCGGCGACGGCGACGCGTCGGCCTGGGTCACAGCGACGCCGACGGCGCCGGACGACGGCGGTTCGAACGGGGGCGATGGCGACAACGGTAGCGGCGGCGGTGACGATGGTTCCGGCGACGCCGGCGATGACGGGGGCGATGGCGATAACGGTGACGACGGTTCCGGCGACGATGGCAATGACGGCGGCGATGGCGACAACGGTGACGATGGTTCCGGCGGCGGCAACGATGGTGACGATGGCAATGACGGTTCGGACGGAGGCGATCCGGGCGGCGGCTCGGGCGGCAACGGCGGCGGTACAGGCGGCGGCGGTTCAGGTGACGACGATGACGACAGCGGCAACGACGGTTCGGACGGAGACGATGACGATGCCGGAGACGATTCGGACGACGACGTTCCGCCCGCTGTCCCTCCGACCGCTTCGTTCACCCTGAGCGCGAGCTGTGCCGACGGCCTGTGCCGGGCGCGGACCGGCGCCGCGGTGTCCTTCACCGACACCAGCACGGGCACGGTCGCGTCGCGGACCTGGAGCTTCGGCGACGGCGGCACGGGGTCGAGCGGGCGCAGTCCGCGGCACATCTGGTCGGCTCCCGGGTTCTACACGGTGTTGCTGACGGTCAGCGGCGAGGGGAGCACGTCGACAACGTCGCGCAAGGTGCTGGTCGAGTCCGGCGATCCGGCGGGTTCCTGCACGGTGGACGGCGACACGCGTTGTCTGCGGGAGTCGCGGTTCTCGGTCGCCGTGGAGTGGTGGACGCAGCAGGGTGCAGCGCAGACCGCGGGCAGGGTCGTGCACGAAGGGACGGACGATTCGGGCCTGTTCTGGTTCTTCTCGGAGGCGAACTGGGAACTGCTGCTGAAGGTGCTGGACGGCTGCTCGCTGAACGGTCACGTCTGGGTGTTCGGGGCATCGGCGACCACCCTGGGCTACAGCATCCGGGTGACGGACACGGTGACCGGCGCGATGAAGGAGTACCGGAACGAGCCGGGCAAGCGGAGTTCGGCGATCACCGATGTCGCTGCGTTCCCCGACGCCTGCACCGGCTCGGCTTCGGCAGCGGTGTCGTCGGCGTCCGCGCCGCCGGCCGGAGGTGACCCGGTCGCTGCGCTGCTTCCGGTCGTGACCGTGCGGTCGGCGGCGGAGTCCGGCGATTGCACCCCGGCGGCCGGCACGCTGTGCCTGCAGGACGGCCGGTATGCCGTGTCCGTGGACTGGACGAATCGCGAGGGCGATACCGGCAAGGGCAGCGTCGCCCCGCCGCGCGCCGACGACTCGGGCCTGTTCTGGTTCTTCTCGGAGACGAACTGGGAACTGCTGGTGAAGGTCCTGGACGCCTGCACCAGCAACGGTCACCACTGGGTTTTCGCCGCCTCGGCGACCGATGTCGGCTTCGACCTTCAGGTGCGGGACACCGTGACCGGTCAGGTCAAGCGGTACACCCACACCGCCGGCGCCCCCGCCCGGGCCCTCGCCGACGTGACCGCCTTCCCGGACGCCTGCACGCCGTAGCACGGGCCGGACGCCAGTGGCGCCTCGGCGCCCGCTGCCGCCTGCGCCAGGGCATCGACCTCGACCTCGAACTCCAGTGCAGCGGGAGACCGGCCGAACGCGCCGGCCACGGCTTTACCCTGCAGGGCAGAGTGGTCTGGCGGGAAAAGCAGGACCAGGTTCGGGGAGGTGCTGCAGCTCGAGTCGCTGCGAGGCGCAGGCCCGACCTGCCAACCTGCTATGGTGCTCAGGCACAAGCTGCCGCAAGATGCCCGCCGCGCCAGAGTTGTCGGCGGATGATTCCGGACGGGAGAGCGAAACCGTGAAGAAGGCAAGCACGAAGACGACGGACGACCCTGCGGCGCGCGAGCGCCTCGCTGCGCGCGAACTTCCCCCCCCCCCCCCCCCCCGGAAAACCGGCTGCGGGATTGAGCCGGCGGGCGCCTTCGGGAGAACCGCCCGCCGCCTGAAGGCGGGACTCGCCTTCGTCTTCTTCGCGCTGGTGGTGCTGGCCGCACCCGAAGACGCGCGCGCTGCCAAGACCGTCACGATATCGACCGCGTCGACCACGATCACCGAGGGCGATTCCGGCAGGAAGGATGTGACGATCAACTTCCAGCTCGGGGAGGGTACGCTACGCCTCGTGGCGTTTGACGTTGAATTTGTTGCTGCCAGCAGCACGGCAACCGACAACACCAATGTTGGCCCCACCTCTTGCAGCGCTCCGTCCAGCGGTGCGGATATCTGTTATCCCGCGGGGACCCCGGACAGCAGATTTGCAGATATTGACAGGGGGACGAATGGGAGTTTCAAGATCGGCATTCTGGGCGACACGGTCGATGAGGGAACCGGGGAAGCCGTCGCTTTAAGGCTTGTCCCTAACTCGCTGGCACGTTCGGAAGGCTGGACGCAGAACAGCAACACGCTCATCCTCACCATCACGGACGACGACGAGCCGGTTCCCGCCGGTGTGACCATTTCGGAAACGACGCTGACGGTGGTGGAAGGGAGCAACGGTACCTACACGGTCGTACTGGACACGTCGCCGTCGGCGGACGTGACGATCACGGTGGGCGGCGAGTCGGGCGAGGTGACGGTGACAGGCTCACCGCTGACCTTCACCAGCAGCGACTACAGCATCGCGCAGACGGTGACGGTGAACGCCGGCGCCGACGCGGACACCACGGACGACAGCGCGACGCTGACCCACACGGCGTCGAGCAGCGACGCGGCCTACAACTCGCTGAGCATCGACAGCGTGCAGGTGACGGTGACCGACACGACACCGACCGTGAGCACACCGGCCGCGCCAACCGGCCTTGCCGCCGCCGCTGGCGACGCGCAGGTGACTCTGAGCTGGGCCGACCCGAGCGACGCGAGCATCACCGGTTACCAGGTGCGTTACGGCGAAACGAGTGTGAGGGACAGCGCCGGCTGGATCCCCATTTCGGGCTCCGACGCCAGCACGACGAGCCACACGGTGGCGAGTCTCGACAACGAAGCGGAGTACAGCTTCCAGGTCCTCGCGACGAATGTCGCCGGCGCCGGCGACGCGTCGGCCTGGGTGACCGCAACGCCGACGGTGCCGGACGACGGCGATAACGGTGACGATGGTTCCGGCGGCGGCAACGATGGTGACGGTGGCAATGACGGTTCGGACGGAGGCGATTCCGGCGGCGGCAACGGCGGCGGTACTGGCGGTGGCGGTTCGAGTGACGACGATGACGCCAGCGGCAACGATGATGACGACAATGGTGACGACGGTTCGGACGGAGACGATGACGATGCCGGAGACGATTCGGACGACGACGGTCCGCCCGCTGTCCCTCCGACCGCTTCGTTCACCCTGAGCGCGAGCTGTGCCGACGGCCTCTGTCGTGCGCGGACCGGCGCCTCGGTGTCCTTCACCGACACCAGCACAGGCACGGTTGCGTCGCGGACATGGAGCTTCGGCGACGGCGGTGCGGGGTCGAGCAGCCGCAGTCCGCGGCACACCTGGTCGGCGCCCGGGTTCTACACGGTGTCGCTGACGGTCAGCGGCGAGGGGAGCACGTCGACAACGTCGCGCAAGGTGCTGGTCGAGTCCGGCGATCCGGCGGGTTCGTGCACGGTGAACGGCGACACGCGTTGTCTGCGGGAGTCGCGGTTCTCGGTCGCCGTGGAGTGGTGGCCGGAGGACGGCGAAGCGCGGAAGGCGGGCAAGGTGGTGCACGAGGGGACGGACGATTCGGGGCTGTTCTGGTTCTTCTCGGAGGCGAACTGGGAACTGCTGCTGAAGGTGCTGGACGGCTGCTCGCTGAACGGTCACGTCTGGGTGTTCGGCGCCTCGGCGACGACCCTGGGCTACAGCATCCGGGTGACGGACACGGTGACCGGTGCGATGAAGGAGTACCGGAATGAGCCGGGCAAGCGGAGTTCGGCGATCACCGATGTCGCTGCGTTCCCCGACGCCTGCACCGGCTCGGCTTCGGCAGCGGGGGCCTTGGCGTCCGCGCCGCCGGCCGGGGCCGACCCGGTCGCTGCGCTGCTTCCGGTGGTGACCGTGCCGTCGGCGGTGGAGTCCGGCAGTTGCACCGCGGCAACCGGCACGCTGTGCCTGCAGGACGGCCGGTACGAGGTGTCCGTGGACTGGACGAACCGCGAAGGCGATACCGGCAAGGGCAGCGTCGCCCCGCCCCGTGCCGACGATTCGGGTCTGTTCTGGTTCTTCTCGGAGACCAACTGGGAGCTCCTGGTGAAGGTCCTGGACGCCTGCACCAGCAACGGTCACCACTGGGTCTTCGCGGCTTCTGCAACCGACGTCGGCTTCGACCTGCAGGTCCGGGACACCGTCACTGGTCAGGTCAAGCGGTACACCCACACCGCCGGCGCCCCCGCCCGGGCCCTCGCCGACGTGACCGCCTTCCCGGACGCCTGCACGCCGTAGAACTGCACGCCGTAGAACGGGTCCGGACGCCAGTGGCGCCTCGGCGCCCTCTGCCGCCTGCGCCAGGGCATCGACCTCGGCTTCCCTCGAACTCCGGCGAAGCGAGAGACCGGCCAAACGCGCCGGCCACGGCTTCACTCCGGCCGGTGGTGTCGCCCGATCGCTTCGGAGATGGCGTCGCGAAGCGCGCCGAAACTGTGAGAACGACTGTTTGCCGGTTCGAAGTGCTCGCCGATGCTTGCGGCGACCTGGGCCTTGTTCAGCCCTTGCCTGAAGTAGCCCGCTTTCTGCAGAACTCGCTGAAGCGCTTCCCATGTACCGCCCTTGATGGCGTCGGGATCCCGGTAGGCGCTCCGGTTCGGAACGCTCCCGGGCACCCTTGGATAGGCAGCACAGACTGCCTCCCAGCCGCCGAAGTACCAAGCTTCGAGCTCTTCGATGGCGATCCTCGTGACGATTTGCCACTCTGGACTCCCGGCGGCCCGTCTTGATCGAAGTCCGGCCATCTGGCAGTGGTTTTCAAGTGCCGCCTTGAGGTCCTCGCAATCGTCCGAGTCGCGATCGACAATCAACACGAGACGGTGATCAGGCGGCATCCAGTTGGCATAGCCCTCGAGGCGACTTCGGATCTTCCGCAGCAGCGCGTGTTTTCCCCTGTACGAGTAGATCTTGAAGGAAGAGTCCGCCGGCAGAAATCGAGGCAACCAGGAAGTGAGAAACACTTCCATAGAGCGGTCTTCCACGTGAAGCTCGAAGTGGATATGCGCCATCTCAGTTCTCGCTTCCTCACTTCGCCGGCCTGCCACCTCTGGTCAGGGGGTCGCCGACTCCGAACTGCCCTTCCATCCAGAGGTCGCCGAGTTGCGCGCCGGCGTCCACGAACACCCTGATTTTCTCGTTTTGCAAGAGCGACTGACACTGTGTGTAGCCGATCTCGTCGCGCCAGAGGACTCGCACCTCCTTGGGCCACAGCGCGTCGAGGAAGAACGGCGAGTGTGTGGTGACCAGGATCTGCGTGTTCCCAGCCGCTCTACGACACTCTTCTGCTAGGCCGTGGAGCAGGCGGGGGTGCAGAAAATTCTCCGGTTCCTCGATGCCGATGAAGGGCGGTGGAGCAGGATCGTGAAGCAGGACAAGGTAGGCCATCATCTTGAGCGTGCCATCTGATGTGAAGCGGGCCATGACCGGCTCGTCGAACGGCGCGTCCCTGATCTGCAGCAACAGCCGGCCGTCTGGCATCGTGCTCGTGATTACGTCCTGGATGCCGGGTACTCGTTGCCGGAGTCTCTGGAACATCAACTCCAGATGCTCCCGCTGTTCTTCGGACAGGTACTGGATCACGTTCGCGAGGTTGTCCCCCGTCTTGCTCAGTTGTTCTTGTGGTCCAGCCTCCGGCTGATTTCTTGTATCCTCCGATGACAGGTACGAGACATGCCAGCCCATGATGAAGTTCCGAAGAGCGACGACACGGGGGTTCTCGGCCAGTTGGCCGAGTGCGTTGACCGCGAGAGTCTCGGGAGAACTCAGGGGGACTTCGATGCGCCGTTCCTCGGAGTCAGGTCGTTCCCCCGAGACGACCCGTCCACGCCCGTCGGCGTAGTCGAGAAACCTGAAAGGCTTGCCGTGCGGTCCTCGTCTCCAGTGTAGCCACTCCTGTCTGACGACAGGGCGGCCGCCGACTTCATCGACCTCCAGATGGTACGTGATCAGGGGACTTTTCGGTTGTTCCCGGTAGGCCACCTCGATCAGAACAGGTCCTTCTCCGCCGCGCGATCTCAGCTCCCGTGCCTTGCCTCGCTTCTCCCAAGCCCGGCGCAAACCGCTCTCGAAGCACTCGGCCAGAAAGGCGAAGACGTCGAATACAGTCGACTTCCCGCTGCCGTTCGGACCGAGCAGGACGGTAAGCGGTGTGAGGTTCTTCAGCTCGAGGCTCCGCAGGACACGGAAGTTCTTGACCTTGAAGCGCTCGATCCGCGGTGGTGCGCTGCCGCCCATCGTGGCGCTCACATGTCACCCACCGTCGGTTCCGAAGAGCTGTTCAATTGGTGTTCACTCGGCAGTCCGCACGGGTTCCCCCTGTGTCTGGCGCGCCCGGGCCAATGCGGACTGTTGCTGGAGGAGTCCGCGTTGCGTCTGGACCGCCGTACGTCTCCGCCGATCACGATGAAGGAGCTTAGCAGTCCGTGGCAGAAGTCGCGCTGCATTCGATCGGCCATGCATCCCGCCCGGCTGCGTTGCTCTTCGCTCACATACATGACCAATATGCCCGTTCATCGCGCCTTGCCGGACGGGCGCCTGACCGCTCTCGGTGCGACACGGACTTCTGCCACGGACTGTTGGCGCCGAGAACGACCGCATACGACCGCGCGTGCCGCATGGGAGTGGCTCAGCCGCTGCGCTGTGTTCCCGTTCCTGCAGCGGCTGTCGGGGCTGTCCAGCGACAAGTGATCGTGAACGGGCGCCGTCAATCCCGCGAGAGGTGAGCCCTGGGTCCATGGTCTTGCTGCCGCCCGCGTTCAGTCGCGTTCGCCGCGGCGCTGGCGTTCGACGATCCGGCGCACAGAGTCCACGTCCGGCGCCCAGTAGCGTTCCTGTTCTTCGGGGGCGGGCGCGACCAGGGGCCGCACGACGCGAAAGCCGAGGAACCGGGCGTTCGTGTGGTACCAGACGCTCTGCGGGATCTGGGGGTCCATCCGCTTCCAGGAGAGGGTCGATCCGCGGCGGGAGGCACAGCGGAGATCGGCCGGCTCGTCCTGCCAGGAACCGCCCCGGACGCTGCGCGGAAACTCGCTCGTCGGCCAGGCGATCGGGTCTGTCGGCGGTTCGGAAGTGTCCGGCGTCGGGTATTCGGCGTAGGCGTCGAGCGTCCACTCGGCGACGTTGCCATGCAGGTCGAAGAGGCCCCAGGCGTTCGGTTCCAGTTGCGCGACCCGGCGGTAGCGGCCGCCGCTGTTGCCGGCGTGCCAGGCGACGCGGTTCAGCTCGGATGCGTCATCGCCGAAGGACCAGGCCGTCCGGCTGCCGGCGCGGCAGGCGTACTCCCACTCGGCCTCGGTCGGCAGCCGGTAGAAGCGGCCGGTCTTCATCGACAGCCACCGGGTGAACTGCCGAGCGGCGAACTGGGTCATCGAGATCGCCGGGAAGCCCTCGACTCCCATGCCGAAGTCCATCGGCCGGTAGGGCGGCGACGGCCTGCTGACCGCATCCGCCCAAGGGGCCGCCGCATCCTCGCCGCCGCGGTCCATGGCGAACATGAACACGCGGTAGAGGTTCCACGTCGTCTCGTGGGCGGCCATCCAGAACGGGCCGATCCGGACCCGGCGCCGGGGAGCCTCCAGCTTGCCCCGTCCGGCCTCGCTCTCCGGACTGCCCATCACGAACTCGCCGCCCGGAATCGGCGCCATGTCGAACCGGAGTTCGCTGCCCTCGACGCCGATGCCGACGACCCGTTCCCGGTAGGGCTTCATCCCGGCCTCGTTTGCCGCCCCGGCGTCCGGCACATCGACCGCCGGAGGCCGCCCCGGCGGCAGATCGGGAAAGCGCCCCGTCTCCGACTCCTGGACCGCGGCCCAGGCCAGGGTCGACAGAACGACCAGGGCGAGCAGTCCGTGGCAGGAGCTTGCGCCGTAGAAGGCAGCGCAGCAGGTTCTTCGGTGCAAGGTCGTACCTGGCGGCCCGTGGCAGAAGTCGCGTGTCGCACCGAGAGCGGTCAGGCGCCCGTCCGGCAAGGCGCTATAGGTGAGCATATTGGGGTATATGTGACCGAAGAGCAACGCAGCCGGACGGGATGCATGGCTGAAACGAATGCAGCGCTACTTCTGCCACGGACTGCTAGGCGCGCGTCGGGGTCAGACACGGAGTCAGCGACGAACCTGGCGGCTCTATCGGCCGACGAAGTTCGCCCGGCGCTTGTCGAAGAAGGCGGCGATGCCCTCGGCGGCGTCCTCCGTGCGGGCTGCGTTGGCGATCGCCTGGGATTCGAACTCCATCTGCGACTCCAGGTCCTCCGAAGAGGAGCGCATCACGAGTTCCTTCGCCGTGCCGTACGCCCAGGTCGGTCCGGCGGCGAGCTTGCGCGCCAGATCGCCGGCGCGGGCGTCGAGCTCGTCGGCCGATACGACCTCGTTGATCAGGCCCCAGTCGCGGGCCTCGTCGGCCGACAGGGTGCGGTTCGTGAGGATCAGCTCCATGGTCCGGCGCCGTCCGAGGATCCGCGGCAGGAACCAGGTCGAACTGCCGTCGGGCGTGAGTCCGGCGCGTGTGTAGGCCATCGAGAACACCGCCTGGTCGGAGGCGACGATCAGGTCGGCGGCGCAGGCCAGGGAGAAGCCGCCGCCGGCGGCCGGCCCCTGGACCGCGGCAACGACCGGCGCATGGCCGCGAGCCAGCCGCGTGATCGCGGCATGCAGGTACACGGTCATCTCCTTGAGTCGGCGCGGCAGCTCCTTCCCGGCCTCGGTGAACGAGGCGAGATCTCCGCCGGCGCAGAACATCCGCCCCTCGCTGCGCAGCAGGACGGCCCGCACCTCGGGATTCTCGTCGCACTCGATGCCGACCTGGAGCAGGTCCTTCGTCATCTGCGTGTTCATCGCGTTCGCCGCGTCGGGCCGGTCGAGGGTGACTCGGGCGACATTGTCGGCAAGTTCGAAGCGGATCGTCTCGAGTTCGTTCATGGCGGCGGATGGTAGCGGAGACGGCAGGTTCTTCGGCGCCGGTTCGTGGAGTAGGCTGCAGGAACAGGATTCAGGGAGAGCCTGGCCGGCGCCGGCGCAGTCGGGTCGGCATGGTTCGGCGATGACAGCGCCCTCGGCGCTGCGGGGAGACACGATGGACGGAACTTCCAGACGCAGTTTCATCACCGGGGCTTCGGCGGCCCTGCTTGCCGGCGGTGTCGGCAGCCGCTCGACCGCGGCCGCGACCACGGCATCGGACGTCGGGCGCGCGCGCGGCGACGCGACGCTGCGGATAGGTCTGGTCGGCTGCGGCGGCCGCGGCACGGGCGCCGCGGCGCAGGCGCTCTCGACGTCGGGTCCGGTGGAGCTGGTGGCAATGGCCGACGCCTTCGAGGACCGGCTCGAGCACTGCCATGCGCAGCTTGCCGAGATGGGCGAGAACGGGTCGTTCGACCACGGCAGGCGATTGCAGGCGCCGGCCGAGAACCGCTACGTCGGCTTCGACGCCTACCGCAAGGTGATCGACTCCGGCGTCGATGTCGTCGTCCTCGCGACGCCGCCCGGTTTCCGGCCGGAGCACTTCGAGTACGCGGTCGAACAGGGGAAGCACGTGTTCATGGAGAAGCCGGTGGCCGTCGACGCGCCGGGCGTGCGCCGGGTGCTCGCGGCGGCCCGGGCTGCCCGCGAGAAGAACCTCAAGGTCGGCGTCGGTCTGCAGCGCCACCACAGCGGGATGTACAACGAGACGATCCGGCGCATTCACGACGGCGCGATCGGCGATGTCGTGGCGCTTCGCGTCTACTGGAACAGCTCGGGTGTCTGGGTCCGCGCCCGCCAGCCGGGCCAGACCGAGATGGAGTACCAGATGCGCAATTGGTACTACTTCAACTGGCTCTGCGGCGACCACATCGTCGAGCAGCACATCCACAACATCGACGTCGGCAACTGGGTCAAGGGCGGACATCCGGTAGCGGCCCAGGGTCAGGGCGGCCGGCAGTGGCGGAACGGCCCCGACCACGGCGAGATCTTCGACCACCACTTCGTGGAGTACACCTACGACGACGGCGCGGTCATGCTGAGCCAGTGCCGGCACATCCGGAACTGCTGGGACCAGGTCGCCGAGTTCGCGCACGGCAGCAAGGGGCGTGCGAGCCTGGCCTCGGGCCGGATCGAGGCGCCTGGCGGCTGGAGTCACCGCGAGCCGGAGGACGAGGACAACCCCTACCAGGTCGAGCACGATCGGCTGTTCGAGGCGATCCGCGAAGGCAGGCCGTTCGACGAGGCGAAGAACGGCGCCATCGCCACGATGACCGCGGTGATGGGCCGGATGGCGACGTACTCCGGCAGGAAGATCACCTGGGACGAGGCGCTCGCCTCCGACGTGTCGCTCGAGCCCGCGGTCCTGGCCTGGGACGCCGACCCGCCGACGCTGCCGGACGACGAGGGCCGCTACGCGGTCGCGGCGCCCGGCGTGACGAGGGTGTAGGGGCCGGTCGGCGGTAGACTCGGGGCCGATGCCCGCCAGTCGGAACACCGTCCCGTGACCACGCCCGCCCGGGACCAGCGATCCCGGCCCGTCACGGACACCAGTCCGCTCCGCTTCGTCACCGCCGCGTCGCTGTTCGACGGCCACGACGCGGCGATCCACATCATGCGGCGGATGATCCAGGACCGAGGCGCCGAGGTCGTTCACCTGGGCCACAACCGCGGCGTCGACGAGATCGTCCGCGCGGCGGTGCAGGAGGATGCGGACGCGATCGCGGTCAGCTCGTACCAGGGCGGTCACATGGAGTTCTTCCGCTACATGGTCGACCGGCTGGCGCAGGAGGGCCGAGGCGATGTTCTGGTCTTCGGCGGCGGCGGCGGCACGATCACGCCCGAGGAGACCGCCGAGCTCGAGGACTGCGGCGTGGAGCGGATCTACCATCCGGACGACGGGCTGAAGATGGGCCTGCCGGCGATGATCGACGATGTGGTCGAGCGGGCGCACGCCGGCCGTCGCGCTGCCCCGGAAGCGCGCTTCCGGGCGCGGATGGCCTCGGATCCGGCCGGCGACGGTGACGTGTCGCGGCTGCTGTCGGCGATCGAGCGGGGAACGGCGCCCGAGTCCGAGCTGCGCGCGCTGCGCAAGGAGTGGCGGCTCGCCGGTGCCGGTGTGCCGGTCGTGGGCCTGACCGGAACCGGCGGCGCCGGCAAGAGCAGCGTCACCGACGAGCTCCTGAACCGCTTCCTGGAGTGCATGCCGGAGGCGGCGTCGCAGATGAGGATCGCGGTTCTGGCGGTCGATCCGACCCGTCGGCGGACGGGCGGCGCGCTGCTCGGCGACCGCATCCGGATGAACTGTCTGCGCAGCGAACGCGCCTTCATGCGCTCGATGGCGACCCGCCGGCGCCACTTGGCGACCAGCGAGGTGCTGGGCGACGCGATCGCGCTGCTCAAGGCCTCCGGGTTCTCCCTGGTTCTGGTCGAGACCGCGGGCATCGGCCAGAGCGACAGCGAGATCGTCGATCTGGTCGACCTCTCGGTCTACGTGATGACCTCTGACTACGGCGCGGCGAGCCAGCTAGAGAAGATCGACATGCTCGACTTCGCCGACATCATCGTCCTGAACAAGTTCGACCGGCGCGGCGGTCAGGACGCGCTGCGCGACGTGCGCAAGCAGTGGCGGCGCAATCGGCTGGCGTTCGGGATCGAGGACCGGGACGTGCCGGTGTATCCGACGATCGCCAGCCAGTTCCAGGATCCGGGCGTCAACTGGCTGTTCTGGAACGTCTGCCGGCTGCTCAGGGAGCGGCTCGACCTGGACGAAGGCGTCTGGACACCGGAGGTCGATCCCGAGGAGCGGGAACCGAGGGCGGCGGTGCTCATTCCCGAGAGCCGCAGCCGCTACCTCGCGGAGATCGCCGAGGGCGGGCGCGCGGCGGAGGCCGAGGTCGAGCGGCGCGCGGCGGCGGCTTCCCGGGCCCATGCCTGCTACCGGGCGCTGGCCGCGCTGGACGACCCGGACCTGCCGGCGCCGCTTGCCGAGTATGCGGCGGCAGCGCTCGAGGCGGCGCCCGACGGCACGCACGGGCGCCTGCGCGCGCTGTACCAGGAGGCGCTGGCAGACGTTGGCGCCGAGGGCGTGGGCCTGCTTGCGGCGTGGCCCGATCGCGTCGAGGCCGCGCGCGCGGAGCGGTACAGCTACCCGGTGCGCGGCCGCGAGGTCACCGGCGACAACTACGTCACGACCCTGAGCCACCTCCGCATGCCGAAGCTGGCGCTGCCCGAGACCTCGGACTGGGGCGGTCTGCTGCGCTTCCTGATGAAGCACAACCTGCCGGGCTCGTACCCGTACACCGGCGGCGTCTACCCGTACCGGCGGCGTGGCGAGGAGCCGACCAGGATGTTCGCGGGCGAGGGCATCGCCGAGCGCACCAACCGGCGCTTTCATCTGGTGGCGCGCGGACAACCGGCGAACCGGCTGTCCACCGCGTTCGACTCGGTGACGCTCTACGGCGCGGATCCGGGGCTGAGGCCGGACATCTACGGCAAGGTCGGCAACTCGGGGGTATCGATCGCCACGGTCGACGACATGAAGCGTCTCTACTCCGGCTTCGACCTGTGCGATCCGGCGACCTCGGTCTCGATGACGATCAACGGTCCGGCGCCGACC
Organism: Thermoanaerobaculia bacterium; assembly: GCA_965116145.1. Classification (GTDB taxonomy): domain Bacteria; phylum Acidobacteriota; class Thermoanaerobaculia; order Multivoradales; family Multivoraceae; genus Multivorans. The sequence continues at coordinate 3,045,541 of OZ220482.1, forward strand.
GTTCTTGCCTTCTTCATGAACGCCGCCGTCGACCAGCAGGTCGAACGCCACCTGCGGCAGACCGGCGGCCTGGAGCGGGCCCGCGCCGAAGTCCGCCGGCACGGCGCCGACCGCGCGCCGGTCTATCGCGGCGAGCTGCCCGAGGAGAACGACGGGCTGGGGCTGGCGCTGCTCGGAGTCTCCGGCGACCAGGTGGTCGAGCCGGAGGTCTACGAGCGGATCCGCGCCGACGCCCTGAGCCGGGTGCGGGGCACGGTGCAGGCCGACATCCTGAAGGAGGACCAGGCCCAGAACACCTGCATCTTCTCGACCGGGTTCTCGCTGCGGATGATGGGCGACGTCCAGCAGTTCTTCATCGACCACGACGTCCGCAACTACTACAGCGCTTCGGTCAGCGGCTACCACATCGCCGAGGCCGGTGCGAACCCGATCACCCAGTTGGCGTTCACCCTGGCCAACGGCTTCACGATCGTCGAGTACTACCTTGCCCGGGGCATGGCGACCGATGCCTTCGCCCCCAACCTGTCCTTCTTCTTCTCGAACGGGATGGACCCCGAGTACGCGGTGATCGGCCGCGTGGCGCGCCGCATCTGGGCGCGTGCGATGCGGGCGCGGTACGGCGCCTCGGCGCGCAGTCAGATGCTCAAGTACCACATCCAGACCTCCGGCCGGTCGCTGCACGCGCAGGAGATCCAGTTCAACGACATCCGCACCACGCTGCAGGCGCTCTACGGCATTCTCGACCGTTGCAATTCCCTGCACACCAACGCCTTCGACGAGGCGATCACGACGCCGACCGAGCAGTCCGTGCGGCGGGCGCTGGCGATCCAGATGATCATCAACCGGGAGTTCGGCCTCAACCGTAGCGAGAACCCCTGGCAGGGTTCCTTCGCGCTCGATCAGCTCACGGATGCCGTGGAGGAGGCGGTGTACCTGGAGTTCGATCGCCTCGCCGAGCGCGGCGGCGTGCTGGCGGCGATGGACACCATGTACCAGCGTTCGAAGATCCAGGACGAGAGCATGGAGTACGAAGCGAAGAAGGACGACGGCAGCCTGCCGGTGGTCGGCGTCAACACCTTCCTGGCCGAGGGCCGGGAGTTCGCCGAGACGGTCGAGGCCGAGCTCATCCGCTCGACCGATGCCGAGAAGCGGCAGCAGATCGAGAGCCTGGCCGCGTTCCACCAGCGGCACGCCGATCGGTCGCCGGCCTGCCTCGAACGGTTGCAGGACGTGGCGCGGACCCGCGGCAACGTGTTCGAGGAGCTCATGGAGACTGTCAAGCACTGCTCGCTCGGCCAGATCTCGGACGCGCTCTACCGGGTGGGCGGCGAGTACCGCCGCAGCATGTAGCTCGGCTACCCGGTCGCGGCCTGCAGAGCCGCCGGCGGCGAGATCGAGGGAAGCCGGCTACCGGCTACTGGCTACCGGCTACTGGCGTTGGCTACTGGCGTTGGCTACTGGTCGCAGGGAAACGCCTTCGTGTCGCTGCGGGTGGCCGCCGTCTCGCCCTGTCGGTTGCCGTGGGTCCAGCGGTTCCCGTCGGGGCCGGTCACCCAGAGCGTGAAATCCAGGTCGGTGGCGGGGGCGACGAACACCCAGCGATGGCCGTTGGCGGCGCAACCGTCGAGGACCTTGATCAGGACCTCGGCGTTGTCGGGCTCGAAGAACCACAGAACGCCGGACTGATCGGATGTCCAGCGGCCGGCCCTGGCGTGGCCCTCCGCGCCGTTCGGGGCCTGCCAGCACATGCTGACGTCGTAGCCTCCGGCGAACCGGAGCGCGGTGGTCGTCGGCGTGCAGCTGCCGGCAGCCGGCGGCGGCTCCGGATCGGGATCCGGAGGCGCCGGCGTGTCGGCGGGTCCGGCGAACCCGGCCTTGATCCACTCGTGGATCTGCGTGTTGCGCACCGTGCCGCGCACGTTCTCGGCGGTCGCGCCGATCGCGTAGATCACGACATCCTCGGCGCCGTGTGTTTCCTGGCGCAGCGGTACGGTCGTCTCCTGCAGGTAGTGCGAATGGGCGGCGCCGGTCGGCGTCACGCCGCGCCACCCGGGCGTATTGTCGCTGTTCGGATCGACCCGCGCGCCGGGCCGGTGTCCGGGCCCGTTGGCGTAGCCGAGGATCGTGTAGGGAATTCCGTCCTCGTCGGTGTGCTCGATGACATTGCCGCGGTTCGTCATCACGTGGACCGTCCCCAGGAGCCCGTGGTGCGGCTGGCCCCGGAACGACGCCGGCACGGCGCCGGGCCGATAGGGCAGGTGCTCGAGCGGCCGCAGCGGGTAGCCGCCGATGGTGAAGACGTGGCTGTGGTCTGCGGTCGCCAGGATCAGCGTCCTGCGGAGATCGACCGTGTCGCGGGCCGCCTTGACGGCGCGGTCGAACATCCGCGTGTCGGTGAGGGCCCGGTACGCGTTCGTGTCGTGGTGGGCGTGGTCGATTCGGCCCGACTCCACGAGGAGAAAGTACGGCTTGCCGGTTGCCGACAGGATCTCGATGGCCTTCCGGGTCATCGCTTCGAGGCTGGGCTCGCCGCCGTCGTCGCCGGCACGGTCCACTTCGTATTCCATGTGACTCGACTCGAACAGGCCGACCACGCGGCCTGACGGGCCGAGCGCATCGAACCCCTCCCTGTTCCAGACGTAGCGGTAGCCGCGCTGTCGCAGTTCGGCTCGCAGATCCCGACCGTCGATTCGCCGTCCCGCTCGACCCTCCTCGTCCGTTGCGGACTCGGGCAGGAAGTGCCGGCGGCCGCCCCCGAAGATGACGTGCAGCCCCGATCCCAGTTTCCTGTTGTAGCCGCGCCCGCCCGGTGTGAGCTGTGCCGCGATGTCGTTCTCGCGGCCGCGGTCGTTGACGTGCGCGTAGACGGCGGCCGGTGTGGCGTGGGTCACGCGGGTGTTCGTGACGATGCCGACCGCGTATCCCATCGACAGGGCCAGCTCGCCGATGTTGGTCAGGCGCGCGGTATCGCCGTCGCCGCGGAAGTCGAAGGGCTCGGTCGTCGCGCCGAAGCCGATCACGCCGTTGTTCGTCGCAACCCCGGTCATCATCGCCGAGGCCGTGGCGGCGCTGTCGGGGACGATCGAGTCCGCCGATCCGGTTCGTGAGATCGCGGTGTAGGGCAGCCGGTCGAGGGTCAGCGCTCCCTCCAGGCCAACCGTCGCGATCCGGGTAGCCGTCACGGTCGAGACTCCCATGCCGTCGCCGACGAAAAGGATGACGTTGTTCTTCTGTGCCGCGGCCGGCGCCGCCGCCAGCGTCAGGCAGGCGGCCAGCGACGACAGCGCCAGGAGCGGGGCGAGCAGACGTCCCGGCGCGTCCCGCTGCGAGGCGGGACGGTCCCTGGGTCCGAGCCCCTGTTCTCTGGAGATGGTCACGAAAACCCTCCGTCAGGGGCTGGTTGGTGCGGATTGACTCTTCAACCAGGGCGAACCGGGGTCGAAGCGGGACAACGTTAGCAGGATCATCGGCAGGATCGTCGGGTACCGTCCGGCGCTGGATCGGCGGCCTGGGGGTTCAAGCGCGGTTGACGGGCCTTGCGGCGCGGCGGACTGGACGAAGATCGCGGCTGCTACATTCCTGCGCCCATGAGCGACTGGCATCACGCAGACATCCTCGAAGCGATCGCAGAGCATCGACCGGAGGCTCCGGCGCAGGCCTTCGTCGACCCGCTCGGCGGCGGTCCCTCCCGCCGCATCTCGCAGGCCGACATGCACCGCCGCGCGAACGGCGTTGCGGCGACGTTGATCCGGCGCGGCGCGAAGCGGCAGGACAAGGTGGCGCAGTATCTCTACAACGTCCCGGAGTACCTGGAGTCGGTGCTTGCCTGCTTCAAGGCGTCGCTGGTGCCGGTGAACACCAACTACCGCTACGTGGAGGGCGAGCTCCTCTATCTGTGGGACAACGCCGATGTCGTCGCCGTCGTCTTCCACGGTTGCTTTGCCGCGCGCATCGCCGAACTGCGGACGAAGATGCCGGCGGTCCACACCTGGCTGTGGGTCGACGACGGCTCGGGACCCTGTCCCGAATGGGCGGTTCCCTACGAACAGGCGGCCGCGGCGGCGCCGTCCGACGCGCTGGCCTTCGAGGCGCCCTGGCCGCGCAGCGGCGACGACCTGTGGCTGTTGTACACCGGCGGCACGACCGGCATGCCGAAGGGAGTGATGTGGCGGCTCGACGACCTCTGGTTGCTGAGCAACGACAGCCGGCTCGAGCCGTTCGACCTCTCGGGAGGAGTCGAGGGCCTCGCGCCGCAGTTCGACGACCTCCTGATGCGGCGGATCTCGCTGCCCGCCTGTCCGCTGATGCACGGCACCGGATTCCTGACGGCGCTCGGCGGCATGCTGAACGGCGGCGCCGTGGTCACCCTGGCCAACCGCCGATTCGATGCGGTGGCCACGCTCGAGGCGGTCACCCGGGAGAAGATCAACGGGATGGCGATCGTCGGCGACGCGTTCGCCCGACCCATGGTGCGTGCACTGGAGGCCGAACCCGATCGCTTCGACCTGTCCAGCCTCGAAGCCGTCGTCTCTTCCGGCGCGATGTGGAGCGCCGAGGTCAAGCGCGCCTTCCTCCGCTTCTGCCCGTCGGAGACGATCCTGACGGACAGCCTGGGATCGTCCGAGTCGATCGGCATGGGGCGTGCCGACGCGGCTGCCGGCGAGGCCGGCGAGACGGCGTCCTTCGTCCTTGGCGACAGCGCCTGCGTGCTCGACGACGACGGCCGCAAGGTCGAACCCGGGTCGGGCGTTCTCGGCCGGATCGCGGTGAGCGGCCACCTCCCGCTCGGCTACTACAAGGACGCCGAGAAGACGGCCGCGACCTTCGTCGAGGTCGACGGCGTCCGCTACTCGATGGCTGGCGACTACGCCACGATCGAGGCGGACGGCTCGCTCAGGCTCCATGGCCGCGGCTCGGTGTGCATCAACAGCGGCGGCGAGAAGATCTTCCCCGAGGAAGTCGAGGAGGTGCTGAAGACCCACCCCTCGGTGCGCGACGCGGTCTGCGTCGGCGTGCCGGACGAGCGCTTCGGCCAGGCGGTGACCGCGGTCGTCGAGCTCGACGATGCGGAGGGCTTCAGCGAGCCTGCGGTCATCGGCTGGGTCAAGCGGGAGCTGGCGTCCTACAAGGCGCCCAGGTGCATCCTGGTGCGGGACACGGTGGGCCGGGCGGCGAACGGCAAGGCGGACTACAACGGCCTGCGCGACTGGGCCGTCTCCGAGCTCGCCGCACGGGAGGCGGCGGAATGAGCCCGTCGAGTCGGTCCGGGAAGCACAAGGTCGTCGTTCAGCTTCCCGGCATCGCCAGGGCGTCTTCGGTCGACTCGCGGTACGCCTTCGAGCTGGAGGCGCTCCGGCCGGTCGCGGAGCTGGTCGAAGTGGCTGCTGCGACCGAGGAGGAGTTTCTCGCCGAGGCGGCGGATGCGGCGGCCGTCGTCACCTCCTGGGGCTTTCGCATCTCCCGCTCGGTGATCGCCGGACTCGAGAAGTGCATCGTGATCGGCGTCGGCAGCGTCGGCGTCGACATGGTCGACGTCGACGCGGCGACCGAGGCCGGGATCGTGGTGACCAACGTGCCGGACGTGTTCATCGAGGAGGTGGCCGACCACACGATGGCGCTGATCCTCGCCGGGGCGAGGCGGCTGCGCGAGATGGACCTGATCGTCCGCCGCGGCGACTGGTTCCAGGGGCGGCCGCTGCTGGATCAGGCGCCGCGGCTGTGGGGCCAGACCCTGGGGCTGATCTCGTTCGGCAACGTCGCCCGGGCCGTTGCCCGGCGCGCCAAGCCGTTCGGCATGCACGTGATCGCGCACGATCCCTGGATCAGCGAGCTGAAGATGACCGGCGAGGGCGTCGAGCCGGTGAGTCTCGACGAGCTGCTGGAGCGGTCCGACTACCTGTCCATGCACCCGCCGCTGAACGAGGAGACGCGGCACATGCTCTCCGGCCCCCAGTTCGCGGCGATGAAGGAGACGGCGGTGCTGGTAAACGCCGGCCGCGGCCCCACGGTCGACGAAGCCGCCCTGATCGAGGCCCTGCAGTCGGGCCGGATCGCCGCCGCGGCGCTCGACGTGCTGGAGCGGGAGCCGCCGGCGGCGGACAACCCCCTGCTGGCCATGGACAACGTGATCCTGACCCCGCACGTCGCCTCGGCCACCAGCCGCATGCGCCCGGTCACCCGCCGCCGCGTCGGCCGGGAAGTGGCGCTGGCGCTGCGCGGCCGCTGGCCGATGAGCTGCGTGAACCCGACCGTGCTCCCCCGGGTGGAGCTCGAACGGTGGCAGCCGGTGCCGATGGAGCGCGGCCCGAACCGCTGATCCGCAGGTCTTCCGAGGTCCGGGACCAGTGCTTCGAGGCCCTTGGTGAGGCGGGCCTGCCGCTACCCGGTCTTGAGCGGCGTGTCGAACCAGGCCAGCCGGCCGCAGGATGGCTCGATCTCGCTCCACGACGAGATGTCGAGGTGGACGCAGGCCACCGCGGCGGTGATGAAGCGGCGCGGCTCACAGCCGGTCAGCCGGCGGACGAGTGCGGTGCAGGTTGGCTGGTGGCCGACGATCAGGATCGAGTGCGCCTGGTCGGACTGACCGTGCAGGAGGTCCATCACGGCGCCGGGGGAGGCGAGATAGAGCGCCGGCTCCACGATCGTCGTGCGGTTCCAGTTTCCGGCCGCCACCACGAGCTCGATCGTCTGGCGCGTGCGCATGGCGGAGGAGCACAGGATGCGGTCGGGCAGAACGCCCCGTCGTGCGAGCTTGCGTCCCATCGTCGGGGCGGCTTCGAGGCCCCTGGCGTTCAGGGGCCGCTCGTGGTCGGCTCCACCGTAGGCGGCGGTCCAGTCCGACTTGGCGTGCCGCAGCACATAGAGGATGCGCACGGCGGGCGACGCTAGCAGTCCGTGGCAGGAGCGCGTGTCCACGGTATGAACCCGCTTGCTCGCTGCCGTCGCGCCGGCTCCGCCGGCAGAGACCCTGTAGCATTCCCGGTCATGTGCGGGGCGGATCGACGACGGCGGGCAGCGGCTCTTGTCTTGCTCGGTCTCGCGGCCGCGGCGGCTGCGGCCGCGCAGCCGACGGAACGGCACAGTGACTCGGCGGCCGCGCTCAACGTCGAGACGTTCGATTTCGCCTGGGGGAAGATCGCCGACACCTACTGGGACGAGTCGATGGGCGGCGTCGACTGGCAGGCGGTCGGCGATGAGCTGCGCCCCCGCGCCCGCGTTGCGGCGGATCACGCCGAACTGCGGCTCGTCCTGCGGGACATGCTCTCCCGGCTGGGCGCGTCCCACTTCAGCGTGCTGCCCGGACCTGCGTCGATCGGAGCCGCCGCATCGACCAACGACCCGGACGGGAGGGGCGAGTGCACGGCAGCCCTGTTCCAGGCGGCGGCGGGGGATGCCGGTTCCGCAGTGGCGGACGCGGGGCCGGGGTTCGACGTGCGCTTCATCGGGTCGACACCGCTCGTCGTCCGGGTCGAGTCCGGTTCGTCTGCGGATCGGCAGGGGCTCCGCGCCGGCATCGAGGTGGTGCGGGTGGAGGACCAGAGCCTGGCGGCGCTGCCGGGCTGCCTGGATCTGGCTGCCATGGATCCGCGGGGCGCCGCACGAGTCCGGTCGCGGGTCGTCGACGGCCTGCTCCATGGCGCGGCCGGCGAGCCGGTCGCGGTGGAGTTCACCGATGCGGAGGGCGCTCGATCGGTGTTGGACATCGAGCGGCGCCATCCTCCCGACTCGGTCGAGATCGGTTTCGGCAACCTGCCGCCGATGCGCTACCTGTTCGAGTCCGACGCGCTCGAGACCGGCGCCGGCCGCGTGCTGGTGGTGCGCTTCAACGTCTGGCTGCTTCCCGTGATCGAGGACTTCGAGGCCGCGTTGTACGGCGAGCCGGCCGAGGGCGCCCCTGGCGTCGACGCGGTGCTGATCGATCTGCGGGGCAATCCCGGCGGTGTCGCCGGGACGGCCGTCGGCGTGGCCGGCTACATCCTCGAGGAACGGCTCTCGCTGGGCACGATGAAGAACCGGAACACCGAGCTGAACCTGGTCGTCTTCCCGCGGCAGGTCTCCGGGGCGGGCCGCAGAATCCGGGGATTCGCAGGTCCGCTGGCCGTGCTGATCGACGGCGGCAGCGCCAGCACCAGCGAGCTCTTCGCCGCCGGTCTCCAGGACCATGGCCGGGCGCGCCTGTTCGGCGAGCCGACGGCCGCGGCGGCGCTGCCGGCGGTGATCGAGAGCATGCCGAACGGCGATCTGCTGATGCATGCGATCGCCGACCTCGAGCGGCCCGGCGGCGAGCGGGTCGAGGGACGGCCGGTCGAACCCGATTCTCCCGTGCCGCTCACCCGGGAAGGGCTTCTGGCCGGCAGGGACGAGCCGCGCGACGCGGCGATCGCCTGGATCGTGTCGGAACTGGAGGGAGCAGACGGTCGGTGAACGTCGGCCTCTGGAACGACGGGGTCAGTCTGGGCCCCTTCGGCGACGAGGGCGCCCTGGGCCCGCCCTGGTTGTGGGTAGTGGCCGGCCTGATCCTGCTCCTGCTGGGACGCCGGCTCTATACGGCGCTGATCGGTCTGGTCGGTTTCTTCGTCGTCTACGGCGTTCCGTCCGAGGTGCTGATCCTGTCGGGAGAGCTGCGGTTGTTGCTGGCGATCGGCGTCGGCGTCCTCGCCGCGCTGCTGGCCTTCATCGTGCGCCAGGTGGCGGTGGCGCTGGCCGGCGCCCTGCTGGGCGCCGGCGCGGCACTTTGGGCGATCAGCTTCTTCGGCATCCAGTGGGATGTCCTGTGGTGGATCGTGATCGCGGCGGCTGCCGTGTTCGGCGCCTGGGTGCTGCGTGTCGTCTTCGAGACGGCGCTGATCGTCGTCTCGTCGTTCATCGGCGCCTTGCTGATCATGGCGGCGAGCGGTCTCGACGGGCTGCCCGCACATGCGGGGGTGGCGCTGCTGATCGTGGTCGGCGTGGCGTTTCAGATGAGGCGCCGGCGGGCGTCCGACCGGCGGACGGGAAAGGCTGCACCGGTACTACAGATTCGCTGAACCCCCTGTGGAGCAGCCGCCTGATCTCAAGGAGTGCTTGCGTCCTGGAACCGAGCTCGGCGAGTCCTGCGGGCCAACATCGTGGTCACTTGGGGAAGAGGGGGCTGCGACCGGACACGGAATCAGCGAAGGGAGTGCCGGCGGCTCGAGGCGGCGCAGTCCGCGATCCCGCGGTTCGGCATCGTCAGGGCGACCGTTCCCGGGCCGGCCGCGCTGGTGCTACCGGCGGCAGCGGTCAGCAGGGCGGCCTGACCCGGGCGCAGCCGGCGGCCGCCGACGCGGTTGCGGATCTCGACTTCGCCGTCGAGAGCGAGAGCGATCCGCAGGCAGCGGTCGGCTGGCAACGGCGCCGACGTGCGGCCGGACAGATCCAGCACGTCGAGTCGGAAGTCGGCCACTGGCGGCGTGAAAGCGGTCCGTCGGCCCCATGGCCCTTCCTTGACCGTCGGCGCCAGGTGGGCGGGTCGCGCGGTCTCGTAGACGAGGATGTCGAGAAGGGCGTCGGCGTCGACCGGCTTGGAGGTCAGGCCGAGGCGCAGGACGTTGTCGGAGCTCGCCATCACTTCGACCCCCGATCCCTCCAGATAGCTGTGAAGCACCCCCGGTCCGACAAAGAGCGCCTGGCCCGGCTCGAGCTGGATCAGCCGCAGGAACAGGGGCGCGATCGCCAGCGGGTCTCCGGGATGGAGCGCGGCGATTCGCGGGATTCGGCGCAGCGCGTCCCGTTCTTTCAGGCTGGCGTCGTTCTCCGCCGCGCGTGCCGCCGCACGGATCACCCTGTCGGCAAGCCCGGTCCCGGCGTGCCCGCTCAGCATGGCGAGCAGCGGCCGATACGCGGCCGCGCCAGCCGTCTGCAGGCGCTGGACATGCGGGGCCAGTTCGGGCAGGGCGAGCGCGTCGAGCAGTCCGGCCGCTTCTGCCGGCTGTCGGAAGCCGGAGAGGGCGGAGAACGGGGTCAGGGCGTACAGCAGCTCCGGCTTGTGGTTCGGGTCCCGGTAGCTGCAGGCGCCGCCGGTCTCGGCCGCGAAGCCCCGGGCGGCCTGGTCGCGGCTGGGGTGGGCCTGAATCGACAGCGGCCGGCCGGCCGACAGGATCTTCGTCAGAAAGGGCAGGGCGGCGTCCCGGCCCAGGACCTCGACCGGCCGTTCCGCGATCAGGCGGTCGAGCGGCATCGCTTCGGTTTCGTCCGGGCCGAGCACGACATCGGCCGGTGCGTCCGGGTGGCTGCCGAACCACAGTTCGGCTTCGGGACCGCCGGTCGGCGCGCGGCCGCAGAGGCGGGGGATGAAGTCGGCAGTGCCCCAGTCGTAGTTCCGGACGCGCGGCAGCAGCCGGAGAGGAAGGTCGAGCCGGGTCACGCCGATCCGGGTCCCTCGATCCAGGACCGGGCCGCCGCCTCGGTGTCGATGTCGACGAGCGGCCGGCCGGAGCGAAGTTCCACCTCGTGGACGTGTGCCGCCAGCTCGCGCAGCAGCGGGCGCGCGCCTTCGTCGCCCTGAAGACCGTCCAGGCGGGCGAACCAGTCGCGCCCGAACGTGACCGGCGCGCCGCGGCGTCCCCGGAAGGTCGGCACGACGATCGAGCCGGTTGTGTCGAACGCGGCAAGCAACCGGTCGATCACGGCCGCGTCGAGTCCGGGCTGGTCGACCGGCAGGAACATGGCGCCCTCGGCGTCCTGCGGTACGGCGGCCAGCCCGCAGCGCACCGATCCGCTCTGACCGTCGGCGTAGGCAGGGTTCCGGACCGTGCGCAGGTCGAGATCCGCAATCTCCGACCGCACTTGCCGGGAGGCGTGGCCGGTGACGAGGATCACCTCGACGAGTGCGGACGCCAGCGCCGCCCGGCAGACGCGTCGGACCAGGCTCTCGCCGCCGATGCGGAGGAGCTGCTTGGGGCGCGCGCTGTCCGCGCCGGCCTCGAACCGGGTCGAGAGCCCGGCGGCGAGGACGACGCCGGCGACCCCGGCCTTCATCGGGTTCCGGCAGTCCGGTTGCTGTGGCGGCGGTTGTTCCGCACCGCGACCAGTTCGGCGGCGATCGCCATGGCGATCTCCTCCGGCCGGCGGCCGCCCAGATCGAGACCGATCGGTGCGCAGATCCGGTCGATCCGTTCCCTCGGCACGCCGGCCTCGCGCAGGGCCGCGATCCGTTTCGCGTGCGTTCGCGAGGAGCCCAGGGCGCCGATGTAGCGGACGCCGGCCTCGAGTGCGACCTGCAGCGCCGGGTTGTCCAGCTTCTCGTCGTGGGTGAGGAACACGCAGTACGTGTTTGCGTGGAGCGGCGCGCGGGCCAGGTAGTGCGCCGGCCATTCGACGACCAGCTCGTCGGCATGGGGAAAGCGCTCGACGGTGGCGAAGGCCGAGCGGGCGTCGACCACGACGGTGTGGAAACCGAGGCGGCGTGCGAAGTGGACCAGGTGGATCGCGACATGGACCGCGCCGACGATCAACAGCCGGGGCAGCGGCTCGAAGCTCTCGACGAACACCTCGACGCCTTCCATCTCGCGCAGACCGGTGGCCGGCAGGGCGGGGCGCTCGCTGCGCGCGCCCGGCGCAGGGTCCGACCGGGCTCCTGTGTCGGCGGCGGCGAGGGCCAAGGCCAGGGCGCTGCGGTCGAGCCGGGCGTCATCCAGCGTGCCTTCCTTTCGGCCGTCCGGCCACACCAGCAGGCGCGATCCGAGCCCGGCGTCGTCGGCGCGGGTGAACGCGATGACCTGTTCGCCCGCAAGAAGGGACCGGCGAAGGGACTCGAAACCCATCAGGACCAGATTGCCACGGGCGCCGAGCGGTCCGTGGCAGAAGTGCGTGTCGCACCGAGAGCGGTCAGGCGCCCGTCCGGCAAGGCGCTATAGGTGAGCATATTGGGTATATGTGACCGAAGAGCAACGCAGCCGGGCGGGATGCATGCTGAAACGAATGCAGCGCTACTTCTGCCACGGACTGCCAAGCCTCCGGTCTCAGCCGTCGATGCGTTCGACCAGCACCTCGACCTCGCCGCCGCAGGTGAGGCCGACGGACCAGGCCTGCTCGTCCGAGATGCCGTAGCGCAGCCGTTTCGGCCGGCCGTTCCGGAGCACCGACTGCGCCTCCTCGACCACCGCGCCTTCGATGCAGCCGCCGCTGACCGATCCGGCGATGCCGCCGGCATCGGACACCGCCATCCGCGAGCCGAGCGGCCGCGGCGAGGAGCCGACGGTGCGGATCACCGTCGCTACGGCAACTTTCCGGCCGTCCGCCCGCCAGCGGTCCACATCGGCAAGGATGTCCAGCACGGCCGGATTCTACCGGTTCGCGTCCGGTTCCCTGCTGTGGGCGGCAGGTTCGGCTCAGCTCAGGGGATAGGTGTAGCCCGCCTGGAGGCCGAGCGGAATGCCGAGCAGCCAGTAGCCGACGAGGAACAGCGTCCAGGTGATGAGCAGGGTCACGGAGTACGGAATCATCAGCGACAGCACGGTGCCGATGCCCGCCTTCTTCGTGTAGCGCTGGCAGAACACGACGACCAGCGGGAAGTAGGGCATGAGCGGCGTCACGATGTTCGTCACGCTGTCGCCGACCCGGTACGCGGCCTGCGTCAGCTCGGGCGAGATGCCCAGGCTCATCAGCATCGGCACGAAGATGACCGAGAGCAGCCCCCACTTGGCGGAGGCGGAACCGATGAACACGTTGACCACCGCCGACAGCAGGACGATGCCGACCACCGTCGCCTGAGCCGGCAGCCCGAGGTCGCGCAGGAAATTCGCGCCCTTGAGCGCGATGAGCAGGCCGACGTTCGAGTTGCTGAAGGCGGCGATGAACTGGGCGGCGAAGAACGCCATGACCAGGTAGTAGGCCATCGTGCGCATCGCGTCGCTCATCCCGTCGACGATGTCCCGGTGGTTCTTCACCGTGCCGGCGACGTAGCCGTGGACAACGCCCGGGATCAGGAAGAAGACGAAGATCAGGGGCACCAGCATCCGCATCAGCGGCGCCGAGAAGGCGGTCAGCTCGCCGCCCTCGCTGCGCAGCGGCGAGGTTTCCGGCCAGGCCCAGACCGCCAGGACGACGAGGCCGACGGCCGCGGACGCCATGCCGGCGAAGAAACCCCGGCGGTCCTTCTCGCTCGCTTCCTCCATCTTCGGCATCTCTTCCGGGTCGCCGTCGATCTCGGTGCCGCGAAGCCTCGGTTCGACCACGCGGTCGGTCAGGAACCAGCCGACGGCAATGACCAGGACCGACGACAGCGCAGTGAACAGGAGGTTGCAGAGCGGGTTGACCAGAATCCCGGGGTCGAGAATCTGCGCTGCCGACTGGGTGAGCCCCTGAAGCAGGGGATCGATGCCGGAGGGGATGAAATTGGCGGAGAAGCCGCCGGAGACGCCGGCGAACGCCGCCGAGATGCCGGCCAGGGGATGTCGGCCTGCGGCGTAGAAGATGACTCCGCCCAGCGGGATGACGAGGACATAGCCGGCGTCCGCCGCGGTGTGGCTGACGATCGCGGCCAGGATCAGCATCGGCGTCAGCAGGCTCTTCGGTGTGAAGCCGAGAATCAGCCGCAGACCGGTGTTGATGAAACCGGTCCTTTCCGCCACGCCGACTCCGAGCAGTGCGACGAGCACCACTCCGAGCGGGGCGAAGCCGGTGAACGTCGGCACGAGCTGGGCCATGAAGGCCGCGAGCGCCTCGCCGGTGAGCTGGTTCTGGATCCGGACCGGCTCGCCGGTGGTCGGGTGGACATCCGCGAACTGGACCGGCGCCAGCAGCGCCGAAGCGATCCAGGTCACGAACAGCAGCAGCAGGAACAGGACCGCCGGGTCCGGCAGTCTGTTGCCCACCATCTCGATGGCGGTCAGGGCCCGGTTGAGGAGACCCTTCGGTCGGTCGTTGTCCGCCTTGCCTGCGCCGTCGCCTGTCTTCGCCAATGTGCCGGCTCCTCTCCCGGGGCATCCCGCCGTGGACGGACCGGTAATCTTAGCCCGCAGTTCTCATCGCCCTTCCTGCTGCGGCCGCGAGTCCGCCCGGCAACTACGCCACGATCCGCGCCACTCGCTCCACGAACCAGAACGCCGCGATGATCCCGGTCGCGTAGACCGGCGTGCGCAGGACGAGATCCGGCACGACGAACCCCAGCCGCCTGACGGCGGCGGCCGCGGCCAGCACGACGGCAACGACCAGAAGCTGGCCGACCTCGACGCCGACGTTGAACAGAAGCAGGGCCAGGGCGATCGCGCGCTGGGGCAGGCCGATCTCGGCGAGGGCGCCGGCGAAGCCGAAGCCGTGGAGGAGGCCGAAGGCGAAGGCGATCAACCAAGGGCTCCGGGTCGTGATCGGCGAGCGCCGGTCCTCGGGACGCAGCAGTTCCACCGCCAGAAACAGGATGGACAGGGCGATCACCGCCTCGACCGGCGCCGAGGACAGCCGGACCACGTTCAGCGACGACAGGGCGAGCGTGATGCTGTGGGCGACAGTGAACGAGGTGATGACTCCGACCAGACGCCACGGACTTCGAACGTAGAAGAGCAGGCCGATGACGAACAGGATGTGGTCGAAGCCGAACACCAGATGCTCGACGCCTAGGCGGAAGTAGGGCAGGGCGTTGCCTGCCGCCTCCCGGTCGACCGTGGCCGTGGGCGCCTCCGGCCGCAGAAGCTGGGTCAGGCTGTCGCCGTTCGCGAAGCTGATCCGCAGCAGAACGTCGGTCAGGGTGCGCTCGAGTCCGGCGATCCCGAACGTCTCGCCGTGGAAGATGCGGCCCGGGTCGCCGTCCGCCGGTTCGCACCTCACGGTCCAGCGTTCGACCAGGGCGCCGGCCAGGTTCTCGGGCGCCTGCCGGGCGATCTCGGTGCAGTGCTCCGGCAGCGTCGGATCGAGCAGGAGCAGCAGCGCACCGCGGCGCGGCTGCTTCCAGACCACCTCGAAGGTCCCGGGCTCTTCCTCGTTCAGCTCCAGGTAGCCGGGGCGGACCTCGTGACCGCTGGCGGGGACAGCCGCTCCCAGCAACGCGGCCAGGATCGCCCCTGGCAGTCGGCGGCGACGGTGCATCGTGCAACGAGCGCGGCCAGGCGCTCTCCCGGCATGTTGCGGCGGGAGATCACGCCAGCCGCGCCGGTGTCTGCGCTTCAGGGTCCGTCTCCCGCGCCGGCCGCGCCGTCCTCCGACCCGGCGACGAAGTCGACAGCCTCGACCTCCACCTGGTAGCGCTCCCGGAGACGCTGGTACGCGGCCCGGTTCGCGGCATCGCGGGCGGCGCGCCGGGCGTCGTCCAGAACCCGTGGACGGACCTCCTCGAACACTGCCGGCTGTGCTTCCGTGCGGAGGGAGAGGCGGACGATGTGGACGCCGTAGGCGGACTCGACCGGCCCCGCCCACCTGCCGAGAGGCAGTGTGTCGAGTGCGTCGACGAAGGCGCCGCCGAACAGCTCGGAGAGGTCCTCGGCAGTGCGGCGTCCGTACTCCCGGCGCAGCATGAAGGGATCGCCCAGCCGTCGCCACAGCGTGTTCCCGGGCGCGGCGTCGTCGCCCTCGGCGCGCAGTTGCGTCAGGATGTCCGAAGCGGCGCTCATCGCCGCCTCGTCGCTGCCGCGGCGGTCCGGGCTGACGTAGACGTGACGGAGCGTGTAGCGCCGCGGTTCGCCGTAGCGCTCCGCGTGTTCGCGAAAGTGCGCTTCGATGTCGGCGTCCGAGAGCGGGTCGGTGACCACCGTGTCCTCCATCAGGAAGGACATCTTCTGGGCCAGCCGCCGCCGGACGATCGTGTCGTCCTGGTCCAGGCCCATCCGCGCCGCTTCCCGGACCAGGATCTCCTCCCGGACGTGGTCCTCGACCAGGGAGTCCAGCTCGGCCGCGGTCGGCAGGCGGCCGATCTGCGCGCTCCAGAGCTCGGCCAGGCGGACCACCTGCGCCCGGGCGACGACGACCGTCCGCCCTTCGGCGTCGAAGGCCCCGCCGGCCATGCGGTCGAGCGCGAACACCGCAATCCCGATGGCCAGGAACACGAACAGAGGGTCGCGCACCAGGCGCCGGAATCGCGAATCGGACATGAGTCGGGGAATACTACGCGCTCGGCGGCGGCCCGCCGGGCGGCCCTCTACAGGCGAACGTTGCAGCGGAAGGAGCGGCGGGATGGTTCATGGAACAGGAGGGCTGCAGGCCCGCCGCCGGAGTGCCTGGCGGCGGCGAACACGCTTCGTCCCTTCCGGCAGCCGCGGCCGCGGACGATTCCCGGCCCGGCGCCGCGGACTGTTCGGGGCGCTGCTGCTGGTGGTGTCCGTCGCGGCGACGGGTCAGCCCGTTCCCGGCGCTGCCGCCGGCGACGCCGGAGAACGCGAGAAGGTCCTGTTCGACTGCGACATCGGGTCGGACATCGACGACGCCTACGCGCTGGCCCTGCTGCTGCTGAGCCCGGAGATCGAACTGGTCGGCATCACCGTCGGCCACGCCCGCACGTCGGACCGGGCGCCGCTGGCCCTGCGCATGCTGTGGGAGACGGGGCTCGATCACATTCCGGTCCACATCGGCCGGGAAACGGCGCTGATCACGATGCGCGACGGCAGGTCTCACGAACAGTTCGCCGAGGCGCCGTATCACCGGCAGTTCCACTGGGCACGCGGCTTCGACCGGCTGAAGCCGCAGGCGCAGCCCGCGGCCGAGGCCATCGTCGAGACGCTGAACGCCGCTCCCGGCGAGATCACCCTGCTGACCGTCGGTCCGGTCACGAACATCGGCGACGCGCTGAAGCTCGATCCGGGCATCCTCGGCAAGGCGAAGCGCGTCGTCTCGATGTACGGCTCGATCCGGTCCGGCTACGACGGCGCCGCCGCGCAGCCGGAGTGGAACGCGTTCGCCGACGCCGCCTCGTCCCGTCTGTTCGACGCGGCCATGCAGGCCGGCGGCACGAACGTCGTCTACGTTCCGCTCGACGTGACCGACCACGTCCGCCTCGATGCCGACCGCCGCCTCCACCTGCACATGCGCGGAACGCCGCTGACCGACGCGGTCACCGGGCTCTACTCCCTGTGGCGGGACGACGAGGAGAACCGGACGACGCCGCGCCTGTTCGACGCCGTTGCCGTCGGTTTCCTCCTGTGGCCCGAGCTGTTCGGCGTCGAACGCGGCCGCGTGACGGTCGATGAGCGCAGCATGACCCGGTTCGAGCCCGGCGCCGAGCCGAGCTCCACCGTCGCGCTCGAGATCGACGACGCCGAGTTCATCGAGCGGATGGTCGACCGCTTCCTGGAGCAGAACCTCAGCCGCTGAGCCGCTCGAACAACGGTCTGCGAACGCGGTCCATGTGCTCGCGCAGGTCCTGAGTCGGTTGCGGCGCGGCCTGCTCCGTCGGTGCGGGCCTGCTACATCGAGGCCAGCAGGTCCCCGAGCTGCTCCAGGCTGGCGAGGTTGTGGACCGGCAGGAAGTCGTCGGTATGGGGCAGGGCCGCCACGATGCCCCGGGTCAGCGGCTGGTAGTCCGGCGAGCCGAGCAGCGGGTTCAGCCAGATCAGGCGGTGGCAGCTTCGGTGGAGGCGTTCCATCTCGTGACCGAGGAGGTCGATGTCGCCGCGGTCCCAGCCGTCGCTGATGATGAGGACGGCGGCGCCCTGGCCGAGCAGCCGCCGGCTCCAGGTGAAGTTGAACTCCCGCAGCGCCTCGCCGGTGCGGGTGCCGCCGCCCCAGTCCTCGATGCGATGGGCGGCGGCGTGGAGTGCCCGGTCGATGTCCCGTTCGGCCAGTTGCCGGGTCAGGCGGGTCAGGCGCGTACCGAAGGCGAAGGACTCCACGCGCGAGACGCCCGGATCGGCCGTGCGGGGGTGGGAGACGGCGTAGATGAAGTGGAGCAGCAGCCGCGCGTAGGGCTCCATGGAGCCGGAGATGTCGCAGAGCAGAACCAGCGGCCGGCGGCGTTGCGTTCGGCCGCGGCGGACCAGATCGACCATCTCGCCGCCCTGGGTCAGGCTGCGCCGCAGGGTCCGGCGCAGGTCGAGGTGGTGGCCGCGCCGGTCCGGCCGCAGCCGCCGGGTCCGCCGTGTCTCGAGCCGCCAGCGCATCGCTGTCATCAGCCGCCTGATCTCGTCGAGCTCGTCGCCTTCGAGCTCGGCGAAGTCCTTCTGCCGCAGTGCTTCACGAGCGCTGTAGAGCTGGGTGCGCGCAGTGCGCTCCCGTTCGTCCGCACGGTCGCCGCGGCCGTCGTTTTCGTTGAGCGCCAGCTTGCGGACAGCGGCGCGTTTCGTGCGTTCCGTCCGGCGCTGGATCATCAGGCCCAGCTCGAGCTGCTCGAGCTCGCGCGGGTCGCGGGCCTGCCAGAAGAGCTCGAACGCCCGGTGGAACCAGGGGAGATCGCGTCGGCGGCTGACCAGAACCGCCCGGGCGGCCGCCTTCACGTCGCGCTTGCTGGCGAGGTCGACCAGTGCGAGCGCCGCCGCCCAGTCCCGCAACTGGGTCGGAGTCACGTCAAGGCTGCCAACCCTCAGCAGCCGGCCGAACAGGACGATGTTGCGAAGCAGATGGCCGCGGCTTGCAGCCGCAGCCGAAGCGGCGTCAGTCACCGGCACGAGGATAGCCGCATGAACGGCGTTCCAGCCGCCGTCCGCCGCGAGGCTCGTGGCCCGGCGCCGCTGATTCGAAACGAGCCCGTCACGCCGACGTGGCGTCGATGAAGCGGCTGCGCTGCGTGCTACGGCGCAGGCTCCCGGTCGAGCCAGATCCGTCCAGGCCAGCCTGGCGTCCGCCGGAGTGCGTCGAACGCAGCGTCCCTGGAGATCAGCGCGCAACCGAGTTCGATCGAGGAAGCGGCGATGAGACGGTCGAACGGGTCGCGATGCACCCAGCCAAGCATGCCGGCCCGAGCCGCGATGGCGCGAGTGAAGGGAGCGGTCAGCGTCTCGGTCTCGGCCACCAGGGTGTCGACGTGCGATTCCATGTCCGGCCATTTGCCCAGTCGCACCTTTCTCGTCACCTCGTAGACACTGACCGGGCTGACGTAGACCACGCCAGCGGCGGACATGGCAGCCCTTGCGCCATCCGCAAGGCGATCCGGCGCCATGAGGCTCCAGATCCACGCGTGCGTGTCCAGCAGGACGGAGCTCAGGAAGTTCCTTCCCAGAGCGCCAGTTCGGCCTCGTCCATCGGCTCGTCGAAGTCCGGCACGGACTTGACCAGATGGGCCAGGCTGCCGAACCGGAACTTCCCCGAGGTCACCGGCACCAGCCGGACCGCGGGCTTTCCCCTGCGTGCGATGATCACATCGTCGCCGGCTTCGGCTGCGACGATGAGCTTCGACAATTGCGACTTGGCGGCGTGCATGTTGACGAGCATTCTGGTTTCCCCCAAGAAGTTAGCTAGCCTAGTCTACACAGTCAGATGCCGGCACTTCTTCAGGAACGGCTCTTCCGCACCAGTCGGTGCACCGCCTCGTCGTCGATCCGGTCGAGGTCGTCCTGGTACTTGAGCAGGACGCCCAGGGTGTCGCGCAGGATGTCGTCGGAGAGGGTCTCCCGGTCGAGGGCGATCAGTGCGTTCGTCCAGTCCAGGGTCTCGGCGACGCCCGGCTGCTTGAACAGATCCTCGTCGCGCAGCGCCTGGACCAGGCGGACGATCTCGGCGGCGAAGTGCTTCGGCGCTTCGGGGACGCGGCGGAGCACGATCTGCACTTCCTTCTCGTAGTCCGGGAAGTCGATCCAGTGGTAGAGGCAGCGGCGCTTGAGGGCGTCATGGACCTCGCGGGTGCGGTTCGAGGTGACGACGGCGACCGGCGGCCGCTCCGCTGTCACCGTGCCGATCTCCGGGATGGTGATCTGGAAGTCCGCGAGGATCTCCAGCAGGAAGGCCTCGAACTCCTCGTCGGCGCGGTCGAGCTCGTCGATCAGCAGTACCGGCGGGGCCTGACCGCTGCGGCTCTGCCGAACCGCGCGCAGCAGCGGCCGCTCCAGCAGGAAGTCGGCGGAGAAGACGTCGTCGACCGCGGCGCGCGGGTCGCTGCCGCCGGCCGCTTCCAGGCCGCGCAGGTGGAGCAGTTGCCGGCGGTAGTTCCACTCGTAGACGGCGGTCGAGACGTCCAGCCCTTCGTGGCACTGAAGCCGGATCAGCTCCGATCCCAGGCAGCGCGAGAGCGCCTTGGCGACCTCGGTCTTGCCGACGCCGGGCTCGCCTTCCAGGAAGATCGGCTTGCCCATGCGCAGCGACAGGTAGAGCGCGGTGGCGAGGTCGCGCTCGGCGATGTAGTCCTCGGCGCGCAGCGCCGCTGTCACCGCATCGACGTCCGCGAAGGGCTGGTCTGCACCGGGTCCGGAACGTGCGAAGTCGGGCGAAGCGGTCAC
Source organism: Thermoanaerobaculia bacterium (assembly GCA_965116145.1). Classification (GTDB taxonomy): domain Bacteria; phylum Acidobacteriota; class Thermoanaerobaculia; order Multivoradales; family Multivoraceae; genus Multivorans. The sequence continues at coordinate 3,065,850 of OZ220482.1, forward strand.
GCGAATCCCTTCCGGGAGCTTGTACCGCAGAACGCATCGCGACACGTTCGTCGGCGCCAGGTTCGGGCGAGAGTCGGGCTGCGGTCGGTCACCGGGTCAGCGACGGGTCGGGTGGCCTGCCGGTCAGAGGTCGATGATCGCGTCGATCTCCGGAGGCAGCGGCCGCGGTTTCGACAGCAGGGAGATGGCGAAGAAGAGGGTCGTCGACAGCAGCAGCGAGACCGCGCCGCCGTGGATGCCGTGCGGCACGCTGATGTCCCTGAGCTCGATGATGAAATTGACCAGCAGCCCGGAGACGATCGCGACGTTGGCCGCCAGGGGTGTCGCCCGCTTCCAGTTGAAGCCGATCGCCACCGTCGGCACGAGGGCCGCGGCGAACGTGCCCCATCCGAAGGCGCCGAGCAGCGCGATGAGGTCCTCGTCCGACGCGACCACGAAGACCGCGGCGCCGACGGCCAGACCGAGGGTGCCGACGCGGGCCCAGAGCAGCTCGCGCCGGAGCGGCCTGCCCCTGATCGCCTTGGGAATGTCGTGGACGATCGCGGCGGCGCCGATGTTCAGGAAGCCGTCGGCGGTCGACATGATGGCGGCGAACAGCCCGGCGAACACGACTCCGGCGAGGACCGGGTGAGCGTACGACTGGAGAAAGGCGTAGGCCGCGTCGTCGGGCTGTCCGAGCTCGGGGTGATCGCCGGCCACGACCAGCGCCCGCATCGCGAAGCCGATCGCGATCCACAGCAGCGCCGCGAAGACGCCGGCGATCGCGCTGACCAGGAAGATCTGCTTGAACTGGCGGATCCGCCTGTTCATCATCAGCTTGGTGATGATGTGCGGCTGTCCGCAGGCGCCGACGACGAACAGCAGGTAGTACGACAGCGCCCCCATGATCCCGAGCGTGCCCCAAGGGCCGATCGCCTCCGGATCGTCGTTCACCAGCGTCATCGCGCCGCCGGCGATGCCGCCGTCGACCGCCTGGATCGCCGCGATGACCACCAGCACGCCGGCGATCGCCATCACTGCGCCCTGCACGACATCCGTGTAGACGCCGGCGATGATGCCGCCGGTCACGCAGTAGAAGACGAGGACGGCGACGGAGATGGTCATCGCGCCGCCCAGGCTGACGTGGGGCAGGCCGCCCACGTTGTTCAGGATCTCCTGAAGGACCACGGCCATCGCCATGATCTGCGCGGCGAGGTAGCCCACGACCCCCAGGATGATCGCCACGGCGGTCAGGAACCGGCTGGTCTCGCTCTGGTAGCGGAGCGCCACGGTGTCCGGCAGGGACACCGTCCGGTAGACCTCCGAGAAGATGCGCAGCCGCTTGGCGACCAGGAAGAACGTGAAGCAGGACGCCACCGTGCCGCAGACGATCATCCACACCGAGCTCATGCCCTGGGCGTAGACCAGACCGGGGCCGCCGACGAAGCCGAAGCCGGACAGCGTGCTCGAGAAGAGGGCGAACGCGGTGACGATGATCCCCAGCTCGCGGCCGGCCATGAAGAAGTCCTGCGAGGACTTCGTGCGCCGCAGCGCCCAGACGCCGACGCCGATGCACAGCGCGAAGTAGACGAGCAGGCAGGTCAGGACGACCGCGTTGCGGCTCTCCTCCATCAGCCGCCTGCCGCTCCGGCGGGACGGTCGTCGGCGGCCTGGAGCTCCTTCCGGCGCTGGGCGGCGACCAGTTCGGCCACCTTCCGTTCGTCCTCCACGGTGAAGAACCAGCGATCGAAGATCCGCATGTACACGACCATCAGGTAGACCGGGAACGGCCACACCGCGTAGAACACCCAGGCGGTGGGCCGGGGAAAGCCCAGGAACAGCTCCCGGGTCTCGCCGGTGGCGTAGCGCTGGTAGGAGAAGACCACGGCCGTGAAGATCGCCGCCAGGACGAGCGTGGCGAAAACCAGGGGGCCGCGTGCCGGACCCAGGGACGCGCGTCCGTCCCGGCGCCGCTCCATCCCCATCGCCAGGCAACCGCCGAAGAAGAGCACCTGGCAGATGACGAAGGCCCAGCCGATCCAGAGCGTCGCCGCGTGACGCTCGGCGCCGGGACCGCCCTGGCGCATGGTGGCGAAGCGGTCGTGCTCGAACCCGCTGCTGCTCACCACCCGATCATCGGCGCCGTCCTCCAGGGCGACCTCGCGGGGCGCGACAAGGGCGGCGCCGACCGCGAGGCACATGCCGATCAGGGTCAGGAAGACGAACCAGTGGAGCTTCATGTGGATGTGCTGCAGCGGCGGGCGGAGAAGGCGGCGGCAGCCTACCCCACGCGGGTCCGGGGCTTCCGGCCGCGTTGCTATGGTCCCCGGCCATGGAGGCTGCCCCGACACGGATCGAGAAGCCGCTCCATCGGCTGCTCTCGTACCTGCGTCTGTGCCCGGGAGCCTACGCCCTGGGCGGGGTGCTCACGCTTGCCTACGCGGCCTGCTTCCTGCTCATCCCGCTGCGGGTACGGGACATCGTCGCCGCCTTCGAGAACGCCCCGGACCAGGTCGGGCGGGCGGTCCTGTGGCTGGTGGCCGCCTCGGTCAGCCTGGCGCTGGCGCGGCTGTTCTCGCGCATCGTCATGTTCAACACCGGCCGGCAGATCGAGTTCCGCATTCGCAACGACTACTTCGCCCATCTCCAGAGCCTGCCGCAGTCCTTTTACCTCGCTCACCGCACCGGCGACCTCATGTCGCGGGCCGTGAACGACATCAACAGCATCCGGCTGTTCCTCGGCATGGGCCTGCTGAACCTGCTGCAGACCCCGGTCCTGTTCGCTGGCGCCCTGATCGTGCTGCTGCCGGTGGACGCCGCGCTGACGCTCTGGTCGCTGGCGCCCTTTCCGCTGTTCGTCCTGGTCACGCGCCACTACAGCCGCTACATGTTCCAGGCGAACCTGGCCGGTCAGGAGCAGCTCGGCAACGTCTCGACGGTGGTGCAGGAGAACGCGTCGGGCGCCCTGGTGGTCAAGGCCTACGACCTGTCGAAGCTGGAGAGGGACCGGTTCGAGGAGCAGAACCAGGAGCTCTTCCGGCGGATGATGAAGGTCGGCGTCATGCAGACGACGATGTTCGCCGGCGTCGGCCTGGTGCCGGCCCTGTCGGCGGCCCTGGTGCTCTGGCTCGGCGGCCAGCGGGTGCAGGCGGGCCAGCTCGGCGCCGAGGACCTGTGGCTGTTCTGGGGTTTCGTCGGCATGCTGACCTTCCCCACGATGATGCTGGGCTTCGTCGTGTCGATCACCCAGCGCGGGCTCGCGGCGCTGGAGCGGCTGGGCTCCGTGCTCGACATCGTGCCGTCGATCCGCGACCGGGAAGACGTCGCCGACGTGCCGGAGATCACCGGCCGGGTCGAGTTCAGGAACCTGACGTTCACCTATCCGGGCAGCTACGTGCCCGCGCTCAAGGGCATCGATCTGGTGGTCGAGGCGGGGACGACGGTCGGCATCGTGGGTCCGGTCGGTTCGGGCAAGACGACCCTGGTCAGCATGGTGCCCAGGCTGCTTGAGGTGGAGGACGGCTCGATCGGGATCGACGGCGTGGACCTCAACCGCCTGCCGGTCCGGCTGCTGCGTTCGAGCATCGCCATGGTGCCGCAGGACAGCTTCCTGTTCTCCGTGTCGGTGGCCGAGAACATCCGCTTCGGCGCCCCCGACGCCAGCCTCGAGCAGGTGCGGCAGGCGGCCGCCCGCGCCCAGGTCGAGCGCGAGATCGAGGAGTTCGAGGACGGCTTCGACACGGTCGTCGGCGAACGCGGCGTCACGCTGTCGGGCGGTCAGCGCCAGCGGGTCGCACTCGCGCGCGCGATGATCCTGCGCCCGTCCATCCTCATCCTGGACGATTCCCTCTCCAGCGTCGACCACGGCACGGAGGAGGCGATCCTCGGCGATCTCGAGGGACGCCGGCGCGGCCGGACCTGCTTCATCGTTGCCCACCGGATCTCGGCCGTACGGCACGCGGATCAGATCGTCGTCCTCGAGAACGGCCGGATCACCGAGCGCGGAACACACCGGGAATTGGTCGAGCTGGACGGCTTCTACGCCCGCCTGCACCGCCGCCAGGAGCTGCTGTCCGAGCTCGAACTGGACGACGCCGACGAGCCCGGGGCGTTGTCCGGGCCGGCCCGGGTCCAGGCTGCTGCGGCGGCGCGGCAGCCGGCGCCGCTGCCGCGGGATCCTGCGTGACCGAAGAACGCGCCGAGACGGCCGAACTCGGCCGCGAGCGGGATCTCGGCAAGGTCTACGACTCCGAGCTGATCGGGCGCCTGTGGCCGTTCATGCGGCCCTATCGCGTCTGGATCGCCTTCAACTTCCTCCTCATCCCGCCGCGGGCGGTGCTCGAGCTGATGCCGGCGCTGGTCGTCGGCGCTGCATTGAACTACCTGACCGAGGGGGCGCCGACGACGGAGGTGGGATGGATGGCGCCCTTCGTTGTGCCGCGGCTGGGGCTGGGGCCCCTGGTCTGGATGTTCGGTCTGGTCGTCGTCATCTCGATCGTCACGCTGAGCGTCGACTGGCTGCGCGCCTTCACGATGATCTCGCTGGGCCAGCGCACGGTCCGCGACGTGCGGCGGACGCTGTTCGACCACGTCCAGCGGCTGCCGATGCGCTTCTTCGACCGCTACCCGGTAGGCCGCCTCGTCACTCGGCTCACGAACGACCTGGAGCAGCTCGCCGAGATGTTCTCGGCAGGTGTCATCGCGATGGTGGCCGACCTCTTCGTGATGGTCGTCATTCTCGCCATGCTGTTCGCGATCGACCCGCGGCTGGCGCTGGCGGCACTGGCCCTCGTCCCCTTCCTGGCGGTCGCCGCGGTCATCTTCCGCTACAAGGTGCGGGAGGCCTTCCGCGAAGTCCGGGTGAAGATCGCACGGCTGAACGCTCATCTGCAGGAGACGATCACCGGCATCAAGGTGGTCCAGCTCTTCGCCCGCGAGCTGCGCAACCTCCAGGACTTCCGGCGCGAGAACGCCTCCCATCGCGACTCGTGGCTGCGTTCCATCCGCTACGACGCACTGCTGTTCTCGTCCGTCGACCTGGCGACGAATCTGACCCGGGCGCTCATCTTCTGGTACGGCGCGCGGATGCTCGGCGTGGGCGACATCACCCTCGGCACCATCTACGTGTTCACCGACTTCATGGCCAGGTTCTTCCGGCCGCTGATGGACCTGTCGGCCAAGTACTCGGTGATGCAGTCCTCGATGGCAAGCGCCGAGCGCGTGTTCCAGCTCCTGGACGAGACCCGTGAACCGGCGGGTGCGGCGGAGGCGCCGACAGAGACCGCGGCCGTCGCCGTGCCGCCGGCAGAGGCCGCCGGCTGCGAGGTGGAGTTCGACGGCGTGACCTTCGCCTACGGCGCCGAGACGGTGCTGCGCGATGTCTCCTTCCGGGTCGGCGCGGGCGAACGGGTCGCGATCGTCGGCCACACCGGGTCCGGCAAGACGACGACGCTCAAGCTGCTGGCCCGCCTGTACGAGCTGCAGCAGGGTTCGATCCGGGTCGACGGCCGCGACATCCGCGACATGCCGAAGCCCGAGCTGCGCCGACGGCTGGCCTTCGTGCTCCAGGACGTGTTCCTGTTCGACGGCGACCTGCGCTACAACATCGTCCTCGGCCGCGACGTTGCCGAGGACGTCGTCGAGGAGGCGGTCCGGGCGACCCACGTCGACGCCCTGATCGAACGTCTGCCGAACGGCTGGCGGCACAAGGTCAGCGAGCGCGGCGTCAACTTCTCGACCGGTCAGCGGCAGCTCCTGTCGTTCGCCCGCGCCCTCGCCCGGCAACCGCAGCTCCTCCTGCTCGACGAGGCGACCTCCAGCGTCGACACCGAGACCGAGGCCCTGATCCAGGACGCGCTCCACCACCTGATGGCCGGCAAGACCTCCATCGTCGTCGCCCACCGCCTGTCGACGATCAAGGATGTCGACCGCATCTACGTCTTCCACCATGGCTGCATCTGCGAACACGGCAGCCACGAGGAACTGCTCGAGCAGCGCGGCGTCTACTGGCGCCTCTACCAGTTGCAGTATGCTCAGCAGGAAGCTGCCGCCTGGCTATCAGGAGCCGAGCCAGGCGGCAGCTCGTGACAGACGTCGTGCTGTGTGTTCGATCGGCAGTGCATCCGGTCCGGTTGCGTTGCTCGTCGTTGAAATCCTCGGTCACGCATGTTGTTCCAGTACGTTCCATCATCGCACCGTGCCGGACGGGCGCCTGACCGCTCTCGGTGCAACACCTGTCACCTCCACCACGGGCTGCCCCCCCCCCCCCCGGAAAATCCGCGTCCGGGGCTGAGCCGGTGGACGCCGTCGAGCGAATCGCCCTCCGCCTGATCTTGGCGCTGTTCGCAGGCATCCTCCTGCTTCTGGCGCTCGCCGCGCCCGGCACGGCCCGCGCTGCCCAGACGATCGCCCAGCCGGCCGCTCCTGCCGCGCCGACGGGTCTGACAGCCACAGCAGGTGATGGGCGGGTGACGCTTGCCTGGGACGACCCGGACGACGGCAGCATCACGAAGTGGCAGTTCCAGCAGAAGGTCGATAGCAATGACTATGGACTCTGGATCGATATGCCGGATTCCGATGCGCTCACGACCCGTCATGTGGTGGAGAACCTGACCAACGGGGCGATCCATGGCTTCAGGATCCGCGCAGTGAACATCACAGGCAACGGCGCGGAATCGATCGAAGTCACCGTGACCCCGCTCGCCCTGCCCGCCGCGCCGGCCGGCTTTGTCGCGACGGCAGGGGACAGGCAGGTGACGCTTGCCTGGAGCGACCCGCGGGACGCCAGCATCAGCCGCTGGGAGTTCCGGCAGAGGAAACTACTGGATGAGTATGGCCCCTGGACGTCCATCTCCGGCGCGCTCACGACGAGTCACGTGGTGGCGAACCTGGTCAACGGGGATACCTGGGTTTTCCAGGTCCGCGGAGTGAACCGTATCGGCGGCGGGGCCGAATCGGTCGAGGCGATGGCAAGGCCGCTGCCGCCAGTGCCCTCGAAGCCGACGGGTTTCACTGCCGGGCCGGGCCGCACGCGGATCACGTTGTCCTGGAACAATTCGGGGAATCCCGCCATCACCGGCTGGCAGGTGCGAAGGAAGGAAGGTGCGGGGAACTACGGTGACTGGACGAACGTCCCGGACTCCGGGGCCGCGACCACCCGCCATGTGGTGACGGGCCTCAGGAACGGAACGCGGTACACGTTCAGGATCCGTGCGGCGACCGTCGGCAGCTACAGTCCCGAGTCCGATGAGGCTGCGGCGACGACGATCACCCTGCCTGCCAAACCGACGGGCTTCAGCGCTGTTGGAAGCGGTGACGGTCGGGTGACGCTGTCCTGGGACGATCCGAACGATCCCGGCATCGTCGAGTGGCAGTACCGGCGCAAGTTCACCAGGCGCCTAACGGGAGGCAGATCAACGTCTTGGGACCTCGAGTGGACGCCGATTCCCGACTCCGACGCCACCACGACTCGCCATGAAGTGACGGGCCTGGACAACGAGACGGTCTACACGTTCATCCTTCGCGCACGGGACTCCGAGCGCAACGGCTACCAGTCGGATGAGAGGGCGGCGACGCCCAGAGGCGGCGTGTATCCGGAACCGATCGGCCTCACCGCGACACCGGGCAACGGGCGCGTCATCCTGTCCTGGGGCAACCCGAAGGACCCGCGCTTCGACAACTGGAGGGTGCGGTGGAGGCAGCATCCGCAGGTCAACTACGGAGACTGGACGCCCATCCCGGGGTCCAGCGGCGCCGCGAGCCAGACGATCGAACGTCATACGGTGACGGGTCTGACGAACAACAGAAGGTACGATTTTCAGGTCGCCGGGTCCAGAGGCACCAAGCCGGAAGGTATCGCGACTGTCTCGGCGACCCCGATCCCGCCTCCTGCCGCGCCGACGGGCCTTTCCGCGACGGCAGGCGACACGCGGATCACGCTGTCCTGGAACGATCCGGGCAATGCCAGCATCACCGGGTGGGAATACCAGCAGAAGGCAGGCGGTACTTATGGCAACTGGATTCCCATCTCCGGCGCCAATGCCGGGACCCGCCGCTACACGGTCACGGGGCTGACGAACGGTACGGTCTACACCTTCAAGGTCCGCGCAGTGAACCCGATAGGCGATGGTAGTGCCTCAGGTGAAGTGACCGGGACCCCTGTCGCCATCGCGCCCTGCAGGATCCGCATTCAGAGCGCCAGAGGAGGCGTTATAGCCGGCAGCAAACGTGCCATCGAGGCGACCGCCTCCTTGATCATTCCAGCGAGCTGCGGAAGGGTCACCAGACTCCAGTTCCAGTTCAGGACTCCCGAGCAGAATTGGGACGACGTGACGACGTGGTTGCCGGTCAATGACCCTCGCCTTCCTCTTGCCAGCAGTCCCGTGGCCAGGGTCGTGTCCCCGGTGTCCCTTGCCGGCATCGAGAATCTGAATACACCGGGTGCACTGCTTGTGCGCTTCCGGGCGTTCAGCGGTACGGTTGTCGGTCCGGATTCCGAAGCGGTCCGGATATTCGCTGGCCAGGTGGATGCGCCAACCGGTCTGCGTGCGATTGCGGGCGATGGCTCGGTCACCTTGAGCTGGAGTTCTCAGCCGGGCAAGGGTGTTGCAAGATGGCAGTATCAATACAGGTTCAATGGTGGTGAGTATTCCACCGCAGTCGATGTGCCCGGGTCGAGCACGACGACTGTGGTCGAGGGGCTCACCAACAATACAACCTACACGTTCCGGTTGCGATCCCGGTTCGGTAGTGCAGCTGCTGAGAGTCCCTGGTCGGGAGAGGTGACGGCGACTCCGACAGCGACTCCGCCCGCGATGACGCTCTCCGAGTCCAGGCTGACGGTGGCCGAGGGCGGTAGTTCCGACTACCTCGTTGCGCTGGACGCGCGGCCTGCGGCCAGCGTGGTCGTGACGGTCTCGGGCATGTCGGGTGACGTGACGGTGGATCCGGAGCGTCTGACCTTCACGACCGGCAACTTCGATGTCGCGCAGGCGGTGGCCGTGTCGGCCGACCACGATGCCGACGCGCTCGCGGACCCCGCGGTGACCCTGAAGCACAGCGCCTCGGGCGGCGGCTACGACCATGTCGACGTCGATGACGTCGTGGTCGTCGTGACGGAGGACGATGCTGCCGGGGTCACGCTCTCCGAGTCCAGGTTGAACGTCGGGGAGGGCGACAGCACGACCTACTCGGTGAGACTGGACACGCGGCCTTCCGCGAACGTCACGGTGACGGTGGGCGGCGCATCGGGCGACGTGACGGTGAACCCGGACAGCCTGATCTTCACTGGCAGCAATTTCGGCGACTGGCAGGCGGTGACGGTGACGGCAGGCGTGGACGCCGATCCGCTTGCCGACCCGGCAGTGACGTTGACCCACAGCGCCTCGGGCGGAGACTACGGCTCGGTGACGATCGACTCCGTCGTCGTGGTTGTGGAGGAGAACGACGCTCCCCTGCAACCGACGGGTCTGCGCGCGGCGGCGGGCAACAGGCAGGTGACGCTGTCCTGGGACAGCGCGAACGATCCCGGCATCACGAGATGGCAGTACCAGCAGAAGGAAGGCGCGGGCGACTACGGCGGCTGGACCGACATTCCGGGTTCCAGGGCCGAGACGACCAGTCACGTGGTGGGGAACCTCGACAACGGAACGACCTACGCGTTCAAGGTCCGTGCGGTGAACGGCAACGGCGATGGCGCGGCCTCGGCAGAGACAACGGCGATGCCGATGGCGCCGCCCGCTCCGCCAACGGGTTTCACCGTGACGGCAGGGGACGGGCAGGTGACGTTGTCCTGGGACAGTCCGGGCAACCCCGGCATCACGGCATGGCAGTACCGGCAGAAGGAAGGGACGGGCAACTACGGCAACTGGACGGACATTCCGGGGTCCAATGCCGCGACGACCAGTCACGTGGTGGCGAATCTGACCAACGGGACGGTCCATGCCTTCAAGGTCCGGGCGGTGAACCCGATCGGCGCCGGCGGCGAGTCGAGCGAGAAGACCGCGACGCCGCTGCCTCCCGTGCCCGCCCAACCCATGAGTCTCAGCGCCGCGCCGGGGGACAGGCAGGTGACGCTGTCCTGGGACAATGCGAACGATCCCGGCATCACGGCATGGCAGTACCGGCAGAAGGAAGGCGCGGGCAACTACGGCGACTGGACGGACATTCCGAACTCTCGCGCCGCCACCACCAGCTACGTGGTGGGGAACCTGAGCAATGGAACGGCCTATGCCTTCAGGGTCCGGGCAGTCAATGTCCGCGGCAACGGAGCGGAATCGGACGAGGTGACGGCGACGCCTCGACTCGGCCGGCCCGCCGCGCCGCCCGGTCTCAGGGCAGAGGGCAGCGACAAGAGAGTGACGCTGCTCTGGAACGACCCGAACAACCCCAGCATCACGAGGTGGGAGTTCCGGCAGAAGTCGGGCGCGGGTGAGTTTGGCGATACCTGGACGCTGATTTCCTCCAGCCCGACAACGAATCGCCACGCGGTGACGGGGCTGACCAACGGGACCACGTATACCTTCCAGGTGCGCGCGTCGAACAGCGCCGGTGCTGGCCCCGCGGCAGAGGTGACTGGACAGCCAACCAGAAAACCCGCCGCGCCGACCGGGCTTGGCGCGGCGGCGGGCAACGGCAAGGTAACGCTGTCGTGGGGGAACCCGAAGGACCCGGGCATCGACAACTGGAGGGTGCGCTGGAGGAGATTTCCGGAGGTCCAGTACGGAAACTGGCAGATCATCTCCGGGTCCACCGGGACCGCGAGCCAGACGATCGGGGATCACACGGTGACCGGTCTGACGAACAACAGGAGATACGATTTTCAGGTTGCCGGGTTTGATGGCAGTTTCCCGGGAAACATCGCGACTGTCCCGGCGACCCCGGTTCCGAACCCCGCCAGGCCGACGGGTCTGACCGCCATCGCCGGGGACAGTCGGATCACGCTGTCCTGGAACAATCCGAACAACGCCAGCATCACCGGATGGGAATACCAGCAGAAGGCGGGCGGCGGCAACTACGGCAACTGGACGCCCATTCCCGGTTCCGACGCGTCTACTACCCGTCATGTGGTGACGAGTCTGACCAACGGCTCGGTGTACGCCTTCAAGGTGCGCGCAGTGAACAGGGCGGTGAATCCCGATGATGAAGGCGCTGCCTCCGACGAGGTGACGGCGACGCCGTCCACCAGGACAGTGTCGGTGCCGGCGGCGCTGACGGTGGCCGAGGGGGCGGGCAGCGCGACGGTTCGGATCACCGCCTCCAGGGCATTCGACAACCCAGCGACGTTCAATGTCACGTATGGCGGCGCGGCGACGGGCGCTGCGGAACCGCAGGACGGTGACTATGACAATGACGCCGTGACGTCCGTGGACTTCCCGACCGCCGCCACGACCGCGGATATCGTGGTTCCGATCACGGACGACGCGCTGGATGAGCCTGATGAGACCTTCACGGTGACGATTGCGTCGGCGGGTGCAAGCCGGTCCGGGGATAACCCCGAGCTGGGCAATGCCGTGACCACGGTGACGATCACGGACGATGACGCCTCGCCTGTGCTGGGGGCGATTGACGCTGCCGCCGTCAAGCTGGGGCAGACGGTGGACATCGCGGCTGCGGCGACGGACGCGGACGGGGACGCGATCACCTACGCCTGGGCGCGCGATTCCAGCGAGACGACTCCTGCGTTGCCGGGCGGCACGGCGCTGAATCAGGCGCGGTTTGCATTCACGCCGCCGGCTGTGGGCACGTACACGATGACAGTGACGGCCAGTGACGGCAACGGCAACACGGACACCGAAGATGTGGTGATCACCGTCTCCAATGCCGCCACTGTTTCCAGGACCCGCCTGGAAGTGGCGGAGGGCAGTAGCGACACCTATACGGTAGCGCTGACCTCCGAGCCGTCCGGCGATGTCACGCTGACCGTGAGCGGCGCCTCTTCAAGCGATGTGACGGTGACGGGTCCTCCGATCAGGTTTACCGCCTCGAACTACAGTGTCCCGCAGACGATAACGGTAGTCGTTGCTGCCGATGAGGACACGACTGAAGACCCCGACGTGACCCTGACGCACAGCGCCTCGGGCGGCGGCTACGATGGGGCGACGATCGCATCGGTGAATGTGTCGATCACCGAGACGACGCCAATCCTCACACTCCTTGCCGACCCTGCGGCGGTGACGGAGGGGGCGGACATCAGTCTGACGGTGACCTCCGACCGGCAGCTCACGGGCGATCTGATGGTGAATCTGACGCTGGCCGACCGCGGCGCGAGCGGCTTTGACGCGGACGACATCATTGGCTCGCTGGGTCCGCGCAATCTCGCCGCGTCCTTCGGCACGACCCCGAGCACCACGGGCACGGTAGTGATCGGGACGAACACCGATATGGAAGCGGAGGGTCTGGAAACCTGCACGATCACGCTGAACGACGGGACCGGCTATGCGCTCGGCGCCGACAAGACAGTCGAGGGCGCGTTGAACGACCCCGCAACGGTTCCTGTCAAACCGACGGGTTTCGCCGTTGACCCGACTGACGGTCAAGTGACGTTGTCATGGGACAACCCGAACAACCCCGGCATCACAAGTTGGCAGTATCAGCAGAAGGCCGGGGGCGGCTACGGTGGGTGGATGACCATGCCAGGGGCTGGCGCTGCGACCACGAGCCACACGGTAAGTGGTCTGACCAACAACGTCTCTTACACGTTCAGGATCCGGGCGGTGAACGATGTCGGAAACGGAGCGATTTCGGACAGTGTGACGGCAACGCCGGTCGGCGCGGCGGGCGTGACCATCTCCCCGGCTGCACTGACGATCGAAGAGGGCGACAGCGGCGAGTACACGGTGAAGCTGGACACGGCGCCGTCGGCGAACGTGACGGTTACGGTGGGCGGCGAATCGGGCGAGGTGACGGTGACGGGTTCGCCGTTGACGTTCACGCCGTCGAATTTCGGCACGGCGCAGACGGTGACGGTCAACGCCGGGGCCGACGAGGACACGACGGACGACACGGCGACGCTGACGCATGCGGCGTCCAGCACCGACACGGACTACGGCGCCTCCCTGGACATCGACGGTGTCTCGGTGACGGTGACCGACACGACGCCGACGCTGCAGCTTTCGACGGATCCGGCAGCGGTGACGGAGGGCTCGGACATCAGCCTGTCGGTGACGTCGGACCGTGCGCTGACGGGCGATCTGAAGGTGAGCCTGACGCTTGCGGACCGTGGTTCGAGCGGTTTCGACGCGGACGACATCCCGGGCACGCTCGGTCCGCGCGACTTCACTGCTTCGTTTGGCGTCACCGCCGGCACGACCGGCACGGTGACGATTCCGACCAGCACGGACTCGGATACGGAGGGCGCGGAGACCTACACGATCACGCTGAACGACGGGGCCGGCTACGCGCTCGGCGCCGACAAGACCGCCGACGGCACGCTGAACGACCCGCCGCAGTCCCCCGCGCTGAGCATCGCGGACGTGACGGCGGCCGAGAACGGCACCTTCACGTTCACCGTGACGGCCGCTCCGGCGCCGTCCTCGCAGGTGACGTTCAAGTACACCGTGACCGCGGAGAGCGGCGACACGGCGACAGCGGACACGGACTTCACGGCGGTGGCGACGGCGACCGCGGCGACCATCGCGGCGAACGCGAGCAGCACGACGATCACGGTCTCGGTGACCGATGATGCCCTGGACGAGGCCGACGAGACGTTCACGGTGACGCTGTCGGAGCCGTCCTCCGGGGTGACGCTCTCTGACGCCACCGCAACGGGCACGATCGAGGACGACGACGATCCGCCGGCCCTGGCCATCGCGGATCCGGCGGCGGTGACGGAGGGCGATTCGGGCAGCACGGACATGATCTTCACGGTCGCGCTGGATGCGGCCAGCGGCCGTGCGGTGACCGTGGATTACGCGGTAGATGCGACCTCGACGGCGGCGGAGACGGACTTCACCGATCTGTCGGGCACGCTGACGTTTGCAGCGGGCGAGACCAGCAAGACGCTCACGGTGCCGGTAGCGGGCGACGAGCTGGACGAGGACGACGAGACGGTGGTGCTGAAGCTGTCGAGCCCGACCAACGCCACGATTGCTGCGGGGACGGGGACGGGGACGATCACGGACGACGACGAGTCTCCGGTGCTGGCGGACATCGTGGACGTGACGATCAGGCTGGGCCAGACGGTGGACATCACGGCGTCGGCGACGGACGGCGACGGGGACACGGTGACGTACCTGTGGACGCGCAAGGCGGGCGAGATGTCGCCGGCGATTCAGCAGAGCACGGATCTGGCTGTGGCGCGGCTGATGTTCAGGCCGCCGGCGGTGGGCACGTACACGATGACGGTGACGGCGTCGGACGGGAACGGCAACTCGGACGCCGAGAACGTGACGATCACGGTGTCCGCGGCGGCGACGGTGTCGTTGCCCTCGACGCTGTCGGTGACGGAGGGAACTGACAGCAGCGCGACGGTACGGGCTTCGGTTTCGGAGGCGTTCGGCGAACAGGTGACGTTCAACGTGACATACGGCGGCACGAGCGCGACGGGCGCCAACGATCCATCGGCGGGCGACTACGACAACGACGCGGTGACGTCGGTGACGTTCTCGGCATCCGAGACGACGAAGGACATCGAGGTCCCGATCACGGACGACGATCTGGACGAGGACAACGAGACGTTCACGGTGTCCATCGCTCCAGCCTCGGCCACGCTGCCGGCCGGATTCGCGCTGGCCGACGTCGAGACGACGGTGACGATCACGGACGACGACCCCTCGCCGTCCCTGTCGATCGCGGCGCCGGCGGCGGTGACGGAAGGCGACAGCGGCAGCACGGACATGACCTTCACGGTCGCGCTGGACGCGGCCAGCGGTCGTGCGGTGACAGTGGACTACGCGGTGGATGCGACTTCGACGGCGGCGAATACCGACTTCACGGGCGGCGCCGGCACGCTGACGTTCGCGGCGGGCGACACCAGCAAGACGATCACGGTGTCGGTGACGGGCGACGAGCTTGACGAGGACGACGAGACGGTGGTGCTGAAGCTGTCGAACGCGAGCAACGCCAGCATCGGCACGGCGACGGCGAGCGGCACGATCACGGACGACGACGATCCGGCGCCCGGCGTGACGGTTTCCGTCTCCGAGCTGACGGTGACGGAAAGCAGCACCGCCAACTACACCGTGGTGCTGGACTCCCGTCCGGCGGGCGATGTGACGGTCACGCCGGGCAGCAGCGACACCGGAGCGGCGGCGGTGTCCGATCCGCTGACCTTTACCCGCTTCAACTGGAACAGGCCCCGGACGGTGACGGTCACGGCGGTGCCGGATGGCGACACCGGCGACGAGAGCGTCACGGTGAGTCATGCCGTGACCGGCTACGGCAGTGTGAGCGCGGCCCCGTCCGTATCGGTGACGGTGACGGACACGACGCCGACGCTGTCCCTGTCTCACGTTCCGGCGGCCGTGACCGAGGGGGCGGCGATCAGTCTGAAGGTGACGTCGGACAAGGCGCTGGCGGGCGGTCTGGCGGTGAGCCTGACGCTTGAGGACCGTGACACGAGCGGTTTCGACGCGGACGACATTCGGGGCTCCCTGGGTCCGCGCAACTTCACTGCGTCCTTCGGCGCCGCCTTGAGCACAACAGGGACGGTGACGATCCCGACCCGCACGGATTACCGCGAGGAGAACCAGGAGACCTACCGGATCACCCTGAACGAGGGCGCCGGCTACGCGGTCGACGAGGACAACAACACGGCCGACGGCACGCTGAACGACGGCACGCCGGTCCTGGGCACCGGTGCGGTCGCGCTGATCGTCGAGGACAAGACGGCGCCGGAGGGCGAAACGATGTCGTTCACGGTGATCGCTGATCCGGCGCCGTCCTCGCCGATCACGTTCAAGTACACGGTGACGGCGGAGAGCGGCGACACCGCGACCGCGGGCTCGGACTTCACGGCGGTGACGACGGCGGCAACGGCGACGATCGCGGCGAACGCGGCGAGCACGACGATCATCGTGTCGCTCCTCCAGGACACCGAGGTCGAGGGCGACGAGACGTTCACGGTGACGCTGTCGGAGCCATCGTCCGGCGTGACGATCACGGACGCCACCGCGACCGGAACGATCGGCGACGACGACGAGGGCATCGCCAGGCCGACCTCGCTGCGCATCACGGCGGTCGAGAACGCGATCACGCTGCGGTGGACCGCCCGGACCGACTCCGAGATCGACAAGTGGCAGTACCGGTTCAAGAACAAGGAGCGGAGCTGGCGCGGCTGGAACCCGTTCGATGTCAGGAACAGCACGGCGTCGACCCGATCCGTCACCCTGAACAAGAGGACCACGTTGCACGGGGGCGTGGGTCAGTATCAGGTCCGGGCGGTGACAACCGTCCCGATCCGGCCCGAGTTTGGCGGAGGCGAGGAGGAGACCTTCGGTCCGTGGTCGGAGCTGGCGGAGGTGAGCGTCGTCAACACCGACAACCTGGGGCTGGAGTTCAGCGGCGGCGGGATCACGAGGACGGGAGGCGCCAGCGTTGCCTGGAACGCCAGCGTGGCGCAGGGTGCCAGCATCACCTACGGCGTGAGGCTGAGCGCCGCGGCGCTGCCCTACCTGGACCGGACGGCGGAGGTGACGCTGAAGAGCGGCAGCGGTGTGCGGACAAGCCCGTCCTCGCTGACGTTCACCCGGGCCGACGCCCGGACCGCGCAGCCGGTGACGATCACGGGCGTTGCCGCCGGCAGCGCCGCCATCGACCACGCCGTCCGCTTCCCGGCGCTGGCGCTGCTCGATCCCGCGGGCACGGTGGCGGTGACGGTCGGCGCGCCCCCCGCCCCCGGCGTGACGATCTCTGCGACCGAGCTGACGGTGGAGGAAGGCGCCAGCGGCGAGTACACGGTGAAGCTGGACACGGCGCCGTCGGCGAACGTGACGGTGACGGTGGGCGGCGAATCGGGCGAGGTGACGGTGGACCCGTCCTCGCTGACGTTCACGCCGTCGAACTTCGGCACGGCGCAGACGGTGACGGTGACCGCCGGGTCCGACGAGGACACGACGGACGACACGGCGACGCTGACGCATGCGGCGTCCAGCACCGACACGGACTACGGCGCCTCCCTGGACATCGACGGTGTCTCGGTGACGGTGACCGACACGACGCCGACGCTGCAGCTTTCGACGGATCCGGCAGCGGTGACGGAGGGCTCGGACATCAGCCTGACGGTGTCGTCGGACCGCGCGCTGACGGGCGATCTGACGGTGAGCCTGACGCTTTCGGATCGGGGTTCGAGCGGTTTCGACGCGGACGACATCCCGGGCACGCTGGGCCCGCGCAACTTCACTGCGTCCTTCGGCAACACCGCCGGCACGACGGGGACGGTAACGATCCCGACCAGCGCCGACTCGGATACGGAGGGCGCGGAGACCTACACGATCACGCTGAACGACGGGACCGGCTACGCGCTCGGGACCGACAAGACCGCCGACGGCACGCTGACCGACCCGCCGCAGTCCCCCGCGCTGAGCATCGCGGACGTGACGGCGGCGGAGGACGGGACGTTCACATTCACGGTGACGGCTGCGCCGGCGTCATCCTCGGAAGTGACGTTCAAGTACACGGTGACGGCGGAGAGCGGCGACACGGCGACGGCGGACACGGACTTCACGGCGGTGACGACGGCTGTGGCGGCGACGATCGCGGCGAACGCGACGAGCACGACGATCACGGTGTCGGTGACGGACGACGCCCTCGACGAATCGGACGAGACGTTCACGGTGACGCTGTCGGAGCCGTCCTCCGGCGTGACGTTCTCTGACGCCACCGCAACGGGCACGATCACCGACAACGACGATCCGCCGGCCCTGTCGATCGCGGCGCCGGCGGCGGTTGCGGAGGGCGATTCGGGTAGCACGAACATGGTGTTCACGGTGACGCTGGGCGCGACCAGCGGCCGGCAGGTTACGGTGGACTACGCGGTGGACAGCACTTCGACGGCGACCTCGGGGGCGGACTTCACGGCCCTGGCGGGTGGCACGCTGACCTTTGCCGCCGGCAGCACTGGGGCGGCCCTGGCAAAGACGGTGACTGTGGCGGTGACCGGCGACGAGCTGGACGAGTCGGACGAGACGGTGGTGCTGAAGCTGAGCAATGCGGTTGGCGCGACCCTGCCGGACCCGGCGACGGCGAGCGGCACGATCACGGACGACGACGCTTCGCCGGTGCTGGCGGCGCTGACGGCCCAGGCGGTGACGGCGGGCGAGGACGTGGACATCACGGCGTCGGCGACGGACGGCGACGGCGACACGATCAGCTACGAGTGGACGCGCAAGGCGGGCGAGACAACGCCGCCGCTCCCGAACGGCACGGCGCTGGACGAGGATCAACTGACGTTCACGACGACGGCGCCGGGCACGTACACGATGACGGTGACGGCCTCGGACGGCAACGGCAACGAGGACACCGGGACGGTAGCGATCACGGTGACGGCGGCGACAACAACGCCGACGGTGTCGCTGAGCATCGCGGACGTGTCGGCGGCGGAGGACGGGACGTTCACATTCACGGTGACGGCTGCGCCGGCGTCATCCTCGGAAGTGACGTTCAAGTACACGGTGACGGCGGAGAGCGGCGACACGGCGACGGCGGACACGGACTTCACGGCGGTGACGACGGCCACCGCGGCGACGATCGCGGCGAGTGCGACGACCGCGGCGATCACGGTGTCGGTGACGGACGACGACATCGACGAGTCGGACGAGACGTTCACGGTGACGCTGTCGGAGCCGTCCTCCGGCGTGACGCTCTCTGACGCCACCGCAACGGGGACGATCACGGACAACGACACGGCGGGCGTGACGGTCTCGCCGACGTCGCTGACGGTGGCCGAGGGCAGCAACGGCAGCTACACGGTGAAGCTGGACACGGAGCCGACGGCGGACGTGACGGTGACGGTGGGCGGTGAGTCGGGCGAGGTGACGGTGACGGGTTCGCCGCTGACGTTCACGCCGTCGAACTACGGCACGGCGCAGACGGTGACGGTGAACGCCGGGTCCGATACGGACACGACGAACGACACGGCGACCCTGACGCACGCGGCGTCGAGCAGCGACACGAAGTACGGTTCATCGCTGAGCATCGAGGATGTGTCGGTGACGGTGACGGACACGACAACATCTTCCATTGCGGCGCCGTGCAGGATTGCGATTTCGTCGTTGAGCCATCGGAATCGGCGGATACTGCAGGTGACGATGAGTGTGCCGGCCAACTGCGGACCGGTTCCGAAGGCGGAGATGCAGGTCAAGACCGCCACTCAGGCGTGGAGCGACGTGTCCTGGATTGCCCTGGGGAACCTGGCCCTGTCCAACAGCGATCAGCCGCAGACGGTCACCAGACTGTTCAACCTGGCGCCGCCGGGCCTTCCGGCGCTGACGGGATTGCGCAACGTGCGGGTGCGCGCGCTCAACGGGGAGAAGGCGGGTCCGGAATCGGTGGTCGCTCACATCTGGTTCGGTCCGCTGGCGCAGCCGGCGGGTCTGCAGGCGGCGGCGGGCAACCGGCACGTGAAGCTGAGCTGGACGGCCGCGGCGAATCCGACGCTGACGGGCTGGGAGTACCGCCAGAAGCCGGATGGCGGCAGTTACGGCGAGTGGACGGCGATGAGCGGTTCCGGGGCGGCCACGACCAGCTACTCGGCGCCGGGGTTGAGCAACGGTACGGAGTACTCGTTCCAGATTCGCTCAAGGAGCGGTACCGCCGCCAGCGCGGCCTCTTCGGCGGTGACGGCGACGCCGACAGCGGGTGTTCCCTTGCAGCCGGAGCTGACGTCCAGCGAGCCGGGCGACGGTCAGGTGCGGGTGATCTGGCGCGCCCTCGGGGACCCGAGCGTCACGAAGTGGCAGTCGCGGCGGAAGCTGGACAGCGCCAGCGCCTGGCCTGCTACGTGGACGAACATCCCGGGTTCCGATGCGGCGACGACGAGTCATGTGTTCACCGGTCTGACGAACGGTACGCCGTACACGTTCCAGGTGCGGGCAGTGAACGACCAGGGCGCGGGTCCGGCTTCGACGGGCCTGAGCGCGACGCCGAGCGCCGAGCCGTTCGCCAGGCCGACGGGGGTGGGCGCGAAGGCGGGCAACGGTCAGGTGACGCTGTCGTGGGCGGACCCGGGCAACGCTTCGATCACGAAGTGGCAGTACCGCAGGAAGCTGGCCGGCGCGAGCGCCTGGGGCGCGGCGATGGACGTGTCCGGTTCCGATGCGGAGACGACGAGCGTGGTGGTGACGGGCCTGACGAACAGTTCCGCCTATCACTTCCAGGTGCGCGCGTTCGGTACCGTGGGCGGCCACTGGTCGCCGCGGGTGTCGGCGACGCCGCTGACGCCGCCCGGGGCTCCGCAGGGCCTGGCAACGAGTGACGGCGACAGTCAGGTGGCGTTGCGGTGGCGTGATCAGGGTGACAGGACGATCACGGGCTGGGAGTACCGTCTGAAGCCGGATGGGGGCGCATACGGCGATTGGACGGCGATCGACGGTTCCGGCGCGGGGACGACGAGCCACACGGTGACGGGTCTTGTGAACGGCACGGAGTACACGTTCCAGGTGCGGGCGGAGAACGCTGGCGGCAAGGGGCCGTCGTCGGAGGTGACGGCGACGCCGGTACGGGGTCCGCCCGCGGCGCCGACGGGTTTCACGGCGACGTCGGGCGACGGTCGGGTGACGCTGTCGTGGGACAGTTCGGATGACGACCGCATCCGCCGCTGGAACTACCGTCAGAAGGCGGGCGCCGGCGCGTACGGCAGATGGAGAGCCGTTCCGGGCGACGCGGGGACGACGAGCCACACGGTGACGGGTCTTGTGAACGCTACGAAGTACACGTTCCAGGTTCGGGCGGAGACCCTGGGTGAGTTCGGCAAGCCTGCCGCCGGGATCACGGCGACGCCGACGGCGACAACGACAGCGGTGTCGCTGAGCATCGCGGATGCGACGGCGGCGGAGGCTGCGGGGACGATGTCGTTCACGGTGACGGCGACTCCGGCGCCGAGTTCGCTGATCACGTTCCGGTACACGGTGACGGCGGAGAGCGGGGACACGGCGACTGCGGGTACGGACTTCACCGGGGTGTCGACGGCGACTGAGGCGACGATCGCGGCGTCGGCGGCCAGCGCGACGATCACGGTGTCGGTGACGGACGATGTCCAGGTGGAGGGCGACGAGACGTTCACGGTGACGCTGTCGTCGCCGTCTTCCGGGGTAACGATTTCCGATGCGGCGGCGACGGGCACGATCACCGACGACGACTCGCTGCCGTCGGCGCCGTCGGGTCTGGATGCGACGGGCGGCAACGCCGAGGTGGCGTTGTCGTGGGACGATCCGGAGGACGCTTCGATCACGCGTTACGAGCTGCAGCAGAAGGAGGGGAGCAACGCCTGGGGTTCGTGGACGGCGATTGCCGATTCGGACGCGGAGACGACGGACCACACGGTGTCGGGTCTGGAGAACGGCAGCGCGTACAGTTTCCGCATCCGTGCGGTGAACCCCAGCGGCAGCGGCGCGCAGTCTTCGGTGGTGACGGCGACGCCGCAGGCGAATCCTGCGAAGCCGGTGCTGACGGCGACGGCTGGCGACGGTCAGGTGACGCTGGGCTGGCAGTTGCAGCCGGGGATCGCGATCACGACCTGGACGTACCAGTACAGCAGCGACGGCGGTTCGACGTGGGGCGCATCGCAGACGGTGACGGGGGCGAGCACGACGAGCACGGTGGTGACGGGTCTTGAGAACGACACGGAGTACACGTTCCGGATGTTCGCGGCGGTGGGTCCGGGGGTGCAGTCGGCGTGGTCGGACTTCGTGAAGGCGACGCCGCAGCCGCCGGCGCCGGCCGCGCCGACGAACTTCAGTGCGAGTCCCGGCAACGCCCGGGTGGATTTGACGTGGGACGATCCGGAAGACGCGAGCATCAGCGTGTGGCAGTTGCGCTACAGCAAGCAGGGTGAGACCTGGGGTTCGTGGACACCGATCTCGGGTTCGGACGCGAGCACGACGAGTCACACGGTGACGAGTCTGGACAACGGCAGCACGTACCGTTTCCGTATCCGCGCGAAGAACAGCGGCGGCGTGGGTGTGCCGTCGCCGGTGGCGACGGCGACGCCCCTGGTGCTGGTGAAGCCGGTGGTGACGGCGACGGCGGGCGACGGTCGGGTGACGCTGAGCTGGCCTTCGCAGCCGGGTTCGGGCGTGACGGCGTGGGGCTACCAGTCGAGCAGCGACGGCGGTTCGAGCTGGACGTCGACGCAGACGGTGACGGGGGGCAGCACGACGAGCACGGTGGTCTCGGGTCTGACGAACGGCACGGAGTACACGTTCCGGATGTTCGCGCGGGCGGGCAGCGCGCAGTCTTCGTGGTCGGACCATGTGAAGGCGACGCCTCGCACGCCGAAGGCGGTGTCGGTGCCTTCGACGCTGACGGTGGCGGAGAGCGTCGGCAACGCCTCGGTGCGGATCACGACGACGAACGCGTTCGGTCAGTCGCTGACGTTCGACGTGACATACGGCGGGTCGAGCGCGACCGGCCACGGCACGCCTGCGAGCGGGGACTACGACAACGACGCGGTGACCCAGGTCACTTTCAGCGCGACGGAGACGACGAAGGACATCGAGATACCGATCACGGACGACGATCTGGACGAGGCCGACGAGACGTTCACGGTGACGATCGCCGCGCCGTCGTCGGTGCCGGCGGGCTTCTCGCTGGGGACGGCGGCGACGACGGTGACGATCACCGACGACGACGAGTCTCCGGTGCTGGTGGAGATTTCGGACCAGTCGCTGACGGTGGGTCAGGACGTGGACGTGACGGCGTCGGCGACGGACGGCGACGGGGACACGGTGACGTACTCGTGGACGCGGAAGTCGGGCGAGACGACGCCGGCGCTTCCGGGCAGTCCTGCGCTGAACCAGGCCCGTCTGACGTTCACGACGACGGCTCCTGGCACGTACACGATGACGGTGACGGCATCGGACGGTAACGGCAACTCGGACACGGAGGATGTGACGTTCACGGTGACGCGGCCGGTGCCGGCTGCTCCGTCGGGTTTCGAGGCGACGGCAGGGAACGCCCAGGCGGCGTTGTCGTGGGACGATCCGGAGGACGCATCGATCACGCGTTACGAGCTGCGTCAGAAGAAGGGGAGCGCCGCCTGGGGTTCGTGGACGGCGATCGCCGATTCGGACGCGGAGACGACGACGCACACGGTGTCTGGTCTGGAGAACGGCAGCGTGTACCGCTTCCGCATCCGTGCGGTGAACGCGGGCGGCAACGGCGCGCAGTCGTCGGTGGTGACGGCGACGCCGCAGGTGAAGCCGGCGAAGCCGGTGCTGACGGCGACGGCAGGCGACGGTCGGGTGACACTGGGCTGGAAGCTGCAGTCGGGGATCGCGATCACGACCTGGACGTACCAGTACAGCAGCGACGGCGGTTCGACGTGGGGCGCATCGCAGACGGTGACGGGGGCGAGCACGACGAGCACGGTGGTGACGGGTCTGGAGAACGACACGGAGTACACGTTCCGGATGTTCGCGGCGGTGAGTCCGGGGGTGCAGTCTTCGTGGTCGGACCATGTGAAGGCGACGCCTCGTCCGGTGGCGCCGGCCCGGCCGAAGATGTTCAGGGCGAGTCCCGGCAACGCCCGGGTGACGTTGTCGTGGGCTGATCCGGAGAACGCGAGCATCACCCGCTACGAGCTGCGCTACGGCAAGGAGAGCGAGGACTGGGGTTCTTGGACGGCGATCTCGGGTTCGGACGCGGAGACGACGAGCCACGCGGTGACGGGTCTGGAGAACGGCAGCACGTACCGTTTCCGTATCCGTGCGAGGAACAGCGGCGGAGTGAGCGAGCAGTCGGCTGTGGTGACGGCGACGCCCCTGGTGCTGGTGAAGCCGGTGGTGACGGCGACGGCGGGCGACGGTCAGGTGACGCTGAGCTGGCCGACGCAGCCGGGTTCGGGCGTGACGGCGTGGGGCTACCAGTCGAGCAGCAACGGCGGTTCGACCTGGACGTCGACGCAGATCGTGACGGGCGGGAGCACGACGAGCACGGTGGTGACGGGTCTCGATAACGGCACGGAGTACACGTTCCGGGTGTTCGCGCGGGCGGGCAGCGTGCAGTCCTCGTGGTCGGACCATGTGAAGGCGACGCCTCGCACGCCGAAGGCGGTGTCGGTGCCGTCGACGCTGTCGGTGGCGGAGAACGTGGGCAACGCTTCGGTGCGGATCACGACGTCGAACGCGTTCGGTCAGTCGCTGACGTTCGACGTGACATACGGCGGGTCGAGCGCGACCGGCCACGGCACGCCTGCGAGCGGGGACTACGACAACGACGCGGTGACCCAGGTCACTTTCAGCGCGACGGAGACGACGAAGGACATCGAGATACCGATCACGGACGACGATCTGGACGAGGCCGACGAGACGTTCACGGTGACGATCGCCGCGCCGTCGTCGGTGCCGGCGGGCTTCTCGCTGGGGACGGCGGCGACGACGGTGACGATCACCGACGACGACGAGTCTCCGGTGCTGGTGGAGATTTCGGACCAGTCGCTGACGGTGGGTCAGGACGTGGACGTGACGGCGTCGGCGACGGACGGCGACGGGGACACGGTGACGTACTCGTGGACGCGGAAGTCGGGCGAGACGACGCCGGCGCTGCCGAACGGCACGGCGCTGAATGCGGCGCAGCTCACCTTCACGACGACGGCTCCGGGCACGTACACGATGACGGTGACGGCATCGGACGGTAACGGCAACTCGGACACGGAGGATGTGACGTTCACGGTGACGCAGCCGGCGCCGGCCGCTCCGTCGGGTTTCGAGGCGACGGCAGGGAACGCCCAGGCGGCGTTGTCGTGGGACGATCCGGAGGACGCATCGATCACTCGTTACGAGCTGCAGCAGAAGAAGGGGAGCGCCGCCTGGGGTTCGTGGACGGCGATCGCCAGCTCGGACGCTGAGACGACGACGCACACGGTGTCGGGTCTGGAGAACGGCAGCGTGTACCGCTTCCGCATCCGTGCGGTGAACGCGGGGGGCAACGGCGCGCAGTCGTCGGTGGTGACGGCGACGCCGCAGGTGAAGCCGGCGAAGCCGGTGCTGACGGCGACGGCGGGCGACGGTCGGGTGACGCTGGGCTGGAAGCTGCAGTCGGGGATCGCGATCACGACCTGGACGTACCAGTACAGCAGTGACGGCGGTTCGACGTGGGGCGCATCGCAGACGGTGACGGGGGCGAGCACGACGAGCACGGTGGTGACGGGTCTGGAGAACGACACGGAGTACACGTTCCGGATGTTCGCGGCGGTGAGTCCGGGGGTGCAGTCTTCGTGGTCGGACCATGTGAAGGCGACGCCTCGTCCGGTGGCGCCTGCCCGGCCGAAGATGTTCAGGGCGAGTCCCGGCAACGCCCGGGTGACGTTGTCGTGGGCTGATCCGGAGAACGCGAGCATCACCCGCTACGAGCTGCGCTACGGCAAGGAGAGCGCCGCCTGGGGTTCGTGGACGGCGATCGCCGATTCGGACGCGGAGACGACGAGCCACGCGGTGACGGGTCTGGAGAACGGGAGCACGTACCGTTTCCGTATTCGCGCGAGGAACAGCGGCGGAGTGAGCGAGCAGTCGGCTGTGGTGACGGCGACGCCCCTGGTGCTGGTGAAGCCGGTGGTGACGGCGACGGCAGGCGACGGTCAGGTGACGCTGAGCTGGCCGACGCAGCCGGGTTCGGGCGTGACGGCGTGGGGCTACCAGTCGAGCAGCAACGGCGGTTCGACCTGGACATCGACGCAGACGGTGACGGGCGGGAGCACGACGAGCACGGTGGTGACGGGTCTCGATAACGGCACGGAGTACACGTTCCGGGTGTTCGCGCGGGCGGGCAGCGTGCAGTCTTCGTGGTCGGACTTCGTGAAGGCGACGCCGAGACCGTCGGTTCTTACGATTTCGGTGGCGGACGTGAGTGTCATGGAGGGTGACTCCGGCAAGACAGACATGAATTTCACGGTGACGTTGAGCGGTTCGCCGAGTCATCAGGTCGAGATTCAGGCGACGGCCTGGGCCAAGGACTCGGGCGATACGGCCAAGGGAGGCTGGGGTCCTGGCCAGGACTTCATCGGCTTCCAGAGACGGAAGCTGGTGTTTGCCGCGAACGCGGCCGGCGCGTCGCTGAGCAAGACGGTGACAGTGAAGATACTGGGCGATGAGGTGGACGAGGACGATGAGACCTTCAAGCTGCGGTTGAACGTCCTGCGCACGACCGACAGTCGCGTGGTCTTTGCCGGCGGCGGGACGAAACTCGAAGCCACGGGCACGATCACGGACGACGACGACGCCACGGCGGCCGGCCACACCATTTCGGTGGCGAATGCGAGTGTCACGGAGGGCGATTCCGGCAAGACGGCGCTGAACTTCACGGTGACGTTGAGCGGTTCGCCGAGTCATCAGGTCGAGTTCAAGGCGACGGCCTGGGCCAAGGATTCGGGCGATGCGGCCAAGGGAGGCCGGGGGCCTGGCCAGGACTTCATCGGCTTCAGGGATCAGAAGATCGTCTTCGAGGCGAACGCGGCCGGCGCGTCCTTGAGCAAGACGGTGGCGGTGCAGGTGCTGGGCGACGAGGTGGACGAGGACAATGAGACCCTTACGCTGCTGCTGAACAACCTGCGCACGAATGACCATCGCGTGGTCCTTGCCGGCGGCGGGACGAGACTCGAAGCGGCCGGCACGATCACGGACGACGACGCTTCGCCGGTGCTGGCGGAGATTTCGGATCAGTCGCTGACGGTGGGTCAGGACGTGGACGTGACGGCGTCGGCGACGGACGGCGACGGGGACACGGTGACGTACTCGTGGACGCGGAAGTCGGGCGAGACGACGCCGGCGCTTCCGGGCAGTCCTGCGCTGAACCAGGCCCGTCTGACGTTCACGACGACGGCTCCGGGCACGTACACGATGACGGTGACGGCATCGGACGGGAACGGCAACTCGGACACGGAGGATGTGACGTTCACGGTGACGCAGCCGGCGCCGGCCGCTCCGTCGGGTCTGGATGCGACGGGCGGCAACGCCCAGGTGGCGTTGTCGTGGGACGATCCGGAGGACGCATCGATCACTCGTTACGAGCTGCAGCAGAAGAAGGGGAGCGCCGCCTGGGGTTCGTGGACGGCGATCGCCAGCTCGGACGCTGAGACGACGACGCACACGGTGTCTGGTCTGGAGAACGGCAGCGTGTACCGCTTCCGCATCCGTGCGGTGAACGCGGGGGGCAACGGCGCGCAGTCGTCGGTGGTGACGGCGACGCCGCAGGCGGTGTCGCTGAGCATCGCGGACGTGTCGGCGGCAGAGGACGGGACGTTCACGTTTACGGTGACGGCAGCTCCGGCGCCGCCGGCGGAGGTGACGTTCAAGTACACGGTGACGGCGGAGACTGGCGACACGGCGACAGCGGACACGGACTTCACGGCGGTGACGACGGCGGCGGCGGGGTCGATCGCGGCGAACGCGAGCAGCACGACGATCACGGTAACGGTGACGGATGACGCGGTGGCGGAGTCGGACGAGACGTTCACGGTGACGCTGTCGGAGCCGTCCGCCGGTGCGTCGCTGGGCGACGCGACGGCGACGGGGACGATCGAGGACAACGACACGGCGGGGGTGACGGTGTCGGCGGCCGAGCTGACGGTGGAGGAAGGCGGCAGCGGCGAGTACACGCTGGTGCTGGACACGGAGCCGACCGGTGACGTGACGTTGACGGTGGGCGGGGCCTCGGGCGACGTGACGGTGGAGCCGGCCAGTCTGACGTTCACGACATCGAACTGGAGCACGGAGCAGACGGTGACGGTGAGCGCGGCGTCGGACGAGGACACGACGACGGACGCCGCGGTGACGCTGACGCACTCGACTTCCGGCGGCGGCTACGGTTCGGTGTCGATCGATTCGGTGTCGGTGTCGGTGACGGAGACGACGCCGACGCTGCAGTTGTCGACGGACCCGGCGGCGGTGACGGAGGGGTCGGACATCAGCCTGTCGGTGACGTCGGACCTCGCGTTGACGGGCGATCTGACGGTGAGCCTGACGCTTGCGGACCGTGGATCGAGCGGTTTCGACGCGGACGACATCGCAGGCACGCTGGGTCCGCGGAACTTCACCGCGTCCTTCGGCAACACCGCCGGGACGACGGGGACGGTGACGATTCCGACCAGCACGGACTCGGTGGTGGAGGGCGCGGAGACCTACCGGATCACGCTGAACGACGGGACCGGCTACGGTCCGGGCGACGACACGACGGCGGACGGCACGCTGAACGACGGGACGATCTCGCTGAGCGTGGCGGACGTGACGGCGGCCGAGGACGGTACGTTCACGTTCACGGTGACGGCAGCTCCGACGCCGTCTTCGGAGGTGACGTTCAAGTACACGGTGACGGCGGAGAGCGGCGACACGGCGACGGCGGGCACGGACTTCACGGCGGTGACGACGGCGGTTGCGGGGACGATCGCGGCAAACGCGGCGACGACGACGATCACGGTGTCGGTGACGGACGACGCGGTGGCGGAGTCGGACGAGACGTTCACGGTGACGCTGTCGGAGCCGTCGTCCGGTGCGGCGCTGGGCGACGCAACGGCGGCGGGGACGATCACGGACAACGATTCGAAGGGCGTGACGATCTCGTCGACCGCGTTGACGGTGGAGGAAGGCGGCAGCGGCGAGTACACGGTGAAGCTGAACACGGAGCCGACGGCGGACGTGACGGTGACGGTGTCCGGCGCCTCTGGCGACGTGACGGTGGAGCCGGCCAGTCTGACGTTCACGACATCGAACTACAGCACGGCGCAGACGGTGACGGTGAGCGCGGCGTCGGACGAGGACACGGCGACGGACAGCGCGGTGACGCTGACGCACAGCGCTTCCGGCGGCGGCTACGGTTCGGTGTCGATCGACTCGGTGACGGTGTCGATCACGGAGACGACGCCGACCTTGCAGCTTTCGACGGATCCGGCGGCGGTGACGGAGGGGACGGCGATCAGCCTGTCGGTGTCTTCGGACCGTGCGCTGACGGGCGATCTGACGGTGAGCCTGACGCTTGCGGACCGCGGTTCGAGCGGTTTCGGCGCGGACGACATCGCAGGCACGCTCGGTCCGCGGAACTTCACCGCGTCCTTCGGCAACACCGCCGGGACGACGGGGACGGTGACGATTCCGACCAGCACGGACTCGTTGCTGGAGGGTGCGGAGACCTACCGGATCACGCTGAACGACGGGACCGGCTACGCGCCGGGGAGCGACACGCGGGCGGACGGCACGCTGAACGACGGGACGGTACCGGCCGCGCCGACGGGCCTCGGTGCGTCGGCGGGCAACGGTCGGGTGACGCTGTCGTGGACCGACCCGGCGAATGCGGGCGTCACCGGCTACAAGCTGCAGTACGGCAAGACGGGTGTGCGGTCGAGCGCCTCCTGGGCCCTGATTCCGGGTTCCGGCGCGAGCACGACGAACCACGTGGTGACGGGTCTGGACAACGGTTCGGAGTACAGCTTCAAGCTGCGCGCGGTGAGCGGCGCCGGCGACGGCGCGGCCTCGTCCTGGGTGACGGCGACGCCGCAGGCATCGTCGCTGAGCATCGCGGACGTGACGGCGTCGGAGGGCGGGACGTTCACGTTCACGGTGACGGCGTCTCCGGTGTCGACCTCGTCGATCGGTTTCAAGTACACGGTGACGGCGGAGAGCGGCGACACGGCGACGGCGGGCACGGACTTCACGGCGGTGACGACGGCGACCGCGGCGACGATCGCGGCGAACGCGAGCAGCACGACGATCACGGTGTCGGTGACGGACGACGCGGTGGCGGAGTCGGCGGAGACGTTCACGGTGACGCTGTCGGAGCCGTCGTCCGGTGCGTCGCTGGGCGATGCGACGGCGACGGGGACGATCACGGACAACGACACGAAGGGTGTGACGCTGTCGACGTCCTCGCTGACGGTGGCGGAGGGCGGCAGCAACAGCTACACGGTGCGGTTGAACACGGAGCCGACGGCGGACGTGACGGTGACGGTGTCCGGGGCCTCCGGCGACGTGACGGTGGAGCCGGCCAGTCTGACGTTCACGTCGTCGAACCACGGCACGGCGCAGACGGTGACGGTGCGTGCGGCGTCGGACGAGGACACGGCGACGGACGCCGCGGTGACGCTGACGCACAGCGCTTCCGGCGGCGGCTACGGTTCGGTGTCGATCGGTACGGTGTCGGTGTCGGTGACGGAGAGCGGGGCGCCGTCCACGCCGACGCCGGTTCCGACGCCGACGGTTCCGTCCGCTCCGTCGGGTTTCTCGGCTTCGGCTGGCGACGGCGGGGTGACGCTGTCCTGGAGCGCCCTCGGCGACGCGTCGGTGACGGGCTGGGAGTTCCGGCAGCGGGCGGGTACGGACAGCTACGGCGGCTGGACGGCGATCCCGGGTTCGGGCGCGGGCACGACGAGCCACGCGGTGACGGGTCTGGTGAACGGCACGACCTACGGTTTCCAGGTGCGGGCGGTCAATCCGTCGGGCAACGGT
The DNA here is from genome assembly GCA_965116145.1 of Thermoanaerobaculia bacterium. GTDB lineage: Bacteria > Acidobacteriota > Thermoanaerobaculia > Multivoradales > Multivoraceae > Multivorans. Next base: position 3,096,413 of record OZ220482.1, read on the forward strand.
GAGTCCTCGGCCGAAGCGACGGCGACGCCGGAGGCGGCTGCTCCGCCTCCTCCGCCTCCTCCTCCGCCGTCGGTGACGGTGTCGTCGTCCGAGCTGACGGTGGATGAAGGCGGCGCCGGGACGTACACGGTGGTGCTGGACACCGCGCCCTCGGGCGACGTGACGATCACGGTGTCGGGCGGTTCGGACGAGGTGACGGCGGCGCCATCGAGCCTGACCTTCACGTCGTCGGACTGGAGCACGGCGCAGACGGTGACGGTGCGGGCGGCCCACGACGACGACGCGGCGCCGGACGCCGACGTGACCCTGACCCACTCTGCTTCCGGCGGCGGCTACGACGGGGTGTCGATCGGTTCGGTGGTGGTGACGGTGACCGAGGACGACACGGCCGGGGTGACGGTCGCGCCGTCCGGGCTGACGGTGGACGAGGGCGATACGGGCGGGTACACGGTGGTGCTGGACACCGAGCCCTCGGGCGCCGTGACGGTCACGGTGTCGAGCGGTTCGGACGAGGTGACGGCAGCGCCTTCGAGCCTGACCTTCACGCCCTCGGACTGGAGCACGGCGCAGACGGTGACGGTGCAGGCCGCCCACGACGACGACGCGGTGGCGGACGCCGACGTGACCCTGGCGCACGGCGTCAGGGGCGGCGGCTACGGCGGGGTGGCGGCCGGTTCGGTGACGGTGACGGTGATCGAGGACGACACGGCCGGGGTGACGGTCTCGCCGTCCGGGCTGACGGTGGACGAGGGCGATACGGGCGCGTACACGGTGGTGCTGGACACCGAGCCGTCCGGCGCCGTGACGGTCACGGTGTCGAGCGGTTCGGACGAAGTGACGGCAGCGCCTTCGAGCCTGACCTTCACCGCCACGAACTGGAGCACGGCGCAGACGGTGACGGTGCAGGCGGCCCACGACGACGACGCGGTGACGGACGCCGACGTGACCCTGACCCACGGTGCGAGAGGCGGCGACTACGGCGCGGTCGAGGTCGCCTCGGTGGCGGTGACGGTAACCGAGGACGACACGCCGGGGGTGACGATCTCGACCGCCGCGCTGACCCTGGAAGAGGGCAGCACCGGCGGCTACATGGTGGTGCTGGACACCGAGCCGTCCGCCGCAGTGACGGTCACGGTCGGCGGCGCCGCGGACGAGGTGTCGGCGGCGCCTTCGAGCCTGACCTTCACCGCCGCCAACTGGAACGAGGCGCAGACGGTGACGGTGCAGGCGGCCCACGACGACGACGCGGTGGCGGACGCCGCGGTGACGCTGACGCACGGCGCCTCGGGCGGCGACTACGGCGCGGTGGAGGTCGCTTCGGTGACGGTGACGGTGACCGAGGACGACACGGCCGGAGTGACGGTCGCGCCGACCGAACTGACCGTGGACGAGGGCGGCGCGGGCGAGTACACGGTGGTGCTGGACACCGAGCCGTCCGCCGCAGTGACGGTCGCGGTCGGCGGCGCCGCGGACGAGGTGTCGGCGGCGCCATCGAGCCTGACCTTCACCGCCGCCAACTGGAACGAGGCGCAGACGGTGACGGTGCGCGCGGAGGAGGACGCCGACGCCGACGCCGACGCGCCGGTGACGCTGACGCACGGTGCGTCCGGCGGCGACTACGACGCGGTGGAGATTGCGTCCGTGACGGTGACGGTGACCGAGAACGACACGCCCGAGGACGTGGAGAACCGCAAGGCCGACACGATCAACGACGCGGTCCTGCCCCACGTGATCGAGGCGCTGACCTCGGCGGTGCCGGTGAAGGAGCGGATCGAGGCGGCGGTTTCCGGCGGAACGCCGGGTGCGGCCGGCGGCGGCGACCGGCTGATGGCGCTCGACGCGCAGGCCTGGAACGACCCGCATTCGCTGCCGGGCCGGGACGAGCAGCGGGAGCTGCACGGCCTGCTGGGCGGCGCCGCCTCCTTCACCCTGCCGCTGGGCGCCGCCGGCGACGGGTCCGGCCGCTCGGCGGCGGTCTGGGGCGGCGCCGAGAACCTGTCGTTCTCCGGGTCGGAACACGACGCTTCCTGGGACGGCCGGATGACCTCGGCGCATCTCGGGGTGGACGCCCGCCTGCGCCCGAACCTGCTGGCCGGCGCCGCGCTGTCGCACTCGCGGACCCGGACGAACGCCCGGGCGATGGATGCGGACCGGGTCGGCTTCGACAGCGTCTACCGGACGGACCTGACCTCGGTGCACCCGTATGCGGCCTGGCTCCTGGAAGACGGGTCGAACCTGTGGGCGACTCTCGGCCTGGGCTGGGGCGACATCCGGATCGACCTCGACGACAACGCCTCGCGGACGACGGACCTGACCGTCACCAGCACCGCGGTCGGCGGCCGCCGGGTGGTGGCGGCGAGTCCGAGGTTCCTGGCCGGCGGGATGACCCGGTTCGCGGTCCGGGGCGAGGGCTCGCTGTCCCAGGCGAAGACCGGCGCCGGCGGCGGCCTGTCGACGCTGACCGTGGACGCGTCCCGCCTGCGCCTGGCGCTCGAAGGCTCGCACGAGCGGGAGCTCGGCGGCGGCGGCACGCTGACGCCGGCGGTCGAGGCCGGGGTCCGCTACGACGGCGGCGACACCGTGGCCGGGGCCGGCTTCGAGCTAGGCGCCAGCCTGAGCTGGCACAACCCGGGCCGCGGCCTGACCATGGAGCTGCGCAGCCGGACCCTGGTCGCCCACCAGAAGGACCGCGACGACACCGCGTTCAGTGCGCTGCTGCGGCTCGACCCCGCGGCCGACGGGCAAGGCGCCTACATGACGCTCGAACCCTCCTGGGGCATGGCGCAGACCGGCATCGCCGGCATGTTCGACGAAGGCCCGATGTCGACCTCGGCCTTCTCCACCGGCGGCTTCCAGACCCCGATGGGCCGGATGGACGCCGAGGTCGGCTACGGCTTCGGCGTCGCCTGGTGGGGCCCGGCAGCCGTGCTCAGCCCCTACACCCAGCTCTCCCTCGGCCAGGAAGGCGACCGGTCCCTGAGGCTCGGAGCCAGGTACAGCCTCGGCTCCGCCGCCGCGCTCGCACTCGAACTCGAACGACGGCAGGGACTCGTCGACCAACCCGAACACAGCCTCCAGCTCAACGCCACCTTCCGCTGGTAGAACCCGAGGCGCTGGCAACGGCCTTCCACGACACGCCGCTTGGCGAACCGGGCGCACGGAGGATGTGCGACATGGAGCGCACCAGAGGGCCTGCTGGCGCCAGCTTCAGGGAACAGGAAATACGAACGTTCACCGGCCAGTTGCACCAACCGCCCCGGAGAAGTGAGGCCAGAGGTATGGCATTGATTGCGCGCAGTGCGTTGCGCACTACCGTGGCGGCGGCGTTGCTGGTTGTTCTGCCGGCCGGGCTTGCGGCGGATACGGTTCGAGTGCCAGGCGGCACCACCATCTACTGCGTGCTCGACCAGGACCTCACCACCAGGCGCAAGTCGGCGGACTTCGTTCTGGAGGGCGACTACGTGCGAGCGCTCGTCGCCGAAGACGTGATCGTCGACGGTCGCGTCGTCATCGCGGCCGGCGCCGTGGTCCACGGCAAGGTCAGCAGGGCGAAGCGGGCGAAGATCGCCGGCGTCAGGGGCAAGCTCCGGGTCGCCGCAACCAGCGTCACGGGCGTGGACCAGCAGGCGGTCGCGCTGCGCGGCGGCTATGACCGGTCCGGCAAGGGAAGGGTCGCCCTGGCCGCCTCCCTGGCGGCGGTTGTCGCCTGGCCGCTGATCTTCATCAAGGGCAAGCAGGCCCATCTCCCGCGCGGTGTCGTCTTCGACGCGCAGACCGCGGTTCCGATCGAGGTCGAGGTCGGCCCGCGGCGCCCTGTACTGCGGGTCGACAGCACCGGCCTGGAAGCGGAGATCCTCTACGACGACATCGACCCCGGCAAGAAGATCCGGACACTGCCGATCGGCCTCACCGGTCTGCCGGACGACCCGCCTGCCGCCACCGTCATCGCGGTCAACGGCGAGGCCATCCCGGAGATCGCAATGACCCTGGCCGGCAACATCGCCCACGTCCGCTTCAAGGAGCTGTCCAGCCACTTCCGCCAGGGCCTGAACCGGTTCACCGTAGCGGTCGCCGACGAAACGGCCGAAGTGCTCCTCGAGATCGAGTTCTGACGCCCGCCTGGCCGAGAACCGGGGATCGTACCGGTTTCACCTGACGCTGGGCGAAGGCCCCGCCACTGTCAGGCTTACGTTGAGGGAGCCGGCCCCAGCACATCGGCGAACTCGGCGACGATATCGACGGCGCCGGAACCGGCGCCGTCTTCCGCTTGCAATTCGATGGTCGGGAAATCCCTGTTCAACGGCTCGAGGACAATTGCGAAGTGGCGCCACGGGCCGTCCGATGCGGAGCGCTTCTCGCTCCGATAGCGCTTCACCGTGAAGCGCTCACCGGTCTCCGGGTCGACCGCGTCCCGCAGGCGCGCCAGGACGATCCTGCCGGTCCGGCTGCCGGCTGCCGGGCTGCGAAAGAGGCAGATGGAGCCTTCCGGGATCCGTGGCTCCATCGAGCGGCCGACAACGGCGGCGGCGAACATGTCGGGCGTCAGCGGCCGTCCGGTGTCGACCTCGATCCACTGCGTCTCCGAGTCGATCTCGTTCAGTACCCCGTGGGCGCGGCTGAAACCGCCGGCCGCGATCTCGAGATCCCCAAGCAGCGGCACGCAGGTCCTGTAGCGGTTCTCAGGTGTCGGCTGGACGAACCGAAGCAGCCCGTCGCGCGGCGCCGCCGGTTCAGCATCGGATTCGGGTTTCGCGTCGAACCACTTGGAGTCAGCCGCGACCCGCTTCCGGACCTCGTCGGCCCCGAGGTACATGGCCAGCCTGCGGAAGTGGCGCGTCATCGCCCGGCTGTCATCGAGGTCGGTAACGGCGATCTCGACGACTTCGTGGCCGCGTTGCCGGAGCCAGTAGCGGATCTCCCGGTCCTGCTCGGCTGTCCGGGGGTCACCGTGGAGGCGTTCGCTCAGGCCGTCAAGGTAGAGACAGACGTCCGGAGTGTCATTCTCGCCGCCGAAGATCACGTCCGGCGTTGTCGTCCCGAGATCGGGTCCCAGTGAGATCTGCTCGCCGCGGACGCCTTCACTGAACCCGGCCGCCAGGAGCAGGCGTCTCAGCCTTCTTTCGGCTTCGTTCACGGGCAGTTGTTCGGCCGCGTCCTGACCGACCGGAGCGGCGGCAGGAATCTCATGAGAGAAGGACACGCGCGGCCCCCATTCGTCCAGGGACCGTAGCGCCGCGTGACGGCTCAGGTGGCTGTGGTAGTAGCCGTTGCGGAATGTCTGAAGACAGTCGATGCAGGAGTGCTTGCAGGCAGAGGGGCAGTCGCCGGCAACCGCTCTTGCTGCCTCGGCAACGTCCTGGAAACGAACCACGAGTTGATCGAGCAGCCCCGAGCCGCCCGGCATCGGGTCCCACAGGAGCGCGTTGACCTGAGGCCGGTCGACCTTGCCGATCACCAGGATCTGCAGATCGTCGAGATGCATGTCGAGGACCTGCGTTGCGCCGAATCGAAGCGTCTCCAGAACGCTGTACGCCGTCGTCGGGTCTTCCAGGTCGGGCAGGGAAAACGCGTCCGCCGTGACATCGGCGTGGAAGCCGATGCGCTTCACCTGACGCCCGCAGCTCTCGAGGTGCTTGTCGCCGAAGTCCTGTCGTTGCCGTTCCGAGGACAGGGGCGAGACGCTCTGGCCGCACACCGTGCAGACGGGATAGCCCAGTCCTGAGCCGGCGACGATCGCTGCGGACGAACCGACGTTCACCAACCGTATCTCGAGACCATGGCGTAGTTGAACGTCCTGTTCTCCCCATCTCAAGGCCAAGCCGCCGCGATGACCGCCGAGCTCGATTCCGTGGACGGCGACGCCCATCTGGAAGCGATAGTCCTCGTCGTCCGAAATCTGCGACTGGTGCGCCAGGTCCACGTCGCAAACCGCGAGCGTGCTGAGCGCCTGGGCGCCGAGGAAGGACGCGGGCGAGGCTGCGTCGCACTCGCGGACGGCCTGCCGTTCTGCCGAGAACTCGAAGGTCGGCATTTCCTCGTGGTCCTCACCGGCGGGGCGCAGGAAGCGGCGCGCCAAGAACCGGTGCCCGTTCGCGTAGATCAGATTGCCGGGAACGTACTCCCGCAGCGCGATGCCGACCGGGCGGGGCAAGTGGAAGGAGAGTGCGCTGGAGTGCCAGACGGGGATCTCCGCCATCGCCTGGACGGCGCCCGTTTCGAGACCGTAGCCAGGCAGAAAGCCATGGGTAGCCAGCACGCTGAACGTGTTGGCGTCCTGATGCCCTTCTGCGTCGCGGCGGATTCTCGGCTGAACTCCCTTCAGCCGCTTGACGAGTCGATCGCAACGGCGGAAGAGGGCGTCCTCTTCCGGATCGAGCGATCCGTGTTCTCGTCGCAGCCGGTGGAGACGCTCGATCTGTCCCCGTGCCCATTCCAGCCGTCGGCGCAGAGACCGCGCTGCGTCTTCGAGTCCGCTGGTGAAGTCGTCGATGTAGCTGCCGAGCACATCGGTGTCAACGGCCGCGGCGTCCCTCGCTGGCCAGCCCTGGGCGAACACGGCTTCCACCTCGGCCAACAGCGACTCGCGATGGTGGCGGACCACGGAGGCGAGGGGCTTGAAGTCGAAGGGCGTGTCGCGCACTGCGTCGCCGTCGAACAGCCAGGAGGAGACCTGACGCGGCAGGCAATCGTCGAGCGCGGCCTGGATCCGGGCTTGTTCGGCTGCGGGAGGTCCGTCTGTCGTCCGGGTCTGTCCACGGCTCAGCCGCTGAAGACCGGTGAGGATCGACGCGTTGACATGCTTCCTGACCATCACGCCGTTGCTCAGGTTGAAGGCCGGCGGCTCGACGCGGCCGCCGAGCAGCTTCTCGGGCTGCGCGAAGTACGCGCGGTCGTGAGACACGGGTCTGCAGTAGGTCAGGTTGACCGCCATCCGATGCCGCCTTCCCGCCCGTCCGGCCCGCTGCCAGTAGTTTGCCGGCAGCGGCGGGACATTGCGCATCAGTACGGCGTCGAGAGAACCGATGTCCACGCCGAGCTCCAGTGTCGCTGTGCAGACGAAGCAGTTCACGGCGTCGCCCTTCCCCTTGAACAGGTTCTCCAGTCGCTCACGCTCGTCGTGAGGGACCATCGCCGTGTGTTCTTCCGGTCGGAGCATGGAGTAGCTGCCGTCCAGGAGCTGGAGGTCGTAGTCGTCGGGATCCTCAGGCATCCAGTCGAGGACGCCGTTGCAGCGCCAGGCCATGCAGCGGTCGAATGGCGTTCGTCGCACGGTGCGCGCGCGACAGTTTCGGCAGCGGTAGACACCGTGATGGGACGACAGCCTAAGCAGATCGCCGTCGACCTGAAAGACGCCGTGCGCACCCGGCAAGGGCCGACCACGCGCGCCCAGTAGATGCACCGATCTGAGCAGTCCACGGTCCACCAGCATCTGGAACAGGTTTCCGAGGATCTCCGTCACATGCTCCGGGTCGGCGCCCCACTTGGCGGCCATCTGCTTCATCGTCGTCTGGCCGCGGTCGCTGATCCACTGGAGAACCCGAGTCGACTCGTCGGCGGGGGTCCTCTGCAGCTTGACTCCCCGCGGAGCGCCGAACTGCCGCAGATAGCCCTGCTGCACCTCCAGATCACCCTCCATCCGGTTCTTCGTGAACGTCAGGTACTCGGCGTCGAAGAGAATCCGCCTCCGCCTCACGGAGTCAAGCGCTCCGGCGACCCCGTCCCGCATGGACTCGGGCGCGAGTCCGAGCCGATTCGCATGTTCCTGCACCCAGGGCAGCGAGGCCTCCAGCCCGATGTAGTCGACCTTCATCCGACCCCACGGTTCCAGGCCGAGCGGCTGTCGGGCCGACTCCGTTACCTCCTGCAGCACCTGCATGCGCAGGAACTTCAGGCGTTCTTTGCGGTGGCGTTGCCCGGCGGCCTCCTTCCGAGCCACCTGCCACACCTCGGGGATCAGGGCACGGGACAGCGACTCGTCCTGCTCAAGCGTGTTGTCCAGGTACCAGGTCAGGTCGCCGATGGAACCCCCCTCGTCGCTCCGCAGGCCGTCCGCCATCAGGGACCGCAGCCGGAAGCGGCGTGCGTGGTCCTTCATCCAGCCGGCCTGGAACGCTGCATCCTGGCGGTTGTCGCAGAACACGAGCAATCGCGGCCGCTCCGAGTGCTGGACCATGTCCTGAGCCAGAACATGTACATCGGCGGCGTTGCTGGCTCGAACCGGTCGCGCGGGTTCGCGGTAGCGCCCGCGTCCGCCCGCGACGGCGTTGCATGACAGGCAACTGGTCAGACGTCCCTGCCGCTCTGCTTTCTGGCGTATCGCGTGAAGGGTCACGAGGGCGTCTGGAGCACCACAACTGAGACATCCTTCGCCTGCCTTGGCATGGCCGGCGCTACAGCGGCGGCACAGATGGACCGGCGCCGTCCGGCGTTCGAGAACGCCGGCGGCCCTGCAGTTCCGGTCGTCGTCGTCGTCCATGTCGGTTTCACCGCCGCCGATCAGTCGGTCGACCAGGACGATTCTCCGCCCGCCAAGCGCTTCGTCGAGCGGCGGCCAGAACACGCCCCGGGCAGTCGACTCGCCGCCGCCGGGTCGGCTTCCCTCAAAGCAGAAGTCCTGGAGGTGAACGATGTAGTAGTGCTGTCCGCATGTTGTGCAGTTCATTACCGGCAGCCGCGCCGACTCACCTTCGGGGGCGGCGTTTCCATCGGTGCGAGATGCGTCGTGTCCGTCCGTTTCGTCTTCTGCGGCAAGCCAGAGCCGGGCCTCGTCGCTGTCCTCGGGGAAGGACACGACGGCCCCCGGGATTCCGCGTACGAAGGCATGAAGGACCGGCCGAAGCAACGGCTTGCCGCCTCTGCGGGCGGCGGCCGCCAGGGTCAGCCAAGCCAGGATCCCGGCCTCCGTCATCTGCAGGCCGGTAGCCCGGTGCAAGTCAAGCGGCAGTTCGTGCAGTGGCCGAGGCTGGCGAAGCGCTGCACTCACCTGGTAGACGACCTCGCTGCACGCCAGCTCGTCGTATAGGGCCTCGGGCCAAGGGGCCGAACCCAGCTCTCGCGAGGAGATCGCCTGATACGCCCGCCGAACGGCTGTTCCGGGCCCTTCCGGAGATTCTTCGACGGCCTGCACGCACTCGGCAAGCAGAGCGGCGGAGCCTTCCCGATCGGGATCGGAGTCTCTGCCTGGGGATGTATCGGCCGTGTAGTCAAAGCCGTCCAGGCGATCCCGGGTCGACGGAGGGCGCCATCGATCACCGCTCCAGACCTCCCGCTCGAGGTCTTCGCCGATCGTCGCCACGGACTCCTCCGGCACACCGAAGAACCGCGAAGCGAACGAACGTGCGGCGTCAGGCCGCTCCGGATCGACGATCGTCGCCGACGTGGCGATACAACCCGTGTCCGTGGCCTGTCGGCCGCACCAGGCACGGAGCCGGCGAATCAGGCAGGCGGTCTCGGCCCCCATCGCACCGGTGAACGTATGTGCCTCGTCGAAGACGAGATAGTCGAGGCGGGCGCCCTGGAACAGCTCGGCGTCGCGCTGACGGGTGAGCAGCAGCTCAAGTTGCTTCACGTTCGTGAGCAGGATGCGCGGCTGCCCTCCTTTGGAGCGCATCGCTTCCCGCGAGCAGACTTCCTCGGCGGGAATCACGGTCTCGCCGCCCTTGCCCGCCTGAACCTCTGCCAGCTTCGCCTCGTAGTCGGCGCTTGAAGCTCCAGGCTGCAGGCGCACTCCCGCTACTCCGCTTTTTGCCTCCGGCGTCTTGCCGACGTACATGCCAAACGACACGCCGGTGCCGGCCAGCAGCGAGCGCAACCGCATCAGCTGGTCTTCCGCCAGCGCGTTCATCGGATACACGATCACGGCGCTGATGCCGGCCGGAGCTCCCTGGTCACGCAAGGTGAGGCAGCGGCTGAGGATGGGGTACAGGAAGCACTCTGTCTTGCCGGAGCCGGTGCCGGTGGAGATGAGGGTGGGGCGCCCTGCAGCGATTGCCCGGATCGCCTCTTCCTGGTGGCGATAGAGGTGTCTGATGTTGCGGGGAATGCGCTGTTCCAGGTGTGGATGCAGCAGGCCTTCGGCGACCAGTTCCTTCGGTGCCGCCCCGGTGCGGAACGGCCGGGAAATGCTGACGAACGGACCCTTCAGCAGCGGCGATCGTCTCGCTTCGTCCAGGGACAGCAGTTCCCGCATCTGCCGGTGCAGGCGAGGGTCCGCGAACGGGTACGCCCGCAACTGGTAGCGGAGGAAGCTCTGGAGCACCTTCTCTGTGAAGACAACCGGGTTCAGCGCCATGGAACCGGTAAGGCTACCGCCTGCGTCCAGGTATGGCGTGGAGCGCAGGGCCAACGGCTCGAGCGAGAGCCGTTCTGTGTCGGGAGCAGGCGCTGTAGATTCGACTCGTGATGCCCGAGCGCAAGATCATCGTGATCGCCGGGCCGAACGGCGCCGGGAAGACGACCCTTGCCCTGGAGTATCTGGCCCGCGAGCCGGCGTGCCCGGTCTTCGTCAACGCCGACCTGATCGCGGCCGGTTTGTCGCCGCTGGAACCGGAAGCCGCCGCGGTGAGGGCGGGCCGTCTGATGCTGGAGGAGATCGAGCGTCACGCCAGTGCGGGCCGGAGCTTCGCCTTTGAGACGACCCTTGCCGGTCGGGGCTATGTGCGGAGGATCCGGCAGTGGCAGGACGCGGGCTACGCGGTCAAGCTGGTCTACCTGTCGCTCGGCACGCCGGAAGAAGCGATCAGGCGCGTGAAGCAGCGGGTGCAGCAGGGCGGCCACGGCATTCCCGACGAAGTGGTCAGGCGGCGGTTCGGCAGGAGCGCTGCGAACTTCCGGCGGATCTACCGGGACCTTGTAGACTCCTGGCAGGAGTTCGACAGCCGGGGCCGCATCCCGGTTCTCTTGGAAGAGGGAGGAGATCGATGACCGCACCCAGGGCGCCGCTTCCCGTATCGAAGCTCAACGATCCCGACATGCAGGCGACGCCTGCGGCCATGGAGCGGGCCGTGCGGCGTGCGCACAGGGACGCGCATCGCCACGGCACCAAGCTCGTGATCGTCGAGAACGGCGAGATCGTGGAGATCGAGCCGGACCCGGCACTGTACGAAGCAGATCCTGCACCGAAGTCGAGGTAGGCCAGGACAGAGGCGGCACGCGACGGCCTGGACCGACTGGTCAGCCCTCGGGGCGACTGCAGGTCTCCGTCTGAACGCGGCGAACCATACTGTTTCGGGAACGTCACGTGCTCCGGCGGCGTGAGCAGCGGCGCCGGTGGAGGAAGCCGCGTCGGACACGTGCTGACTCGTCGATCGGGTACACGCTTCGCCGATAGCCCGTCTTCGGTGCGAATCTTGTGTTCTTGAAGTCCTTCATCAGATTGTTGTCGCGAGTGACTATGACTCGCGCATCCGAGGCTGCTGCCAGCGCCAGCATGGGCTTGTCCTTGTATCCGGACTCCGTCTCGACGTCCCGGAGGAGGTGCCTTTCCTCATCAATCTGCTGTCCTTCAATCAGAACCGCCTGTCCGCTCTGGCGGTAGCTTCGGAAGAGCGCCAGGACATGGGGGCTTCCTTTGAGCTCTCGGCCTGCGCGCCCTACTGTCGAGTAGGCGACGAGCCCGTGACCTTTGCCGATCCAGCGCCGGAGCTGTCCACCTGCCGTTTCCGGTGACTCCTGTTTGAGCACATCGAAGGCGCTGGCGTCCACGATCACCCGCGTGCACATGGCCAGTACCTACTGGTGAAACCCGAGGAGACGCTCGGTCTCGTCAAGGAAGAACTCGCGGAACCCAAGCGGTGCGTCGACGATGTTCGCCTGCTCGTCAACACGCAGGTTGTACAGTTCGGTCGATTGTCGGTCCTTGCTCCGATGGAAGTAGACGATCCCCAGATCCGCTGAACGCAGTTGCTTCGACATCACGGCGATCCTGAGCCAGTCCGGGATGTGGTCGCTGTGTGTCTCGACGACCAGCCGGTTCCTTCGCTCCACGATGAGCTGCACCAGGGCGGCTTGAGCCCGGGGGTGGAGGTGAGCTTCCGGCTGCTGCAGGAACAGGGTTGCCCCTTCGGGAGCCGCGGCGATCGTCTGAAGCACGGGCAAGACGCTCTGAACGCCGAAGCCGACATCGATGAGGTCAGCGCTGGTGCCGGACGCATTGGTCCGGACTTCGTATCCCCCGGCGGCACTGTGTCGAACGTCAAGCTCTTTGAAGAGGTCCAGTCTGTCTCCCATCTCGCGAATCTTGTCCAGTTCGGCAGGGTCAATCGTTCCGAACGGATTTGAAGAAAAGACCCTCCTGCGTCGCCATCCATCCGGGTCGTTGACTGCTGTACGCAGCAGGTGTTTCGAGCCAGGGAACCGTCCGCTCTCTCGAAAGAACTGGACGAATCTGGGGAACATCCGGAGCATCTCGGGCTCTACGTCCTTCGTGCCCTTCTTCAGCAGGACACGCGCACCGTCATGGGGCAGGTTGCCGCGGCGTACGGCACGCGACAGCCACGTACTGAACTGCCGATAGGAGACGGAAGACTGACGGACGTCGAACTCGAAATCCGGTCCGGCTACTCGCCAGATCTCGTCGCTGCCAGCACCGGGCGGTGACAGGCGGGTGATGCTGAAACTCTGGCCGCACCCGGTTTCTGCAGAAAGGCCCAGCTTCAGGGCCTGCTCGCGAGGCTCACCCGTCGGCCCCTCGCCGTAGGCGACGGAGACCCGGTCGTAGCAGTGGCCCTCCAGGCTCGCTTCGAGCGCGAACGCCGTGGCGCCGGAGCGAGCGATGTGCGTGAAGGAGCCCATCCGGAACGGTGGCTCGTCGAAGTGGTTCCCGTCGCTCAGGTCGTCCCAGTCGCGAGAGGTTCGAAGCCGTTGTCGGAGATTTGCCACTCTCGCGATCGTCCGTGCGCACCCGAGGAACGTCGACTTGCCGGCGCTGTTCTCGCCGACGAGGACCGTGATCCTGGGCAGGAGCGCCTCCTGTGTGCCCTTGAAGCAGCGGACGTCGGTCAGGGCGAGGCTGGTCAGTGCGCTCATGGTTCCCCTCCGCTCTTGCGTCTCATAAACCACCGCGGCAGTCGAGCCGTGAGGCTCCGGCCGCCGTGACGCGGCGTCGTTCCTTCAGTCTGACGTGCCGGCTCCAGGAACGGGTAGACCGCACGGTCGCCGCAGGCGGTCCGGGCCCTTAGCTCGCAGCGGTCACGGCAGTCCTCGTCTACCGCGTCGAGTTGCCCCGGCAGGTAGTGGTAGTGGAGCTTGCCGGCGCTTCCGGGCCACCAGCTTGCCCCGACCACCATCCGGATCATCTCCAGGGTCATCAGGCTGGCCAGGTTCGCGCTGAACGGGAAGACGTTCTGATTCGTGGGGCGACCGCCGCCGGTCAGTCCGGACACGTAGGAAGGGTCGTCCAGCGAGCCGTCGCGCTCAAGCACGACATCGGAGGTCGTGTACTGCCCGTCGCATCTCAGGCATCGATGCCCTGGTCCGACGTGGACGACGCTCCAGGACGCCTGGCCCAGGGTGCCGTCCTTCTTGGTCTTGACCGATACACCGCCAAAGATCACCGGAATGCAGTGAGCGTACGCGATGTGGTTCAGCACGTCCTTGGGCAGGGGACGGTCAACGCAGGAGAAGAGCACGTCGCAGTCGAGAGCGGTCCGGTAGCAGTCTTCCTGCTGCAGCCAGCCGGCATGAGCGTCCACTCGGACTGCTGACGCCGTTGCCGACCGCCGTAGCTGATCTGCTGCGACCTCCACCTTGAGCCGACCCACGTCCTTCTCCTCGGCGTGGAGAAGACGGTCCAGGTTGTGCGTCTCGACCCGGTCCGCATCGATGAGAACGATCTGCTCGACGCCGATGCGGGCGAGGCTCTCCGCTACCAGGCAGCCGACGCTGCCCAGGCCGACCACACCGATTCGCAGACGAGCCAGATCGGCCTGGCTGGCGGCGCCCCAGGTGTCGATAGTGCGCCGAAGCACTGGACGCCGTCGCGGCGGAGGCGCCAGTCGATCGTGGTAGGTCAGCCGCAAGCGTCGTCCGACGACGCGCACTTTCCTGCACCACTTGCGATCGAACCGGCGGCCTGTCCGAATCCAGAATCGTGCACTCCAGGCCTCGTCCGTACCGAGGGTCAGCCCGACGAAGGGCAAGCCCGTTGCACGAGCCGGCCCACTGAGGCGGTCTCGCTCGGCCTCGACGTCCTCTCTGCTCATTCCCTGCCAGCCTGAGGACGGGTGGCTGTGCATGAGGGCCAGCCCGGCGTTCTTCTCCAAGGCCAGGCGGACGGCCCGCGAGATGTAGTCGGCCTCGAAACTGGCGTTGCCGTGAAGCGATCGCTCGCCCGCTTCCGGCAGCAGGATGTCGAAGATGAGCGCTGTCGTGCGGGCTGCGCCCCGGCTCGGACGCCAGAGCGCGAAGCAGAGTTCTTCCTGCCGCTTCCCCGACCGCAGGTGGGAGAGAAGATGATCGCAGGCGGCTTCATGAACCGGCTCCACCAGAGCCGCTTCGTAGTTCACAACTGATCCAGTATGCGGAACAGGTGACACCTGACAAAGGTGTTCATGTTCTTCTGCGCGGAATCCAGTCCGTCCCAGAAATCACTCGGAGGGAAGCTGAAGGTCCACCACAAAGCGCCTTCGAACTCGTGTTCCGAGTGACGCGCGAAGCGGATGCCCTCAACCTGCTCCTGGAGAAAGTGAACAAAATGCGGGGGATACTCCGGGTAAGCGTCTTCCTGAAAGCTCAGGCCGATCTGGAGTGTCCGCCCCTTGAATTGTCCGGTTTGCACCGGGAGCTGAAAGACGACCCCCTTTTCGCCAGCGCCCTGCCAGCAGACGGTCCGAGCCTTGATGCCGATCTCCCCGAGCTCTCGGGCGACTCTCTCAAGCACCGCTTCAGGCTACGGGTGTCGGGCCTGCGTACAGCGCCACGAACTGGTCGTCGTTCGCGATGGCCACTTCATCGTCCAGATTCTCGTACCTGACGCCGCTACGGACATTGTCGAGGTAATAGCTGTCCAGTTGATCCAGGTCGATCGCGGCGTCAGGGCCGGCGCGGCGCAGAATCTCCTTCACGGCAAGAGGGCTCGTCTTCGTCACCTGCGTCTCGCCGTTCACCGCATAGCGGATCTCGATTCCAGGTTCTTGCGAGCCTCCTCGGTCCTTGGCAGTGAACTCGTCTCCTTCAAGAAGCTTGACGACCTCGGAAGGCTTGGTCCAGACCTCGCCCGTCTCCTCGCGAGTGAGCACCGCACTCGTCGACTTCACGCCGACCAAGTCCAGCAGCCACTCGACGGAGACCTGGTGCTTCTGCGAGTCGAACTCCGTGCTGTTGATGGTGAAGCGGATCATGGGGTCCCCGTCCTCGCCCGCGGCTCGGCCCGTTGCGTGAGACCGACAGGCAGCGTCAGCTCGACTATATCGCCGTCTGCAGGACGCTTGACGACGGGGCGCGGTAGGGTCCGTGGGGCCGAGACCCGAGCGAACGCCGGCGCGATGCGCAATCTCGGCGACACATGGTCGCGGCTTCGTGCCAAGACTCATGTACACCGAGACCCAAGACGAGCCGCCGTCTTTCTCGGTCTTCGGCCTGCCGCTACTTGGGACTACTTGGGAGCCTGCCACCTCGTCACTCGGCCGAATTCAACCGGGTCCGAGAGCTTCCGAATGAGAAAACCGACCCATCTGTCCGTGTACCCGTAGCCCTTGAGCAAGGAGTCGTAGACACAGAACTCAGACCGGGTGACTTCGGGATCGTCGCTGTCGGACGGCGGGCGAACTTGGTAGAATTTCCATGCTCGCGTGTGCGTGCCCATGGAGAATTCTGTTATTCTCTCGCCGACGCGCCTAACGATTTCACTAGGCTTCATCAATCCTTCGCTGACGACGGGGATTTTCTTGTTCTTAATGAGAGCAGAAATTCTCCGCAGACTCTCTCTGTCTTCCGGAAGGGTCTTGTCGTACGGCACGAACTCGACGGAGAGGTCCGCAGAACTCTCGCGATTGGCGAGTTTGGGAATAAGGAAAACCCTCACTGCGAACGACGGGCTGTCCAGAGTCTCTGGCGGCAGTCCGACTCGGTAGTTCTCGATAAACCCTAGAAGATCCTTGGCGGCCTGCGAGTTGAGCCGTCGGATTGCCTCTTCCTGGCCTTCAGGACGAAACGTCGAGAACTGTAGAGCTAGATCAAGGTGCTCGGCAAGTGCATGGTCGCGGCCAAACTCGCCGGCGAGCGTCTTTTCAAAGTTCATCAGGAGAGCTTGGCACTCGCCGTAGAGTGCGGGATCCAGCTCGGGATGGTGCCGATGCTCGATCCTGTCTCGCAGTCGCGAGATGAACTCGAGGTTGGCCCGTTCTGGAGGGTGCTCGCTGCCGTAGAAGCGTCTGACGCACTCGTTGAAGTCCCAGTGTTTCGGTTCGCCGTTGACCTTTTTGTACCTGGTGCCTTTCCCTTGACCACTCTGGACGTACCAGGGCTTCTGCTTGCGACGGTAGAAGATGCCATGAAAAAGCGATGTCCACGCGATCACCATGAGGACGGTGAAGCTCCGCGTGCGGAAGTACGATCCGGGCTTGTTGTAGGTTTCGACTGCGGCCAGACAGGCGTCTTTTGCTTGCTCGAGATGGTCCTTGACGCGGTTCGATAGTCGGGTCATGGGCGGTCGTCAGTCGAAGAGGTCGGCTTGGTTCGGGTTCGGCGGTCTACCGGGGTCGTCGGTACCGGTTTCTGGTTTGGAGCGGCTGAGCCAGTTGCCCCGGTTGCGGCGGTCTTCTGCGACTTCGGAGCGGAAGGTGCTTGAGGGTCCGGCTTGTTGGTCTTCGTTGCGGCGTTCGAGGTCGGCGCAGAGGCGGCGGTAGCCGTGTTCGCCGAGGAGGTTGCGGGTGTGCAGGTGGGTTTCGGCCAGGGCCTCTTCGGCGGGCTGGACGAGTTGCCAGTCGTAGAAGCGGGGGCCGAGCTCGGCGGCGACCGGTTGGTGCTCCTTGGCGCGATCGTCGTGGCCGAGACCGTAGTCGGCCAGGCGAAGAGTCTCGGGGATGAGCCAGCCTTTGCCGTGGTTCCGTGCCAGGAAGCTGCGGATGCCTGCCTCGCGGTTGCCGTCTGCAACCTTGATGTCGCGTTGAAGGTCGGTGAATACGACCTGGGCCAGCACGGTGTGGCGAAGTTCGGGACGCCGCTGCTTGTCGACCCGCCAGAAGGCCTTGGCTCTGAGCCGCGAGCTGGCGCGTCCGCGGCTCACGGAGACAGGGTGATCGCAGTCGGCGAGGATCGATCGGAAGTCCGACCCGTCGAGTCCGAACAGAGCCGTGGCGAGGGCGTCGACGATGACCCTGCAGCGAAGGCGCTCATGCTGGGTCAGGGCCGAGTGCGGCTGCTCATGCTGGAGAGGCGGCCGATGCCGCTCGGACAGTTCGGACGTGGCTGCAGGGCTCAAGTCGGTTCTTCGCGACGACGAATCGTCGGTCACCAACGGTCGGAGGAGACCGGTTGCAGCCGATTGAGCACCACCAGTTGCGCCGGCGAGAAGGAGTGAGCTTGGCGCGACGATTGGTGAAGTGAGCATGAGAGCCGTGGCGGGTGGCAGGAGGGCCTCCAGGAGATGCGACGGTCTCGGGACGGCATTCTGTTCCAGCACGTGGTAGTCGAAGTGTAGGCCAGCGAGACGGCTGCGAGTTACGGAGTCGAAGGCAATCGAGTCGAGAAGGCAGGTCAGTATCAGGATGTCTGAGGTGGTCCGTCCGTACAGCGCCGCGGCGGTGTCGCCGGAAGGAGCGCCTCGGCAGAAGGCGCCCACGGCGGTCCGTTCGTTCGTTCCCGACGCGATCCGCATATGGAGCAGCTTCGGAGCATCCGGTTTCGCCACTCCCCGCCTGTAGTCCTTCTCTGCCATCAGGTACTGCGGTTCAATCTGCTTGCGCTCCCACGGAATGTCGCGCCAGACAGCCGCTCGACCCTTGCCCCGGACCCAGCCCTTCTGGCTGTAGTCGAACTGACCGATCATCCGGCCTTCGTACAGGGGCAGCGCGACGTCCCTGATCTCGGTCTCCCGTATCCAGGCGTCGGCCTCCCTCGACAGGATGACGCCTTCGGGAATGGCGATCCGGGGGACGGGCAGCCGGTCGTAGGGCGGCTGGGCGCATCGGATCTGCCAGCCGGTGACCTCGACGTCGCCGGGCGCCAGCAGGTGGCCGTGGATGAAGGTCCGTTCGGCCTGCCGGCGCTCTGCGTCGACATCGGGATCGACCAGCCAGTCTTCGAGCTCGACGGCCGCCGGTTCGGGACTGCCCGGATCGATGCCGAGCTCGGGCCACAGCTCCTTGATCGGTCTCCAGTTGCCGAGCAGCCAGCGGCTGTATTCGTCCGGACGGTAGCCCTTCTCTTCCCACCGGGGGCGGGGCGGGAAGAGCGTCGAGTCGTTCGTCATGTGGAACTCCGTGGCATAGCGGATACCCCAGCCGTTGGGGCCGTCGTCGCCGAGCAGGATGGAGTTCGTGTAGATCTTCTCCAGGATCTCAAGGTCCCGGGCCGACTCGATCTCGAGGACAGAGCGGCTCTTCGGGCTGAACCGGAGCACCTGCTCGCGGCTGTAGGGCACGGCGAGGTCCTCGGCCCGCTCCCAGTCAGCCAGATCCCGTCGCATGAAGGCGCATCGGATGGCGGCCGTGGCGCCGCCCTTCTCGACGATCGCGGGGTTGAACTTCTGGCTTCGGTGGATCGGAAACACGCCGAGGCGGTTCTCGAAACCGAACAGCCACTCCCAGGAGCAGTGTTCCAGGAACAGCTCGCGCAGCGCTCCCGTACCCTGATCGGAGTACAGCCCCGACGGCACGACGAACCCGAGCCGACCGCCGTCCCGGAGCAGGGCATGGGCCTGCTCCAGGAAGAGCTTGTAGAGATTCAGGTCGGCGGAGCCCTGGCGCCGGAAGGCGTGCCGGGCGTCGGCGTAACCGTGTGACCGGCTACGGGCCTTGCGCCAGCGGGTGTGCAGCCTTGCGTTGGCCTTGCCTCGGGCCACGGCGAACCCGTCCTGACTCTTGTCGGTCTCCTCAGGGTCGCCGAACGGCGCCGCCGCGTACTTCACGAAGTTCGACTGGGCGCGGAAGCGTGCGTTGTATGCCAGCCAGTCGCGCTCGTGCACCTCGTTCTGGATGAACCAGTCCCGCTGCCTGCGCAGGGCCTCCTGCTTCCCGTACGAGCGGTAGAGCGGGTCGATGTTGCTGAAGAACTCCTGGGACTTGGGCTTGGCGGTATCCCATGGCGGGTTGCCGAGGATCGCGTCGAAGCCGGAACCAGGCGCCCGGAACACGTCCGGGAACTCCAGTTCCCAGTGGAAGAACCGCATGCTGGCGGCGACCCGGCTGGCGACCTCCCGGGTGCCTGACGAGGGCGTGGCGAACGTAGTTGGCAGCGGCGCTGCGTCCAGTTCGTCCGCGGGCCAGAACCAGCAGGCGCACCACAGGTCCAATGCGTCCTTGAGCGCGCGCCATGGCCCGGATCCGAGGAGCTCCTCGCGGTAGAGGCGGGCGCGGCTGGCCGCGTCCTGCACCGGCAGACGGTGCATTCTTTCCAGCGAGTCGAGTGCCGAGCGGTGAACCTTCACCGCCTGTTCCAGCAGGTCGTCCTGGAAGAGGGTCCGGCCTTCCAGCAACTGGTGCAGTTCCGGCTTCAGCGTGTCGTTGCGGAAGGCCTTGATGGCCTTGGTTCGGGCGCCCTTCTCATGGTGAACGCCGTTCGAGTGGTTCTTGTCGCCGGCTTCGCGGTTCTTCCAGGCCATCGCAGGGTAGTGCTGGAACTGGTCGAACCAGGCGCCGATGAGGGAGTTGCCGCAGCGGATCTTGTGATCGAGGAAGGAGAACGGGAGATCGCGGTCCATCGTCTCGATCCACAGGGAGAGCTGGCATAGCGAGACCGCCAGCGGGTCCACGTCTACCCCGTAGATGCAGCGCTCCACCACGTAGCGCCGCAGCACGGCGCGCAGGCGGGGCTCGAAGTCGTCGGCTTCCGGCGGGCAGGGGATCAGCTCGTCGCCGGGTTGTTCCACGGGTGCGGCGGCATCGCTGTCCGCGGCGCCCGTCGGCTCCAGGCCGAGCAGGCGGACGAGCGCGCGGTTGTCCTGCCTTTCGATGCGTCCGTGGTGCTGGAGCGACGCGTAGAGGGCGTCCGTGAGGAAGCGGAGCGCCGCCAGAGGGAAGCTGCCGGAACCGCACGCCGGGTCGCAGACCTTCAGGTTCAGGATGTCCTCCGGCGCCTTGGGAGTCCAGAGCGCAGGCGGCGCGTTGCGGTCGGGCTTGCCGTCGTTGCCGACCGGCGGGTCCCAGGCCAGCGGCCGCAGGGTGCGCTGGACGGTGGGCACGGCGAGGCCCGGCCGGGTATAGAAGCTGCCGGAGCCCTTGCGGGTGCCGCCCCAGCGCACCAGGTACCACTCGCCGGGAAGGACAACCCGGCTGACGAGCTGGCGAGCCCGTTTGCGCAGCTCCTGTTCCGGATCTGAGCCAGCCCTGGATCGGGAACGGCGTGACGTCCGGACCAGACGAGCCACCTGTGCTGCCCGTCGGGCCCAGCTCTCGGCGCGGCTGCGGGTGACTTGGCGGGCGTCGCTTGTGAGGACGTCGTCCTGCGGTTCGTCTGCCCCTGGTTCCTCTTCGTGCTCCGCCGGTTGCGCAACCGCTTCGGGTTCTTCGTTGCCGGTGTCGGGAGAGTCGTCGTCCGCTCCGCCGGCTGCGTTGTCAGCCGCCTTTCTGAGTTTCTCGAACAGCCTGCGCACGGCCTTGTCGTCCATCGCCTCGAGCCGCGCCAGCGGCAGAGCCGGCTGCTCGCCGACCGCGAGGAAGATGACAGGGTCGTCCTCGGGGGCAGTCTTCAGTTCGTAGTCCAGCAGCCCCTCGTAGAGCACGCCGATGTACTCGGACGACAGGTCGGAGAAGTCGACGGGCGCCGACACGATGCGGCTGCCCTTGCCCTGGCGAATGCGGACCCGGGTTCGGGTCAGGCGCTGCAGCAGGTCGTGGACCTGTCGGTCGTCGAGCACCTCGTCCTGGAAGCAGGCGGTTTCGAAGGCGGCAAGGGCCCGTGACGTACCGTCGCCGCTGTCGGGACACCCGGGCGCGAACAGGTCGCCGCCGTAGGCGGGAACGGGAAGCTCCTGATGGTGGGAGCCTTCCCTGACCAGGTTGAACAGCGCCAGCAGGCGCGGCCAGGCGCCGTAGCTGCCAGCGTGCAGTCGGCCGGCGGCGGCCCGGCGCTGGAGCGCCTCGTGCAGGCCGCCAAGTCCGTAGCCGGTGTGGTAGACGGCGTCGTCCCGCGGCAGAAGGCCCCGCGCTTCGGCGAACAGGATGACAACCATGCGCATAACGACCCTGCAGGCCGCGCGGTAGATGTCCGCCGGATCCACTGCCTCGCAGTCGCGTCTCAGAGCCTCGCCGTGACCCTGGATCAGGAGCTCGACGGCTTCTCGTACGCGTTCACCGAGCGCCTCCGAGAGCTCGGACTGTCCCTTGCGCGAGTCGCGTACCGCCCGGAGCAGGAGTGCGTCGGCTCCGTCTTCCGGCGGTGTCCAGAGTGACGGCCGCACCAGGGTCCGCAGTGTGGCGAGCGCGGGTGTCGGCCCGCCGTCGGCGAACCAGAGATCCACGTCCCACTCGCACCAGGCTTCGATGTCGAGACCTGCGAACAGAAGCCGCCACTGCCGACCGTTCGACACCAGCGCCAGTCGCTCGGGGCCGGCCCGCAGCCAGCCCAGCACCCGGCTCGTCTCTCGTCGCCCGCGCCCGATGCCGAGGCGCTTGTCCTTGGTGGCGAACACGGGCAGGACGGCGCTCTTGGGTCCCTGCCACAGCTGGCGCGGGCGGATGTTCTCGCCGGTCAGCGCGCGCCGGCTCCAGTCGACGGGGACCTGACTGCCGCGCAGCCAGGAGCCGCTGCCAGGCTCGAATCCGCACACCCGTTCCAGCACGAAGACGATGAAGTCCGCTCGGGTGCGGCTGCCGTTTCCTGCGTCCTCGTCCCGCAGCAAACCGATCCGGCGGCGGAGCTCGCCCTGGAGCCACGGGTCAAGTTCAGGCGGAGGTGGTTCGGCGGCGAGTTCGCTCTGGCGCTGGGCGTCGAGCAACAGCCCGCCGTGA
Source organism: Thermoanaerobaculia bacterium (assembly GCA_965116145.1). Taxonomy (GTDB): domain Bacteria; phylum Acidobacteriota; class Thermoanaerobaculia; order Multivoradales; family Multivoraceae; genus Multivorans. Next base: position 3,118,519 of record OZ220482.1, read on the forward strand.
CGGAGGTCGTTCCAGCCCGTCAGGCCGGCGTTGTCCTGGGCGGTCAAGGCAACCGCACCTCGATCGTGACAGGAAACGCCTGTGCCGCGCCGGCCAGTGCATGGCGTTTCGGCAGCAGCACGTGGACGATCCGCCGACGCTCACGCTCCAGAAGTTTGCGGGCGTCCTGAAAGTGGCGGCGCCGGCGCTCGATTTCCCGCTGTTTCTCCCGAATGGAAGCGGCGATCCGCTCGAGGTCGCCGCGTCGTTCGAACAGCAGGCGCTGGGACTGTGTGCGTTCCAGCCTCTCGATCTCGCGTTCCAGCTTCTGGATGTTCATGTCCTCGATCAGCTCGGAGATCTCACCTTGCCGGCTGCGGTAGCGCTCGTCCTCGGCCTTCAGGGCCCGGTCGCCGTCACTCTTCAACAGCGCTTTCAGCGTGGCGGTCAACCGATCGGCGTGGCGGGCCACGACTGCCTCGATGTCGGTCTCGACATCCTGCAGGATACGTTGCGCAAGGTCCTGGTCAATTTCCGTGGGCGCCGCCGTTGGGCACGACTCCGGGCACTTCACTGAGACAGCGAGGTTGCGTGCCGGCGCGCGGGTCAACGGGTCTCCCAGGACGCCGCTTCGAACGGGGAAGGCAAGGGTGGACACCCAGTGATGAAACGTCTCGCGGAGCTCGTTGACCGCGAATTCCTCGAGACTCAGGAGCACCAGTGCGTCCACGCCGCGGGGTACGCCGCCGCGCCGCACCGTCCATCGCGCCGCTTCCAGGGATCCCGGCAGGCGCCGCAACGCGAGGACGCGCAGAGCCTTCTCGATCATCGGGTGGGCAAGATGGAGCAGGGCGATGTCGGGTGTTGGGGAGAACACCTGCCGGCCGCCGACATCGCGAAGCAGCGAGTCGGGGTCGAACGCGAGGTGTCGGACCGGCCCGGTCACACCGTCTCGTGCGGGTAGACGTAGCGACTCGTCGACCGTGTCCCGCCAGCGTGGGAGGTCGGGACGACGCAGACGCCAGGAGTCCGGAGTGTCGGCATGCTGAACCCGGTCGAGCTGCGGTTGGCCGCCGTCCATTGCCAGCGCTGCTTCGAGGGTTCGCCGAAGCGCGTCCGGATCGAAGTCGATCTCGCGCATGAGGCGGTCGATGCCGCGTCCGGCGTCCGCATAATTACCGTCTCGACCGCTTCGAGCCGACCGCTCCTCCGCTGGCCGGCCGTTGTGGGCGACGGACAGGCCCGGCACGCTCTGGCTTTGCGCCTCGGCTTGTTCCAGACCGAGTCCGTGGTCCAGGTCGAACTGGACTCTCGCCAGGTCCACACCCTCGATCAGGCGGCGATGCGCGGCGGTGTCGAACAGCTCGTTCACCGAGCCGAGGTCCTCGCGGATCTCGTCCGCCTTGCGAATGACGTGGTCGAGGAACTGGAGGTCAGGGTCGTCGTCGCTGAGGAAGTGGTGCACTGTCACGTCCCTGGGCTGTCCGTAGCGGTCGAGGCGGCCGTTCCGCTGTTCCAAGCGCGAGGGGTTCCAGGGGCAGTCGTAGTGCAGGAGATAGCGGGCGCTCCGGTGGAGGTTCAGACCCTCCGAGGCTGCGTCCGTGGCGACGAGGATCCGCACGTTCGATGCAGGGTCGTTGAACGCTTCGCGAACGCGGTGGCGGGCTTCGTCGCCCATTCCGTCCGAGCCGCCGGCGCCGAAGAGGGTCAGCACGGCTGGCTCGACGCCCGAGCTCGGAGTCGCGTCGGTTGCGGCGCGGTTTTCGGGGTCGTAGCGCTCGCGCAGGCGGCGTTCCAGATAGTCCAGGGTCGTCTTGTACTCCGTGAAGACGACGAGCCGTTCGTCAGGGCGGAACTTCGGCGCGGCGGCGGTGTTGCCGGGCTCGAGCAGGAGCCTCTCGATCAAGGCGACGAGCTGGTCGAAGCGTGCATCGACGCATGGACTCTGTTCGACTGCCGGCGGCCCCTCAGAGTCGAAACCCAGGGCCGCAAGGGCGTCGTCGACTGCAGCCATCTCGTCGCTCGTTTCTGACGCGACATGTCGGAGCCAGGCGCCGATGACGCCGGCGGCCGTGCCGGAGCGCTGTTCGGCCTCCCGATCGTCCGAGGTCTCCTGCTCAACCGAACGTTTCGCCGCTGCAACGTCCGCGTCGGTCGCTTCGCTTGCGGTCTGTTCGGCGCGAACGTAGCCCTGGCGCATGCGGCGCCAGGAATCGGCAAAGGCGACAGGGCAGGACAGCAGGCGCTTACCCAGGATTTCGATGGCGAAGGTGCCGGCTCGCTCGCGGGCGGCTCCAGCCGCGATCGTACGGCGGACCGCCTTGCGGAACTCGTCGAAGGTCTCCGACAGGGCGCTCTCGCGCGGATCGCGCTGGAGCAGCAGAGGCTCCGGCTTGTGGCGCTTGCAGAACAGGGGCGCCCCGTTTCGCCGGTTCAGGTCCCGCTTCAGGCGGCGGATGACCAACTGGTTTGCGCGCTGCCGCTGGCGCGGCGTGAGTGTGTCGGTCTGGCTCATGCGGACCGGGTCGAGAACCTCCAGCAGGCCGGTGAAGGAGCGCGTGTGGCCGTTGTGCGGCGTCGCCGAAAGGAACAGCCGGTGCTCGAAGCAGGGCGCGATCCGGCGAAGCATCTGGCACAGCTCGCTGTCGTCACCGAAGGGTGACGGCATCAGGTTGTGGCATTCGTCGACGATCAGGAGGTCCCAGGGGAGACGTGCCGAGCCGTCCGGCGCTTGGCTGGCGGCGCGGAACTGCTCCTGAATGTCCGGCTGGCGCAGGTAGTGGTACGAAGCGACGATGCGACTGAATGAGCGCCACGGATTCGCGTCGATACCCAGTTCACGGCGCAACTGTTCGGTCCGCGCGCGATCGACGATCTCGAACGGCAGGGAGAACTTGTCCTTGAGTTCATCGCGCCATTGCAGTCTCAGGGCCGCCGGCACGAGTATTAGCACTCGCCGGATGCGTCGGCGCAGCAGCAGCTCCTTGAGGACCAGCCCTGCTTCGATTGTCTTGCCCAGCCCGACGTCGTCGGCAATCAGAAGATTCACGCGCGGCATCTGCAACGCCCGCAGCATGGGCACAAGCTGGTACTTCTCTACCCGGATTCCAGCGTGGAGAGGGCTCGACACGGGCTGGCGATCGAGCGGTCCGGCGCCGTCTGGATTGAGCCAAGGCGTCAAGGCGGTCCACCGCACGGCCCGCAGCAGGGCGTCGAAGTCTGCGGCTGGCATCGGCGGAGATCGGTCGAACGGGGGCAGGCGGTTCGGCTGGAGCAGCTCGCGTCCCGGTTCGAGCTCCCACAGGAGTCGTTCGGCGTGGGGTGAGTCGTGGTCCTTGTATTCGATCTGCACCAGGTGGAGTCGGCCCGCTTCGCTGTCACAGGGTTCGACCGCCGCGACGATGCCGCGGCGGTTGCGGACTCGCGCCAGCATGCCCACTCGGGGCGCGGTGCTGAGTGCCTCAGTCTGTTGCATTTGTCGCTTGCCGCCTTCGGATCCGGCTACGCTGCGTTCGACCATCGGACCCTTGGACGTGCTGTGCGTGGTTCGGCTTCCGGCGGGAGAGTGTAGTAGCCCCTTGGGCTACAGAGCGTCGATTCGTTCGGGCAGGTGGGGAAGGTCGGTGGCTGGCAGGACGGTGATGTCCTGTTCGACCGGGTATGCCTGTCTGGTCGGACAGACGACGAAGAGGTGGTCGAGACGGAGGGTCTCTGCGGTCTTCCGCGTCGTCCGCGTGACGTTCGGGGCTTCGCTGAACTTCATCTCGAAGCCGATGCGCTTGCCGTGCTGCAGGAGCATGAGGTCGAGCTCGCCGCCGCTGTGGGATGCCCAGAACCAGGCGTGGGGTTGGCGCAGGGCGCTCAGGACCTGTTCGATGGCGAAGCCCTCCCAGGAGGCGCCGACGCGGGGATGGCCGAGGAGATCCCGGTCGTCGTCGATGCCGAGGAGCGAGTGCAGGAGGCCGGTGTCGCGGATGTAGATCTTCGGTGACTTGACCTGACGCCTGGCGGCGTTCTCGAACCATGGATGGAGTTGGCGGACCATGAAGGCGCCGGTCAGGAGATCCAGGTAGCTGCGGGCTGTCTTGTCCGACACGTTGATCGTCCGGCCGAGTCTGGACGCGTTCCAGAGCTGCCCGTGGAAGTGCGCGAGCGTGGTCCAGAAGCGCCGCATCGACGGGGCCGGCATCGTGATCCCGAGTTGTGGAATGTCGCGCTCCAGGAAGGTCTGGACGAAGGCAGAGCGCCAACGGAGGCTGTCGGTTTCTGACGACGCCAGGTAGGAGCGGGGGAAACCGCCGCGCCGCCAGAGTGTCCGCAGGTTGTCCGTGCCGGCTTCCTCCAGGTCGAAGCCGGCCATGTCGATGAATTCGACGCGGCCGGCCAGTGTCTGGGATACGCCGCGCACGATGTCGGGCGAAGCGCTGCCGAGAATGATGAAGCGGGTGTTGCGGTCGGGCCGGTCGGCGAGGACGCGGAGGACGTTGAAGAGACCCGGCAAGACCTGGATCTCGTCCAGCACGACGAGTCCGCAGAGCTCTCCCAGGACCAGCTCGGGGTTGCTGAGGCGCCGAAGGTCAGCCTCCGACTCGAGGTCGAAGACGGTCGCCTCCCGGGTCGAGACGAACTGGCGGACCAGGGTGGTCTTGCCGCACTGGCGGGGTCCGAGCAGGGAGGTGACCGGCGCCCGATCGGTGGCCGCGACGATTCGTTTCAGGTACTTCTCTCTGGCGATCACGTCGTGATCCTATGCAGGACTCCGAGATATCTCTTCGATCGCTCCGAGATATCAGGGCCAACGGTACGAGTTGTCTGGCTTATGAATCCGAGATATCAGTCCTGTGACTCCGAGATTTCAGGTTTCCGCGGCCCGCCGGCCGAACACGGCCGCGCCGATCATGAGCACTGCGGCGGCTGCGTACGGCAGTGCCAGCAGGCGGATCATCACCGGGACGTGGGTCTGGGTGTGGGCGAAGAAGACGGCGTACCAGACGGGGACGGACCAGCCGGCGGCGAGGATGCCGGCCCAGCGCCAGGGGTCTTCGAGGGTCCACCAGCGGCGAAGGACATGGACGGTGGCCGCGATCAGTGTGGCGGCCGCGGCGCCGATGAGGACGAGGGCCAGGACCGATGAGCCGAGACCGACGACGTCCAGATTCCTGCCGACTCGGTCGAGCAGCCGCTCCAGGCTGGGCGGCGTTGCGTAGAAGGGGTCGATGTCCGGGTGGATCGAACTGCGCGGCGCGCCGTAGAGACGGTGGGTGAGCTGGTCGATGAACTTGAACAGGACGGGCTCGCTGGACACGAACTCGGCGATCAGGACGCGGAGCAGGAAGACGCCGCTCAGACAACTGACGTAGGCGCCGCCGCAGCGCAGGAGGAGGGCGCGCCGCCAGTCCCGAGCGGTCGGAGCGGTCTCGGCCCCGGCGACGGCCCCGGCGCCGCTGGCGGCGGCCGGGACCGGGGCCGGCGCCGCCGCCAGCGCGAGGAGGGTGCAGGCCAGTCCGATCAGGGCGCTGCCGAAGAGGAGCTCGTGGTAGGCGATCGCCGCACCGAAACCGCCGAACAGTAGGAACTGGCGTCCGGGCGTCCAGTGGGCGGCCCGGAACAGCGGCACGCCGGCGAGCAATCCGAGCGTCAGGATGTTGGACGCGCCGGTGGTGAAGCTGTCCGCACGGCGGCCGAGGTCGAGGAACAGCAACAGGCAAAGGAGGAGCGCGGCCAGGGCCGCCGCCTGGAACAGCTCCTCGCGCCAGCGCTGCAGGCTGGCGGCGCCGAGCGCCGTGCTGTCCTGGGGCTCGCGCGCGGCGATGAGGAACGCCGCGCGTGCCAGCGCGCCGACCAGGCCGAGTCCGAGCAGCCCGAACGTCAGCACTCCCAGCGTTCGCCTCAGACCGTCGACACCGAGCCGCGGCAGCAGCCACTGGAGCATCACGCGCTGCCCGGCCCAGTACTGGTGGTAGAAGACGGTCAGGTAGTCCGAGTCGTCGACGGCGCCCTGGTGCAGGCGCTGCTCGAGGGCGTCGCAGGGGCGCTGGGGCCGGGTGTAGCGGTAGACGCGGCGGGGCGAGACGGTGCGCTCGAGCGTCGTGCCGCCCCGGTCGAGAGTCATCAGGCTCAGCAGACAGTCGTTGAAGCGCTCCGCGGAGTCCGCGATCGTGCGTTCGGGGTGGTCGAGCGAGGCGCGCAGGGCGTCGGCAACGGGCGCCGGATCGCTCGTTGCCGCGAGCCGGTTCAGGGTCAGGAGGAAGACCGTGGCGCCGACGGTCACGGCGGCGGCCAGGGCCGCACTCCGGAGTACGCCGAGACGTTGCTTCCGGGCAGCCGCGGCGGGCGCCCGGAGCAGCGTTCGCAGGATGCGGAGGCCGTCCCGAACCGTTCGCAGCTTGCTGGTCGACCCTTCGGGCCGCGCGAAGTACGGACACTCGATCTGGTCCCAGGCCATGTCTGCCGACGCCGCGAACAGCGTCATCTCGGTCTCGATCTCGAAGCCGTTCGAGCGCGCCGGGAACGCCTCGACGAAACGGCGGGAGAAGGCCCGATAGCCGGAGAGGAGATCCTGCACCGGCCGTCGGCAGCGCCATCGGGCGAAACGGCTGAACAGCCGGTTGCCGAGCCGCCGAAGCGGCGTCACTGCGCCGGGCTCCGAACTGCGGCGGACCGCCACCACCATGTCGAGATAGCGCCCGGTCAGGGTGGACACGAGGCGCCTCGCGCTGGCTGCGTCGTAGGTGCCGTCACCGTCGGCGATCAGGAAGACATCGGCCTTCACCTCCTGGAACAGGCGGCGGACGGCCCGGCCCTTGCCCTTCTCTTCTTCGACGATGACTCGGGCGCCGGCTTCGCGGGCGGCTTCGGCGGTGCGGTCCTTCGAGCCGTTGTCGCAGACGTGGATCGAGGCTTCGGGGAGCGCCTTGCGGAAGCCGGCCACGACGCCGCCGATCGTCGCCTCCTCGTTGAGGCACGGCAGCAGGACGGCGACGCGGCCGGCCGCCCTCGCCGACCGGCCTGCCGAGCTGGTCCGGGCAGGGCTCACGTCACGTCGTCAGCGAACAGCGCAACGGTGAACCTCTTCGTGCGGACGCCGGACGAACAGGCCGCCGCGAAGACCGTGCTGTCCGTGGTGAGAACGCGAGTCACAACCAGGAGCGGTCGGCCGCCCGTCCGGCAAGACGCCGCAGGTCCGCATGCCGGCAAGTGTGGTCGACGAGCAGCGCAGCCGGGCGGGATGCACGGCCGCTCGCATGCCGCGCGATGCATGCCGCGGGCGGCTCGGCGCGGCGGCAACTGCTCAGGGTGCGTCGCTGCGGTTTCCTGCCTGCCCGATCCCGACGCCGGCGGCCGGGCCGAACGCGAACAGGTGCTCCCGACTGCGGATGTAGAGCCGGTCCCCGGCGATCGCGGGCGTCGCCCAGACCGACTCGCCGATGGAGAAGCTGCCTAGCACCTCGTGCTCGCGGCCGGCGCGGAAGAGCGCTGCGGCGCCGTCCGTGTTGACCATCAGGATGCGGCCGCCGCCGCCCACCATGGAGGCGGAATAGCGGCCGCGGATCGGCAGCCGCCCGCCTTCGTAGACGATCTCGCCGGTGCGGGCGTCGAGGCAGGTGATCACGCCGCCGTCGCTGGTCAGGTAGAGCAGTCCGTCATACAGGAGGTTCGAGGGGACGTAGCCGATGCCCTTTCGGTAGGTCCAGACGCGTGCGTCGTCGTTGGCGGTCAGGTCGCCTCGGCTGTCGAGCCGGATCGCGAAGGCGATCTTCGCCGGATAACCGGAAGTGAACACGGCCAGGTCGCCGACCGTCATCGGCACGTGGATCGCGTTGTTCTCGAGACCCTTCGCGCGCCACAGCTCGCGGCCGTCGGCCGGGTCGTAGGCGATGACCAGCTCGTTGCCGCTGGTGAGCAACTGCTTCTGGCCCTCGTGCTCGACGACGATCGGCGTCGCCCAGCTCGCCTGCACCTCCCGGTCGCGCTTCCAGACCTCCTCGCCGGTCAGCGCGTCCAGCGCCACGATGAAGGAGTCGTCGCCGCTGTCCTCGTCCGCGAGAACGATGAGCAGACCGTCGCTGAGCACGGGCGAGGTGCCGACGCCCAGGCCGGCGGTCTTGATGTCGCCGATGTCGTGCTCCCACACCGGCTCCCCGTCGACCGTGTACGCGTAGACGCCCTCCGAACCGAAGTAGGCGTAGACCCGCTCGCCGTCGGTGACCGGTGTCGGCGAGGCGTAGGACGAATCCGAGTGGCGGTCGTCGTAGACGCGGCCGGCGTAGGCGGTATGCGACCAGAGCAGGTCGCCCTGGTCGGCGTCGAGCGCGATCACCTTCATCGTGTGATGGCGGTCGCCGTCCACCGCCTGGGGATGGACGAACGGCCGGCCCCCGAACGTGTGATCGGGAGGCCCGGCGCCGGGGATGACGTCGCCGACGATCGCTGTCGTCAGGAAGACCCGGCCGGCCGCCACCACCGGCGAGGAATGGCCGAGACCCTCCACCCTGGCCTTCCAGAGCAGGTTGCGGTCGGCGTCCATGTCCGGCGCCGGTCCGGGCCCGGAGCGGGCGATGCCGCTGCCGTCGGCGCCGCGGAACCCGGGCCAGTCGTTGGCGTCGGAACCGGCGGCGATGGCGGAAGAGGCCGCTGCGAGCAGCAGCATGGCGGCGAGCAGGGCGGTCGGCGGAGAGTGTCGATTCTGGTGCATGTCGGACCTCGCGCTCGGAAGAGTCGGATTCTGGTGTGTGAGAGATGCGGTCTCGCGTGGGGCGCCGCCGGCCGGCCGTCTTGCCGGCGACTCCGGCGCTGTGCCGCCGATGCTATGGCGTCTTGATCGGATCGTCCGGGCGGCCGGGCAGTCGACGGGGATCCTCGGCCAGCATCTCGAGCAGCAGATCGACCGCCTTCGCAAGCTGCGGGTCGCGGCCCTCCAGCAGGTCGCGGGGCAGGTTGGTGACCTCGATGTCCGGGTCGACGCCGTACCCCTCGATCACCCAGTTGCCTTCCGCGTCGGCGGAGCCGGCCTCGGGCACGCTGACCGAACCGCCGTCGATCAGCGGCGCCCGGCCGTAGATGCCGACGACCCCGCCCCAGCTCCGCTTGCCGACGATCGGTCCCAGACCGGCGCGCCGGAACTGGTACGCGAACTGGTCGCCGTCCGAGGCCGTGTCCTCGTCGATCAGGCACACCAGGTGACCGTGGAAGACGCCGCCGGGGGAGGTGTCGACGGAGTCGCGGTTGCGCTCGAAATCGAGCATCAGGACCTTGCGGCGCAGGCGCTCGATGATCATGGGCGAGACGTTGCCGCCGCCGTTCGACCGCACGTCGACGACCAGGCCTTCCTTGCGGACCTGGCCGTAGTACCACTTGATCCACTCGCGGATGCCGTCGGCCGACATGTCCGGGATGTGCAGGTAGCCGATCCGGCCGTCGCCGAGATCGTCGACGATACGGCGGTTGCGGTGGGTCCAGGCGAGGTAGATCAGGGCGTCCTCGCTGCCGATCGGATCGACAAGGATGTTCCGCGCCTGGCCGCGGTCGGCGCTCGATCCGACCGTCAGTTCCAGCGGTCCGCTGCCGGCTTCCCGGAGGAGCTGGAACGGGTTCGCGGCCGGGGTCAGTTCGCGGCCCTGGATTGCGAACAGGACGTCGCCCTCCTCGACTCCGACGCCGATCTCGGTCAGCGGCGAGCGGTAGCGCGGTTCCTCGTTCTGTCCTTCGAAGATGCGCGCGATCCGGTAGTGCCCGGCGGCTGCGTCGAGCTCGAAACGGGCGCCGAGCAGGGCGGCCTGCGGCCGGTCCGGGACGTCGTAGTCGCCGCCGCTGACGTAGGCGTGGGAGACGTTGAGCTCGGCGATCATCTCGCTCATCACGTAGTTCAGGTCGCTGCGGTGACCCACATGCGAAAGCAGCGGACGGTACTGCTCCCTCAACGCCTCCCAGTCGTAGCCGTGCATGTTCGGAGCGTAGAAGAAGTCGCGGAACCGGCGCCAGACCTCATCGAAGATCTGCTCCCACTCCTCGGCCGGAATCCGGTCCACCGCCAGGCCCGCCAGCGAAAGCGTCCTTGCCGGGCCGCCGCCGACATCGAGGAGCCGGAAGGTGCGGCCCTCCCGCACCAGCAGCTTCCTGCCGTCGCCTGAAAGGGCGAGACCGCCGATTCCCTTGGCCAGGCTCTTGCTCTCCCGTTCCTCGAGATCGAAGGAGAAGACCTCGGTCTGCACGTCGGAGGAGCGGCCCAGGTAGCCGGCGCCGCCGCGGACGTAGAACAGCTTGCCCTCGGCTGCTCCCAGCCCGAAGTAGTTGTCCGCCTCGATCGGAACGCGGGCGACGCGGCGGGACAGGCCGTCCAGGTCGATGCGGTCGCGGCGGGCTTCGTCGTCCCGTTCTTCTCCGCCGGCGCCCTTGCCGTCCTCGGAGTCCGCGTCCTCGTCGCCTTCGTTCCCATCGCCTTCGTCCTCGGAGTCCGCGTCCTCGTCGGTGTCCTCGTCGTCCTCGTCCTCGATCTCGACCTCGTCGCTGCGCGGCGGGAAGGGATGCGGCGCGTCCTCGTGGAGGGCCAGGGCGTAGATCCAGGTCTCGCGATCGGCGGCGTAGTTGTACTCGAAGCTGCCGACCTGGGGCTGGAACTGCCGGTCGGACAGGAAATGGAGATAGTCGCCGCCCGGGTCGAAGACCGGGAAGAAGTCGTTCCAGAGCTCCGAGGTCACGCGGGTGAGCGTCCTGCTCTCGACCTCGAACAGGTGGATCGAACTGAACTCGTTCGGGTCGCCGAGTTCGATCGCGAGGTAGTCGCCGTGCGGCGACCAGTCGTAGCTGGTGCCGAAGGGCCGGGGATCGTCCACCACCTCGATGATCTCGCGCGTACCGGCATCCGCCTCGTCGCTGCCTCGATCGGCCGCCTCGACAATGCCGAGCCGGCCCTGCTGATCGACGAAGGCGATCCGGTCGCTACGGGGCGACCACAGCAGGTCGCGGTAGTGGCGGCCGACGCTGCCCTCGGTGAGCTGGACCGGCTCGCCGCTGCCGTCCTGGGCGGCGGTCCAGATCTCCGTCTCGCCCGTCCGGTCCGACACGAAGGCGATCCGCCTGCCGTCGGGCGACCAGGCGGGGTCGCGATCGTTGGCGCCCGAGCTGCGGGTCAGATTGCGGGTCGGCCCGTGTTCGATCGGAACGCTGAAGATGTCGCCGCGGGCCGAGAAGGCCGCCCGCTTCGCCTTCGGGCTGAGCGAGTAGCCGGTGACCCGGTTGGCTGCCGTCACCCGGCCCGGTCGGCGCGCGAGCTGATCCGTCGGCACGTGGATCGGCACCGGCCGCGAGCTGCCGGAATCGAGGTCGAGGATCTCGAGCGCGCCGGCCTTCTCGTAGACGATGCGCCGGTTCGCCTTGTCGGCGCTGGGCCAGCGGATGTCCCACTTGTCCTCGTCGGTGAGCTGACGGAGCTCCCCCGACTCGACGGCGTACGAGTAGAGGTTGAGCGTGCCGCCCCGGTCGGACGAGAAGAAGATCGTGTTGCCGATCCACATCGGGTCGCGGTCGGAGCGCCGGTGGTCCGTGACCTGGATCGACTCCATGCTGTCGAGGTCGAGGATCCAGAGATCCTGCGCCCAGCCGCCCTCGTACCGCTTCCAGTGCCGGAAGTCGCGGGTCACCGGCGAATAGACGACCCGCCTTGCGTCCGGCGAGAGATCGCCGCCGCCCGATTCGGGCATCGGCAGCGCCCGCGGCAGGCCGCCCGACGTTCTCACGAGGAAGAGCTTCGTGTCGCCGAGATCCCAGCCGTCCCGCAACGACCGGAACAGGACCTCGTTGCCGTCCGGCGACCAGCCGTAGACCTGGTTGTCGTAGCCCCAGCGCGGCGCCAGGGGCCCAGCGGCCGGGTAGAACGTCAGTTGTCTGGGCGCGCCGCCTGTGGCCGGCACGATGTACACCTGCTCGTCGCCGTCGTACTGGCCGGTGAAGGCGATCCACTGCCCGTCCGGCGAGAACTTCGCGAACAGCTCCAGTCCCGGGTGCGATGTGAGCCGCGTCGCCGTGCCGCCGTCGGCGGACGCGAGCCAGATGTCGCCGGCGTAGGTGAAGGCCACCCGGTCGCCTGCGAGATCGGGGAAGCGGAGCAATCTCGTCGGCTCGCCGGTCTGGGCGAGGATCGGCGCAGCGAACGCCGTGGCGGCGAGGGTCGCGGCGCCGAGTCTGGCGCGCGGCGTGGAACGTGAAACGGTCATGGTCTCCTCTGCTGCGTCGGTGCGGGGCGGCGTCCCGGAACGGCAACGCGGCGCCATTTTCTCACGTTCGCATTCGGTAAGCTCCCGGCGCTTTGCCTGGAGAGCTCCGTGCATCGGGCGAAGCCGGCCGCAGGCAGTTCCTGGTGGACGTGCAGGTCGCATGGAATGCGGCGCGGAATTCGCCTCGGGACGATGGACACGACGAATCGAGACGCCGACTCCGGGTCGGCCCCAGGGAGACGGCAGCATGAACGGAATCAGGATCACCGGGCCTCGCGACTTCGAAGCGGCGGAGCGCATGTTGACGCCGGAGGCGCTGGAGTTCACGGGACAACTCTGCCGGCGCTTCGAGGACCGTCGCGCCGCGTTGCTGCGGGAACGGGAGGACCGCCGCGCCCGGATCGAGGCCGGGGAGGATCCGACGTTCCTGGCTGAAACGCGGGAGATCCGCGAGAGCGACTGGAAGGTCGCCGAGGCGCCGGCGGATCTCGACTGCCGGTGGGCCGAGATCACCGGGCCGGTCGACCGCAAGATGATGATCAACGCCCTGAACTCCGGCGCGAAGGTGTTCATGGCCGATCTCGAGGATGCTCTCAGCCCGAGCTGGCGCAATGTCATCGAGGGTCAGCAGAACCTGTTCGACGCGGTGCGGCGGCAGCTCGAGTTCAGGAACCCGGGCAACGGCAAGGAGTACCGGCTGAACGATGAGATCGCGACGCTGCTGGTCCGCCCGCGCGGCTGGCACCTGGTGGAGAAGAACGCGGTGATCGACGACCGGCCGGTGTCCGCCGGCGTGTTCGACTTCGGCCTCTTCTTCTTCCACAACGCGCAGGAAGCGCTTCGCCGCGGCAGCGGTCCTTACTTCTATCTGCCGAAGATGGAGAACCACCGCGAGGCGCGGCTCTGGAACGACATCTTCGTTGCCGCGCAGGACGCGCTGGGCGTGCCCCGGGGCAGCGTCCGCGCCACGGTGCTCATCGAGACCATCCTCGCCGCCTTCGAGATGGAGGAAATCCTCCACGAGCTGCGCGAACACTCGGCCGGCCTGAACGCCGGACGCTGGGACTACATCTTCAGTGCGATCAAGAAATTCGCGTTTCGCGAGGACCTCGTCCTGCCGGACCGCGGCCAGATCACGATGACCGTCCCGTTCATGCGCGCCTACACCGAGCTGCTCGTGCGCACCTGCCACCGCCGGGGCGCCCACGCGATCGGCGGCATGGCGGCGTTCATCCCCAGCCGCCGCGACCCGGAGGTCAACGCCGCGGCGCTCAAGGCGGTTCGCGCCGACAAGGAGCGAGAAGCGAACGACGGCTTCGACGGCAGTTGGGTCGCGCATCCCGACCTGGTGCCGATCGCGCTGGAGGTGTTCTCGACGAAGATGGAAGGCCGGCCGAACCAGAAGGAGCGGCTGCGCGAGGACGTGTCGGTCGAGCCCGGCAGCCTGATCGACCTCGCCGTCCCCGACGGCGCGCTGACCGGGCAGGGGCTGCGCGACAACGTCTCCGTCGGTCTTCAGTACCTGAATTCCTGGCTCAACGGCAACGGCGCGGCAGCGATCAACAACCTGATGGAGGACGCGGCGACGGCCGAGATCGCCCGCGCCCAGCTCTGGCAGTGGGTCAACCGCAACGCGCGGATGGACGACGGGACCCGGGTCACGGCGGAGCTCTACGAGCAGGTGCGGGACGAAGAGCTCGCCCGGCTCGGCGGCCGTGAGGCGAGCCGCTACGGCCTCGCCGCGAAGCTGCTCGACGACCTGGTGCTCGGTTCCGGGTTCCAGGAGTTCCTGACCCTGGAGGCCTATCGGCACATCTGAACCCCGCATGGCTCATCGAGGTCCGCAGCGAGGGTGCGGAGACGCCGCTGTAGTGCGGCGCTCGGACCGAGGGGCGGCGCTCCGGCACGCGGCCGCCGTGCGCTGCTGCGCTACGCTCCCGGGGATGCAGCACGCGATCGAGCGGGATGCACTGCTGCGCGAAGTCGGTCCCGCGGCGACGTCGATGGCGCAGGCGGTCTCGGCCTGTGTCCACTGCGGTTTCTGCCTGCCGGCCTGCCCGACCTACCTGGAGCTCGGCGAGGAGATGGACTCGCCGCGCGGGCGCATCGTGCTGATGAAGGGGGTGCTCGAGGGCGGCCTCGACCTGGAGCAGGTGCTGGACCACATCGACCCCTGCCTCGGTTGCATGTCCTGCGTGACGGCCTGCCCCTCGGGCGTCGAGTACGGAGAACTGCTGATGCCCTTCCGCGAGCTGGCCGAGCGCAAGCGGCGCCGTTCGCGGTTCGAGCGCTTCTGGCGCGGATGGATGCTCGACACGCTGGCGCGCCCGCGCCGGTTGCGCCGGATGCTGCGGCTTGGCCGGATCGCGGCCCCGTTTCGAGCGTTTCTGCCGGCGCGGCTTGCTGCGCCGCTCGACCTGCTGCCGCGGTCGACGGACCGCACCCGGGTCGGTGTCGGCGTGTTCCCGGCGGCAGGCGAGCCGCGGGCGCGCGCCGCGCTTCTGGCCGGCTGCGCGCAGCAGGTGCTGGCGCCCCGCATTCACCGCGCGACGCTCGACGTGCTGAACCGGTCCGGAGTCGAAGTCGTCGTCCCGAAGGAGGAGATCTGCTGCGGTTCCCTGGCCTTTCACGCCGGCGACGGGCGGCGGGCGCGGGCCGCGGCCCGGTCCCTGCTTCGGGTGACGGGCCCCGAGGCGCTCCTTGCCGACGTCGACGCGGTGCTCACCAACGCGGCCGGCTGCGGATCGGGTCTGCGTGAATACGGTCTGCTGTTTGCCGGCCGGCCGGAAGAGGAGGCGGCGCGGGCCCTGGCCGGCAAGGTGCAGGATGTCTCCACGTTCCTTGCCGCGCTCGATGCGCCGGCGCCGCCGCCGCTTGCGCAGCCGTTGCGGGTCGCCTACCAGGACCCGTGCCATCTGGCGCACGCCCAGGCGGAGCGGTCCGCGCCCCGGCGTCTGCTGGCGAGAATCCCCAACCTGACCCTGGTCGAACCCCGTGACTGGCAGATCTGCTGCGGTTCGGCAGGCATCTACAACCTGGAACAGCCAGAACTGGCGTCCAGGCTGGGGCGGCGGAAGGTGGAGGCGCTGCTGGAAGCAGAACCGGACGTCATCGCGACCGGAAACATCGGCTGTCTGACCCAGATCGACCGCCACCTGCGGCGTCTCGGCAGCACGGTTCCGGTGCGCCACACGACGGAGATCCTCGCCTCTGCGCATGGCGGTGGCTGAGGCGCTCCGCGGTTCGGGCCCGAACCGGACCGGGCAGCGGACGCCGCCCTCCGGTTCGGGTATTCTGCGCGCCCGTTGACCGCTTCTTCTCTGCCTTCACCGACGAAACGGATCCGGATGACGACACCGACACGAATTGGCATCCAGGGCCTTGGTCTTCTTGGCCGGAGCCTGTTTCGTCTTGCCTTGAGCCGCCCCGAGATCGAGGTCGCGGCCGTGGCCGACACCGTGGACCCCGACATGCTGCGGTATCTGCTCCAGTTCTCTACCTTGCCGTGGAAGTTCGACGGTGAGGTGACCCTCGAGGACGGCAGCCTCCGCGTCGACGGCTGCCGCGCGCCCGTGGTCTCTGCCCGGGCCGCCGGCGATGCGCCGTGGGGCGAACTCGGCGTGACCACCGTGGTCGACTTTCGGGACACGAAGCCGAGTCGAGCCGAACTCGCCGGCCATCTCGAGGCTGGCGCCGAACGAGTCGTGCTGGGCGGTTCCGCGGGGGACGGGCTTGACCGTACGGTACTGGTCGGCCTGAACGAGGACCGGATCGGACCGGCGGACCGCGTCCTTTCGGTCGGCTCGCTGACGGCGCACTGCGCGGCGCCCCTGCTCAGCGTGCTCGACCGCGCGTTCGGCGTCGACCACGCGTTCCTCGGCGCGGTGCAGGCCTACGGGGAAGGATCGCGGCTCGCCGACGTGCCGGCGCCGGAGATGAGGACCGGACGAGCCGCCGGCGAGAACATCATTCCGGTCTCGACCGAAGCGGCGGCGGAGCTCGAGAGCGTTCTGCCGGGGCTTGGCGGCCGGCTCTCCGCATCGGCGATGAACGTGCCGGTCTCGAACGGATCGGTTGTCGACCTGGTGTGCTGGCATCGCGACCCGGTCAGCGTGGAGGCAATCAACGGCGCGCTGGCGGCGGCGGCCGCCGGCGGGTGGCAGGGCCGGATCCGCTTCGAGCGGGAGGCGATCGTCTCGGCCGACACCGTGGGCAGCCGGGCCACCTGCATCTTCGATTCGCGGGCGACAATGGCGCTGGGCGAGCACGTGTCGAAGACGATCGCCTGGTTCGACGGCGGTTGGGGATATCTCCACCGGCTGGTGGAGCTCATTGCCGTGCTCGACGGACTACCGACCGGGGGAACGGCGGCATCGGAGGCAGCATCATGATCCGCGTCGGCATCAACGGCTTCGGCCGCATCGGCCGGAGTGTCTTCCGGATTCTGGCCGATCGTCCCGGCGTGGATGTCGTCGGCGTCAACGATCTGTTCGACGCGGACCGCCTGGCGTATCTCCTGCGTTACGACACGGTGCAGGGCGTCCTGGGCCACGACGTCGAGGTGACGCAGACGGGTCTCCGGGTCGGCGGCCGGGATGTCCGGCTCAGCGCCGAGAAGGACCCGTCGCGGTTGCCGTGGAGCGATCTCGGAGTCGACATCGCGGTCGAATCGACCGGCGTGTTCCGCTCTCGCGCCCAGGTCGCCATGCACCTCGATGCCGGTGCCGCGCGCGTGGTGCTGACGGTGCCGGCCAGGGACGAGATCGACGCGACGATCGTGCTCGGGGTGAACGACGACGACCTCGGACCGGAGCACCGCGTCGTCTCCAACGCATCCTGCACGACGAACTGCCTGGCGCCGCTGGCGAAGACCCTGGACGATGCGTTCGGTTTCGAAGAGGGCTTCATCACGACGGTCCATGCCTACACGAACGACCAGCGCCTGGTCGACGCGCCGCATGGCGACCCGCGCCGCAGCCGTTCGGCCACCGCCAACATCATTCCGACGACCACCGGCGCCGCGCGCGCCGTCGGCAGGGTGCTGCCGCATCTGAACGGCAAGCTCGACGGCATGGCGATGCGGGTACCGGTGGCGGACGGCTCGATCGTCGACCTGACGTGCAGACTGCGCAGCGAACCCGACGCCGATGACGTGAACGAAGCGGCAGCCAGGGCCGCCGGTTCGAACCTGGCGGGCGTCCTCCAGTACTCGGAAGATCCGTTGGTGTCGAGCGACATTCTCGGCAACCCGCACTCGTCGATCTTCGACGCGCCGCTGACCCGGGCGACACCGGCAGCGGGCGGCGGCGGGTATGTCCGGGTCGTGTCCTGGTACGACAACGAGTGGGGCTACTCGAACCGGGTCGCGGATCTGATCGAGCGGCTGGCGCAGTTCTCTGGCTGAGCGACAGAGACGCGACGGCCGTAGAGGCAGCAGAGTCGAGACCGGGATCGTGCAGCGCCGAGCCAAGATCGTCGCCACGGTCGGACCGGCCAGTTCGAGCGCCAGGACGCTGGCGCGGCTCATCCGGGCAGGTGTCAACGTCGTTCGGCTGAACCAGTCCCACGGCACCCGGGACGAGCACCGCCGGCTGATCCGCCGCGTCCGGAAGGTCAGCGAGGAGGCCGGCCGGCCGGTGGGCGTGATGGTCGACCTGATGGGGCCACGCCATCGACTCGATCACTTCGAGGGCGCCCGGGTGCTGAAGAAGGGCGACATCGTCAGCCTGGGCGCCGGCGACGACGTGGACCTGCCTCTCGATCGCGGCATGGTCCGGCACGTCAGGCCGGGGGAGCAGATCCTGATCGACGACGGCCGGGTGCATCTGGAGGTGCGGTCCAAGCAGGGGAACACGATCGAGGCCGAGGTTCGCGTCGGCGCCGCGGTGTCGAGCCGGAAGGGAGTGAACCTGCCGGACAGCCACCTGCCGTTCCGGATCTCGGACAAGGATCTCGGCGATATCCGGATGGCGGTCGAGGAGGATGCGGATTTCCTTGCCGCCAGCTACGTCGGCACACCGGCGGATGTCGTCCAGGTGCGGGAGGCCTCGCAGGAAGCCGGCCGCGCGCTCCAGGTGATCGCCAAGCTGGAGCGCCTCCGGGCACTTGAGCATCTCGACGAGATCGTGCTCGAGTCGGACGGTGTGATGGTGGCGCGGGGCGACCTGGGGGTCGAGATTCCGCTGCACCAGGTGCCGGTGGTGCAGAAACGGATCATCGAAGCCGGCTGGCGTCTCGCGCGGCCGGTGATCGTGGCGACCCAGATGCTGGAATCGATGATCGAGCATCCGCGGCCGACCCGGGCCGAGTCCTCGGACGTGGCGAACGCGGTCTTCGACGGCGCCGACGCGATGATGCTCTCCGGCGAGAGTGCGGCGGGCCGTTATCCGCTGGAGGCGGTGCAGACGATGCACCGGATCATCGCCGAGGCGGAGCGGTACAACCTTGCGAAGCACACGTCGCAGCCGGTCGGCTTCCACACGATGGAAGTCGGTCCCTACGACATCGAACCGCCGCACCGTCCGGGCAAGCTGGAGATCCCCGAGACGGTCTCCGCCGCGGCGATCCTCTCCGCCCGTCATCTGACTGCTCAGGGCATTGTCGTCCTCAGCCAGGGCGGCTTCACGGCTCGGCAGGTCGCCTGCCGGCGGCCCTCGACACCGGTCCTGGCGTTCACCCGCGATGCGCGGACCATGCGCGAGCTCCAGCTCGCCTGGGGCGTACACTCGGTGAGGATGGAGCAGGAGGTCTACCACCACGACGAGGTCGTGGCGATGGTCGACCGGCAGCTTCTGGCCGGCAGTCTGGCGCTTCCCGGCGACACGATCGTGCTGCTGATGGGCGACCCGATCCAGGATCGTCCGCCGACGAACCTGATGCGGATTCACCGGGTGCGCGCCTGACGCGCACGATCGCGGGCGATGACCGGCAGCGACAACGATCTGCGCGTATCGATCGAGAACGACTACGCCTTCCTCCGCGATCCGGTCCGTCGGATCTGCGAGCGGTTTCCGGGCGAGTACTGGCGGCGGCTGGACGCTGCCGCCGAGTATCCGACGGAGTTCGTGCAGGCGCTGACCGAGCACGAGGTCCTCGGCTGCCTGATCCCGGAGGAGTACGGCGGCTCCGGTCTGCCGCTGCGCGCCGCGTGCGTGGTGCTGGAGACGATCCACTCGAGCGGCTGCAATGCCGCGGCGTGCCACGCCCAGATGTACACGATGGGCACCGTGCTGCGCCACGGCAGCGACGAGCAGAAGCAGCGGTACCTGCCGAAGATCGCGAGCGGCGAGCTGCGCCTGCAGGCGTTCGGGGTGACGGAACCGGTTACCGGTTCGGATACCACCCAGCTTCGCACCACGGCGGTGCGCGAGGGCGACAGCTACGTGGTCAACGGTCAGAAGATCTGGACCAGCCGGGCGCTCCACTCGGATCTGATGGTCCTGCTCGCCCGCACGACGCCGGCCGACCAGGTCGAGAAGCGCTCACGCGGCCTCTCGGTGTTCCTCGTCGACCTCCGCGAGGCGCGCGGCAACGGCCTCGACATCGTGCCGATCGACACGATGATCAACCACGGCACGACCCAGGTCTTCTTCGACAATCTGCGTATTCCCGCCGACAGCCGGATCGGCGAGGAGGGGCACGGTTTCCGCTACATCCTGAGCGGCATGAACGCCGAGCGGATTCTCCTCGCCTCCGAGGCGATCGGCGACGCCCGCTACTTCGTCCGGCGGGCGGTCGAGTACGCCGGCGAGCGCGAGGTCTTCGGCCGCCCGATCGGCCAGAACCAGGGCATCCAGTTCCCGATCGCCCGCGCTCACGCCGAGACCGACGCCGCCGAGATGATCGTCCGCAAGGCCGCCGCCCTCTACGACGCCGGCCGCGAATGCGGCGCCGAAGCGAACAGCGCCAAGCTCCTCGCCTCCGAGGCCGCCTGGAAGGCCGGCGACACCTGCTTCCAGACCTTCGGCGGCTTCGCCTTCGCCACCGAGTACGACATCGAACGCAAGTGGCGAGAGTGCCGCCTCTTCCAGACCGCCCCCATCTCGACGAACCTGGTCCTCACCTACCTCGCCCAGCACGTACTGGGCCTGCCGAGAAGCTACTGATGGGCCGGTTCAAGTCCCTGGAGGACTTCAACGTCCGTGGGCTGAATGCCAGCCCTGATGTACCGAGCTTGTTCTGATGACGCTCGACGTGGACGCTCTGCGGTCTCTTCTCTGCGAACGCCTTTGCCAGGATGTGCGAATAGACCGGCGGCCGGATGGCGCCCTGATGTTGCAGACGCACTTCGAGTTCCCCGATGGAGACCGTTATCCGATTCACCTCTCGGAGTCGCCGGCTGGAGGTCTGCGCTTGTCCGACTGCGGCCACACGCTGATGCACCTCAGCTACGACCACGAAATCGACGCCTTCCTGGACGGAACGAGAGGGATGCTGCTCGAGCGGATCATGGGTGAAAATGGACTGCGGTGGCGAGGGAACGGCGGAACGTTGTATGTCGACACTGCGCCTGAGCGGCTGCCCGAGACGGTCTTTTCTTTCGGGCAGGCACTGACCAGAATCTACGACCTGACGTTGCTCTCGCGTTCCAGTGTCGGCAGTACCTTCTATGACGATCTGGCTGACCTTCTGTTCCACTACGTGGACGAAGCCAGGATCGAGCGCGATTTCAGACCGGACGTTCCCAATGCCGACGCCTATCCGGTGGACTATCGCATCGACGGCAAGAACGAACTCCCGCTGTTCCTCTACGGTGTGCCCAATCGCGACAAGGCGCGCTTGACCACGATCATTCTGGCGCATTTCCACCGACACGAACTGCGCTTCGAGTCCATTCTCGTCTTCGAAGACCAGGCCGCGATGCCCAGGGCCGACCTCGCAAGACTGTCCGACGTGGGCGGCGAGATGGTCTCCTCGCTCGCATCGCAAGAGGACCTGAACCGGAAGCTGTTGCGCCGGGTGGCCGCCTGACAAGCACGCTCGGCTTCGGGCATACAGGACTTCCGAGGACGAGTGTCGCCCTGTTGTAACTGCACCGGACTCGTGGCAGTCAGGGCTTGCGGTGCTTGTCGGCCAGGTAGGCAGCGAAGCAGGCGCAGGCGCCGTACATGAAGAGAGCCTCATCCTCGCCGACGTCGGCCTCCGATTGATCCACCAGCGCGTGGCGCAGGCCTTGTTCGTCACTGGCGTAGCCGTACCGATTGAGCATCCCGTTCTTTAGTGCCTTGTGCTTCAACAGTCCCGATCTCTCAAGCGAGTTCAAGGCGGGCGACAGGGCCTTGCCGGCGTCCGAGGCGAGCAGACGTGCTACTGATTCCACGGCGTGAACACTCGCCGTGATGGACTCGGCGTAGCGCTTGTGCCGCAGGTGTACCGTGGCTTGACGGAGATGCGTGGACGCTCCGTCCATGCCGGCGCTTCTCAGTCGAACTACGGACTCAGCCGTAACTTCTCCTTGTTCCTCAGTCGAACGCGGGATGAACCGAAAGGGACTAATGTCGTCCAGACGATACGGCGCAGCGTGCTTGTTGAAGAGATTTCTGATCTCGGCGGCCTTCTGAATCGACACAGGAACTGGGTGATTGATCATTGCCTCAAGGAGATCCAAGAGTCTGTTGAATGGCTCGTGATCAAGGATCAACTTCTTGAAGACGGCCTTGGTTTGAGCTGTGTCTGTCAGAATATCGTCTTCCGGCAGTGCCAAGTGCTCGCCCAGCACCTCCTCGACGAAAATCCTTCCTTCCTTGACAAAGTTCTCGGAACTGGAGAGCGCCAGTAATTCGACCGGCGAAGTCCTTGGGAGATCGTCAAGCCATCGTCGTGTCAGGTTCCAGATCTCTCGCCTCAGCTCATCCGAGATCTGCTCGAGGCGCATCGGCTCGGGAAGATCCTCGTAGCCAGATCTCTGGGAAAAGGACAGACGTCTCTCGACATTGTTGCCGTCGTGCATCAGTTGAGTTCCTGCTTCAGGAGCGATTCGGAAGGGAGCCGGGGCGTGTAGGAGCTTCTCCTGTCATCATGCTCATCATTTCGATAATATCATCTCTGAAGGCTGATGCGGAAAGTTCGAGATATCTCCAGCAACTGAATGACGTGGTTTGTCTGCGAATCTCGCGCAGAGCTGCCTTCGCTCGGATCTGCGACTCGGTCAGATCGCTGATGGCCCAGTTGGCGAGGGCCAGGCACTGATGATAATTTGCGTTGGACGGGGGTTCTGGATCGTCGCGGTCCAGTACGACTACGCGCTCGAATGCCTGCCGGTCGGGCTGACCGCCTTCCATCCACTGTGCGAAGCCGTAGTTGAACGCGAACGTGATCGTCATGGATGGAATCGAGGACTGCTCCGCTTGAATCAGGTCCAGGGCCTCGCCCGAACGGCCGAGCGCGATCAGGCACAGAACGAGGGCGTGCCGGGCGTCGGTGCTCTCCGTCTCGGAAAGCACCCGGTCCTTCAGGACGTTGTCAAGAATGGCGGCCATCGCCGCAGCTTCAGGTGTGGAGCGTGCGTTCCGACGGGCGATCCACAGTCTCTCGCTGGGGGACAGCGATCGGAGTGCAGGCGAAGCGGGCACACGCTCCCAGTGCCTGGACGTCAGCAGGCGGAGAGCCCGATAGACGTCCAGAGCCGAGGCTTCGTCCGAGTCGAGCACTACCAGAGCGTCGTGACTCGCACCGTCGCGGTCGTCGAGTTGCGATCGTCTGATGCCGGCCCTTGCCAGGTAGACCTCCGGCTCCACGTAGCCGGCCTCGATGGACTCGTCGAACAGCCCGAGGGCGTCCTCCCAGAGGTACTGGGTCCGCCCGAGCCTGAACAGGATCTCGCCGTCCTGTGAGTGGTGCTTCCGAATCCGCTGCAGGCGGCGGTCGGCGGGACGCGGCGCGGCTCGCGTGCTTCGCCGCAATGCCTGAACTCGTTCGATGTAGTCCAGGGCGCCGTCTCGGTCTTCGGGGTTGTAGCGCAGGATCTCGGAGGCGAGCTCGACGTACTGCCTGGCAAGGCGGCTCTTGGGGCGGTCCTTGGTGAAGACGACCTGGTTCAGGAGGGAGAGACTCGCGTAGCGGTGGATGAACAGCGGTTCGCGCCTGAAGCCAAGGTCCTGCCGGAACGACTGGATGATGTTCTCAAGGATGGCGTCTTCGTCGTCAAGGTCGGGGACGTTGGAGAGGACGAAGTGAAGGTCGATCTGCTTCTGTCGCGGTCCGTCTTTCTCGGCACGGATGTCGTGGACGACCTGGGTCAGACCCCGCAGGTTCTGGTCGTTCGGGAAGAACAGCACGACGACTGCGTCCGGAAGGTGGCGCGTGCAGATGCCGCCGATGTCGGTGTAGCCGGTGCGGGAGTCCAGCAGCACGTAGTCCGGGTCGATCTCGGCCTGCCACTGGAGCTTGAGGTCCTCGAACAGCAGGTAGCCGTCGTGGTTTTCGTAGAGATCGGTCCAGTCGATGGATGCCAGCCTTGCGGCGTAGCCGCTGTCCTGTGCGCCCGATGGCATGATCCAGACCCTGCCGCCGCCGTCGAAGGACCCGGAGGATCCGGCCAGGAAGCCCGAGGCTCCCGGAGCTGCACCGGTGCTCAGGTACTCGCTGACGAAGTCGACAATCCCGGGTGTCGAGGCGGCAGTCCGGCCGAGGTCGAAGGTGTCCAGACCGGGCGCCTCGAGGTCGAAGTCCACGATCAGCACGCGCTTGCCTCGGCTCGCCAGTTCGGCGGCGACGTTGACGAGGGCCATCGTCCGGCCGACGCCGCCCTTGAACGAGTAGAAGGTCGTGATGTACATGAGAGCTGGTCGCGTCGCCGCGCGGCGACGCGGCGCCTCGCGTCAGGCCGCGTGGACCGTATGGAGAGAAAAGGCGACCTTGTGGTGGTGGAGTTCCTTGGCAGACTCCCGGTCAAGTCGCCGCCATGGTCCGGCCAGGAGCTGGCCGTGCGCAGCGTCAGGCTCCGGCGCTGCGAGCCGCGCCAGCACGGACCAGCAGGCGTCGTTGTCCAGCAGCCGGATGTAGCGATCGTTGGCCCGGTTCTGCGGTGTGGCGCCGGTTTCCCAGCGCTTGATGGTTGCTTTCCCGAGCCCGGTGATCTCCGCGAACGCCGCCCGACTCATGCCCCGCCGTTCACGGATGGCCCGGATCTCCCAGGGAGTGAGCAAGCCGTGGTGGCGGTAGATTGCCTCGGTGCGAATCCGCTCCCCTTCGTGGTCGATGAACTCGAAATCGCACGGATCGCAACGTCTGACAGGAAGTCTCACCTCGAGGTCAACGGCGCCCTCGCCCGTGCCGCAGGTGAGGATGTCATCGACGAGCCTGGTCCTGACCGGTTGCTCGCAGTACGGGCATGTCGCCGCTTCGGCGTTCGAGGAACCGGCGTGGTTGTGTCCGTTCATCCTTGATCCCCTCGGTTACCTGTGTTCATTGCCTTGTGTGTGGACCGACAGGTGAAAGCTGCGGCCAATGACCCTGTTTCCTGCAAGTTCGAGCTTGATGTAGAGCAGTTCAGTCTGTTCCCGGAGCTCGGCGAGCATGACGTAGCCGGTGGCGCCATCGGGCTTGTCCAGATCGATGGTCTCGACGGGTTCTCCCTGTTCAAGTCTCTCGACGATGAAGTGCCAGGCGGAGTTGTCGACGAACGGCAGGTCGAGTGCATCGGGATTGCGGACGCGTGAGGGCTGCCAGCGACTGGGGTGTTCCGGGGGCCTCCCCACGATGCGCGTCCTGGATGCACTGGCAAGTCCGATGAGGCGTTTCCTCGTGGCTTCGTTGATCCCCCTTCGGGGCGGCGTCGACTCGCTACCGGCGACCATGGTCGTTCATGTCGCCTTGAGAACGGGGATCATATGAACCGCCTGGTGTCGCTGTCAAGTGCCGCTCGCTCAGTGTTGGCACCATATGATGCAGATCGCCCTCCGCACAGAGCGTGGACGCCAGAAGGGCCTACCGAGTATGGTGACACGGCATCGTATGATGATCCGCATGCGCGGTCGCCGTTGTCTTTCCGCACCAGGCTTCTCTCTGCGGTCCTGGTGTTCTGGTGGCGCCGGTTCAATCTTCCTTGGCGTGGTGCAGCTGCTCCGCATCTGATCCGTTGACGGACGAGGAGTCCGCGCGGGAGTGCAGCGGTTGCGGTGCTCCCATCTTGGACCTCGTCCTGGCGCGGCTGCGGCGGCTGGTAGCCTGCCGGTCCATGTGGGGCGGTCTGCCGGTTTCTACCTGGGTGCTGCTTGGCGTGTCGGTCGGCGCCGGGCCGGTTCTGGTCCTGCTGCGGCGGTGGTCCGAGCGTCGGCTGCGCCGCGGTCGGGGGGCGCCGGCGCGGGACGGCGCCGCGTGACCGCAGGCGTGCGGTTCCTGCCGAGGCTTGCGGTGAGCGGAACCGTCGGCGCGGCGGGAGACCGGTAGGTCGTGCCGGCGAACGTCCTGGTCCTTGTACCGCTGGGACTGTACCTGCTGGTCCTGCTTGGGCTCGGCCTCTGGAGCCGGCGCGAGGGGGCGAGCCTGGAGGGCTACTACATCGCCGGCCGGAAACTGCCGTCCTGGGTGATCGCGTTCAGTGCGAACGCCACCGGGGAGAGCGGCTGGCTGCTGCTCGGCCTGACCGGGATGGGCTACGTGGTCGGCTTCCACGCGCTGTGGGTCGTCTTCGGCGAGGTGATGGGCGTGGCGATCGCCTGGATGTTCGTGGCCCGTCCGTTCAAGGAGTACACCGACCGCTATCGCGCCATCACCGTCCCCGACTACCTGGAGCAGCGGTTCCGCGACCGTCGGCACCTGCTGAGGCTGCTTGCCATCGCGGTCACCCTGTCCATGGTCACGGTCTACTGCAGCGCCCAACTGGTGGCGACCGGCAAGGCGTTTTCCTCGTTCCTGGGCTTCAGCTACGGTGCCGGAGTGTGGCTCGGCGTGCTGGTCACGGTCTTCTACACTGCGGTCGGCGGATTCAAGGCGGTCGCCTACTCGGACCTGGTGCAGGGGCTGCTGATGGTGGGCGGCCTCGTCCTGCTGCCGATCGTGGGCTTCGTCGCCGCCGGCGGCTGGAGCGAGGTCATCGGTGCGCTCGGCGCGGCCGATCCGGACCTGCTGCGGGCGATGGGCAGCCACGGGGCGACCTTGCCAGGCGTGCTATCGGCGGCGAGCTTCGCCGCGATCGGTCTCGCCTTCCTCGGCGCGCCCCAGCTCATGACGCGCTTCATGTCCGCCGCCTCCGGCCGCGAACTGCGCCGGGGCGGCCCGATCGCGGTCGGGTGCATGGTGCTGTTCGACCTCGGCGCGGTGTTCACCGGGATCGCCGGCCGGGCGCTGTTCCCGGCTCTGGACGACCCGGAGACCGTCATGCCGACGATGAGTTCGGAGCTGTTCCCCGCCGTCTTCACCGGCATCTTCCTGGTCATCGTTCTGGGTGCGATCATGTCCACGGTGGACTCGCTGCTCATTCTCGCCTCGTCGGCGGTGGTGCGGGATCTGGCGCAGAAGGTGCTCGGCGCATCCAGCGATGGCAGAGGCCTGCCGCTTGCCGGTCGGCTGGCGACGGTCGCCATCGGCGCGCTGGCGATTCCGGTCGCCCTGGAGGAACCGCCGGCTCTGTTCTGGTTCGTCCTCTTCGCCTGGTCGGGTCTGGGCGGCGCCTTCGTTCCCGTCGTCCTCTGCTCCCTCTTCTGGAAGCGCACGACCCTGCCGGGCGCCTTCGCCGGAATGGCCGCGGGCTTCGCCGTGACCGTGACCTGGGTGCTGCTCTGGAAGGACTCCTGGTACGACCTGTACGAACTGCTGCCCGGCCTTGCGGCCGGCGTCACGGCGACCGTGATCGTGAGCCTGCTGACCAGACCCCCGGCAGACGCCGCGGCGGAATTCGACGACGTGCATGCGACGCTGCGCCTCGGCGAGCAACCGGACCGAACCACCTGAGCCACGCTCGAGCCCCGGTCACGTTGTCGTCATCCGTTCAACGATTCGGCGAAGTGCCTCAGCCACGTCTGATGCCGCCTCTGCGTCGAGTCCGCCCTGCTTCAGGTCGCGGGCGAGGCGAGTCAGTACTTCCTCGGGGTTGCTCGATTCCGCGTGCCGTCGAAAGAACGCGATCCAGTGTTCGGCCGGGATCCCCGCGATCGGTCGCGACCGCAGCATCGTGGTGTAGTCGTCCATGAGGCCGGAAAGGCGTGCGACTCGACCGAAGTTGCTTCCGCCGTCCTTCTCGGGCCGATCGGCGATCCTGGTCCTGGGCGCAGGGTATGGACTCACTCCCTGCGATGGAGGTGTCACGCGCCGCTGAGCAGGACTGTCGCTGGTCTCCCTCAGGTGGGTCCACCACCAGTTGCGGAACTCGGCCACATAGCGAGCCTGCTCGATGTACGGCTCGTGTACGACCGGTTCTCCGGACAGGACGTTCTTGAGGTGCCA
Source organism: Thermoanaerobaculia bacterium (assembly GCA_965116145.1). Taxonomy (GTDB): domain Bacteria; phylum Acidobacteriota; class Thermoanaerobaculia; order Multivoradales; family Multivoraceae; genus Multivorans. The sequence goes on from OZ220482.1 coordinate 3,146,094, forward strand.
GGGGACGACGACCAGCAGATCCTGAGGGGCGCATGCCGCGGGTGTCACAGAGTACCGGAAGCTCGGTTCCCCTTCCTTGGACAGCAGGTACCACCCCTTGAGTTCGATCCCGAGCGCGATATCCGCGGTTCCGTCTTCTCGGCGCGCCGTCAGTCTCACGTCTGGAAAGGTCTGGGCCGACCGCACGAAGTGATGTCGCGGCCAGCGCTCTTCCGGGTCCCATACTTCACGGGTGCGATTGAGAGTGTCTACAACCTGCACCTCGATCGCGCTGCCCAGCACAGCGCTGAGGTTGAACAGCTCGCCTCCGTCGAGACCTTCGATCTGCGTCGTGGTCCTGAAGTAGACAGGGAGAGCTCTGAGCGCATCCGTCACGTTGCTGACGAGTTCCCCGAGACCGTCACGTTCAGGAAACACATGGCGCAGAGGCTTCTCGGTGTTCAAGGTGTAATCTGTCACAGCTGAAACGGCAACTCAGGGCACGCCAGTTGATCGGCGAGCCGGCGTTCTGCAAGCGACGCAAAGTACGGGTCGGGTTCAGCAGCGAAGGCGCTCCGGCCAGCTTCTGCGGCAGCAATGGAAGCCGTACACAATCCTCCGAAAGGCTCCCAGATGGTGTCGCCCTGGTTCGATGCAATACTGACGATGCGGCGCATGAATTCGAGTGGCTTCTGGTTCAAGTGCGCAGCGGCGTTTCTGCCGGGATTATGCACTCGAGGAGCCACACGTCTCCCGTTGCCCCGATAGCGTTCGGCGCCGTTGAGCGGTGGATGCGACCAGACGTTCGTGAGGCCGTGTTCGTGATGCCAGGGGTGGCGTAGTTGTGCCCATTCCTCTTCGGTCACGGGCCGCCTCCCGTTGATCGAGAAGTAGGGGCGTCCTCCGGGACTGCCACGCTCATTCGCGTAGGCAACCAGCCGACCCATCATCTCTGGCGGAGGGAAATACCACAACCAGTCCTGAGTAAGGTACTTTCTCGTGGCGGCGTTGCTCACACCGCACGCCTCGTTGGCGCGGGACAGGGGGAGTCCTGTGCGCTGCCATTCGGCGCGCAACCACTGGCGGGCAGAGAGAGGACCATGGTCTGTCGGGAACACGAGGCGTCGCCGATAGAAGACACAGACCTCGGTGACTGTCGGCAGGCGACGGATGGTCTCGCCGTTGACGTTGCCGGCGATGTGGCCAACACCCTTGTCCCATAGGATCGTCTGGACATACTCCCAGCCTTCCCGGGCCAGGAGGGGGTGTACGGTTGCCCAGCCGATTTCCGTGTTCCAGAACCACAGGGTCGTGGCGGCGTGGGCGCACCTCGACCATGCGACGACGTGCTCCGCGTACCAGTCCTCCAGTTCGTCCGGTGTCCTCGGGTCGCCTGGGAATCCGCCGACGCCGTAGGCGCCGTCCGAGACGATCAGACTTGGTGGAGGCCAATCATCGTAGACGGCTTGAGCCGGCCCTGGATGCAGCGTGATCGGTCCCCGTGTCATGCTCGTGGAGCTCTTTTCTGGTTGCCGCGTCCGATGCGGTGCGCGTCTGTGATGCCGGGACAGGGGGCCGCCCGCTCGTGTCAGTGCTTCTCGCCAAGCAGAGTATAGTGCCGCCGTTGAACCGGACCGTGTTCGCCGCGCCGGCGGCAGGCGGGGTGGCCGATCGGCACACCCTGGACCCGGCAACGTGGGTCGTCCGGAGAAGGCGCTTCGGCTGACCGCTCCGGCCGGTCGACACGTCCCGTCACGTCCTGTCGTCACGTTTGGGCGGTCGGGCTACACTCCGCGCATGCCCGCCCGGTGGCCCCTTCTGGTTCTCCTGCTTGCTGCCGCAGTGCCGGCGGCGGTCGCGGCGGAGGAGCTTTCGTACTACCTGCCGGATGCCGAGGACGCCGCGGCCTACGACCCGGAGGTCCCCCGGCCCTCCTCCGTGCTCGGCTACGAAGTGGGCGACTGGCATGTCCGGCCCGATCAGTTGAACGCCTACATGCGGGCGGTGGCGGCGGCGTCGCCGCGGGTGACGGTCTCGGTGCAGGGCCGCACCTACGAACAGCGACCCCAGCTCCTGCTCACGATCACTTCGCCGCGCAATCACGCCCGGATCGACGCGATCCGCGGCGGCCGGCGGCATCTGGTCGACCCGCGCCAGCCGCCCCCGGACGTCGACGATCTGCCGGTCGTCATCTGGCTCGGCTACAGCATTCACGGCAACGAACCGAGCGGCGCCAACGCCTCGATGCTGGTGGCCTGGCATCTCGCGGCGTCCCGCTCCGAGGTGGTCGCCCGGCAACTCGAGCAGGCGGTCATCCTGCTCGATCCGAGCCTGAACCCCGACGGCCTGGGGCGGTTTGCCCACTGGGCGAACACCAACCGGGGAATGGTGCTCAACGCCGACCCGGATCACCGCGAGCACCGGGAGCCGTGGCCGGGCGGCCGTACGAATCACTACTGGTTCGACCTGAACCGGGACTGGCTGTTGCTGCAGCATCCCGAGTCCCGGGCCCGGATGGCGACCTGGAAGGCGTGGCAGCCGAACCTCGTGGGCGACTTTCACGAGATGGGCTCGAACAGCACGTTCTTCTTCCAGCCTGGTGTCCCGAGCCGCCGCAACCCCCTGATCCCCGAGCGCAACGTCGAGTTGACGGAGGCGATCGCTGCCCATCATGCCGCCGTGTTCGACGGCGTGGGCCGCCTCTACTACAGCCGCGAGGGCTTCGACGACTTCTACCTCGGCAAGGGCTCGACCTACCCGGACGCACACGGCGCCGTCGGCTTCCTGTTCGAGCAGGCGCGCGCGGAGGGGCATCGGCTCGAGACGGTGAACGGAGAGCTGGCGTTCGGCTTCGGGATCAGGAATCAACTGCTGGCGTCGCTGTCGATGGTCGAGGGCGGGGTGGCCAAGCGCAAGGAACTCCTGGAGCACCAGCGCGACTTCTTCCGCGGCGCCCTCGCCGCCGCGGCGGAGGCCGGGCCCGCGGCGTACGTGATCCACCTCGACGGCGACAGGGGCCGTGCTCACCGGATGCTCGACCTGCTGCTGCGGCACGAGATCGAGGTCTACGGGACGACCGAGGAGATCGTCGTGGGCGGCCGGGTCTACCCGCCCGGACTGTCCTGGCTGGTGCCTCTCGAACAGCCGCAGTCGACCCTCGTGCGGTCCTTCTTCGAGACTGTGACCGAGTTCAACGACAGCGTGTTCTACGACGTATCGGCCTGGACGCTGCCGCTTGCTCTGGGCGCGCAGTCCGATCTGCTGGCGGGCGGCGTCTACCGGCCCGAGTGGCTCGGCACGGCGGTCACCGACGCGGCACTCGAGCCGGGTGCGTTCAACCCGCTGGTCAGTGGAACGCTTGCCTACGCATACGCTTTTTCATGGGACAGCTACTTCTCCGCCCGCACTCTCAACCGGTTGCAACGGGCGGGCGTGCGGGCACGGGCAGCGACGCACCGGTTCACTGCCGAAACCTCGCGCGGCCGACGTTTCTTCGCTCCCGGCGCGATCGTGGTGCCGGTCGGCCGCGCCGGCGAGCCGGGCGCCAACGCCGACATCGACCTGAAGGAGCTGCTGGCCGAGGCGGCGGCAGCGGACGGTGTCGATGTGCATGTGCTGGTCAGCGGCCAGGCCGTGGCCGGGATCGACCTCGGCAGCCCGAGCCTGCGGCCCCTGGTCCCGCCGCGCCCCCTGCTCGTCACCGGGCAGGGCGTCTCGTCGTACCGGATCGGGGAGGCCTGGCACCTGCTGGACGAACGTTTCGGTGTCGAGGTGTCCCTGGTCGACCTCGCCGAGCTGGGCGGCGTCGAGCTCGATCGCTACACGCATCTGGTTCTGGCGCTGGGCGGCGGCCGCTTCGCCGGCGCGCCAGGGGGCCGGTCCCTGGCGGAGGACAGCCGCGATCGAATCCGCGGCTGGGTGCGTGCGGGCGGCGCCCTGGTGACGATCGGCGCCGCCAGTCGGTGGGCGAGCGAGGAGATTCTCGGGCGGAGTGAAGGCAAGGAGGCCGAGGGCGCCGACGCCGGCGCGGCTGCTGCTGCCGGCGCCGCCTCGGAGCGGCTGAGCTACGCCGACTACCGCCGACAGCGGGCCGAGCAGCTCCTGGCCGGGACGATCGTCGGTGTGGAGCTGGATCTGACCCATCCCCTTGCCTACGGCTACCGGCGGTCCGACCTCGCGGTCATCCGCACCGACGAAATGGTGATACCGCCGAGCCCCGACCCGTTCGAGAATGTCGCCGTGTATCGGGACCCGCCGCGTCTCTCGGGCTGGGCGTCGCCCGAGAACGAGCGCCGTCTGGCCGGGACGCCGGCGGTCATTGCCAGCCGGCTCGGCCGCGGCGTCGTGATCCAGCTCCTCGACGATCCGAACTTCCGCGCGTACTTCCACGGCTCGAACCGTCTGTTCCTGAACGCGATCTTCCTGAGCGGCCTGATCGACGCCACCTCGGCGCCGGACACCTGGTAGCGGGCTGCCAGAGGCGCCTGAATGCGCGCCTTGGCCCTGTTTCAGGGCACCGCGTCGGCCCAGTTCGGCGCCGCCGCGGCGTCTCCCCTGCCCGCCGCCCACTCGATCGTGTCGCCTACCCACGCCTGGAACATCTCGTGGGACCAGACGTCCTCGCGGTGGCCCATTGCGTTGTAGAGGACGCGGCCGGCGCCGAGCTCGCGGCACCAGGCGATGGGGTAGGGAGCGATGTCGTAGATCTCCTGCCTGGCGCGCTCCTCGCCGGGGTCCATCAGGGCGAGCACATGCAGCTCGTCCTTCGCGACGTTCCTGAACAGGTACCACTCGTCCTTGATCTTCCAGCCGTCCTCGACCGCCTTCATGGCGGGATGGCGGGCATCCGCCACGCGGACGATGCCCTCGAACTGGGCGCCGTGATGCTGGAACTCTCCGCCGATCATGCCCAGGTAGGGAGTGATCTCGCCGTCCTCGCCGTGGAAGGTGTCGGTTGCGGGGTGGAAGCCGACGAAGCCCCCGCCGGCCTCGATCCAGGCGATCAGATCGGAGACGCCGTCGGCGCTCATGGGCGGGTTGCCGTCGCCGCTGAAGATGCCGTCGCCGTCACCGCCGCGCTCGGTCAGGTCGCCGGTCGTGTAGAAGATGACGACATCGAAGCTGGCGAGCTGGGCGACGTTGATGAGGCCTGCGTCCTTGGTCGAGGTCACCTCGAAGCCGCGCTCGGCCGCCACCAGGGCGAGCACGGTGTCGACGTGGCTGGGCCGCGCGTCCTTGCGGGTGATCGCGGAGTGCTGAAAGCCGGAGGACTTGCTCAGGAACAGGACCCGGATGGGGCCTTCCGCGTCATTCTCGGCGGCGATGGCGGGGACTGCTGTCAGCAACAGGGCGAACAGCAGCAGGACGAAGCTCGGCAGTTCCTGGCCTGCGTTGCGCTGCAGTCGATCAACCGTGAATCCCGGGCCGTTTCCGCCGCGGACTGCTGGCGGCGGCGAGCACGGGTGATCCGGATCTGGAGCGTGGAGCATCGGGAGGGCTGCTGGCGCACAGGTCAGGCGAGCTTCGCGATGACCTCTTCGCCGAACTGCGCCAGGCGGTCGGGAGGCATGGGGGGAACCACGACGCGGGAGACGCCGAGCTCGGCCATCCGGGCGACGTGGTCCGGCGGTCCGCCGTTGGCGGTGATCTCGATAGCGTCCGGGTCGCGGCCGGCGGCCTGAGCGCTTTCGCGCATGATCCCCAGCAGGTGCTTCAGCTTGTCCACGTCGCCTATGGCGGGGAAGAAGCCGTCGCCCAGTCTGCCGGCCCGGCGCGCCGCCGGCTCGGAGTGGCCGCCAACGACGATCGGCACGGCGCCCTGGACGGGCTGCGGCCGGCTGTAGCAGTCGGAGAAGGAGACGAACTCGCCGTCGTGGCTCGCGCAGCCCTCGGTCCACAGGGCGCGGAAGGCGCCTAGATACTCGTCCAGGCGGCGTCCGCGGCCGGCGAAGGGAACGCCCAGGGCGTTGAACTCCTCCTCGAGCCAGCCGACGCCGACGCCGAGAATCGCCCTCCCCCCGGAGAGCTTGTCGAGGGTGGCGACGGCCTTGGCCGTGACCAGCGGATTCCGCTGCGGGACGATCAGGATGCCGGTCGCAAGCTTGATGCTCGATGTCGCCGCGGCCACGTAGGATAGCCACACGAGCGGGTCGGGGATGTCGAAGTCCTCGCGCCCGCCGGGCATCCTGCCGCTCTCGTCGTAGGGGTATCGCGAGGCGTAACCGCGCGGGACGACGACGTGCTCCACCGTCCACAACGACTCGAAACCGGCGGCCTCTGCGGCCTGGGCCATCGCGGCTGCGGGCGGCCCGTCGACAAACGGGCCGGTGTTGGCGAACATGATCCCGAACTTCATCCGTTCTCCTCGTGCTGCGGCTGCTGCAGGTGTCGGAAGGCGGGACTCTAGCAGCCCGTGGCAGAAGTCGCGCTGCATTCGTTTCCGCCTAGCATCCCGCCCGGCTGCGTTGCTCTTCGCTCACATATACCCCGATATGCGTAGCTATCGCGCCTTGCCGGACGGGCGCCTGACCGCTCTCGGTGCGACACGCACTTCTGCCACGGACCGCTAGCAGTCCGCAGCGGTCCCGTCTGCGCTGATTCCGGACGCTCTTGCCGTGAGCCTGAGACGGGGCCTCGACGCGGTTGCGTGCTGGGCGATCCGCCGGCCGCGGCGCGCTGTCGTCTGGGCGGCGGCGCCGGCGCTTGCGCTTGCGGCCCTGCTGCCCGCGACGCCGGTCGACCTCACCTTCACCGGGGTCATGAACCGCGGCAACGAGCACATCGGCCGTTACTTCGAGATGTCGGAGCAGTACGAGTTCGGCGGCCTGCTGCTCGTCCTGCTCGAGGGCGGGGAAGAGCGGCTCGACGAAGCTGTGGACCGGACGATACGCGCCGCGTCGGCACTGCCGTCCGTGGCCGCTGCGCGCCGACCTCTGCCGGTCGACTGGCTCGAGGAGCAGGCGCCGTGGCTGGTCGAACGGGCCCTGTTCGACCGCTGGCTCGCGCTGGCGGAGCGGCCGGGCGATGTCGACAACGCGGCCGGGTTCCTGGCCGCCGCTCTGGCGCTTCGTCGTTCCGTGGCCGAAGTTGCCGGCGCCCGGCTGGTGGAGATCCGGATGGAGACCGACCCGCTGGCCGAGGAGATCGGCGGCGCGGCGTTCTTCGAGCTCGAGGCGGCGGTCGAGGCGACACTGGCCGGCACCGGGGTGACCGCCGCCTTCTCGGGCCTGCCGGCGCTGTCCGCCGGCGACCAGGAGCAGACCCTGGGCGCGATCCGGCGTCTTTCACCGATCAGTCTGGCGCTCGTCCTTCTCCTGTTCCGGATCGTCGAGAGACGCGCGAGCGGTCTGCTGGCGGTGGCGGCGGCGCTGGCGCTCTCGATCGGCGCCGCACTCGGGGCGGTCGGCGCCCTGACCGGCAAGCTGACGATCATGGAGACGTTCTTCGGCGTGACCGTGTTCGGGCTGGGGATCGACTTCGCGGTCCATCTGTTCGTGCGCCAGCGCGAGGAGCTGGCGCGGGGCCGATCGTTCGAGTCGGCGCTCCGCCGGACCATGTCGGGCGCCGGCCGCGGTGTCGTTGCCGGCTGCGTCACGACCGCCGGAGCGTTCCTGATCGCGGCGGCGGCGCCGGACCCGGTGGCTCTCCATCTCGGCCTTTCCGGCGGCCTGGGTCTTCTGTTCTGCCTGCCGCTGACCCTGCTCATCCTGCCTTCGGTCTGGGTGCTGCGCGAGCGCCGCCGCAGCCGGGGCGCCACTGCAGCAGCGGGCCTGGCTGCGCCCTCCGCCCCGGTCCGGGTGCCGGGGCTTGCGGCCCTGGTCCGCTGGGCGACCGACCGGCCGGTCGGCTGTCTGATCACCTGCGCCGCGCTGCTGCTGGCGGCGCTGGCCGGTGTGCCGCGGCTCGAGGTCGAGACGCGGCTCGAGCGGATCATGAACCGCGGTGTACCGGCCATCGAGACAGTCGACCGGATCCAGGAAATCCTGGGCACGAACGGCGCGCCGTGGATCCTGGCTGCGGACAGCCTGGAGCAGTCGCGCGAGTTTGCGCAACGGCTGGACGGGCATCCCCTGTTCAGCCGGACGACCAGCCTCGGGACCATTCTGCCGCCTGACCTCGACGAGCGCGCGGCGGCCCTGGAGCGGGTGTTCGGACCGGCAGGAGCGGCGGCCCCTGAACCGGCCGGGACCGCGGCGGCGGGGCCCTGGAGGCTGGCCGTCGAGGCGCTTCGCCGCGCCGCAGCCGCCGGCCCGCCCGGACTCGACTCCCTGCCGGCGGGCCTGCGCGACCAGTTCATCGCGCCGACCGGTGAGTTCCTGGTCTACGCCTACGCTGTCGACTCGAAGGCGGACGGCGCGCTGGCGCGCAGCCAGCGCCTGGCAGTGCAGGCGATCGATCCCGGCGCCAGCGGCCTGCTGGCCGTGGTCGAGGGGATGATGATCGGCGAGCGGCCGTGGATTCCTTGGGTCGCCGCGGCCATCCTGTGCTTCGTCCTGCTCGTTCTCTGCGCCGACTTTCGGCGGCCGGCGCCAGTGGTGCTGGCGCTGCTGCCGGTGATCGCTGCCGTCCCCTTCACGCTCGGTGTCCTGTGCTGGCTCGGCATCCCGTTCAACGTGATGACCTGGCTGGTGCTGCCCCTGATCTTCGGGCTCGGGATCGACGACGGCATTCACGTGGTTCACCGGTTCCTGGACGATGCGACGGAACGGATCCGCGACGCCGCGCTCTCGGTGGGCCGCGCGATCGCCTTGACGACGCTGACCACGACCGCCAGTTTCTCGGTGCTCCTGTTGACGGATCACCGTGGCCTGGAGACGATGGCCGCGGTCATGCTGATCGGCTTGCCGGCCTGCCTGCTGGCGTCGGTGACGGTGCTGCCGGCAGCCGGCGTCCTCCTGCTCGGACGGCGGTAGCGCCGGTAGCGCCGGTCTCCGCGGGCGCTGTCAGCAGTCCGTGGTGAAGGTGTGCGTCGCACCGAGAGCGGTCAGGCGCCCGTCCGGCGAGGCGCGAAGGTCACGCGTGTCGGGGCCTGTGTGAACGAAGAGCAACGCCGCCGGGCGCGATGCATGACTGAACGGATGCAGCGCGACTCCTGCCACGGACTGCCTGGCTTCATGCGACCACTTCATCCCTCCAGAGCCGCTCCAGGAACCGCTGCCACGGCAGAATCCAGATCCCGTCCTCGGTTCGTCTGGCCGCGTCCTCGTTGCACACGACGCAGGCCAGGCGCGGACGGTGCTCTTCGACGAACGCCCGCAGCCCCCTGATGTCGGCTTGCCGCACGCGGGCGGCGCCCTTCACCTCGACCGCCGCGCCGCCGTTGCGGCCGAGGACGAAGTCGCATTCCAGGCCGGACTTCGTGCGCCAGTAGCGAATCGGGAAGTCGCGCTCGCGATACGAACGGTAGGCGACCAGCTCCATCAGGATGAAGTGCTCCAGGACGCTGCCGAAGTCGGGGCCGGCGGCCCTCTCGATGCGTCTGCCGACGATGTGATTCGCAACGCCGAGATCGAACAGGTAGAACTTCGGCGCGCTGCCGATCACCGCTCGCGAGCGCCGGCGGCCGAAGGGTTCGACCAGCACGCCAAGGAGGGTGTCGACCAGAATCTGGAAGTACTCCTTCACCGTCTTGGAGCTCACACCGCAGTCCCTCGCGATGTTGCTGTAGTTCAGCATCTCGCCATGACAGAAGGCGAGCGCTTCGAAGAACCTCGAGAAGGCCGGCGCGTTGCGCGTCAGCCCTTCGTCGAACACTTCCTCCTTGAGGTAGTCGTCCACGTATCCGGCCAGGGCTCGCCGAACATGCGGTGAATCGTAGTGCTCGAGCACGAGGCCGCGGTTGGCCGCCGCGAGCAGGTCGAAGCCCGGAATCTCGCGCCAGGTCAGCGGGTGAAGGACGAAGCGCCAGGCGCGCCCGCCGAGCAGATTGGCGCGTCCCCGTTTCAGCTTCCGGGCGCTTGAACCGCAGAGCACGAAGCTGAGGCCCTCGCTCCCGATGAGTCGATGCACTTCGTCCAGGAGCGCGGGCGCCTTCTGCACTTCGTCGATCAGGATGGGAAGCTTGCGCCGCCCGTCGTCGAATGCACGGATCCGCTCGCCGAGAGTCCAGGGCGCGCGGGTGAACTCGAGCATCAGGCGCGTGTCGAGGAGGTCGAAGCGGATCGATCCGGGGAACTGCTGCTCCAGCAGCGTGGACTTGCCGGTCTTGCGTGCGCCCCAGAGGAACGCCGACTGACCGGGAGGCAGTTCGATCCTGAGCTCGCGGGTGTACACGGCGGTTCTCCGGTTCGGAGTTTATTCCGAAATGGTCGAACCATTTCGGAATACGATCCGATTCGGGCCCGTGCCTGGAGCCCTTGCAGGCGCCTTCGTCAAGGACCCGGGCTCAGGGCGGCCGTCTGGAGACGATGGCCGCGGTCATGCCGACCGGCCTGCCGGGCGCCTGGAAGGCGATACTGTCGGGGGTCCGCGTGCCTGACCCGAGCACACTCTGTTCCAGTGACGGCAAGGATGATCGTCTGGCCTTCCGTTCGGCCGAGCTGCTGCACCCGGACATCTTCGACTTCGGTCATCGCGGGGCCGGCTGGACGGAGTGGGTTGGCTGAGCAGGTCGCCGAGACGCCCTCGCGGCGGGCGGTCCTGGCCGCGGACGGTGTCGGTCTGTGGTGCGTTGCGGGGTATGCGGCGCTGGCCGTGCTCGCGCGGCAGCCCGGTGAGCCCGACCTGCGGGCGTTCTTCCTGCTCGTCGCCTGGACCGGCTTGCCGGTGTTCGGCCTGTTCTTCCGGTTTCGCAGATCGGGCGAGCCCTTCCCGGTCGGCCGCCTGTTCTTCTGGGTAGTTGCCTTTCGCCTCTGCGGGCTGATCGGCGGCCCTTTCTACGAGGACGACTTCTACCGCTATCTGTGGGACGGCTACCGCTTTGCCGTGGCCGGCACACCGTACGGCGCCGCCCCCGAGGACTTCTTCGTCGATCCGGCGGTGCCCGCGCTGTTCCAGGGCGTGCTCGACGGCGTCAACTACCCGGAGCTCCCGACGATCTACGCGCCGGTCACGCAGGTCGTCTTCCTTCTGGCGTACTGGATCGAGCCGGGGAGCGTCGCTGCGCTGCAGGCGATCCTGATCGCCGTCGACATCGCCGTCGTCGCTCTTCTGCTGCGCCTGGCGCCGGCACGGAACGTCCTGCTCTACGCGTGGTGTCCGCTGGTCGTCAAGGAGGTCGCCTTCACCGCGCATCCGGACGGCGTCGGTGTCTGCCTGCTGCTGGCCGCGGTCGTGCTGGCCCGGAACCGTCGCTGGTGGATCGCCGCGGCGCTGCTCGGCCTGGCGGTGGCGACGAAGGCGTTTGCCGTCGTGCTGGCGCCGCTCATCCTGCTGCGGGCCCGTCCGGCAGTCCGCGGCAGAAGTGCGTGTCGCACCGAGAGTGGTCAGGCGCCCGTCCGGCAAGGCGCGACGAGGGAGCATATTGGGGCATATGTGACCGAGGAGCAACGCAGCCGGGCGGGATGCATGGCCGCTCGAATGCAGCGCGACTTCTGCCGCGGACTGCCAGGGCACTGGCTGCTCTTCGCGGCCACCGCAGGCGCCCTGTACCTGCCGTTCGCCGTCCGCGGCGGCGCCGATCTGTTCTCGCTCGGTGTCTTCGCGCGGGACTGGGAGTTCAACTCGGCGGTGTTCGGGTTGCTGAGGGCGGTCGTGCCGCCGTCCGGGGCGCGAATCCTGTCGGGTCTGGTGTTCGCTGTCTTCTGGGGTCTTTGCTGTCTTCGCCGCGCTCGCAGCAGGGAGGGGGGAGTCCCTCGCGGCGACGTGCTGTTCGGTGTTCTGCTGGCCGTGTCGCCGGTGATCAACCCCTGGTACCTGCTCTGGCTGCTGCCCTTCGCGGTAGTCTCCTTGAGCATCTGGGCGTGGACGGCATCGGTCGCGGTCCTGCTCAGCTACGTCACCGGGCTGAACCTGCCCGACTACACGTTGCAACCCTACGAACAGCCGGTATGGGCGCGAGTTCTGGAGTTCGGTCTGATCCTCGCGGCGCTCGCCGCCGACGTGGCCCTGCGTCGCCGCAACGAGATACGAAAGGAAGTGCCATGACGAAGTGCAACCCGAGTTTCTTCCTTGCCGTGGCGGCGCTCGCCTTCGCGTGCGGCGCGCCGGAGTCGAAGGAGATCGCGGGATGGGACGTCAGCGACGAGACCAGCACCGCGACGATCGATCACGGTCCCTGGCAGGAGATCCTGGACGGCTACATCCGCAGCGACGATGCGGGCGTCAACCTCTTCGACTATGCGGCGATTTCGTCGAACACCGACGACCTGGCGAAACTGGGCGCCTACCTCAATGACCTGCAGGGGCACGATCCGGGCGAGTACTCGCGCGCCGAGCAGATGGCGTTCTGGATCAACCTCTACAACGCGCTCACGGTCCATGTCGTGCTGTCGGAGTACCCCGTCGATTCGATCAGGGAAATCCACGAGGGAGTGATCCCCAACGCCGGGCCCTGGGGGGACGTGCATGCCGAGGTGAACGGTCGGGGCCTGACTCTGGACAACATCGAGCACGGCATCCTGCGGCCGCTATGGCGTGACCAGCGGATTCACTATGCGGTGAACTGCGCCGCCTACGGCTGCCCCCATCTCCTGAAGAACGCGTTCACCGCGGCCAACACGGAGTCGCTGCTGGAGCAGGGAGCGCACGAGTACGTGAACAGCTTCCGCGGCGTCGACTTCGTCGACGACGAGTTCCTCGTCCTCTCGAGCATCTACGACTGGTACGCCGAGGACTTCGGCAACACGGAGGAGTCCATCGTCGCGCATCTCGTCGAGTACGCGGACGAGGAACTCGCTCTGCGCCTCGAGGGCTTCGCAGGCTCGATCGACTACGAGTACGACTGGAGCCTGAACGAGCCCTGAGCGCGACGGACCCGGCCTTGCACCGGCGTCCTTCCGGCGGCGGCCGCGGTCCGTCCCGCTGCGTCCGTCCCGCTGCCGATCAGCGGGTGTCGAAGCTGAAGCCGATCGAGATGCCGAAGACATCCGACACCGCGGTGTTGCGGCCGCCGACGACCGACCCGTAGGACAGCGCCAGGTAATCAACTGCCATCGCGCGGTTTGCAGCGTTCATGCCGCTCCCGAGGTCGATGCTGATCGTGCCGGTGACGAGCTCGATGTCCTCCTGGAGCTCCGGGAAGCGCGCGGGAGAGAACGGCGGAACGCCGATGTCGAGTCCCGAGGATTCGGCGTCGATCATCTGGTAGCCGACGTTCAGTCCGACCCGGCTGCCGACGAGGACGCCGCCGGACAGATTCAGGAACGTGTCTGCCGGGATGTTGCTGTTGCGGTGCCGATAGCCGAGTTCGGCGGACAGGGCGCCGCGCCCTCCCACGTACTTGCCGATCAGCAGGGACACCTCGCCGCCGTCGCCGCCGTCGCCGAGGGAGCTGATGTAGCCGGTCGTGTAGTCGCCGCCGATGATCGCCGCGGCGCGCAGGGCGAGGCTGGGACCGGAACTCGTCACTTCGTCCCTGAAGCGCCACACCATGCCGATGTTCACGTCCTGCAGGCCGCTCAGATTCTCCTTGGGCGGCAGCGGCGGCGACGGGCCGGGCGCGAAGGAACTCTCGGCGGCGCCGATGCGGAAGTCCAGGGCCAGCGCATCGGAAATGCCCCAGGTGCCGTTGACCCAGAGCGTGTCCTGGCCGAGCTCGTGGCCGCCGGCGGGAGTCGGTCTCTTCGCCTGGCCGCGGTAGAACTCGGTTGCCTCCTGGGACGTCCACGACAGGGAGATCGTGCCGGCGCCCGGCGCGGGCAACCAGGGCGAGCCTTCGGCGAATGCGGGTGCGACGGTGACGGTGAGGGCGGCGACGGCCGCCAGAAGGCTCGAAGAAACGTGCTTCACTGCGTGCTCCACTTCAGTCTTGTCCGTTCCGGGCTACAGCTTGTAGCGCCGCGTCAGGTAGAAGTGAACGAGCTCCTGCTCGTCCGGCTTGCCTTCGCATGCGGCGGCGCCTGCTCCGGGGCAGAGCGCGTCGATGTGCTCGTCGTCCGGCGTACCGGGCTTCTCGGCCTCGTCGCGGGCTTCCAGGCTGTTCTTCAGGCTCAGGGCGCGGTCCCGGTCCAGGTCGCGCTTCTGCAGCGGACAGGATGGGCAGACGAGTTTCTCGAAGGTGAGCGCCTTGCCCATCGTGTAGGCGTCCCTCGGGTTGATTCCCTTGCCGGCCGAGATCGAGCCGGAAGCGTAGGCCGATGCCTGCAGCAGGCCGCCGGCGAGGACGAGCGCGAAAACGCTGATGACCCGTTTCATCTGAGTGAGTTCTCCTTGGGTCGTTTGCACGAACTGTGAACTGTGAGGGGCCCGACGCACTGTCGAGGATCGGCGCACGTTAGCACGTCCAGCGGAGTGTCCCGAGACGCGGTGTCCGGCAGACGATTCGGATGCGCCGGAGGAGAAGATCGGGCGCCCTGTGCGACAATGACCTCTTTCCACGCACGGACGGGCAGGCGATCAGGGCCGAGAACAAGGCAGAAGGGAGCGTTGGCGATGATCCGGACAGGCGAGTTCAGGGGCTTCGAGGTGTCGATGGAGGAGCCGGGGATCCTGGTCGTCACCTTCAACCGGCCGGACCGGCTGAACGGCATGGACGCGCCGATGAAGCGGGACCTGCTGGAGACGCTCACCCAGGCCGCGATGGAGGACTCGGTGCGCGTCGTCCTCTTTGTCGGCAGCGGCCGGGCGTTCTCGGCCGGCGACGACATCAGCGGCCAGGACAAGGGTCGCCGCGGCGAGGCGCTGGTGCCGGACATCCATCGGGGGCACGACAACGTGCTCGGCACGATCAACGGGCTGCGCAGGATCTCGCAGCCGGTGAACACGGCGATCCGGGGCCTGGACAAGCTGACGATCGCGGCGGTGAACGGCGTCGCGGTCCAGACCGGCTTCTCGCTGGCGCTCAGTTGCGACTTCCGCATTGCGTCGACGGCGGCGCGGCTGGGCAGCGGCACGCTTCGCTTCGGCCTCCTGCCGGACGAGGGCGGCCACTACCTGCTGCTGCAGATGATGGGTCTGCCGAAGACGATCGACTTCCTGATGCGCAACCGGATCGTCGACGCGGCCGAGGCGCTGGAACTCGGCCTCGTCCACGAGGTCGTGGCGCCCGAGGCGTTGATGCCGCGGGCGGTGGATCTGGCGCGCGAGCTCGCCAATGGACCGCAGGTGGCGATGCGGCTGCTCAAGCGCAGTCTCTACAACGCCGCCGACCAGACCTGGGAGCAGTCGCTTGAGGACATCGCGGCACGGACGCCGATCGGCGACCATCACCCCGATTCCCGCGAAGGTGTGGCCGCGTTCCGCGAGAAGCGGCGGCCGGCGTTCAACGCCTGGCTGGAGGAGTAGCACCCCGCCAACCGCGCCGCGGGCCGCGCTGCGGACTGCTGGCCGACCGACCGGACGGTAGGTGCTAGTCTCTGCCCCTCGCACGACGGAAGCACGCAATCACTCAGCCCAGGGAGCTTCTTCATGACCGATGCCGTCATCGTTTCCACTGCCCGCACGCCGATCGGCAAGGCCTATCGCGGCGCCTTCAACAACCTCGAGTCGCCCACGATGGGGGCGGCGGCGATTTCGGCCGCGATCGAGCGCGCCGGCGTGGATCAGGGCGAGATCGACGACGTCGTCATGGGTTGCGCCATGCAGCAGGGCACCCAGGGGTTCAACGTGGCCCGGCAGTGCGCGATCCGGGCCGGACTGCCGGTCGAGGTGTCGGGGATGACGATGGACCGGCAGTGCTCGTCGGGCCTGATGGCGGTCGCCACCGCCGCCAAGCAGGTCCTGGTCGACAAGGCGCCGGTCGCGGTCGCCGGCGGCATCGACTCGATCAGCCTGGTGCAGAACGACAAGATGAACGGCTACCGGGCGCCCGATCCGTGGATCCGCGACCACAAGCCGGAGCTCCACATGCCGATGATCGACACCGCCGAGGTGGTGGCCAAGCGCTACGACGTCTCCCGTGAGCAGCAGGACGAGTACGGTCTACAGAGCCAGCAGCGGACTGCCGCCGCACAGCAGGCAGGCGTGTTCGACGACGAGATCATCACGATGAAGGCGACGAAGATGGTCCTCGACAAGGCGACCGGCGACATCAGCTTCGGCGAGGTCGAGCTGAGCCAGGACGAGGGCAACCGGCCCGGCACCACGATCGAGGGCCTCTCGGCGCTGAAGCCGGTGCGGGAGAACGGCACGATCACCGCCGGCAACGCGAGCCAGCTCTCGGACGGCGCGGCCGCCTGCGTCGTCATGGACTCGAAGGTTGCCGAGCAGCGCGGTCTCGAACCGCTCGGCATCTACAAGGGCATGGCGGTGGCCGGCTGCGAGCCGGATGAGATGGGCATCGGCCCGGTCTTCGCCGTCCCCAAGCTGCTGAAGCGATTCGACCTGACGGTGGACGACATCGACCTCTGGGAACTCAACGAGGCGTTTGCGGTCCAGGTCATCTACTGCCGCGACCGGCTCGGCATCCCGAACGAGAAGCTGAACGTCAACGGCGGCGCGATCTCGATCGGCCACCCGTACGGCATGAGCGGCGCGCGCATGGTCGGCCACATCCTGCTCGAGGGCAAGCGCCGCGGCGCCAGGAACGTCGTGGTCACGATGTGCATCGGCGGCGGCATGGGCGCGGCCGGGCTGTTCGAGGTGGCCTGAAGGGGCTGCTGCTACGTCGGATCCCAGGTGAAGACGTCGGTCGTCCGGTCGAGGCCGGAGAACGAGCCGGCCAGGGCCGGCATGCCGTGCTCGGCGATGGACTCCGGCGTCCAGCCGTCGCCGTTGTGGACGGACCGGATCGGCCGGGGCTGGCTCATCAGGAAGATCTCGTTCTTGCGGACCGCGAAGATCTGGCCGCTGGTGTCTCTGGCCGCGTCGCTCAGCAGGTAGACCGCGAGCGGCGCCACCAGCGCCGGCGTCATCTCCTTCATCTTCGCTACCCGCGCCTGCTGCGCCGGGTCGGCGGTCGGGATCGTGCCGATCAGCCGGGACCAGGCAAACGGGGCGATGCAGTTCGAGCGGACCTCGAAGCGCTGCATGTCTAGCGCCAGGGATTTCGACAGTCCGACGATCCCGAGCTTGGCGGCGGCGTAGTTCGCCTGTCCGAAGTTGCCGATCAGGCCCGAGGTCGACGTCATGTGGACGAAGGCGCCGCCGATCTGCCTGCGGTAGTGCGGCGCCGCGGCGCGGGCCACGTTGAAGCTGCCCTTCAGGTGCACGGCGATCACGGCGTCCCAGTCGCTCTCGGTCATCTTGTGGAAGATGACGTCGCGCAGGATGCCGGCGTTGTTGACGACGCCGTCGATCTGGCCGAATTCGTCGAGCGCCTGTTCGATCATCCGTTCCGCGCCGTCGAAGTCGGCGACGCTCTCGTGGTTCGCGGCGGCGCGGCCGCCTGCGGCCCGGATCTCGTCCACGACGCTCTGCGCCGGCGTGAGGTCGGCGCCGTCGCCGCGCTCCGATCCGCCGAGATCGTTGACCACCACCGCCGCGCCGTGGGCGGCAGCCAGCAGGGCGATGTCACGGCCGATGCCGCGGCCGGCGCCGGTAACGACGATCACCTTCTCGTGCAGCATGCGAGTGTTCAATCGGGGCCTCCGTTCGTGCGCCGCGGCGATGGGCGGCAAGGTCGGCGATTGTACTGCCCCCACCATCCGGTCGGAGCCGTGCCGGCCCGCGGGATCCGCCGCGTGCTATTGTCTTTCCCGCATCCGGACATCGATCAACTGCAACAGGAATACGCGGCGCGACGGCAGCAGATGCGTTACAGGAGGGCCGAACCAGTGACGAGCACAGGCAACGAAGACGACGGCTCCGCCGCTGCTACTGCCGGCGTGACGCTGTCGACGACTGCGTTGACGGTGGCGGAGGGGAGCAGCAACACCTACACGGTGGCGCTGGACTCGGCGCCGTCCGCGGCCGTGACGATGCACGGTGGGCGGCGAATCGGGCGACGTGACGGTGACGGGCTCGCCGCTGGCCTTCACGGACAGCAACTACAGCAGCGCACAGACGGTGACGGTGAACGCCGGCGCCGATCCGGACACGACGGACGACAGCGCGGTGCTGACCCACACGGCGTCCAGCAGCGATACGAACTACGGCTCGTCGTTGAGCATCGACGATGTCCAGGTGACGGTGACCGACACGACGAGGCGCGGCCCGGTCCCTGAAGACGCCGCGGTCGTGGCGCTGGAGCTTCCGGTCGTGGCGGCGGCAGCGGTCGAGTCCGGCAGTTGCACCGAAGCGGCCGGCACGCTGTGCCTGCAGGACGGCCGGTACGCGGTGTCCGTGGACTGGACGAATCGCGAGGGCGATACCGGCAAGGGCAGCGTCGCCCGTCCCCGCGCCGACGACTCGGGGCTCTTCTGGTTCTTCTCGCAGACGAACTGGGAACTGCTGGTGAAGGTGCTGGACGCCTGCACCAGCAACGGGCACCACTGGGTCTTCGCCGCCTCGGCGACGGATGTCGGCTTCGAGCTTCAGGTGCGGGACACCGTGACCGGCACGGTCAAGCGGTACACCCACACCGCCGGCGCTCCCGCCCGGGCCCTGGCCGACGTCACCGCCTTTCCCGACGTCTGCACGCCGTAGACCGGACCGCCGGCGCCTGGACCTGGATGGCCGCCATGTCGAAGACGGCCCCGCTTGTCCTGTCGCTGATGTCCGTCCTGGCCGCCTGCGCGCCCGATGGCGGGGAGCCTGCCGGCGCACCCTCGGGTCGTCCGCCCAACTTCGTCGTCATCCTTGCCGACGACCTGGGCTGGGGTGATCTCGGAAGCTACGGCGCACCGGTGATCCGGACGCCCGACCTGGACCGGATGGCCGCGGAAGGGCAGCGCTGGACGAACTTCTACGTCACCGCCTCGGTCTGCTCGCCGAGCCGGGCGGGGTTGCTGACCGGGCGGCTGCCGGTGCGGAACGGGCTGTACGGCGACGAGGTCCGGGTCCTGTTCCCGGATTTCGTCGGCGGGCTCCCGGAGGAGGAAATCACGCTGGCGGAGGCGCTCGGCGACCTGGGCTATGCGACGGGGATCTTCGGCAAGTGGCATCTGGGCGACCGACCGGAGCACCTGCCGACCCGGCACGGATTCGACGACTGGTTCGGCATCCCCTACTCGAACGACATGATGTGGACCGTTCCGCGCGAGGAGCGCCTTGCCGCCTACCGCGACCCGCGGATCGAGTACTGGGACGTGCCGCTGATGCGCTCGCGCCGCACCGCCTCGGGGGAAGTGGTGACGGAGATCCTGGAACAGCCCGCGGACCAGACGACGATCACGATGCGGTACGCGGAAGAGGCGGTCCGCTTCATTCGCGCCCGCCGCGACGAGCCCTTCTTCGTGTACGTGCCGCACAGCATGCCGCACGTGCCGCTGTTTCGGACGCCGGAGTTCGAGGGACGAAGCGAGGCCGGGCTCTACGGCGACGTGATCGAGGAGATCGACTGGAGCGTGGGCCGCATCCTTGCGGCTCTGGAGGAGGAGGGTCTCGCCGACCGCACGCTGGTCGTGTTCAGCAGCGACAACGGTCCCTGGACCGCCTTCCGCACCCAGGGCGGCCTGGCCGGTCCGCTGCGCGAGGGCAAGGGGATGACCTGGGAGGGCGGCATGCGGGTGCCGGCGCTGTTCTGGTGGCCGGGAACGGTCGCACCGGAGGTCGTGACCTCGGAGATCGGCTCCATCGGCGATCTGTTCGCGACCTTCCTGGGACTTGCGGGCGGCCGCCTGCCGGATGACCGGCCGATGGACAGCCTCGACCTGGCCCCGGTGCTGCGCCGCAGCGGTGAGGGGCCTCGGCAGGAGGTGCCGTTCTACCGGGGCAGCGAGCTCTACGCCTACCGGGTCGGCAACTACAAGGCGCACTTCATCACCGAAGGGGAGTACGGACTGGCCGGAGCACGCCTGGAGCGCGATCCGCCGCTGCTCTACGACCTGTCGGTCGACGTCGGCGAGCAGTGGGACATCGCCGCCGAGCAGCCGGAGGCCCTGGCTCAGGTCACGGCGCGGGCTCTGCAGCACCTCGTCGAAGTCGACATCGCTCCGTCGCAGTTCGATCGTCGAACCGGCAGCGACTGACGGCGGCTCACCTGGCCGTGCTGCCGTCGCCGGCGCCAGGCACGGTTTCCGGCGACGCCGGTCGATCGGGCGCCTCCGGTGTCTCGCGCTTCATCCGGCTCTGCCAGAGCATCGCCTCGTGGGCGACTTCGCGGCGCGCCCGGATACTGCGCATCCACCAGCCGAAGGCCGCTCCGAGCAACCCCGCGGCCACGACCCAGACCCAGATCTCGAGAAGGACGTAGAACATGAAGGCAGCTCCGGTGGTCAGGGGCGGCGGAGCACCCGAAACTCGACTCCTCCATTGTCGTTGGCGGCGCCTTCGCCGGCAGAAGGCGCGCTGCCGTAGCCGTAGGCCAGCAGCCGGTCGGGATGGATGCTCGCCGAGAGGACATCGCGGATGGCTTCGGCCTGCGAGATGCTGAGGCCTCGGTCGTTCCCGGAGTTGTCCCCGGCGTCCGTTCGCACGATGATCTCGACGCGGAGGTCCGGGAAGGCGTCCAGCACTTCGCCGATGGCGGCGATGGCGGTTCTGGCGCCCTCCGTGAGCGCGGCTGTCCGACCCTGGAACGCGATCGGCTGGTCCTCGAGCAGGCGGCGGATCCGTTTCTCGGCGACGTGGCTGGCGGCGGCGGGGACGATCGTCATCTCGCTGGCGAGCGTCCAGTCGGCCCCGGCCGCTTCGCCGATGGCTGCCACATCGAACTCCAGGCGGTCGCGCATGGCTTTGCTGGAGGTGCGTCCGGTCAGGGTCAGCGTGCTGCCCTGCAGGCGCAGTCCGGGCCGTCCGGCCACTCGTCGCAGGAGCTGCACCAACCGCGGCAGGCTGGCGAGCCAGGGGGGCTCGGTGACCGCACTGTCGACCCTCGTTTCGTCGATCACGTTGCCCTGGCCCACGGTCGCGGCGGCGGCGTCGAACAGCTCCTGCCGACTCTCGGGGCTTGGCAGGCGTCCAGCCAGGAGCCAGATGTCGCCGTCGGGGCGGAATTCGAAGCTGGGCTCGCTCGCCATCACGAGGCGGCTGTCGACGCTGCGCACTCCCGGTTCACTCGTGGCGCGCCGTTCCGCCTCGGCGCCGATCTCGGCAAAGGCGATCGTGCCGTGGAGGGTCACGTCGCGGCCGTCCGCCTGCACGCGCAGGCCGCGCACGCCGACATCCGCGAGCGCCGCTGCAGTTCGGGTCTCGACTGCGGCCTCGATACCGGGCAGTGCAAGCGCGAAGCACACGGCGCCCAGCATCAGCATCGTGGCGGCGCCGATCAGAACGATGCCCGGTTCTCTCATCTCTTCGGGTGCTGGCGCGGTCGGGACAGGTCCGGTCGCGAGGTGCGGCAGCTACTGCCGGCTGGACGTGTGATCGGCGACGATCAGCCACCGGTCTCCGTGCCGCTCGAAGAGCAACGTGAACAGCCCGGTCGGTTCATCCGACGCCCGGGTCAGCCGAAAGCGGCCGAAGACCAGGGCGGCATGCTCGGACAGCACGCGAACATCCAGCTCCTCGAACGCCAGAGCGCCCATCGCGGCGCGGTCGGGATAGGTCTGGCGGTAGCGTTCCAGGGTCCGGTTCCAGCCGCGGCGAACCTCGTTGCCCGAGGTGAAGCGCAGCTCCTCGCTGGGCAGATAGCCGGCCATGAAGCCCTCGATGTCGCCGTCGTTCCATGCCGCCGTTTGCGCGTCGAGCACATCGAGCACCGCCGCCGCCACGGTCTGCGGGTCGAACCCGGGCGCCTGCTCGTCGAGCTCCGGCGGCTCGCAGGACGCGAGCAGGACGCAGGCTGCGAGACCTGCCAGGGGTCCGGTTCTCATTGCGCGAGCCGTTCGACGTCGATGCCGCGGAGTTCGATCCGTGACACGAGGGGCAGTTCCTCCGCGGCGTACGCGGGTGTGATGTCGTCGACGCTCAGTCCCCCCTGCGGGGTGTTCAGGCCGAAGTTGTCCGCGTCGTGGAACAGCAGGCCGCCGATGCGGCGGTAGTTCCGGAGGATGCGGAAGCGGAGGCCGGCGCCCTCCTCGTAGTCGTAGGCGAACTGCTCCAGACGGGCAGTTTCCGGGTCGAACCAGTAGGTGTACGCACTGGCGGCGCCGTCGCTCGAACCCGGCTCGAAGGTCACGCGGACCCTGTGCAACTGCCGTTCGCCCCACTCCTCGAGTCCCTGGTCTTCCTTGTAGGCGCCCGGGTCGTTCAGCTTGTAGGGCAGGAAGAGGAAGTACATCCGCTCGTTGACGTAGCGCTCCATTCGCGCCTGTCCCGTTTCGTCCAGCTCGATCCGCCTGCCGCCTTCGGAGACCTCGATGGCCGTGTTGTCACGCCGGACCTCGCGCCCGGCCTCTCCTTCCGGAGTGCGAATGACGTACGTGAAGCGTTCACCGTTCCTGGTCGCGTCCACGTCGAAGCTCCCGGAGCGCGAAGCCACGGTCAGCCGGACACGGGACTGCTCGAACAGGTCGCCGCCGTGATGTTCGATCGCGCGGTCGACGATCTCGAGACGGTCCGACGTGCCCGGCGGGGCGGTGGGCCGGCGCCCGTCCGCCGGTCCTGTCCGGTTGCAGCCGAGAAGAAGAGCCGCCGCCGCGAGGACGAGCACGGCGGCGGCGCCAGCCGGTTGCGACGGTCCGCGGCGGGTCATGGACTCCATGTTAGCGATAGCCGCCCAACAGGCTGCTGGCAGTCCGCGGCAGAAGTGCGTGTCGCACCGAGAGCGGTCAGGCGCCCGTCCGGCAAGGCGCGATGAGAGAGCGTATCGGGAATATGTGAGCGAAGAGCAACGCAGCCGGGCGGGATGCATGGCCGTTCGAATGCAGCGCGACTTCTGCCACGGACTGCTAGGCTTCGCCGCTCACTTCAGACATGGCGGGAGGCCGAACGAATGACCGAGTACGAGTTCATCAAGTACCGAGTGGACGATCCGATCGCCACGATCACCCTGAACCGGCCGGAGCAGCTGAATGCGATCACCGGCAACATGATGGCCGAGATGAAGCATGCGCTGGCGGCCGCCGAGAGCGACGAACGGGTGGTCGGGATCATCCTGACCGGCGCCGGCCGCGGCTTCTGCGCCGGTGCGGACATGCAGGGCCTGCAAGCGGCCAGCCACGGCGAGCGAGGGAGCGGCGGTCCGTCGTTCGAGGACGCCCAGGCCGGCGCCGTCGACGAGATGGGCGCCGACAACTTCGGCGTCACCTACAACTACATGATGGCGGTGCGCAAGCCGATCGTTGCCGCGATCAACGGCCCCTGCGCCGGTCTCGGGTTCGCGGTCGCGATGCTCTGCGACATCCGTTTCGCCTCCGACCGGGCGGTCTTCACCACCGCCTTCGTCAACCGCGGTCTGATCGCCGAGCACGGGCTGAGCTGGATCCTCCCGCGCGTGGCGGGCCCGGCCAACGCGCTGGACATCCTCTGGACCGGACGCAAGTTCTACGGTCCGGAAGCGGCGGAGATGGGGGTCGTGAACCGCTCCGTGCCGCACGACCGGGTCGTGCCCGAGGCCGAGGACTACGTCCGGGCGCTGGCTGAGCGCTCGGCGCCGATGTCGCTCAAGGTCATCAAGCAGCAGGTCTACCGCCACCTGATGATGGACACCGGCGACGCGCTCCGCGAGTCGAACCGGTTGATGGCCGAGAGCCTGCAGCGCGCGGACTTCAAGGAAGGCGTCGCCTCCTTCGTCGAGCGCCGCCCGCCGCAGTTCCGGCGCCTCACGAGCTGAGCCCGGGTCGCCAGGGTCGCCAGGCCACGTCAGCCCGTCACCGACTCCGCGGTCTGCTCCCGTTTCACCGGGAGCGGCTGCGCCTTTCCTTGAGTTCGCGGAACGTCGTCAGGACCAGGCCCTCTTCCTCGATCGTCTGCTGGACGCGGGGGTCGAGCATCGCCAGCATGTCGCCCTTGCGGCTGGGGCCGGAGGTCGAGATGTGCCGGAAGTTCTCGCTCGGATCGGTCGAGTGCATGATGACCATCGTGACGCCGGGGCGCAGGTCGCGCAGGGCCTGGACGTAGCGCTCGACCTTGTATTCGCGCAGTTCCTTGTCCGTGGCGTCGGCGCCGCTCGCCGGCGTCCATCCGTAGCTCAGGTTGTGCAGGTCGTCGAGAACCGGCAGGCCGCCGTCCCATATCCGCCGGCCGAGTTCGGCCGCGCGCCCGAGGGCCGGCGGCGTGCTCCGTCCCTGGGCTTCGTACTGCGCTTTCAGGATCGTGTTGTGGCCGCCCGGGAACATCAGCGGGATGCCCTCGTCGATGCCGACCTCGATGTAGCGCTCGAGGAAGTCCATCGTGGCGAACAGGGTGCCCATGTGAGAGTCGAGGTGGGTCGGTTCGAAGCCCATCGTCCGGGCGCGCCGGATCTGCTCGCGGACCTCGGCTTCCACTTCGTCGGGCGTGGCGTGGGCGACAACCTCGGCGACGCTCGGCCACAGGGCGCCTTCGGCATCGACGAGTCCGGGCGCCGCCTGGCGGCCGACGAGGGGGCCCCAGCGGTAGCCGTCCCACTCCGCGGTCAGGGTCAGGTGGATGCCGGCGTCGATGCCCGGGTGCTCCTTCAGGCTCCGGACGAGCTCCGGCACCCAGGGGCAGGGCATCATGACGCTCATCGAGTTCGCCGCGCCCTCCAGGATCGAGCGCAGGGCGCCGACGTTCGAGTCGTGCGACATGCCGGCGTCGTCGACATGCAGGATGACGGCGCGGGCGCCGGCGGGGTAGCCCAGCTTCTCGGCCCAGGTCTCGGCCGCGGCCCGATGGTTCGCGCCGAGGAGGAAGGCGAGGCAGAGCGGGACGACGACCGGGATCCGCAGGGCGTTGCGCATGATGATCCTCCTGCTGCCCGGCGTCAGGGAGCGGCCAGCCGGTTCCTGCCGTCGAACCCGTCGGTGTCCAGGGCGAGGAGTGCGGCCAGGCCGGGCGCCAGGTCGATGGTGTTTGCCCGGGTTTCGACCACCCGACCGGCGCCGGTCTGCAGGCGGAAGATCAGGGGAACGTGGGTGTCGTAGGCGTAGGGCGAGCCGTGGCTGGCGGTGATCACGGAGGCCGGCGCCGGCAGGACGTTCGGCGCCGGGATGGCGATCAGATCCGGGCCGCGGTCGTCGCGGTGACCGTTCAGGTAGAGCTCGTGCAGCGGATTGGCCGGGTCGAGGTCGGCCGGCCGCAGGAACTCCGCGATCAGGGGGCAGCCGGACATCGCGTCGATGACCTCGTCCTCGACGTCTGTCCGGTCGATGCCGGCCGCGGCGATTGCCTCGCGGTCCAGGTAGAACGTCGAGGTCAGGAAGCTGCTGTCGCCGAACCGCGCCTGGAGACGGGACTGCGCCTGCTGCAGGCAGAGCGTCTGATCGGCGCCGAAGCGGCCGCCATGACCGCCGTCGCGGACGACGAGCTCGGGCACGGCGCCGACGCCGTGGTCGGCAGACAGCGCCACGACCGTCCGGTCCAGGCCGATCCGTTCGTCGACGAAGTCCAGCAGCTCGCCGATGGTGCGGTCGAGTCGGAGGATCGTGTCCAGGGTCTCTGGCGCGTCCGGACCGTAGCCGTGGCCGACCGTGTCCAGCGCCGAGAAGCTGACCGCCAGCAGGTCGGGAACCTCGTCGGCGCCCAGGTCTTCCGCTGCGATCAGGGTCCGGGCGAAGTCCTCGAGGTAGTCGTCGACGAAGGGCGAGCGGTAGACCGCACCGTAGAACACGTCCCGCTCGACCGTGAAGCCGCCCAGGGCGTGCGGGAACGTGTCGACGACGGAACCGCGGTCGAGCGGTTCGATGTCGTAGGCCGATACCTGGTCCAGGGGGAGGAGGGGATTCCAGGCGTTGCCGAACCGGATCGCCAGCCCGTCCTCCTCGTTGAACGCCTCGACCCACGCCGGCTGCGATTCGCTGTCGCCGTAGTACGTCGACGTGACCCAGGCGCCGCTTGACCGGCTGTACCACCAGGCGCCGTCCGCGTGGTGTCCGCCCATGAGGATGGCGGCGCGGTCCTTGGCGCTGGCGGCGAAGACCCTGGCCGCGGGGTATGCCGCCTTCAGCCGGTCGCCGATTGTCGGCACGAGCAGGTTGCGCGGTGACCGGCCGTGGTCCGGGTCGGCGCAACAGTAGACCTCTTCGCCCAGCTCGCGGTCGAACCAGCTGTTGCCGACGATGCCGTGGCGTTTCGGCAGCGTGCCGGTGGCGAGCGTGGCGTGCCCGGGCGCGGTCTCGGTGGCGGCGTGGAAGTGGTGAGCGTCGGTGAAGACGACGCCTTCGTCGAGCAGCCGCGCCAGTCCGCCCTTGAGCAGGGGGCGGAAGCGCTCCAGGTAGTCGGCCCGCATCTGGTCGACGACAATGACCAGGACGAGCCGTGGCGCGCCTTCGGGAACGGCCCCGGCGACTGGTCCCTCGCCGGCTGCTCCAGGTTCGGAGTCCGCCGCCGGTGTGCCGCAGGCAAGGGCGAGCGGCAGAGCGGCGAGCGTCAGCGACAATGCGAGCTTCTTCATCTGCGGACCACCTTCCAACGACGGGGCGGCGGCCGTCGGACCCGGCCGTCCCTGCATGGTTGCTTGAGTTCCTCCATCGCCGATGAGACTATCCTCCCGTCTCGAGCCTGCGGTGAATCCCCGGTGAAGGACCGGCCGGTTCCGGGGCTGTGCGCCTTGTGTTCCCCGATGCGAGTCTTCGATGCTGCCCTGACCGCCGAGCTGCTGCCCTGGGGCGCGGTCGTGGATGCACTGGAGGAGGGGTTTCGCGACGGCTGCGCCATGCCGTTGCGCCAACACCACGGCGTCGGGACTGCCGCCGGCGACCCCGAGGCGACACTGCTCCTGATGCCGGCCTGGACGGTCGGCGGCTACCTGGGCGTCAAGGTGGCGACGGTCTTTCCGGGCAACGCCTCGCGCGGCCTGGGTGCGGTGCAGGCCAGCTATGTCCTCGCTTCGGGAGAGACCGGCCAGCCCCTGGCCCTGATCGACGGTCTGGAGCTGACGCTGAGGCGGACCGCCGCGGCCTCGGCGCTGGCGGCCCGGTTCCTGGCCCGCCGGGACGCTCGGCGCCTGCTGGTGGTCGGCGCGGGCAACCTCGCGCCCCACCTCGCCGGGGCCCACGCCGCCGTCCGTCCGGACCTGGAGATCGAATTCTGGGCGCGCCGGCCCGAGCGAGCGCTGGCCGCTGCGGAGTCGCCGCTGCTTTCCGGGCTCGAGGCCCGCGCGGCGTCCGAGCTCGAGCCGGCGGTGCGGCGCGCCGACATCGTCAGCACCGCGACCCTGGCCGCCGAACCCCTGGTCCTCGGAGACTGGCTTCGGCCCGGCATGCACGTCGACCTGGTCGGCGGTTTCACGCCGGCGATGCGCGAGGCGGACGACGAGGCGATCCGCCGCGCCACTGTCTTCGTCGACACCCGCGCCGGCGCCCTGCTGGAGGCCGGCGACCTGGTCCAGCCGATCGAGTCCGGAGCGCTTGTGGCCGAAGACGTTGCCGCCGATCTCCACGAGCTGTGCCGCGGCCGGCACGGCGGCCGCCGCGATGCATCCGAGATCACCCTGTTCAAGTCGGTCGGCGCCGCGCTGGAAGACCTGTTCGCCGCCATCCTGCTGTGGGAACGACGTTGACGCCCGGGCGGAACCTCCTGCGGGCTACACTTCCGGCATGCGACAGCGACGAACGAGAACCTGCGGGGCCGCGCTGCCCGCTGCCGGCGTCCTGCTGGCGGCCATGACTGCCTGCAGCGATTCGACCGCGCTCGGACCTCCTCCGGCGGCCGAGGCGCGGCCCCACGAACTGGTGACCCACGACGATGTGCGGGTCGACGAGTACTACTGGCTGCGGGAGCGCGAGAACCCCGAGGTCATCGCCTACCTCGAGGCCGAGAACGCCTGGGTCGACGCCGCGATGGCGCATACCGGAGAACTCCAGGAGAGCCTGTTCACGGAGATCCGGGGCCGGATCGTCGAGGACGATGCGTCCGTCCCGTACCGCGACGGCGACTACTGGTACTACACCCGCCACGAGGAGGGGAAGCAGTACCCGATCCACTGCCGGCGTCCCGCGGACGGGGACGTCTTCGGCGGCGACCAGCGCCCGGAGGCCGAGGAAGTGCTGGTCGACGTGAACGAGATCGCCCGGGGCAAGGAGTACACCGCCGTCCGGCTGGCGGTGAGCCCCGACCACCGGATCCTCGCCTACGGTGTCGACGACATCGGCCGCCGCTTCTACACCGTGCGCTTCAGGGACCTGGCGTCCGGCGAGGTCCTTGCGGACGAGATCCCCGACGTGACGGCGAACCTGGTCTGGGCTGCGGACAGCGCCACCCTGTTCTACGTCCGCCAGGATCCGGACACGCTGCGCTCCTGGCAGGTCTACCGCTACCGGGTCGGCGCCGGAGAGCCCGGGGAACTGGTCTACGAGGAGCCGGACGACACCTTCAGCGTGTATCTCGGGCGGAGCCAGTCGCGGAAGTACCTGCTGGCGACGTCCAGTCACACCCTGCGCACGGAAGTCCGCGTCCTGCCCGCCGACGAGCCGGACGGCGACTTCATCGTCTTCGAGCCGCGGAGTGAGCGCCACGAGTACAGCGTCGACCATCTGGGGGATCGATTCTGGGTGCGCACGAATGACGGGGCGCCGAACTTCCGGCTCATGTCGGCCGCCGAGGGCGACATGAGCCGCGCGGCCTGGCGGGAGGAAGTTCCGCACCGGGACGACGTCCTGTTCGAGGGCTTCGAGCTGTTCGACCGCTTTCTGGTCCTGGCGGAACGCCGCGACGGCCTGGAGCGGCTCCGGATCGCGCCGATGGATGGCGCCGTCGACGCCGGCAGTGTGAAGGACCATGATCTCGACTTCGGCGAACCGGCCTGGTCGGTCGGCCTGGGCGCGAATCCGGATCCGTCGTCCGGGACCCTCCGTTACGTGTTCCAGTCCCTGGCCACTCCCCGCTCCGTGTTCGACTACGACCCGGCAACGCGCGAGAAGACCCTGCGCAAGCAGAACCGGGTGCTGGGCGGCTTCGACGCGGCGAACTACCGGAGCGAGCGCGTATGGGCAACCGCCGAGGACGGGGCCCGGGTGCCGGTGTCGCTCGTCTACCGGCCCGACCTGCGCCCGGCGGAGGGCGGCAGCCCGCTGCTGCTCTACGGTTACGGCTCCTACGGCGCGAGCATGGACGCCGCCTTCAGCGCGGAGCGTCTGAGCCTGCTCGACCGCGGCTTCGTCTACGCGATCGCCCATGTCCGGGGCGGCGAGGAGATGGGCCGTTCGTGGTACGAGAACGGCAAGCTGCGGCACAAGAAGAACACGTTCACCGATTTCATCGCCGCGGCGGAGCACCTCGCGGCGGAGGGCTACGCGGATCCGGAGCGGATCTACGCGATGGGCGCCAGCGCCGGCGGGCTGCTGATGGGCGCCGTGTTCACCATGCGCCCGGATCTCTGGGACGGCGTCGTGGCCCGCGTGCCCTTCGTCGATGTCGTGACCACGATGCTCGACGCCAGCATCCCGCTCACCACCTTCGAGTGGGACGAGTGGGGCGATCCGAGGGAGCGCGAGGACTACGACTACATGCTCTCCTACTCGCCGTACGACAACGTCGAGTCCCGTGACTACCCTCACCTGCTGGTGACGACCGGGCTGCACGACTCCCAGGTCCAGTACTGGGAGCCGGCGAAGTGGGTGGCGCGGCTGCGGGCGAGGAAGACGGACGACAACCTGCTGCTGCTGCGCACGAACATGGGCGCCGGGCACGGCGGTGCGTCCGGCCGCTTCGACCGGTACCGGGAGACCGCGCTGATCTACGCCTTCCTGCTCGACCTCGCCGGGGTCGGGGATTCCTGAGTCGAAGCCCGCGTGGCGGTCGGGCAGGTCACACACCGGGGCGGCTGCCACTGCGGTCGGGTCCGTTTCGAGGTCGAGGCGCCGGCGCGGCTGCGCGTCGCCGAGTGCAACTGCTCGATCTGCAGCCGGAGCGGCTTCCTGCATCTGCTGGTTTCGCGCGAGCGCTTCCGGCTGCTCGACGGCGGGGACACTCTCGCCAGCTACCGCTTCGGCACCGGCGCGGCGAACCATCTGTTCTGTCCGGTGTGCGGCGTCAAGTCGTTCTACGTGCCGCGCTCGCACCCTGACGGCTACAGCGTGAACGCACGTTGCCTCGACCAGGAGACGGTCGAAGCGGTCGAGGTCTTCCCGTTCGACGGCGCCAACTGGGAGGCGAACGTGGCGGCGTTGCGGGCCCGGACGACGGACGCCTGAGAACAGGGCACGAGGGCACTCAGGGACTCCGACGGACATGGCGATCGACTTCAGCGACCGACGGAACCGGCTCAGGCGCCAGCAGGCCGGCAGCCTGCGTTTCGTCCGGGTCGTCGTGCGTGTGGCGCTGCTGTTCGCGATCGCGGCGCTGGCCGTGCTGCAGGGCTTTTCGCCGACATCCTGGCTGCTGCTGGCCCTGCTCCTGGCCTGGGGAGCGTCCCTGCCGTATCTCCTGCGCACGGTGGTGCGTCTGGCGCGGTCGCTGGACCACCTGCGGCACTGGCAGCAGCTCGTCCTGGTCTGGACCGCGGCCCTGATCCTGATCGGCGGCTTCGCCGTCCTGGCGCGGTACGTCCTGCTGCCCCCCGACGCGGGGTGAAGCGGGCGATGGACTTCACTCTCAGCGGCCGGCAGCGGGCCCTGTGCGAGGGGATTGCCCGTACCTGCGCGGCCTTCGACGACGACTACTGGCTCGAGGTCGACGACGAGGTGCGGTTCCCCGAGGAGTTCCACCGCGCCATGGCCGAGTGCGGCGCTCTCGGCATCGCCATGCCGGAGGCCTACGGCGGCTCCGGCCTGGGTGTCACCGAAGCCGCCCTGGTCATGCACGAGGTCGCCCGGGCCGGCGGCGGCATGAGCGCAGCCTCGTCGATCCACATCAACATCTTCGGGCCGCACCCGATCGTGGTGTTCGGGACCGAGGACCAGCGGCGCCGCTTCCTGCCGGAGCTGATCGAGGGCCGGGCGAAGACCTGCTTCGCGGTCACCGAGCCCGACGCGGGCCTCGAGACGACCGCCATCAGCACCCGCGCGGAGCGGCAGCCGGACGGCAGCTACATCGTCCACGGCCGCAAGATCTGGACCACGACGGCTCAGGAGGCGGACCGCATCATGCTGCTCGCGCGGACGACGCCGCAGGCCGGGACCGGCAAGGCGTCCAGGGCCGGGGGGCTCTCGCTGTTCTACACCACGCTCGACCGATCGCGGATCGAGATCCGGCGGATCCCGAAGATGGGCCGGGCCGCGGTGGACTCGAACGAGCTGTTCATCGACGGCCTCGAGGTGCCGGAGGAAGACCGCATCGGTGAAGAGGGACGCGGCTTCGAGTACATCCTGCACAGCCTGAATCCCGAGCGGATCCTGATCGGCATCGAGGCGGTGGGCGTGGGCCGGAACGCGCTGGAACGAGCAACGGACTACGCCCGGGAGCGCCGCGTGTTCGGGCGGCCGATCGGCCAGAACCAGGCGATTCAGCATCCGCTGGCGGAGTGCTGGATGGAGCTGGAGGCTGCGTTCCTGATGGCGATGCAGGCGGCCTCGCTCTACGACCGGGACGAACCCTGCGGCCACTACGCGAACGCGGCGAAGTACCTGGGCGCCGAGGCCGGGTTCAGGGCCTGCACCCGGGCGGTGATGACCCACGGCGGCATGGGCTACGCGAAGGAGTTCCACGTCGAGCGGCTGATGCGCGAAGTCATGATCCCGCGCATCGCGCCGGTGAGCCCGCAGCTCATCCTCTGCCACATTGCGGAGAAGGTGCTGGGCCTGCCGAAGAGCTACTGATCGGCCGGAGCCCGGCTGTTTCGCTGCCGTCCGCGGCGGGTGTGCGGCGCCGCCGCCGATGTCTCTCGTCAGGTAGAACGAGAGGCGGCAGGGGTCTCCGCCGTTACCTGACCGCTGGCCGTCGCCGCGGCAGCGGTCCGTGGCACAGGTGCGTGTCGCACCGAAAGCGGTCCAGGCGGCTGTCCGGCAAGGCGCTACAGGTACGCATACTCGGGTACATGTGACCGAAGAGCGAGCGACGCAGCCGGGCGGGATGCATGGCTGAAACGAATGCAGCGCGACTCTTGCCACGGACCGCCAGGTCCGTCGGTGCGTTCGGGTTGCGTTCCGATCAGCGAAGGGCTCGGCCATCCGGCAGGTGCGCCGCCAGCAGTTCGGCAGCGGTCCTTCGCAGGATCGGATGCCAGGCGTTCGGAGCGATCTGGCTCAGGGGTTCGAGAACGAAGCGGCGCCGGTGCATCCGGGGATGCGGCACGACCAGGCCGGGTCGCCGGAGGACAGCATCGCCGAACAGGAGCAGGTCGAGGTCGATCGTCCGCGGGCCGGCGGTTTCGGCGCTCCGGTCGCGGCCGAGGCCAGCTTCGATGTCCAGCAGGGCGGCCAGCAGCCCGCGGGCATCCAGATCGGTTTCGACGGCGGCGGCGGCGTTCAGGAACTCCGGGTCCGAGGCGTGGACGCCGCGCTCGGCGACGGCTCGGGTCGGGAGGAACGTCGATACCGCAGTGACCTCGGCGGCCTGACGCAGCCGGTCGAGCGCCGCGTGCAGGTTCGCCCTCCGCGGCGTCCGGTTGGACCCCAGGGCAAGGAAGGCGCGGGTGCGGGTCACGGGCGCCAGTCGATCTCGGCGCCGACTTCCGCAACCCCGAGTTCGCGCGCCGCTCCGGGCTTCATCACCCGGACCCGCACCGACTCGATCCTTCTGCGCGCCGCCGAACCGCCTGCCGCCGCGGCCCCGGCGTCGGCAAGTGCGGCCGCGATCCGCTCCGCCAGCGTCTCCACGAGACGGCAGGCGTCTCCGGCTGCCACGGTCCTGACAAGTGCCGCGATCTCGGCGTAGTCCACGGTTCCGCGGAGGTCGTCCGGCGCTTCGGCAGCCGCCAGCGCCGTCGGCGCCACCATGACCTCGATGTCCACCGTCAAGTCCTGCGGCGCGGCCCGTTCCTCGGCGGTCACGCCGACGCGGCCGCGGCACGGGATACCGCGCGCCAGGACCCGCCGCCGCGGCGCCGCTGCCCGGCGTTGCCGGCGCAGGGCGCCGATGCTCTCCGCCAGTTGCCGGTGCTCCCGCACGTCGTGGACCCGCAACATGTCGGCCGCGTCGAGAGCCGCCGCCCAGGCGTTGATGGCCAGCGTACCGGCCAGTCGCTCGCTCACCGGCACGCCACCGAGCAGACGGTCGAGGAAGGACTTGCGCGACGCGCCGAGCACCACCGGTGCGCCGAGTGGGCGCAGCTCGCTCAGGTTCGCGAGCAGGTCGAGGTTGTGCTCCAGGGTCTTGCCGAAGCCGATCCCCGGGTCCACCAGGACGTCGACGCCGCGGCTGCGTCCGGCCGCCGTCCGTGCGGCCAGAAAGCTGCGGACCTCGGTGACAACATCGTCGTAGCGCGGTGCGCGCTGCATCGTCCGGGGTTCGCCCTGCATGTGCATCGCGACCACCGGCGCCCCGTGGCGCGCCGCGGTCTCCAGCATCGCATCGCCGGCGCCGGAGATGTCGTTGATCATGTCGGCGCCGGCGGCAAGCGCCCGATCGGCCGCCTCCGGCTTCGCGGTGTCGACGCTCACCGGCACGCCGAGTCCGACGATCCCCTCGATCACCGGCAGCAGCCGCGAAAGTTCCTCCTGCAGGTCGACCGGCGCCGCGCCCGGGCGAGTGCTCTCGGCGCCGACATCGATCACGTCGGCGCCCTCCGCCGCCATTCGCCGCGCATGGTCAAGCGCCCGGTCCGCACGGTCGAACAGACCGCCATCCGAGAAGCTGTCCGGCGTCACGTTCAGGACCCCCATCACCAGGGGCCGATGACCAAACGCCAGGGTATACGCGCCACAGCCCAGAATCACGCCGGCAGTCTACGGTCCAAAGCTGATCGACATCACGGCCCACAGCAGACTCGACTCCGGTCGTTGCCGGACGGAATCGACCAGGCGACGCGGACGCAGGCGTCCTCAAGCGTCATGGCTTCAAAGAGGCCAGGGCGAGCTTGCCCTGGTCGGGGTGGTTCCCGGAGCGGAGGAGCTCATACCGGAGCCGGGGCTTCAAAGAGGCCAGGGCGAGCTTGCCCTGGTCGGGGCCCCCACGGGGGTCAGAGAGGATCGCTATGACGATGCTTCAAAGAGGCCAGGGCGAGCTTGCCCTGGTCGGTTTGCGCACTGCCTGGACTCCCGATCAACCCCTGCAAGGGCTTCAAAGAGGCCAGGGCGAGCTTGCCCTGGTCGGAAGAGCGTCCCGATCCCGCGCGCCTGGTTCTCGTTGACGCTTCAAAGAGGCCAGGGCGAGCTTGCCCTGGTCGGAAGAGCGTCCCGATCCCGCGCGCCTGGTTCTCGTTGACGCTTCAAAGAGGCCAGGGCGAGCTTGCCCTGGTCGGTCGTGCTTGATGCACTGAGAATGAAGATCGACCAATAGCTTCAAAGAGGCTAGGGCGAGCTTGCCCTGGTCGGCTGAACCACATGCTTTACTCGACACTTGGCAGGAGGAGCTTCAAAGAGGCCAGGGCGAGCTTGCCCTGGTCGGGCGGCACTGCGAACGCCTTTGCCGTGTCGGGCATCAGGAGCTTCAAAGAGGCCAGGGCGAGCTTGCCCTGGTCGGTTGTCAACGATGCCTGAGTACTTGTCGGACAGCTCTTCCTGGCTTCAAAGAGGCCAGGGCGAGCTTGCCCTGGTCGGGTGCCGGACTGATCACGGGCCGTCGTCCTCGCCGCTGCTTCAAAGAGGCCAGGGCGAGCTTGCCCTGGTCGGAAGGTTCACTGGATCGAAGAGGCGCAGGCGGAGGAGGCCCGGCTTCAAAGAGGCCAGGGCGAGCTTGCCCTGGTCGGAGCCAGCTCCTGGTATGCCTCTGTGCTGATTCTTTGGCTTCAAAGAGGCCAGGGCGAGCTTGCCCTGGTCGGTTTGGACAGCACGACCTCACTGTTGGATATCCTGTGTGCTTCAAAGAGGCCAGGGCGAGCTTGCCCTGGTCGGGCCGCGCCTTGCCGTGCTGCGAAGTCCGTGCCTTGCGCTTCAAAGAGGCCAGGGCGAGCTTGCCCTGGTCGGTTCAGCCGCGTGAACTCGCTGGTGATCGATCCGTCGCGGCTTCAAAGAGGCCAGGGCGAGCTTGCCCTGGTCGGCTCCAGCGGTTCCTGAAGAGCATGGGGCAATTGAATCTCGCTTCAAAGAGGCCAGGGCGAGCTTGCCCTGGTCGGCGTGTTGAATCGCTGAATGACCGAATCAGCAAACACGAGCTTCAAAGAGGCCAGGGCGAGCTTGCCCTGGTCGGAGAAGAGACGGCGGCAGAGCGCAAGACGGAGAAGAAGGCTTCAAAGAGGCCAGGGCGAGCTTGCCCTGGTCGGGCACTCGACCCGCACCACCGCCGTCGGGTTCGTGCTCCCGCTTCAAAGAGGCCAGGGCGAGCTTGCCCTGGTCGGATCAGAGCTGGACATTGACCATCACGTACCGCTCTGGGCTTCAAAGAGGCCAGGGCGAGCTTGCCCTGGTCGGACCCGATCCAGTTCGGCCACCTGTGCCAGGAAGACGCGGCTTCAAAGAGGCCAGGGCGAGCTTGCCCTGGTCGGGGAAGGTTCATCGTCTACCCCCGCTTCACCGTGGACCCGCTTCAAAGAGGCCAGGGCGAGCTTGCCCTGGTCGGGCTGCGCCGCCTCGGTCGCGACCTTGGCCGCGCAGGCGCTTCAAAGAGGCCAGGGCGAGCTTGCCCTGGTCGGCCGGCGGCGTCCCCACGGACGATACCAAGTGCCGCCGCTTCAAAGAGGCCAGGGCGAGCTTGCCCTGGTCGGACCTCGACCTCGACCTCGACCGCCCGCCGCGCCCTCGCTTCAAAGAGGCCAGGGCGAGCTTGCCCTGGTCGGTCCCCTCGCGCGACCGGGAGATCGAGGTCGGCGGCCAGCTTCAAAGAGGCCAGGGCGAGCTTGCCCTGGTCGGTGTAACTGCCATTGTCATTCTCCCTCGATGTACTTGTTGCTTCAAAGAGGCCAGGGCGAGCTTGCCCTGGTCGGGTCAGCTCAACCACTTCCGCGACCGTCTGGGCGGCTCCAGCTTCAAAGAGGCCAGGGCGAGCTTGCCCTGGTCGGGTCAGCTCAACCACTTCCGCGACCGTCTGGGCGGCTCCAGCTTCAAAGAGGCCAGGGCGAGCTTGCCCTGGTCGGACGCGCCCACGCCCGAGCAGATCGACGAGTGGCGCTCGCTTCAAAGAGGCCAGGGCGAGCTTGCCCTGGTCGGGCGATGGCTTTCCGTCCACCATCATGAGGTCGGTCAGACGCTTCAAAGAGGCCAGGGCGAGCTTGCCCTGGTCGGCGCAGACAATCTGTCCGTCGTGTCGACGCAAACTGTGGCTTCAAAGAGGCCAGGGCGAGCTTGCCCTGGTCGGCCCGATCCGCGAGATTGCAGAGCGCGTCGGGCTCAGGCTTCAAAGAGGCCAGGGCGAGCTTGCCCTGGTCGGCGGAGTAGCGGGCCTACACTGGGAAAAGGTCAACGGGGCTTCAAAGAGGCCAGGGCGAGCTTGCCCTGGTCGGCGCGCCGTCTCGGACTGGGCGACCGCCGGCAACACCGCGCTTCAAAGAGGCCAGGGCGAGCTTGCCCTGGTCGGGTCCGGGAAGTGCGCCGAAGTCCTCGCGCAGGTCCAGCTTCAAAGAGGCCAGGGCGAGCTTGCCCTGGTCGGCGCGAGTGCTTCATCTACGGCGCCTGAGAGCCGCCGGCTTCAAAGAGGCCAGGGCGAGCTTGCCCTGGTCGGCGGGCGCGGAGGACGCGATCGT
This sequence comes from Thermoanaerobaculia bacterium, assembly GCA_965116145.1. Taxonomy (GTDB): domain Bacteria; phylum Acidobacteriota; class Thermoanaerobaculia; order Multivoradales; family Multivoraceae; genus Multivorans. The sequence goes on from OZ220482.1 coordinate 3,182,866, forward strand.
TCCGCAATCGGACCGGGCTTCAAAGAGGCCAGGGCGAGCTTGCCCTGGTCGGCCCCGCTGCCAAGCTGCCGGTGGGACAGCGTGGACTGCTTCAAAGAGGCCAGGGCGAGCTTGCCCTGGTCGGCCGCGAACGCCTCCGCCGCCTGAATCACTTGATCTGTGCTTCAAAGAGGCCAGGGCGAGCTTGCCCTGGTCGGGCATGAGGAGAACCCGGGCTCGTCGACCGGGCGCCTGCTTCAAAGAGGCCAGGGCGAGCTTGCCCTGGTCGGCTGGATGACACTCGGCGCCATCGCCACTGCCCACCGGCTTCAAAGAGGCCAGGGCGAGCTTGCCCTGGTCGGTCCGCGTCGAGGCGCCCGATCGAGACCATCAGCCGTCAGGGCTTCAAAGAGGCCAGGGCGAGCTTGCCCTGGTCGGGGCCAACTACCACACCGCCTACTTCCACAAGCTCCTGTGCTTCAAAGAGGCCAGGGCGAGCTTGCCCTGGTCGGTCGGACCGGACGACGCGGCGGCGCGGCCTGCCCTCGCCGCTTCAAAGAGGCCAGGGCGAGCTTGCCCTGGTCGGTGTTGTCCATGTTGACAACGCCGCGCGCCGGGAACATGCTTCAAAGAGGCCAGGGCGAGCTTGCCCTGGTCGGAGCAGCGTCCCGATCCCGCGCGCCTGGTTTTCGTTCACGCTTCAAAGAGGCCAGGGCGAGCTTGCCCTGGTCGGGTGAGGAGTACTCGGGTCAATACGCCCGCACCATCCTGCTTCAAAGAGGCCAGGGCGAGCTTGCCCTGGTCGGGGTGAGGTCTGGACCACCAGACCAGAGGTCGGCGTGCTTCAAAGAGGCCAGGGCGAGCTTGCCCTGGTCGGCACGATCATGCGCATGGTCCGGTCCCAGTCTTCGGGCTTCAAAGAGGCCAGGGCGAGCTTGCCCTGGTCGGGTACCCGTCCTTGATCTTCAGGTCATGCGGCTTGGCGCTTCAAAGAGGCCAGGGCGAGCTTGCCCTGGTCGGGCGCCGAGAACCTGCCCGTGTTCGCCCCCCAGTACCGGCTTCAAAGAGGCCAGGGCGAGCTTGCCCTGGTCGGGACGCGGCGAAGGCGGTCCTGGACCACGTCCGGGCGCTGCTTCAAAGAGGCCAGGGCGAGCTTGCCCTGGTCGGCGGGGTCGACCCGCCACGGCGCAAGGCGCAAGGCAATTTCCTGGCTTCAAAGAGGCCAGGGCGAGCTTGCCCTGGTCGGACAGGAGTTGGCCGTCGCTGCATATGAAGCAGCCAAGGCTTCAAAGAGGCCAGGGCGAGCTTGCCCTGGTCGGCGCCCGTTCCACATCCCGGAGGGCCGCCAGTGGGTGCTGCTTCAAAGAGGCCAGGGCGAGCTTGCCCTGGTCGGTCGGGCGGATCGTCCGGTGACCGACACCACCATCGTTGCTTCAAAGAGGCCAGGGCGAGCTTGCCCTGGTCGGACGAGGCAGACCACCCGAACCACCAAGGAGGAACCATGCTTCAAAGAGGCCAGGGCGAGCTTGCCCTGGTCGGTTGTCTGGGCTGTGAAGTACCGACGAGGGGACGGACTTGCTTCAAAGAGGCCAGGGCGAGCTTGCCCTGGTCGGAATCCATCACCGTCCTGCGTCCGCTGTACGTATCCAAGGCTTCAAAGAGGCCAGGGCGAGCTTGCCCTGGTCGGCCGAAGCTCCGACTTGACCTCGGAGATCTGGTTGGGCTTCAAAGAGGCCAGGGCGAGCTTGCCCTGGTCGGCAGCTACCGTGTCGCCCATCTCGGACAGGACATCTCCGCTTCAAAGAGGCCAGGGCGAGCTTGCCCTGGTCGGATTTCAAGCTGGAGAACAGGTACGGGTGGTACACGGAGTGCTTCAAAGAGGCCAGGGCGAGCTTGCCCTGGTCGGAAGTTGACCAACGCTGCCGAGCCGTGGGCACGGCCCAGGCTTCAAAGAGGCCAGGGCGAGCTTGCCCTGGTCGGTCACGATCGTTGCGCCGGACGCCGCACCTTGCCGAGTGCTTCAAAGAGGCCAGGGCGAGCTTGCCCTGGTCGGGCCGAGGCTGGACGCCTTGCGCCTTGCCGTTGCAAGCTTCAAAGAGGCCAGGGCGAGCTTGCCCTGGTCGGTCAGGACAGAACAAAGTCTATTTGCTAGACGGTTACACGCTTCAAAGAGGCCAGGGCGAGCTTGCCCTGGTCGGCGTTGATCGACTTCCCGTTGAACACGTTCGGGAACGTGCGCTTCAAAGAGGCCAGGGCGAGCTTGCCCTGGTCGGTTTCATCTCCTCTTTCCTGCAAGTGATGGAGGAGAGACGCTTCAAAGAGGCCAGGGCGAGCTTGCCCTGGTCGGTGCGCTCAGGTGGCAGATGGCCGCAGCGGTGGATGTGGCTTCAAAGAGGCCAGGGCGAGCTTGCCCTGGTCGGTGAGCGGCACCGGCGGCACGCTGTCCGGGACCACGAGGCTTCAAAGAGGCCAGGGCGAGCTTGCCCTGGTCGGACAACACAAACGCAAAGAACAGAATCAGAGAATTCGAGCTTCAAAGAGGCCAGGGCGAGCTTGCCCTGGTCGGCCGTGTGACGGGCGGCGGCAGCCTGGCCTACGTCCGGCTTCAAAGAGGCCAGGGCGAGCTTGCCCTGGTCGGCGTGGGTCGCTGCGATCAACTGCAGAACGAACCTTGCAAGGCTTCAAAGAGGCCAGGGCGAGCTTGCCCTGGTCGGACGACGCGCCTCCTCCTCGACCAGTGAGGTGGCTGTCGGCTTCAAAGAGGCCAGGGCGAGCTTGCCCTGGTCGGCCGGCGCCGTCAACGACGCGCTGGCAACGCCGCCAAGCTTCAAAGAGGCCAGGGCGAGCTTGCCCTGGTGCCGGTCACCGACAGCTTCAAAGAGGCCAGGGCGAGGACGTCGCTTCAAAGAGGCCAGGGCGAGCTTGCCCTGGTCGGGTCGCGGTCGCTTCGCCGGCGAGCTTGCTTCGCCGCTTCGATTGCCCTGGTCGGGCTTCAAAGAGGCCAGGGCGAGCTTGCCCTGGTCGGGGGAGCGCTGGACGCGCGAGGCCAGGGCGAGCTTGCCCTGACGGCCGCGGCGACGGCCCGGGCTTCAAAGAGGCCAGGGCGAGCTTGCCCTGGTCGGAGTCTCCGCGCCAAACCTCTGGGGTGGAGCGGTTTGCGAGGTGAGTTGCGAGCGGTCCTTTCGCTGGCCGGGTTGGAACCTGGGCACTTCCCGGCGGAGATCGTACATCGGTTGTCCAACTGTCTGACGAGATGGAAGAAAGCGCGGATGCGACCGCTCGCAGGGTTCGGCTCGCTACCGGAGCTCTCGCGCTGGGAGCGGCAGCCGGGTCATACGATCGTTGCCTTTCGCGTGGGTGCTTCATAGCTCCTTCCCAGGCTCTCGACTCGGGGCTCGACCTTGTCGGCGGGGCCCATGTCCATGATCAGCACGTGGTCCTCGACCGGCTTCATGCGTTCTTCGAGTCGAAGAGTCATCTCCGTGCGGCGCCGAGCGGTCAGCCGGCACTGGAACACCGACAGCTGCAGCCAGTGCCCGTACCCCTTCATCAGCTTGAAGATGCGCCGCCATCGCTTGGGGTCGGCGACATCGTAGGTGACGACGTAGAGCCGTTCCTTGGCCATGTCCGGTTACCTCGGGAGGTAGTGCGGGTACTTCACGATCTCGCCCTGGAAGTGACGGGCGAGCAGGCGAGCCTGCACCTCCAGCATTCGCCTCATGGAGACGCGGTAGCCGAAGAGAGGGTGCGTCGTGACCTGTTCCAGTCGCCGCTCGAAGGCCGCGATCAGGGCCTTGCGTCCCGTCGGCGTGAGAGAGCACGCCGGTCCGTTCGAGATGAAGTTGCCGGCCTTGACTTCGCCGTTGTTCACGGCCTGGATCACACTGGAATCGGCCAGAACGGCCCGAAACGGCTCCATCAGGTCGAGGGCCAGTGCGGGCCTTCCGTGACGTGGACGGTGGTAGAGGCCCATGTACGGGTCGAGGCCTGTCGACGAAATCGTCGTGGTCAACGTCCTGGTGAGCAGCGCATAGGCCAGAGACAGCATAGCGTTGATCGGATCGGTGGGCGGCCGCCGGTTGCGGGTCGTGAACGAGAACTCTTCGACGCCTTCTGCCGCGGCCGGCGCCAGCATCTTTTCGAAGAGCGAGAAGTAGATCGCCGCTGCCTCACCCTCCAGCCCGAGCAGTTGCTGGGTGCTCTTCGCCAGCAGCGACCGTCGGGCGATGCGCGTGAGTCCCGCCATGGCGTCCTGCTTCTCGTCCGTGCCGCGTTCGGGACGCCAGTTGCGGCGCAACATCGTGCGGGAGTTGCGCACCTTCGCGTTCACGAGTTCGCGCGAGAAGGCCAGGCTGCGACGGGAATCGAATGCAGCCCGATACTGGGCTTCGCGGACTGCCACGTTGCCGCTACCGGTTCCGATCGTATGCCCCAGGAACCAGGCGCCGGTGGAGAACCAGGACACCGGAATATCGGCTCGCATCAGGGCGTGAAGAGCAGGTGTGGTGACGGATGCCGGCCCGAACAGGGCTACCTGGGACACATCGGCCATCGGCACTTCGACCGTCTCGTCCCGCAACTCGACAACCAGCCGCTCGCCCTTCTTGCGCAGTCTCGCGCGCGGTTCCTGGACGTACAGCGGAAGCGCCGGGTCGTCCGATGGATTGAGCGGCCGCGGCGGATAGCCGCGGTTGAACAGGTTGGTTTCGTCCGGGAGGCAGATTCCCGCCAGCGAACAGCGGGGGCACTTGGGGCTGTTCTCCAGCGGCGCCGGCCGTCTGCGCGTCTCCGCCGCCAACCGCAGTTCACGGACAGCGGCAAGTGTCCTGGCGCGGAGATCGTCGTCCAGGTTGACTCGGACCCTCTCCCGGGAGCCGACGTACCAGATCGCCGCCGCATCCACCTCGTAGCCGTTGTCCTCCAGGATCATCGCCTGCACGCAGACCTGGACCCGTTCGGGTTCGTAGACTCCGGCCGCGACGTGGGGACGCTTGCCCTTCTTGAAGTCCACCGGCGTGACGACTCCGTCCCGGACATCGAGCACGTCCATCTTCGCGATGACCCCGAGGCGTTCCGAAGCCATGGTGACCGAGCGGACCTGGGCCCCCTCTTCCTCGAGTTCTTCCGCTGATGCAAGGTGCCCTCTGCCCTTGTCCACGCGGGCATGTGCGCGCCTGCCTTTGACGGTGTCTTCGCTGTCGGCCCATTCGCCTTCTACCCACTCGAGATACGCCAGCCGCGGACAGTAGACCCACTCGTTGACCATGCGCGCTGGAACCAGCGGTGTCTGGGCGCCTGCGGGCGGAGGCGGCAGGGGAAGCGTGAGCTGGTCGTGAGGGGTTCTCGACACGCCGCTGTTCCCTACTTGACGGCTCCGAAGATTCCCAGTCCGAAGTGGCAGCTGTACCCGAGCGCCAGGGGTCCCCGCACTGCTTCCGGGAACTCGATCTGCAACAGAGCACCCGCAGGGTCCGGCTGGCGCTCGCGTCCACGCGACCGGAACCGGTGGAAGTTCAGTGCGCGCCGCGGTGTGCCTGCGACGGTAACCTCCTTCAGCTCGCTGATCGTCACGCCTTCCGCGTCCATCCCCCGCCGCTTCAGCAGTCTTGCCATCTCTCCCGGGTAGCCGGCCTTCTTCAGATGGCCCGATGCGAGGAACGGTGTGACGCTCCGCCACCGTTTCGATACGGCCAGCAGTCCGGAGCCGCCCTCGAAGTCTTCCGGGTGGCCGAATCCTTCCAGGGCAAGGCGCCATTCGTCGATCTGCGTGTCGCCTGCGGCTCTTGTCGCAGCTGCGGTTTCGCCTCGCCTGCGCGGTGTCATCCAGATCCGCGTGATCCGATCGAGCCGCGACCGGATCTCCTGATTCATCCCGGCGGCGATGAACACTGTTACGTGATCGATCCAGCCGTCGTCGTCCGCGTCTTCCGGCAGCCAGAACGCGTGGCGATGCTGCCCGCTGCGCAGCGGGCGGCCCTGGCTGTCGCGACCCGATACCTCCCAGGGGGCGCGCGGCGTCCGCTTGCCGGTTGCGGGATCGGTGTCCCAGCCGAACCTGGACAGGGCCGCGGCCCTCATCACCTCGCCGATCTTCACCGCGTCCTCGATCCTCGGTCTCGGACGGCCTGCGAGAAGAAAGCGGGCCACGGTGGGCTCGTTCAACGTGCTCGGGGTCCTTCGCGGCCGCCTGTTCGATCGGGCGACGACACCGGGACTGGCCCTCGGATGCCGAGCGTAGACGGCTTCGTAGCCTGCCGGCGGCCGATCCCACCTGCAACTCTGAAGGTCCGCGGTGTCGACGGAGAGCGCGTCGACCAGCCGGGCAGGAAGCGTGTCCACTCCCGCCTTGCTGAGGAACGACCTCATGGTCTTCTTCTGCACTGCGCTCTCGGTGAGCTGCTGCTTCGCCTCGGCCCGGATCCGGTCCCGTTCCTGGCCGAGGAGGCTCTCGCGCTCGGCTCTCCAGGATGCGGCTGACCGTGGCGCCAGCAATCGGCACATCTCCCATCTCTCGCCGGTGACGGCTTCGATGCCCTCGGGAACGTCGGGAACATCGAACTCGGCCGGGCGGCAGTTCGGTTCCTTCTCCGGCTCGGTCATCACGCGGCACTCGGTCCAGCTCTCCGCACGTCCGAGATAGCCGATCCCGGAGGCGAGATCCGAGGCCAGATCCCGGAGATGCCGGTCAAGTGTCACTCCCTTCCAGACGATCTGGACTTCCGCGCCGTCGGGAACGTGCACGAACGCGTCGAAGACCAGTGTGAGCGATTCGTCCTTTCCCTTGCGAATGGGCATGTAGTGACGGGTGTGGGCGTGAACACAGCCCTCGGGAAGGTGGAAGACCGGAAGCTCTTCCGCCAGCGCGTCCATCAGTCCGGCCAGGTCATCCTCGCTCCAGCGCTCCCGGTCTCCCTTGCGCCAGTAGCAGGCGATCAGCGCCCTCAGAATCCGCCATGGTTCCGGCGGCCAGGCGACATCCGCCTCGTTGACGTTCCGCCCCCACGGCGTGGCGTGGTAGCGCCCGGCCGGAAACCGGAATGCCAGTCCGAACACGGCGGGTGCCTACCGCTCGTAGACGACGGTCAGGACTCGGGACGCTCCGAACTGCCCGGCCCCGCCGATCCGGTCAACGAGACTCGGGATCTCGTCTTCGATGGCAGCGAGCGATGGCATCTCGAACACGGAGGGCCGGGTCACGCAGAGCTCGGTGACGTCGAGATCGCAGGCCGTGCGGAAGCGCAGACCCTCGTGGAGGACCTTCCCGATCTTGAACAGGGCGAGAAGAACCAGAAGCCTCTCGACATCGTCTCCGAGTCCGTAGGCACGGATCTGCCGAAGATCCAGATTGAAACAGGCGGTGATGCGTTCTGCCGTCCACTCGTCCCGGGCGAAGGGCACGTTCCCGAAACCCCTCTGCGTGTCTCCCTTCGGGTCGACAGAGTCGTTCTTCACGCCGCCGCTGACCGCGCGTCTGGCGCCGTCCGCCTCGACGAAGGCGGACAGGGCCCGCGACAGCCGCAGTCTCCCGCCGGCGAGCTCCTTCTTGGCCAGGAAGACACCGTGCAGCAGCGCGTTGGTATCGAACTCCAGGAGCACCCTGGCCAGTTCCCGCTGGTCGACTCGCCCCTGCTCGAACTGGGCCAGCCTCTGCTTGAGCAGTTCGAAGACCGACTTGTCCTTTCCTTCGAGGATGTAGGGAGAGTTCAGGCGGTGGGCCTCGATCAGGGAATTGGTGAGGTGCTTCCCTGCCTTGTCCGTCACCTTCACGACCGGAAGGCCGCGCAACGGCACGACCCAGTCGTCCTCTACCTCGTCCCAGCACACGGCTTCCAACCGGTTCGCCATCGACTGGGCGCTCTCCACCAGAACGGTCTGGCCGGTCCCGTCGGGGGACTCGTAGACCGCGTGACCGAGATTGGGGAAGCCGGTGGGCTGGAAGCGCGTGCCTTGAACAGGTCGGAGCCGGGCTTCCAGCAGCAGCCGCGGCTCGCCGGCGAGTTGGGTCAGATCAATCGACGTGCGGTGTTGTTGGGACATCAGTCTTCTTTCTTCAGTTGTTGGAGAATCTGAACCAGTAGCTGTTCGATTCTCTCCAGCGTGCTCAGGATATCCGGGTCAAATACGCTCATGTGCTTCCTCCGATGATGGAATGGCGGTGTCGGGAGTGGAGTCGGGGTAGGCCCGACGAAGCAGGCTGGCGAGGCCGGGTTCGGTGATCGGGATCAGCATCGCTGCAGCCATGCGATCGGGTCGTACGCCGGCGCCGAAACGGCGGCTGGCTGGCGCGGCGGTGCCGCCGCCGGATCGAGTCGGATCGAAGGCGGACGGGAGGCCGGATGAGCGAGCTCGCGAGAATGCGGCGCCGACCGCACGGTTCACGGCCCGGCCATCGCGGTCCTGGCCCCCTGCGCGCAGTTGACCGACCAGCCCAGGTGGAACCGGCAGGGACCCCTCCGCAGGGAGCGCGCCCAGCCGCCGGAGGGAGTCATCGGTGGAGAAGACCGGTTTGAGTGCCGCGTACGGGAAGGGTGGGGCCGCTCGGGGCAACGAGATCTGTGCTTCGGTTGCCGGCAGTCGTGCGGGCTGTGCCCAGACCATGCCCGACAGCAAGGCAGAGCAGCGGGCGTCGTCGAAGTCGCCGGCAAGAAAGGCAGTCACGTCAGACAGTCGCGCACAGCTCGCGCTGCCGAGCGGCTTGTCTGCCAGTCCGCGAATGGGCGCTTCCACGAGGCGTCGCTCCAGGACCGCGATCATGTTGCCAACCAGGTCTCCATGCCCCCAGACGGCCGTTGGCGGGCTGTTGTCCGACGCCCAGGACCGGCGCTGCAGCAACCGATGACCTCGGAAGAACGTGCCCTGCTCGAATCTGCTGCTTCCGGCTCCGTTCGTCAGCGGGGCGAGATGGGCGGCCATGGGCGGTGTTCGGGGATCCCCCGATCGTGCTTCGGCGTCATCGGAGTGCTCCACGTATGGCGAGAACCGGATGCCGAGTCCGGCGAGTGCCGCAGCAACCCGGAACTCCGCACTTCCGTCGTCGGCGCGGAGCAGCCACGCGCCGGAGAGGCGGGGCGGCGGCGGCACGCTCTCACGCCCCTTGGGGCTGTTGCCGAGCCACTCCCCCAGTCGTCCGATGGACTCGAGGACCGCGCGAACGGCTCCGGGTGAGCACTGCGGCGCCAGCAACTCGAACGCCGCGTCTTCCAGCAGCTTGACCGCATTGCGCACCGCTGCGGGCTGGTTGCCGTCCCGGCCGTAGCGGCGCACCTTGCCCAACCAGTTCCCTGCGTCCAGGTCGGCCATGAGCTCGGCGCCAGGCGACGGTTCTGCTTGCCGTCGTCCGATGGCCGCTGCGTAGTAGCTCTTCCCGGCGCGCTGGAAGAAACCGTAGCGCTGAAACTCCGAGAACCCCCGGCTTGTGCCGAGGGCTCCGAGCGCACGAGCAAAGTCGAGGCCGTCACTGGCGGTTCTGCCGTTCGTGACCGCACGTCCTTCGCCGAACAGGGCTTCAATCTCGCAGGATCGGGCAGGGCGGTTCCACAGGGGCGCCCAGAACTCCGCTCGGGCCTCGGATTCGTCACTGACTTCGATGCCGCCCCATCCTGCACCGGATGCTGCAACCGTGAAGGGGAAGCTCGCCCGTGCCCTGGAGTTGCTCTCGTGGCGCCGTGTGGCGGCACAGGCGAACATCGCGGCACCTTCGAGCATGAAGACGTAGTCCCAGGGGTTGACTGCCGCCTCGCCCTCGTACCCGGTCGTTGCATTGGGGCCGCCGGCGCCCCCGGGTGAGAATTGCCCCACCTTGGCGCCCGTCAGCTCGTGCACCGGTGCGTCAAACAGCGCGCCGCGGAGCAGGGGGCCGCTCGTGGCCGATGGCTCTCCCGTGGGCGCGTCGAAGATGCCGCTCGGCCGGGACTCCGAGAACAGGCGTCGCATGAGGTTGTTCGTGAAGTCGAGCCGGCCGTCGTTTCCGCCCGTACCCAGCAACTGGGGGAATCGAAGGCCGCCTCCGGACAGCACGAGTGCCGCGTCGACCCACGGCAGCGCACGCTCGGGAAGTCGGCTCCGCAGCATCGCGACCAGTTCCGTCTTCGCGTCACCTGTCGGTCGATCGCTCAGACCGAGGCACTGCAGAGTGTCGGCAGCGATGCGGACGGTGGTGGCGAAGGGCTGGAAGCGGGCGGCGACCGGCCCTGAGATCAAAGGGCGGAAGCCGTCCTTGTTGTCCTTGGCGTAGAAGCCGCTGCCACCGTTCCACGGCGCAAGCACCGGACTCGGTGCGTAGTCATCGAGGAAGAAGCTCACGATGTCCTCCCGGCTCAGCACCGTTCGCAGACAGAACCGTTCTTCGTCCCACCAGCCTCGCGCCTCTGCGTCGACGGGCTCGCCAGTCACGTTGTTCGCAGCGGACGACAGCAGCCGAAGCACGCCAAGTGCCTTGAGGTACGAAGCGAGCGGAGTGGGGCGGCATCCCGGGAGCGTCAACTGCTCAGACATCGCCGTACTCCCCAGACGCCTCCTTCGCGGAAGCCCGCCAGTCGGCGATGCGCAGCAAGGTCTCCAGCCACGCCAGCTCGAACGGCCCGTGTCTTGCGAGGAGTTCCCTGGTGCGCTCCGTCCAGCTTTCCCGCGTCGTCTTGTCCCACCCGAGCTCCATGATGGAGAGGGTCAGAGCCCCGCCTTCCCACTCTTCGTTTCCTGGCAGTTCAAGCGGCGGCAGTTCGTCCCCCTGCCACACTCCCCGTGCGAAGCGAGCGTTCCTCCGTTCGGGTTCGGCCGGCCCCGATTCCCGCGGCAGGGCGCGCAGGTTCATTCGGACCTTGCCGTGATGTGCCGCGATCAGGTAGGCGGTGAGATCGGCCTCGCGTGACCAGTCACGGTGGCTGAGGAAAGCCAGGGCAGAAGCCAGCTCGTGACGGAAGTAGGCGCGGCCGTGGCGCAGATTCGACTTCACGGTCTTCGCAAGGTAGTCCCCCTCCGGGACCTCGTGCCCGTTCAGGCCGCGCCGCATCGTGTCCTGGAAGACCTCGTGCGCCTTTCCGAGGTCGTGCCAGCGGGCGGCGCGTGTGAGCAGGGTGGAGGTCTGGTCGTCAAGTCCGAGCGCCCTGGTCAGTGCGGACGATTCCAGGGAGACGTGCCGCAAGTGGTCCGCCAGGCGGACCGGGCGGCTGGCCTCGCTCCGGGGGTCCCCGTCGTGTCCGTCCGACGCGCCGTCGGCCGGCGCGTCCTGACTCACCGGGTCCGGACAGTGCTTCGTGACACCTGTGAATCCCAGCTCATCGCTGTAGCCGCCGGCCGCCACGTCGGCCAGCAGCGTGAGTCCGGGCCAGGGCTCGTCATGGAAGGGGACCCAGCCGGGCGGATGGGAGGCTGCCCCCTCTTCGCGTCGCCGCCACTGCGGATCGCGCACGAAGAAAACCGTCCGGGCGGCCTTCTTGCGGCTTGCCCGGATCCACTTCCGCGCCTGTCCGATCGGCACTGCACAGAGCTCTTCCGAGCCAGGCGCCGTCGGCCCGTCGTCCGTCCCTTCGCGGGGGGCCGTCAGTTCGCGCCAGAAGATCCGGATGTCAGTGTCCTCGGCGTCGCGGACATACGGGGAGATATCGACGTCGAAGCCGGTGAGGTCCGAGTCCGTATCGAAGAGATCATGGAGATCCTTCCGGCGGATCACGCGGAGCGGTGCGGCGATGGGGCCGGGTCCGGGAAGGTGGGCCGGCGCCACGTCGCGCAGGCCTGCAAGCCGTTCGCGGGACTCGCGCAACTCGTCGACCAGGTAGGGTCGCGACAGCTCGGTCGCCTGCTTCCGGGCTGCCGGCTCGTTGCCGGTGACACGCTCCAGCAGATCGACCCAGCAGACGTTGGCGCCTTCCGGGACCTCGGCTCGCCGGTTGGCGCGCCCGAACCGCTGCACCATCGAGGCCCACGGGGCGAGTTCAGTGACCATGACGGCTGCCGAGATGTCCACGCCGGCCTCCACCGCCTGCGTGGCGATGACGATCACGTCGGCCTGTTTGCCCCGGTTGCCGACCTTGTTCAGCACCTTGCCCATCTCGCGCTTTCGGTCCGCTGGGCGGAACCGCGAGTGCAGCAGGGCAAGGGCGGGAGTCGGCTGGTCGCGACCATCGAGGATTCCGCGGATCTTCGTGTGGAGGGCCTGGGCGCGCTTGACCTGGTTGACGATGGCGAGGGTCATGCTGCCGGTGCGGTGCGCCGTCACGACGGACTCCGCGAGTCCCGCGACGTACTCCTTCTCGTGCTGAGCCGAGGCGGATTCGGGCGTTGCCGAGGCTCGGTGAAGGTGCTTTGGAGCATGGGCGAGTGCCCGCAGTCTGTTGTCGCCCTGCTGCGCGGGATCCACCCGCATCACCCTGGTTGGAACCGGGTGATCAACTGTCCGAAGCCACTCCGGCTCCAGGGTGGCCGATATCCACAGGCTCCGGCAGGGACGCCCGACGGCGGTCCGGTCGTGCCTGTCTGCCCGGCGGCGTTCCTGGCGTCGAAACGCCTCCAACTGAGCGGAAGTGGCGCGTCCGGCGCCCATCAGCTGCACTTCGTCGAACACCCACTGGGTGTCCTGGTGAAGCAGCGCGAACTCCATCGGCCACAGCGCCCGCGACGTCGCGTAACCGCGCAGCAGGGCCCTGGAGAGCAACATGTCCTGGGTTCCGACCAGGATCGAGGGGCGTTCCGGCTTGCGGAGCCAGTCGCCCGAGTCCACGCCGCCCATGAGGACATGAACAGCATCTGCCCGGGGAATCCGGTTGTCGGGGTCGATTCGATGTTCTTCCAGGCGGCTCAGCCAGCGGCGGATCTCCTCGCTGGCCTGGTCGACGAGCGTCCGCATCGGCAGGCACCACACGAGTCGGGAGGGTGTCGTATCGGGGTTCAGGAGCCGACGATGAGCCCAGGCCAGCGTGACGCCGGCGGTCTTGCCGGACCCGGTAGGGGCGATCAGCACTTCGGGCCACTCGCCCTGGGCGACGGCTCGCTGCCAGGCGAACGGCCGTTCACCGAGCAGCGCAGTGAAGAGACCGTCGAAGGTCGAGGCGGCAGACGCCGTGCCGTGCGTCACGCTGCTTCGATCACCTCGCCGGTGGCCTGGGCGCGTTCTACCCGTGAGTCCTCGTCGGCGGCGACGGTGCGGCTGGCGATCCAGAAGAAGACCGCGGCGAGCAGATAGGCGCCGAGCCCGGCCAGGATGCCGAGCTGCAGTGCGCGGCCCGAGTCGGCGCCGCCGGCTTCCAGGACGCCGCTGATCCAGCCCATCAGGAAGGGGCCGAGGGCAAGGCCGACGAAGGTGACGGTCAGGATGTAGAAGGCGGATGCGGTGGCGCGCATCCGGGGCAGCACGAGGTCGTTCGCCAGGGCGACGGCGGAGCCGATCCAGGACGCCGACATCACGGTGAAGAAGAAATTGAGGACGTAGGCGGTCGTCACGTTGTCCGCCAGCAGGAAGGCGACACCGAGCGGAACGGCGCCGAGCGAGGCGATCGTGCCGGTCAGTGTCCTTGCCCTGGGGTTTCGCACCTTCAGCCAGTCGGAGAAGGCGCCGCCGGCAGTGACTCCCAGCCAGCCCGCAACGGCAGACGTGGCGCCGAGGACCAGACCGGCCTCCGCGGCGCTGACCTCGTGCACCCGACGGAAGAAGGTCGGCGCCCAGAAGCCGGCACCGTAGCCGACGAAGCCTACCCAGCCGAAGCCGATCATTCCGTACACCATGGAGCGCGTGCCGTAGATCAACTGGAAGGTCGGCCGATCGCGGAGTCTCAGCCCCTGCACCCAGGACAGGAAGGCGTAGAGCCCGATGCTGAGGGCGATCCACTGCACCGGATTGCCGAAGACCTGGATCAGGAGGAAGGCGCCGAGGGCGCAACCGGCGGCGACGAGCAGATTGCGTCCGACGGCACGGCCGCCGCCGGTGTTGCCCAGGGAGAGCAGGGTGAACGGCGGCAGCACGGCGGCCGTTTCCTTCCCGAGTTCCCGGAACGGCTCCGGGTGATTGGGGGTGACGATGCCCTCCTGCTGGCCGCGGACCGGCTCGCGCAGGGTCCACACCCAGATCGCCATCAGCAGGCCGGGCAGACCGACGGCGAAGAACGCGACCTGCCAGCCGACCAGCCCGAACGGGGCGCCTCCTTCGCTCCAGGCGGCGTTCCAGCGGTCGACGATGACGCCGCCGATGGCGATGCCGACGCCGGAGCCGATGTAGACGCCGCTCGAGTAGAGCGCGGTCACCGTCGCCCGCAGCCTCGGCGGAAAGTAGTCGCCGAGCATGGAGAATGCGGCCGGGCTGGCGCTCGACTCGCCGATGCCGACGCCGATCCGGTAGGCGGCCAGGGAGGCGAAGCCGCGGGCGGTGCCGGACAGCGCGGTCATCAGGCTCCACGCGGCAAGGCCGACCGAGATCAGGTTCTTGCGGGTCCACATGTCCGCCAGGCGGCCGAGCGGGATCCCGAAGATGGCGTAGAAGACGGCGAACGCGGTGCCGTAGAGGAAGCCGAGCTGGGCGTCGCCGATGCCCAGATCGGCGCGGATGTCCTCCGCCAGGATCGAGAGAATCTGGCGGTCGATGAAGTTGAAGACGTAGACCAGGACGAGAACGCCCAGCACGTAGTTGGAGTAGCCGCGGCCGGGCGGGGCGCCGTTCTTGTCCGAGCCGGTCACTGGGTCTCCGCGCCGGCCTCCGCCATCGCCCCGGGCACGGTGCCCTTCGCCAGCTCCTGATCGATCATCAGCAGGCCGACGCCGTCGCCGTCGACCAGCCGCAGCCGACCGAGCAGGGTACGGGCCACGTTCTCCTCTTCCACCTGCTCGTTGATGAACCACTGGAGCATGATCGAGGCAGCGCGATCGTGGGTCTTTTCGGACAGGTCGTAGAGGCTCTCGATGGCCCGCGTCACGGCCTGTTCGCTCTCCAGGATCGCGGCGACGGCCGCCTCTGCCGACTCCCACTCGGTGGGCTGTGCCGAGAGCTCCGGGATCCTGACCAGCAGGTCGCGGTCGGCGAGGTGATCGATGATCCGGTGGGCGTGCGCCAGTTCATCGCTGGACTGGCCTCTCAGCCAGGCGCCGAACCCCGGCAGGTCGACGCGCTCGAACCAGAGCGCCATGGCGAGGTAGCGATGAGCGGCCTCGAACTCGTGCCGAAGGTGTCCGTTCAGGCGTTCGTGCAGTTCCTTTTCCATCGTCTCTCCGGTTGCAGGGGATGCGCCGAGCGTAGCGCAGCGCAAGGGCACGGTGAGGTGAGGGCTGGGGCCAGACCGGAAGTCAACGACGGGTTGGTCTGCCAGGGCTACGGCAGCAGCTCCTCGACGCCGGCTCGCTCTGCGAACAGCTCGTCCAGCGTTGCCTGCATCCGCGCGCGGCTGAAGTCGTCGACGTCCAGGCCCTGGACGATCGAATAGTCGCCGTCGCTGACGGTCACCGGGAAGGAGTACACGACACCCTCGCGCGTGCCGTAGCTGCCGTCTGCGGGGATCGCCATGCTGACCCAGTCGCCGTCGGCCGTGCCCCGGACCCAGGTGCGGATGTGGTCGATCGCAGCGGCGGCCGCGGAAGCCGCCGAAGATGCGCCGCGGGCCTTGATGATCGCTGCGCCGCGCTGCTGCACCGTCGGAATGAAGTCCTCGCGGGTCCAGGCTTCGTCGACCAGTTCCGGCGCCGGCCGTCCACCGACCAGCGCATGGCCGAGGTCCGGGTACTGGGTGGCCGAGTGGTTGCCCCAGATCGTCATCCGGCGGACGTCGGTGGTGTGGGCGCCGGTCTTCTCCGCGAGCTGGCTGATTGCCCGGTTGTGGTCGAGGCGGGTCATAGCCGTGAACTGGCGCCGGTCGAGCCCCGGTGCATTGCTGGCCGCGATCAGGGCGTTCGTGTTCGCCGGGTTGCCGACCACGACGACCCGCACGTCACGGCTCGCGCGCTCGTTCAGGGCCCTGCCCTGCACGGAGAAGATCCGGGCGTTCGCCTGCAGCAGGTCCTTGCGTTCCATGCCCGGCCCGCGCGGCCGCGCGCCGATCAGCATCGCGATGTCGACCCCGTCGAAAGCCTCGCCCGCGTCCGAGCTCGTCACGATGTCCTGAAGCAGCGGATAGGCCGAGTCGCGAAGCTCCATGACGACGCCAGCGAGCGCGTCCATCGCCGGCGGGATCTCCAGCAGGTGGAGGCTCACCGGCTGCTCCGGCCCGAGCATCTCGCCGGCGGCGATGCGGAAGATGAGGGAGTAGCCGATCTGACCGGCGGCTCCGGTGACGGCGACTCGAACGGGTGTCTGCATGGCGATGGGTGTCCTCCCGAGTCCAGTGCGGAATCGTAACAGTCCGCGGCCAGCGTTGTGCTGGATCCGGACGGTCTCGCTACGGTCTCGCGCTTCAACGGTCGTAGACTTCCGCCATGGCGGAGCGGGTTCTGGTCACCGGCGGCGCCGGCTTCATCGGCAGTCACACCTGCGTCGAGCTGCTGGCTGCCGGCTGGGACGTGACCGTCCTCGACGATCTCTCGAACAGCTCGCCAGAAGCCCTGCGGCGGGTTCGGGAGCTGGCGGGGCGGGACCTGCGGTTCGTCGAAGGGAACGTGGCCGACGAAGCGGCCCTCGACCGGGCGTTCGGCGGCGGTTGCGCGGCCGTGGTCCACTTCGCCGCGAGGAAGGCGGTCGGCGAATCCTGCGCCGATCCGGTCGCCTACTACCGGACGAACGTATGCGGCACGGTCAGCCTGCTGGCGGCGATGCGCCGCCGGAATGTGCGCCGGCTCGTGTTCTCGTCGTCGGCCACGGTCTACGGCGACCCGGCGCCGGGCGCATGTCCGCTCGCGGAGGACGCGCCGCTTGCGCCGTCCAACCCCTACGGCCGCACGAAGCTCTGCGTCGAGCAGATGCTGCGCGATCTCGCGGCGGCGGAAGAGGGGTGGCGGATCCTGTCGCTCCGCTACTTCAACCCCGCCGGCGCCCACCCGAGCGGGCGCATCGGCGAGGACCCGCGGGGTGTGCCGGAGAACCTGCTGCCGAGCACGATGCAGGCCGCGGTCGGAACGCTGCCCGAACTGCGGGTGTTCGGCGCCGACTACCCGACCCGCGACGGCACGGCGATCCGCGACTACCTCCATGTCGTCGACGTCGCCGCCGGGCACGTCCGGGCCCTCGACCACCTGCCGGCGGCCGCAGGCTGCGCCGAGTACAACCTCGGCACCGGCCGCGGGATCACCGTGCTGGAGGTGCTGGAGGCTGTGAAGCGTGCGAGCGGCCGGGAGATCGCGACCGTTCTCGAGGGGCGGCGGCCCGGCGATGCAACGGAGGTGTGGGCCGATCCGGCGCGTGCCGGCCGCGACCTGGGCTGGACCGCTGCGCGCGGTCTGGACGACATCTGCATCGACGCCTGGCGCTGGCAGAGCGCCAATCCACAGGGGTACGGGAGTTGACGGCAGGCGAGACCGGGACTGCCGGCGCCGGCGATCCGCTCGAGGTGTTCGTCTACTACGACTTCGCCTCCAGTCTGAGCTACGTTGCGCACCGGGTGATGGAGCGGATCGACGGGCCGCTCCGGGCCGAGCGGATCGTGCTGCGCTGGAAGGCGGTCGATCTGACCGGGATCGGCAGCTTCCAGCGCGGCCGGCTGCTCGACCCGGCACGCCGCCAGAGCCTGGTCCGCGTTGCGTCGGCACTCGACGTCGAGCTCGAGCCGCCGCCGCGGTGGCCGGATTCGCGTCTTGCCGGCGAGGTCGCCGTCGTGCTCGACGGGAAGGTCGACGGCGGACTCGATCCCGCGTTCGAACGGGAGTGGCGGCAGGCGGCCTTCACCCTGTACCACGAGGGCGCGGCCGAGGGCGACATGGACTGTCTGCTGCAGGACCGGCTTCGGGAGTTCGGCGCGCGCGTTCCGTTTCCGCTGGGCGCGGCAGCCGATCTTGCGGCCGGCGGCCGTCTGGCCGCGGCCACGCGGAGTGCGGCGGCGGCCGGGGTCGAGGGCGTGCCGACCCTGATGCTCGATGTCTTCCCGCTTTGCGGCATCCACGACGAGGAAACGATGCTGGGCATGATCCGGCGCTACGCCCGACGGCGCCGCCGCCTGGCAGCGGACGCGGCAGCCGGGGTCAACTGACGTGCAGGCGCAAGGGCCGCGCCTGGTCGGACTGGCAGCGGCCGGGTTTTCGTGTGCGGCCGCGATCCTCGGCTGTGTCCCGGAAGACGGCGCCGCGGAGGCGCCCGCGCCGCCGTCGGCCGACATCGCGGCGGCAGCCGCCGTGCACTTCGTCGACGTCACGGCCGCGGCCGGCCTCGACTTCGTCCATGCCACCGGCTCGGCGGGGGAGTATCCGATGCCGGCGATCATGGGCGGCGGCGTCGCGGCCTTCGATGCGGACGGCGACGGGCTGATCGATCTCTACTTTCCGAACGCCGGGAGCAGGGTCGCCGGCGCGCCGGGCCGCAACCGGTTCTACCTGCAGCGTCCGCGCGGCCGTTTCGTCGACGCGACCGAAGGCTCCGGGCTCGACAACCCGGGCTTCGGCATGGGCGCTGCGGTCGGGGACATCGACAACGACGGCGACCTCGACCTCTACGTGACGAACTTCGGCGCCGATGTGCTCTACCGGAACGAGGGCGGCGGCCGTTTCGTCGACGTCACCGCCTCGTTCGGCGCCGCCACCCCCGGCTGGTCGACCTCCGCCGTGTTCTTCGATGCCGACCTCGACGGCTGGCTCGACCTCTACGTCGTCCGCTATGTCCAGTGGCGCGCGGCGCGGGAATGCCGGGTCCAGGGCGGCCGGGTCGACTACTGCGGGCCGCAGCAGTTCGAGGGCGAGGCCGATGTCTTCTACCGGAACGAGGGCGGCCGGCGCCTCGCCTCGAGCAGTCGGTCCGCCGGCATCTCGCTGGTCGCGGACGCCGGCCTGGGCGTTGCCGCCGCGGACTTCGACGAAGACGGCCTGACCGACGTCTACGTCGCGAACGACGCGGACCCGAACCAGCTCTGGGTCAACCGCGGCGGCGGCCGGTTCGAGGACGACGCGGTACTGCTCGGCGCGGCCTACAATCGGTTCGGGGTCGGCGAGGCGGGAATGGGCGTCGCACTGGGTGACATCGACGGCGACCGGGACATCGACCTCTTCCTGAGTCACCTGATCGAGGAGACGAACACGCTGTACCTGAACCTGGGCGGAGCGCCGGGCGCTGCGGACGGCTTCGAGGACCGCGCCGCCGAGGCCGGTCTGGCGGCGCCCAGCGTGCCGTACACGGGGTTCGGCGCCGCCTTCCTCGACGCCGACAACGACGGCGACCTTGATCTCGCCGTGGTGAACGGTGCGGTCAAGCGCCGCCCGGAGACGCTCTCGGAGCGTGACGACTGGTTCTGGCGCGGCTACGCGGAGCCCAACCTGCTGATGCTGGGCGACGGCGCGGGCGCCTTCACCGACGTCAGCGCGGCCTCCGGCGACTTCGGCGCCGTACTCGACGTCAGCCGCGGGCTGGTGCCGTTCGATCTGGAGGGCGACGGCGACCTGGACCTTCTGGTCAGCAACCTGGAAGGGCCGGCGCGCATCTACCGCAACGAGACGATCGCGGAGGGCGAGTCGGCCGCCGCCGGCTGGGTGCGGCTGCGGGTCGTCGATCCGGGTCTCGGGCGCACCGCCTTCGGCGCCTCGGTCACGGCCTGGGTCGACGGGCGGCCGCTGCGCCGGCTCGTGCTGCCGCTCGGCGGCTACCTGACCGGCGGCGATGCGCCGCTCCACGTCGGCCTCGGCGCCGCGGACGCCGTCGAGCGCTTCGAGGTGACCTGGCCCGGCGGCGCGGTCGAGACCTTTGCCGGCGCGCCCACCGGCAGCACGGTCGATCTTGCCCGCGGAGAGGGTCGGTGAAGGGCCTTCGCGGAGCGGGCCGCTGTCGGTGCGCACGCCGTGTTGCCCGTGTCCGGGGACGTGCCGTTGCCGCGGCCCTCGCGGCGCTCCTCGCATCGTCTGCGGCTGCTGTCGGTGCGGCTGGCGCCGCCGAACTGCCCGTACCCGATCTGAGCGCGGTCGAACCCCGGGTCCGCGCCGCGATCGACCGGGAGCTCGAAGCCGCGGCCCGGGAACCTGGCTCGGCCGCCGCCTGGGGCCGTCTCGCCATGGTCCTTCACGCCCACCAGTTCGAAGAGGAGGCGGTGTCCGGCTACGCTCAGGCCTCGCGGCTGGCGCCCTCGGAGTTCCGGTGGATCTATCTGCAGGCAAGCGTCGAGGAGGCGCGCGATCCGGCCGCCGCGGCGGCACTGCTCCGACGGGCGGTCGAGATCGATCCCGACTATGCGCCGGCCCGCGTCAGGTACGCGTCCGTCCTGGAGAAGGTCGGCCGTGCGGTCGATGCGGTCGAGCACTATCGGGAAGCGGCCCGGCTTGAGCCGGACAACGCGGTGGCGCACCTCGGCCTCGGCCGGCTGGCCCTGGCGCGCGGCGACATCGATCGGGCCGTGCGCCGTCTTGAACGGGCCTACGAGCTGAGCCCCGGCACGCAGGCCGTCGTCGCCATGCTGTCGCGCGCGCGCAGCCGCGCCGGCGACCGCGGCGAGGCGAGGCGCCTGGCCCAGGCGGCGCGGGCACTGCCGCCGATGACCCACCAGCGGGATCCGCGCCGGGCCCGGGTCGACCTGCTGGCGGTGGACTCTGCGAGCTTCCTGCGACGGAGCAAGACCTACCGCGAGACCGGACAGTTGCAGGCCTCGCTCGGCGAGCTGCTGCGGCTGATCGAGCTCGAACCGGACAACGCCCGGGCGCACTTTGCGGCGGCGGGGGTCTACGACCGGATGAACCGGCAGCAGGAAGCGGCCGCGGCGGCGCGGCGCGCGCTCGAACTGGACCCCGAGCTGACCGGCGGCCGCGCGGTGCTGGCAGGCGCCCTGTTCAAGCTCGGTCGTTTCGACGAGGCGGCCGCGGCGGCGGAGGCCGTCCTCGCCGAGGATGCGGCCGATGTCCACATGCTGCTGCTGACGACCATGCTGGCGATGCGTGAGAACGATGTGGCGCGGGCGCTCGAGGGCCTCGACCGCGCCGCCGCGGTCGGCGCTGCCGACGCCAGGATGCGGGATCTGATGGTGGAGCTTCAGCTCGAGCTGGCGGACGCTCTCGGCGGCGCCGGACTCCACGACGACGCGGCCCGGCGGATCGAGCAGGTGGTTACGACCCTGGAGCGGGCGGGGGCCGCCGACGCCGAACTGCAGCCGTACCGGCGACGGCTCGCACAGTACCGGCAGAGGGCGCGGGGATGAACGCGTTCGGGTCGGAGGCCGCTGCTCCGGTGCGGGTGCGGGTGGCGCCGTCGCCCACCGGCGATCCCCATGTCGGCACCGCCTACCAGGCGCTGGTCAACCTGGCGTTTGCACGCAGCCGCGACGGCGTCTTCGTGCTGCGGATCGAGGACACCGACCGGGCCCGCTCGACCCGTGCGTCGGAGACGGCGATCCTCGACGCCCTGCGCTGGCTGGGGCTGGACTGGGACGAGGGCCCCTGGCGTCAGAGCGAACGGCTCGAGCTCCATAGGGCGGAGGTCGACCGTCTGCTTGCCGCGGGCAGCGCCTACCGCTGCTTCTGCACCCGGGAGCGGCTCGACGAGATGCGCCGGCAGAACCGCGCCCGGCAGCGGTTCCCGGGCTACGACCGCCGCTGTCGGGATCTGCCGGCTTCCGAGTCTCTGCGCCGGGCGGCGTCGGGCGAGGCCCACACGGTCCGACTGGCCATGCCGACCGCGGGCGAGTGCGTCATGCAGGACCTGCTGCGCGGCGAGATCCGGCGCGAGTGGGAGCTGGTCGACGACCAGGTCATCCTCAAGGCGGACGGCTATCCGACGTATCACCTCGCCTGCGTCGTCGACGATCACGCGATGGGGATCAGCCACGTGATCCGGGGCGAGGAGTGGATCAACTCGTTGCCGAAGCACCTGCGTCTCTACGAAGCGCTGGGTTGCGAGCCGCCGGTGTTCTGTCACCTGCCGCTGCTGCGCAACAACGACGCGAACAGGTCCAAGCTCTCCAAGCGGCGCAATCCGACCTCGATCACCTGGTTCCGGGACGCCGGCTTCCTCCCCGAAGCCCTGCGCAACTTCCTCGGGCTGATGGTGTCGAGTCGCTCGGAAGGTGAGGAGAAGTTCGGCCTCGACGAGCTCGTCGACGGTTTCCGGCTCGAGGACATCTCGCTGGGCGGTCCCGTCTTCGACATTGACAAGCTGCGCTGGCTGAACGCCCGCTACCTGCGCGAGGACTACGACGCTGCCGGTCTCGCGGG
Organism: Thermoanaerobaculia bacterium; assembly: GCA_965116145.1. Taxonomy (GTDB): domain Bacteria; phylum Acidobacteriota; class Thermoanaerobaculia; order Multivoradales; family Multivoraceae; genus Multivorans. The sequence goes on from OZ220482.1 coordinate 3,205,081, forward strand.
CCTCGTGCGGGACTGGTCGATGGGGCAGGAGCGGCTGGCCGGAATCGCCGCGCTGGCCCAGCCGCGCCTTGAAACGCTCGGCGACTGGGGGCGCCTGACGAACTTCCTGTTCGTCGATGCGCCCGAGGTCGACCGGGAGAAGCTGGCGGTCAAGGGTGTCGACGAGGCCCGGGTCGCCGAGGCGCTGCAGTTCATGCTGTGGTTGCTGGAGCGCGAGCCGGAGTTCACGGCCGACCGGATCCAGCGCCACTTTCGGCGCCTTGCACTCGCCCTCGACATGACGCTGCGCAACCTGACCCGGCCCTTCTACGTCGCGATCTCGGGCGAGACCGCCTCGCTGCCGCTCTTCCAGTCGATGGAGATCCTCGGCCCCGACCTCGTCCGCGCACGCTTGCGCCGCGCCGTCGAGGCACTCGGCGGCATCTCCGGCAAGCGGATGAAGAAGCTGCAGAAGCAGTTCGAGGACCTGGCCTGACCGGCTATACTCGCCTCATTGATCGCTGTCCACGACGGACTGGCATCACCAGGACAGGCACCATGATCTACCCCGATACCGCTGGCGGCATGGCCCGCGCCGTCTCGAACGCCCTGCCCTTTCCGGAGTTCGTCCAGGATCAGCTCTACTCCCCGGTGCTCATCGCGAAGGAGCTGCGGACGAGCAGGGCGGAGATCGCGTCCACGCTCGGGCTGGGCCGGGACGCGTGCTCCCGGGCGAGACGAATCCGGGCGCCCAAGACCCAGGAACGATTGCTCCAGATGCTGGAGATTCTGGACCGGGTCGAGGGAGAGACCGGTTCCCGGCTCGCTGCCTATGCGTGGTTTCGGGACGAACCGCTGCCCGGCTTCGGCGGTGTCACTGCGGACTCTCTTCTACGGGAAGGCAAGGCGGCGCAGGTCCAGGCGTACCTGGATCGGATCGCGGCCGGCGGCTACGCCTGAAGCCGCATCTTCCGGTGCGGTTTCGCGGCGTCGTCTACCGGGCGCACAAACCTCGATGGTCGTGGACGCCGCTTTCCGGCGAGGGCGCCAGTCGTCATGGCGGCCGTTTCAACCGGCCGGGCGTAGAGGCGCTCTACATGTCGCTCGGTCTGCAGACCGCGATCCGCGAGGCGGAGCCTTTGGGCAGGCCGATCTCTCCACTTGTGATCTGCACCTACAGAGTCGATGTGGAGCCGATCTGCGACACCAGGGACAAGCATGAGCGACGAGAGATGTGCATCGCCGAAGAGGACCTGGTGTGCCCGACCTGGGAGGCAGAAATGCAGAGCGGGACCGTCCCGCGGTCACAGGCGTTGGCCGACCGACTGGGCGCCGCGGGTCAGTTCGGGATGGTGGTCCGGAGCTTTGCTCGAGGCGCTGGCCCAACCGACATGAACCTCGTGCTCTGGAAGTGGACAGACAACACGGTCAAGCTGATCGATCCCGAGGGCCGCCTGTCATGCCCGGGTTCAGGTGGCGGATGAAGAAGCTGCAGAAGCAGTTCGAGGACCTGGCCTGACCGCTGCCCCGCCTGGCCGGGTCAGCCGGCCGCTGCTTTCTGCGCCCGCTCGATCTTCGCCCAGGTGTCCCGCAGGGTCACGGTTCGGTTGAACACCGGCGTCCTGGCGGTGCTGTCCGGGTCGGCGCAGAAGTAGCCGAGCCGCTCGAACTGGATGCGGTCGCCGGCCTCGGCGCCGGCCAGGCCCGGTTCCAGGCGGCAGTCGGTCAGGACTTCGAGCGATCCCGGATTCAGGTGATCCTCGATCTCGCCGGGGGCGCCGGCCGGATTCGGGTGGTTGAACAGACGGTCGTAGAGCCGGACCTCGGCGGCAATCGCGTGCGCCGCCGACACCCAGTGCAGGGTTGCCCTGACCCGGCGGCCGTCCGGCGCGTTGCCGCCTCGGGTGGCGGGATCGCAGGTGCAGCGGATCTCCGTGACGTTGCCGTCGTCGTCCTCCAGCACGTCGGTGCACGTGACGAGATAGGCGTAACGCAACCGCACTTCCCGCCCCGGCGCCAGTCGGAAGAACTTGCGCGGCGGGTCACGGCGGAAGTCGTCCCGCTCGATGTAGAGCACCTTCGAGAACGGCACCCTGCGCGTCCCGGCCGAGGCGTCCTCCGGGTTGTTGACCGCGTCGAGCTCCTCGATGTGGTCGTCCGGGTAGTTCTCGATCACCACCTTGAGCGGACGCAGCACCGCCATCGCCCGCGGCGCGGTCCGGTTCAGCTCGTTGCGGATGGCGAACTCGAGCTGACTCAGCTCGACCACCGAATCGTTCCGGGTCAGACCGATCCGGGCGCAGAGATCGCGCAACGCTTCCGGCGGGCAGCCGCGGCGGCGGAGCGCGGCCAGGGTCGGCATGCGGGGGTCGTCCCAGCCGTCGACCAGGCCCTTGTCGATCAGGCGTCTCAGCTTGCGCTTGGAGGTCAGCGTGTACGTCAGATTGAGGCGCGCGAACTCGATCTGCTGCGGCCGGTGGATGCCGTCGATGTTCTCCAGGAACCAGTCGTAGAGCGGGCGGTGGTCCTCGAACTCCAGGGTGCAGAGCGAGTGGGTCACGCCTTCGATCGCGTCGGACTGGCCGTGAGCCCAGTCGTAGGTCGGATAGATGCACCAGGTCGAGCCGGTGCGGTGGTGTGCTGCGTGCAGAATGCGGTAGAGCACCGGATCCCGGAGGTTCATGTTCGAGGACGACATGTCGATCTTCGCCCGCAGCGTGTGCTCGCCGTTGGCGAACTCGCCGTTCTTCATGCGTTCGAACAGGTCGAGATTCTCCTGCGGGGACCGGTTGCGGTACGGGCTGTCGCGGCCCGGCTCGTTCCAGCGGCCGCGCCAGGTCCTCGCCTCCTCCGGGCCCAGGCTGCAGACGTACGCCTTGCCCTTGCGGATCAGCTCCAGCGCCCACGCGTGGAGCTGGTCGAAGTAGTCCGACGCGTAGCGCGCCTTGCCGCCCCAGTCGAACCCGAGCCAGCGCACGTCGCGCTCGATCGCCTCGACGTACTCGGTGTCCTCCGCGGTCGGGTTGGTGTCGTCGAACCGGAGATTGCAGCGGCCGCCGTACTCCTCGGCAACCCCGAAGTCGAGGCAGATCGCCTTCGCGTGGCCGATGTGCAGGTAGCCGTTCGGCTCCGGCGGGAAGCGGGTGACCACGCGGCCGCCATGCCTGCCCGCGGCCACGTCGGCGTGGATCCGTTCCCGGATGAAATCGAGCGGCCTGGAGACGCTTGTGTCTTCGGTCATGGTGTTCGGAAGGCAGCGCGGCTCACGGGCTCGTGCCCGCGCTGCCAGCCACCAAGGAGTCTACGGCCTTGCCGAGGCAGCAGGGAGCGGCGGCGGGCGGCCGCCGCGGCACTCTCGCACCTGCGGGCGGATCGCTGCTATCATCTGAGCCTTCAACGTCGCCGTCGCTCCGCCTGCACCCGAGGCGTTGCGCCGATGGAGTCCTGACATGCCCAGAGTCTGCCGTATCACCGGCAAGAAGCCGCTCAGCGGCCACAACATCTCGCACGCCCACAACGTCACGAACAAGTGGCAGCGCCCGAACATCCAGACCAAGCGGCTGTACGTGCCCGAGCTCAAGCGGACGCTCAGGCTCAAGCTGTCGACGCGGGCCCTCCGCACGATCGACAAGAAGGGCCTGATGGCCTATCTGAAGAGTCGCGGGCTTACCCTTCGAGACATCACGTAGCGTCGTCGGATCGGCGGCGTGAATCGCCGTTCCAGGGAGGTTTCGTCGATGGCTGACGCTGCGTTCATCGGGCTCGGAGTGATGGGCTACCCGATGGCCGGCCACCTGGCCGCTGCCGGCCATCGGGTGACCGTGTTCAACCGCACCGCGGCGAAGGCGGAGCGGTGGGTGGACGAGCACGGCGGCGGCCGCGCCGCGACGCCCGGCGAGGCGGCTTCCGGCGCGGAGTTCGTCTTCTGCTGTGTCGGCAACGACGACGACGTGCGGGCGGTGATCCAGGGGCCCGGCGGCGCGCTCGAGGGCATGGCCGCAGGCAGTGTCCTGGTAGATCACACGACGGCGTCGGCGCGGCTGGCGCGGGAACTCGCCGGCGCCTGCGCCGAGAACGGCTGCGGCTTTCTCGACGCGCCGGTCTCCGGCGGCCAGGCCGGCGCCGAGAACGGCACCCTGACGGTAATGTGCGGCGGCGAACCGGAGGTGTTCGAACGCGTCGATCCGGTGATCGGCTGCTACAGCCGCGCGGTCACCCTGCTCGGCCCGGCCGGCAGCGGCCAGTTGACGAAGATGGTCAACCAGCTCTGCATCGCCGGCATCGTCCAGGGCCTCTCCGAGGGCATCCACTTCGCGGAGAAGGCCGGCCTCGATCCGCTGGCGGTGATCGGCGCGATCTCGACCGGCGCCGCGGGTTCCTGGCAGATGGAGAACCGGGCCGGGACGATGGTCGAGGGCAGGTTCGACTACGGCTTCGCGGTCGAGTGGATGCGCAAGGACCTGGGGATCGCCCTGGAGGAGGCCCGCGGCAACGGCGCCCACCTTCCCGTTGCAGCGCTCGTCGACCAGTTCTACAGCGAGGTCGCGGCGCTCGGCGGCGCACGCTGGGACACGTCGAGCCTGGTCGTGCGCCTGCGGGCGATGAGTCGTGCGGTCAACGACGACGACAGCGCCGGTCCCGGCGCCGGCCCGTCGTCCGGCGGCGGCGGGGACCGATGACGGTTCAGGACTTTCTCGAGACGTTCGGGTTGCCGGACACGTAGAAGCGCCAGAGCCGGTTCGCCGCCCGGGAGATGCCGATGCGCCCGCTGCGGCCGGGCTCGGCAGGCGGCGGCGCGCCGTCGTCGGCGATGAGGAGTCGCAGTCGTCTGCCGGCCGGGGAGGTCGCCGGCGGCGCCAGGTCGGCGCCGTCGCTGCGGCGGTCGAGCCCGAAGGCCTGGCACAGGCGGGCGGGGCCGGAACAGAGATCGGTCGGCAGGAACGGACCGCCGGATCGGCGGCGGCTTCTGGCGTTGCGGGCGCGGCGCATGATCGGCTCGCCGCGCAGGGGGGCAAGGGCACGCAGGAGGACCGCCGAGCAGACGCCGTCCTCGCCGCAGACGACATTGGCGCAGTGGTACATGCCGTAGGTCAGGTAGACGTAGAGGTGTCCCGGCGGTCCGAACATCGTCCGGTTCCGGTTCGTCGGGCCGCGGTGGCCGTGGCTCGCGGGATCGTCTGCCCCCTGGTAGACCTCGACCTCGACGATCCGGGCGGCGCGCCGGCCGCGGACGAGCACCTTGTTCAGCAGGTGCGGCGCCACCTCCAGCGCCGGGCGGCGGTAGAAGGAACGGGGAAGCGGTAGGAGGTCGGCGCCGGCCGGGCGGCTATCCGGGCGGTTCAAGGCCCACCGCCCAGGCCGCGAACGCCCACTGATCGGCGACATCCTCGATCTGCATCCAGGTCGGCTTGCCGGCGCCGTGGCCGGCGCGGGTCTCGACGCGGATCAGCACCGGGTTGCCGCAGCCCTGCGCCCGCTGCATCGCCGCCGCGTATTTGAAGCTGTGCCACGGCACGACCCGGTCGTCGTGATCGGCGGTCGTGATCAGCGTCGGCGGATAGCAGGCGCCGTCCTGCACGTTGTGGAGCGGCGAGTACGCGAGCTGCGCCCGGAACTCGTCCTCGTTCTCCGAGAGGCCGTAGTCCGTCGACCAGTTGCGCGCGTTCGCACTCGGCAGGTGGTAGCGCAGCATGTCGAGGACGCCGACCGCCGGCAGCGCGGCCGCGAACAGGTCGGGCCGCTGGTTCAGGGTCGCGCCGACCAGCAGGCCGCCGTTGCTGCCGCCCTGGATCGCGAGTCGTTCGGAGCTCGTGTAGCCCTGGGCGATCAGCCATTCGGCGGCGGCGATGAAGTCGTCGAAGACGTTCTGCTTGTTCTGCTTCGTCCCGGCCAGATGCCACTCCCGGCCGTACTCGCCGCCGCCGCGCAGGTTCGGGATCGCCAGCACACCGCCCATCTCGAGCCAGGCCAGACGCGAGGAGGAGAAGCCGGGCGTCAACGAGATGTTGAAGCCGCCGTAGCCGTAGAGCAGGGTCGGGTTGTCGCCGTTCCTCTCCAGGCCCGCGCGGTGGGTGATGAACATCGGGATGCGGGCGCCGTCGCGGCTCTCGAAGAAGACCTGCTCGGTCTCGTAGCCGTCGAGGTCGGCGTCGATGCGCGGGCTGCGGATCAGCTCGCTCGCGCCGGAGGCGACGTCGTAGCGGTAGATCCGGGCCGGCGTGCCGAAGCTGGAGTACGAATAGAACGTTTCGGTGTCTTCCCAGCGGCCGCCGAAGCCGCCGGCGGTGCCGATGCCGGGCAGTTCGACCTCGCCGGCCGGCGCCGCCGGCGCGATGCCGTCCGGCTCGGCCAGGCGGATGACGGTGCGGGCGTCGTGCAGGTAGTCCAGCACCAGCTTGCCGCCCACCGCAGAGACGGAGGACAGCGTGTCCTCGGCCTCCGGAACCACTTCGTGCAGGGCGGGGTTCCCTGCCGGCGAACCGTCGTCCAGGTCGACCGCGACGATCCGGTTGCGGGGCGCATCCCGGTTCGTCTCGAACAGGAACACGGGGCCGATGTTCACGATATAGCCGTAGAGCGCGTCCCACTGGTCGAGCAGGGGCCGGATCGCCGAGTCCGGTTCACCGATCTTCCGGTAGTGCACCGCGTTCTCGAGGTAGCCCTCCTGCAGGGTGACGAGCAGGTACTCGCCGTCTTCGGACACCGATGCGTACGGGTTGCGGCGCGGGTGCTCGGGCTGGCTGAACACGAGCCGGTCCTCGCTCTGCTCCGTGCCCAGGAGATGGAAGTACACGGACACGGCCTTCGCGCCGTCGCCCCGCGTCGGGTCGTCCTCGCGCGGGGGATAGCGGCTGTAGAAGAAGCCCGAGTTGTCCGGCATCCAGGAGATGGACGTGAACTTCGTGAAGTCGATCAGATCGCCGGTGTCTTCGCCGGTCTCGACGTCGCGCACCTTCCACGTACGCCAGTCCGACCCGCCGTCGGACTGCGCGTAGGCGACGTACCGGCCGTCGCGGCTGGGCGCCAGTCCGGCCAGCGCCACCGTCGCGTCGTCGCTCCAGCCGTTCGGGTCGAGCAGCACGCGGCCGGGCGGTTCGTCGCCCTCCCGGTCCATGGACTCGGCCACGTAGACGACGCTCTGGTCCTGCAGGCCGTCGTTGTGGCTGTAGAAGTAGCGCTCGCCGCGTTTGCCGGGCGTGCTCCACCGCTCGTAGTTCCAGATCTCCCGAAGCCGGTCCTCGATCGCGGCGCGGCCCGGAAGCGAGGCCAGGAACGGCTCGGCGACAGTGTTCTGCGCCGCCACCCAGGCCGCCGTTTCCTCGCCGTCCAGGTCCTCGAGCCAACGGTACGGGTCGGCGACCGCAACCCCGAAGTAGTCGTCGACCTGGTCCACCCGCCGGGCCTCCGGGTACACCACCGGTTCGGGGTCGAAGCTGTCGGGTGAGCAGGCCAGGATGAGAAGAAGAGGAGTCGGCGCCAGCCGGCGGATAGTGAGTCTCATGATCGGCCGCGAGTATAGAGCGTGCGGAGTCTGCCTGCAGAACCGGTGACGTACGAGCAACAGAAGCCGGCTCGCGTCTGCCGGGCCTTCACAGGCCGAACATCTCGGCGGCCCGGTCGGCGAGGGTGTCGCCGATCGCCAGCGAGGCGGTGGCGCCTGGTGACGGCGCGTTCAGGACGTGGAGCATTCTCGGGCTGGCCGCGATCGCGAAGTCGTCGACCAGGTTGCCCCGGCGGTCCACGGCCTGGGCGCGGATGCCGGAACCGCCGGGCTGCAGATCGGTGTCGCGCAGGTCGGGGACGAAGCGGCGGAGATCGCGGGCGAAGCGGGCGCGGCTGCCGGAACGCGCCATCTCGCCGATGCCGACCCTCCAGTAGCGGCGCGCCATCTTCCAGAAGCCGGGGTAGCTCAGGCTGCTCCAGGTGTCGCGGGCGTCGAAGCTGCCGCGGTCGTAGCCCTCGCGCCGGAGCGCCAGGACCGCGTTCGGACCGGCTTCGACGGAACCGTCGATGCGCCGCGTCAGATGGACTCCCAGGAAGGGGAAGCGCGGATCGGGGACCGGATAGATCAGGCTGCGCAGCAGGTGGCGCCGCTCCGGCGCGATGTCGAAGTACTCGCCGCGGAAGGGGACGATCCGCACGTCCGGCTCAAGCCCTGCCAGCCGCGCCACGCGGTCCGACTGGAGACCGGCGCAGTTGATCGCGTGGCCCGCCTCGAAGTCGCCGGCGTCGGTCGCGACGATAACGCCGTCCGGCCGTTGCTCGATGCCGATGACGCGGGTCCGCAGGTGCAGTGCGACACCTGAGGACGCAAGGTCCTCGGCGTAGGCGGCGGCGACGGCGCGGTAGTCGACGATCCCGGTCTCGGGCACCCGCAGCGCGTCGACACCGGCCGCGTGGGGCTCGAACTCGGGGATCCGCTCGGGCGCCAGGCGTTCCAGACCCGCAAGGCCGTTTGCGCGGCCCCGGCGCTCCAGCTCGTCGAGCCTGGGGATCTCGCTCCGGTCGGTCGCGATGACCAGCTTGCCGCAGATCTCGCAGGGGATTCCGTGGGCGTCGCAGAACGCGATCAGCCGCCTGCGGCCGCTGACGCAGTTCCTCGCCTTGAGCGACCCCGGCCGGTAGTAGAGGCCGGAGTGGATGACGCCGCTGTTGTGGCCGGTCTGGTGAACGGCGGGCCGCGCTTCCGCTTCGACGACGCGGATCCGGGCGCGTCCGAAGCGGCTTGCGAGGCTGCGGGCGGTGGCGAGGCCGATGATGCCGGCCCCGATGCAGACGACGTCGGCGCGCTCGGGCAAGACCGGGTTCAGGCGCGGTCCGCCGCCGCGGCCTCGACCGGGCGCTCGGCGGGCGTTGGCGGCAGGGCGCTCGGGTAGGTGCCGAGGATGCGGAGCTCCTTCGTCTTCTCTTCGATCGCCTCGAGGGCCCTGGTGACCGGCGCCGAGGCGGCGTGCCCTTCGATGTCGAGGTAGAAGCGGTAGCGCCAGGGCGTTGCCGGAATCGGTCTGGACTCGATCTTGGTCAGGTTGACTCCATGCCGCGAGAAGCTCCGCAGCACTTCGCCCAGGTCGCCTGGATGGTTGCCGGTGACCAGCAGCAGGGAGGTCTTGCAGGGGAGGTCGGGCGGACAGGGCGCAGCTTCCGCGGCGACCTCCACGAAACGCGTCAGGTTCCCGGCCTGGTTCTGGATGCCGTGGGCGAGGATCTCGAGTCCGAAGACCCGCGCCGCCGGTTCGCTGGCGATCGCTCCCACCGACCGGTCGTTGCCTTCCCGGACGCGCGCGGCGGCGCCGGCAGTGTCGAACTCGGGCTGGGGCCGCAACCAGTCGTGGTCGCGGAAGAACTGGTCGCACTGGCGGAGCGCCTGGGGATGGGAGAGCACCAGCCGCAGGTTCTCGATCTTCGCGCCGGGCAATGCGAGCAGGCAGTGAGCAACCTGGCTGATCACCTCCGTCGTGATCACCAGCCCGCCTTCCGCCAGCAGGTCGTAGGTCTCGTTGATGCTGCCTGCGGTGCTGTTCTCGATCGGCAGCAGGGCGACGTCGTGGCGGCCGTCGAGAACGCCTCCGGCGGCCTCCCGGAACAGCTCGTAGCCCTGCAGCACGACCCCTCCGGGGCGCCCGGCGTACTGCCGTTGAGCGGTCAGGTGGCTGAACGAGCCCTCGACCCCCTGGTAGGCGACCCGCAGGGGCGCCCGGTCGAGATCGCGGATGTAGCCCTGCTGCGCCGCGATCGACATCTCGATCAGCAGGCGGAAGATGCGCTCGGTCTGGTGCGGATCGAGGTCGAGTTCGGCGGCGAGTTTCCGGACCCGGGTGAGCAGCTTCTCCTCGCGCAACTGGTCGCGGAACGGGAAGGCGGCGGCGATCTTGGCGCCGGCAACCTCGCGCGACAGCTCGACCCGCCGCCTGAAGCCCTTGAGCAGCTCTTCGTCGACCTGCTCCATCTCCTCGCGCACCGTCTCGAGATCGGGCGAGAGGTCGTGTTCGGCGGCGGCCATGAGGGACTCCGCGGCCCGCAACAGCCGCACGCGCAGTATACGGCCCCGGTTACGGCGCCGGTCCTGGCGCTTCGTGTGCATGGGGCCGGATGGCGACCTTCAGGACCTGGCGGTCGAGCATCAGGTCGAAGGCCTCGGACAGTCGGTGGAGAGGCAGCTCCCGCTCGACCAGGGCGCCGTAGCGTTCCGGGTCCTCGGCCAGCCGGCGCAGCGCTGCACGAAACGACGCGGGCCGATGGTGGTAGACCCCCAGCAGGGTCTGCTCCTGGTAGTGGACCCGCTCCGCATCGACCGCGAGTCCGGTTCCCGCCCGGCAGCCGCCGAACAGGGCGGCGACGCCGCCGGCAGCGAGCGACCTGGCGGCGTGATCCCAGACGCCGCGCGAGCCGGTGGCGTCGATCGCGATGTCGAACCGGTCTTCTGCGGACCAGCCGCCGTCGTCGCTCGACCCGCCGCCTGAACCGGCGCGACCCTGCCGTGTTGTTTCTGCGCCGAAGGCCCGGGCGGCGTCCAGCCGTCGGCGGTGCGGATCGAGCGCGGAAACGCGAGCCCCTGCGCTGCGAAGCCGATCGATCAGCAACAGCCCGGAAGGTCCGCAGCCGATGACCAGGGCGTCGGCCTCGGACGGCGATCCGTACCAGACCCCGAGGCAGCGTTCCACGCAGTGAATGGCGCAGGCGAGGGGTTCGGCCATCGCCGCGACCGCCGGGTCGAGTCCGGCGGGGCGGATGTGCACGCTGCGCCGCGCGACCGCCGCGGGCAACAGCAGGTAGTCGGCGAACGCCCCGTTCAGGTAGACGAGCCTGCGGCACAGGTTCTCGCGCTGGCGTCGGCAGGGCCGGCAGTCGCCGCAGGAGGCGCTGTTGGCGACGACGACCGCGTCGCCCTCCCGCCAGCCGGCTCCGGCTGCTGCCCGCACGACGGCGCCGGCGACTTCGTGGCCGAAGGGCGACGGCGGCGTCATCATGGTCGGATGGCCGCCGCGGCGGAGGACCTTCGCGTCGGTACCGCAGGTCGTCGCCGCGTCGACCCGGATCAGAAGTTCGCCGGGCCCGGGTTCAGGCATCGGCAGCCGCCTGAACTCGACGCTGCCGGGACCGGTGAGAAAGGCCTGGTTCTGGTGTGCCGGCAGCATGTTCTCAAGGGTGCAACAGTACCTTGAGAGCGGCCCGGCTGCGATACAACCTCACCGCCTCGTCGGCTCGGTTCAAGGGCAGGCGGTGGCTCACCAGGGGCGTCGGATCGAGCGCCCCGCTGCGGAGCAGATCGAAGGCCCGCGCCTGCTCGGCGGGAGTGCTCGAGCAGGCGCCGATCACCTGGCGTTCGCCTCGGAACACCGCGTCGATGTCCAGGCTGACCTGTGGATCCCGGCCGGCGTGCGCGAACAGCACGACGCGGCCGCCGGCGCGGGTGGCTCCGAGCGCCAGATCGAGGGCGTCCTGGCCGCCGGCTGTGTCGAAGACGGCGTCGGCGCCGCCTGCGGATGCGTCGGTCCGCGCCGCTTCGTCGACCTCGGCCGGGGGCAGGGCAACGTCGGCTCCGAGTTCGAGCGCGATGGCGCGGCGACCGGGGTCCGGCTCGGCGGCAACGAGCCTGGCGCCGGGGAAGACCGCCCTCAGCACCAGCAGATGAAGCAGACCCATCGATCCGGCGCCGATCACCGTGACCTCGGGAGTGTCGCCGGCGAGTCCGGCGCGGTCCACGCTGCGCAGGACGCAGGCGGCGGGCTCCAGGAACACCGCCGCCTCGTCCCCGAGCTCGGAGGGGAGTCGCCGCACCGTGTGCCGGACTGCCCGGGCGCCGAGCCGCAACCGCTCGCTGAACCCGCCGGGGTCGAGCAGGTTCTCGGCAAAGTCGGGGCACATCGTCTCCGCGCCGGCACGGCACAGGCGGCAGTCGCCGCATGGTGCGTGGTGGGGGGCGGCTACCCGGTCTCCCGGCGCCAGGGCGTCGGACCGGCTGTCTGCGATCCTGACGACGACTTCGTGCCCGAGCACGTCGCCCGCCGGCTGTCGGGGGTCCTCCAGCTTGTGCAGATCGGTGCCGCACAAGCCGCATAAGACGAGATCGGCCAGCGCCTCTCCGTCCCCGATGCGCGGCTCCGGGGCTTCGCCGAGCGCCAGGCCGCCTGCGGCGGTGGTTCTGAGGACCTTCATCCGATGCGGTCAGGCGACGGGACTCTCCGCCGCCGGCCGGCGCTCGCCGGCATCGTCAGCCGCCGGTCGTCCCCGGTCCCTGCCGGATGTAGATGTCGTGCTTGCTGTACGGGATCTCGATGTCCGCCTCGCCGAACGCCGCGACCGTCGCCTTCACCAGTTCGTGGGTGACGATGCCGCGCAGCACCGGCTCCTCGACCCAGCACAGGAGCTCGTAGTCGATCGACGAGGGCCCGAAGCCGCGGAACCGGACCCGGGGCGCCGGCTTCTTGCACACCTTCTCGTTCGCGTCGGCGACCGCGAGCTGCACCGCCTCCACCTGCTCGACGTCGCTGGTGTAGGCCACGCCGACGCGGACGCGGATCCGGTACTTGACGTGGGGGCCGCCGCTCTCGTTGTTGATCTTGGCGTTGCCCATGACCGCGTTGGGAATTGTCACCTCGATGTCGTCGCGGGTCAGCAGGCGCGTGCTGCGGATGCCGATCTCGGTGACCATGCCGCGCTCGCCGGTGTCGAGGGTGATGAAGTCGCCGATCTTGTACGGCCCGTCCGCGAAGATGAAGATGCCGGCGAACAGGTTGGCGAGCGTGTCGCGGGCCGCGAATCCGACGGCCAGACCGGCGATGCCGCCGGCCGCGAGCAGCCCCGAGACGTTGGCGCCCCAGGCGGTGATCACGAGGTAGGCGCCGAGGAGGACGATCGCGACCTTGGCCAGATTCTCGAACAGGGGCTCGGTGTGCTTCGAGACCAGCCCCCCGCGCCGTCGTCTCCGCGCCAGGGCGCGCAGCAGCACCGCCGAGACCCGCAGACCTGCGACGACCCAGAACAGGAGAGCCGCCGTCTGCAGGACGTTGACGATGGCCTCTTCGGCCGTCGGGGCAATCGGCAGGCGGCCGATGCCGACGCGCAGGCCGAACAGGAACACCGAGACCCATAGCGGCCAGTAGGCGGCCTTGAGGAGCTGGTCGTCGACGTCGGTGGAGGTGCGGGCGAACAGCCGGCCGACGACCCTGTCGAGGAAGAGCGAGATCAGCCAGGCGCCCGCCGCCGACACGATCGCGATCGCCAGCAGTTGAAGCCAGGGTCCCCACAGTTGGTCGGCGTACAGAGGCAGGGCCTCCGCAAACCATCGTTCCAGGGCGGTCAGTCCGGTCACCGGGCAACTACGATAGCCTGCCGCGCCGCGATGAACTCGTCCCCGGGGGAACCACCGACATGCCGAACGGCGCCTTGCAAGTACCCGCACCCCGCAACGAACCTGTCCTCGAGTACGCACCGGGTTCCCCCGAGCGCACCGCCCTGAAGGTGCGCCTGGACGAGATGCTCCGCGAGCAGGTCGAGATCCCGATTTTCGCCGGCGGCCGCGAGATCCGCAGCGGTCGCACCCGGCCCGTCGTCTGTCCGCACGACCACGGTCACTCGCTGGGCGTCTGCCATCAGTCGGGACCGGCCGAAGTCGAGGCGGCGGTGGCGGCCTCGCAGGACGCCTGGCCGGCGTGGTCCGCGATGCCGTTCGAGGAGCGGGCGGCCATCTTTCTCCGCGCCGCGGAACTGCTCGCCGGCCCCTGGCGGCAGACGCTGAATGCCGCGACCATGCTCAACCAGTCGAAGACCTGCCTGCAGGCCGAGATCGACTCCGCCTGCGAACTGATCGACTTCCTGCGCTTCAACGTCGCGTTCGCCGAGCAGCTCCACGGCCAGCAGCCGATCTCGTCGCCCGGCATCTGGAACTACGTCGAGTACCGGCCGCTAGAGGGCTTCGTGTTCGCGGTCACGCCGTTCAACTTCACCGCCATCGCCGGCAATCTTCCGACCTCGGCGGCGATCATGGGCAACACCGTGCTGTGGAAGCCGGCATCGACGGCGCTGCTGTCCGGCTACTACGTGATGAAGCTGCTCGAGGAGGCCGGTCTGCCGCCCGGCGTCATCAACTTCGTACCGGGCCCGGGCGCCGCCGTCGGCGACCCGGCGCTGGCGAGCCGCCGCCTGGCCGGGATTCACTTCACCGGGTCCACGCCCGTGTTCCAGGGCATGTGGCGCACGGTCGGCGAGCGGATCCGGGAGTACGACACGTATCCCCGCATCGTCGGCGAGACCGGCGGCAAGGACTTCGTCTTTGCCCATCCGTCGGCGGATCCGGCGGCGCTGACCACGGCGCTGATCCGCGGCGCCTTCGAGTACCAGGGGCAGAAGTGCTCCGCCGCGTCCCGCGCCTACATCCCGGCTTCCCTTTGGACCGGCGTGCGGGAGCGGCTGGTTGCCGAGCTGGCGACCGTCTCCATGGGCTCGCCGGTCGACCTGTCGAACTTCCTGGCCGCGGTCATCGACCAGTCGTCGTTCGACAACATCTCCGGCTACCTGGCCGAGGCCGAAGCGGACGGCGGCGCCTTCGAGGTCGTCGCCGGCGGCGGCCGGGACGACTCGGTGGGCTACTTCGTCGAGCCGACCGTGGTGCGGAGCGAGGATCCGAAGTCGCGGCTGATGAGGGAGGAAATCTTCGGGCCGGTGCTGACCGTCTTCGTCTACGCGGATTCCGCCCTCGACGAGGCCCTTGAGCTGTGCGACACGACGAGTTCGTACGCATTGACCGGCGCCGTGTTTGCGCGTGACCGCGCCGCGGTCGGCAGGATCGGCGCCGCGCTGCGCCATGCCGCCGGCAACTTCTACATCAACGACAAGCCGACCGGCGCCGTGGTCGGCCAGCAGCCGTTCGGCGGCGGCCGCGCATCGGGCACCAACGACAAGGCCGGCTCGATGGCGAACCTGCTGCGCTGGACGTCCCAGCGCGCGGTCAAGGAGAACTTCGCTCCTCCGGTCGACTACCGCTATCCGCACATGGGCTGAATCCAAGAGCTGAATCGCCGGCAGCACGGGACGGGTCTACGGCGTGCAGGCGTCCGGGAAGGCGGTGACATCGGCAAGTGCCCGGGCGGGAGCGCCGGCGGTGTGGGTGTACCGCCTGACCTGACCGGTCACGGTGTCCCGGACCTGAAGGTCGAAGCCGACATCGGTCGCCGAGGCGGCGAAGACCCAGTGGTGGCCGTTGCTGGTGCAGGCGTCCAGGACCTTCACCAGGAGTTCCCAGTTCGCCTCCGAGAAGAACCAGAACAGGCCCGAGTCGTCGGCGCGGGGCGGGGCGACGCTGCCCTTGCCGGTATCGCCCTCGCGATTCGTCCAGTCCACGGACACGGCGTACCGGCCGTCCTGCAGGCACAGCGTGCCGGCCGCCGGGGTGCAACTGCCGGACGCCGCCGCCGCCGGCACGGTCACCGCGGGAAGCAGCGCAGCGACCGCGCCGTCTGCAGCGACCGGGTCCGGGTCGCTGCCGGCCGGCGGCGTCACCGACGACGCCGCCCGCGAAGCCGAGCCGGAGCAGGAGCCCGGGAACGCCGCGACATCGGTGATCGCCGAACTCCGATTGCCCGGCTCGTTCCGGTACTCCTTCATCGCGCCGGTCACCGTGTCCGTCACCTGGATGCTGTAGCCCAGGGTCGTCGCCGATGCCCCGAACACCCAGACGTGGCCGTTCAGCGAGCAGCCGTCCAGCACCTTCAGCAGCAGCTCCCAGTTCGCCTCCGAGAAGAACCAGAACAGACCCGAGTCGTCCGTCCCCTCGTGCACCACCCTGCCCGCCTTCTGCGCTTCGCCGTCCGCCGTCCACCACTCCACGGCGACCGAGAACCGCGACTCCCGCAGGCAACGCGTGTCGCCGTCCACCGCACAGGAACCCGCCGGATCGGCCGCCTCGACCAGCACCTTGCGGGACACCGTCGACGTGCTGCCCTCGCCGCTGACAGTCAGCGACACCGTGTAGAAGCCGGGCGCCGACCACGCATGCCGCGGCGTGCGGCTGCCCGACCCCGCACCGCCGTCGCCGAAGCTCCAGGTCCGCGACGCGACGGTTCCCGTGCTGGTGTCGGTGAAGGACACCGAGGCGCCGGTGCGCGCACGACAGAGGCCGTCGGCACAGCTCGCGCTCAGCGTGAACGCGGCCTTGGGGCCGCCGCCAGGACCGCTGTCGCCATCATCGCCGCCGTCATCGTTGTCGCCGCCGTCATCATTGTCGCCGTCGTTGCCGTCCGCACCGCCATTGCCGCCATCGTTGTTGCCTGAGCCGCCGCCAGGACTGCCACCGCCCGGTCCACCGCCGCCGGGTCCGCCGCCGGGTCCGCCGCCAGTATCACCACCTCCAGCGCCCGAACCGCCACTACCGCCACCGCCCGAGTTGCCGCCGCCCGAACCACCGCCGCCGCTCTGCGCCGTCGGCGTTGCGGTCGCTTCATCCGATGCCGGGCCGTTGCCGGCGCTGTTCCTGGCCCGGATCAGGAAACGGTACGCGGAACCGTTCTCCAGATTCGTCACCGTGTGGCTCGTCGTCGACGCGCCCGAGCCCGCGATACCGGACCACGAGCTCAGGCTCGCGCCCACCTTGCCGTGGCGCACCTGCCAGCCCGTGATGTTCGCGTCGTTGGGGTCCGCCCATCTCAGCACCACCCGGGCGTTGCCCGCCGTCGCGGTCAGACCCGTCGGCTTCGCCGGCCTCCTCGTCGGGTTCGCTGGCGCCGTCGGCGTTGCCGTCACCCAGTCCGTGGCGGCGCCGTCGCCGGCCGTGTTCACCGCGCGCACCTTGAAGCTGTACTCCGAACCGTTCTCCAGACCCGTCACCGTGTGGCTCGTCGTGCCGGCGCCGGCGCCGCCGATGGCGGTCCAGACGGCGCTTCCCCTCGCACCCGTCTTGCCGTGGCGCACCTCGTAGCGGGTGATGCTCGCGTTGCCCGGGTCCGTCCAGCGCAGCACCACCTGACGGTTGCCCGCCGTCGCACGCAGCCCCGTCGGCCGGGCGGGTGCGGTCGGGCTGCCGCCGCTGCTGCTGCCGTCGTCGTCCCTGATCGTCAGGATGAGCGTGGCGGAGGTCCAGCCGGTCTTTGCGACGGTGACGCGGATCGTCTTGTCCGCCTCGTCCCGGGTATCGCCCAGGATGCGGAGGGTCTTCGTGCCCTGGGTTTCTCCTTCCGCGATGGAAACAGGACCGGGGTTCGGCCAGCACCAGTCCGTGTGTGGCGGGCTCAGGGGCGGGTCGCAGGGATTCGCCCCCTTGTTCGAGCCCGTCGCCGTACCCAAGCCGGTGACGGTGACCGAGAAGTCCGCGGGCGCCGGCTCGCTGAGGGCGACGGTGATCGTGACGTCCGTCGAACCGGCGTCGCCTTCGGTGATCGTCGTCGACGGGGACGCCGACAGCGTGAACGCCCTGGAGCCGTCGCCGTCATCGTCCCTGATCGTCAGGGTGAGCTTGCCGGATGCCCAGTTGTTCTTGTAGGCGAGGATTTTGATCGTCTCGTCCGACTCGTCCCGGGTATCGCCGAAGATGCGGAGGGCCCTCGAGGCCTGGGTCTCGCCTTCCGCGATGGCGACCGCCCCACCGGTCTCGGTCGGCACCCAGCAGTAGTCCGTGTCCGGCGGATGCAAGGGCGGCGTGCAGGCATCACTGCCCCCCTTGCCGGAGCCAACGGCCGTGCCCGAAACGATGTCGCCTCCGAGGGTGACCGAAAAGTCCGCGGGCGCCGGCTCGCTGATGGTGACGGTGATGGTGACGTCCGTCGAACCGGCGTCGCCCTCGGTGATCGTGGTCGACGGGGCCGACAGCGTGATCGTCTTCGGGCCGTAGTCCCTGACCGCCACGGTGATCGTGGTGGAGGTCGTTCCCGCTGTGGCGGCGGTGCCGTCGCGGCCCTTCCAGCTCCAGGTGACGGTATGCGAGCCCACACCGAGAGTCACGCAGGGACTGAGGTTGACGCCGCGCCCCTTGGTGATGCCGGCGGGCGCCTGGGTGATCTCGACGCCGAGAGTCGGGTCGGCGAGCACCGAATGCGCGGACACGGCCGTCTGGCCGTTGCGCGCTTCCAGATACGTGACCGGTCCTTCCCAGGTGCTCTGCGAGGCGGAGAGCAGGTTGAAACACACCGGCGTCGTCGCCCCGGCGCTGGCGACCGTGACGGTGCTGTCCGCGCCGGAGATCAGCGTCGGGGTCCGCGCCCTGGGTGTGGCCAGGACCCATCCCTCGTTGTTGACGACGCTCGAGGCGATCACGGGACTGCCGCCAGGACCGACCAGCCGAATCGCGAAAGCGTAGGTCTCGCCGTTGACCACGAAATGTTGGCTCTTGTTTCTGCTGACGCCGCCATCCACGTCAAGCCACAGGCCCTCTCCGTTTCGGTCCGAGAGCCTGATCCACTCGAGCTGCCAGCCCGCCGCGCCTTCGGTTGAGCCCTTGTACTCCCACGCGAGATCTATGTGGCTGTCACTTGCCGTTGCCGTGAGGGTGACGTTCTGCGCGTGCGCGGCCTGGTGCGGCAGGGCAGCGGCCAACGTCAGCAGCAGGACGGCGGCGAACGCGGCATTCGGTCCGCGTCCGGCTCCCCGCAGGGCGTGCACCGGCTCAGCCCCGCGCCCGGAATTCGGGGGGGGGGGGGGTACGGTCGAAGCCGCACCTGCAGCAGGCACGGCGTTGGCGTTTCCGCGACAGTCACTCATCTTCGTCATGAGCTCATCCTCCCGTTCCGAACTGTCTGCCGGCGCACGGCCGAAGCGAATGGTGCGGCACATGTTACAACGGTTCCGCCACGGCATGAAGCCGGCTTCCCGTCCTGACGAAGGCTCGGGAGCACCGGTCTTCCGGCAACCTGATCTCAGCGATGACGACGACCACGCGTACGTGCGGGCCGACGGCAGCTTCCGGTCCGTCTGGAGGACGGCTGTAGCGCTGCGTTCTACGGCGCAGGCTCCTGGCGCAGCCGGTTGACGGCCGCCATCATCGACTTGACGTCGGTGTACTTCTCGCGGACCTTCTGCTGCGCCTCGCCTCGGCCGACTTCGTCTTCGTCGAGGCGGCTCCAGTCGTCGAAGGTCACGAAGTCGACGCCTCGCCCGCGCAGCAGGTCGACGATGGCGCCGGGCGTCCTGGCCGGGTCCGTCGGCGGCCGGCCGCTCTCGCCGTCCTCGAGCATCTTCCTCACCGTTGCGGTGGAGTCCGGGCCGTTGGTGCCGATCAGACCGGTCGGGCCGCGCTTCGCCCAGCCGACGACGTACTGTCCCGGCACGACCTCTCCGTCCTCCGTCTGCAGCCGCCCTTCCTCGTTCGGCAGGATGCCCCGGCGTTCGTCGAAGGGCACGCCCGGCAAGGGGACGCCGCGGTAGCCCACCGCCTTGAACACCAGGTCGACCTCCAACGTCGTTGTCTGGCCGGCACCGCGGGGGCGCGGCGTGCCGTCGCTCGCCGCGTAGAGCTCGTTCTGTTCGACCACCACGCGGTCGACCGAGCCGTCGGCGCCTGCCAGAAACTCGACCGGCGAGGCGAGAAACCGGCAGATGACGCGGCGGTGGCCGCCGCCGGCCTCGGCGCCCGCGATCCCGGACAGGTAGTCGACGTTGCGGACGGCGCTGCGGGGCGCCCCGTCCTCGAGCCAGGCGCGGCTGACCGGGTCCAGGTCCATCTCTTCCTTGCCGACCAGCAGGCTGACGCCGTCGAGTGAACCGATCTCCTTGATCTCCTGCGGCGAGAATGCGGCCTGGGCCGGACCTCGGCGGCCCAGCAGCACGACCTCTCTGACGGCGCTCTTCCGCAGGACGGCGAGCGATCCGGACGTGATGTCGGTCGGCGCGAGTTCGTCGGGGTTGCGCACCAGGACCCGGGTCACGTCCATCGCCACGTTGCCGTTGCCGACAACGGCGATCCGCCGCGCCGAGGCGAGGTCGAAGCTGCGGTCCTGGAAGTCCGGATGGCCGTTGTACCAGCCGACGAACTCGGTTGCCGAACAGACGCCGTCGAGGTCCTCGCCGGGGATTCCCATCTTCCGGTCCGATTCGTTGCCGGTGGCGTAGACGATCCGGTCGTAGTGCCGACAGAGATCCTCGACCGTCAGGTCGCGGCCCAGCTCCACGTTGCCGAAGAAGCGGAACCGCTCGTGCCGGGCCGTCCGGTTGTAGACGCGAATGACGCTCTTGATCTTCTGGTGATCGGGGGCGACGCCGCCGCGGACCAGGCCGAAGGGGGTCGGTAGACGGTCGAACAGGTCGACATGGGCGTCGACGTCTTCCGCCTTGAACAGAGCTGCGATCGCGTAGAAGCCGCTTGGACCCGAACCGATGACGGCCACGCGTAGCGGCCGCCCGCTGCCCGGGGACGGTGTGTCGGGAGTTTCCTGCACGTGGTCTCGCTCCGGTGTCTCGCTGCGGCCCCCGGCTCGCGCGTCGGCGTCGGCGCGCTGCTCGGGATCGTTTCGGATTGGCGGATCGGTCGGCTAGCATAGCCGCGTAGCTGACGGTGTTCGTCGTCTATGCGCTTGGGCATGCCGTCAGTGTCTGTCGGCGTGTGCATGTGCTGGCAGCCTGGACCATGTTGCTCCGGCCCGCTCGGTCATGCGGACGGTCGCCGGCAGAAACCCGAGGAGAGAACGTCATGTCGCAGTTCCGTCCACTCGCCGGGGTCGCCTGGCGCAGGTCCGCGCCCGCGGTCCTGACCCTGCTGGTCGGGAGCCTGTTGCTCGCCGCCGCGCCGGCTGCCGCTCAGCTCTGCGAGGGTGCGTCGTCGATCACGCGCCTCGGCGGCGCGAACCGGTTCTCGGAGCCGGTGACGGACCGGGAGTCCCTGCAGGCGCTGTTCGCGAACCGGCGGGACGACATCCTGGCGCTGCTGGGCGAGGCCGGCTGGTCCGGCGATCCGGACGATCTGTTCGAGGCGGTTGCCGAGTGGACCGGGGTCAGCTCGGACACGTTCGAACCTGGTCAGCGGTTCGAGTGGATGTTCTTCCGGCGGGGCGGCACGACGCCCGAGGTCGGCACGAACATGTGCTGGGCGGGCCGCGAGGCGTTCAAGGCATGGGAGATCCGGCTCGCTTCGAACGGGCGCTGGTTCTCGATCATCGTGCCCGAGTCGTGCGGAAACCTGGCGCTCCTGGCGGAGCAGCCGATGCCGAAGATCTCGCTCGACGTCGACATCGAAGGCCTGTCCTGCGAGGACAGGACGTTCGACATCCGGAGCTCCTGCGCCGGCGGCGAGGGCGCCGTGACGGTCCGCATGCCGGGCGGCCGCGAGCGGTCGGCGGCGCCGGGCGAGTCCTTCCGGTTCGAGCGCGAGGGCGACTACACGGTCACCGCTACCTGCTCCGCCATGTCGTCTCGCGGCGACCGGCTGGAGGACACGTTGAGCCGCACGATCGCCGTCGGTTGCCCGAGCTGCAGCGCCACGGTCTCCCCGTCGGCGGTGGATCTGGGCGAGTCCTCCACGTTGACCGTCAAGCCGGACCCCGGTCACGGCGCCGAGGTGTCGCGGGTGCTGCTCGACGGCAGGCCCCTGGCGTCTCCCTACACCCGCGAGATGACGCACGACGGTGCGGACGCGTTCACCCATGTCGTGACCGTCGAGACGAACACCGGCCAGAGCGCCCGCTGTTCGGCCGAGATGAAGGTCGCACCGACCGTCACGATGTCGATCGAGCCGGAACGGCTGCTCGCCGGTGACGCCGCCGTCGTCACCGTCATGCCTGAGAACGGCGAGGGCGCGCCGATGTCCGTCACCCTGGACGGCGAGGAGCTCGCTGCGCCGTACACCAGGGACGTGTCCCACCGCCGGCCTGGCGAGTACACCCATGTCGCGAAGGTCGAGAATCCGGGCGGCAGCAACGAGGCGTCGGCCTCGTTGAGGGTCGATCCGCGGTGGACGCTGTTTGCCACGATGAGCGACGTCAGCGGCGACGACAGCCAGTCCGACATGCTTGAAGGAACCGCTCGCCAGGAGATCGAGGCCTGCCGTTCCGGCCTCGGCATCGGCGTCGGCGCGGAGTACCGGTTCAGCTACCGGCTCGGCCTCATGTTCGGCGCCGACTTCAGCCGCTGCGAGACGCGCTGGCAGTACGACGTGCGCGACGGCCTGGGCGGCCACGACGTCGCGGACCTGGACGCGAACCTGCTCTACGCCGGTCTGAATCTCCACCTCACGAAGCCGGGCAGTCGGGTCGACGCCTGGGTCGGCCCGCTGGTCGGCCGGTTCAGCTACGACGAGCCGACCCTGCACGCGCTGGCCGGGGACGGTCCACAACCCGACGCGTCCTACCGACCGCAGTGGCGCGACGAGACGGTCCTGGGCCTGAACGCCGGGTTGAAGATCCCGTTCTGGAAGGACTGTCCGGCCGGCGCCTACCTCAGAGCGATGTGGGTCGAGTCGACGATGGAAGCCGGCGCGGCGACGATGATGGGAGCCGACGGTGTGGACGCACCGGAACTTTCCCTGGGTCGTAGCCCGTTGTACGTCACCGCGGGCGTCGCGTTCGACTTCTGATCGTCCAGCGGATCGCCTGCGGCGGTCGTTCGCCCTGAGTTGCGGGCGCCGGCGCTCGGAGCTGCCATGAAGCCGACGGAACTCGAAGATCGATACGGCGCGCGGAACTACGCGCCCCTTGACATCGTGATCGAGCGCGCCGAGGGCGTCTGGGTGTGGGACCTCGACGGCCGGCGCTACCTCGACTGCCTCGCGGCGTACTCCGCCGTCAATCAGGGGCACTGCCATCCGCGGATCGTCTCGGCGCTGGTCGAGCAGAGCCGGAAGGTTGCGGTCACGTCACGCGCGTTCCGGAGTGCGGAGCTGGGCGCCTTCTTCCGCGACATCTGCGAGCTGACCGGTTTCGAGCGGGCGCTGCCGATGAATACCGGCGCCGAAGCGGTGGAGACCGCGATCAAGCTGGCGCGCAAGTGGGCCTACACACGCAAGGGGACCGCGCCGGGCCGGGCGGAGATACTGGCATTCGCCAACAACTTCCACGGCCGCACGACCACGATCGTCGGCTTCTCGAGCGAGGTCCAGTACCGCGAGGGATTCGGCCCGTTCACGCCCGGCTTCGAGCTGCTGCCGTTCGGCGACGCGTCGGCGGTGCGGGCGGCGACAGGGCCGGACACCGCCGCGGTCCTGGTCGAACCGATCCAGGGCGAAGGCGGCATCGTCGTGCCCCCGGACGGTTTCCTGGCCGAGTTGCGCGAGGTGTGCAGCGACCGGAACGCGCTTCTGATCGTCGACGAGATCCAGTCCGGTCTGGGGCGGACGGGCCGGATGTTCGCTCACGAGTTCGAGGGCATCCGGCCGGATGTCATGCTGCTCGGCAAGGCGCTCTCCGGTGGTCTGTATCCGGTGTCCGTGGTGCTGGCGGACGCCGGGATCATGGACGTGTTCGAGCCGGGTGACCACGGTTCCACCTACGGCGGCAATCCGGTGGCGGCAGCGGTCGCGCGCGCGGCCCTGGCGGTGCTGCAGGACGAAGGCCTGGTCGAGAACTCGGCCCGCCTGGGCGAGGTTGCGCTGCGCCGGCTGCAGGGCATTCGTTCGCCGCTGGTTCGCGAAGTCCGGGGCCGCGGCCTGTGGATCGGCATCGAGCTGGTCGAGTCCGCTGGCGGCGCCCGGCAGTACTGCGAGGAACTGGCCAGGCGCGGCCTGCTGTGCAAGGAGACCCACGACCACGTGATCCGGTTCGCGCCGCCGCTTGTCATCGAGCGGGAGGAACTCGACTGGGCGCTCGACCGGATCGAGGAGGTGCTCGCCGGATGAGCGGCGCCGGGAGTGCCGACGACCGGGTGCGGGCGCTCCGCCGGCCGCATCCCCGGTTGCTGCGCTACTACCTGCTGTTCTCCCTGGTCACCGGTCCGGCGTTCCCGGTCGTCTTCGGGTTCCTGTACCTCCGCTACCGCACCCTGCGCTACCGCTTCGACGACGAGGGGGTGACGATGAGCTGGGGCGCCCTGTTCAAACGCGAGATCAGCCTCACCTACAGCCGCATCCAGGACATCCACCTGCGCAGCAACGCGGTGGAACGCTGGCTGGGGCTGTCGCGTCTGCTGGTGCAGACGGCGAGCGGTTCAGCGAAGGCCGAAATGAAGATCGAGGGACTGCTGGAGCTGTCCGCGGTGCGCAACTTCATGTATGGCCGGATGCGGGGCGCCGGGTCCGGCGCGCCGACTTCCGACCGCCCGCCGGTGGCCGCCGCGCCTTCGGCCGACGGCGATACGGCGGCGCTGGTCTCGACTCTGCGGGAGGTTGCCGGTGAGATTGCCGCGATCCGTGCCGCCATCGAGCAACGGGACCCGGCGTGACCGACGTTCGGGTCGACGCCGGGAGGCAGGGCGCCGGTCCGGCGCCATCCGGGCTGAAGCGACTGCTGCTGTCCCTGTTCCAGGTCGACGAGCAGCCCGAGCCGCCTCCGGGGTCACCGGACTCGCTGCGCGTGTTCCGGGCGTCGCCCCGGTTCTTCGGCTACAGGCTGCTCACCTGGGGACTGAGCCAGGCCGGCGCGCTGATCGGCCTGATCGTGTCGGCCTTCGGTTTCTTCGAGTTCCTCGAGTTCGGGCCCTGGAGCCGGTTCGCGCAGGCCGCCGGGCCGCTTCTGGTCGTCGTGTTCCTGGTCCAGTTGATCGGGTCCTTCGCCGTGCTGCGTCTGGGCTACGAGATGCGCTGGTACATGGTTAGCGATCGGGCACTGCGCATCCGCTACGGCATCTTCAGCCTGCGCGAGCAGACGATGACCGTCGCGAACATCCAGAACATGGCAGTCAAGCGAGGCCCCCTGCAACGCCTGTTCGGCATCGCCGATCTGGAGATCCGGACCGCTTCCGGCGGCGGATCGGACGACGACGAGGACAGCCTCAGCCGCGGTCTGCTGCAGGGGCTCGCCAACGCGGAAGAGGTGCGCGACCTGTTGCTGGACTCGCTGCGCCGTAGCCGTGACGCCGGCCTGGGCGATCCCGACGACGAGGCGGCCCGAAGGGCGCAAGCCGCGCCGCCGGCGGCCGAGGCGAGGGCCGACGACACCGGTGCGGCCGTGGTCCTTGCCGCGGCCCGCGACCTGCTCGTCGAGTGCCGAGCGCTGCGGCGGGCGGTAGCCGGTGCGCCCGACCCCGGCGCGGCCGTCGACCATGGCCGCCAGACCCGCCGCTGACCCCGTGTCCGGTTTCAGGCCCCGCCTTGCCAGGAGCTTGCGCCGAAGAACCTGCTGCGCTGCGTTCCAGGGCGCAAGCCCGTAGCTGTCCGCCGCGGCGATGCCGGAACTGCCGGATCTCGAGGTCTACCGCGAGGCGATCGAGCAGCGGGTGGTCGGCCGCGAGCTCGTCCGTGTCCGCGTGCGGAGCCCGTTCCTGCTCCGTACCGTGCGGCCGTCGCTGTCCGAGGCGGAGGGCCGTGTCGTCGTCTCCGTGCGCCGGCTCGGCAAGCGGCTCGTGCTGGGCCTGGACGGAGACCTGTTTCTCGCCATCCACCTGATGATCGCCGGCCGATTCCGCTGGGGCGGCCCGTCGGCGAAGGTTCCCGGCCGCGTGGGTCTGGCGGCGTTCGACTTCGGCTACGGCGCCCTGTTGCTGACCGAGGCCGGCAGCAAGCGCCGGGCGGCGATGCACGTGCTGGCGGGCGAGGACCGGCTGGCCGCGCTGGACCGCGGCGGTCTGGAGGTGCCGAGCGCCGGCCTCGAGGCGTTCCGGGCCCGGCTGCAGGCGGAGAATCACACGCTGAAGCGGGCGCTCGTCGATCCGCGGCTGTTCAGCGGCATCGGCAACGCGTATTCGGACGAGATCCTGCACCGTGCGGGTCTGTCGCCGATGCGCTGGACGACCCGGCTGAGCGAGGAGCAGGTCGGCCGCCTGCACCAGGCTGCAGTCGATGTTCTGACCGAATGGACCGAGCGGCTGCGTGTCGAGGCGGGGGGACGGTTCCCGACCCGGGTGACCGCCTTCCACGACGGCATGGCGGTTCACGGCCGCTACCGAAAGCCGTGTCCGGACTGCGGGGCGCCGGTGCAGCGGATCGTCTGGGCCGAGAACGAGTGCAACTACTGCGCGCGCTGTCAGACCGGCGGCCGGCTGCTCGCCGACCGCGCCCTGTCGCGGCTGCTCCGGAGCGACTGGCCAAGGACGGTCGAGGAGCTGGAAGAGCGCCTGGGGACGGGCGACCGCGTCGGGGAACCGTCCGGCTGATGGGCGCATCCGGGGAGTTTCCGGGCCTGACGGACTGTCATGCCCACTTGTGCGACGACTCGTTCACCGGTGACCTCGACGAGGTGCTCGGGCGCGCCCGCGGCGCCGGCGTCGAATCCGTCGTCGCGGTCGGCGAGACGCTTGCGGACGCGGAGCGGAATCTGGAACTGGCCGAGCACTACCCCGGCGCCGTCCGGCCCGCGGCCGGCCTGTATCCGACCCGCCTCGATCCGGTGGAAGCGGAACGGGTCGCCGACCTGATCCGCCGGGAACGTCCCCGGCTGGCGGCAATCGGGGAAGTCGGCCTCGACCGCTGGAAGGTGAGCGACGAGCGTGGCCGCGCACTCCAGCGGGAGATCTTCGCCCTGTTCATCGACCTCTCCGTCGAGCTCGGCCTGCCGCTCAACGTCCACTCGCGCTCTGCCGGCCGCCACGCGATCGACCTGCTGCGGGAACGCGGCGCGGCCAGGGTGCAGCTTCACGCCTTCGACGGCCGCGCCGCGCGGGCCGAACCGGCCGTCGACGAGGGCTTCTTCTTCTCCGTGCCGCCGTCCGTCGTGCGCTCGCCGCAGAAGCAGAAGCTCATCCGGCGCCTGCCGCTGTCCTGCCTCCTGCTGGAAACCGACAGTCCCGTGCTGGGACCGGCAGCGCACCAGCGCAACGAACCGGCCAACGCGGTCATCGCGCTCCGAGCCATCGCGGAGATCAAGCGCCTGCCGCCATCGGAAGTGGCCGCCGCCGTCAGGGCAAACACCGCTCGACTCTACGGATGAGTCCTGGCAGTCCGTGGCAGAAGTGCGTGTCGCACCGATCGAATGCAGCGCTACTTCTGCCACGGACTGCTAGGGCAGGAACCGCTTCCCGGCTTCAGCTCCAGAGCTCTCGTCCGTATCGCGCGCTTCGTCTCCCCACCGCTCGATCTCCTGCCAGAACGCACGCTTGAGATCCTCGGCTTCATCGTCCGGAAGCCAGTTCGTCATCTGGGGGAAGACGAAGCGCCAGGAGCGCAGCTCATTTGGCGCCCACGGAAACGTCTCGGCCTCCCGGAGCAGCCGGAGAACGTCGTTCAGCCGGCGACGGACTCTCTCCGGCCTCGACCTGGCCAGCATCTCCAGGTCGGAGCTCTCCGGGAACAGGGATTGTTGCCGAGCCCTCGGTGGCGCCATCAGCGTGCTCCGTCCAGTTGGTTTCGGCTCAGCGTTGCCGCGACTGCCTGATCCAGCAGCCGGTCTGCGTCGCGGAAGCGGTGCAGGAGTTCCTCGATCCGGGCCACGACGTCCAGAGTATCGCGCTGGAGCGCCGCGTCGACTGGCTGGCCGTTGCGTGCCTTGAGCCAGCGATGGAGCACCGGGTAGCCGCTCACGCTGAAGTTCCAGGCAGACTCCGAGACGTCCGAGATGACGAATGACCGGTCTTCGACGAGAGCGACATGCCCACTCGCCCGGTCAGCTCCCTCGTCGCGGGTGAAGGCGCGGCTGCGCGGCGGCACGGCCAGCGTCGGGGCGGGATTCCCTTCGAGGCGCCCCCGGCAGAAGTCGCTCGCCGGGGCCGAACCGAACGTCTCCAGCTCTCGGATGCGGCTGCCCAGGTCCACGGCCGCCAGAAGCACGTCCTTGTCGCAGGGAAAGGGCACATGCGGGAAGGCGCTCTCCAGGTCGTAGGCGAAGCGGACCGTGTAGCTCGTCGCCGAACACAGGGCCAGGATCGCATCGAAGACGTTCAGGGGCGACAGGTCGACGCCATAGGTGTCGAAAAGACTGGCGGCTGTGCCGTTGAGCATGGAACGCCTTTCTCCGCTTCCGGCGCGATCGAAGAGCGGAAAGACCCATCCGCCTCGACCGTTGAAGGCGTGCTGGTCCGGCAGGTTCCCGTGACACCAGACGGCCGGTCCCCGGCCGGTACCGTCGTTCAGCGCATGAAGGGCCACGTTGTCCGTTCCCCACGGCGTCTGAAGCGCGTCCATCTTGGGGAAGTCCACGAACTCCCTTCGGTTGTAGAGGAAGCGACGGTCGAGGGGTCGGTAGGCGACGAGACTGGCGGCCTCCTCGTCGAACGAAGTCTGATGTGCCGATCCCGCTTTCCGGTCACGCGTTTCCTTGAACAGTTCTCGCGCTTCCGCTGACAGTGGACGCTTCAGCCACTCCTCGACTCGCTCCAGCAAGGACTCTCTCCGAACATCGTAGGAGAAGTCGTCTCGGTACGTCACGACACCGTTGGATCGGTGAGTGAACAGATCGTCCAGGGAAGGCCAGTCGACGCAACCGAAGCCGGACGGAGTCAGAGGCTCCATGTCCCGCCCGGCAGTCCTGGCAAACGCCAGGAGCTTCGGGTCATCGCAGGCGAGACGGGCCAGTCGGAGCTTGTCCGGGCGGCTGAAGGTGTCCTGCCGCCAGACGTCGGCGTACTCGACGATGGCTTCACCGTCTGCATCCCGATCACCCCCGGTCTCGGCGAGCAGGACGCAGACGCCCACTCCTATGTCGAAGATGTTCTCGTCACTTGGCACGGTCGCAGGACGAGACGTGCGGTTGTCGCCGCGGAAGTCGATGATCCGTACGCGATCGAACCGGCGGCGCAGCATCCTGCGCAGACCGCCGAAGGCGGAGCCGACCAGGAACTTCCGATTCGTGATGAAGGCGAGAATTCCGCGTCCCGAGGCGCCCTCGGCCTCGAACAGTCGCCAGAGCGCCCACCGGTAGAAGGCGACGTACAGGTCGGGGAAAGCGTTCAGCGAGAGCCCGAGCCCCGCTTCCTTCACCGGCTGCTTGAGATCGTCCCAGAGACGATCCATGAACGGACCGACCAGCCGGGTGACCTCCCTGGCTCTCAGACGCTTGTACGGGGGGTTCCCCATGACGACGAGGATCGGCTTGTCGGTCTTGACCTGGTCGGCGGCCTCGCGCTCAGCGACAATCGGTGCACTGAGGAATGCCAGGTGCGCCTCGACGCCTGCCTCTGAAGCGGCCGGCGCCAGCGCGTCGGTGAGGAAGATCGGCAGGTGGTCGCCCTGGCCGCCGCGACGGGAGATCTCCCTCTGCATCCGGTAGTGGGCCACCGTGTAGGGCCCGACCAGGAGTTCGAACGCGTGAACTCTCTGGGCGAAGGCGGTGACTTCGGCCGCGACGGCAGCGGTTCCGTACTCGGCGCCGGCTCGTTCGGCGGCGAGCGATGTGGCAGCAAGGAGGAACGTGCCCGTGCCGCAGGCCGGATCCAGGATGTTCACGTCCGGGTCGAGCAGGCCCTTCGTCTGGAGGGATCCCTGCAGAATGCGGTCGACTTCGGCAACCATCAGCCGGACCACATCCGGGGGCGTGTAGTAGACGCCGTAGCGCTTCACTGCGTCCGGATCGAAGACCTTCAGGAAGTCCTCGTAGAGATAGAGCAGGGGGTCGCGGCGCCTGGTGGGCAGGAGCAGATCCGGATCCACCGAGTTCACCGCGTCGGTCGCCACGTCGAACGCAGTCCCCAGCATTCGACGCACCTCCTCCATGGTCAGGGCGCGAAGCGTGCCGCGAAGCAGAGGGAAGTTGGCGTCCGGCAGCAGCTCGTGAGCGTTGGCGCCGACTTCCTTGCCGCTGCTGTCGCGAGCGAGGAGCAGACCGAACACGAGAGTCTGCGCGAAGGCGTTGGCGAAGAGGGAATTCTCGTCGGTCGGGTCGTAGCCTCCGGCTTCGGCTCGGGCGAACAGGGTTTCGATGAAGTCCACTCTGAGATCGGCGACAACCGGATCCACGGCGCCGCTTCGACAGTGGTCGGACACGACCTCCCTGACCAGACGCGCCGCGTGGGCGAGGTTCGCGGCGGCGTCCGCCGGAGTCTCGGCCACAGGCGGTTTCGCGCTCGCCAGCTTCTGGAGGATTGCCCGGAATCCCCCGCTGTCGTGATTGCGGATGATCCGGTTCGCTCGGCGGTCGGGCGTGCCGGGATCGAGCACGGTTGCGGGGGCCACGAGAGCCTCGGCCTCCAGCTCGTCGCGCCGGTAGAGCTGAATCCGCTCGAAATTGCAGAGGGCCCAGAGCGGAAGACTGGAGAACCGGGCGAACTGCTCCTTGTTGTGTCCGGTGAATTTCCTGGGCTCCAGCCCGAGCATCGGCTCCTTCAGTTCGATGAAGGCGCGCGCCGGGCTGCCTGCGTGGACGAAGGCGAGGTCGGGGCGGCCGACCCCGGGTCGACGGTACTCGGGAAGAACCCGTGGCGGCGTTCCGGACACCGTGGCCAGCACGGACTCGACCAGCGCCTGGAATCGGGGCGCCAGGAGCGGTTCCAGCCCGGAACCATCGGCGGTCAGGGGGTTGGCTTGCCGGTCCCGACGAGCGGCATTGGCGAACTCCTTGAGAGCGTGGACGACCTGTTGCACGATGAAGCACCCGGCGTGGCCGAGCCGAGGCGAGCATAGCGCCCGGGCAGACGTGCGCGGCGGTTCCCTGGCGGGCTGCCGCGGAAGATTGGCCGTCTCTCCGGCAGCCGGGTTCGGCGCCGCTGCCCCTCGGGGTCTGCTCTCAGCGCGCCGTCCGGATCCAGGGCGTCGTGAGAGAACTCAGCCCGCGACGCTGTGTTCCCGTTCCCGCAGCCGGATCAGGCATTCCTGCGACGATGGCCTGGCCGAGCACCTGGCCGCCGAACGTGGCTGCCCGGCCCGTTCTGCGCCCGGAACAGGTTCTCCTCGATCTGCTCCATCTGCAGCAGGTCGATCATCTCCTGGACCGCACCGTTCATCGGGGCGGGATGGTACCCGTGACGGGCCTGCGGACGACGCCTGCCGCGGCGGCTACTGGGACTTCCCGCGGGCGCTGATCGGCCACAGTTCTTCCACTCGGCCCTCCCGCACCGGGTAGTACACGTCGTAGAGGTTGACCGTGGGGTCGCAGTGGGGCGTGATGCAGCGGAGCCGGTCGCCGAGCTGCACGGGTCTGGCCGCGTCCGCGATCCGGAGCATGCCGTGTTCGTCGCCGCCCCAGCCGTAGACAACGCCGCCGATGTCGGCGAGCCGGGGCCGGTCGGCGTCCGAGGCGAACGCCTTGTAGCCGCCGTCGGTCGTGATCATCTCCGGCACCGGCTGGCTGATCGCGGTGACCTGAACGAAGAGCGACGTCTCGAAGTCGTCGAAGACCTCGCCGCCGCGGCTGCCGATCCGCCGGTACTGCTCGTCCATGAACAGGTAGGAGCCGACCTGCAGGTCGGTCATCCCGTCGATCTCCGGGTCGATGTCCCAGGTGCCCGTGCCGCCGCCGCTCAGCACGCTGACCGCGATGCCGTCCGCCTCGATCAGCCGTCTCGTCTCGACCGCGGCGGCGAGCGCCTCGAGCGACCGGGCCCGCCGCTCCGCGTGGCCGTGAACATGCATCAGGTGGCCGGCGTACGCCTGAAGACCGCGCAGATCGAGCTTCGGCAGGCGATCGATCGTCCGTGCCAGTTCCAGCGCCGGTTGGCCGGTCGCGATGCCGGTGCGCCGGGTGCCCACGTCGAGGTCGACCAGTACGCGCTGGGTCACGCCGCCGGCCTCGGCCGCCCGGTGCAACCGCTCGGCGGCGGCCGCGTGATCGACCACCAGGGTGACCTCGGGGCTCCGCTTCGAGAGGGCGACGACGCGCCGGATCTTGTCGTCGGTGACGACCGGCGACGTGATGAGGACCTCGCCGATGCCTGCCTCGACCATGACTTCTGCCTCGCCGACCTTGGCGCAGCAGACGCCGACCGCACCCATTTCCATCTGGCGCTTCGCCAGCAAGGGGCACTTGTGGGTCTTCGTGTGGGGGCGCAGCGAGATGCCCTGCTCCTCGGCGTGGGCCGCCATCTTCGCCAGGTTCAGCTCCATCCGGGCGACATCGACCAGCAGCGCCGGTGTCGGCACGTCCTCCACCGCGAGCGGCGGATCGAGGGGAATCGGCTCGTGCGTCAACGGGGACTCGGCCGACCGGGCGGAAGTGCCGGAATCGCAGGCCGCCGCCGCGCCGCCGGCCGCTCCCAGCGCGCCCAGGAACGCGCGTCGCGTGGGGTGGTGCGCCATGCCGGTGTTCCTCCTCCCTCCTTGCTCATGTCGATCCCGATCGGCGGCCGACGCCTCCGGGCTGCCGGACCCGGCGCCGGGCCCGAAGATGCGCCGGCTGCCACGGCCGCTCACCGTCGGCACTATAGCTATAGCCTCGGGAGCCGTGACTGCTAGCAGCCCGTGGCAGAAGTCACGTTGCATTCGATCGGCCATGCATCCCGTCCGGCTGCGTTGCTCTTCGGTCACATATACCCGACATGCTCCCTCATCGCGCCTTGCCGGACGGGCGCCTGACCGCTCTCGGTGCGACACGCGACTTCTGCCACGGACTGCCAGAGCTGCGGCCATCGTGCTCTCTGTTGCCGCGGCGGGCGTCCTGTCGGCGCAGCCGCCCGCGGACCGCACCTTCACCGACGCCGTCGAGGTGGCGGAGGTGTCGATCGTCGTCGAGCTGCCGCGGCTGGGAAGGGTGAAGCCGTCGGACTTCGAGCCGGGCGACTTCGTGGCGGCAGTGGACGGCCGCCGCCGCCGGGTGACCGGACTGTCGGCCCTCGACCTGAAGGCGCATCCACGGCCGGTGCTCGTCCATGTCGACGCGGTGCTGGCAACCCCCGGGACGGTTCGTCTGGGCGTCGAGGCGCTGGCGCGGCAGTCGCGGCGGTTGACGGCGCTGGGACCGGTCGAGATCGCGGTGGACGACGGCAGCGCCGACGGCGCAGTGCAGCGGCTTGCCGCAACCGGAGAGCCGAGCACCGTCGAGGCGGCGCTGCTCTCCGTTGCCGGCGAAGGGCTCGGCCGGGATGCGTACTTCGTGCCGGAGAACCGACCGGCGGGCCTTCTGTCCTACCGCGATGTCGTGCGGCAGTCGGCGGACCGTCTTCTCGCCGCCGCGGCAGCCCGTTGCCCCGCCCCGCCCTGCTTCCTGTTCTGGCTGAGCGACGGCTTCCCGGCGGTCGACCGCGACGGCGAAAGGGCGGCGCTCGATCTGGAGAGAGCCTTGGCCGCAGGCGGCTGGATCGTGGTCGCGATGGCGCTCCACGAGCCGGCGCCGGATCCGGCGGACGGCGCGCCGCGGCCGATCAGCTACGAACAGTGGAAGGCGTCGACGCCCGGAGTGAAGATGGCGCCGGCTGCCGGGGAGATCAGCCGGCTCCGGGGCCTGTCCGCGAGCAGCTACGACTTCTACGTCCGACCCCGGTACGAGCCGCTGCGGCGTGCGGCGGCCGCCTCCTGCGGCGCCGCCCTGCGCGTCGAGCATCAACTCGAGTCCGAATTCAGGCGGCTGGAGCGCAGGCTGCTGCTGCGCGTCGCGGCTGAGCACGGCACCGTGGTGCGGCCCGGGGCGTCCGTTTCCTCGTCAGCGCCAGCGCCCGCCTTCCTGCCGGTGGAGGTGCGGCTCGCGGAGGTCTCGCGGTTTGCCGACCGCCGCCGCCTCCTGCGCTGGCTGGGGCTCGTGCCGGCCGAGGAGCGGCTCCGCCATGGCCGTTGGGTGTCGTCCCGCTGACGACCCGGTCGGAAGCGCTCAGAAGCGCAGCAGCGCCGCGAGGTCGCCAGCGGCGAAGAACAGCACCAGGCACAGGACAGCGGTGAGCACCAGGGGCGCGACGCAGAGCAGGGGCGCCTCGGCGATCGCCTTGCGGCCGCCGCCTCCGCTGGCGCCAGCCCCGGCTCCTCCTGCCGGCGCGAAAAAGCCCCGGACCACGATCGGCATCAGGTAGAAGACGGCGAGCAGGGAACTCGTCATCAGCACGCCCAGAAACGCGGCCTGCCATGCGAAGCCGGTCTCGAGCGCGCCGACCATCAGGTACCACTTGGCCCATGACCCGCCGAGCGGCGGGACGCCGATGATCGAGAGCGAGGCGACGAAGAAGGCGCCGAAGGTCCAGGGCATGATGCGGCCGAGGCCGTCGAGTTCGCTGACCTTCGTCTTGTGGGCGGCGACCAGGATGGCGCCGGCGCAGAAGAAGAGGGTGATCTTGCCCGCTGCGTGCATGGCGATCTGCAGGCCTCCGCCCAGCACGCCGCCGGCGGTCGCCATCGCCGCGCCGAGGACGATGTAGGCGAGCTGGCTGATCGTGGAGTAGGCGAGCCGCGCCTTCAGGTTGTCCTGGCGGATCGCGATGACGGCCGCTGTCAGCATCGTGAACGACGCGATCGTCATCAGCGCGAGCGACCCGTTGCCGCCGCGCAGCAGGTCGAGGCCGAAGACGTAGACCACGATCTTGAGGATGGCGAACACCCCGGCCTTGACCACCGCCACCGCGTGCAGCAGGGCGCTGACCGGAGTGGGCGCCACCATCGCGTTCGGCAGCCAGCGGTGGAAGGGCATGAGCGCCGCCTTGCCGGCGCCGAAGGCGTAGAGCAGCAGCAGCACGGTCACCGTGCCGGAGCTCGTCTCGGCGCCCAGGATGCCGCCGGCGGTGAACTCGAGCGTGCCGGTCAGCCGCCAGGTGAACAGGATGGCGAACAGCAGGAAGGAGATCGACGTGAACAGCAGGATGCCGAGGTAGACGCGTCCCGCACGCCGCGCCTCGTCGGTGCCGTGGTGGGTGACCAGCGGATAGGTGAGGAGCGTCAGCGCCTCGTAGAACAGGAACAGCGTGAACAGGTTGCTGGCGAAGGCGATGCCCAGCGCGGCGAAGATCGAGAGGGCGAAGAAGGTGAAGAAGCGGGTCTGGTGCTGCTCGTGGTGACCGCGCATGTAGCCGACGGCGTAGATCGAGGTCGCGATCCACAGGCCGCTCGCGACCAGGCCGTAGAGCAGCCCGAGCGGTTCCACCCGAAACGCCAGTTCCACGCCGGGCAGCACTTCGAACAGGACGAGCTCCGGTCTGCCGCCGGCGAGGACCTCCGCGCCCAGCCGCCACACCGCGGCGAAGGTGGCGGCGCCGATCAGCGGCGTGGCGAGATCCCGCAGGTTGGGCCGCTCCAGGCCGGCGCCGAAGAACAGGCAGGACGCTGCCGCCAGGACCGGCAGCAGAAGGGCGGCGAAGATCGTTGTCCCGGAGCTCATCCCCGCCTCAGATGCCGCCGGCGAGAAGGAGTTCCGCGGCCTCGCGGGCGACACCCCAGGTCCAGTCCGTCGTCAGCCCGAAGACGACGGCGGCCGCCGCCAGCGCCCAGGTCGGCGCCAGCATGCCCGGCGGCGCTTCGCGCACGTGGTCGATCGGATGGTCCGCGGCCGGCTTGCGGAAGCAGACGACCTCGATCACCCTGCCGACGTAGACCAGCGCCAGCAGCGAGCTCAGCAGGATGAGCACCGCCGCCGCCGTCCAGCCGCGCTCCAGCACACCGGACACCAGGTACCACTTGCTGACGAACCCGACCGTTCCCGGAACGCCGATCAGGCTCAGGCCGCCGATGACCAGCGCGGCCGCGGTGAACGGCATGCGCCGGCCGACGCCGGCGAGCGCGTCGATGTGGACCGATCCGACCCGGTGGAGCAGGCAGGCGACGACCAGGAACAGCCCGCCCTTCATCACCGCGTGGTTGAACAGGTGGACCAGGCCGCCGCCCAGGCCGGTGACGTTCGCGGTCGACAGCCCGAGGGTCATGTAGCCGACCTGGGCGACACTCGAGTAGGCGAGCAGCCGCCGCAGGTCGGTCTGGAAGATCGCGGCGCCGGAGGCAAGGAACATGGCGAGGATCGACAGCGGCAGCAGCAGCACGTGAAGCCGCAGTTCCTCGAACACGAAGGGCGCGCCGAAGACCGTGAACAGGATCATCGCCAGCAGGTAGAAGGAGACCTTGGTCGCGGTCGCGGCCAGGAAGGCGCTGACCTTGGGCGGCGCGAACGAATAGGCGTTGGGCAGCCAGTGGTGCAGGGGGAAGACCGCCAGCTTGATCGAGATGCCGATCACCAGCAGCGCCAGCGCCAGCACCGTGCCTCGGGCTTCCAGCGCGGGGTCGAGGCGTTCCGCGATGTCGCGCAGGTTCAGCGTGCCCGTCTCCTGGTAGAGCAGGCCGACTCCCAGCATGAAGAAGACGCCGCCGATCGTCCCCATCACCAGGTAGTAGAAGGCCGACATCAGAGCTCGCCGGTGACCGCCCAGGCTGACCAGGATGTAGGACGAAAGCGACGAGATCTCGAGGAAGACGAAGGTGTTGAAGGCGTCGCCGGTGATCGCGATGCCGAGCAGGCCGGCGATGCAGAGCAGGAACACCGCGTAGTAGAGGTGCCGGCGCGGCTCCGGCACGCGCGGCGGCCCGCCCCGGGAGTCGAAGCTCAGGACCACCAGCGCCATGACGGTGACCAGGGCGAGCAGGTAGGCGTTGACGGTCGAGACCCGGTACTCGATCCCCAGCGGCGGCGGCCAGCCGCCGAGCCGATAGGAGATCACGCCGCCGCCCTGGACCTCGATCAGCAGGGCGATCGCGATCCCGGCGCAGGCGGCGGCGACGCCCAGGCTCCACAGACGGCAGAAGCGGGGATGGCGCAGGAGCACGCATACCGGCGCCGCGAGCAGCGGCAGGACGACCTCGAGGACGACGATCTTCTCGATCACGGCTGCATCTCGTCGATCGCCGGCGGCCTCAGCCGCGCGCCATGTCGTACGTCACCGCCTCGTCCTCCTCGGCGGTTCCGTACTCGTCGTGGATGCGGACGGCCAGCGCCAGCGCCAGGGCGGTGGTGGCGACGCCGACGACGATCGCGGTCAGCATCAGCACGTGGGGAAGCGGATTGGCGTAGACGACCTCGTGGCCGCCATGGCCTCCCGCGCGCCCCGGGTCGTGGGGGACGATCGGCGCCGTGCCGCCCGCCACCTTCGCCATCGACACGTAGAAGAGAATCGCCGCCGCCTGGAAGATGTTCAGGCCCATCACCTTCTTGATCAGGTTGTCGCGGGCGACGACGATGTAGAGCCCGACCATCATCAGCGCGATGATCAGCCAGTAGGCCCAGAGCCCGGAGAGCGCCTGCGGCAGGCTCACGGCGCCCCGCCTTCCGGGGCCGTCGCTTCGTTGCCGCCGCCCTCGTCCGGTCGGCGTCCGACGAAGGCGTAGAAGATCCGCAGCATGGTCGACGCAACGGCGATGCCGATTCCCAGCTCGATGACGATGATGCCGAGATGCTGCCCGTAGTGGCCCGTCGTCAGCGGATCGAGCGCCGAGTAGTTCAGGAACTCCCCGCCCAGGAGCATCGCCGCCACGCCGACCCCGCCGAAGAGCAGCACGCCGGCCGCCATCAGGCGTTCGGCAAGCAGCGCAGGCACCACCTGCCGCAGCGCGTCCGCACCGAAGATCAGGGCGAAGATGATGAGACCTGCGGCGAAGATGACACCGGCCTGGAAGCCGCCGCCGGGGCCGAAGTCGCCGTGGAACTGCACGTAGAGGCCGAACAGGAGGATGACCGGCGTCAGCGCCCGGGCGACGACCCGGAGGATCGGCATCTCGCGGACCTTCGACGGCGGCTTCACGATTCCTCCTCGACCCGGCCGCCGCCCGCATCGCGCCGCCGCCGCATTCCGAGTCCGCCCAGCAGCAGCGCGACGCCGACACCGGCGGTGAAGACGACGACCACCTCGCCCAGCGTGTCGTGGCCCCGGAAGCTGCCCAGGATCGCGGTGACGATGTTCGGGATGTGGATCGATCTTTCGGTCTCCGCGATCAGCTCCGGCGCCAGGTAGTGGTGGATGACCGCCTCCGGATCGCCGTATGCCGGCATGTCCCAGGTGCCGTAGATCAGCGCCGCCCCGGTCGCCGCGACGATCGCGAGCGGCAGGACCTGGGACCGTTTCTGCTGCTTCTCGCGCTGCGAGGTCAGGCTGAGCGCGCCGACGAAGAGCACGGTGCTGACCCCGGCGCCGACCGCGGCCTCGGTGAAGGCGACGTCCACGGCGTCCATCAGGACGAACAGCCCCGCCGCCAGCAGGCTCGCGATCCCGGTCAGCATGGCGGCAGCGAACAGGTCCTTGAGCCGTGCCAGGACGATCGCGGTGGCGAGCAGCAGCACCAGGAGGAGAAGCTCAACCGGCGGCATCGCGGTCCCCTCCGGGCTCATCCTCGATGTCCAGCTCGAGCGCCAGCCCGTAGCCGTGAGCGGCCTTGACCAGCGCGTGCGCGATCGCCGGGCTGCTGAACAGCAGGAAGGCAAGCACCAGAACCAGCTTCAGCGTGACCATGGACAGCCCGCCCTGCAGCATCAGGCCGACCAGCATCAGCCCGGCGCCTGCGGTGTCCGTGACGCTCGCCGCATGGGTGCGCTGGTAGAACTCCCGGAAGCGGTGCAGGCCGATGCCGCCGACGACGCAGAAGAAGCCGCCGGCTGCCAGCAGGACTGCGGTCGCGATGTCCAGCGCGCCGTTCAACGGTTGCGCTTCCGGTCGTCGCGGGCGAGGTTGCCGAAGCGGGCGAAGCGAAGGACGGCCAGGGTGCCGGTGAAATTGACCAGGGTGTAGACCAGCGCCAGGTCGAGCCACTCGGGCCGTCCGGTCAGGAAGCCGGCGACCGCGATCAGCAGCACCGTCTTCGTCCCGAACATGTTGACCGCCAGGATGCGGTCGAACACGGTGGGGCCGATCGCGGCGCGGGCAAGCGCCAGCGCCATCGTCACCAGGATCGCCGCCATCCCTGCCGCGTACATCGGCATCAGTCCGAGCCGCCTTCCAGCCGCTGCACGTCGCGGTCCATCGAACCGCTCATCACGTCGGCCTCGCTTGCCGCGTCGAGGGCGTAGACGAGCAGCTCGTCGTTCCGCAGGTCCAGGGTGACCGTCCCCGGCGTGAGCGTGATGAAGTCCGCGTAGAGCACCCGCCCGAACGTCGTCCTCTGGTTGGTCGGTACCCGTCGAAGCCGCGGGTGAACCTCGGCGCCGGGCGCCAGGATGAGCTTCGTCGTGTGCAGGTTGGCCGCCGCGGTCCGGACCGCGAAGGCGGCCAGGAACCGCGGCAGCCGCAGCCAGGCGGAGGGCCGGAAGGACTCCTGGCCGGCGCCCGCCGCGCGGTCGAGCGCCAGGTATAGGCGCCAGACGAAGACCACCGAGACCGCGCCGAAGACCGCGATCAGCCACTCGTGCAGCGTGTACGGCCCGGACAGCGAGAGCCACACCGCCGCCAGCACCAGGAGGACGCCGATCCTCATTGCGGCTCGGGCGCCGTCCGGCCGCTGCCGTCAGCCGTCCACATACGACTGCTTGCCCTTCAGGATGGTCAGGGTCCACTCGCCGGTGGCCCGGATTCTGAGGGTGCGGACGCCGGGTTCCCGGACGAAGAAGGTCGTGATGCCCGACCAATCCTCCGCGGTCTGCGAGATGCCGACGGGAGAGCTGACGATGAACGGGCCCCGGTTGCCTTCGACGCTGGCGCTGGCGGTGTAGTCGCCGCCCTCCATCTGGAATCTGACGACGGCGTTGCCCTGGCCCTCGACGCAGCCGACCCCGCAGGGCGTCGGCGGTATCGGCGGCGCCGGCTTCCACGGCGGGACGTCGGCAACAGCCGGCGCGGGTTCGGCCGGCTCCTGTGCGGCTTGTTCGGAACAGCCGACGGCGGTCAGCGCCAGCCAGCCGACGAGTGCCCGGATGCCTGCCCCGGCGACAGGGAAGGACCGGCTCATTCGCCCTCGCCCGTCGATTCCGTGTCCACCGCTGCCGCGTCCTCGTCGGCCTCGTCGGCGTCGGCGCCGTCGTCCTCGGCCCAGGGCAGGTGGGCGGCATAGTCGATCTCGTGCGTCGGCGGTGCGCCGCCGGGACCCTTGAGGTAGTGCTCCATCCAGCGCAGGCTGCGGAGCATGTAGTCGAGCCGCGCCGCCGAGCGGCGGTTGCCGTGGCCCTCGCCGGGGTAGAGCACGAGCCGCACCGGCGCCTGCCCGAGGGTCTTCAGGTGCCGGTAGAGCTCCAGCGACTGGCCGGGATGGACCCGGGGATCCTCCTTGCCGTGCAGGATCAGCGTCGGCGTGCGGTTGCGTTCGACGTAGTAGATCGGGCTGCTCTTCTCGAAGTAGTCCCAGTCTTCCCAGAGCCAGGTGCGGTGGTGGACCAGGTGCATCTCCACCGGAATGTCCGTCGTCCCCAGCTTGGAGATGTTGTTCGAGATGCCGACGAACGGAATCGCGGCCGCGAAGCGGTCCGAGTAGTAGGTGGCGCCCCAGGCTGACGCGTAGCCGCCGTAGGAGCCGCCGGTGATGCCGACCCGGTCGCGGTCGACCAGGCCGATCTCGATCAGGTGGTCGACCGCGGCGACCAGGTCGTCGAACTCGGGGCCGGCCGCGGCGTGCTGTCCGAGCTTCGAGAACTCGACCCCGCGTCCGGTGCTGCCGCGGTAGTTCGGGTAGAAGGAGGCGAAGCCGCGGGCGGCGGCGAGCTGGGCGTAGTTCGAGTAGCTGGTCAGCCAGCCGTTGCTGTGATGGCTCTCCGGACCGCCGTGCACGAACAGGATCAGGGGGTAGCGCTGTCCTTCCTCGTGGTCGAGCGGGTAGATCAGCAGACCCTCCAGTTCGAGCCCGTCCGGCGTGCGGTGGCGGACGACCTCCTGGCGGGCGAGGTCGATGTCGTCGAGCCACGGGTTCGAGTTCGTCATCCGCATCGGCGGCGTCCGGGGTTGCGCCGGGTCGTAGCGGTAGATCTCGCGCGGATGGTCGGGGCTGTCCGCGACCATCGCCGCGGCGCCGCCGCCGGGCGGAAGGCTGAAACGGAGTCCGATCGGACCGCCCGGCTCGATCAGCGTCTCCGCCGTGCCGTCGGTGGACACCCTGCCGAGGGTGCTCCAGACGCCGACGGAGGCGGCGAACAGCAGGTGCTCGTCGTCTTCCCAGGCGAACGAGGCGACGTGTCCCGCAAGCTCCGGCAGCAGGTCGCGGAAACTGTCGGCGCCGCCCAGAAGCATCAGCCGCCCGGCGGCCGGGTCGTTGGCGTCGGCGGCCGATACGGCGGCAACCCGCTCCCCGTTCGGGCTGAACCCGACCTGGCCGAGCTTGCCGATCGCCGGCATCGACGACACGACGGGAACGCCCTCTGCCGACGCGTCGAGGATGGTGACGGACTTGCTCGTGTAGGAGTCGTCGATCAGGGCGGTCGGCGTGGTGACCGCGGCGAGACGGTCGCCGTTGCGGCTCCAGACCACGGACAGGACGTGTCCCTCCAGCGTCTCGACCAGGCTCGGCTCGTCGTCGTCGTCGTTCTTCCCGGCATCGTCGAGCGTCGGAACGTCGGCGATCCACAGCCGGGTGAGGGGGCGGTCCTCTTCGTAGATCTCCTGGTTGAACCCCTTCTTGCGGAGCGACTTCAGTTCCTTCTCCGTTTCTTCGCGGGCGAGGAAGGCGACCCGGCTGCCGTCCGGCGACAGCGCCCAGGCGCCGACCCCGTTCGCGTGCTCGACCAGCTTGCGGCTCTCGCCGCCGCCGACCGGGATGCCGTAGAGGGCAGCCTTCTCGTCCGAGCCGCGGCGCGACGTGAACAGGATCTCGTCGTTGCCGCGGAACCCGGGGCGGCCGATGTTGACCGCGCCCGCAATGAACGGCCGCGAGGACCCGGGTTCAGCCATGTCGAGCACGTGCAGCTCGGTCCACGAGGCGCCGCTGTCCTCGTCCATCGGCCGCCGCGGCACGCTCAGCAGGTAGGCGGCGAGCCTGCCGTCGGGCGACACCTCGACCGTTCCGACGCTTCGCAGGGACGCGATGTGGTGCGGTTCGATCGGGTTCGTCTGCTGGGCGGCGGCGACCGCCGGCGCCGCCAGCGCGGCAGCCGCTGCGGCGGAGGCGACAGCGGCACGTACCCGGCCGGCCAGACCGGGGCGGCGGCAGCAGCGGGCGCCGCCGGCCGAGGGCAGGTCGTCGATGCGGGTGAGGTTCCGGGTCATGCGCTCTCTCCTGTCAGTGGACGGCCGCAGTCCGACGCTGCGCGATGGCCGCCAGCCGTTCCCGGATGTCCGGCGACAGCTTGACGCCCAGGTGACCGATCGTATCGGCAGCCATCGCGATGCCGATCTCGCAGCAGGTGCGGACGGGCAGTTCGCGCAACAGTCCGTACAGGAAGCCGGCGGCGAAGCAGTCGCCGGCGCCGGTGGTGTCGACCACGTCGACCCGGCGGGCGGGCACGTGGTGGGTCTCTCCGCCCCGGCGCACCCAGGCGCCGCGGACGCCGTCCTTGACCGCGACCACGTCGATCGTCTGCGCCAGCTCGCGGGCCGCATGCTCCGGTCCGAGACCGGTCAGCATCCGTGCTTCCTCGGCGTTGGCGAACAGGATGTCGAAGCCGTTCTCGCGGTGGCGC
This sequence comes from Thermoanaerobaculia bacterium, assembly GCA_965116145.1. Taxonomy (GTDB): domain Bacteria; phylum Acidobacteriota; class Thermoanaerobaculia; order Multivoradales; family Multivoraceae; genus Multivorans. The sequence goes on from OZ220482.1 coordinate 3,247,410, forward strand.
AGGAGGTGATCGCGCGAGCGGCGGACCGCGAACGGATCGGCGAGGTCGATGGCGAGCCGGGCACCGGCGCCGCGAGCGACCTCGATCGCGCGCTCGATCGCGTCGATCTGGTTCGGCGTGTCCCAGATGTAGCCGGTCGTGAAGAAGATCCGGGACCGCCGGATGTCGTCCTCGGGCACGTGCTCCGGCCGGTACTGCCGGCATACCCCCAGATGGGTGTTCATCGTCCGCTCGCCGTCGGGCGTCACCAGGACCACCGACGTGCCGGTGACGCCGTCGATCCGCGCCAGCCGGTTCCGAACCCGGCTTGCGTCGAGTCCCCGTTCGAACAGCCGGCCGGTATCGTCGCTGGCAACCGCCGAGCTGTAGCTGGCGGCGACACCCAGCAGGGAAGCCGCGCGCAGCACGTTGGCGCAGGAACCGCCGGCCTCGATCTCGGGCTGCAGCACCTGGCCGTTCCGGTTCAGCACATGATCGAGGATCGCCTCCTGCTCATCGGCCGTGACCAGCTTCATGATCCCCTTGTCGAGGCCCATCTCGTCGAGTTGCCGATCCTCGACACGCACCAGCAGATCGAGGATCGCGTTCTCGATCCCGGTGATCTCGAGCTCGGCCCGCGGCGTCTTCGCCACTGAAGCTCAGGTGTCTCCCCAGCGGTCCCTGACGGCGGCCCGGTCGACCCGGGAAGTGCTCGAGCGGGGCAGTGCGCTGGTGAAGATGACGTCGCGCGGCCGCTTGAAGCGGGCGATGCGGGAACCGACGTGCTCGCGGACGGACTCCTGGTCGAGACCGGCGTTCGCATCGGCCTCGACCACCGCCCGGATCGCCTCGCCCCAACGGTCGTCCCGGACGCCGAACACGCAGACTCCGCGCACGGCGTCGAGTTCGAGGATCGCCGCTTCCACTTCGGCGGGGTAGACGTTCTCGCCGCCGGGCTTGATCAGCTCCTTCTCCGGCTTGCGGGCGACGTAGAAGAGGTTGCCGTCTTCGTCGAAACGGCCGATGTCGCCAGTGTGGTGCCAGCCGCTCCGGAAGGTGTGGGCCGTGACCTCGGGCTGGCCGTCGTATCCCAGGAACACGAGCGGTCCGCGGACGACGATCTCGCCGTCCTCGCCGGGCGCCACCTCGCTCTCGTTGTCGTCGACCAGGCGGACCGTGCACAGCTCCGCCGCCTTGCCGGCGCAGCCGAGCCGCTCGCGGGCGTTCTGGATCGTGACGAAGCCGCTGGTCTCGCACTGGCCGAAGCCGGTCCAGAACGTGGCGTCCGTCTCCTCGTGGAGCCGCCGCATGGTGTCCGGCGCGTCGAGTCCGGTGACGTGGCGCAGGCTGGGCAGCCGGCTGCCGGCCTCGGCGGCCGCGTCGAGCAGGGTGGAGAGCACCGGCGGGAAGTCGCTGATCATCGTGATCGCGTGGCGGTCGATCAGCTCGACCGCCGCGGCCGCGTCGTACTTCTCGGTGACCACGTTGGCGCCGCCGGCGTGGAAGACGCTCAGCAGGTGGCCGAGGGCGGCGATGTGGAAGAGCGGCAGGGCGACCAGGTTGCGGTCCGAGGCGTCGAGCCCGAGCGATGCGATCTCCTGCAGGTTGGCGCAGACCAGGTTCGAGTGGCTGAGCACGGCGCCGCGCGGGATGACATCGACCGCGGCGGTTGCGATGACCGCGAACGGTGCGTCGGCGTCGATGTCCGGGCGCGGCAGGTTCCGCGCGGTCTCCGCGTCGGCACGAAGCGAATCGAGCGCGGCGTAGCCGGCGGGCGGTTCGTCGTCGAACGTGAACCAGTGGGGAATCGCCGCATCGCCCGGCCCCCCCGGCGCCGCGTCCAGGAAGTCCGCGCCGACCACGAACGCCCGCGGCTTCGCCCGCTCCCGGACGAGCACTTCGATCTCGCCGGGCTGAAGCCGCCAGTTGATCGGGTAGACGACGATGCCCTGCCGGGCGCAGGCCAGGTACAGCTCGATGCAGGCCGCCGAGTTCTGCGCCAGCACCGCGAGCCGGTCGGAGGCCGCAAGCCCCAGCCCGTCCAGCCCCGCGGCCAGCGCATCGACCCGGCCGCGGAGCTCCGCGAACGTCCGCTCCCTGCCGTCTTCCGTCACCAGCGCCAGCCGGTCGCCGAACACCGCCGCATTGCGGACGAGGACATCGTAGAGCGTGTAGTTCTGAACGCTGGGCATGACGTGGCGCCGGCTCCGCAGTGAAGGTCGAACGGCGCGGACGTTATCAGCGCCGCCTCGGCGCCCGGCTTTGCGTCGTCTCCGCGATCGTCTCGCCTCAGTCGTCCAGGAGGCTGCGGAGAAGGTCGGCGAGGCGGTAGCCGGCAAGTGCGGCACGGCGCAGGGAGATGCCCCGGGCGATGTCGGCGTAGGCTGCCGGAGGCGCTTCGCCGCGGACGAGGCTGTCGGGGTACAGGGAGCTGCGGACCAGCCGGTTGGACTCGAGCGCCCAGGCTTCGAAGTCGCCGGACCCGAGGTTCGCGCGGATCGCCTCGTCCAGTGGATGGCGGGACTGGGCCTCGGCGGCTGTCCGGGCCTTCAGGGCTTCGAACTCACGGTCGCGGATCTTGCCGAAGGCTCGCCAGAACTGTTCGGGAACGGGCGGGTCTCCGGTCCGGGACGTCAGTCCGTCGAGTGCGCGCTGCCGCTGATCGGCCCGGAACCGGCCGTCCAGGGCGCCGTCCCAGAAGGCGTGGAGGTTGCGGTTCCACTCGTCCAGGCCGAAGCCGTTGCCGCCCCGGTCTCCCTCGCGTTCGTCGGGCCGTTCCGTGACGCGGGATGCGGCGTGGAGGGGCTGGTGGACATCGCCGACGAGGTGGAAGATCCAGGCCAGATGGATAGCGCGCTTGTCTGCCCGCCCGGTCCCGTCGGCGACCGAGAGGGCGAGCTCGCGCAACTGGGTGACCGCATTCGGCTCCGGGACCGGCAGATCCGTGTCCCGGGCCGATCCGTCTGTTCCCTGGCGCCAGGTCCAGCCGATGTAGTGCCAGGTCGGCCGGTTGTACCTGTCCAGGTCGCGCGCCAGGTCGGGCCAGTAGGCGGCGCGCTCGAACAGGATGCGGTCGGCGTCCTCGCTGTTCACGGCATCGTCGAGCCGGTACGCGAACCGCCCGCAGTCTCCGCGAGGCTCCCGGCTCAGGTCCAGGCAGTGCATCAACGAATCCTCCGGCGCCTGCCGGAACAGGGCCAGGACGCGGCTCCGCACCTCCGGTTCAAGTTCCTGCCACGCGATCCGGGCCACGACCTCATGACCGAAGTCGTTCCAGGCGTAGCTCGGGACAGCGAACAGAGCGATCGCCAGACCCGCAACGATTCGACCCGACCGCACCACAGTCACGTGGGACAGTGTAGCCGCCACCGCCTGCGCCATCTCCTCTTCGCGACGGCTTCCTCCACCCGCCGTCGAGGCGGCGCTGAGGCGCTGCGGGCCTTACGGAGTCTCTCCGCGGTCCGGCTCGAAGACAAGCTCCGGCACCACGACCTCCCAGGCCTCGCATCGCGTGGCGTCGTGGTACTTCGGATCCGACGCCTCACGGCTCCAGCCGATGGCCGCGAACACCTTCGCCGACCGACGCCGCATTCCGGAAAGCGGTTTGAAGGACCTGGCGAGACGCCCCACGACGTGGCCCGCATGGTTCAGCAGCTCCCAGCGTCCGTCCGTCCGGACCCGCACCTTCAGACGGTCGCCGACCGACAACGCGGCGATGGCGGCGTGCACCGCGTTGCCGGCAGGGCAACGGCCGGCAAACCCCAGGTCGACCTCGCCGAGCGTCGGGCGAACATGGCGGTACTCCACCTCTGCGGAGCAGGGCGGAAGCTCGGCGGCAGTGCGCCGGATCGTCGCGGTATGCCCATCCAGTTCGGTCTCGAAGCCGCTGGAGCCGTCGAAGTGCGCCAGCACCAGCGTCTGCCGCGCCCGCGTCATCGCAACGTAATACAGCCGGCGCCGTGCGTCGGGATCTTCGCCGCGGCTCGAGCGCGTCCAGCCGCCGTCCAGCACGGCGACGTGATCGAACTCCAGTCCCTTGGCCCGATGGGCGGTCAGCAGCAGCAGTCCGCGCTGTCGCCGGCGTACCTCCTGCCCCCACTCGGCCAGCCACTCCTTGAAACGGACCACCGGGGTCTCGCCGACGCCGCCCTCGACTGCGTGTTCTTCTACCGCCTGCCGCAACAAGTCGTGCCAGTGATCGGAGGGCCGTGCATCCAGCCAGCCGCGCATGGCGGTCTGGTCCACGATCTGCGGCTCCCTGCTGTCCAGCCATCCGACGAACTCTCGGGTCTCCCGCAGGTGCCAGAAGCTCGGGATCTGTTCGTTTGCCATCTGTACCGGAACTCCGTGCGCCTCGCAGAATGCGCGGACCGGGAACAGGTACTTCCATTTCCGCGCAATCACTGCCGCCCGCGACCAGTCCCAATCCGGCGCCAGCTCGGAGAGGCGAAGGAACTCCGCCATGACGGTCCGTGCCTGACGAATCCGACGGGAGTCGGACCCGCCCGTGGGCCGCTCGATCGGATCGCGGCCGACCGGCAGGATCTGCACCTTCCCGCGCGCGACCGGATCCCGGTCGGTCCACGCGCCTCCCGGCGGTTCCTTCTCGCGCCGCCGGTCGACGTGGATGGGATGCCCGGTCTTCATGCGGTTCCGGGCCGGCTCGATCACCGCGTTGGCGGCCGCCACGATGTGGCCCGTCGAGCGGTAGTTGTCAGTGAGATACGCCGTCTTCGCCCGATAGTCGGTCTCGAAGCGCCGGATGTACTCCACCGACGCGCCGGCGAACGCGTAGACGTTCTGGTCGTCGTCGCCGACCGCGAACAGGTTGAGCTTGCCCGCTTCGTCCTGCAGCGTCCGACCGGCGAGGGCCGAGATCAGTTCGTACTGCTCGGCGCCGACATCCTGGTACTCGTCCACCAGAATCCAGCGGAAGCCTGCGAGCAGGCGGCCGCGGCGTTCCTCCGCCTCGTCCGGCAGCAGATCCTCGCCGCGCAGCAGCGCGACCGCACGGCGCATCACGTCCTTGAACGCCCCATCGTCCGGGCGCTCCGACCGGCCGGTGAAGCTCTCGCCCGCGAGGCGCATGGCGAGCGCCTGGCAGGTGAGCACCGTCACACCGCGGGCGTCCTCGCCGATCAGCTCGCCGAGCCGGCGGCGGATCTCGACGGCGGCGTGACGGTTGTAGGTCAGGGCGATGATGCCCCGGGCGTTCTCGCGTCTGGCACGGATCAGCCAGGCGATGCGGTGCACGAGCACCCGCGTCTTGCCCGAACCGGGACCGGCGAGCACCAGCACGTTCGTCCGTTTCCGCTCATCGGCGACGATGCGCTGCTGAGCCGGGTTCCCCAGGCTCTCGACGATCTTCCGCCAGGATTCGGGCGTGGTCTGCCGGCCGATCTCCATATCCCGTCCGGGCAGCCAGCGGGCGAGGAACTCCTCCTCGTCGAGTGCGAAATAGTCCGCCACCAGGCGCAGCGCCTCGCGGATGCTGCCGAGGCCGCGCTCGGCGAACTCCTTCATCACGTGGATCTGCAGCACCTGGCCCTGGTAGTGAAGGGCCAGAGGCTTGTGGTCCGCGTTGGAGTAGCCGCGCTGCCGGTTCCTGCGGTTCAGCCGGATCGTCATCGCCGGGCGGAACACCGCCAGTCCCTTGTTGAGCCGGATGGTCTCCTGCTCGTGAAGCCACAGCAGAGACCGGTCCAGCAGCTTCTGCGGACTGCGGACCGTGCTCATCAGGACCAGGTCGTCCTTGATCGCCTGCAGGAGCTTTCCGAGCGTGGTCTCGGCCAGAAGATCGGTTCCCCGGCTCTCGGGCGGCAGGCAGGCCAGCAGATGGTCCAGCAGGCAGGCGGCAGCCAAGCGACGGCGGCGAGCAGTCTCTTCCAGCGCGTCCCACTCGCGGCGCAGCGTGATCCGCGCGATCTCCGTATCAGGCTTGCGGACCGACAGGCTGCCTGCGGCGCCATCGGCCTCGCCGCGCCCGTCGTAGCTGACGCTGCGAACGATGCGGAACAGTCGATCCGGCAGCGGATCGACCAGGCCCTGGTCCCGGAGCACCTGGGAGGCAATGCGCATGCAGGTACTCCGCCACGTCCTCGCTCAGCCGGCGTGTCGCGCAGTAGACGATGGCGCCGCCCTTCGTGTCGGGCGGCAAGCAGGAAGCCAGAACCTGTGGAGATGTCGGAGAACTTCTCGCCGTTCCTGGTCGGCATCACCTCGAAGACGAGATTGGTGCGCTCGGCTCCGCCGTCGAACACGGTCAGTTCGATTCCGAGCCGGTCCCGAAAGTGCCGGGCGATGTCGCTGACGACCTCGGGCCTGGCGGTCGCGGTCAGACACAGGACCGCGGGCACAGGATCGTCGCCCGCCTGCTCCCGGATGAAGCGGCCCACGTAGCGGTAGTCGGGCCGGAAGTCGTGTCCCCAGCGCGACAGGCAATGCGCCTCGTCGAGCACCCAGCCGCCGATCTCGCGCTGGTCCAGGACACGGCGCAGGGCGCGGGACCGCAACTGCTCCGGAGAGATCAGCAAGATGCCGGCGTCCCCCAGCCGCACCCGGTCCAGGGCATCGGAACGTTCCGGCATCGACAGCAGCCCGTTGACCGTGAAGGACCGCCGGACTTCGCGGAAGAGCCCGTCCAGCGCCCGATCCACCCCCTCGTGTTCGGGTGTGCAGAGCCAGTGCCAGGCGGCAAGCAGATCCGGCGCCGTCCCCGCGAGGGCCTGGAGCTCGTCCCCGAAGAGCTCCAGAGCCAGACGGGCGTCAAGCTCGGGATTGTTCACCTGGCCGCGTCTGAGACCGCCGTCCTGGTAGTGCTTGACAAGGTGGTGATAGGGGTTGCCGGGAAAGGCGAGCGGGCTCAGACGCAGGGTGTCCACCACCGGCAGCTCCAGCAGGTGGAGGTCCGGCTTCGCCGCCTTCAGATGGGGCAGATCGAAGGCGATCAGGTTGTGCCCCAGCACGAAGGACGCGCCTTGGGCGAAGTCGTCCAGCCGCTTCAGGGCAGCGGACAGGTCGCCGCCAGACCAGACCTGGCTGCGGCCGGTGTCCGAGCGCACCGCCCCGAACGCGCGAATGCGGCCGTTCCTGGCGATCTCGAGGTCGAGCGAGAGGCAGTTCTGCCGGAAGGGGAGATCGGTCGTTCCGTTCCTCACGCCGCGTGGGGCTCCTGCTTCCAGTCCTTGTTGACCGCACGCAACTGTGCTCAGGAGCTGGTTGGTCTGCGACACACCCTGACTCGGAAGACCGGCAGCATGTCAGAGGACCTTGCCTGCCCTGGCCCGGCAGTCAGGGCGGCGTCGCCCAAATGACGCTCGGCGATCTCCTTCATCGCCTCGACATCCGCAAGGGCAGTTTTCCGCTGCAGGCGGCTTCGCTACCGTCGGGACTGCCGACCCGGTGGCGCCGGTCAGATCAGGCCGGTGTAGGCGCCGCCGTCGAGCAGGAGGCTGGTTCCGGTGATGAACCTGGCCGGTTGCGAGCACAGGAAGGCGACGGCCTTTCCGAAGTCGTCGGCGGTTCCCAGCGCTCCGGCGGGTACCCGCTGGGCGACGGCGTCGGTGCTGCCCAGAGACCGGATCCGGTCCGTGTCGTGGATCCCCGGCTGTGCCGAGTTGACGGTCACGCCGTCCCGGGCGACTTCCGTGGCGAGCGTCTTGAGGAAGCTGGTGACGCCGGCGCGGGCGACCGAGGAGGCGGCGAGACTGCCGATCGGCTGACGGGCGCCGATCGAGGTGATCGCCACGATCCGGCCCCAGCCGCGCTCGCGCATGCCCGGCAGAGCCGCCTGGCACATGACGATGGTCGACAGCAGATTGAGGTCGAGCGCCTGCCGGTAGCCGTCGATCGAGGTCGCGGTCGGCGAGCCGGGCGGCGGCCCGCCGGCGTTGGCGACCAGTATGTCGACCTGTCCGAGCCGTTCGATCGCCTGCTCGAGGAAGGAGCGGGCGCCATGCTCGGTCGAGACGTCGGCGACGATCGGAACAGCGCCCGGCCCGAGCTGTCCGGCGGCCGCGCCGATCCGCTCTTCGCTGCGGCTGCACACCGCCACCTCGACACCGTCTTCAAGCAACGCCCTGGCGCAGCCGAAGCCGAGTCCGGTCGAGGCTCCGGCGACTGCCGCCTTGCGGCCATGAATTCCCAGTTCCATTCCCGATTTCTCCCTGAAGTCAGCGTCTCCGCTCTCTGGCCAGCTCCGCCATGCGGGCGAACAGCTCCGGCAGAGCGGAGCGCTCGCTGCTGCCGCTGAACTCGCGGTAGAGCGAGTCCACGTTGATCGCGATCCGCTCGCTGTCGCCCCAGGAGTCGAAGTCGCCCAGGGCGATGTCGAACGCGGCGTCGCGTGCCGAGAGTCCTGCGTCGTGGCGCTTCCTTGCCTCGTCGCGGATGTAGACCAGGTAGGCGCGCATCGCCTGCACGCCTCGCCGGTCCGTGATCGGGCCGTGGCCGGGAACGATCGTCTCGGGTTCCCAGCGGAGCAGGAGGTCGCAGGCGTCGATCCAGTTCTGCACCGGTCCCGCCCAGATGATCGGCGCGCCTTCGATGAACAGGATGTCACCGGTGAACACGGTCCGGTCAGCGGGGATGTGGACCATGATGTCGCCGCCGGTGTGAGCCGGTCCGACCTCGGTCAGCTCGACCCGCTTGTCGCCCACTGTGAGCGCCAGTTCGCCGTCGAACGTCCGGGAGGGCAGAGTGTGGGTGATCCCCTCGAAATCGAAGCTGCCGAAGCACTCGACGAGGAACTCGCCCACCGGGCCGCCGTCGGCGCGCGCTTCCCGCATCAACGCTGCCAGGCCTTCGGGCGGCGCCGCCGCCATCTCGGCGGCCGTCGTCGCCGATGCGACGATCTCGGCGTCGGCGACCAGTTCGTTGCCGTGAGTATGGTCGCCGTTGGCATGGGTGTTGACCAGTCGATCGATGTCGGCGGCGGCGCCGTGCGCCTTCCTCATCGCGTCCAGCATCTCGCGGGTGTTCAGGAGATCGAACAGCGTGTCGATGAGCAACGACTCCTCACCGCTCACGACCAGGCCGGCGTTGCTCCAGCCCCAGCCGCCGTCCGGCTGCAGCCAGGCGAACGAGTTGTTTCCCAGGTCGTGGAGGCCGCGCTCGAAGGTGAAGCGTGGACTGCCGAGTCCGGTCCAGGGCGTGCTGCTTGGCATGAGCGGCACTTTAGCCAAAACGCATCCGGCGCAGATACGATTGCGCCGATGACTGCCCCGACGCCGGTTCAGCGATCCCCGGCCACGATCGATCTCGACACCTTCTGGAAGTGGCTCGTGCTGCACCCCAACTGTGTCGTCCGGGCCGGATCGGCCGACGCCCTGATCTGCGACGACGAGGACTTTCACTGGCAGTTCGTGTCGGAGAACAACTCTCTCCTGATCGCCCAGCTCGTCTTCGGCAAGCGCCTGGTCGGAGAGATCCTGATCGACCGCGACCGGGTCGCCTACGTCCAGGTGCTCCAGGGCGAGCAGGACAACGAGCACGTCTTCGAGCTGATCTGCGAAACGGAACGGGAGCGCACGGCAGCCTGGGTCTTCGTCATGTCTCACGGCATGGACGACGAGCCTGGCGAGCCGGCTCATGTCACGCCTTCCCTGGTCCACTGACCGCCGCGCGGACGGCGCGGCGAGGCGCCGCCGGCTGCGGGCGGGGGGAGCGCGTTGACGCTGCGCATTCTCGGCGTCGTCGATCTGCACTGGTCCGGCGAGCGGCCGCCGCGCCTGCCGGATCCGTCCGGCTTCGACCTGGTGCTGCTGGCCGGAGACCTGACGAACTTCCTCGGCCCGGAGCATGCATCCCGGATCGTCGAACCGCTCCGGGACTCGGGCGTCCCGCTGATGGCGGTCTGCGGCAATTGCGATCAGCCGGCGGTGGACGATTACTTCCGCGAGATCGACGTCGACCTCGACCGCCGTGCCCGCGTCTTCGGCGGCGTTCGTCTTGTCGGTCTTTCGGGCGGCCTGCCGTTCGGCGATCTCCCGTACGAGCGCACGGAAGACGACTACGAGCGCGTTGCAGCGGAGGCCTTCGGACAGGCCGCCGCCGTTGCCGGCAAGCCCACCATGCTGGTAACCCACCAGCCTCCCTTCGGCACGGCCTGTGACCTCGCCCGCGGCCGGCACGTCGGCTCGCGGTCGATCCGCGCCGCCGTCGAGCGCCACCGGCCCGACCTGGTCTTCTCCGGCCACATTCACGAGGCCATCGGCGCCGGGGCGATCGGGCCGACCCGTGTCGTGAACCCCGGCCCGTGGTTTCAGGGCCGCTCGGTCGTCATCGAGGCCGACCCGGACACCGGCGCCGTCGAGTTCGAGATCCGCGCCCCGGACTGACCGCGGCGATCGCCTGCGGGCCCGGTTGCCCGGTCGCCGGGGCGGGCGCTGCCGCCGGCGCTACCGAACCTGCCGCAGCCGCGCCGCCAGCTCGTCGATCTCGGGCAGGTCGATGTTGGCGAAGGCGAGGCGGAGGTAGCGCTCCTGGCCGGGGCCGAACATGGAACCGGCCAGGCAGAGGATGCCGTGGTCGCTGGCGAGCCGGCGCCCGACCTCGATCGAGGAGCGGTCGGCGAAGGGATGCCGGAGGTAGACGAAGTAGCCGCCGGAGGAGACGACCTCGAAGCCGGTCTCCGCGTCGCGCAGGCGGCGGGCGGCATAGGCGACGCGATCGCAGATGGTGCGTCGGTACGCGCGCTTCCAGAGGTCCAGGTGCTCGAGGCAGAAACGAGCCGCCAACTGGCCGATGTGGGACGGACAGAGGGCGACGCAGTCGGCGATCTTGAGCGTCTCGCGGAGCAGGCGGGGGTCGGCGGCCATGACGCCGATCCGGTAGCCGGCCAGGCAGTAGGCCTTCGAGAAGCTGTACAGGTGGACCAGGGTGCTGCTCCAGTCGGACCGTTGGAACAGGCGGTGCGGAGGATCCGCGGCGCCGCGGAACTCGCGGTACGTCTCGTCGATGACCAGCGCCAGTCCGCGTTCGCGGGCGAGGTCGAAGAAGCGCTCGATCAGTGCCGGCGGGTAGATGGTTCCGGTCGGGTTGTTGGGCGTCACCAGGACGATCGCGCGGGTGGCGTCGGTGACGGCCTCTGCTGCGTCCTCGGGGTCGGGGGCCATGTCCGGCCCGGGCTCGAGGTAGACCGGCCGGACGTCCTGGGAGCGCAGCCACATGTCATGGTTGAAGTACGCGGGCAGGGGCAGGAGGACCTCGTCGCCGGGCTCGGTCAGCGCCATCATCGCCAGGCAGAAGGCCTGGTTGCAGCCGGCGGTGACGGCGATCTGTTCGACCGCGACGGGGGCGTCGTAGTCCGTTGCCAAGGAACGCGCCAGGGCGCGGCGCAGTTCGGGGATGCCCTGCTGGTCGGTGTAGGCCGCGGTGTCCGGACTGTGCGCCCGGTCCGCGATGTGGTCGCGCAGCTCCCGGGCCGGTGGATACGTGGGCGCGGCCTGGGAGACGTCGATCAGCGGGAGGTCCGGGGCCTCCTGCCGCCAGCGCCCGACCTGGGTGATCGGCGAGTCGATCACCTGCTGCACCACCGGTCGGATCCGCATGGCCAGGCTACCGGGTCATCCCGGGGCGCCCGGCCGGGTCTGTCGGGGGCGGTACACGGAATCAACGACGGGGCGCGCGGCTCTGACGGACGGCCGCGGGCGCCTGGTAGTCCACGTAGTCCTTCTCCTCGACGAGCTCTGAGCCCATGAGCTCGTTGATGCTCCGCTTCGCGGCGGCGCGCCCGTCGTTCGTGCGGTACACCGCCCGTGCGAGCTGGATGAAACGCTCACCGAAGTCCCCGTTCCGCTCGCAGTTGCGGATGGCGTCCTCGATCTCCCACAGGCGTTCGTTGATCCGGCGAAGCTCCGTCGTCAGCTCGTCGAGCTCTGTGGAGGCTGCGAGGGCGTCTTCGCGGGCGGCGGTCAGGCTCCGCAGTTCGCGCTGGACGTTGGCGAGCTTGTCCGGGTCGGCGATCCGCTCGGCCTTGATCTCGAGAATCGTGATCTTGTCGATCAGCTCGCCCGGAGAAACCTCGACCTGTACCACGGCCCCCACGACGGCGGTGACCCTACAGCAGTCTGCGGTCGGCTACGGCGGTTCGGCTGAAGGGTCGGGCGGGCCGTTGCTGCAGCAGCTCGACTCCGGTCTCGACGAAGCGGTCCGCGACCAGGCTCCAGTCGTAGGCGGCAGCGCGTCGTGTCGCTGCCCGCGAGGCGGCGGCGAGCTCTTCGGGGGCGTCGAGCAGCCGCGCGAGCAGGTTGGCGAGCTCGTCGGCATCCGGCGCGGCCGCCCAGCCTTCGCGGCCATGGCGGACGAGTTCCGGCACCGCGCTGTTCGGTGACTCGCAGTGGACGACCGGTACGCCGGCGGCCATGGCTTCGAGCGGAAACAGGCCGAATCCCTCCCGTGCCGAAGGCTGGACCGCGACATCGGCGCCGGCGACGGCACGCCAAACGTCCTCGTTCCCAGGCAGGCGTCCGGCAAACTCGACGCAGTCGTCAAGGCCCAGGCGCTCGGCCAGAACGCGGAGACCTGGCTCGGCCGGCCCGCTGCCGACGAGGCGGAGCAGGGCGCCCCGTTCGCCCGTGAGCCGGCGGCCGACCGCGGTCGCGCTCAACCTTGCAGTCGCTTCGATCAGGAGGTCCAGGCGTTTCTCCGTGATCATCCGTCCGGCGTAGACCAGGGGCGGTGCGTGTTCGTCCGCGTTCGCCGCGAGGCTCCGGATCTGCCGGTAGGGGATACCGTTCGGGACCACATCGACCGGTTCGCCGCGCACCTTCTCGACCCGGTCGGCGGTAAGTCGGCTGACGGCCACGGTCCGGGTGCCGAAGCGGAGCGCCAACCGTTCGCAGGTCGCGTAGAGCCGCCACATGCCGGGGTCTGAGGGGCCGGGCGGCCGGTGGGTGCGCCAGTATTTCCCCCAGTGCTCATGCCAGGTGACCAGCAGCGGAATGCGCCGCCGCCGGCAGCGCCAGGCGAGCACTGGCAGGTGGAGGTAGGGGATGTTCGCGGTCTCGACGATGTCAACGCCGTCAAGGGGGATCCGCCGCACCTGGGAAGCGAGTGCGAGCGCCTCGATCGCGGATCGTCGGCCGCGCGCACGGTAGCGGCGGCTCGCCCTTGCCACCGGCGCGACGCGGACGTTCCGGTGGACCCGGGACGGCGCCTCGGCCCAGCCGGACAGCACGACCTGGTGGCCGCGCCCGCCCAGCTCCCTCGCCAGCTCGTGGTTCCGGTGTTCGATGCCGCCCAGCGAATCGGGGTAGATGCAGTCGTAGAAGAACAGCCAGCGCAGCGGGCGTTCGGTCATCGCGTGGAAGCGTAGCCGACAGCGCGACGGCTCTCGGCCCCGGCGAGCCATGAACACCGCCGCCGCGCCGGTCCGAGGCCGCAGCTGGCAGCCCGTGGCAAGGGTGTGTGTCGCACCGATCGAATGCAGCGCGGCGTTGTCGGCGTGGTCACGGGCTGTTCGACGCCGCTTGCGTGTCACCGGCTGCCAGGGCAGGTCCGGGGCGGCTACTGCAGCGAGAAGTTGACGCTCAGGTTGATGTAGACCGGGACGGGCTCGCCGTGGAGGGTGGCGGGTTCGTAGCGCCACTGCTGGACGACCTGGACGGCGGATTCGGTGAGGCCCTGCGGCAGGCCCTTGAGCACCTTCACGTAGCCGACGTTGCCCACGGTGTCGACGACCGCCTGCAGGATGACCACGCCCTGGATGCGCGCCTGGCGTGCCTCCTCGGTGTAGTTGGGCAGCGGGGCGTGGGTCTTCTTCGGCGGCAGGATATCGCCTTCGATCCACATGGTTCCGGGCGGTCCGGCGGGTTCGGGCGCCGCGGGAATGTCGAACAGCACGTCGGCGATGCCGTCGATCTCCACCTGCGGCGCGTCGAATACCTGCTCGCGGATCAGGGGCTCGGGCTCGTCGGGAGTCGGGTCCGGGATCGGGATCTTCTTCGTCTTGCGCTCGGGCACCGGTTTGGCCTTCGCGGGCGGGGGCGGCTTGAAGCGGACGGCCTGGACGACAAACGCCCTGTTCGCCTGTGCGGCCTGGAGCGGCCGCGGCTTCATGCGCGGGAAGCTGATGACGAACAGCAGCGCATGGAAGACGATTGCCCCGGCGACAGCGATCCGCAGCGGAGTGCGGCTCTCCCGCCTGGAGCCGTACGGCGACCCGCCCAGGTGCAGGGCGCCGGACGCGTACTTCGCCCTGGTGGTTCGGCGTTGCTCGAGCTTGAAGGCCATCGTTCGTGCGGTGGGTCGGGCGCCGTCTGCCAGGCAATCGGCGAGGAGAATCTCCGGTCGCGGTCAGCGCCTCCTGCTGGCGCCGACGCCGGGGTTGCCGGCCTCTCCTGCTATACGGAACGCGCAGGCCGCCGTTTCGCTTCCCGGATTCTACGACCTTGTGCCGAAGAACGCAGCTCGGCGTCGGCAGCGAAGCGCGGGCTGCCAGGTGTCTCCGCGGCTGGCAGCATCTCCCGACCCGCCATGAGCTCCCGCCGAGAACCACGGGTCTCCATTGGCGCCGCACCGCTCGGAGCTTCCGCTACGGCTTGCCAGGGCAACGAGGTGACGCTTCACGAACCGACTCCGGATCCGCTTTGCGGGACATGCACTACGCCGTCAAGCGGCCCGGCGACGTAGTGCTGTCCCAGGAAGGAAACCGCCGCCTCCGGACGGCGTCGGAGGCGGCGGTGAACAGGGCGCCGGCTGTGCCGCCGACCGATCTGGCCTGGTTACCGTCGGGACGGACTCCAGGCGTTGTCGGGCAGCAGCTCCCGGTACCGGTTCGCGGATGTCGCCGGACAGGTGATGGTCAGCATCTTGCTGGCCGCCACGTTCACGGACGGATTGCCGGCCTTCCCGTTGGCTGCGATGACCGGACGCACGTGCATGTTGTTGCTCCTGGTATCGGCAAGAGGAGCGTAGATCTCCAGCTTGACCGGCTTGTTGGTGCTCGCCCCGCAGTGGGAAGCGGAGAGGCCGATGGTCATGCTCTGGGTGAGCTTGATCGTCTCCTCGCCTTCCTCGGTCGCGCACTCGACCACGGGAACGTACTGGTACCACATGTTTTCGAGTTGATGGCTTTCCCAAACGCGATGCGTCTTGATGGGCTCCGTGCTGTACACGCGATTCCATGTTGAGACCCACAGGGCCTGTCTAGACCAGCCGGCCTCCGGTCTGCTGGAATCAAGTTTGGCGAGATCGGCTTGAGTCGGCACCTGAAATGCAGGTACCTTGATGATCGTGTCGTCCAGCGCAGATATGAAGTTGATGATCGCGTCATCGATGGCCTTGCCCAGGCCGAACCTTGTCGGAATATCGTCCAGGTCTTTCAGGTCAGTCGGCGCCTTCTGCTCGCAGTACACGATCGGCCCAGTGGCCTTGCCGTCCACTACTCTCTGACCCCAGGCGGTTTCGAGCTGTCCGGTCGCCGCGTCGTCTACAGCGTCTTTACTGCGCGGATCAAGCGTGTTGTTGGCCTTCGCCTCGACCAGGGCTGCCACTGCCTCCTTGGTCTGGCCTTCGGGATAGGCGCCCTCGACGATCTTCGTGACCTTCCTCTTGCCGGCGTCCTTGGTCGTCAGCGTGACGCCCACATCGGCGAGGTCCGCGGTGCTCTTCTCTCCTGCGACCTCCGCGACCCTTACCTTGAAGTCCGCATCGAGGGGCGTCCTCGTCGTGACTCCGGGCAGGTTCTCCCAGCCCTTCTGGATGTCGGCCTCGGTGGTCGAGGTCGAGATGCGCCCCGTGCCGTTGCCCCAGAGACCCATGCCGACGGTCATCGTGCCGCTCGACGGCCGCTCCACCGTGTCGCCACCGAGCGAGTACACCGCCCCGGCGTGCGCACCGCTGGCCACCGTTGCGGTCATCGCGATCTTCGTCTTGCCGTCGCCCAGCAGGCAGCCGGTGCGCTTGCTGACCCACTTCGTGCCCGACTTCATCGGCATGCAGTGCGGCATCTCCTCCACTTCCATCTCCGGTTCCGGAAGGACGTGGTGCAGGATGCCGATGCGGCCGGTGCTCGCCTGCTTCACCAGGGTCGAGGAGCCGCCCTCCATCTTCGTCAGCGTGATGTCCGACGAGCCCGGGTCCGTCGGCATCACCGCCGTGTTGCCCAGGGCGTCCTTCGCCACCAGGGACGCCACCGCCGAGTTCATCGCGTCGGTGATCCAGTACCAGCCGCCGTCCTGCAGACCGCGGATCTCGACCTTGCCACCGGCCTCGTCGTTGCATGCGAGACCGTTGTCTTCCCCAAGATACATGGCGACAAGGCCGTCATTCGGCTCCACGTCCCCGGAAATGACCAGACCGCGGCAGCTGACGGCGAAGGTGACCTCGTCGACCCCTTCAGCGGCCATGCCGACGAAGCCGCCCGTACCCATGAAGTACGGCGCCACGTGGCACTCGTCGTCCGGGCAGGCGAACGACTGGCCGAAGCCCGCGCCTACCGTCACGCCGAGAAGCAGCGCGAACATGAGATAGTTCTTCAATTCGTTTCTCCTCATTGGATGATCTGACCGATATTCGAGAAAGCGGGTCAAGCTCACTTGTCAGGCTACCTTCGGAACGGGCTCCAGGAGTTGTCGGGCAACAGCTCCCGGCCCCTGTTCGCGGATGTCGCCGGACATGTGATGGTCAGCATATTGCTGGCGGCCACGTTCACGGCCGGACTGCCGGCCTTGCCGTTGGCCGCGATGACCGGGAAGACGTGCATGTTCCGGGTCCTCGTATCGGCAAGAGGAGCGTAGAGTTCCAGCTTGACCGACTTGTTGGTGCTCGTCCCGCAGTGGGAAGCGGAGACGCCGATGGTCATGCCCTGGGTGAGCTTGATTGTCTCTTCGCCTTCCTCGGTCGCGCACTCGACCACGGGGACCCACCTGTAGACCACGCCTTCAATGTTGTTGGTCTTGAGCCAGACGCGATGCGTCTTGATGGCTGAGGAGCTGTACTGCTTGTTCCATGCAGCGACCCAATTGGTCTGTTCGTCATAAGTTCGCCCGGGCCAAAAGAAAACACTGGCGTCTTTCAGGACCTTGAGCTCTCCCGCTGTGGGTTGACTGAATGGAACCTTGACGATCCCGTTGGTCACGGCGTCTATGAAATTGGTGACGTCGTCCCCAACGGCAGCACCCATGCCATACCTCTTCTCTGGAAGAACCGCCAGATCAGCAACGCTTTCATGCCTTTTCTGCTTGCAGTACACGACCGGCCCAGTGGCCTTGCCATTCACTACCATCTGGCCCCAACCATTCTCAATCCTGCGGGTGTTGGGGTCGTCGGCCCCCGTAGCAGAATAACTGTCCGGATTGCTACCATTGACACCGCGCGGATCGAACGTGTCGCTGGCCTTCGCCTTGACCAAGGCTGCCACTGCCGTCTCGGTCGGTCCGCCGGAGGGATACGCGCCCTTCACGATGTTCGTGACCTTCTTCTTGCCTGCGTCCTTCGTCGTCAGCGTGACGCCCACGTCGGCGAGGTCCGCGGTGCTCTTCTCTCCTGCGACTTCCGCGACCCGTACCTTGAAGTCCGCATCGAGGGGCATTCTCGTCGTGACTCCGGGCAGGTTCTCCCAGCCCTTCTGGATGTCGGCCTCGGTGGTCGAGGTCGAGATCCGCCCCGTG
Source organism: Thermoanaerobaculia bacterium (assembly GCA_965116145.1). Taxonomy (GTDB): domain Bacteria; phylum Acidobacteriota; class Thermoanaerobaculia; order Multivoradales; family Multivoraceae; genus Multivorans. Next base: position 3,265,001 of record OZ220482.1, read on the forward strand.
CCGTTGCCCCAGAGACCCATGCCGACGGTCATGCTGCCGGTCGACGGCCGCTCCACCGTATCGCTCCCAAGTGTGTACATCGCCCCGGCGTGCGCGCCGCTGGCCACCGTTGCGGTCATCGCGATCTTCGTCCTGCCGTCGCCCAGCAGGCAGCCGGTCTCCTTGCTGACCCACTTCGTGCCCGACTTCATCGGCATGCAGTGCGGCATCTCCTCCACTTCCATCTCCGGTTCCGGAAGGACGTGGTGCAGGATGCCGATGCGGCCGGTGCTCGCCTGCTTCACCAGGGTCGAGGAGCCGCCCTCCATCCTGGTCAGCGTGATGTCCGACGAACCCGGGTCCGTCGGCATCACCGCCGTGTTGCCCAGGGCGTCCTTCGCCACCAGCGACGCCACCGCCGAGTTCATCGCGTCGGTGATCCAGTACCAGCCGCCGTCCTGCAGACCGCGGACCTCGAACTTGCCGCCGTTTGCGGCGTTGCAGGCGAGGCCGTTGCCGGCGCCAAGATACACAGATACAAGGCCGTTGTTCGGTGTCGCCTCTCCGGAGGTGACGACACCGCCGCAACTGACGCCGAAGGTGACCTCGTCGACCCCTTCAGCGGCCATGCCGACGAACCCGCCGGTGCCCATGAAGTACGGCGCCACGTGGCACTCGTCGTCCGGGCAGACGAACGACTGACCGAAGCCGGCGCCGACTGCCGCGCCGAGAAGCAGCGCGAACATGAGACAGTTCTTCAACTCGTTTCTCCTCTGGCCGGTACGTCCGCGCCGACCCACGTTGCGGGAACGAAGTGGAGTTCACCCTCCACCCCTACCCTGTTTTTCGCCATGGCGAGAGCCAGCAAGCAGTGCGCCGGCGGGTCTCGCCTGTCGTCGCATCACATCCACGAGACAAATCCAGAGCCCCATCCAAGAGGCTCAACGAAGCCATGTATGACGGAACCGTAACTGCTAAACGCGCGAGCAGTCAAGACCAGTGGACACCTTTGCGCCGGCGGGACGCGGGTCCTCTCGCTGCTTCCCCGCTCCCACAGGGCAGGAGCTCGATCCGGATGGTGTCTTCGGTGTACAGGGCGGCGAGCCCATCCGGTCACCTCCAGGGAAGCGGAGCCGAGCAACGGCCTTGTATCTGTGTAATCCGGACAGTGACGACGGTCGGTCTGGCGGGCAACGACGAGACGCTGACCATCACGCGTCCGGCGATGTCGGCAAACCGGCGACAGGAACGTTGCCCGAAGACCCCTGGAGTCCGCTCCGACGGGTAGCCTGACCGTGGCAGGCCGCCCGCACTTCCCTTGAACGCCGCCGGCTTCTTCCGGCGGCGGTCTTCTGTCCGGGGGGCTTCGGTCAGAGGGCCTGTACGGATGGCCGCCCAGGGCGAGAACTCGAAGGCTTCCGGCGTCCGCAGCTTGCGGATCCTGCGCGGCGTCGGCGGAACCACCGGCTATGGCAGTTCGCGGGCAAGCGCTTCGCCGAGTGTCGGACAACGAAAACGGAAGCGGGTCCCGTCGAGCACCCGGGGGACGACCCGGGTGCTGGCGAGCAGCGTCTCGTTCGCCATCTCCCCGAAGGCGAGCCGGAGAGCGAAGGCCGGCGCCGGCAGCAGGGCGGGGCGCCCGAGCGCCGCAGCGATAGCTCGGGTCAGGGCGGCGTTGGTGGCCGGTTCCGGGCTGGCCAGGACCACCGGGCCGCCGATGTCGTGCGCCAGCACGTGCCGGATGGCAGAGACGGCGTCGCCGATGTGGATCCAGGGGACATACTGCGTTCCCGGTCCGAGCCGCCCGCCCAGCCCGAGCCGGAAGGGCGGCAGCATTCTGGCCAGGGCGCCTCCGCGCGCCGACAGCACTACGCCGAACCGCAGCATGACGACCCGTTCGCAGACCGCCGCGGCGGTCCGGGCCGCGGCCTCCCACTCGCGGCACACCGAGGCCAGGAAGCCGTTCCCGGCAGGCGAGTCCTCGTCCAGCAGCTCGTCGCCGCGGTCGCCGTAGTAGCCGACAGCCGAGGCGCAGACGAAGACCCGAGGCGGCGTCTGCAGGCGGCTCAGCGATCTGACCAGTCGGCGGGTCGCACGGCCGCGCGAGACCCGGATCCGGCGCTGGCGCGCGGCGGTCCAGCGGCCGCCGGCAACGTTCTCGCCCGCCAGGTGGATCAGCGCGTCAAGACCCGACGCCGCCGACGGATCCGACAGGCCGTGTTCGGGCCGCCACTCCAGCTCGCCCGGCGTCGATGGCGGGCGCCGCACCAAGGGTTGGCAGCGGTGGCCGGCGTCCTCCAGGCTGCGGGCGAGGGCGCTGCCGATCAAGCCGGAGGCGCCGCTCAGGGCCACCTTCATCGCTTCAGGATAGCAGCCGCCGCGACAGCGGTAGTCTCGCGGCGCCGTGCCCGCGCCGCCGCTGCCGCCTTCGAACCGCCGCCTGGCGGCGATGCTCCGCCGCATCCGACGGCGCCTGCATGGTGCCGACCTGCCGATCGTCACGCTGATCGCGGAGACCGACCGGGATCCGTTCAAGGTTCTGGTGTCGACCGTCCTGAGCGCACGGACCAGGGACGAGGCGACCGCCGAGGCGACGAGACGGTTGTTCGAGGCGGCGCCGACACCGGAGGAGATCGGCGCCCTGCCGCTCGACGAGCTCGAACGCCTCATCTTCCCGGTCGGTTTCTACCGCACGAAGGCAAGGAACCTGCAGCTTGCGATGGCGGTGCTGTGCGAGCGGTTCGGCGGTGACGTGCCGCAGACGGTGGCGGAACTGGTCGAACTTCCCGGCGTCGGCCGCAAGACGGCGAACCTGGTCGTCACCGAGGGTTTCCGGCGGCCCGGCATCTGCGTCGACACCCACGTGCACCGGATCACCAACCTGTGGGGCTACGTCGACACGAAGACGCCGCTCGAAACGGAGATGGCGCTGCGCCGGAAACTGCCGCGCAGCCAGTGGATCGACCTCAACCGGACCTTGGTCAGCTTCGGACAGAAGCTGTGCCTGCCGGTCAGTCCCTGGTGCTCGCGCTGCCCGGTCAAGGAGTGGTGCCCCCGGCTCGGAGTGGGGAGAAGCCGATAGTCGGAGGCGGCTACGTGCCGATCCGGTCCAGGCGAAGCAGCGGCCGCCGTACATCCGGTGTCGGCGGCTCGTCTTCGGCGGCAAGTGCACGAAGGTCGATCAGGCCTTTGAGGGTCCACAGGTTGTCACCGTCAGGATCGAGCAGGACATGCCGGAAGCTCCAGGCCCGGCTCCCCGCCTCGTCGATCCCGGTCAGGCCGGCCTGACGGGCGGCCGGTGAGGTGTCGATCCGCTCGTGCTCGGCGAAGAACGGCGCGAGCGCCTGCTCGAGGCGTTCGGGGCTCCACGGGCTGCCGCCGCGGTCCGGGCCGACCAGGAGTGCGGCCTCCTCGAAGTCGAGCGCGGCCAGCGCCCGCACGAGCTGGTGCAGCTCGCCGCGGATGCGGGCCGCGAACGCACGCCGGGAGTTCCTCAGGTTCCGGGCCTCGGCGGCGCGCTCTGCATCCGCCGCCGAGCGTGGGCCGGGACCCGGCTCGCGCAGCCGCTTCCATTCGTCGAGCAGACTGCGGTCGACCCGGGTCAGCAGGGCGTGGAGATAGCCGAGCTGGTCGAGCACTTCATCTGTCTTGAACCGGTCGGGAACGCCGCGGCTCAGGACCTTGTACAGGCGGCTCAGGTAGCGGAGGACGATGCCCTCGGACCGCTGCAGTCCGTAGCGCCGGATGAAGTCGTCGAAGCTCAGGAAGTCCTCGCAGATCTCGCGGCCGACCCGCTTGGGCCGGACCGAGTCGCCGCGCACCCAGGGGTGGGTGCGCCGGAACTCCTCGAAGGTGGGTTCGATGAGGTCGGCCAGGGGCCGGGGGTGAGTGACTTCCCGAAGCCGCTCCATCCGTTCCTCGAAGGGTACGCGTTCCGCCTTGAGCCGGGCGGCCAGTTCGTCCCTCCGTTTCGCTGCCTGGCGGCGGAGCACGATTCCGGGATCCTCCAGGGTCGCCTCGACCAGACTGAGCAGATCGAGGGCGTAGTCCGGGTCTTCGGCGTCGAGCCGCTCGAGGGTCGAGACGAGATAGAGCGACAGGTTCTGGTGCATCGAGAACTCGACCTGGAGGTCTCCGTCGGCCTCGACGCGGTAGCCGCCGCCGGGCCGCGCCGCCATCCGCACGATGCCGGCGCGGTGGAGCGAACGCACGAGCTCCGCGGCCTGACCGATCAGCCGGCCCCTGGTGGCGGCCGGTTCGTGGCAGGCGGCGATCAGACGGCGCAGGGCGGCGAAGTTCCGGCGGCGGCCGCCGTTGCGGGAGGCTCCGTCGGCCTGGATCAGATCGAACATCATGCCGTGCCCGATGCGGAAGCGGGACTCGAGCGTCTCGGGCGGGCTGTCGACGAGCCGCCGGAAGGTGCGTTCGTTCCAGGGGATGTGGCCGCGCGGCGGCGACCGCTTGCGCACCGGCTTGCCGCGCCGGCGGCCGGAGCCGTTCGCCTTGAGCAGCCTGCGCCGGTTCTCGATCTCGTGGGCCGGCGCCTGGCAGATGACCCAGCCCCGTTCGTCGAACCCCTTGCGGCCTGCGCGCCCGGCGATCTGCTGGAAGTCGCGCACCTTGAGGATCGCGTCCTTCTCGCCGTCGAACTTGCAGAGCTGGCTGAAGAGAACGGTGCGGATGGGCACGTTGACGCCGACCCCCAGGGTGTCCGTGCCGGCGATCACCTTGAGCAGTCCGAGCTGGGCGAGCTTCTCGACCAGCAGACGGTACTTCGGCAGCAGCCCCGCGTGGTGCACGCCGATGCCGAAGCCGAGAAAGCGCCGCATCTCCTTGCCGTAGGACGTGTCGAAGCGGAAGTCGCCCACCGCTTCGAAGACGGCGTTCTTCTCCTGCCGCGAGCAGAGCCGCAGGCTGGTCAGGCTCTGGGCCAGCCGCGCACAGTCCCGCTGGGTGAAATTGACGACGTAGATCGGCGCCCGGCCGAGGCCGGCGAGTTCGTCGATCGTCACGTGCAAGGGTGTCTCGCGGTACTCGTACGCAAGCGGCACCGGGCGGTCCCGGCTCCTGATCAGCGCCACGGTCCGGTTCGTTGCGCGTTCCAGCGCCTCGCTGATCGGCGCCATGTTGCCGAGCGTTGCCGACATCAGCAGGAAGGCGGTGCGGGGGAGCGTGAGCAGGGGAACCTGCCACGAGACGCCGCGCTCGGGGTCTGCGTAGAAGTGGAACTCGTCCATCACCACGTAGTCGACGGGCAGATCGCTGCCCTGACGAAGCGCCATGTTCGAGAGCACCTCGGCGGTGCAGCAGACGATCGGCGCCTCCGGGTTGATGCTGGCGTCGCCGGTCAGCATCCCGACCCGCTCGGCGCCGAAGTCGTCGCACATCCGGAAGAACTGCTCGGACGCCAGGGCCTTGACCGGCGCCGTGTAGAAGCCCCTGCGGCCCTCGCAAAGGCACTTCCACAGCGCCGCCGTCGCGACCAGGGACTTGCCGGATCCGGTGGGCGTGTCAAGCACCACGTGGCGGCCCGCCATCACCTCCAGCAGGGCCTCCTCCTGGGCCGGGAACAGCTCGAAACCGAGCCCGGCGACCCAGTCCAGGAAGAGCTCCAGGATGTCGTCGGGCGGAACGCTCCCCGCGGTGTCGGGAAGACGATCCCCCAGGCTGGCGGGAGTCACGCGTCCAGCTTATGCGGGCAACGGCCATGGAAGGCGTAGACTGCCTGCAAGGAGACGGAACGGGCGATGGCGACTCCGGACGCATGTGACGAAGCAGCAGCGGCGGCGGCGCCGTCACGTCCCGGCGACGGGCCTCGGTGAACCATGCGGGCTGTCGGCGGCGCGGAAGAGGCGTGCGTTCCCTCGCCGCCGCCCGTCATCGTCCTGGTCGGCCCGCAGATGGGCGAGAACGTGGGCGCTGCGGCCCGCGCGATGCTGAATTGCGGGCTGACCGAGCTGCGGCTGGTGTTGCCGCGCGACGGCTGGCCGAACGAGCGCGCGCGGGCGATGGCGACCGGGGCCTCGCGTGCGGTGGTCGACCGGGCGGCGGTGTTCGGGAGCACGGCGGAGGCCGTGGCCGACCTGAATCGGGTCTACGCCGCGACCGCCCGCCGTCGGGACCTGCTGAAGCCGGCCATCGGGCTGCGGGCTCTGGGTGCGGAGATCAGGGAACGGGCCGCGGCGGGCGTGCGGTCCGGCGTTCTGTTCGGCCCGGAACGGGCGGGGCTCAACAACGACGATGTCGCCCTCGCCACGCAGATCGTCCACATCCCGCTGAACCCCGGGTACTCCTCGCTCAATCTGGCGCAGGCGGTGCTGCTGGTCGCCTACGCCTGGTTCGAGGCCGATTCCGGCGCGGCCGCGGCGGCGGCCGAGCAGTCGTCGGCGTCGGTGCCGCCGGCGACGTCGGCGCAGCTCGTGAACCTCTTCGAGCACCTGGAACAGGAGCTCGACGCGTCAGGGTTCCTGCGGCTCAGGGAGAAGCGCGGCATCATGGTCCGCAACCTGAGGAGCATCCTTCACCGCGCCGAACTCCGGGAGCACGAGGTGAGGGCGCTGCACGGCGTGGTCAGCTCGCTCACCGGCCGCCGCAAGGACGGCCGGCCGGCGAGGCGGCCTGCCGCCGCGGCCGCTCCGGCGGTCGGAGACGGCGAACCCGGATCGGACTGAGTCGATCGGAGCCTGGACGATGAAGCTCCGCAGCCAGCTCATCCTCGCCTTCCTGGTGCTCGCCGTGCTGCCGCTCGGAGGCATCGTCTTCTACTCGTACAACTCGTCTGCGAACGCGTTTCGCGCCGCGGTGCGCGCCGAGTCGGCGAGTGTCGCACGGCAGATCTCGATCGGGCTCTTCCGGACCCGCGAGGATCTCCGGGGCGAGGTCAGGAGAGTCGGTGCGCTGCTGCCGTTCGACGACCCGCAGTACGTCGATCGCGCCGATCTTGCCGCGTTCCTGTTCAGCAGCCTTGGCGCCGATGTGGACTTTGTCGATGCGTTCGAGCTGGTGCCGATGGCGGCGCCGGGGGACCGCCGGGACGAGGGAGAGGACGAGCGTTTCGACACGCGCGACGCCGGGTCGCCGGGGTCGGACGCCGGCGGCGCCCCTCGCTTTCGCTGGGCGCGGCCGGAGGAGCCGGATGGGCCTGGACCGCCTGACGGCGCCGGAGGGATGGCGCCGGAACAAGCGGACGACTGGGCGCGCAGCGCCCGGGAGTGGTTAGCCCGCACGCTCGGAGGCCCGATCTCCACGCCGGTCCGCAGGGACGGTCGCGTGGTCGGCTATCTGGAGGCCGCGGTCCGGCCGGAACGCCTGATGCAGAAGGTCCTGCGCCGGATTCCGCGGCACGACGGAGCGGTACCGTTCGCGGTCGACGCCGGGGGCGAGATCTACACCTCCGAACCCGACGACCGCGGCCTCCTGGAGGATGTTCGCTGCGCCGGGGGAGAGCCCCTCCTCGAGGTCCTGGCGGCGGGACGTGAGGAACCCTGCGAGGGAATGGGCGAGTGGATGGTCGTGACCCAGGCCGCCGCGGAAGGCGAACTGACCTACGGCATCGCCCGCCCGATCGAAGAGTCCCTGGCCGAGATGAGGAGCGCCTCGCTGCGCAACCTGGGTGTGGGAACGGGCCTGCTGAGCCTGTCGCTGCTGGCCGTGGCGCCGCTCTCCAGCCGTCTGACGCGCCGGCTCAGTCACCTGACCCGTCAGGTCGAGCGGCTCGCCCGGGGCGACGGCGCCGCCCGCTCGCGTCTCGGCGGCCGGGACGAGGTCGGCAAGCTGGGAGAAGCGTTCAACCGCATGGCCCGGGACCAGGAGAAGAGCCGTCGGCAGTTGCTCGAACAGGAACGGCACCGGCGCCGGCAGGAGGTGGATCGGCGTCTGCTCGAAGCGGAGAACGACCGCCAGACGCGGGAGCTCGAGGAAGCCCGGAGGTTCCAGCTCTCCCTGCTGCCCGCGGCCGTGCCGGAACACCCGGACCTGGAGATCGCCGTGTTCCTGCGGACCGCCTCGGAAGTCGGGGGCGACTACTACGACTTCAACCGGCTCGGCGGCGACGGTTCGCTCACGATCGCGGTCGGCGACGCGACCGGGCACGGCGCCCGTGCCGGCACCATGGTGACCGTGGTCAAGACGCTGCTCGCGTCAGCGGACACGGACCTCGACCTTGCCGACTTCCTGTCCCATGCCACTGCGACGATTCGTTCGATGAACCTGGGTCGGCGGGCGATGGCCCTGGTGCTGGCGCGCTATCGGAAGGGCCTGCTGGAGCTCGCGTCGGCCGGCATGCCGCCGGTACTGGTCAGCCGCTTCCCTTCGGGGGAGGTGGACGAGATCATGACCTCCGGCGTGCCGCTGGGCACCCTCGCCGTCGCGTCGTACGAACGCCGCAGGGTGCGTCTGGAGCCCGGCGACGCGGCGCTGCTGATGAGCGACGGCCTGCCGGAGATGATCGCGGAGAACGGCGAACCGGTGGGGTACCCCGCGGTCGCCGAGCGCTGGCGCGAGGTCGGCCAGGGGCCGGCGCTGGACGCGGTGGCCGCGTTCGAACGCTGGGTGGAGGAGCTGACGCCGCAGGGAGCTCCGGCTGACGACGTGACCTTCGTCGTCGTCCGGCGCCGCCCGGTCGAGGGGGCGAGCCCCGGGGAGACGGAACCGTTGTAGGATCGGCGGTTGCCGTGGCGCACCCGGGAACATCGGAAACAGCAGCCGGGGGCGCGGCCGCGCCGTCGACCGCCGCGGCCCCGCCGGCGCCGGCCGGCGCCGACCCGAAGGCCGCCGGTAAGCCCCTCAGGCAGGTCATCGAACCGGGTCTCCCGGAGCACTACATCAACCGCGAGCTGAGCTGGCTGCGCTTCAACAGCCGGGTTCTGGAGGAGGCGTGCGACTGCCGGCATCCGCTGCTCGAACGGGTGAAGTTCCTGTCGATCTACTGCAGCAACCTCGACGAGTTCTTCATGATTCGCGTCGCCGGCCTGGTGCGGCAGCTCGAACGGGGCGCGCTGGAGGCGCCGCCGGACGGGATGACCCCATCCGAGCAACTGGCCGGCATCCGTTCCTACCTCGAGCGCGAACGCCGGCTCGTCTACGACTGCTGGCACGAGGACCTGCTGCCCCAGCTCAGGGAGCAGGGGATCGAGATCGTCTCCTGGAGCGACCTCCCGGCCAGGAAGAAGCGCAAGCTGCGGGCGTACTTCGAGCGCGACATCTTCCCGGTGCTGACACCGCTCGCCTTCGACCCCGCCCATCCCTTCCCCCATGTCTCGAACCTGAGCCTGAACCTGGCCGTGGCCATCGAGGACGGGAGCAAGGGAGAGCGTTTCGCCCGGGTCAAGGCGCCCCAGGTCCTGCCGCGGCTGGTGCGCGCGCCGGGCGGCGGCCGCGATGAACTCGGTCTCGAGTCGGGGCGGGGCAGGTTCGTCTGGATCGAGGAGGTGATCGCGGCCAATCTCGACCTGCTCTTCCCCGGTTTCGAGGTATCGGCTGCCCATACCTTCCGCGTCACCCGCGACGCCGATCTGGAGATCGAGGAGGACGAGGCGAGCGATCTGCTGACCGCGATCGTCGAGGTCGTCGGGCAGCGGCACTTCGGTTCCGTGGTGCGCCTCGAGTCGAGCCGGGACATGCCGAAGCGGATCCGGACCTTGCTGGAGCACAACATGGGGCTGGCGCCGTTCCAGATCGACACCTTGCCGTCGCCGCTCGGTCTGTCCGACCTGGGCGAGATCGCCTCTCTCGACCGCCCGGACCTTCGCGACAGCGCGATCCGGCCGGCGCGGCACGTGGCGCTCACCGGCGACGAGTCCATGTTCGGGGCGATCCGGCGGCGCGACCACCTCCTGTTTCATCCGTACGACAGCTTCTCTCCGGTGGTCCGGCTGCTGCAGGAGGCGGCGGCCGACCCGGACGTGATCGCGATCAAGCAGACGCTCTACCGCGTGGGCGCGAATTCGCCGGTGGTGGAGGCGCTGATGCAGGCGCGCCAGGAGGGCAAGCAGGTGTCGGTCCTGGTCGAGCTGAAGGCGCGTTTCGACGAGGAGCACAACATCGGCTGGGCACGGGCGCTGGAGGCCGCCGGCGTTCACGTCGTGTACGGCGTGATGGGGCTCAAGACCCACGCCAAGATGTGCCTGGTGGTCAGGCGGGAGTCCGGCGAACTCCATTCCTACGTCCACCTGGCGACGGGCAACTACAACCCGGTGACGGCCCGCATCTACACGGACATCGGGATCTTCACCGACGACCCCGAGATCGCCTCCGACGTCGCCAAGCTGTTCAACGCCATCACCGGCTATGCCCGCGAGGAGTGCTACAGCCGTTTGCTCGTCGCCCCCGACCGGATGCGCAGCGAGCTGATCCGGCGGATCGACCGGGAGATCGAGGGTCACGGACAGCGCGGCGACGGCCGCCTGATCTTCAAGATGAACTCGCTGGTCGATCGCGAGTGCATCGATGCGCTCTATCGCGCCTCCCAGGCCGGGGTCGAGGTCCTGCTGCAGGTGCGGGGAATCTGCTGTCTGCGGCCGGGCGTGCGGGGCATGTCCGAGAACATCTCGGTGACCTCGATCGTCGGCAGGTTCCTCGAGCACTCGCGGCTGTACTACTTCCGGAACGGCGGCGACGAGGAGCTGTTCGTGGGCAGCGCGGACCTGATGCCCCGCAACCTGAACGGCCGCGTCGAACTGCTGTGTCCGATCCTGGATCCGGAGCTGCGCCGCGCCGCCCTGGAGGACATCCTGGCGCCGCACCTCGCCGACACCGCGAACTGTCGACGGCTGGAGCCGGACGGCGGCTACACCCGGGTCGAACCGGCGGCCGGCGCCGAGCCGTTCGACTCCCAGGCCGCGCTGCTGCGAGGCAGCCACGGCTGGCACCTGGAGTAGCGGCAGGCGGCAGCGGCCGCGCGGTCAGTCGACGTCGGCGAACCGCGGCGGCCGCTTCTCCATGTTCGCGGTGACGGCTTCGAGCTGATTCGGCGAACCGATCAGCGTGTCCTGCAGGCGGTGCTCGGTCTCGAGCCCGCTGCGGACGCTGGAAGTCTGGACCGTGTTGAACAGCTCCTTGGCGGCCCGGATCGCGTGCGGCGAACGGCCTGCGATCTCCCTCGCGAGCGCGAGCGCGTCGTCGAGCGGCTGCTCCGAGAGGCGCGTCGCCAGGCCGAGTTCGGCGGCCTCGACACCGCTGACCACGCGACCGGTGAACGTCAGCTCCCTGGCGATGTCGGCGCGGACGAGGTGCCGCAGCAACTGGGGGCCCGCCATGTCGGGAATCAGCCCCCACACGATCTCCCGCACGGAGAGCTTCGCCTCGGGGTGGACGATGCGCAGGTCGGCGCCGAGGGCGATCTGGATGCCGCCGCCGTAGGCGACACCGTGCACCGCGGCGATCACCGGAACCGGCATCGTGTGCCAGACCCAGGCCGCGGTCTGGGCGCGGTTCGCCGGATTCTCGTCGGTACGTTCCGACAGCCGATCGGTCACGGAGTTGCTGCGGCCGCTGTCCTTCATGGCCTGGAAGCTGCCGAAGTCGAGACCGGCGCAGAAGGCGCGGCCGTTGCCTGAGATGACGACGGCGCGCACGGAAGAGTCGGCGGCAAGTTCCCGGCCGGTCGCGTTCAGGGCTTCGAACATGGCGGGGTCGAGTGCGTTCAGCTTGTCCGCCCGGTCGAGGCGGACATCGGCAACGCCGTCTTCGATGGCGACAGCGACGCGGGGGCGGGCGGCTACATCAGTCATGGTGTTCTCCGAAGCGGTGCGAGTCGGCAGCAGGTGGTGAAGGAAGCCGGGAGCGTACCCCAGCCGACCGCGCTCTACAGCATCTACGGCACGACCCAGGCGCGCGAGCGCTCGACGGCCCGCTGCCAGCCGGCGGCGAGACGGCGCCGCCGGGCCGGTGTCGAGTGCGGCTCGAACTCGCGGTCGAGAGCCCAGTTGCTCTCCACGTCGGCCTGATCGTCCCAGAAACCGACCGCCAGACCGGCGAGGCAGGCGGCGCCCAGAGCCGTGGTCTCCGCCACGACCGGCCGCTGAACACGCTTGCCGAGGAGGTCGGCCTGGAACTGCATCAGCGTGTCGTTGACCGCGGCGCCGCCATCGACCCGCAGCTCGCGCATCCGGGCGCCGGCGTCCGCCTCCATTGCACGGACGACGTCGAGGCTCTGGTACGCCATTGACTCGACCGTCGCCCGCGCCACGTGACCGGCGGTGGTCGAGCGCTCGAGTCCGATGAGCAGACCCCGCGCGTAGGGGTCCCAGTGCGGTGCGCCCAGGCCGACGAAGGCCGGAACGAAGTGCACGCCGCCGTTGTTCGGCTCGGTTGCTGCCAGTTCCTCGATCTGGTCCGACCGTTCGATGAGTCCGAGTCCGTCCCGCAGCCACTGGACCGCGGCGCCGCCCACGAACACCGACCCTTCGAGGCAGTACGTCGGCCTGCCGTCGAGCATCCAGCCGACGGTGGTCAGGAGGCCGTTCTTCGAGCGCACCGCGCGCCGCCCCGTGTTCATCAGGATGAAGCAGCCGGTGCCGTAGGTGTTCTTCACCATGCCGCGCCGGAAGCAGCCCTGTCCGAACGTCGCCGCCTGCTGGTCGCCGGCGACCCCGGCAATCGGAATCCGCCGCCCGAACAGGCGCCGGTCGGTTCGGCCGAAGTCGCCGCTCGAATCGCGCACCTCGGGCAGCATGGCGCGCGGCACCCTCAGGATGCCGAGCAGCTCGTCGTCCCAGGCCAGCTCGTGGATGTCGAACAGGAGCGTGCGCGAAGCGTTGCTGGCGTCCGTGGCGTGCACCTCGCCGCCGGTCAGCCGCCAGAGCAGGAACGTGTCGATCGTCCCCGCCAGGATCTCGCCGCGGCGGGCGCGGGCGCGGAGCTTGTGCTTGTCGAGCAGGTAGGCGATCTTCGTCCCCGAGAAGTAGGGGTCGAGCACCAGTCCGGTCCGCTCGCGAAACAGCTCCTCGTGGCCCTGCCGCTTCAGTCGTTCGCAGAGCGGCGCGGTGATGCGGCTCTGCCAGACGATCGCGTTGTCGATCGGCCGGCCGGTGCTGCGTTCCCACAGCACCACGGTTTCGCGCTGGTTGGCGATGCCGATCGCGGCGAGATCTGCAGCGGCCGCTCCAGCCTGCCGGAGGGCGGCGCGGGCGGTGGCGAGCTGGGTCTTCCAGATGGCGTCGGGATCGTGTTCGACGTGGCCTGGCGACGGGTAGATCTGCGGGAACTCGCGCTGCGCGGCGGCGGCGATCGTCCCCTGGCGCTCGAACAGGATCGAGCGGCTGGAGGTCGTGCCCTGGTCCAGGGCGAGGATGTAGCTCATCGGCGCGCCGCCTACCAGCCGAGACCGTGGATGAGCAGGGCGCCGATCACGCCGCCGACGAGCGGCCCGGCCACCGGCACCCAGGCGTAACTCCAGCCGGAGCCGCCCTTGCCCGGGATCGGCAGGACGGCATGGGCGATGCGGGGGCCGAGATCGCGGGCCGGATTGATCGCGTAGCCGGTCGGACCGCCGAGCGACAGTCCGATGCCCCAGACCAGGAAACCGACGAGCAGGGGATTGATGCCGGTGGCGAACACCGCCGACAGGTCCAGCTCGCCGTCCAGTTCGGACGCGTTGGCGGCAATGGCGAGAACGCCGAAGACGAGGACTGCGGCGCCGACGACCTCGGTGGCGAAGTTCGCGCCGCGGCGTCCCGGCAGTGCGGGAGCGGTGCAGAAGACGCCCAGCTTCGCCCCCTGGTCGCTGGTGACCGCCCAGTGGGGACGGTACGCCAGGTAGACGACGACTGCGCCGGCGAAGGCGCCCAGCAACTGGGCGCTCAGGTAGGTCGGCAGCAGACTGACATCGAGCTCGCCGATCGCCGCCAGGCCGACGCTGACCGCCGGATTGATGTGGGCGCCGCTGATCCGGCCGACGCAGTAGACGGCGAGCGCGACGGCGAGCCCCCAGCCGGTCGTGATGGCAAGCCAGCCGCTGTCGTTTCCCTTGGTGCGGGCGAGGACCACGTTCGCCACGACACCGTCGCCGAGGATGATCAGGAGCGCGGTGCCGACCAGCTCGGCGACGAAGATGTCCATTGGGGTCTCCTGGCAGTTCGTGGCGGCAGTGCGGGTCGCGAACGAGAGCAGGTGAGCATATCGGCCCGACCGCGACCGACGGGAAACGCCGTCGGCCGGGGCCGCCGACGGCCGGGAGGCGTGGCCGCCCGACTGCAGCGCGGCGTCCACCGCGGGGCGCCGGAAGCCTGCACCGTAGACTCGTTGCGCTGCGTTCCAGGGCGCAGGCTCCGAGGATCGTCGAATGCCGCCGCCCGAACCCGTTCCGCCCGCACCGCCGGGGCCGGGACTCCGCCGTCGACCGGCGCCGGCCGCCGGCTGGGCGAGGCAGTTCCTGGCGGTGGCCGCGATCGGCGTCGTCGCGGCGATTCTCGTCTTGCGGTGGACGGAGCGGGAGCGTTCGATCGCCGCCGCCGGAACGACGCCCGCGATCCCGGCGCCGCTGCCGCCGCGGCCTGTGCCGGCGCCGGAACCGCCGCCCCCGCCGCTGCCGAGCGAGCTCGGTGCGGCGCTTGCCCTGGCCGCCGAGGGTCGCCTTCGCGAGGCCCAGCGAAGGCTGCTCGCCTTCCAGGCCGGCCCCGCTGCCGATGGGCTTCTGCCCGACCACCGCGAGACGCTGACTGCGACGCTTGACCGCCTGGCCGGCGACCCGGCCCTGGCCGCCGCGCTCGACTTCGAGCGCGGCTTCGCGGAAGCCGATGTCCCCCGCCTTCGCCGTGCCCTGGGCGCTCTCTCACGCGAGGAGACGATCGCTCTCAGACGCGATCCGCAGACATCCCGCCACATCGACGATGCGCGTCGGCTGACCGCGGAGGTCGACGCCGTCGAGAGACTGCTCGACAGCGATCGGCTTGGCGCACTCCGTCTGGCCCAGGACTTCGCACGGCGCCACCCCCGCTTCGCCGCCGCCCTGGGATTCGAGGAGCGCGCGGCCCGGGCGATCGACAGCACCGCCGGGCGACTGATCGCGGCGCACCGCCTGGAGGAAGCCCGGACGCTGCTGCTCAAGCTGAGGTCGCTGCGCGGCGAGGCAGCACCGGAGACCGCTTCGGTCGACGCCAGGCTGGCGTCCATCGAAGCGGTCTTCCGTCGGCAGAGCGACCTGGAAGCCGCCGTCCGGGAGATCGAGGCGCTGGGCCGGGAACGGCCGTACCAGGCGTTGGAGCGGCTCGCCGCCATGGAGCGGACCCCCGAGAACCGCCGTCGCCTGGCGCAGGTGAAGTCCACGCTCGAGCTGCTGGTGGACGACCTCGACCGGGAAAGCCCCACCGTCGAGATCCTGGCCGCCGACGGTCGGAGCCTGGACCAGGTCCGGGTCAGGCGGCGCGAGGACCTGGTGCTGCGGGTCCGTGCCAGCGACGACCACGAGGTCGTCCTGGTCCGCCTGTTCTGGCGCTGGTTCGACCGCAACGGGGAGGGCGGCATCGTCGAAGCGGAACTTCGACCGGTCGCCGCCGCCGGCGATGCGGCCGCGGCGGACAGGACCCACGAGGCGACGATACGGCCGGCAGAGCACGGCGGCCGCAGTCTCCAGGTCTGGGCCGAGGCGAGCGACCGCGGCGGCCGCACCGTCAGAAGCGCGGATCCGCCGGACCGGATCAATCGGGCCCGGCGCGGGTTCCTGCAACGGCTCCGCCGCCGCCAATGAGCCCGCGTCTGGGCGAACTCACTGATTCCGAAACACTTGGAGCCGCGGGACTTGGGTATGATGGCGGCCGTGGCGAACGGAACAATTGCCTTGGGCAACGCCGGTGAGTCCGTTGCCGAGCCGGGTGTCCCCCGGCCCCGCGTCGAGACGACCGACCGGGACTTCGGCAGCCTCGGGCTGAAGCCCGAGATCCTGGACGTTCTTGCCGACATCGGCTTCGTGCACCCGACGCCGATTCAGGCGGAGGTGATTCCCGACGCGGTCGCCGGCAGGGATCTGATCGGCCTCGCCGAAACCGGGTCGGGAAAGACTGCGGCCTTCGTGCTGCCGATGATCCAGCGGCTCGGCCGGGGGCGGGGCGTGCGCGGGCTCGTCGTCTGTCCCACCCGCGAGATCGCCTTGCAGACCGGGTCCTTCCTCGACCTGTTCCGGGGGGGCGGCGCGGGCGTCCGCTCGGTCTGCCTGATCGGAGGCGTGAAGATCGGGCCGCAGTTCGACGCGTTGCGCCGCGATCCCGACATTCTGGTCGCGACCCCGGGCCGGTTGCTGGATCACACGGAACGCCGTACGGTGAGCCTGCGCAATGTCGAGGAACTGGTGCTGGACGAGGCGGACCACATGCTCGACCTCGGCTTCATGCCCCAGGTGCAGCGCATCATGACCCAGATGCCCGCCGCCCGGCACACGATGCTGTTCTCGGCCACCATGCCGCCGCCGATCGAGCGCCTTGCCCAGCGCTACATGGACGCACCGATCCGCATCGATCTGGCGCCGCGGGGCGCCGCATCCGGAATCGAGCACCGGCTCTACCTGGTCGAAGAGAAGGACAAGAAGAGCTGCGCGCTGGCGCTGCTCGACTCGGTCCCCGGCTCTACCCTGGTCTTCACCAAGCGCCGGTCCGACGCCGAATGGCTGTGCCGGGTGCTGGAACAGGGCAGGCACAGCGTTGCCCGTATCCACTCCGACCGCTCGCAGTCCCACCGGGTCGCGGCGCTCGAGGACTTCCGCGCCGGCCGCCACCGGATCCTGGTCGCGACCAACATCGCCGCCCGCGGGATCGATGTCCAAGGCATCGAGCACATCCTGAACTACGACCTCCCCGACACCAGCGAGGACTACATCCACCGCGCCGGCCGCACCGCGCGCGGGGCGGCCGAGGGGGTCGTGTCGTCGATCGGCACCTGGCTCGACAAGCCGATGGTCCGCCAGATCGAGTTGGCGCTCGGCCACTCCCTGCCCCGCTGCGAGGTCGAGGGAGTGCGCCCGTACCGCGAGACGCCTTCGCTCGACGAACGCCGCCGCCGCTCGCCGCTGCGCCGCTGAGCGCGCCTCGGAGGGCCCGGCTCCCGGTCAGAACGGAACGCCGGTCGCCCCGCAGACGAACCGCATCAGGGGCGACGCGGCGAGGCACAGCCCGGTGAACTCGTCCATGAACCCGGCGTCGAGCGTCCGGTCGTCCTCGAGCCGGGCGACCGCCATGAACGACTTGCGCCTGATGTCGCCGATGCGCGGATGGTCGGCGTCGAAGCCCCGCGGCGCCCGCTTCAGACTCTCGCCGCCGAGTTCGAGCACGGCGCCGAGTCCGGGATCGCTGGTGGCCTGCCGCCAGCCTTCCCCGTCTGCGGCAATGCGCTGCCGGATAGCTCGCAGCGCATCCGGGTGCGGCCGCCACATGCCCGCCCCGCTGAACACGTTGTCGGGCTCGAGATGGAGGTAGAAGCCCGGCGCGTGGGCGTCGCGGTGCTGCTTGTGACGGAAGTGGATGCCGACGTGAGTCTTGTAGGGGCGCTTGTCGGGAGAGAACCGGACGTCACGGTGGATCCGGAACAGCGAGCCGCCGACCTTCCTGGGCACGGCGTTGAAGTGCGCCGAAACGGTCGCAAGACGCGGGCCGAAGTCGCTGATGAACTGCAGCGCCGGCTCCCGGACGAGGTCCTCGTAGCGGTCCCGATTGGCGTTGAACCAGTCCCGGTCGTTGTTCTCCGCGAGCTCGCGCAGGAAGGCGAACATCGCGGCCGTGAACGGATTGCTCCACTGCTCCATCGCGTCGTTCCTCCGAGTCTGCGGCCGGGTTCCGGGGCGACCGTGGAGTGTACTCGCGGCCTTGCCGGAGGTCGCCGGCGGCCCGGCGGGAACCGGCGCTGTGTCCGTTGATAGGATGAAGGACTTCAACCGCCGCGCAGCGATCGGGCGCCCGCAAACCACCCTGTTCGGAGGGTTTCAGCATGCCTCAGCGATTTCTGGTTCCATTCCTGCTCGTCGGGTCGCTGCTGATCCCGGGCGTCGTGCTGGCGCAGGATACGCGCGGCGCCGACGTGAGCGGCGCGGTGCGCGGCCGGGACAACACCCGGGTGTTCGGCACGATCCTCGACTCCAGCGGCCGCCCGTTGCCGGATGTCGACATCTGGTTTCAGAACGACAGCATGCCGGCGCCCAGGCTGCGCGCAAAGGGCCGCAAGACCGGCGCCTTCCTGCTGCGGAACATGGGCCGCATCTACAGCCGGGAAGACTACGAGGGGATCACGGTTCGCGTCACCTTCGAGCGTGACGGCTACCGGTCCGTCGTGGTCCGCGTCGCGGTCCAGCGCGACGGCGCTCAACAGGTCTACCCGATCCTCTTCAGGGAAGGCGAGTCGATGGCGGCAGCGGGCATCCGGACTGTCCTTGTGGGCCGCGTCCAGGACCGGCGAGGCAAGCCGGTCAAGGGAGGCGGCGAGGTCAGGGTGACGTCGGGCGAAGGCAGCTTCGAGGCGAACGGCCGGATCGAGAAGAACGGCGAATTCTCCGTCGTGCTCTGGGATGCCCCCGAGCGGGTGAACGCGTCCTTCTCGCTGGCCAAGGGCGGAGTCCGCAACGAGATCGTCGAACTGCAGCCTTCGCCGCAGCCCGACATCGCCGTACCGCAGTTCTTCTACCCGAGGATGTAGGGCCCCGGCTCCCGGATCGGTTGCTCTACCAGCGGGGCCGACGCTCCTCGCGGGGGCGCGCCTCGTTCACGCGGAGACTGCGGCCGCCGAAGTCCGTCCGGTCCAGGGCGGCAATGGCCTCCTTGCCGCCACTCGCCATCTCGACGAAGCCGAAGCCGCGCGGCCGGCCGGTGTCGCGGTCGTTGATCAGCGAGACCTCGGACACCTCGCCATGCGTCTGGAAGAGCTCGCGAACCGACTCCTCCGTCGCGTCAAAGGGCAGGTTGCCCACGTAGATTCTGACTGTCATTGCTGCTCCTGTTCTCGGCTTTGGGAGTTTCTACTGGGTTCCACCATGGTTCCACGCACGAGAACGACAGGCGCATCCTGATTCGCCGCGTGAGCTCTGCACCCTAGCCTGTTGTCCGGGCACGCTAGCACAAAGGATGGCGGCAGGGAGCGTCAGCCGTTGCCGCGCAGATCCTCGTAGTAGGCGTCGAAGGCGTCCAGCCGATCCTTGAGCAGGCCCTGGATCACCCCGATCTTGTCACCGAGTTCGAGCACGCCGTCGGCGTCCGGGTCGTAGACGGGCCAGTCGGGCAGGCCATCGCCGTTGGGGTCGCCGTCGGCGGCGAAGTTCACCCAGTAGCTCGCCGTCGTGTCGGCGAGCGCACGGTCGGTGTCGTCCCAGGCATGGTTGAAGGGGCCGATCTCGTCGCCCCTCAGGTCGCCGCTGCGGTGGAGGTTGTCGAATGCGTAGATGATCTCGGCCGCGTGGTACGAGCCGTAGGTGTCCGCCCGGTCCCAGGGCGGGACGCGGGAAAAGTAGTACATGCGGACAGGCCGTTCCCCCGTGCGGCTCTGCAGCCGGGCCCAGGTGCGCATCTGCCAGGCGAAGAAATGGTCGGCCTGGTTCTCGTAGGCCGCCACATGCGCCTGCTCGTCGGTCTCGGCGGGGTAGACGGCGAACATCGCGTCGGCATGGCCGCCGTAGGCGGCTGCCAGCGTTTCGCGGTAGCCCGCAACGGTCGTGCCGGCAGCGCCGGCGAACAGCGCCGTGCCCTCGTCGCTGTTGAAACCGACGATCGTGTCCACGTCGTTCTGCTCGCCGGCGGCGAAGATCTCGTGGATGTCGCGAGGGAACACGTGGCCGTCGCTGACGCCGATGAACCGAAGGTCGGCGGCCTCGCCGGCGACTCCGTAGATGTCGTCCGGGGAGGCGGCGCGCATGCTTTCGAGATCCTCCGCGCCGATCTGCCCCGCGAACCGCAGTCCCTCGTCTTCGGCGTCGGCCAACTGCGGCATGGGCCAGAAGATGCCGCCGCTGTGACCGATCGCACGATGGAAGAGGCTGGCTGCCAGGGGTGTCGCCGTCAGGTAGTTCACGGACCAGGAGCCGGCGGACTCGCCGAAGATCGTGACCCGGTCCGGGTCCCCGCCGAAGGCGCCGATGTTCGCCTGCACCCACTCGAGCGCGGCGATCTGGTCCAGGATGCCGTAGTTGCCCGACGCCCCTGTCCCGGCCTCGGCGGAGAGCTCGGGATGGGCAAGGAAGCCCATCTGGCCGAGCCGGTAGTTGATCGTCACCAGCACGACGCCGCGCCGGGCCAGGCTCTCGCCGTCGTAGAGCAGGGTGCTGCCGGAGCCGGTCTGGAGGCCGCCGCCGTGAATCCAGACCATGACGGGACGTGCGGCCTCGGCGTGTTCGGCGCCGGTCCAGACGTTCAGATGGAGACAGTCCTCGCTGCGTTCGATCTCGCCGACATCGTAGAAGGAGCCCGGAGCGGACAGCGGCTGCCAGCAGGAAGCGGCGAACTCCGCGGCGTCCCGGCTGCCCTCCCAGGCGGCAACCGGTTGCGGCGGCCGCCAGCGCAGATCTCCGACCGGAGGCGCCGCGAACGGAATGCCGGCGAACCTGAGGACGCCCGAAGGCAGTTGCCGGCCCTCCACGACACCCGATGCCGTGTTCACGGTCGTCGTCAGGGGTTCGATCCGATCGCCGCCGCAGGCCATCGCCAGTACCAGGCCCGAGCCCAGGATTGCCCGTCCGGCGGCGCGGCCGGCCATGGTGTTCATCGGCATCGTCTCATTCCTCCCGGCTGGCGGCCCGTGGCGAAAGTACCTGTCGCGCCGAGAGCAGTCAGGCGCCCGTTCGGCAAGACGCGACGGGGAACCGGTTCCCTGCCGCTTCCTGGCCGTCATTCGGCACGTATCCTATCCTGAGTCAGAATGGACGCCATGCGGGCCAGACGACCGCCGGTCGATCACATCGCTCGTACCCGCGATCTGTACGCGGGTCTGGGCCACCCGCCGTACCGCTGGGTGCGGGACGGGAGCGTGCCGCCGTGGTCTCCGCTCAGGACACCCCTGTCGGCTTGCCGGGTGGGCCTGGTGGGTTCCGGGGGCGTGTACCGGGCGGGCCAGATCGCCTTCCATCACCGGGACGACACCTCGCTGCGCGTGATCGACTCGGCGGTTCCCGTCTCGGAACTGCGGACGAGCCACTTCGCCTACGACCGGACCGCCGCTCGACAGGACCCGAACGTCGTCTTTCCGCTCGACCCGCTGCGGGAGCTGGCGGCGGAAGGCGCGATCGGAGACCTGTCGCCGCGCGCCTACGCCTTCATGGGCGGGATCTACTCGGCCCGGCGTGTCCGGGATGTGCTGGCGCCCGAGATCAGCCGCCGGCTGGCGGAGGACCAGGTCGACCTGGCGCTGCTCGTCCCCGTGTGACCGGTCTGCCATCAGTCCGTGGGACTGATCGCGCGTCGAGTGGAGGCGGACGGGATTCCGACCGTGTCGATGACCTCCGCCCTGTCGATCACGCGTTCGGTCCGTCCTCCCCGCGCCGTGTTTCTCGACTATCCCTTAGGCCATTCGGCGGGGAAGCCCGGGGATCCGGAGCTGCAGCGGAGAATCGTGCGCGCTGCGCTCGCGGCAGTGAACGAGCTGCAGCGCCCGGGCGCCGTGAAGATGCTGCCGCACCACTGGTCCTGCGACGACGCCTGGAAGCGCGAGGCGATGGCGAGCGGCGACACCCGTACCGAGCGGTCGAGCCGCCCGGTGTACCAGTGCGAGGCCGACCGTGCGCTGGCGGCGGCCGCGCCCGACTGCCCGACCTGCGTCTTTCCGTGACGCCCGGTCCGTTGCGCTGCCCCGAAGAGATGGCGCCGGGCAGTGCGACACGCTCGCACCGCCCGACGCCGAACAGGTCTGTGCCATGCCCCTTTAGGGCACAAACCCGTTCATGTGTACGGAGGGGAACAGCCGGTGTTTGACCAGGATTCCGGATTTTTTCTGCCGGACGGCTGGCGCACGTCTGACCGACTGCTGGCCGGGGCCTGACGGGAGGGCAGGGCCGCCCCGGCCGCGGCTACTCGAACCGGACCAGCGCCGCGACCGCGAGCACGGCCATCGCGACCAGATAGAGCTTGACCAGCGCGGGGACGACGAAGCGCAGCCAGCGCTGATAGGGGATGCGTGCGAGCAGCAGCATGCCCATGAGCAGGGCGTTCGTGGGGACGATCAGGTTCATCAGTCCGTCGCCGAGCTGGTAGGCGAGAACCGACGTCTCGCGGCCGACGCCGGTGAGATCCGCGAGCGGCGCCATGATCGGCATCGTCACGTAGGCCTGGCCGCTGCCGGACGGGATCAGCAGGTTGCAGACGCTCTGGACCGCCAGCATGCCCCAGGCGGAAACGACCGCCGCGCCGGAACCGAGACCCTCCGCCCGCTCCAGCAGCGAGGCGATGCCGTGGATCACGGTGTCGATGACGCGGGCGTCCGAAAGGACGACCTCGATCGTGCGCGCGAAGCCGATCAGCAGAGCGGTCCCGGTCAGCTCCGCAGCGCCGCCGGTGAAGGCCCTGGCGGTGCGGTTCGCGGACACCCGGCCCAGTCCGGCGGAGAGGATCGCGATTCCCAGGAAGAGAGCTGCGAGCTCGACCAGATACCAGTCGTGCACGCTGACGCCCCAGACGAAGACGCCGATCATCGCGGCGAACGACGCGAGGATCGCGACGCGGGCCGGAGTGAGGTCGGCCGTGCTCAGCTCGATCGCCTTGCCGGAGTACTCGATGTCGCGAACCAGACTCTGCTCGGGGTCGTCGCCGATACGGCGTGCGTAGCGCAGCAGGTGGTGGACGCCGACCGCCAGCAGCACCGCCAGCAAGGCCCAGCGGAGCGCGAATCCGGTCCCCGGATCCTGGCCGGCGATGTCCTTTGCGATCATCACGGTGAAGGGATTGATCGCGGCCGCGCCGTAGCCGATGCCGGCGCCGAGATAGACCATGCCGAGGGCGACCACGGCGTCCATCCCGAGCGCGATGCACATCGCGACCAGAATGGGGACGAAGGGCATGTACTCCTCGGCCATGCCGATCGTCGATGAACCGACCGCGAACAGCGTCGTCATGCCGCCGACCAGGAGGACCGGCCGGTTGCCGAGGGTCCGGATCGCACCGCCGATCGCGGCGTCGATCGCTCCGGTGGCGCGGATCACACCGATCGCGCCGCCGACCAGGAAGACGAAGAAGATGATCCCGGCGGCTTCTTCGAGTCCCCTGGGGATCGTGGTCAGGGCGGCGTGCCAGGGCAGGGGCGCGGCGTCCACCGGGTGGTAGGTGCCGGCCAGGACCTGGCGGCCGTCGCGTTCGTACTCGCCGGCCGGCAGCAGGTAGGTCAGCGCCTGGGCGGCCGCGATCATCGCGAAGATGAGCACCAGCGCTTCGGGAAAGCGGCTGCCGTCGGCGCTCATCGCGGCGTCCTCATCGGACCGTCGTCTCAGTGAACCAGGCGTCGGTCGCGCGCCTCCCGGCGTTGCTGCTGGCGGCGTTCGATGTTGGCGATCGAATCGTCGGGGACCGCGTCGATGAGTCGGCGCGTGTAGTCCTCGCGCGGCGCCGCGTAGATCGCTTCCGACGGCCCCTGTTCGAGGATCTTCCCGTCGAGCATGACCGCCATCATGTCGGACATGAACTTGACCACCGACAGGTCGTGGCTGATGAAGATGTAGGTCAGGCCGCGCTCCTCCTGCAGGTCCTTGAGCAGGTTCAGGACCTGTGCCTGCACCGAGACGTCGAGCGCCGAGACGGATTCGTCGCAGATGACGAGCCGGGGCTCCACCGCCAGCGCCCGGGCGATCGAGATGCGCTGACGCTGGCCGCCCGAGAACTCGTGCGGATAGCGCCGGAGGTGGCCGGTCTCGAGGCCGACTTCCTCGAGCAGGCGCGCCGCGCGGTCGCGGCGGTCGCCGCGGCTGCGGCCGATCCGGTGGATCGCCATTGCCTCGCCGAGCATCGCCTCGACCGTCATTCTCGGGTTGAGCGACGAGTAGGGATCCTGGAGGATGATCTGCATCTGTCCGCGCAGCGCGCGCAGGCGGCTCGACGGGATCGTGTGGACCTCCTGACCCTCGAACGTCACGGCGCCGGCGGTGATGTCGATCAGGCGCAGGAGGGCGAGGCCGGTGGTCGTCTTGCCGCAGCCGGACTCCCCCACGAGACCGAGCGTCTGGCCGGGCCAGACGTCGAACGAGATGCCGTCGACGGCGCGGATCTCGCCCGTCTGCCGGCGCAGCAAGCCGCTCCGGATCGGATAGCGGACCTCGAGGCCGCACACCGAGAGGAGCGGCTCGGTGTCGTCGGCAACCGGTTCTCCCGGCCCCGGATCCTCTGCATACCCCAGGCGCTCGAGCTCTGCGCGCGGGTGGAGCAGGCGGCCGCGGCCGCGGCCGACCAGCTCGCGGAGCGACTCTTCCGTCTGCTTGCGTTCGGTGATCCGGACCTCGCCTCCGCCTTCCTCGTCCACGGTCGCGTCCATGAAGTCCGCAACCGTGGGCAGGCGGCGGACGTCCCGCTCGAGGTGCGGTCGGCAGGCGAGCAGGCCCCTGGTGTAGGGATGCTGCGGGTTGCTGAAGACCTCGGTCACCCGGCCGCGCTCGACGATCCGCCCGCGGAACATGACCGCCAGCCGGTCCGCGATCTCCGCGATGACCCCCAGGTCGTGGCTGATGAACAGGATGGACATGCCGCGGTCGTCGCGAAGGCGGCGGATCAGGTCCAGGATCTGGGCCTGGATCGTGACGTCGAGCGCGGTCGTGGGCTCGTCCGCGATCAGCAGCTTCGGATTGCACGAGAGCGCCATGGCGATCATCACCCGCTGCTTCTGGCCGCCCGACATTTCGTGGGGATAGCTGTCCACGCGGCGTTCGGGTTCCGGGATGCCGACCTCCTCGAACAGCTCGACGGTCCGTTGGCGGGCGTCCTTTCGGCTCATCCCGAGATGGACCCGGAGCGCCTCGCCGACCTGGTCGCCGACCCGGAAGACCGGATTCAGCGACGTCCCCGGCTCCTGGAAGATCATGCCGATGTGCTTGCCGCGCAGCCTTCGCATGTCGCGCTGGGGGAGCTGGACCAGGTCGCGGCCGAACCAGGCGATCTCTCCACTCTCGATGGCGGCGGTGCTCTCGAGCAGACGCATCACGGACAGCGAGGTCACCGACTTGCCCGAGCCCGACTCGCCGACCAGACCCAGCGTTTCGCCCTCGTCGATCGTGAGGTCGATGTCGTCGACCGCGCGGACCGTCTCCCGTTTGCCGTGGAACCAGGTCCGGAGGTTGCGGATGTGGAGCAGAGGCGGCGCCTCCGCGGCCGGCGCCGGCGTTTCGGATGGTCCGATCATGCGCCCCGACTCTACCCGGCCGCGTGTTGTCCGGCGGACGGGAAGGGGAGGGCCCGCCCCGCTGCAGGCAGCGCGGAATAGCCCCTGCAGCGCGGAGGTTGCATGTCGCCGGACCCTCTGCGCCCGGTCACCGGGGTAGACTTCGGGGTTTGCATGGCGAGTCTGCTTCAGCAACCGTCGGATACTCCGCGCAGTGACATCGACCCGCTGTTCCGCGAGGCGGAACAGCGGGCGCGTGTGTTCTCCCTGTTCCCCGAGACGGACGCCGCGCGGGACGGGGGCGGCTCGGGGCGCATTGCCGGCCTGATCTCCGAGCGGCGCCTTCGGCAGACGCTCAAGCGGCTCGCCGGACTCGAGGTCGACGAGTACATCCGCACCACGGTGGCGCCGGCGGAAGACCCGGGCCGGGTCGGCGCCGGTGCGGTCCTCGCCGCAGCGAGCTGGAGCCTGATCGACGAACAGAGCGACGGCCCGCTCCGTTCGGCGGTGTTCGAGGCGGAGATCGAGGGCCGCCGTCGGCGGTTCGGCGTGCTTGCGCAGGAACGCTCGGTGCGCAACGGCGTGTGGCTGCCGAAACACCACGAGCTGGCGGTCGAGGTCATTCGCTCCTTCGCCGGCCGCGCGCTGCCGATCGTCGCCCTCATGGACACGCCGGGCGCGGACGCCGGCGAGCTCGCGAACCGGGGGAACCAGGCCCACTCGATCTCCCGGCTGATCGCGGAGATGGCGCAGCTCCACGCGCCGACGGTGGGCGTCGTCCTCGGCGCCGGCTACTCCGGCGGCGCGATTCCACTGGCGACGACGAACGTCCTGCTGTCGGTGCGGGACGGCGTGTTCAACACGATTCAGCCGCGCGGACTTGCCAGCATCGTGCGGCGTTACGACCTGTCCTGGGAGGAATGCGCGCAGGCGGTCGGCGTGTCGGCCTACGAACTGTACGACCAGGGCTACCTCGACGGCGTGATCGACTTCGTTCCCGGCGAAGGGGGCGACCGGCTGGCCTGCTTCGAGGCCGCGGTGACCTCGGCGATCGCCCTGGTGGAGCAGCGGGCGAAGCTGTTCGTTCGCGACGAGCCGGCCGTGTTCGAGCACTACCGCCGCAACACGCGCCGCTATGTCGACCCCTCCCGCAGTCTCGCCGTGCTCGAGGAAGTTGCGCCCCTGTCCCGGCTGCACGGCCCGGCGGAGCAGGCGAACGTGTTCGGCGTCGCCTTCCGCTACCTCCGCTACCTGGGCCTGCGCCGCCGCCTGACCTCCACCACGGTGTCCGGCTACGGCCGACTGGCCGCTGCCGAAATGCCGGCCGGTGCGGCCAGGGCGCGCCGCGAGCGGCAGCGCCGGGCCTCGTTCGAGCGCTGGCTCGAGAACCCCCTGGCGGTCCGCTACGACGACGTGCTGAACCGGACCTGGAAGCGGTACGCGGCGGCTCGCGACTCGTTGCACGAGGGCCGGGGCCGGCTGGCGTCCTTCCTGCTCGGCAGCCGCGAGTACCACTTCGACCGCGCCCGCGCCGAACTGCTTCTGGAGTACGGGTTCCACCTCTACAACCAGTGGAAGGACGCAGCGGAGGACAACTTCGGACGCCTGCTCGCGGTCATCCGGTCGGTCGAGGACGAGCCGGAAGGAGACGGCCCGGCGCCTGAGCCGGGGCGGACCTGACGGTGCTCGACGTCATCCTCCAGCCGCCGCTCCTGCGGCTGTTCCGGCGGGAATGCGAGAACTTCATCTGCTTCGATCGGCTCTACGATCACATCTTCCTGCACCTGCGCTCGATCGCCGGCGAGGCGCGCGAGAAGAACGTGATCGCGCGCGAGTCGGTCCATCTGCTGTTGCGCCACTCCCTGAACGCGGCGATGGGCGAGTTGACGGCCGGCATCGAGGGCGGCGACGCGGAGGAGGCCGAGGCACGTCTCCGCCGCCAGTTCCGTTCCTGGCTGCGGCACTTCTCCCGCCATCCGCGGCGCGGTCGGCTGCTCAAGGCGGTCGCCGAGTGGAAGCGGCTGCAGATGCCGCGGATCTCCGAACCGCTGTTCGGCCTGGTGACGTTCCTGTTCGAGCGCCTGCTGCCGAACTTCTACGAGGACGAACAGGGAATCCGCACCTACGACGGCCGCATCTCGCCGCGCAACATCGGGATCAAGGATTTCTGGAACCGGCTCGACGCGGCCTACCGCGACCTGCTGCTCGAGGACGTGCTCGCCGAACAGAAGCGCCGCACGCCGCGCCGACCCCAGGCGATCCTGGACCGCTTCTTCCGTGACGTGCAGGAGATCGAAGCGGACCGGATGACGGCCGACCCGGTGAGCTTCCCTGGCTTCCGGGTGTCCATCGAGAGGGCGCTGGGGCAGGGAGTCACCCCCTGCGGGACGGTGGCGGCCCTGGCCCGGATCCGTACCGGCGCCGCCGGCGGCCGGGAGCACGGCGGCACGTCGGCCGCGGCCGGGAACCGGGTCGGTGTCCTGGTCTCGAATCTGGCGTTCCAGGCCGGCTCGTTCGACATGGCGAGCGCCGAGAAGTTCTGCAAGCTGCTGCTGATCTGCGCCGAGGAGAGGTTGCCGGTCGTCTGCTTCATCTCGTCGGGCGGAATGCTGACCAAGGAAGGGGCCGGGGCGCTGTTCTCGATGGCGATCCTGAACGACCGGATCACCCGGTTCGTCCGCGACAACGATCTGCCGGTGATCTGTTTCGGCTACGGCGACTGCACGGGCGGCGCCCAGGCCAGTCTGGTCACCCATCCGCTGGTGCAGACCTACTACTTCTCCGGCGCCAACATGCCCTTCGCCGGGCAGATCGTCGTGCCCTCGCATCTGCCGATGGCGTCGACGCTCTCG
The DNA here is from genome assembly GCA_965116145.1 of Thermoanaerobaculia bacterium. Taxonomy (GTDB): domain Bacteria; phylum Acidobacteriota; class Thermoanaerobaculia; order Multivoradales; family Multivoraceae; genus Multivorans. The sequence goes on from OZ220482.1 coordinate 3,293,083, forward strand.
AACTACCTGGTCGAGGTCGAGGGTTCGATGCAGGGCCTTGTCCAGCACCCGTTCGGCGAGGAGCTCGACGAGCAGTTGCGGCAGGTCGACTCGCAGATCCCGGTGCCGGAGGATACGGTCGAGGCGGTCCTGCAGCGGCTGCTGCAGGAAGAACGGCGGGTCGAGTTCCTGGCCTCCCGGCGCCGGCGGCAGGAGACGGCCAAGGTGGTCGAGCCGGCGCCTGCGGTCGCGCCCCGGAAGGTGCGGCGGGCACTGATCCACGCCCGGGGCTGCACCGCGGTGAAGCTGGTGCGGGTCGCGCAGCGGGCCGGAATCGAGGTCGTCCTCGTGCAGTCCGACCCGGACGTCGACTCACCGGCTGCGACGATGCTGAGCGAGCGGGACACCCTGGTCTGCATCGGCGGCAGCACCCCCGACGAGAGCTACCTGAACGCCCGTTCGGTCGTTCGGGTCGCCGAACAGGAGGGCGTCGACGCGCTGCATCCCGGCATCGGGTTCCTGTCCGAGAACGCCTCGTTCGCCGATCTGTGCCGCGGTCACGGACTGAACTTCATCGGTCCGAGCGGCGATGCGATGCGGCGCATGGGCAACAAGTCGAACGCGATCCAGACCGCGGTCCAGGTCGGCGTGCCGGTCGTGCCGGGCAGCGAGGGCATCCTGACCGACGCCGACACCGCGCTTGCGGTCGCCGAGTCGATCGGCTTCCCGGTGATGCTCAAGGCGGTACACGGCGGCGGCGGCAAGGGCATTCGTCGAGTGGACCGGGCGGAGGACTTCCGGGAAGCGTTCGAGCAGATCCGGGTCGAGGCGCGGAGCGCGTTCGGCAACGCGGACTGCTATCTGGAGAAGTGCGTCGTGTCCCTGCGCCACGTCGAGGTGCAGGTGCTCTGCGACCGGCACGGGACGGTGCGGGTGCTCGGACTGCGCGACTGCAGCGTGCAGCGCAACAACCAGAAGCTGATCGAGGAATCGGGGTCGACGGCCCTGCCCGAAGCGTTGCGGGACGAGAGTTTCCGGCACGCCGCCGCCATCGCCGCGGAGATCGGCTATGTCGGCGCAGGCACGGTGGAGTTCATCTTCGACCTCGACGCCGGCAGGCTGTACTTCATGGAGATGAACACGCGGCTCCAGGTCGAGCACCCGGTGACCGAGGCGGTCAGCGGCACGGACATCGTCAAGGCGCAGTTCGACATTGCCGGCGGCGCCGAGATCGCCGAGGCGCCGGCCGCCGAGGACGGCTACGCGATCGAGGTGCGGATCAACGCGGAGCGCGCCGCCCTGTCCGCGGCCGGAATCGACCTTCTGCCGTCGCCCGGGACGGTGACGCGCTGCGATTTCCCGCGGCGTCCGGGGTTCGAGGTGGTGGCGGCGATCGAAACGGGAACCGTCGTGTCGCCCTACTACGACAGCCTGCTCGCGCAGGTCGTGTGCCACGGCAGGGATCGGGAGGACACGATCGATCGTCTCGTCTCCTGCCTCGAGGAGGTCACGATCGAGGGCGTATGCACGAACCTGCCGCTGCTTCGTCGGGTCCTGGCCGACGACCGGTTCCGGTCCGGCGACTACGACACGCGCTTTCTCGGCGATTTTCTGGATCGCATCTCAGGCGAAGAGCTGGTCGACGAGATCGAGCGCTCGGCCGGGATGACGGCGGGCACAGGCCGCGCCGACATCGAGATCGAGGGCAGCGACGAACTCCGGGTCAAGGCGCCGTCCGGCGGTCTCTTCTATGCCGCCTCCTCGCCGAACGATCCGCCCTTCGTCCGGGTGGGAGACGTCGTGAGCCGGGAGCAGACGCTGTGCCTGATCGAGGCGATGAAGCTGTTCCGGCCGGTGTCGCTTTCGTCCCTGAGCGCGGGCGCCGAGTTCTTCGCCGGCCATAGCCGCCATGAAGTGCTGCGGGTCAATGCCGCGAACGGTCAGGTCGTGAACCAGGGCGATCTGCTCTTCGTCGTCCGGCCGGTGGCTGAATGAACCGTCGCCGGGCGCCAATCGAACAGCCGATGAACGGGCGCGGGGCCGCTCTTCGGTTGCTGCTGGCCGCCGTCGGCTGCCTCTCGGCCCTTCCGGCAGCTCGTGGTGACGGCGTGTGCGACGAGGAGGAGCGGCGCGCCCTCGATTTCCTGGTCGGCGAGTGGCGGCTGGTCAGCGCTGGCGAGGAGGTTGGCCGGAGTCGGATCGAGAAACTGGAGGACGGCTGTCTGATCGCAGAGACCTGGCGGTTCTTCGACGGTCGGTCGGGCAGTACCTACAGCTCGTTCGATGCCGCCGCGGGCGCGTGGCGCCGTTTCGGCGTCTCGAGTGCCGGCGACCTCGCGCGTTCCGAAGGGACGGTCGCCGACGGCGAGCTGACGTTCGACGGCAGCCGGGTGTCGGCGGACGGTCAGCGTGCAAACTGGCGCGAGCGGTTGACCCGGCATGCCGACGGTCGGATCGAACGGACGGTGAGCACCTCGAGGCGCGCCACGGACCGCCTTCCCGCTTCGGCGATGCTGTTCGAAGGTCACTACGAGCCGAGGAACGGCGGAGAGTCGGCCGTGCCGGTCGACCGGACGGCGCCGGAACCCGGGGCGCCGCCGAGCACGTCTCCCGAGCCGGAGCCGGCTCGCGCAACGGCATCCGTGCCGACTGCGGACACCTTGACGGACATCGCGACGGGCGATGTGAAGCCCGACTCGGCGCGCGCAGTCGATGCAGCGGCGATCGAACGGATCGCCATGGCCTCTCCGATGGTGCTGCGGCTGCCGCTCGGAACGGTCGAGTCGCTTCCCGAGGGCTACGCCTGGACGACGCGGGAGATGGCCCCCTACCTGTGCGACGGCGTGACCATCCAGCGCCTCCAGGTCGAACGACGCACACGTCGGGGCCAGGTGGAGCTCCAGGTCGAGCTGGCGGTCCATTCCACGTATCTGAGCCGGCGGGTCGAGATCGACGTCGACCTCCATCGGAGCGGGTCGCGGGACGGCAGCGAACCGGTCGCTTCAGGCACGGCCACAAGCCGCGTCGGCCGCGGCATCCCCGAGCAGATCGAAGGCGGCGCGGTGGTTGTCGAGCTGGTGCTGGCGATGGATCCGGACGTGTTCGAGGCGATCGTCGCGGAACCGGAACGTCCGGAGCTCGTGGTCACGCTGGCGGTCGGCGGGTGAGCTCGACGGAGCCGCGACGAAGATGAAGTCGCCCGGACCCGTCGCCGACTCCGTGGCTGGCCCCGTCCCACCTCGCGAGGAGCGCACTTCTGCCACGGACTGCTAAAAGCGCTGGCCCCAGGCGTAGTTGAAGCGGAGGTAGTAGTAGGCGCCGTTGAAGCCGAACGGCGAGAACTGGCCGTACCGGTTGCCGACGCTGTCGGCGCCGCCGGGATTCTCCTCCGGATAGGTGTTCAGCAGGTTCTGGACGCCGATCGCGATCGACGTGCTGTTCGGCAGCGGGATGCCGAGCTCGACATCGACCACGAACTCGCCGCTGTAGTTCGCGTACATCGGCGCGTCGTTCCGCCCCAGGAGATTCTGCGCGTCCTCGCTGTCCCACCAGCCGTCGTACCAGTTCAGGCGCGTGAGCAGGCTCCAGCGCTCCTTGTCGTGGTTCATCGCGATGTTCCAGCGCGTCTCCGGCAGTCCGCGCTCGAGGGTCGCGATGCGGAAGGGGCCCACGGTGTCGGGATTCGCCTCGGTGACCTCGGTGTCCGTGTAGTTGAACACCAGGCTGAAGCTCGTGTCGCCGCCCAGCGCCGGCGGCGTCCAGGTGCCGACCAGATCGAAACCCTGGGTCCGGGTCGCGAAGTCGTTGACGAAGAACCGGAAGTTCTTCAGGTTCCGCGCCTCGACGAAGCCGCTTGCCAGCAGGCTCTCGATCTCGGCGTCGGTCACGCAGCCGGGTTCCGGCGTACTGAGGATGCTGCACTGCCGGAAGGTCTCCGAGATCGCCAGCCGGTCGTCAACGTCTATCTGGAAGATGTCGGCGGTGAGGGTGAACGCGCCCTTGTCGATGACCAGGCCGGCGGCGTAATTCACGGCCTCTTCCGGCTGCAGGGCTTCGCCGCCCCGCAGAACCGCCGGCGCCGAGATCGAGGGAACGGTCCCGCTGTTCGACAGGCCTCCGGTCTCGGGATCGAACGCGGTCGTCACGTTGAAGGCGTTCTGCTGGCCCGGCGTCGGCGCGCGAAAGCCGGTGCTGACCGCGGCGCGCAGCGACACGCCGTCGCCCACCACCCGGCGGCCCGAGACCTTCGCGTTCGTCGTGTTGCCGAAGCCGTCGAAGTCCTCGACCCGAAGCGCGGTCGTCAACGTCCACATCCCGTCCGGATCCTCGATCTCGATGTCCCCGTACACCGCCGCGTTGGCGCGGTCCCACTCGCCGGCGGTCACGTCGGCCCGGTAGCCGTTGAACCCGTTGGAGCCGGAACTGAAGCCCTGGGCGGCGTAGGGGCCGATCTCCCAGGAGGCCTTGTCGCCGGCGCCGATCCGGAACTGCTCGTTCCGCCATTCCACGCCGGCCGCCAGACTCACGTTGTCGCGCACCGGGTAGGTGATGTCGAAGTTGACGTTGGTGTCCGTCTGCTCGTAGACGCCGGGCTTGAACGAGGTCGGCGTGTCGTAGCCGAGCGAGGCGTTCACCGTGTTGTAGATGAACTGGTCGACCTCGCTGTTGCCGACGTTGACACTGACATCCCAGGTCATGCCGCTGGCGAGGTAGCCGCGGACACCCGCGACGATCGAGGAGTCGGTGAGGTCGCCGCCGAACTGGGGTGTGAAGCCGCCGGGGAAGCGCGAGTAGAGAGCGAAGCAGTTCGGGTCCGCCTCGACCGCCGCCAGGGCGGCCGCGTCGGGCACGTGGTCCACGACCGGCACCGCCGGACAGTTGCCGGCGTTCTCGACGCCGGTGCGCGCCCATTCCCGATCGCCAACGAGCAGGAACCTGCCCCGACGCTCGGAGTCCGAGTAGGTGAACACGCCGGTCCGCGTGTGCGGGTTGCGGAAGTAGAAGCCGCCGGTCGTCGTCCGGCTGGCGTAGTTCGCGTGCCCGTAGAACTGGGAGCCGCCGGACAGCGGGCTGCCGAAGTTCGCGAACAGCTTGATGTCGTCCTCGACCAGGGGCGAGCCCCACACCTGCGCCGGATTGCGGATCATCGTGTTGCCCGTGCCGATGATGGCGAGCGCGTCGTTCCGCTGCACGCTGCGGCTGGTCGGATCGGAGCCGCCGGCCTCCATGCTCAGGTTGAAGAAGCCGTCCTGGCCCATCGGCATGCCGAAGTTCGCCGCGGCGGCCCATGACAGACCGTGGTCGCCGGCGAACGTGTACTGACCGCCGAAGCCGTCGCTCGAACCAGGGTTCGCGTCGCTGTACTGACCCGAACGGATCTCCACCACGCCGCCCGACCTCGCATCCTTGAGCTGGAAGTTCACGACGCCGGCGATCGCGTCCGAACCGTACTGCGCTGCCGCGCCGTCGCGCAGGACTTCCACCTGGCGCAGGGCGACGGACGGAATGACGGAGACGTCGGGCCCCTGCGACCCGTCGGAGATGCCGTTGCCCAGCCAGGCGATGACGGCGGCGCGGTGCCGCCGCTTGCCGTTGACCAGCACCAGGGTGTGATCTGGCGCCAGGCCGCGCAGATTGACCGGCCGGACCAGGGTCGCGGCGTCGCTGATCGGCTGCGTGCCGACGTTCCAGGACGGCACGACCGTCCGGAGCCGGTTGATCAGGTCGTTGTCGCCCTGGCTCATCAGCTCGACCTCGGGAATCACGTCGACCGGCACCGGAGATTCGGTGACCGTGCGGCCTTCCGTGCGCGTCCCGACGACGACGATCGTCTCCTCGAACTCGGCCGGTTCCTCCGCCTCGGCTTCGTCCTCGCCGTCCCCCTCCTGAGCCAGGACCGGAACCCCCGGACAGATCAGCAGGAACGCCGCCAGCAGCAGCAGGTACGCCAGACGCGAAGACTCGTCGTGCTGTTTCCTCATCGAACTTCCTCACCTTTCTTCATGGATCGACAACCTCCACCCAAGGCAGGCGGGTAGCCTACCACCGGTCCGACCTCTTCCCGGCGCTTCCGGCTGAACGGGTCGGTCGAATGCAGCGCGACGTCTGCCACGGACTGCTGGAGCCGCCAAGCCCGTGGCTGACTCCGTGTCCGGCCCCAGCTTCCACCTCGCCATGACCTTGCACCGAAGAACCTGCTGCGCTGCGTTCCACGGCGCAAGCTCCTGGCGTGCCGGCCCGTAGCAGCCCGTGGCAAAAGGCGCGTGTGGCACCGAGAGCGGTCAGGCGCCCGTCCGGCAAGGCGCGATGAGTGAGCATATTGGGTATATGTGAGCGAAGAGCAACGCAGCCGGGCGGGATGCATGGCCGATCGAATGCAACGCGACTTCTGCCACGGGCTGTTAGGGAAGCCTCCGACGGCCGGCGGCCGTGGCGGCGCCTTGCTGTGCCGACGTGGCAACGCGGCGTGCTCTGGGCGCTGCTGCTCGGGCTGACGGCCGCGGTCGCCGCCTTCGATCCGTCCGACTGGCCCTACACGGTGGGCGACGAGGGGGTCTACTCGATGCAGGCACAGAGCCTGGCCTTCGACTTCGACCGCCGCTACGAGGAGTCGGACTACCGCCGCTACGCGCGGACCACGGGCAAGGTCCCCGACCCCCTGATCCTCCAGAGCGTCGACGGGGGCGCCACGCTGGTCTACTCCAAGCCGGTCTTCTATTCGCTCTATCTGGCGCCCTTTGTCCGCCTGGCGCCGCAGCGCGGGCCGATCTTCGCCAACCTGCTGCTGCTCGCCGCCGCGGCGCTGCTGCTCGACTGCCTGCTGACGGCGCGGATCGGCGCCGACGGCCCCCTGGCGGCGGCGTTCCTGCTCTTCTGCTCGGTCACCTTCGGTCACGTGTTCTGGATTCACGCCGACCTCTTCTTCCTGGTGGTCACGGCCCTCGGACTCTGCTGCCTCGACCCGTGGCTGGTCGGCGCGAAGATCCGACCGGTGAGGCTTGTGGCCGGGGGGGCGCTGCTGGCTGCGGCCGGCGCCGGCCGGCCGTTCTACCTCGCAGTGCTGGCGGCGGCTGCGCTGGCGGCGGCGCCGACGCTGCTGCAGGCGCGGGGACGCCGCGCCGCTCTGCTCGTTGCCGCCGGTGCGGTTCTTGTGCTCGCCGGTTCGGCCTGGTACCACCGCGCGAGCGGCGGCGCCTGGACTCCCTACGCGAGCGAGCGGCAGGGGTTCGGCAGCGCCACCGGCTACCCGGACGTGGATGTCGACCGGGTGCGCTGGCCCGAACTGCTGGCGGCGCGCGGCGACGATTCGTGGCTCCGGCCGGACTCCCTGCGGCCGGCTGTCGATGCGGCGCTGCTGGGCCACAACCTGGTCTACTCGCTGGTCGGCCGGAGCGTCGGCATCGTCCCGTACTTTCTGCCGCTGCTCCTGGCCTGCGCCTGCCTGCGGCCCGGGTCGCGGCGGCGATGGCTGCTGCTCGGTCTCGCGGTCGGCATGCTGGCGTTTCTGATCAGGAGCCCCTACAACTTCTACGGCGGCGCGGGCGCCATCGCGAACCGGTGGTTCCTCCCGCTCTACCCGGTCTGCTGGTTCCTGATCGAGCGCCGGCCGGCCAGACGCTGGCTTGCCGCGTCTGCGCTGGCGGCGGCGCTGTTCCTCCTGCCGCTGTGGCGGACGGCGGCGGTCTTCCCGCTGGAGATCGACCCGGAGCACGGCAGCCGCCGGCTGCGCTACGTCTCGGCGGCGGCGAAGAGCCTGCTGCCGATCGAGACCTCCCAGGTTCACCTGGGATCGGCCGCTGCGAACATCCGGCACGGCGATCTGCGGGTCCGGCCGATGGGCATCGGCCTCCGGCAGCACGGGGCGGACGGCATCCGCTACCGGCCCTCCGCCGACGGCGAACTCCTGATCGGGTCGCCGGAGCGGCTTGCGCGTCTGACGGTGTCGCTGGCGCCGGTCGCCGGCAGTGGGGGCGCGGCGGTGCGCCAGGTTGTCGTGCGTCCGACCCGCATTGCGCGGCACCGCCTGCGCGATGGCGGGATCCCGCTGAACTGGTATCGCCTGCGTCTGCCCGAGATGCCGGGAGGGGACCGGGACGTCACCCTGACACCCGAGTTCGACGGGAGTGAGCGCCGGTCCAGTCCCTGACCTCGTGCAGGTCGAGGACGGCCGCCCGCGGGCCGACCTCGGTCGACTGCCGCGTCAGCGCGGCGGTTCCGGCTCGCGGTCCGCTTCCCGCAGCGAACGCACGAGCGATATCGCCATCAGCGCCCCGACCACCAGCACCGGCAGCGACACGACCAGGGTAGCCGACTGCACCACCCGGAGAGAGTCGTTGCCGCCTTCGCGGCCGATGAACATCAGAGCCACCGGCAGCACGCCCACCGCGCAGGCCCAGAACAGGCGGTGCCAGCGCGCCGGATGGCTGCCTTCGGGCAGGTTGCGGGTTGCCGACGCGGCCAGGCAGTAGGAGGCGGAGTCGTAGGTGGTGGCGATGAAGACGATCGCCACCAGCGCGAAGACGGTGAGAGCGACCGGTCCCAGGGGCAGGAAGCCGATCGTCTCGGCGATCGCTGCCGGCGCTCCCGAAGCCGCCGCGATGTCGCGCACCGGCAGCGCGCCCGAGAGATCCAGGTGCATGCTGTAGTTGCCCAGGATGACGTAGAACACTGTGCAGCCCAGGGTGCCCAGGGCGAGCATGCCGACGATCATCTGGCGCACCGTCCGACCGCCGGAGATGCGGGTGACGAAGATGCCCATGAAGGGTCCGTACGCGATCCACCAGGCCCAGTAGAAGACGGTCTGGGCCTCGACGAAGCCGGTGCGGGCCACCGGGTCGGTCCAGGTGTTCATGCGGATGAAGTTCTCGAGCAGCAGGCCGAGCGAGTTCGTGCCGGTGCGCAGCAGGAACAGGGTCGGCCCGACGACGAGAATGAAGAGCAGCAGGCAGCAGGCGGCGACCACCGAGACGTCGGACAGCGGCCTGATGCCCCGCTTCAGGCCCAGGTAGACGCTGGCGGCAAAGGTGGCGACGCAGATCGCCATGATCGCCACTTCGAGACCGAACGTGTGTTCGATGCCCAGGACCCGACCGACGCAGGCGGCGATCATCGGCGTCCCCAGGCCGAGCGACGTGCCGGTGCCGCCGATCAGCGAGAGGATGAACACGAGGTCGATGATCCGGGCCGGGGCGCGGTCGTAGCCGGCCCGGCCGATCAGGCTGTGGATGCCGGTGCTGAGCCGCAGGAAGGGCACGCGCTGCCGGTAGTAGGGAAAGGCGATCGCCACCGCTGGGAATCCGTAGAGCGCCCAGGCCGAGATTCCCCAGTGGAAGATGCCGTAGGTAGCCGCCCACTCCGTCGCCTCGGTCGAGTCCGGCGCCAGCCCGAACGGCGGCTCGTCGAGATACGAGACCCACTCGATCGTCGACCAGTAGAGCAGGCCGGAGCCGATGCCGGCGCAGAACAGCATCGCGATCCAGCTGAAGGTGCTGAACTCGGGGCGGCTCGCTGCATCGCCGAGGCGGCGCCGGCCGTGACGGCTGCAGGCCAGCCAGATCAGGAACACGGTGACGGCGACCGTGACCCACTGGTAGAGCAGGCCGAAGCGGTCGGCCAGCAGCTCGTAGGCGCGGGTCACCAGCCTGCCGCCGGTCTCCGGGGCCAGGAACAGCGGGATGCAGACGAGCGCGATCAGCCCGACGCTGACGCCGAACGCCGTGCGGTCGATGCGCGGACTGCCGGAACCGGAAGCCACGCGGTCAGCCGGTCACCGGCAAGGCCGCGGCGAGGTTCCTCAACGCAAGTTCCACGGTGTCGACCGCCAGAAGGTACTCGTTCAGATCCAGATGCTCGTCCGGGGTGTGGTCGAGTGTACTGTCCCCCGGCCCGTAGGCAAGGATCGGGCATCTCCAGACCGGCCAGACGATGTTCATGTCGCAGGTGCCGGTCTTGACCACGAACTTGGGCGCTGCTTCCGGGCCGCCGACGGCGCGGATGGCGGCGAGGAAGGCGCGGACCAGGGGCGAGTGCCGATCGGCGCGGACCCCGATCTCGTAGCCGCGCAGTCCGAGTTCCAGACCGGCGTCGCCTCGCTCGCATCGAATCGATCCGGTGGCCAGAGTCGGGTCGAGGTCCGAGAACAGCGGTCCGTCGATGTCGGCCGCCGCCTGCTCGAACCAGTTCGTCAGTTTGTGGACCAGGGCGCGGATGTCGAAGTCGACGGGGAGCCTCAGGGCGAAGTCGGCGCGCACCGTGTCGTAGAGACCGTCCGTCGTCGTGCGGATCGAGCGCAGGCTGGGCAGGACACGTCCGAAGGGCGTCCTGCCTCCGTGCCGCTCGGCGATCTGCTCCAGGCGCCGCCACAGATCGAAGGCGGTGATGCCGACGCCGACCTCCGGGCCGGCCGTGTGGCTGCTCGGCCGCCGCGCCAGCAGGTCGATCAGCAGGCGTCCCTTGTAGCCGAGAGTCACCCGATGCCAGTGGCTGGGCTCGCCGATGATGCAGAAGTCGGGAGCCGGTTCGTCGTCGCCGTTCAGTCTCCCCAGCAGAAACCGGGCGCCGCGGGAACTCGCCGCCTCTTCCTCCGTCGCACCGGCAACGATCACCCGCAGGTCGTGAGCGCGGGCCCAGTCGCCGCCCAGCCGGGCCGCCGCCGCGACGAAGGCGGCGAGCGGCCCCTTCGCGTCGACCGATCCCCGGCCGTGCAGGACGCCGTGCGGTGTCCCGTCGTCCTCGATGCGCACCGGGATGTTGCCCGGCACGGTGTCGATGTGGCCGAGCAGGACGACCATGCGGGAGGCTCCGGGGTCGCCGAGTTCGCCGACGGCGTTGAGCGCGCCGTCGACTTCGCAGCGTTCGAGTCCGCGCGCGGCCATCTGTTCGACCAGCCATCCGCTCGCGGCCGCCTCGTGCCGGGACAGCGACGGCACGGCGACCAGCCCCCGCACCAGTTCGATCTCGGCCTGCCGGGCCGCGGCGTCCACGGTCACCCGGCCTCGAGCACGGACGCGATCGCCTCTGCGCCCCGCTCGAGCTCCTCCGTCGTCACGATCAGCGGCGGCAGCAGGCGGATCACGTTCGGGCCGGCAGGCAGCGTCAGGATGCGCTCTTCCGCGGCCAGCCGGGCGATGTGGCGGCCGGCCCGCTCCCTGAGGGCGATGCCGATCATGAGTCCCCGGCCGCGAATCTCCCGCACCCGGGGATTCGAGGCGAACCGGGCGCCCAAGGACTCGGCGAACCGGGCGCCCACCGTGTCCGCGCGCGCCGGCAGATCGAGCGACCGCAACGTCCGGATCACGGCGAGTCCCGCAGCGCAGGCGAGCGGGTTGCCGCCGTAGGTGGAGCCGTGGCTGCCGGGGCGAAGCGCCTCGGCGACCCTCTCGCCGTAGGCGATCGCGCCCAGTGGAACACCGCCGCCGATGCCCTTTGCCATCGCCATCAGGTCGGGTTCGGGCCCGGCCGCGTGCTGGTGGGCGAACCACCTGCCGCAGCGGCCGAAGCCCGACTGCACCTCGTCGAAGACGAGCAGGGCGCCGTGCCGGTCGCAGGCGCGGCGGGCGGCGGTCAGAACCTCGTCGCTCAGCACGTTGACACCGCCCTCGCCCTGCACCGGTTCGAGGACGACGGCCGCGGTCTCGCCGGACACCGCCTGCTCGATCGCGTCGGCCTCCGGCTGGACGAACACCGTTTCGTGCAGCAGGCCCTCGAACGGCCGCCGCCCCGCGGGGTTCCAGGTCAGCGACAGGGCGCCGACCGTGCGGCCGTGGAAGCTGCTGCGGAGCGCCACCGTCCGGCGCCTGTCGGTGGCCAGCGCCGCGAACTTGAGTGCGCCTTCCACCGCCTCGGCGCCGCTGTTGCAGAGAAACACCCGGTCGAGCGTCCGTGGCAGCACGGAGGCCAGCTCCTCGACGTACTCGGCGCGGACGGCGCTCGACACGTTCACCGGGCAGAACGTGAGGCGTTCGGCCTGCCGCCGGACCGCCTCGATCAGCGCCGGATGGTTGTAGCCCAGGCTGCAGACGCCGTAGCCGGCGGTCAGGTCGAGGTAGCGGTCGCCGTTCTCGGCGATGAGCTCGCAGCCCTCGCCGCCGACCATCGGCGGTGTCGGCCGGCGCGGCGCCCAGGTTCCGAGGCGGCGGTCCTCGGCGCCCGCGAGCTGCGGCGGGACGCGGGTGCTCAAGGGGCCTCCTCCCGCTGCCCGCGCGAGGCCTGGACGATGACGTGGGTGCCGGCGCCCTCGAGCGCCGCAAGAACCGGCCGTTCCACTCGGCCGTCGGCGAAGACGACGCGCTCGACTCCGCCGCGCAGCGCCTCGGCCGCGCCCAGCACCTTCTTCTTCATCCGGTCTTCGGCGGCCGCCATCAGCGGTTCGAGTCCGTCGCCTGCAGCCGGCCCGGAGAGTGCGTCGCGGCCGACGTCGAAGCGGCGAATCAGCGAGTCTTCGTCAGGGAACTCGGCCAGCAGCCCGGCGGCGCCCGAGAGGTAGACCAGGGTCCGGGCGCCGAGGGCTGCGGCGGCCGCGGCGGCGGCGCGGTCGCCGTCCACGTTCACCGCCTCGCCCTCGAAGGAGGCGCCCGGCGGTGTCAGCACCGGCAGGTAGCCGTCGCCGAGCAGCAGGCGCAGCAGGTCCGCGTTCACCTTCTCGACGGTGCCCGTCCAGTCGTCGCGCAGCACCAGCCGCCGGCCGTTCTGCCGAATCCGCAGCCTGTCCTTGCGCCGCCCTTCGAACAGCCGCCCGTCGAGCCCGGACAGGCCGACTGCGGCAACGCCCTGCCGCTGCAGGAGCTCGACCCAGCGCTTGTTCAGCAGACCGCAGTAGACCATCTCGAAGATCTCGAGCGTGCGCCGGTCCGTGCGGCGGCTGCTGAAGCCGCTCTCGCTGGTCACGAACCGGGGCGGATGGCCGAGCTGCTCGGCGACCTCGTTCGTCGTCTCGGCGCCGCCGTGAACCAGGACCACCTGCCGCCCCGCTCGCCACAGCGAACCGACATCGGCGGCGATCGCGGACAGATCGAGCGCCTTGCCGCCGCCGGCCTTGACCACCAGCGGTTCGCGGTGGGCCTCCGAAGCGGATTCGGCCATCGTCACACCGGATGGAGACCGGGAAACTCGAGACCTTCCGTCTCGTCGTACCCGCTCATCAGATTGGCGCACTGAACGGCGTTCCCGGCCGCGCCCTTCATCAGGTTGTCGATCGCGCACAGCACGACGAGGCGGCCGGTGCCGGGGTCGAGGTCGAAGCCGATCTCGGCGTGATTGCTGCCGGCGAGGATCTTCGGTTCGGGAACGCGGTGAATGCCGCGTCCGTCCTTGACCAGACGCACGAAGGGGTGCTTCCGGCAGAAGGAACGGCAGGCCCGGAAGAGAGCCCGCTCGGCGGTCCGGGGGTCCGTCGCGTCGGTCAGGAAGAGGTGGCTGGTCGCAAGAACGCCGCGGACCATTTCGACCGCGGTGACCGAGAGGTGCACGCGGCCGGCGATGTCGACTCCCCGCAGCCCGAACGCCTGCTCGACTTCCGCGGTGTGCCGGTGACCGGTCGGCCGGAAGCTGCGCACGACCCCCGATCGCTCGGGATGGTGGGACGCGTCGGACGACGACATGCCGCCTTCGCTGCTCCCGACCTTCAGTTCGGTGATGACGCCCCGGCCCCAGTCGACGGGACTCCCCTCCAGGGCCTCCGGTTCGAGCAGGGGCAGCAGGCCGAGCAGGGTCGCGGCGGCGTTGCATCCGACCCCGCTGGCGTGGTCGGCGTCCGTCACCGCGGCGCGGTCGAGCTCGGGAAGTCCGTAGACGAAACGGTCGAGCCAGTCCGGCGCGGCATGCGGCCGTTCGTACCATTCCGCCCATGCCGCCGGTGACCGCAGCCTGAAGTCGGCCGACAGGTCAACGATCTTCGGCGCCAGTCCGGAGTAGCGGGCGATGTCGCCGGCGGCGTTGCCGTGCGGCAGGCAGAGAAAGAGCAGGTCGGACCGCTCGAGCCGGTCCGGGGCGCAGAAACGCAGGTCGGTCCGGTTGCGCAGGTTCGGGTGGGTGAAGTGTACCCAGGAGCCGGCAAGCCGGCGCGAAGTGACCTGCGCGATCTCGAACCCCGGATGGTCGAGCAGCAGCCGCAGCAGCTCGCCGCCGGCGTAGCCCGACCCGCCGACGATCGTCGCCCGCAGGCTCACGCCGCCTCCGGTTCCTGCGCGTCGTCCCAGCCGACCCTGGCCACCCGTTCGACGAAGTCGATCATGCGCGCCGGGATGTCCACGCCGGTGGGTGCGATCGAGTTGCGGAACTCCATCGTGTGGTTCACCTCCAGCACCAGCAGCCCGCGGTCGGGATCCTCCACCAGGTCGACCGCGACCAGGCCGCCGCCGACTGCCCGGGCGGCCCGCTGGCAGAGGTCGTCGAGCTCCGGGGTCACCGGGCAGTTCTCGGTGGCGGCGCCCCGTGCGGTGTTGGTGATCCAGTGCGGCGCCCGCCGGTAGATCGCGCACAGGGTCCGGTTGCCCGCGACGAAGGCGCGGATGTCCCGTTCCGGCTTGTCGACGTAGCGCTGCAGGTAGAAGATGGAGTGCTGGTAGGAGCCCAGCGTGCTCTTGTGTTCCAGCAGGGCTTCGGCGGCGTCCCGGTCGTTGATCCGCGCCGCCAGGCGGCCCCACGAACCGACCGCCGGTTTCATGACGACGGGGTAGCCGAGCTCCTCGATGGCGAGCAGCGCCGCGTCCACGCTGGCCGCGACCCGGGTTTCGGGAGTCGGCACCGAGGCGTTCCGGAGCAGGCTCGAGGTACGGATCTTGTCGCCGCAGATCTCGACCACATCGACCGGGTTCACGGTGGCGACGCCGCGGTCGGCGAGCACCCGCAGGTTGACGAGGGCGCGGCTGTGGCTGAGCGACCGGTCGAACACGACATCGAAATCGAAGGCCGGTTCGAGCACGCTGGCGCCGCCGAGCGAGAGGACGACCTTGCGGTCGTCGATCGGCTCGACCGTCGCGGACCGGCGCGCAAGCTCCGCGAAGAGCAGCTTCTCCTCCGGCCGGACCCTGCTGTAGAGGATTCCGATGCGCACTGTCCGCCGCCTACTCGCCCCAGTCCTCTTCTTCTTCGGGTGCGAGCTCCAGGACGACCGGATCGAGTCCGGTCACCTCCAGATCGACGCCGCAGCCGGCGCACTGGACGATCTCGTGCTGCATGACTGCCTTGAGGACCACCGCTTCGAAGCACTCGGGGCACTCGCCCTCGGCGTCGATGGTCTGAAGTTCCATGGTGCGGTGTCTCCTTGTCTCGCAGGTCTGGCCGTCGTTTCCGGATAGCGAAAGGACCCGACCGGCGACCTCGGTTGTTCGCGTCGATCGGTCCCGCAGATCAGGTCGTCCGGGGCTCCCGGCCGTTCGCGGTTCTCATCACCGGAGCGTCGGCCTTCTTCCAGGCCGCGAAGCCGCCCTCGATGTGGGACACGGGTTCAAGTCCCATGTCCTGGACCGCCTTCGTCGCCAGCGCCGAACGCCAGCCGCTGGCGCAGTGGAAGACGAACTGCCGGCCGCTGCCGAAGACGTCCTTGTAGTACGGGCTCTCGGGGTCCACCCAGAACTCGATCATGCCGCGGGGAGCGTGGAACGAGCCGGGGATGAAGCCGTCCCGCGCGCGCTCGCGGATGTCCCGCAGATCGACGATCAGCGCGCCGTCCTGCTGCCGCTCGAGCGCTTCGGCGACGGTCACCGTCCTGACGGCGGCGTCGGCCGCGGCGACGAGCTGACGGACACTCCTGGTGATCGTCACGGTCGTCAGGAGCCTTCGCCGCGGAACGCATCGTGGCGAGTTCGTCGGTGCAAGGTCAAGGTGGTGAGGTGGAGGTGGGGGCCGGGGCCGGACACGGAGCCGCGGGCTAGGCAGTCCGTGGCAGAAGTGCGTGTCGCACCGAGAGCGGTCAGGCGCCCGTCCGGCAAGGCGCGATGAGGGAGCATATTGGGGTATATGTGACCGAAGAGCAACGCAGCCGGACGGGATGCATGGCCGATCGAATGCAGCGCTACTTCTGCCACGGACTGCTAGTCCACCTTGCGGACGGTGTCGCCGACGCGCACGGCTCCCGGCTCGACGACGCGGGCGTAGATTCCCCGCAGGTTCCGCGACCTGCCCTCCGCTGTGGCAGTGAACCTGAGCGCCGGAAGCCCGAAGCGCTGCCGGTACTTGCTGCAGCCGGTGTGGGGCAGGGCCGTGACCTCGACGGTCGCTTCGCCGATGCGCAGCCGGACGCCGGGCGGCAGGTTGCTCCTGCTCAGGTCGAGGTCGACGTAGAGCTGGTCGCCGGCCAGCGGCCAGCGCTCGCGGCTCCCCGCGATCAGTGCCGTGAACCTCGAGTTCGTCAGGGTGATCTGGGCGTCGGGATCGGGCGAGCCGTCAGGGAGGGAGTAGCCGCGGCGGACCTTCCAGTTGTCCCCCTCGAGGCCCTCCTCGGCGGTGAGCCGTCCCTCGGCGATCGCCTCGCGCCGCTCGACGGCCGGACGCCGGACGATCATCTCCAGCGTTCCGTTGTCGGCGGGGGAGGCGAGGACATCGCCGATGCCGGCCTCGAGGTCCGCCTCGTCGAGATGAAGGTCCTCGGCAGCCGTCCCGGCAGCAGGTTCAACGTCAGCGCACACGGAACTCTCTCCTGATGTAGGACCCGTTGCCTCCGTTCTCGTCCCAGAGGCCGACGGCGAGCCGATGGCTCCCGCGCGGAATCGGGTACTCGAAGTTGACAGCGAAGAACTGTCCCCGGGCTTCTCTCCAGTCCCGTTCGGGAATGGCCAATGGCAGCACGATGTGGCTTGGCGCCAGTTGCTCGCCGTCCTCGGTGAGGACAGCGGCGACCACGCGCACCTGGCCGACACGTTCGCCGGCCTGCTCGACCAGGACGAGTCGGTCGAGCGGCACCGAGACGGTGAAGTCGACGTCGTGGAAGCCGCCGCCGCCCGTGTCCCAGTCGATGCGGTCGATGTGGAGGCCGTGGGGGTTGTCGGTCCAGCCGAGCAGCAGGGCGCCGACCGTCCGTTCGGCCAGCCGCTCGCGCAGCGAGCGCGCCACGTAGCTGGTCCGGTGCCGCAGCTTCAGGCGCCGCGGCCGGGGCCTGATGCGAACCTCGTGGATCGAGCCTTCGACGAACTCGTCCAGCACATAGCCGAGCGAGTAGTAGGAACCGAGGTCCGTCGCCACCTCGTCGAAGAACCCGTCCACGTTGCGGCCGGAAACCCAGGCGCGGCCGCCGGTGTCGTCGGCGAGCTGGTGGAGCACACCGCGCAGGTCGGACAGGTAGGTCAGCTTCTGCTGGTCCGCCACCCTCTCGGACAGCGTGGCCGCCGCCACCTCCGTTTCGGGGGGCTTGAACGCATAGAAGGAGACCCGGTGAGAGTTGGCTCGGGCGGCGATCTCGATGAACCGGGCGCCGAGATCGAAGTCCGAGAGGTGCTGCTGGAACGAATTCGTGGTCAGCGCCGCGGTGCCCCGGATGTTCGAATTCCTCGTGTACAGGTTGTTCGGGGCGTCGAAGCCCTCCGGGGTGTCGACGGACATGGACTGCATCATCTCGACGCCCGTCTGTTCCCGCCGGCCGGCAATCCGCTTCTGCACGTTCTGCAGCAGGCGGTCGAAGGGGCGGGCCGGGAAGCCGTCGCTGATCAGGAAGAGGGCCTTTCGTCCCGGCACCAGCGCCAGGGCGTCCACCGTGTCCTCGATCGCGTCCGCGGTGCGGGAGCTGTCCTCGTGCAGGACCCGGGCATAGGCCAGCATTTCGGCCAACGTCGCACGCATCGCGCCGATGCTCGCGCCCGAGCGCCGCGGATCGGAGTCGAGCTGGGCCATCAACTGCAGGAAGCTCTCCTGGGATCGGCGCTTCAGGTTCCGGGCTTCGCTGGAGACCTCGCGGGCGGCCTCGGCCCGATTCAGTCCCTGGGCGAGCGCGAGGTAGTCCGTGGTCAGGTCCTGGAGCAGGCGGAGCTCGCCGTCGAAGGCGACCACCATCGCATGAACGGGAACCTCCCGGCTGCCGGACTCCATCTGGCCGCGCGCGAAGTTCTTGATCCGGTCGATGACCGCGGACCGGCTGGCGATCGAGAGGTGAGCGTTGTCGAAGAAGAACGCGATCGACAGCGGCTCGCGCACCAGATCGGGTCCGCCGTCGCCGGCCAGGCCGCCGCGGCTGAAGTAGCTGAGCTGGACCGGTTCGCCGTCGTCGAAGACGCGGAAATTCTGGCGGCCGAGATCGTCGGCCGGGCGCCCGTTCCGGTCGGTGGCGATGACGTCGACGTTGACCACCGTGACCTCGACGATGTCGCTCAGATCGCCGACGCCGCGGCCGACCGGAACCGGCGCTTCCTGCCGCGCTGCGGCAGTTGCCGCGGTCGGCTCACCGAGGCGCAGCGGCGCCTGCTCACGACCCTGGTCGGCTGCCGACGTGCCGCCCAGGGCCAGAACCGCTCCCAGCAGAAGGGCTCCGATCACGCCTTGGCTGCTCAGGGCCGCTGCTGCGTACGCCGCCTCGGGAGAGCGTTCATCCGGCGTTGCGTTCGTCTCAGCCATGCATCCGTTCGGCTGCGTTGTTCTTCGGTCGACTCTCACCGGCATGATCCCTCATCGCGCCCTGAGGCTGGACGGGCGCCTTACCGCTCTCGGTGCGGCGCACGCGTTCCCCGCAGTCTGCCAGAGCCGCCAGGCTCCTTGCTCACTCCGTGTCCGGCCCCGGTCCCCCCACCTCGACACAGGCCTTGCACCGAAGAGCCTGCTGCGCTGCATTCTACGGCGCAAGGTCACAGCGTACCAGCCTGCATTTCCCGCCGGGCCGCAGGAACGTCACCGGGCGCGAAACGGATGGAACATCGTCTGCTCCTCGTGCGTAGGTTCAGGAAGGAGGTTGATGTCCATGGCCCTTGACGACAGGAACGACGACGGCACGAAGGACGGCCCTCCGGCGGCGGACCCCGCCGCAGAGGCGGCCGCGGAACCGCCTCCACCGGCGACTCCGGAGCCGCCGCCCGACACCGGCGGCCCCACTCTCGGCGGCCAGGTGGCCGCCGGCGTCGCTCTGCTCGGACTGGGCGGCGCCCTGCTGGCGCTCGAGCGCCTCGACAGCGGAACCCACCTGTCCCTGTTGCTGATCCTGATCGGGGGCCTGTTCGTTGCCGGCTACCTGTACCGACGGGCGGTCGGGTGGCTCATTCCCGGATCGCTCCTGCTGGGCATCGGCGGCGGCCTGGTCCTCGAAGAGCACTGCTCCGGCCCGTTCTCCGATTGCTACTCCCCCGGCCCGTTCGACGACGGTGCGGGCGCAGCTCTCGGCCTGGGGCTGGGGTTCCTCCTGATCCATGTCGTCTCCCTGCTCTACGAACGGAAGAACCGCTGGTGGCCGCTGATTCCCGGCGGGTTCCTTGTCGTCGCCAGCCTTCCGGCCGTCGTCTGGAGGAACGACGCCGTGGACGATGTTCTGGACTTCTGGCCGGTTGCCGTCATGGCGGTCGGCGTGATCCTGCTCGTCCGGGCGGTGGCGGCACGCCGGAAGGAAGCGGAGGCCCGCCGCCCCTGAGCCGGCTATCATTCCGCGCCATGATCCGGCAGGACATGACTCGGGGGGCTGTGACGTGGGCGTACAACTGACGAAGGACTCGATCGATCTCGGCATCGTGGTGCGCGACGCGGCGGCGTCCCTCCACTTCTACCGGGACGTGCTCGGACTGCAGGACCAGGGCGAGACGCCGATGCCGGGCGGCACGATGCACCGCCTTCTCTGCGGCACGAGCCTGATCAAGCTCGTGTCCCTGGCGAATGCCCCCGAGGCGTCTGCGCCGCCGGGCGGCATCGCCGGTGCGAGCGGCTACCGGTACTGGACGATCTCGGTGTCCAACCTCGACGACGTCACGGCCCGCGCCGAAGCGGCGGGCCGCCGGGTGGCCGTCTCGCCGCGGGAGATCCTGCCGGGCGTGCGGATCTCGATGATCGAGGACCCGGACGGCAACTGGGTCGAGTTGCTAGCAGCCCGTGGCAGAAGTCGCGTGTCGCACCGAGAGCGGTCAGGCGCCCGTCCGGCAAGGCGCGATGAGTGAGCATATTGGGTATATGTAAGCGAAGAGCAACGCAGCCGGACGGGATGCATGGCCGATCGAATGCAACGTGACTTCTGCCACGGGCTGCTCGAGACCGGTTGAGGCTGCTGCGGTCTTGCCGCTCAACCGGAGACAGGCCGACCGTCCGGGTCCGGGCCGACGCTGGCGGCTGCATCCGGCGGCGTCTGCTGTGGTCCTGGCGGCGGCGGTCGTTGCCGCCGCGGCGGCCGTCCTCTGGATCCGCGTCGGTCCCGAGCCCGTCGTCACCATCGGTTCCGACCTGCCGGGCATCGGCGCGAGAACGGTCGTCACCGTCGCGGCGGAAGCTGGCGGCCGGGGACTCGGCTCCGTCCGCGTGGAGCTGATCCAGGGCGCGGAGTCGGTGCTGCTGGCGGAGAAGAGCCACCGCCCGCCCGGCCCGTTCTCGTTCGGCGGCGATCCGGTCGCTGCGGCGACGCTCGAGATCGAGGTGGGCAGGGAGCTGACGCCAGGCCTGGTCGAGGGCGAGGCCGCGTTGCGGGCCACGGTCGAGCGCCCCGGCACGTTGCTGCGCCGGCCGCCTCCCGGCAGGGCCGAGCTCACGTTGCCGGTGCGGTTCCGTCCGCCGGAACTGAGTTTCGTGCGGGTGGCGGCGACGCCGACGCAGTCGGGCTCCGGCGTGCTGCGCTACGTGGTCGGCGACAGCGCCAGCGAGAGCGGGGTCGAGGTCGGTCCCTGGCGCTTTCCGGGCCACCCGGTTCCCGGCGGCGATGTCCGGGAGCGCTTCGTGCTCTTCGGCGTCCCCTGGGACAGCGCCGATCCGACCGTCTTCCGGCTGGTGGCGCGCGACCGCCTCGGCAACGAGGCCAGCGTGCGGTTCCTGAACGAGGTCGAGCCTTCGCCGCTTCGGTCCTCGACGATCCGGCTGAGCGGCGACTTCCTGGAGCGGGTCGTTCCGAGGATCATGTCCCGCACGCCG
Source organism: Thermoanaerobaculia bacterium (assembly GCA_965116145.1). GTDB lineage: Bacteria > Acidobacteriota > Thermoanaerobaculia > Multivoradales > Multivoraceae > Multivorans. The sequence continues at coordinate 3,314,077 of OZ220482.1, forward strand.
GAACTCGAAGACCGGGGCAGCCTGCTCGACAACTACCTCATGCTGAATGGCGATCTCCGCCGGATGAACGCCGAACGGCTGATCGAGCTCGCGGCCGGTTCGGCGCCCCGTCAGCTCTGGCGCGGACCGTTCCGGCAGATGCGGAACACGCAGGTCATGGACGTGTTCGCGACCCGCCGCACCTACATCCGGGAAGGCAGGGTCGTCGACACCCAGGACCACCTCGGCCTCGATCTCGCCTCGCGCGTCCGGGACAACGTTACAGCAGCGAACGCGGGCGTCGTCGTGCTCGCCGAGTACCTGGGCATCTACGGCAACACCGTGGTGATCGATCACGGCCACGGACTGCAGACGCTGTACTCCCACCTGTCCCGGATGGACGTGCAGGTCGGCGAGGAAGTCGATGCCGGCCATCGCCTGGGTCTGAGCGGCGAGACCGGACTCGCCGGCGGCGACCATCTCCACTTTGCCGTGCTGCTCGGCGGTCTCCCGGTCGATCCGCTGGAGTGGTTCGACGCGAAGTGGATCCGGGACCACGTGGGGGAGGTGCTGCCGCTCGAGGGCGGCTGAGACCGTCGCGGTGTTGCCGGAATACGCGGGGTCGCCCTTCTGTTGGCCATCCGTGGACCTAGCAGTCCGTGGCAGAAGTCGCGCTGCATTCGTTTCAGCCATGCATCCCGCCCGGCTGCGTTGCTCTTCGGTCACATACGCCCCAGTATGCTCCCTCATCGCGCCTTGCCGGACGGGCGCCTGACCGCTCTCGGTGCGACACGCACTTCTGCCACGGACTGCTAGATGCTTGAAGGCTGTTCGAACGCGGTGAGCGTAGTCCCGTACAAGGATGAGCTTGAATGGACGCCCGGAAGGACCGAACCGGAGGCAGTGTGGCGTTCGCCGCGGGCTGCTGGTAGCCTGCGGCTGGCGCGCGGCGCCGCGTGCGCATTGCGTCTTCCGCTGCATTCGGCCATGAACTGCAGCGAGGTACTCACCACGCCCACGCCACGACGAGAGAGACTCCGGTCAGGAGAGCGAGACCGTGACAAAGACAAGCACGAAGACAACGGACGATCCTGCGGCGTGCGGCTTTGCCGCGGCTGTCCGGGCTGGGCGTGAGCGCCTCGCGCATGAACCTTGTACCCCCCCCCCCCCCCCGGTGAAGTCCGGGCCCGGGGCTGAGCCGATGGGCGCCCTCGGGAGAACGGCCCGCCGCCTGAAGGCGGTACTCGCTGGCCTCTTCCTCATCACGCTGGCCGCCGTGCTCGCGCCGCAGGCCGCGCGGGCGCAGCAAAAACCGGCGCTTACGGCAACCGCGGGTGTCGGCAGTGTCACGCTCAACTGGACCCGTACCGGCAACACTGGATTTGGATATTGGGTTTACCGACAGGGGGTCACCGGAGGAGGTTACGGCGACTGGATCGATATACCGGGCGGCGCCACCATCAGAACCCACACGGTCACAGGGTTGACCGCCGGCACCTCCTATACCTTCCAGGTGGCAAGGGCGGAAGGTACCGGTCTCAACTTCTCCGTCTTCGCTAGTGGGGGAGGGTACTCGAACGGGGCGTCAGCCACGCCGACGGCGGCAACGACCACGACCGTTCCCGCCGCCCCGACGAACCTGACGGCGACGGGGGCCGGCACCACACAGGTGTTGCTGACGTGGACCAAGCCGGCCGGCACGATCACCGGCTACAAGCTGCGCTACGCCAAGACACCGGCAAAGGGCAGCGCCACCTGGGCCGCCATGGCGGGTTCGGGCGCGAACACCGTGAGGCATATGGTAACGGGGCTGGAAGACGACGCCGAATACAGTTTCATGATCCGCGCCGTGAACGCCTCCGGCGACGGCGCCGCCACGGGCTGGGTGACGGCGACGCCTATGGACAGCTGCCCTTCCGTGCTCAGCCCGACGAACCTGAGCCTCGCGCCGCGTTCGGACGGGTTTGTCGTCACCTGGATGGCGCCGACCGATGTATTCCGTAACGGCTGGACGTTGTCTTACGGCAAGACCGGGGGAAGTTCGACCTCTGTCACCATCTCGAATGCCGCCGCGACCAGCCGCACGCTGACCGGTCTGGACGCCAACACCGAATATGAGATCAGTCTTACAGCGACCCATTCCACTTATAATCCTTCTGCGGTCTGTCCTCCGGGCTTCCGTGTAAAAGCTACCGGCACTACCGGCGCCACCGTCGCCAAACCCGCTGCCCCGACGGGCCTGTCGGCGGAGGCGGGCAACGCGCAGGTGAAGCTGACCTGGACCGACCCGGACGACGATTCGATCACGCGGTATCAGTTGCGCCAGAAGAAGGGTAGCGCCGCCTGGGGCAGTTGGGCCGCGATTTCCGGTTCGGACGCCGACACCACGACCCACACGGTGACGGGTCTGGACAACGATGTGGAGTACAGCTTCCGCATCCGGGCGCGGAACAGCGGCGGCAACAGCGCGCAGTCGGCGGTGGTGGAGGCGACGCCGTCGGCGTCGGCGGCGGTTCCCAAGCCGGTGCTGAGCGCGGAAGCGGGCTACGCCAGGGTCACCCTGAGCTGGAGTGCGCTGTCGGGGGTGACTGTGGCGAGTTGGGGTTATGAGTACAAGCCCGCGGGCGGGAGCTGGAGCACGACCACGACGGTCACGGGCGGGAGCAGGACGAGCATCACGGTGACGGGTCTGACGATCGGTACGGAATACAAGTTCCGGCTGTTCGCGGCGGTCAGTCCGGGGGTGCAGTCGGTGTGGTCGGACGAGGTGAAGGCGACGCCGACGAATACGGTTCCCAAGCCGGTGCTGACGGCGACAGGGGGCGATGCCTCGGTCACCCTGAGCTGGAGCGGCCTGTCGGGCATTCCGATAACGAGCTGGGGCTATCAGTACAAGAGTTCGGGGGGCTGGAGCACGACCACGACGGTCACGGGCGGGAGCAGGACGAGCATCACGGTGACGGGTCTGACGGGCGGCACGGAGTACACGTTCCGGCTGTTTGCGGCGGTCAGTCCCGGGGTGCAGTCGGTATGGTCGGACCAGGTGACGGCGAAGACCGATCCGTTGGCCCCGGTGCTGACGGCGGCGACTTCGACGACGAGCGAGCGGATCAACCTGACCTGGACCCATGCCGGCGGCTCGAACGCAATGACGGATGCGGACGACTATGTGAGGAACGCGGTCAGGTTCTATTGGTGGGGCGTGGAGAGCCGGCTGAAGGGCGAGACCGCCTGGAGGGCTCACACTTTCAACCAGGCTGTTCCCAGACAGAGCCCTGGCTCTCGCAGCAATCGATTTGGTCCGGGCAGCGTTTATCCCGATGGCGCCTCGGTCGAGGTCCGGGTTCGGGCAACGGGCTATGATTCGTCCAACGCGGTCCTGAATGGTCCCTGGTCGAACATCCGCACGGTGACCTTCAAGAGCGACACCACGGTCGCGCTCACGCTGACCGGGACGCCGGTGACGGTCGAGCCCGGTTCCACGGCGACCTACACGGTGGCGCTGACGAAGGCGTATGCGGGGACGCTCCGGGTCACGAGCGACGACACGTCGGCGGCGACGGTGAGTCCGCCGAGCCTGACCTTCACGACCGGCAACTACAACACGGCGAAGACGGTGACGGTGACCGGTGTGGGCAACGGCACGGCGACGATCAACCACGCCTTCCGTCTGACGGGGGCGACGGTGGATGCGATACCGGACGCGGGCACGGTGGAGGTGACGGTGGCCGACGCGCCGGGTGTGACGGTGTCGACGGCGGCGCTGACGGTGGCGGAGGGCGGCAGCGGCAGCTACACGATGCGGCTGAACGCGGTGCCGTCGAGCGATGTGACGATCACGGTGGCGGGCGCTTCGGGGGACGTGACGGTGACGGGTTCGTCGCTGACCTTCACCACGTCCAACTGGGACATGCCGCAGACGGTGACGGTGAACGCGGCGACGGACACGGATACGGCGACGGACGCCGACGTGACGCTGACCCACAGCGCTTCGGGTGGCGGCTACGGTTCGGTGAGCATCGCCTCGGTGGTGGTGAGCGTGACGGAGAGCGGCGTGGCGCCGTCGAGGCCGACGGGTTTCTCGGCGTCGGGTGGCGACGGTTCGGCGACTCTGAGCTGGACGGACCCGGGCAATCCGACGATCACGAAGTGGCAGTACCGGCAGAAGGCCGGCGGCGGGGCCTGGGGTTCGTGGACGGACATTCCCGGCTCCGGCGCGGGCACGACCAGCCACGAGGTGAGCGGTCTGGAGAACGGCACGGCCTACCAGTTCGAGGTGCGTGCGGTGAACACGGCCGGCAGCGGCGCGGGTCCGGATGCACCGGCGACGGTGACGCCGTCCGCGCCGGCCGCGCCCACTTCTCCACCGCCGCCCGGTTCGTCGGCGTTGCCGGCTCGTCCGTCGGGTCTGGCGGCGTCGCCGGGTCCGGGCGGTGTGAGGCTTCAGTGGGTCGGAGTCGACGACGACACGATCACGGTCTGGCAGGTGCAGTACCGCGAGTCGGACGGCAGCTACGGCGAGTGGTCGGACCTGCCGGGTTCGGACGCTTCGACGACGAGCCACCTGTTGACGGGGCTGCGGAGCGGCACGGCGTACGGTTTCCGTATCCGTGCGGTGAACGCTTCGGGTCCGGGTCCGTCGTCTGTGGAGGTGACGGCTTCGGCGGGCGCCGCGGGGAGCGGCGACGTGGTGGCGTCGCCGTTCACGGTGACGGCGTCGGAGGGTTCATCGGCGGAGATCGAGCTCTGTGTGGACAGTCCGTTCGGGAGGTCGGTGGTGTTCGAGGTCCGCTACGGCGCGCCGTCGTCCGGCGCCGCGAGTGCGTCTGCCGGCGACTACGACGCTGCGGTGACGTCGTTGGCGTTCGGTGCGGGCGCCACGTCGGTGATGCTGACGATTCCGATCGTGGACGACGATCTGGACGAGGAAGCGGAGAGTTTCACGGTGACGTTCGTGCCGGTCGGCGCGCTGCCGTCGGGTTTCGTGCTCGAGAACGTGGTGACGACGGTGACGATCGAGGACGACGATTCGTCTCCGGTGCTGGAGTCGATCGCTGGCAGGACGGTGGATGTGGGCGAGACGGTGGAGATTCAGGTCCGTGCGACGGACGCGGACGGCGATCCGGTCGGTTACGTCTGGGAGCGTGGTGCGGACGAGAAGCCATCGCAGTTGGCGGCGACGATGGGCGGTACCCGCTTGACGTTCACGGCTTTTTCGTCGGGCGTCTACACGCTGACGGTGACGGCATCGGACGGTCACGGCAACTTCGACACGGCGGATGTGGTGATCACGGTCCGTTCGTCTTCGTCGTCGGTGTCGGCGCCGTCGTCGGTGGTGGTGACGGAGGGTACGGACGCTGCGGCGACGTTGCGGATCGTGACGACGCAGGCGTTCGGTCGTGCGGTGACGTTCGACGTTCGCTACGGCGGTGCGTCGGCGGGGGACACGGCGGTCCGGGGTTCGGACTACACGGTGTCCGCGGCGACGTCGGTGGTGTTCGGTGCGGAGTCGACGTCGGCTTCGCTGGTGGTGCCGATCGTGGACGACGGTCTGGACGAGGATGCCGAGAGCTTCACGGTGACGCTGTCGCCTTCGGGTCCGCTGCCGTCCGGGTTCGCACTTGGCAACGCGACGACGACGGTGACGATCGAGGACGACGATTCGTCTCCGGTGCTGGAGTCGATCGAGGACATGACGGTGGAGGCGGGGGCGCCGCTGGTGTTGACGGCGCGTGCGAGCGATGCTGACGAAGGCGACACGATCGTCTACTCCTGGGCTCGCCGTGCGGGCGAGACGCCGGCGCTGCCGGAGGATGTCGATCTGGACGGGGCGCAGCTCGTGTTCACGCCGGCGGAGGGCGTCTACACGCTGACGGTGACGGCATCGGACGATCACGGCAACTTCGCCGCGGAGGATGTGGTGATCACCGCGGTCGTGCTGCGGGGTGTGACGGTGACGCCGACGTCGCTGCAGGTGGAAGAGGGCGGCACGGCGACCTACACCCTGGTGCTGGACGCGCGTCCGTCGGCGTCGGTGACGGTGGCGGTGAGCGCGTCCGCGGGCGACGTGACGGCGGAGCCGTCCGCGTTGACGTTCAGTCCTTCGGACTGGTCGACGCCCCGGACGGTGACGGTGCGTGCCGGCGAGGACGCCGACGCGGTGACGGATGCCGAGGTGACGCTGAGCCACGGCGCCTCGGGCGGCGGCTACGACTCGTTGTCGGTGGACGCGGTGACGGTAGGCGTGGTGGAGACGGACATCGCGGGGGTGACGTTGACGCCGATGTCGCTTCAGGTGCTGGAGGGCGGCGCCGTGGTCTACACGGTGGTGCTGGACACGCAGCCCCTGGCGGCGGTGACGGTGACGGCCTCTTCGGACTCGGATTCGGTGACGCTGTCGCCTTCTTCGCTGGTGTTCACTTCTTCGGACTGGTCGACGCCGCAGACGGTGACGGTGGAAGCGTTGAAGGACAGCGACCTGGACGACGAGACGGTGACGGTGCGCCACACCGCGTCCGGGGCCGACTACGATGGGGTGTCGGCGCCGTCGGTGATGGTGATGGTGACGGACCGGACGCTGGCGGCGCGTATGGGCCGCGCGAACCGTTCGTTGCTGCCGCAGGTGGCGTCGGCGATCGAGTCGCAGTCTCTGGATGCGGTGACGAGCCGGATCGAGGCGTCGTCGTCGGGCGGGGTGTCGACCGATGTGAGTCTCGGCGGCGCTCTGGGCAGCCTCGTCGGTCCGGGCGCCGGCGGCCGCGGCTTCGGCGGCTGGAGCGGCGAGGGCCAGGGCCAGGGCCTGGGCGCGCTGCCGGGTTCCGGCCCGCCGGTGGGCGCTGCTGGCGGCGCCGGCGGCGTGCCGTCCGCGGCGGGCGGACTGCATCCCGCGGGCGCGCCGGGCGGATCGGCTGGCCGGTACTCCGGCGGCCGGCGTCTGGTCGACCTGCTCGACGGAGCGGCGTTCACCGTGCCGGTCGGCGCCTCCGGAGACATTGACGGCAGCGGCGATGGCGGCGCCGATGGCAGCGGTGACAGCGCCGCACGCTTGCCGGTGACGCTGTGGGGCCGGGGCGGTTCGCTGTCGCTGTCGGGTTCGGACCACGGCGTGTCTTGGGACGGCGGGCTGTGGTCGGGCCATCTGGGTGCGGATGTCCGCCTGCGCCGCGACCTGCTGGTGGGCGCCTCCGTGTCGCACTACCAGGTCGATCTCGACGCCGATGTCGTCGACGGCGGCGGTAGCAACGGCGCCGGCGGGTCAGCGCGCAGCCGCTTCGGCCACGACACCGAGCTGACCCTTCTTCGGCCGTACGTCGCGTGGCTGTCTCCGGGCGGTGCGAGCGTGTGGGCGAGCGGCAGCTACGGTCGCGGCGCGGTGCGGATCGGCGGTGAGGAGGCTGCGCGGGAGCGTGTGGACATGTCACTGATGAGCCTGTCCCTGGGCGGCGGCGGCGTGCTGAGCGCGAGCCCGGACCTGATCGCGGGCGGCCTGACGCGTCTGTCGCTGCGGGGCGAGGGTTCCGTGGTGCTGGCGGAGTCCGAGGCCGGCGCGGATCTCGCCGAGCTGCGGGTGGACACGCAGCGTCTGCGTGTGGCTCTGGAGGGTTCGCACGAGCGTTCGCTGTCCGGCGGTGGCAGGCTGACGCCGGCTCTGGAGTTGGGTCTGCGCCACGACGGCGGTGACGCGTTGTCGGGCGCGGGCGTCGAGGCCGGGGCGAGCCTGGTCTGGCGTGCTCCGTCGTCTGGTCTGACCGTGGAGCTTCGCAGCCGCACGCTGCTGGTTCACGAGCGGGACCGTGAGGAATGGGGCGTGAGCGCTCTGGTGCGGCTCGACCCGGGGGTCGAGGGGGAAGGCCTGTTCCTGACCGTCTCGCCCTCGTCCGGCGCCGTGCAGAGCGGCATCGGACAGATGTTCAGCCGCACGCCGATGTCATCCTCCCTGGCGCCCGCCGGCATCGGCCCGCAGCCCGGCCGCCTGGAGGCCGAGATCGGCCGCGGCTTCCTCCTCGCGGGACCGGGGCGGTCGTCGCTGCTGACACCCTACGCCGGTCTGACCGCCGCCGACCGGGCCGGGCGCCAGTGGCGGCTCGGCGCCCGCTACCGCCTGCACCAGGGCATCGACTTCGGCCTCGAACTCCAGCGCAGCGAGAGCCCGACCGAACGCGCCGGCCACGGCCTCACCCTGCAGGGCAGGATGGCCTGGTAGGGACAGCAGGACCAGGTTCGGGGAAGGGGGGCTGCCGTTCGCAGGCGGCCGAGAAACCGTCTGCGGTGCTGCCGGGCGGGATGCATGGCTGAGGTGACAGCGGTGACGACGGCGGCGATGATGACGACAATGGCGACGACGGTTCGGACGGAGACGATTCGGACGACGACGTTCCGCCCGCTGTCCCTCCGACCGCTTCGTTTACCCTGAGCGCAACCTGCACCGACGGCCTCTGTCGTGCACGCACCGGCGCCTCGGTGTCCTTCACCGACACCAGCACGGGCACGGTTGCGTCGCGGACGTGGAGCTTCGGCGACGGCGGTGCAGGATCGAGCGGCCGCAGTCCGCGGCACACCTGGTCGGCGCCCGGCTTCTACACGGTGTCGCTGACGGTCAGCGGCGAGGGCAGCTCTTCGACGATCTCCCGCAAGGTGCTGGTCGAGGCCGGGGATCCGGCGGGTTCGTGCACGGTGGACGGCGACACGCGCTGTCTGCGGGAGTCGCGGTTCTCGGTCGCCGTCGAGTGGTGGACGGCGGACGGCGACGCACGGAAGGCGGGGAAGGTGGTGCACGAGGGGACGGACGACTCGGGTCTGTTCTGGTTCTTCTCGGAGGCGAACTGGGAGCTCCTGGTGAAGGTCCTCGACGCCTGCACCAGCAACGGTCACCACTGGGTGTTCGCCGCCTCGGCGACCGATGTCGGCTTCGACTTTCAGGTCCGGGACACCGTGACCGGTCAGGTCAGGCGGTACACCCACACCGCCGGCGCCCCCGCCCGGGCCCTCGCCGACGTCACCGCCTTCCCGGACGCCTGCACGCCGTAGAACGGGCCGGACGCCAGTGGCGCCTCGGCGCCCGCTCCCGCCCGCGCCAGGGCATCGACCTCGGCCTTGAACTCCAGCGAAGCGAGAGACCCCGACCGAACGCGCCGGCCCCGGCTTCACCCTGCAGGGCAGAATGGCCTGACAGGAACGGCAGGACCAGGTTCGGTCCGCCGTTGTACTTCTCGAGGTTCCAGCAACCGGGAAGGCCACGAGCCCCCTCGGAGACCCTACCCCTGAGTTCGCTGCGAAGGCGCCTGCCAGCGCGCGAAGGAGGTCTGGGTCCCGTGCCGGGTCACGGAGTCGCTGGCGTAGCGGACTCCGAACAGGGCAGCCTCGCGGCTGCTGGAGGAGGCGAGCAGGGCGACGGCGAACGCGCCGTTGAAGGCGTCTCCGGCGCCGGTCGTGTCGACCGCGTCGACTCCGGGTGCGGGAACCAGGGTCGGCGTCGATCCCGGCTCGGCCAGCATGACGCCCTCCGGACCGAGGGTCAGGGCGGCCCCGCCGTAGCCCATGGCGAGCAACTCCATCGCTGCGTCTGCGGCGCTGTGGATATCGATCCGTTCGCCGGTCCGGCGCAGCAGCGTCGCGCACTCGACTTCGTTCGGTGTGATCCAGGCGATCTGCTCGGGATCAAGCTCGGGGTCGGTTTGCGCGTCGATTGGCGCCGGGTTCCATATCACCGGTACGGCGGCGTCGGCGGCTCGCCTGACGGCGCTTCGGATCCCGTCGACCGGCGTTTCGTTCTGCAGCAGGAGCAGCCCGGCTGCTTCCACCGGCGCCGTGGCCAGGGCGTCCGCGGTCACCCGGGTGTTCGCGCCGGGAGAGTTCATGATCCGGTTGTCTCCGGAGCCGGCCTCGACCCAGACCGCGGACAGGCCGGTACGGACGCCGTCGAGAACCTGCAGATGTTCGGTGTCCAGGCTGTCCTCCGCGAAGGTGCGGCGCTGAGCGTCTCCGTTCGTGTCGTTGCCGACCGCGCCGGCGAAGCAGACCGGTCCGCACCTGGTATCGAGTCCGCCCCGGCTGCGGACCGCGGCGACCGCCTGGTTGGCGCCCTTGCCGCCGCAGGACTCGAACAGCTCGGCGCCGCTGATCGTCTCGCCGGCTCCGGGCAGGCGGGGATGCCGGAAGATCAGGTCGTGGTTGACCGAGCCGATGACGAGCAGAAAGCCGCCCACGGGTTCAACCCGTGTCCCAGCGCAGGTTCTTCGCGCCGATGGCGAAGGCGACGATTCCGACCGTCAGCAGCACGGCGCATGGCAGGAGCATCTCGCCGAGAGAGTAGCCGCGCCAGATCGCGCCTTCGTAGGCCATCAGCGCCCACTTCATCGGGCTGATGCCGGCGAGCCGCTGCATCCATTCCGGCATCAGGAACAGGGGCACCATGCCGCCGCCCAGCATGGCGAAGGGCAGTGCGAGGCCCCAACCGACGCCGGCGGCTGCCTGCTCCGTGCGCCCGATCACGCTCAGGGCCATCATGATGCCGCAGAAGCAGGTCGAACCGGAGAACAGAGCCAACGCCAGCAGGGAGTAGGAGGTCGGCCTCACTCCGAACACGGCGATCCCCAGCGTGATCAGGGCCGAACTCGTCAGCAGCGTCGTGGTCAGACAGGCCAGAGCCTTGGCGGCAAGCAGATGGCGGGGCGTGATCGGAGACACGAGGAGCCGCATCAGGGTGCCGCGGCCGCGTTCGATGGCGATCGACATGCTGAAGGAGACGGAGCCGCCGATCAGGACCCAGAGCATGGCCTGGGCGAACGAGGTCGCGTAGGAGTTCGTCGGGCCGCGCCGCGCCGCCCGAACCTCCGTCTGTTCGATTTCCAATGGCGGGCCGAACCCGCCGCCGACGGCGCCGGCGAGCCCGAGCCGCTCGACGAGCGCCGGCACGCGTGCCGACAGGTCGAGGAAGGTGAGGAAGTCGTCGCGTGCGGGGGAAGGGGGCGAGAACTGCTCGATGAGTCGGCTGTTCCGTTCGCTGGTAGCCAGGACCCGTGCAGGATCGCCCATCAGGTCCTGCAGTTCGGCCCCGGCAGCTTCGAGCAGGATGCCCCGGACCATTCCCGCGACGGCGAACCGCGTGGGATCGACACCGAGGTCCACCTCGGGAGTGGTCTGAAACGGGTTGTCGAGGGCGGCGCCGAATCCGGGGCCCAGGGTGACCACGACGGCGGTCTGCCCGCGGCGAACCTGGTCGAGGGCCTGCTCGTGCGGCATCCGCTCCAGCCTGATCGCTTCGGCGGCTTCGAGCCTGGCGGCGAAGCGCTCGGAGCCGGGCGACCGGTCCTGGTCGACGAGGGCGACCGGAATGTTCTCCGGTCCGCGGCCGAGGTTGGCGAACATGGCGCCGAAGAAGATCGCCATCATCAGCGGGAAGAACACCGTGAAGAAGAAACCCAGCCTGTCCCGGAAGAGAATGTGGATGTCCTTCGCGGCCATGGCGGCAATCCTGCGCATGTCTGCTCTCCTGCCAGGCGGTCAGTCGCGCAGGGCGCGGCCGGTGAGGTTCAGGAACACGGCTTCGAGGTCGGGCGGCCGGTACCGGAAGTGCTCGACCGTGTCCCGCTCCTGGATCTCCGCGAGCGTGGCCAGCGGATTCGTGGTCTCATGCCTGCTCTCCCGGTCACCGGCGCGGACGACGAGACTGCCCGGGCCGCCGTGGGCTTCGATCAGCGCCTGCACCGTGTCGAGCGCCAGCAGTCTGCCCCGGTCGATGATCGCCACCCGGTCGCAGAGCCGCTGCGCCTCTTCCATGTAGTGGGTCGTGTAGATGACCTGTCTGCCCTCGTTCCGAAGCTGCTCGACCCGCTCGAAGATCGCGTTGCGCGACTGTGGGTCGACGCCGACCGTCGGCTCGTCGAGCAGCACGATCGCCGGGTCGTGGACGACGGCGACGGCCAGGTTCAGACGGCGCTTCATGCCCCCCGAGTATTTCGCCACCGGCTTCCTGCGGACCTCCTCCAGATCGGCAAGGTCGAGACAGGCGGCGACCCGTTCCTCCAGCTCCGGACCCCCGAGTCCGTGCAATCGACCGAAGAAGCGGAGGTTGTCGGCGCCGCTGATCTCCTCGTAGAGCGCGATGGACTGCGGGGCCAGTCCCAGTACTCGGCGGCTCTTCGCCTCGCGCGGATCCCGGTCGAACGTCTCGCCGGCGAAACGCACGACCCCTTCGTCCGGTTCGAGCAGGCCGACCGCCATGTTGATCGCGGTCGTCTTGCCGGCGCCGTTCGGTCCCAGCAGCCCGAACACCTCACCCGCTTCGAGCTCGAACGACAGGTCGTCGACCGCGCGCACATCGCCGAAGGACTTGCTGACGTGGTCGAACAGAAGCATGGCGGTCAGGTTCCTGTTACGGGACCGCATGGGGCTTGTTGCGGCCGCCGCGCGGCGGCGGAACCGACGGCCTGCGGCGTCGTCACACGGCGAGCGTGTCGCCCGGCGCCATCACCCGGACCTCGACGCCGGCAGGTGCGAAGTCCGCCGGGTCCTGTGCGATCGGCGGCCAGGTGTCGTAGTGGATCGGGATCGCGACCGGCGCGCCGATCAGCTCCGCGGCCTTCGCCGCCAGTTTCGGGCCCATCGTGAAGCGGTCGCCGATCGGCACGCAGGCAGCGTCCGGGCGGTAGATCTCGCCGATCAGCTTCATGTCGCCGAACAGGCCCGTGTCGCCGCAGTGGTAGACCGTTCTTCCGCCCATGTGGACGACCAGGCCGCAGGGCAGTCCCATGTACCTGCCGTCGAAGGACGACGAATGGAAGGCGTGGGTGAACGCCACCCAGCCGAACCCGGTCTCGATCCGGCCTCCCGGGTTGCCCGGGTTGACGTTGGCGTGGCCCTGCTCCTCCAGATAGTTGCACAGTTCGAAGGCGGCGATGACGTTCGCGTCGTTGGCCCGGGCAATGGCGAGCGTGTCGCCCACGTGGTCGGCGTGGCCGTGCGTAAGTGCGATCGCGTCGCAACTGACGTCATCGGGGCCGATCGTCGCCGCCGGATTGCCGGTCAGAAACGGATCGATCGCCAGCGTCCGAGCGCCGTCGCTCATCAGGAAACCGGAGTGACCGAGAAAGGTGAGCACAAGGGCCATGGCGTGATGTCTCCTGGATCGCAGCGCTGCGAGTTCTTCGGCACAAGGTGACGCGGCGGCTCACCCCGCCTGTTCGGAGGGGACCTGGACGACGAGACCGTCGAGGGCCTCGGTCACCCGAATCTGGCAGCTCAGACGGCTATTGGGCCGCACATCGATGGCGAGCTCGAGCGTGCACTCCTCGTCGTCGTCGCGGCCACCGACCGCCTCGAGCCAGGCTTCGTCGACGTAGACATGACAGGTGCTGCAGGAGCAGCTTCCGCCGCACGCGGCGACGATCCCGTCGACGTCGTGGTCGACCGCGGTTTCCATGACCGTGTCTCCCACCTCCGCCTCGAGCACGCGCGAGCGGCCTTCCCGATCGATGCAGGTGATCCTGGGCATCCGTGTGTCTCTCGGCAGTCCTGGAGGGCCGTTACCAATCGGCAGCCACCGAACGACGGAGTCTATGCCCAGTCGTCACGGTCGGGCGCAGCCGCGTCCGGCGCTGCACCGAACGTGTTTCCTGGCAGTCCGTGGCAGAAGTGCGTGTCGCACCGAGAGCGGTCAGGCGCCCGTCCGGCAAGGCGCGATGAGGGAGCATACTGGGGCGTATGTGACCGAAGAGCAACGCAGCCGGGCGGGATGCATGGCCGGTCGAATGCAGCGCGACTTCTGCCACGGACTGCTAGGGCGGTGGTTGCATCGGTGGGCGCCTTCGCGAGGTAGAGATCCACGGCTTCGCGGATCACGGAGGCGAGGCTCAGACCCCGCGCTTCAGCTATCTCGTCCAGGCGCTCGCGCTGGCGCGGCTGGAGTTCAATTCGAGTACGCGACAGCATACGGGCCAGTATACGGCGAGTGCCGCTTCTCGTCTCCGACGTGACGAACCGTTGCAGTGCCAGGGTCAGCAGTCTGCGTGATCGGCGGCTCAGGGGTAGTAGCCGCGGATCGTGCGTGCCCTGGCGCCCTTGCGATCGACCCGGACTTCGACTCGGCGGAAGGCGTCGGAGGGTGCGGTGCTCGAGGACTGGTACGCAAGGAAGTACTTCGAGCGCAGCTCGAGGGCGATGCGGGCGTAGACGGCGCCGAGCTGGCTCGTGTTCTCGACGAAGAAGGCGCGGCCACCGGTCTCTGCCGCGAGCTGTTCCAGCACCTTCCGGGGGCTGTCCTTCGCCTTCCTCGGGAGCGCGAGGCCGATGGCGTAGATCGCGGCCTCCGAGCGGCGGGCGTACTCGAGCGCATCGTCGAGGTCGTAGCGGCTGTGCTCGTCGACGCCGTCCGAGAGCAGCAGCACCGCACGCTGTCCGGGCAGGCCGTTCAGGTGGTACAGCGTGAAGATGAGGCTGTCGTAGAGCGCCGTGCCGCGTTCGGCGCGGAGGCCCATCAGGCCCTTCGCGAACTCGATCCGGTCGCGGGTGAAGGGCGCCGCGAGGTGGGGTCGGTCGTTGAAGGTGACGATGGAGAGTTCGTCGCGCTCGCTGACGACCTGCAGAAAGAAGTCGGCGGCGGCCTTGACCGACTCGGCGAGGCGTTCCTCCATGGAGGCCGAGACATCGAGCAGGATGGTGCCGATGAGCGGCGTGTCGTCGACCCGCTCGAAGCGGACGATCTCCTGCGGCACGCCGTCTTCGAGCACCTGGAATGCCTCCTCGCCGAGATCGAGCAGCGGTTGGCGCTCGCGGTCGTCGACCGTCGTGTAGAGCTCCACGAAATCGACCCGGACTTCTTCGAGCGTTGCCGGTCCGTTGACGATCGCCGTGTCCTCGACGACGGCCGCCGGTCCTTCTGCGTCTCGCAGCTTGCCGACGATGCGAACGATCGTGAGTTCCTGGCCTCCGGGCAGTTCGACCGGGACGGCGAAGGGCTCCTCGTAGAGCGTCGCTACCCGGTCGTCGTTGCGGAAGACCTGGAGCTCCTCCAGGCTGCGCCCGTCGGGAACCGTGACCTGCGCGCGCAGACGGAGACTGTCGGTGTATCGGTTGCCGGGGATCGGCTCGACGATCCGGACATCGAAGCGGTGGGGGGAGCCGTTGATCAGGTAGGAATCGCTGGCGATCTGGCGGCCGTCCGTGTCGTAGGCGATCGCTCGCAGCATCTGGCTGCGGGGGAGGTCGCCCAGCCTCACGTCGACGCTGAACGGCGCCCGTCTGGTCGTGAACAGGTCCTTGTCGTCGAGAGTGAAGCGCACCCGGTCGACCGGGCCGGTCACCGCCGTGTCGAAACGCAGGTAGCCGGACACCAGCTCACCGCCTGGAGGAATGATCCGGACGGTCGGCTCACCGGAGGTCAGGGAACGGTTCGCCTCGGCGAAGATCGGCTCGAGGTCCGCCTCGGTCCAACCGGCCGCCCTGTCGATCCGCGGCACGTCGAGCGTTTCGGCATGGCGCCACACCGCGTTCCCGTTCAGGTCGTCGACGCGCAGGATGAGCTGGTAGGCGCCGGGCCGCAGGTAGCGCTGGGCGACCAGGGGCATGGCCGCCGGCGTTGCGGCGGAGTCTCCGGAGGGAGTTCCGGCGCTCTCGACCGGGAACTCGAATCGGTAGCGGAAACTCTCGAACAGGCGGTCGGCGCCGGTGTCCGCGTCCGCCCTCAGGACCTCGCCGATCAGTTCGAAGGCGTAGGCGCGCGCGCCGGCGAGATCGGCGAGCGCGGCGCCGTCCGGTTCGATCCGGACCAGCGTCTGCACCACGGTCCGGCTCTCCTTGCGGCCCGGGAACGTCACCTCGAGCGAGGCGGCGAGTTGCGGCACTCCGGCGGGGAGGTCGGTCGAGTAGGACTCGAAGGTGCGCAACCACTCGTTCGACGGCGCGTCGATCGGCTCCAGCTTCTCGCCGATCATCCGCTCGTAGAAGAAGCCGAGCATGCCTCCCCAGTCGTTCAGGATCCGGATGATGCCGAGTGCGTAGCCGAGTTCCTCTTCCTTGCAGCCGGCGCCCAGGTCCTCGCGGCCGAGACCGCCGAACGCAGCGCCGGGCAGGTTGCCCGGGGGCCCTTGCTGGATGGGCGAGAGGGCAAGTTCCTCGCTGGGCAGCCACGCCCGCCAGGGGCCGACCCCCAGCCGCCGGTAGAAGATGACGGCGTACTGGTCCTGTCGGAGCCGACGCGAGTAGATCGCGCTCATCACTTCGCTCATGTCCCGGAAGCCGTAGAACCAGGCCTCGATGTCGGTGGCGGAGCGCCGGGGACAGATCTCCACGTGGAGATCGGGCGGCCCGTTCAGCAGGAAGTACCGCGCCCGCTCGTCGTCCGTGCTGTCGAACAACTGCCGGACCAGCACGAGCCGCTCGGCCCAGTGCTCCCGGAACTCGTTGCGCGCCGTTTCGGGATACGGATCGCGTGCCTTCCAGAACTCGGCGATGAAGGCGTCCCGCTGGTAGTCCCGGGACAGGCACAGGAACGAATGGACTTCCTCGTCGCTCAGCAGAAGCGCGACGTCCTCGGTCCACTGCCGGTGCTCAGGCGGCAGGGTGCTCGCGTCGGGTTGCCGGCCGTCCGGGCACGGCGGACGGGTGGCCGCAGAGACCCCGGCCGCGGCCAGCAGAGCTGCCGCGACCGCGATCCGGGAGGCTCGAGAGAAGAATTGGCGTCGCAACGTCAGGTCGTCCAGCGACAAGGGACACCCGAGTCTACGACGCCGGCGCCCGGCATGACCCTTGGGCGGCTGGCGCCGCCCAAGGGTCCATCAGTCGGCCGGACGCTCCGGCGGTTCGACGCTTCGAGCCGCGTCGGCCGACCGCCGGGTCGGAACGCCGACGCCTACTGCGGACTGCAGCCCGCCATCGGGAAGGCGGTGACGTCGGTGATGGCCGGCACCGGACGACCGGGCTTCTTCATGTACTGCTTCATCGTTCCGTTCGTCAGGTCGCGAACGGTGATGTCGAATCCGACATCCGTCGCCGCGGCGCCGAACACCCAGTGATGGCCGTTCACCGAGCAGCCGTCGAGCACCTTGAGCATCAGCTCCCAGTTGCCGGGCTCGAAGAAGTAGAACAGTCCGGATTCGGAAGACCGGGTCATCGCGACGCCGGCCTTTTTCGAGAGCTCGGCGTCCCCGGACATGTCCGTCCAGTTCACCGTGACCTCGTAGCGGCCGTCTCGCAGGCACAGGGTGTTCATGCCTGCCGTGCATTCTCCGGTTTCCTGCGCCGCCAGCGTGGTCGTGCCGGCGATCGCAGGCAGGATGGCTGCAGCCGGAACCTCCGGCGCACTGCCGGCGTCGGTGAGCTGCGAGGCGGCTTCGCCGACACCGCAGGCGCCGGGGAAGGACCCCGTATCGATGATCGCATTGGCCCGGTGGCCCGCCTCGTTCCGGTAGACCTTCGACATTCCGGTCATCGTGTCCGTGACGTGGATCTCCTGGCCGAGGTCGGAGGGCGAGGCGCCGAAGGTCCAGACGCTCCGGTTGATCGCGCAGCCGTCCAGGACCTTGATGAGGATCTCCCAGTTGTCCGGGTTGTGGAACGAGAACAGGCCGGCCTGGTTCGTCCCGCCGTGAGCGACCGAGGCCATGCCGGCCTGGCCGTCCTTCGCCCACCAGCGCGCAGACACCGCGTAGCGCGAGTCATGGAGGCACCGGGTGTTCGGCGTGGACACGCAGAGACCCGTCGGGGCGCTCGCCTCGACCAGGAAGTGTCTCGTTGCGGTCGACTCCTCGCCGCCGTTGGTGACGGTCAGGCTCACCTTGTAGAAACCCGGCGTGGCCCACGAGTGCTCGACGGACACTGCCGACGACATCATCCCGCCCTCGATGTTCCAACTGCGTTCGCTGACCCGGTCGCCCGTGGTGTCCCGGAACATGACCGTCGCGCCGGCCGTGGCCCGGCACAGCCCGTCCCTGCACTTTGCGTTCGTGTAGAGCAGCGGCGGTGTGCCGGCCCTGGGCGGATAGGTACCAGGCACCGTGAGTCCGAGCAGCGCCTGGCCGACGACGTTCACGTGCCGGCGCGCGGCGGCGCTGATGATCTTCGACGAACCGGAACCCGGGAAGTGTGTGCAGAAGGCGCTGGACGGATCCGCCGTGTTGCCGTCGCCGGCGGCGATGCGCATCTTGCGGCAGTCGAGGGACTCCCACCATGCACCGACGCTCTTGAAGCCGCCGTTGCCGTAGATCTCGGCAGCCGCCACGTTGACGTCGCCGCGGACCATGCCGTCGAGATCGTCGTACATCTTCCTGGCCGCTGCCGCCTGCGCCGCCGTGGCGCTGTCGCCGTAGAGGGCGGCGACCATCTGCTCGGCGTTCAGGCTGTTCCACCAGTTCATCGCGTACTTGATGCTGGGCGGATACATCCCGTTGTCCTCGCGCCCCAGCAGGGCCTTGCCGACGAGGTCGACATGGGCCCTGGCGTCCGCGCCGAGGATCTTTGCGGCGCCGGAGCCCGGGTAGTGGGCGCAGAAGGGGCTTGCCGAGCTGGCGGTGTTGCCGTCGCCGGCGGCGATGCGCATCTTGCGGCAGTCGAGGGTTTCCCACCATGCGCCGACGCTGTCGTGGCCGCCGGCGCCGTAGATGGCGGCGGTCGCAACGTCCACCCGGCCCTTGGTCGCGTGGTCCAGGTCGGCGTACATCATCCTGGCTGCTGCAGCCTGCTCGGGGGTCGCCATGTCGCCGTAGAGGGCGGCGACCATCTGCTCGGCGTTCAGGCTGTTCCACCAGCGTGCCGCTCTCACGTCGGGATCGGGGTAGACGCCCGGATCGTCGCGGCCGATCAGCCCGGTTCCGACCCGGTTGACATGAACGATCTGCTTGGCGCCGAGGATCTTTGCGGCGCCGGAGCCCGGATAGTGGGCGCAGTAGGGGCTCATCGGGTCGGCGGTGTTGCCGTCGCCGGCGGCGATGCGCATCTTGCGGCAGTCGAGGGTTTCCCACCATGCGCCGACGCTGCTGTGGCCGCCTTCACCGTAGATCTCCTCGACGGCGGCATCGACCAGCGCCTTCGTGGCTTCGTCGAGGTCGGCGTACATCTTCTGGGCGGCTGTGGTCTGCTCGGGGGTCGCCATGTCGCCGTGGAGGGCGGCTACCATCTGCTCGGCGTTCAGGCTGTTCCACCAGCGCGCCGTCTTCATGGCGAGGCTCGGATACATCCCCGGATCGCTGCGGCCGAGCAGGCCCTGTCCGACCATGTTCACATGGGCAATCTGCATGGCGCCGAGGATTCTTGCGGCGCCGGAGCCCGGGTAGTGGGCGCAGTAGGGGCTCATCGGGTCGGCGGTGTTGCCGTCGCCGGCGGCGATGCGCATCTTGCGGCAGTCGAGGGTTTCCCACCATGCGCCGACGCTGTCGTGGCCGCCTTCGCCGTAGATCTCCTTGGCGGCGGCGTCGACCAGCGCCCTGGTGGCTTCGTCGAGGTCGGCGTACATCTTCTGTGCGGCTGTGGTCTGCTCGGGGGTCGCCATGTCGCCATGGAGCGCGGCAACCATCTGGGCTGCGTTCAGGGTGTTCCACCAGCCCATCGCGTACTCGGGAGACTCTTCGTCTCCCCGGGCGTTGGACGAGAAGATGACCAGCAGGGCCGTGACGGCGATGCCGGCGGTGCGGAGGCCCGGTGCGGCATGACCGGGTTGCATGGTTCTGGGGCGCATGTGACTAGCGAGTCCTTTCTCTGAGTGTGGAAGGCGCCAGGAACGTCGGGAGAACCTGCTGGTGGGAAGCACCTTCCTGGGGGCCGTATGCGCGGCCAACCACCTGTGCTCCCCGCGGTCACCTTGCTGGCGCGCGCGTATGCCTATTATGTTCGCCGGAACGACGCTCCGTCAAGAGGGCGGGTATCTTGCCCGACCGGTCCTGCGGCGTCCCGCGGAAGGGCGTGGAATGCCCCGTGGGGGACGAGTCTGCAGGCTGAGCCGCAGTTCGGCGGGAGCCGGGTTGCTGCCTGCCGTCTGCGGCCGCCGAATCGAGCAGCCGGTTCAGGGATCCAGGCGGTAGACCCGGCGCGCCGTGCCGCGGAAGAGCGCGGCCTTCTCGTCGTCGGAGAAGTCCGCGACGATGCGCTGGAACGAGTTCCAGAGCAGCGTGTACGACCCGCCGGCGCGGTCGACGGGAAAGTTCGACTCGAACATGCAGCGGTCGACCCCGAAACAGTCGATGCAGTGGAGGTACCAGGGCCGGTGGGCCTCCGCGGTCTTCGCCGAGGACGGCGGCGCGTCCTGCTTGTGCCAGCCGAAGCCGCAGATCTTCATCGGCAGGCCGCCGAGCTTGACGACCACGTTCTCGCAGCGGGCGAGATCGGCGATCGACCGGCGCCAGCCGGCCCGGACCTCATCCCGCCGATCCCGGTAGGGGCCGATGCCGAGCGGCCCGCCGACATGGTCGAGGACGATCTGCGTGTCCGGGAAGGTGTGCGCGAGATCCGTGAGTTCATCGATCTGCGGATGGTAGAGCCAGGCGTCGAAGCTCAGGTCGAGCGGCGCCAGGCAGGCGAATCCGCGGCGGAAGTCGGAACGCAGGAGCATGCCCGGCGGCGGCTTCGAGTGCGACACGCGGATGTCGGGACTCGGGTCGTGGGCGGCGGAGTGCCGGATGCCGCGGAAGCGGCCGCCAGCCGCCTCGAGGTGGGCCTCCAGCACGCCCCGGGCGCGGTCGCCTCGCAGCAGGTCGGTGTGGCCGACGATGCCGGCGATCCTGGCGCCTGCCCTGTCGCCGCGCTCGGCGGCGTCGCGGACGAATTCGGTCTCGCCGACGACCCTCAGCTCTTCGGGACCGCCGTCCCGGTAGCCGGACGCGCACTCCACGAACACCGTCGCCGTCACGTTGTGGCCGGCGCCGGTGTCGGCGTGGAGTTCCTCCAGCATGTACCGGGAGTCCGGGTAGTCCCAGAGGTGGTGATGGGGATCGACGATCTCCTGCCGCGGATCGATCGGTTCCTCCCGGGTACGGGCCAGCCAGGCCGCTTCCTGTTCGTTCATGGCGGGTGACTCCGGTGCGGGCGGCCGCGGGCGCCGCCCGCGCGGCTCCTGCCGCTCGCCGACTTCGGCGTCAGGAGTTGTCCTTGCGCATCCGGAGCTCCGCGAACACCTCGGCGTCGGAAGCGTCCGGCAGTCCCAGGCAGGCCCGGATCGCGGGATCGTCCGGACGCAGGAACGGATTCGTCCGTTTCTCGACGCCCAGGTTCGAGGGCACGGTCGGCCTGCCTTCCCGCCGCCGCCGCTCGATCTCCGCGACCCGCTCGATCAGATCGTCGTTGTCGGGGTCGACGGTGACTGCGAAGTGCGCGTTCGAAAGCGTGTACTCGTGGCCGCAGTGGACCGTTGCCTCGTCCGGCAGGGCGCGGAGCCTGGCGAGCGAGGACCACATCTGTTCCATCGTGCCCTCGAACACCCGCCCGCAGCCGAGCGCGAACAGCGTGTCGGCGCAGAACAGGGCCCGGTCGTCCTCGAACCAGTAGCTGATGTGCCCGGAGGTATGCCCCGGAGTGTCGATGACCTGCGCCTCGGCCGCGCCCAGCCGGAAGCGGTCGCCGTCCCGGACGAGGAGATCCATCCCCGGGATGCGGCGGGCCTCGGTGGCGGGGCCGACGGCTTCGCAGCCGTATTTCTCCTTGAGCGCCGGAACCGCGGCGATGTGGTCCATGTGGTGGTGGGTGATGACGATCCAGTCGATGCCCAGGCCGCCGGCCTTGAGCGCCGCCTCGATCGGCCCCGTCTCCGGCGGATCGACGACCGCCGTCCTGCCGCTCTCCGTGTCCCGGAGCAGGTAGGAATAGTTGTCGCTGAGGACCGGGATCGTCTGGATCTCGAGCACGGGGTTCTCCGGCAAGGAGGCAAGGAAGGGTGGCCGCGTTCCGGGGAGGCCAGGGCACCGCGGGGGGAGCGGGCGACTATATCGACTGTATCCACCGCTGTTCTGGCAGCCCGTGGCAGAAGTCGCGTGTCGCACCGAGAGCGGTCAGGCGCCCGTCCGGCAAGGCGCTATAGGTGAGCATATTGGGGCATATGTGACCGAAGAGCAACGCAGCCGGGCGGGATGCATGGCTGAAACGAATGCAGCGCTGCCACGGACTGCTAGGCGCGCCCCTGGTTCGGGGGGCTGATCCGGGACGGCGATCCGGCCGTTTCCGAACGGCTTCAGCTCGCTCCGGACCGTCCGACGCGCTCGCGAGGTGGCGCGGGAAGTTGCCGGACTACCAGTTCCAGGTCAGCGACGCGACGACGTTCCGGCCCGGACTCGACCAGAGCAGCAGCCGCGGATCGTCCGCCCGGCGGCCGCGCACGTGCCAGGAGTCGTAGTACGTTTCGTCGGTCGCGTTGAGCACGCCGACCCGGAGCTTCATGTCCGCCGGCAGGGCGACGAAGGCGATCAGATCCACGTTTCTGTAGCCGTCGGGGACGTGCTCGCCGTCCGGGACCTTTCCGGGATCGCGGTCGTCCACCACGCGGATCGAGGCGTCCAGGCCCCATCGCGCCGAGTCCGCCAGGTAGCGCAGGCCCAGGACGCCCTCGTTGGGCGCGACCGAAGCAAGGGGCGTCTCGGTGTCGCCGGTCGTGTCGCGGCCGTCGATGTGAGCGTAGGCGGCGCGCAGCAGCACGTTGTCGCCCAGATGCGACTCGAGCCGGAACTCGACGCCGTCGATCCGGACTCGGGTGAGATTCACGTTCTGGAACTCGACCACGTTCAGTTGCCGGTTGAAGCCGACGTTGCGGAACTCGATGAAGTCCTCGTAGAGATTGCGGAAGCCGCCGATACTCCAGCTCGTGGCGCCGGTGCTCCAGCGCAGGCCGAGCTCGAAGTTGTCGCTGGTCTCGGGATCGAGATCGGGGTTGGCGATCGTCTGGTAGCCGCCGACCAGGTTGGTGAACCCGGTGTTGATCGAGCTGTAGGGCGGCGCCCGGAAGCCGGCGGCGTACTGGGCGGTCAGCGTCACCCGTTCGTGCAGCTCGAACGCCGCGCCCAGCTTGGGCGACACGGCCTCCGCCTCCAGGCTGGCCGCCGGCAGACCGCCCGCGGCGATGTACACGGCGTCGTCCGGATCCGCGTCGACGACAAAGCGGTCGTGACGCAGGCCGGGGATCAGGGTCGCCCGGCGCCACCGGAACTCGCCCTGGACATAGATGCCGGTCTCTTCCGTCCCGGTGCGCGGGAAATACTTGCTCGGGAAGACCAGGCGGGTCGGGACGACGTTGCCGTCGACATCGTGCTCCACCCGGTCGCGCAGCATGTCGAAGTCGTCGGTGACGAAGCTGCCGCCGAACTGGAAGACGCTGCTGAAGGCGTCGCGGTTTCCCGCTTCCACCAGGGCCGAGACCTCGGCGCCGAGTGTCTCCTGCTCGAAGGTCAGGGCACCCTTGCGGTCGATCGTGACCGGCGGTCCGAAGCTCGCCGTCCGGCGGTGTTCGGTCACGTTCTGGCGGGTATCGACATCCTGGGCGTTGAGCCTCCATGTCCATTGATCGACACCGCCGCGGTCGATGACCGTCTGCTCGAGCGACGCGCGGCGCCGGTCCTGGGTGTCCTCGGCGAGAACGTCGAGGCTCGTGATCGTCAGGGGGCCGAGGACGGACGTGCCGAGTGCCGAGAGGACGTCGGTCTCTGCTTCGGCGCTGTTCAGTTCGAACGCGGCGCGGAGAGTGTTGCGGACAGAGATGTCCCGGGCGACCTTGCCGAGCGCCTGCAACCGTTCCCGATCCTGAGGGTTCGGTCGATCCCGATCCGGCGCCGTGCCGCCGGTCCGGCCGGCGTTGTCGATCTCGCCGGCCCGGCTCGAACTGGCGAACAGGGAGGCGCGGCTGCGGACGCCGCCGCCGGCGACGGCGAGGTTGACGTTCCGGTCGTTGCTGCGGCCGTCGAAGCCGGCCTTGGCGCCGACGTGCCGGTTACTGCTGCCCAGGTAGTCCGACGGGTTCTTGGTGATGAGCGAGATCACGCCGCCGACCGCGTCGCTGCCGTAGAGCGCCGACCCGGCGCTGCGGACGATCTCGGCCGACTTCAGCGTGTCGATGTCGACCGCCTGCTGATGGACGTTGAACGGCCCGAAGTCGAACTGCTCGGCGCCGGGGACGCCGTCGATCCGGGTGAGCACGCGGTTGCCGCCGATGCCGCGGATGCTGAATCCGTTGAGTCCCAGCCGGGTCGGGTCGCCCTCGACGTGGACGCCGGGCTCGTACTTCACGAGGTCCGCGATGTCCTCGAACAGGTGGTCTTCGATGTCGTCGGCGGTGACGATGGCCACGTGTCCCGGCGTTTCGCGCACGGCAGCGGGCACGCGGGCGGCGGTCACGGTGACTTCGTCGAGGAAGGTGGTCTCCGGCGAGGCGGCCGCTTCCGCCTGTGCTTGCGGGTCTCCGTCCGAAGCGGGGCGCTCCTGCGCAGCCGCGGCGTCGGCCGGGCTGTCAGCGCCGTCCTGGGCGACCGCCGTGGCCGCGATCAGGGCCGGCAGGGCAAACGCGTACAGACTCTGTCTCTTCAATTGCTGTCTCCTGTTCGGGCTCTTCGACCCGTCAATGCCGTCAATGGCTGGTGCGGTTACGGCCGGGAGGGGATCCGGCATCAGGGTCCGGTCGGCTGCGATGTCCGGTCGCGGACGGCGTGCAGCAGCTTCCCGGTTCTGAGCAGCAGGGTGCCGCCGGCGGGGGCGGCGCCGGTGAGGTGCTCGTCGACGTCGACGCGGCTTCGGGCCAGCAGCTCACCGCCGCCGGGGCCGGCGCTGAGGACATCGGTTGCGCCCTTCTCGCCGATGAAGTAAACCCGGTTGCCTACGGCAATGGGAGTCACCCAGGCCGGCTGCCCGAGCCGGCGCTGCCATCGCGACCTGCCGGTCGCCGCGTCGATGCAGCGGGCGACGCCGGCGGCATTGGACCAGTAGATGCAGTCGCCGGCCAGCACCGGAGAGGCGAAGTGGGCGGTCGATTCCGATCGCCAGACGATGTCCTCTTCGCCGAGCTTGCCGCGGGCGCCGCGCCGGACGGCGAAGTTTGCGGGCCGCTCCGATCCCGAGACGACGACCAGATCGTCCGTGACCAGGGGGGACTGGAGCGTGTTCGACGTCACTTCCGGGAACCACCAGAGGCGTTCGCCGGTCGCGGCGTCGTAGCCCTCGACCGATCCGTTGGAACTGACGACGATCTCGCGCCCGTCGGGCGACAGGGTGGGCGTGGTCCAGGACACCCCCGGCGCCCGATCCGTCTTCCACCGGGTCTCGCCGGTCGTGCGGTCGACGGCAAGCAGGTAGGAGTAGGTCTTGCGTGCGAGCAGGACGACAGCCTGGTCGTCCGTCAGCAGCACGGAGCCGCCGACGCCGTGATTGCCGGCGAAGCTCCCGTAGTCCGCGGCAAGCTGCCGATGCCAGAGCCGGTTGCCGTCGTGGTCGGCGGCGAACAGGTCGCCGGTGCCGAAGAAGAGGATGATCCGGTCGCCGTCGATCGCGGGAGTCGGCGCCGCGCGGGCCGTGTACTCGTTGAATGGCAGCCGTTCGGAGGCCGGCCAGCTTCGGTGCCAGAGTTCCTTGCCGTCGGCGATGCGGATCGCCGACAGCCACAGTGTGTCCTTGGCGTCCACGTCGTCCGGCGCCACCGAGGTCACGTAGGCCGTGCCCCGCCATGCGACCGGACCGGAGTGGCCGAACGCCGGCAGTTCGACGGTCCAGGCCGGCTCGTCCCAGGCCAGCGGCAGGGCGGACCTGCCGACCGTGCTGGCGCCGCCGTTGCGGAAGCCGGTCCAGTCCGCCTGCTCGGCAGCTTCAGGCAGGTTGCCGTCGGCGCGCGGGTCCGGGGCGACGCCGAGCGTCTCGAGGCGGTGCCGCTCGACCGATCTCAGGTGGCCGGTGCGGTTGGCGCCGGCGATGGCGAAGAGGGACTCGCCGTCGCTTGCCAGGCGGTGGAAGAAACGCGGCTCGTTCAGGTCGCCGGCATGGGTCCAGTCGCTCTCGCCGCTGCGGATGCGGTGGACACGACCGTCCGCCTGGCTGACGAACAGGGTTCCGTGAACCGTCGCGGCATCGGCGCCGAAGCCGTTCAGACTGCCGGACGCAGGCAGCTCGGGACCCGGGGTCCAGGTGTCCGTCGACACGTCGTAGATGTCCACCCGTCTGGTCGTGTCGCCGTTGTCGTCCAGACCGCCCAGCACCCACAGCTTGCCGTCGAAGCCGACGGCGGCGTTGGCGCGGACTCCGACCGGTGTCTCGGTCAGCACCCGCCAGGCGCCGGCGGCGCCGTCCTCAGCGTCGTCGAGCGTCTTCGGGTCGAAGGCGAGAACCGTCCGCTCCCAGACCGGATCCTGGACGGAGCCGCGCAGCTCCCAGCCGCCGGCGACGACCAGGAGGCCGTTTACCACGGCGAGGTCGTGGGAGGACCTGCCCGCCGGCAGGTCGGGCAGCCTCTGCCAGCGGTTCTCGTCGGGCAGGAAGCGGGCTGCGCTCCGCACCGAATGGAGTTCGCCGGGCTCTCGCCTGGGGTTGTCCGCCCGCATCCCGCCGACGCGGTAGAGAGCGCCCCGGTGCTCGATCAGGGCCGTGCCCTGCAGGGGCGGCCCCGGCGGCAGGGCCAGCCAGCCGGCCGGCGCCCCGGCCTTTGCGGCCCCGAGCGGGTAGCTCAGGAAGAGCTGGCTCAGGTTCTCGAACGAGTGCACGTGCTGTCTGCCGATGTGGCCGCCGTAGACGTAGATGGCGCCGTCGGAGTGGGCGGCGCCGAAGCTCGAGACGGCGAGAGGCAGGTCGGCGATTGCTGCCTGCGGGGAAGGTGTGTCGGGCTCCTCCGCCACGGCAGCGGCCGTTAGAAGAAGGGCGGCCGCCGTGGCGGCGGTGCGGCGGCGCGCGCCGCTGGAAAGCGTGGTTTCGATCATGAGAAGGAATTTGGACCGTACTGGTCTTGTTTGTCAAGTACCAATTTGGTCCTGTTTCGATCGGACGGTTCCTTGGGCGTTCTCCAACGGCCGGTTGACCGGGCGTGACCGGTTCGACTGCGGGATGCTACGGGTCAGATGGCCGGGGCGGCGGTCCGGTCCGCAGGTCTCAACCTGTTCCGCGGTCGCCGCCGGAGATCGGCGAGAGCTGCAGCCTCAGCCGCAGTCCAGGCTGCTGGAGCGCACGTACGCAATCACCTTCCAGATCGTGTCCTCGGGGATCTTCCCGTCGAACGGCAGCATCTCCGTATCCGGTACGCCCTGGGTGATCACGCGGTAGAGATCGGCGTCGGCGCTGCCGTGATCCCAGTCGCAGTCGAACAGATTCGGCGCATCCTTGGTGACGCCGGGCGTCGTCGAGTGGCAGTAGCCGGTGCAGACGGCCCGGAACATGCGGCGCCCGGCGGTGATCGCTTCCGGGTCGTCCAGCCAGACCGCGGCCGGCGAGGCGGCTGCGACCGGCACGTCGGGAGCGCCGTGCGCCGCGGCTGTCTCCGCGATCGCCGGCGCGAGCGGCTCCGTCGCCTCCTCGGTGACAGGTTCAGCGGGCAGCGTCGGCGCCGGCGTACCGTCCAAGGCGGCGCAGGCGGCCAGGAGCACCGGCAGAACCAGTGCGATCCCTGAAACCGGGAAACCCGGCGCGGTTCTCTGCTCGCTGGAGATGGGCAAGGTGAGGGCTCCTCGAAGGCAGGTCAGGGGCCGCCGATGTCCAGGGCGCGGATGGCGGCTGGCGAGGACACGGTGGGGAAGGGATCGAGGCGGAGGATGCCGTAGCGCTCGGCGAGCCGCTTGACGGTCCCGTCCCGCCTGAGTTCGTCCAGTGCCCGCGCGACGTCCTCGGCGAGCGGGTCGCCGGCTCGCATGGCGGCGTGCTCGTTGAAGCGCAGGCCGGGCGGCGGATCGAAGGTGCGTATCGGCCGCTTGCCGAGGCTGGCGAGGGCCGGTCCGAAGATGAGCGCCGCCGCCGCCCGGCCGTCGTCGACGGCGCCGACGACTTCGGCTGCGCTCGGCTGTGAGGTCCAGTCGAGGCCCGCGGCTTCGGCGGCGAAGTGGGCGAGCGACTGGAGCCGCACCGCCACCTTGTGCCCCGCCGTCGCGTCGGGGAGTTCTGCCCAGTCGAGACTCGTTGCGGCCGGCATGTAGACCTCGAAGGCAGCGGCGTAGTAGGGCGGGCTGAGCTCGACCGCGGCCGCCAGCCGGCCGACGGCGAGTTCGCCCGGCACCGAAGGCACGAGGTCGCAGTCGCCGTCGATCAGGGCGTCGAACGGCAGATCCGTGTCGTCGATTTCCGAGTAGGGCGGTGCACTCGGGCGCCAGACCGGCACGAAGGCGCGGTCGAGGCGGTCCGCGGCCTCCCGGAACAGGTCGTGGTCGAAACCGGATGCCTGCGCACGGTGGGCCCTGGGCAGGTCCTCCTCGAGCAGGCAGACCCGGAGATCGCCGGCCAGGGAAGGGACGGCCGCAAGCGACGCGGTCAGGGCCAGCAGCCCGTGGCGGAAGTCGCGCTGCATTCGTTTCAGCATGTAGCCCGTCCGGCTGCGTTGCTCTTCGCGACATGCGTGACCGCCGTGCCTTGCCGGATGGGCGCCTGACCGCTCCCGGTGCGGCGCGCACCTCTGCCATCGGCTGCCGCGTCTCTCCATCATGAAGGGCATGGACTCGTAGCAGTCGGCGAAGTGAGTGTGGTGTCCCTGATAGATGACCTCGGCACCGTCAAGCATCGGTCGAAATCCTTACCTTGATCCTTACCTTGCCTCCGTTCTCAATCTTGAGGATGGCGTGCAGTGCATCTACGAACCGGTCGAACGTTCCGGTAGCAGGCTCCGAGTAGTCATGGCTGTCTCCGGGGAGCCGGGCAGCGTAGCCCTTCGGCCCGTCGTAGATGAGGCCTGCCGACCGATCATCAATGGTCACGATGAAGGTCGTGGCCACCGGCTTGAAGTCGTCGCCGTCGTTGACCCCTGTGGCGTGCCTGTTCATCACGAATCGAGCGCGAAGACCAGCAGCACGCTGCCTTCCGGCAGGGACGGCGCGGTGCCGACCGTGGTCTGGACGATGCCGCCGCCGCCCGAGCCGACGGCGAGCCAGGTCCGCCCCTGGTACTCGTAGGCGATCGGATGGCTGCGGATGCCGGAGCCCGTCTGGTAGCGCCAGACTTCCTCGCCGGTCTCGGCGTCGAAGCCGAGCAGGTGGCCGCTGGCGTTGCCGGTGACGACGAGGCCGCCGGCGGTGCTCAGCACGCCCGCAAGCATCGGCACCGGGTCGCGGTAGCTCCACTTCGTCCTGCCGGTGCTGACGTCGATCGCCGACAGGTGGCCGTACGACCTGCCGTCGGCGGTGTCGGTCGGGATCGGCTCGCCGCCGAAGAACGGGATGCCTTCGATGAAGGTGACCAGGCCCTTGCGGAACATCATGCAGCTCTCGATCGTCGGCACGTAGGCGAGGCCGGTGTCCGGGCTGTAGGCGCCGGCGTAGGCGGCGTTGTTGCCGCCGGCGAGACCGGGGCAGACGCGCTGGGTCGGCTCGTCGGCCGGCATCATCGCCGGATCGACGACCGGTCGGCCGTTCTCGTCCAGGGTCGCCCAGTTCAACTGGTGAACGTACTGGCTGGCGTGCAGGAAGCCGCCGTCGCGGCGGTCGAGGACGTAGAAGTAGCCGTTCCGGTTTGCCTGGACCAGGGCGGGAACGGTCTGCTCGTTGACCTGCACGTCGACCAGCCAGACCTCGGAGTTGCCGTCGTAGTCCCAGACGTCGTGAGGGGTGAACTGGAAGTGCCACTTGCGCTCGCCGGTCCGGATGTCGACGGCGAGCACGCTGTCGCTGTAGAGGTTGTCGCCGAGCCGGGTGTCGCCGTTCCAGTCCGGCGAGGGGTTGCCGGTGGTCCAGAACACCGTCTTCGTTTCGGGATCGTAGCTGCCGGTGGCCCAGGTGGCGGCGCCGCCTGTCTTGTACGACTCGCCCGCCCAGGTCTCGACCCCCGGCTCGTCCGCGTCGGGCACGGTGTAGTGGCGCCAGAGCCGTTCGCCGCTGGCCGCGTCGTAGCCGTCGAAGAAGCCGCGGACGCCGTACTCGCCGCCGCCGATGCCGATGACGGCGACGCCCTCGGCGATCAGCGGCGCCGACGTGATCGAGAAGCCCTTGGCATACGGGATGACCTCGGTGTCCCAGACGAGTTCGCCCGTCTTGCGGTGGAAGGCGAGCAGTCGGGCGTCCAGGGTGCCCATGATGACCAGGTCGCCGGCGATGGCGACGCCGCGATTCGCCGGCCCGCAGCAGATGCGAAGGTCCGACGGGTTCTGGTGGTCGTAACGCCAGAGCAGGCTGCCGTCGGCCGCATCGTAGGCGAGCAGGCGGTTCATCGAGGACGTCAGATAGAGCACGCCGTCGTAGACCACCGGCGAGGACTCGAGCTGCCCGGCGACGCCGGTCTGGGCGATCCACGCGAGACGCAGGTCGGAGACGCTCTCCGGCGTCAGCTCGGTGATCGGCGAATGCCGCCAGCTTGCGTAGTTGCCCCCGTAGTGGAGCCAGGATTCCCGGGTCGGCGCCTGTTCGAGCAGGTCCTGGCCGACCGGCCCTGCGCCGTCTCCGACCTCGGCGGCCGCGGTCCAGTGGTGCCGGGGTGCGGCGGCGACGCCTTCCTGCTGGGCCGCGCCCGGAAGAGGCAGAAGCGGCAGCGTGAGCACGCCGGCGGCAAACCGGAGTGCGGACATCCCGCGGGTGACACAAGTGGCTGACATGGGGTTGGTTCTCCTGACCGCGTTCAGGGTGTTGCGAGGTGGTCCCTGGCCGAGACTGTTCGTGCGGCCGCGAATGATACCGTGCGGCCCGTTTCGGGCGCTCTTCTTCGTGCGGTTGGCGTCCGACCACGGCAATCGGGAGGAACCGGGATGACGGACGACGACGGCATGCAGTCCCTCTACGGGCGGCTCGATCCGGAACAGGTCGGCGCCTTCGGGCTCAAGGTCTGGCAGTACAAGCAGGGCGAGCTGGTCTCGCTGATGATCCACCTGGGAGACCGGCTGGGCATCTACCGCACGCTGCGCGGCCTGGGCCCGGTGACCGCAGGCGAACTGGCGGAGGCGAGCGGACTGAAGGAGCGCTGGCTGCGGGAGTGGCTGCACGGCCAGGCGGCCGCCGGGCTGCTGGAGTACCACGGCGCCGACAACGGCGGCGAGCCGCGGTTCGAACTTCCGGACGTGGCGGCGGCGGTCCTCGCCGACGAGGAGGGTTCCGTGGCGTTTGCGGCCGGCGCGTTCGGTTATCCGCCGGACCACGACGTGATCGACGGTCTGGCGGAGGCGTTCCGCACCGGCGTCGGCCTGTCCTACCAGCAGCTCGGACCCTGCGCTGCCCACCGCACCGAGCGGATGCTCGGCCCCTGGACCCGGCAGGCGCTGGTGCCGCGGATCATCCCGGCGCTGGACGGCGTCGAGGAGCGGCTGCAGGAAGGGATCGACGTTGTCGATGTCGGCTGCGGCGGCGGTGTGGCCCTTCTGGCTCTCGCCCAGGCCTTTCCGCACTCGCGGTTTGTCGGCTACGACCCCTCTGGCCACGCGATCGACATCGCGCGCGAACGCTCCCGCGAGACTGGCGTCACCAACGTCGAGTGGAAGGTCGCCCGCGGCGAGGACCTGCCGCACGAGGCCGGCTACGACCTGGTCGTGACCTTCGACTGCATCCACGACATGACGCGGCCCGACCTCGTCATCGCCGCCATCCGCCGCGTCATCCGCGACGAGGGCACCTGGCTGATCAAGGACATTCGCAGCAGCCCGCGCTTCGAGGACAACCTGCGCAACCCGATGCTGGCCCTGCTCTACGGCTTCTCGGTCTCTGCCTGCATGTCGTCGGCGCTGTCCGAGCCGGACGGTCTGGGCCTGGGCACCCTCGGGTTCAATCCGGTCGTGGCGGAGCGGATGGTGCGCGACGCCGGTTTTACCCGTTTCCGGATGCACGACTTCGAGGATCCGGCGAACCTCTACTACGAAGTCCGCCCCTGAGCCGCTGCCGCCGGCTGGCCTGAGACGCTGGCGGTCCGTCCCGGCAGCGCCGTCAGTGCCAGCTCAGATCGATGTGGTCGATCGCGACGCCGTTCGCCGGCGCCGCGTCGCCGTGCGGCACCTCGAGAACGAGGGCAGAGCCTGCCGGCCACGGGACCGGTGCTGACGTCAGCGGCAAGGTCTGCCAGCCGTCGTCGCCGCCTTCGCCGAGGGTCAGGCGGCCGAGTTCCCGGTCGCTGCTGCGGGCGATCAGTACGACCGGCGCCGCACGGTTGCGGATCGTGCGCAGGGTGACGGCCAACGTCACCTGGCCGCCGCCGGGGATCACCGAGGCTTCGGCCCGGCTTCCCTCCGGCAGCACCCACGCTTCGGGGTAGCGGGTGCGGTCCGGGGTCCAGCGCGCCGGCTCCGGGTTGCCGCCGCTGCGGCGGACGGCGGCGCTCTCGATCTCGATCCGCCGGGTCGGCAGCGAGTCGGCAAGCACCGGCAAGGCGGCCAGGAACAGGATCGGGAGGCCGCCGGCGATCGCCGCGGCCGTTCGTTGCCGCATCCGTGCAGCGGCGATTGCCGCTGCGATCGCGAGCGCCGGGAGGAGCCAGGTCGCGAGACGGGGTCTTGTCGCCGAAGGCAGGAAGCGGGCGAAGTCGAGGCCGGTCCGTGCTTCCAGATGATGAAGGAAGTGGTGCCTTCCGTCCGCCAGGTTGTAGGTCCATCCCGGCTCCACCACGAACAGGACAGTCAGAGCGCCGGAGAGCAACGCCAGCACCAGGGCGAGTGCTGTGACACCGGCCGCGGACCCGCGGGTCGTCGCTGCCGTTGCACCCGGCGACGCGGCAGCACACCGGCGTTCGAAGAGCGGCGGCAGGAGCAGGGCGAGGAACGGGAGCACGACCAGGCCGTAGCGGAACGGCGGCGACCAGCCGCCGTACCACTCGCGGCGGGAAGCGGCCAGCAGGAGCGTGGGTGCGGCGATCAGCGCCACCTCGAACAGCAGCCGCCGGTTGCGTCGGAAGGTTGCGACTGCGCCGGGGAACAGGAGCAGCCAGATCGGGGCACAGGCGATCAGGCCATGGGCGAGGTCGAAGAACAGTCCATTGAGACCGAGAGCAAGACGGGAGGCCGGTTGCCGGTAGAGCTCCAGCTCGCTCCAGGAGTGCATGCCGAGCACGGTGCCGAAGGTCGCCCGGTTCCACCAGAGGACAAGGGCGCCCGCCGGCCCGCCCGCCGCCGCCAGCATCAGGGCTGCGCGCCGGCGCCGGATCGGAGCGAGGCGCGACACGAGGATCAGGGCGAGAGCGGCGCTGATCAGCGCGAACCGGAGCTTGATCGCCGGCAGGACCGCCAGCGACAACAGGAGGAGCGTCCACGTGCCCCATGCGGCGCCGTCTTCTCGGGTCCGGCCGGCGGTCAGATCCCGGATCCAGCGATACGCCGCCGCCGCGAGCACGGCGGCGGCGATGTCGCTCCAGATCTGCTGGCTGTAGACCAGGAACGGGGCTGCGAGGCTGAACGCCGCGAAGGCGATGAGCCGCGCCCGCGCGTCCGGGCAGAAGGCGGTGAGGTCGAGCAGCAGCCAGGCGCCCAGGCCGGCGATGGCGGCGATGACGATCGTCGCGCCCGCCCGGCCGGCCAGACGGTAGGCCGGCGCCATGAGCGTTTGCAGCACGGCGCCGTGGCGGGAACGGACCTTGCCGTCGGCGGTCTCCGGATCGCCGGGCTGCGGCTCGATCGCGCGCGGCATGAACGCGAGCGAGTCCTGATCCCGATAGTTGTTCGCCAGGTCGAGATCGAAGTCGTGGGCGATGCTGTGGGTGACGAGCAGAAACCAGGGCTCGTCGCCGTCGGGAGCGCGGACGTGAATCGACCAGGGAATCAGGGCCAGGTAGACGCCCAGGGGAAGCAGCAGAAAGACCAGCGGCGGCCGCCGCTCGGCGCCCGCGCGCTCCAGCAGCGGCTCCAGAGCGAAGATCCGACAGGTGACACAGAGCAGGCCGCAGGCCACGGCTGCCGCCATCACCGCCGGCCGCCAGGCGGTCAGGCCCAGGAGCGGCGCGGCGAGTGTCACCGCGGCCAGAACGCCGGACGCCCCGAGCGCCCAGGCATCCATGCTGCGGCGGGCCATCTTCAGGCAGTGTAACCGTCGTCCGCGGCGGCCGCCGGCCTCCGGCGGCGGGTGCGGGTCCTCCCGCCGGTGCGCAACGCTGACCTTCGCGTCGGCGCGTCGGCGCGTCGGCGCGTCGGCCGGCGTCACGCGGCGCCGGCGAGCGCCTCCAGCACTCTCGGCGGGGTCATCGGCAGTTCGGTCAACCTGGCGCCGCAGGCATCGGCGACGGCGTTGGCGATGGCGGCGGCGGTGGGAATCACCGGGGGCTCGCCGACCCCGCGGGCGCCGAAGGGCCCATGCTCCGACGGCACCTCGACCAGCACGGTCTCCAGCCGGGTCGGTCCGTGGACGAAGTGGGGAAGGGCGTAGTCGTTCAGCGTTGCGGTCAGGAGCTGGCCGTCCTCGCTGTAGGCCATCTCCTCGTACAGCGCCCAGCCGACGCCCTGCATTGCGCCGCCCATCATCTGACCCTCGACCGCCGACGGGTTGATCGCCCGGCCGCAGTCCTGGACCACGACCAGGCGCTCCACCTGGACCCGGCCCGTCTCGCGGTCCACGGCGACTTCGGCGAGCTGGGCGCAGAAGCCGGGCGCCTGGCTGGTCTGCGCATGGCGGCCATGGCCGAACACCGGCGCCTGACTGCTGCCGAAGCGCATCGTCCGCTGGGCGATCTTCCGCAGCGGAATCGCCTTGTCCGGCGACCCCTTGACCCGGACCTCGCCGTCGACGATCTCGAGATCCTCGGGCGCCGCCTCGAACCTGGCCGCCGCCAGCTCCAGTGTCTGCTGCCGGGCCTCCCGGGCGGCCTGGATGACCGGCGGCCCCAGGGTATAGAGGATCTTGCTGCCGCCGGACGAGCCCGCGAAGGGGCCGCTCGAGGTGTCGCCGGTGGCGATCGTCACCCGCTCCGGTTCGACGCCGAAGGCCTCCGCCGCGATCATCGCGAGACTCGTGTTCGTGCCGGTGATGTCGGCTGAACTGATGTGGACCTTGACCGTGCCGTCTCCCTGCAGGGCGCAGGCGGCGGCAGCGGGCTCGGTGCCGCCCGGCCAGGCGCCGAGGGCGATGCCGACGCCGCGGCCTCGGGCCCGCGCCTGTTCCCGGTTCTGCCAGGCGGGGTGGGCCTTGAGCGCTTCCAGCACCTGGCGCTGCCCCATGCCGGCCCAGGGCGTGCCGGTGGCCATCGGCTGGCCGGTCTCCGAGGCGTTGAGCAGTCGCATGTCCATCGGATCCAGGCCCAGGATGTCTGCAAGCTGGTCCAGGACCGTCTCGACCACGAACGCCGCCTGGGGCGCCAGCGGCGCGCGGTAGGCGCCGATCGAGGGCTTGTTCGTGACCACCTCGTAGCCGCCTACGGCCTGGTTCGGCGTCTGGTAGGAACTGCCGAGCAGGATGCCGGCGAGGGCGGTCATGGACGACGGGAAACAGCCGCAGTCCATCGCCAGCTCGGCCTCGAGCGCGGTGAGCTGCCCGGTTCGGCTGGCGCCGGCCCGAATGGTGATCCGGGTCGAGGGCGCCGGCGTCGCGGCCAGCATCTCCTCGGTGCGGGTCATCATCAGCCGCACCGGACGCTGGAGGCGCCGGGCGACGACCGCCAGCAACGGCTCGTAGAGCAGGAACTTGCCGCCGAAGCCGCCGCCGACCGGCGTGCCGACCACGCGCACCTGGTCGTGAGGCAGCCCGAGCACGAAGGCGACGGTGTCGCGAATGTAGAAGGTCGCCTGGGTCGAACTGTGGATCGTCATTCCGGCGCCCATCGGGTCGGGTTCGACCAGGGCGGCGTGGGGCTCGAGGTAGGACTGGTGGACGCCTGCGGTCGTGAAACTGCGCTCGACGACCGCATCGGCCTCCGCTAAGCCGGCGTCGAGGTCGCCGCGCTCGAACCGCATCCGGTTCGTCACGTTCGGCGAGGAAGGACCCGCGTCGCCATCGTCACCGGCGCCGCCGGCGCCGTGGGCGGCGGCCTCCGCGGACTGTCCGGGCAGGCCGTCCGGCCACACCGGAGGAGCCGCCGGGTCTTCGGCCTGCTCGATGCTGGTCACGGCAGCCAGCGGGCGGTAGTCGACCGCGACCGCCTCTGCCGCGTCCGAGGCGATCGCCTCGCTCTCGGCCAGCACCAGGGCGACCGGGTGGCCAACGAAGATCGCCCGGTCGCGCGCCAGCATGAGCAACGCCCGGCTTCGGGCGGGGTGTTCCGGCAGATCACGGGCGGTGATCACGGCAGCGACACCCCGCATCGCCGCCGCCGCGGAGGTATCGATGTTCAGCACCTCGGCGTGAGCATGCGGGCTTGTGACCAGGCGGGCATTGAGGAGTCCTGGCCGGTCGAGGTCGCCGCAGTAGCGGAGCGAGCCCTTGACCTTCGGGCCTCCCTCGAGGAGCCTGGTGGGGGTTCCGATTGCTGTCATCTGCTGTCTCCGCCGGGTAGGAAGGTGAGTCCTGTGGTCCGGCCGTGCCGGGTGAAACGTTTGCGGAACCGGGCCGCGGGGCGAAGGGCGCTGGTTCTGCCACGGGCTGCTGGAAGAAGAGAGCCCCGAGGCGATTGCGCCTCGGGGCTCCGGTGACACTCTCCTGCCGCGTTCGCCGCGGCCCGGCAGAGCGTTCCGGCCGATGGAAGGAATGGCGCGGGATTGCATCCCTGAGGAGATGCCCTACGCCCGGTAGGGATCCCTAGGGAGCCGCCACCTCCATCAAGCCGCTACTGCAATACTCCACTAGTAGACCACCTCCTTTCCGGGCTCATCCACGAATCGGCGGGTCCCAACCCGCCCGTTCCCGGGATCGCCCCGACCTGAACCCGGGACCGCCGCCGCGCCTTGCGGCGCTTTGGAGCGATAGCGGCCCGGATGCTGCTTGATGCCCGAGGCGGTTGTCAAACCCGGTCGGGACGAACCGGAGCCCTGGATCCGCTCAGGTCGTGCCGGTTTCGGCCTGCGGCGACTCGCCGCCCTTCCTCCGGGCCTGCGGCCGCCGCCGGCGAGGCCGGCGGGGCCGGCGTCGGCCGGTCCGGGCCGTGCCGTTGCCGCTGGCCGCTGCTTCGGCCTTGCCGCCTTCGGCGCCCGTGTCCGCGCCGGGGGTGTCGATGCCGGGCACCTTGATCGTTCCGGTCTCGGTGCTGCTGCCCTCGCCGGGAGAGCCGGCTCCGTTGCTGCCCTGGACCGGAGGCTCGATCGCGGGCGCATCGTCCTGCGCCTGTGCCTTCGCTTTGCGCGCGGCCGCCGACCGGCGTCTCCGGCCGCCGCGGCGCCGACGCTTCTTCGGCGCGTCGCCCGGTCCCTCCTCGGCGGTGGCGGCCACGTCGCCGGCGTCCTGGTCGAGTCCGGCATCGTCCTCGGCTTCCTCGTCGGCATCGCCGATCGAAGGCGTCGCGAGCATTTCCTGCTCCAGCTTCTTCTCCCTGGCCTCCTCCCGTTCGCGTTTCTTCACCTCGTTCAGATCGCGGGCGACCCAGCTCACCTCCGGCTCCTGGCCGTGGGAATGGTGCTGTCCCGAGACCTCGATCTCGAGTCCGAATTCGTGCGCCAGCTTGACCAGCTCCTCGCGATGGCGGTTCTGGAAGAAATCGGCGAGCTCCGACTGCAGCTCGATGCGCACTCCCCGCATGTAGCCGCCGGCGCCGTGGGACTCGATGTTGCGCAGCAGACGCAGCGCGATCAGGTCCGGACTTGCCACCCGGCCCGTGCCGCTGCAGTTGGCGCAGTCGCGGTGCGTGCGCATCTGCAGAGCCTGGTGGATCCGCTGGCGGTTGATCTCGAGCAGCCCGTTGGGACTGATCCGGCTGACCGTCCAGCGCGCCTTGTCCGGCTTCATCGCATCCTTCATCGCCTTTTCCACCTTGCGGCGGTTGCGGGGACTGCGCATGTCGATGAAGTCGACAACGATCAGACCGCCGATGTCGCGCAGCCGAAGCTGCCGCCCGACCTCTGCGGCGGCCTCGACGTTCGTGCCGACAGCGGTTTCCTCCTGGCTGGCTCCCTTCTTCGATCGTCCCGAGTTCACGTCGATGGCGGTCAGGGCCTCGGTGGGGTCGATCACGATGGAGCCGCCAGCAGGCAGTTCCGTGCGCCGTTCGAAGATGTTCTCGATCTGGGGCTCCAGGCTGTAGACCGAGAACAGCGGCTTGCGGCCCGTGTACCGGTGGAGCGCCGTCCTGCTGCGCGGCATGAAGGTGCGCATGTACTGCTCGGCGCGCCCGTAGGCGACATCCTCGTCGACCCAGACCTCCTGGATCGAGCTGTCGAGATAGTCGCGAAGGCCCTGCAGGACGATGTCCTGATCGCTGTAGAGAAGCCGGGTCCCCTTCGAGTCGCGCGCGTCGCGGGAGATGCGCTTCCACAGCCGGAGCAGCGCGTTCATGTCCCGGCTGAGTGCCGTCTTCGTCTGTCCGAGCGCGTTCGTGCGGACAATCACGCCGCCGCCGTCGGGGACCGGCAGGGCGTCCACCATCGCCTTCAGCTTGAGGCGGACATCCTCCGCGTCGACCTTCCTGGACACGCCGCAGGTCTGATCGAAGGGCGTGAGCACCAGGTAGCGGCCGGCCAGGCTGAGGTTCGTGGTGAGGGCGGCGCCCTTGTTGCCTTCCGGCTCGCGGGTCACCTGCACGACGATGGGCCGGCCGCGAACGAGCACATCCTCGATCTTCGGCCGGCCGGACTTCGGCGCCGCCTGATAGTAGGCGTCCGGCACGACGTCCTGGGTGGCGAGAAAGCCGTGCTTCGCAGCGCCGTAGTCGATGAAGGCGGCGTTGAGGCTAGGCTCGATGTTGGCGATCCTGCCGTAGTAGATGTTGCCGCGCGTCAGCCCCCGCTCGGCGATATCGACCTTCAGGTCTTCGAGCACCGTGTCGTTGGCGATGGCGATGCGGAGCTCGGTGGAGCTCCGCGCGTTGATGAGCATTCTTCGGGTCACAAGGTCTCCGGGTGACGGCGGATGCGCCGTCGGTTGAATCGGTGGGGACGACTCCGGCATGGCCGGCGCCAGGGCGCGGCGCGACTCCTCTCGGGGAGCCTGCGGGCCGACAGGCCTGGGTGCGCGGCCGACAGAACGGCGCGTGGGCGCGTTCGGGTCGGGTCGTCGTCGAAGGCGGCGGGTATAACCTGCAGTTCACCACGGGCCGTGCGGACGGTCCTCGGGCGACGGAAGTCGTCTCACCTGAGCTGCCTCGAAGTGGACGTCCTGTCGAATGGAAAAAGGCTGAAGCCAAGCGC
Source organism: Thermoanaerobaculia bacterium (assembly GCA_965116145.1). Taxonomy (GTDB): domain Bacteria; phylum Acidobacteriota; class Thermoanaerobaculia; order Multivoradales; family Multivoraceae; genus Multivorans. Next base: position 3,353,285 of record OZ220482.1, read on the forward strand.
TGACTCGTGTTGTCGAGCTGCGCGGCGGATGCCCTTCTGGGGGCAGGTACCGCTGCCGTGCACAACTATAGCAGTTTCCTGAACTTGCGGCCTTCTTCGGCGCCCGGCCGGCGATGAGACCGATCCACGGCGATGTTCGCGGCCTGCGTGCCGCACAGCGCGGAGCGCTCGAACGGACGTATCGGCGCAAGGTGAATCCGGACCAGGTGGTGTCGCCCGAACTCGCGCGCCACCTGTGCGCTCTCTCTCGCGAGATCGGCCGCCAGGTCGGCGTGCTGCTGACCCGGGACGGCGTCGTCGACAAGGTGATCGTCGGCGATGCGCGTCAGCTCGAGATCCCGGACATCGGCCGGTTGCGGGGCGGTCCCGGGCGCTTCCGGCGGTTGCGGCTCGTGCATACGCATCTGCGGGGCGAGGAACTCTCGGCCGACGACCTGAACGACCTTGCGCTGCTTCGGCTCGACCTGGTCGCCGTGGTTCAGGCGGAGGCGGACGGCGCCGCCGGGGCCATCGAGATCGCCTATCTCTCGCCGTCGCCGGCCCCGGGCGACACGGCGGCGGCGGCGGCGGCCAGCGGCGGCGGCGACGGGCAGGACTCGCCCTTTCTGCGCGTCGAGGCGCCCCGGGTCCACGCCCTGGACTTCGACTTCGCGGCGACCATACGTGAGGTCGAACGCGAATTCGGTCGCCATCGACACGGCCGGGAGGCGGCCCGGGAGCGGGCTCTGGTCATCGGGGTTCGGCCGGAGGACGATCACTTCGCCGAGACGGTCGAGCTGGTCCGCTCGGCGGGTGTCGACGTGGCGGGGACGCTCCGTCAGCGGCGGCCGCGAGTCCACCCGAGGACGGTCGTCGGGCGCGGCAAGCTGACGGAGATCGTCCTGACGGGCATGCGCACGGGCGCCGAGGTGGCGATCTTCGACATGGACCTGAAGCCCGCCCAGGCGCGCGCCTTCGAGGATGCGACCGGGCTCAAGGCGATCGACCGCACCCAGCTCATCCTGGACGTGTTCGCGCAGCGGGCGCGTTCTCGCGACGGCAAGCTCCAGGTCGAGCTGGCGCAGTTGCGCTACTCGTTGCCGCGGCTGACCGAGAAGGACGAGGGGCTGTCGCGGCTTGCCGGCGGCATCGGCGGCCGCGGCCCCGGCGAGACCGTGCTCGAGGTCGGACGGCGGCGGATCCGCAACCGGATCCGCAACCTGGAACGGCAGGTCGAGAAGCTGTCCAGGCAGCGGGATGTCGCCCGCAGCCGAAGGCGCGACCGGCGCGTGCCGGTGCTGTCGCTCGTCGGCTACACGAACGCCGGCAAGAGCACGTTGCTGAACGCGCTGACCCGAAGCGAAGTCGAGACCGCCGGTCAGCTCTTCGTCACCCTCGACCCGACCAGCCGGCGCATCCGCTTCCCGCGCGAAGGCGAGGTGGTCATCACCGACACGGTCGGCTTCATCGCCGAGTTGCCGCCGGACCTCGTGCGGGCGTTCCGGGCCACCCTCGAGGAACTCGGCGACGCGGACCTGCTGCTGCACGTCGTGGACGCGGCGGATCCGGCGTGGCGGACCAGGGCCGAGGCCGTGGAGCGGCTGATCGAGGAACTGTCGCTGGGCTCGAAACCTGTCCTCGTCGTGCTGAACAAGTGCGATCTGGTGGCGGAGGATCGGGCCCGGCTGGTCGCCCGCCAGCTCGATGCGGTGGCCGTCAGCGCCCGCACGAGGGCCGGCCTCGACCGACTGATCGAACGTGCCGAAGAGGCGATGGGCCGGGCCGCGCCGCTGCTGCCGGGAGTGCCGGCCGCAGCAGGAGATCGGTGAGATATGGCGGCTACGGCTGCTGGCTGCCGGCCGGCCGCTCGCGGGGCAGGCGGATCTCGCTGACCAGCCGCTGCACGTGGTCCGGCGGCGGTTTCGTGAACCGGCTCACGATCAGCGCCAGCGCGAAGTTGATCAGCATGCCGACGGCGCCGATGCCCTCGGGGCTGATGCCGAGCAGCCAGTCCTCGGCGGTCGCTTCGGGCCGGATCAGGCGGAAGTGGACGATGTAGGCGCTGGTGAACAGGAGACCGCTGCTCATGCCGGCGATCGCTCCCTCCTTGGTCGTGGTGCGGGTGAAGATGCCGAGCACCAGGACCGGGAAGAAGCTCGACGCGGCCAGGCCGAAGGCGAAGGCGACGACCTGGGCGACGAAGCCGGGCGGCGAGATGCCGAACCAGGCGGCGACGATCACCGCCACGGAGGCCGTGCCGCGCGCCAGCAGGAGTTCCTGGCGCGAACCCATGTCCTTCCACAGGATCGACTTGCCGATGTCGTGGCTGATCGCCGAGGCGATGACCAGCAGCAGACCGGCAGCCGTGGACAGGGCAGCCGCAAGCCCGCCTGCTGCGACCAGGGCGACCACCCAGGCCGGCAGCTCGGCGATCTCCGGATTGGCGAGGACCATGATGTCCCGGTCGACGGTCAGCTCGTTGGCGCCGTCGGACATGTCGATGACGCCGTCGCCGTCCTGATCGTCGAACGAGATCAGGCCGGTCGTCTCCCAGCTCCTGAACCACTCCGGCGCCTCGCTGTAGTGCGTGCCGTGCAGCGTCGAGATCAGGTTGACCCGGGCGAAGGCGGCCACTGCCGGCGCCGCGGTATAGAGCAGGCCGATGAACACCAGAGCCCAGAAGGCGCTCCAGCGAGCCGCGCGGGCGCTGCGCACGGTGTAGAAGCGGACCAGAACGTGGGGGAGACCGGCCGTGCCGACCATCAGCGCGAGCGTGATCGCGGTGACGTCGATCATGCTCTTCTTGCCAGGTACGAAGGCGGCGGTGTACTCCGGCAGCCGGAGTTCCCGGTGCAGTGCGTCGAGGGCCTCGAGCAGGAAGACGCCGGCCGCCTGGCCTTCCCGCACCGTGCCGCCGAACCCGAACTGCGGAATCGGGTTGCCGGTGATCTTCCAGGAGATCGCGGCGGCAGGAATCAGGAACGCGACGATCAGGACGCAGTACTGGGCGACCTGGGTGTAGGTGATACCCCTCATGCCGCCGAGCACGGCGTAGAAGAAGACGATGACGACGCCGATCAGGACGCCCCAGTGGACCTCCACCTCCAGGAAGCGGGAGAAGACGACGCCGACGCCGCGCATCTGTCCGGCGATGTAGGTGAAGGAGACGAAGATCGTGCAGCCGGCCGCGACCAGCCTTGCGGTGTCCGAGTAGTAGCGGTCGCCGACGAACTCGGAGGTCGTGAACTTGCCGTACTTGCGGAGATACGGGGCGAGCAGGAGCGCCAGCAGGACGTAGCCGCCGGTCCAGCCCATCAGATAGATGGCGCCGGTGTAGCCCATGAACGAGATGAGGCCGGCCATCGAGATGAAGGACGCGGCGCTCATCCAGTCGGCGCCGGTCGCCATGCCGTTGGCCACCGCCGGCACGCCGCGGCCGGCGACGTAGAAGCCCGACGTCGTCCTGACCCGGCTCCACCAGGCGATGCCGACGTAGAGCGCGAAGGTCGCGGTGACGATCAGGTAGGTCCAGGCCTGGACGTTCATCGCGGGAGTCGGCGGTGAGCTCTCGGGTCGACCGGATCCGCCGACCGGTTCAGTCGACGCCGTAGCGCCGGTCGAGGCGGTCCATCGCCGCGGCGTAGACCAGGATCAGGACGACGAAGACGTAGATCGAACCCTGGTGTGCGAACCAGAACCCGAGCGGAAAGCCGCCCAGTCTGGCCCCGTTCAGGGGTTCGACGAGAAAGATGCCGAGAACACAGGAACAGACGAACCAGACGGCGAGCAGGATCGCCATCAACCGCAGGTTCGCCCGCCAGTAGGCGGAAGGGTCGGATTGTTCGCTCAAGGGCCGGTATCGTACACGGACGCAAGCCCCGCCGCCGACTCCCGCCCCGCACCTTGCGACGTACGGGATCCGCGGCCGCGGGAAGGCGATCGGTGAGATGGGCGGGCCGTAGACTCCATGCCCGATGTCCGACCGCGTCGCCGGAGCGTTCCTTCATGCCGCCTCCTGGCTCATCCGCCGGCTGCCGACGGCGTGGTTCGGCCCGGCGGCCGGCCTGCTCGCCGAGCTGCGGGGCCTGGCGGGCCGCGATGTCCGGGTGATGCGGCACAACCTGGCGGTCGTGCTGGGGTTGCCTCCCGGATCGGCCGCGGCCCGCGGCATGGAGCGGCGCTGCGTGCGGCATCAGATCGTCGCCGCGCTCGAGACCGTGCGGATCAGCTTCGATCAGAGGCGGCTCGACATTGCCGCGATGGAGGGGTTCGACGGCTTTCGCGGTCTGATCGCCGAAGCCGAGGACCGCGGCCGGGGCCAGGTGCTGGTCACCGGCCATCTCGGCGCCTGGGAACTGCTGGCCCAGAGCACCGTCCTTGCGGCCTCCCGGCCGGTGGCCGCGGTGGCCAAGCCCTCGCGCGCCGCGTCCGCCTCGCTCTTCTTCGAGCAGATGCGGGCCCGGGCCGGAGTACGGGTCATCTGGAGCGGCCGCAAGTCCCTGCTGCGGGACATGCGGAACTGCCTCGCGCGTCGGGAGACCCTGATCATGGTCGTCGATCAGCGCCCGGACCAGCGGCGCGGGCCGGAGGTCGACTTCCTGGGCCGCCGCACCGACTTCGTCGGCGGTCCCGCGGCGTTGGCGGCCCGCTCCGACTGTCCGCTGCTTGCCGCCTTCTGTGTCCGCGAGGGCCCCTTCACCTACCGTCTCGAGAGCGAGCTGTTGCGCCGGCCGGGCGGCTCGCAGGACGCGGTGGAGCTGTCGCAGCGGATCGCGGCGGCGATCGAGCGGAGAGTCCGCGCGCAGCCCGAGCAGTGGATGTGGAACTACCGGCGCTGGCACTACGATCCGGAGGAGCTGGCGGCCGTCGGCCTGGCAGCCCGCGGCAAGAAGGTGCCTGTCGCACCGGGAGCGGTCAGGCGTCCGTCCGGCAAGGCGCGATGAGAGAGCATGTCAAGGCGCATGTGAGCGAAGAGCAACGCAGCCGGGCGGGATGCATGGCTGAAACGAATGCAACGCGAGGTGTGCCACGGGCTGCCAGGACCATCCGGTCGACGGAGGCCGGAATGAGCAGAGGGAGATCGGCGATGACGACGAACCGACGGAGAAAACGGACCGGTTGCCTGCCGGGGGCGCTCCTGGCTGCCGTCTGCGGTGCGCCGCTGGTTGCGCCGGCGCCCGGCCTGGCGGTCGAGCGGCCGAACATCGTCTTCATCCTCATCGACGACCAGCGCCACGACGCCGCGTCCGCGCTCGGCCACCCGTTTCTGCAGACGCCCCACCTCGACCGTCTGATCGAGCGCGGTGTGCTGTTCGAGAACGCGTTCGTTACGACATCGCTGTGCTCGCCTAGCAGGGCCTCGATCCTCACCGGCCAGTACGCCCACCGGCACCGGGTGCTCGACAACCGCACTCGTCTCGATCCCGCCGTGCCGACCTTTCCGGTCGAGCTCCAGCGCGCCGGCTACCGTACCGCCTTCGTCGGCAAGTGGCACATGGGCGGTTCCTCGGACGACCCGCGTCCGGGGTTCGACCGGTGGGTTTCCTTCCCGGGGCAGGGCCGCTACCACGACCAGGCCTTCAACGTCGACGGCGAGCGGGTGCCCCGGCAGGGCTACACGACGGACCTGATCACCGACTACGCACTGGACTTCCTGGGGCAGAAGGGGGCGGCCGGGGAGCACGGCGAGGCGTCCGGCGGGCAACCGGCCGGCGAGGCGCCCTTCCTGCTCTACGTGTCGCACAAGGCGGTGCATGCGTCCTTCCTGCCCGCCGAACGGCATCGCGGCAGCTACGCCGGGCAGCGCTATCCGCCGCCCGCGACGATGCCGAACCGGCACGAGAACTACCAGGGCAAGCCGAACTGGGTCGAGGCCCAGCGGCGGAGCTGGCACGGCGTCGACGGCCTCTACGACAACTCGGTCGACTTCCAGCAGTTCGCGCTCGACTACGCGGAGACGATGCGCGCCGTCGACGACAGCGTCGGACGGATCGTGGCGGCGCTCGAGCAACGCGGCCTGCTCGAACGGACTCTGTTGGTGTTCACTTCGGACAACGGCTTCCAGTTCGGCGAGCACGGCCTGATCGACAAGCGCACGATGTACGAGGCCTCGATCCGGGTGCCGCTGGTGGTCAGTGCGCCTTGGCTTGACGGCGGCGCCGGCGGCCTCCGGCACTCCGAGATGATCGTCAACCTCGACTTCGCCCCCACCCTTCTCGAAGCCGCCGGGCTCAGGATCCCGGACACGGTGCAGGGCCGGTCCTTCCTCGGCCTGCTTGCGGCCGGCCCGGATGTCGCGCGGCCGCCGTGGCGGGACGCGTTTCTCTACGAGTACTTCTGGGAGCGCGCCTTTCCCCAGACACCGACGGTGCTGGGCGTGCGCACCAGCCGCTACAAGTTCATGCGCTTTCACGGCGTCTGGGACCGCTACGAGCTGTACGACCTGCAGGCCGACCCGCAGGAGCGGCGGAATCTCCTGGGCGCCTTCATCACCCGCCACGGCGCCGGCAACGTTGAGACCCGGCTTCGCGTCGCGGCCGCCGCAGCCGCCCGGGATCCCCGCAACGAGCAGGCCCGCGGCGTGCTGGAGCTCGAGGCCCTCTTCGACCGCTTGTCGGTGCGGCTCGACGAACTGCTGGACGAGACCGGCGCTCGGCGCGAACCGAGCTGGCTGGCGCCGCGCTGACCCGTCGGAAGCGCTACAGCTTTCGCAGCCGGATCCGCCGCACCGCGTGGTCGGGCGCCTTCTCCATGATCAGGTCGGCGCGCTCGCGGGTGGGCAGGATGTTCCGGGTCAGGTTCGGCTCGTTGATCTTCTTCCAGATGCCGCAGGCGGTGTCGGCCGCGTCGCGCTCGCTCAGGCTGGCATAGCGGTGGAAGTAGGCGTCCGGGTCCCGGAACGCGGTGTCGCGCAGGGTCAGGAACCGCTCGACGTACCAGCGCTCGATGACGGCGGTCTCGGCGTCCACGTAGATCGAGAAATCGAACAGGTCGGAGAGCATGAGCCTGCACTTCGTCGTCGCTGACTCCGAACGCGCCTGCAGCACGTTCAGGCCCTCGAGGATCAGGATGTCCGGCTGGTCGACGACCTCGGTGGCGCCCGGGACGATGTCGTACGAATGGTGGGAGTACACCGGATGCCGGACCCGCCGCTCGCCCGACTTGACCTGGAGAACGAAGTTCACCAGCGCGGGCAGGTTGAAGCTCTCCGGGAAGCCCTTGCGGTCCATCAGGTTCCGCTCCTCGAGCACGGCGTTGGGCTGGAGGAAGCCGTCGGTGGTCACCAGGTCGACCTGGGGGTGGTTCGGCCAGCGCGCGAGCAGCTCGCGGAGGATGCGGCCGGTGGTGCTCTTGCCAACTGCAACGCTGCCGCCGATTCCGATGATGTAGGGAACCTTGGCCGTCAATCCCCCGAGGAAGGTGCTGCTGGCCCGGTAGAGATCCTGGGTGGCCCCGACGTAGAGGTTGAGCAGCCGCGACATCGGCAGGTAGATCTGCGCGACCTCGTCGAGAGAGACCTGCTCGTTGATGCCGCGAAGCCGCTCCAGTTCCTGCTCGGAGAGCGGCAGGGGGGTCTCGGCCCGCAGGCGCCCCCACGCCACATCGTCGAAGGGAACGTAGATCGAGTCGGTGAGCCTGTCGACCTGGTGGCTGGTCAAGCGACCCCCGGGCGGTGGACTGCCGGACGAGTTCAGCCGAGCTGATCGAGGACCGCTTCGGCGCCGCTGACGCCGACCTCGCCCGCCGGCTCGACGCCGAGATAGGTCACCACGCCGTCGTCGACGATCGCCGCGTAGCGCCGGGACCTGGTGCCCATGCCGAAACGGGAAGCGTCGAGTTCCAGCCCGACCCTGGACGTGAACTCGCCGTTGCCGTCGGACAGCAGCACGATGTCGTCGGGGATGTTCCGCGCCTTCCGCCACTCGTTGATGACGAAGACATCGTTGACGGCAAGGCAGGCTACCGTGTCGACGTTCGCCGACCGGATGGTCTCCAGGTGTTCGATGAAGCCCGGCATGTGGACCTCCGAGCAGGTCGGGGTCATGGCGCCGGGCACGGCGAAAAGAACGACCTTCCTGCCCTCGAACAGCTCGCGGGTCGAGATGTCGACGATGCCGTCCGGGGTCATCTGCTTGAAACTGGCTTCCGGGATCGTGTCTCCGGTCTTCATGCTCATCGAGGGCTCCATGGCGTTGCTTCTGTTGCTGTTCCCAAGGGGGGCGGCAGTATAGCTTTGAAATGCATGCTCGGCCCGACGGCAACGACCGCCTTCCGAACGGCGTCGGCAGTCCCGGATGAACCTGCGTGTCGGACCCGGTGCGGCGTTCGCCGCGGACTGCCCGGCTGCCTGGTCGCCGTTGCGGCCGCGGTCGGCGGCTGCGGGCCGGCTCCGCAGGGCGCGGCGTCGGCCGACGGCGGCGCGCCGGACCTGACCGGCGGCCATGCGGAGTATCTGCAGGGTCTGAAGGGCGCGCGGCTCGAACTCGTCGAACCCGGCACGGACGGCGCCTGGCGCGAGATCCGGGGCGGCGGCAGGGTCGTCCGGCTGGCGGCGCCGCCCCGCCGCATCGCCTCCCGAACGCTGGCGACCGACGAGATCCTGCTTGCGATCGCCGAACCGGAACGGATCGTCCTGCTGTCGCCCTTCGCCGGCGACCCGCGGTTGAGCGCCGCCGCCGACGCCGCCAACCGGCTGGGCCGGATCGGCGGCTTCAGCACCGAGGAGATCCTCGCGGCTTCGCCGGACGTCGTGTTCGCGGCCGGCTTCAACTCGCAGGAATCGCTTGCCCAGTTGGAGGATGCCGGACTGCCGGTTGTCGTCCTGCTCGATCACGAGAGTCTGGAGGCGATCGAGCGGAACATCCGGACGGTCGGTTTCGCGATCGGCCGCGACGCCCGGGCGGAGCGGCTCGCGGCGTCGATGCGCGCACGTCTGGAGGCAGCGCGGGCGCGGGCGGGCTCGCGGGTGAGAGGACTGCGCGTGGTCCATTGGAGCGGCGGCGTGGTGCTGGGCAGTCGGACCGTGTTCGACGATGCGGTCCGCTACCTGGGCGCCGTCAACGCGGCAGCGGAAGACGGTCTCCAGGGCTGGCCGCGAGTCGGCGCGGAACAGTTGGTGATCTGGGACCCGGATGTGATCTTCACCGGCGCCGACGAGGCCGGTGATGCCGCCGGCGTCCTGGACAGCACGCGGGCGGGCAGGGTTGGCAACATCGAGCCGCTTGGCGGGCCGGACATGGCGGCGATCTCGCACCATGCCGCCGGCCTGGTCGAACGGCTGGCGGACGCACTCCTGCGCGCCGCCGAGCGGATCGGAGCCGCGGACGCCCGGATCCCGGCGACGGCGGCGAAGTGAGGGCCGCGTTCGGCGGCCGTCGGGCCGGGTTCTGGTGGTACATGACCTCGGGTTCGGTGCTGCTGCTGGCGCTGGCCGCGGTCGGGCTGTTTCGGGGGTCGGCGCCGCTGGAGGGACGCGACGTGCTGGCGGTGCTGGCCGGGCGCCTGCTGCCCGGCGGGGCGGGGGGACCCGTCGATCCCGGGCTGGACGCCATCGTCTGGTCGCTGCGCGCGCCGCGGGTGGCGGTGGCGGCGATGGTGGGCGGCTGCCTTGCCCTGGCCGGCGCGCAGATGCAGGGGCTGTTCCGCAATCCGCTGGCGTCGCCGGGGATTGTCGGCACCAGCACCGGGGCCGCCCTCGGCGCCGTCGTCGCGTTGACCTTCGGCTGGGCCGGCGGCTTCCTGCTCGCCGCCCCGCTGGCGGCGGTCGCCGGTGCGCTTCTGTCCCTGCTGGTCGTCACCCGCATCGCCGCCCGCGACGGCTACACCCCGGTCACCACGCTGCTGCTTGCCGGTGTCGCCCTGAACGCCCTGCTTGCCGCCGTCAGCTCGTGGCTCATCGCCCGCTCCTGGGAACAGTACGAGGCGGCGCGCCGGATCGCCTACTGGATGATGGGCGGAGTCACCGACCGCGGCTGGCTCCACGCCGGCATGCTGTTGCCGGGAATGGCGATCGGCTGTGCGCTGGCGGTCTGGTCTGCACGCGACCTCGACCTGCTGCTCGAAGGCGAAGAGGTGGCTGCCTCGCTCGGCGTCGACGTCGAGCGCGCGAAACGGGTCGTGCTCTGGAGCGCGGCGATCCTGACCGGCAGTGCGGTGGCGGTGAGCGGTGTCGTCGGTTTCGTCGGCCTGGTCGTGCCGCACCTCGTGCGCCTCCTGCTCGGACCGGCCCACCGCCGGCTGCTGCCCGGCGCGTTCCTGACCGGCGCCTGGTTCGTCGTGGGAGCGGATCTCCTGGCCCGGACCGTGGCCGCGCCCCGGGAGGTCTTCCTCGGCGTCGTCACGGCGTTCGTCGGTGCGCCTTTCTTCCTGTTCCTGCTCTTGCGCCACGAGGGCGAAGTGGCGGTGTCCCGCTGACTGCGCCGGCGGCTGCGGCCGCCGCAGCGCCGCGGCTCGAACTCCGCGGGGCCGGGGTCGAACGACGGGGCCGGTGGCTTCTGCGCGGCGTCGATCTGGCGATCGAGCCGGGCCGGCTGACTTCCGTCGTGGGACCGAACGGCGCCGGCAAGTCGACCCTGCTGCGGCTGCTGTCCGGCGCCTGGCGTCCGAGCGAAGGCCTGGTCCTGCTCGACGGTATCGACCTGGCGGCACTGCCGCGGCGGCAGGCCGCCCGGCGCGTGGCCTACGTTCCGCAGTCCGCGCGGCCGACGTTCGAGTTCACGGTCCGGGAGTTCGTCATCCTGGGCCGCTACCCGCACGAGAGCCGCCTGTTCGGCACCCGGTCCGCCGACCGCGGCTGGATCGACCACTGCCTCGCCGACACCGATGTGCTGGCGCTTGCCGAGCGGCGGGTGACGACGCTGTCCGGCGGCGAGCTGCAGCGGGTGCTCATGGCCCGCTGCCTGGCCGCCGAGGCGGAGACCCTGCTGCTCGACGAACCGACGTCGAACCTCGATCTTGCCCATGGTCTGGACCTCCTGGGGCTGGCGCGCCGCCTGGTCGACGAGGGCCGTTCCGTCGCGCTCGCCCTGCACGATCTGAACGCCGCCGCCCGTTTCGCCGACCGGGTGGCGGTTCTCGACGGCGGCGCCCTGGTCGCCGACGGTGCGCCGGCGGACGTCCTCGAACCCGATCTGCTGCGCCGCGTGTTCCGAGTCGTCGCCGTGCCCGTGTCCGGCGCCGCGTCGCAGGTCTTCGATTTCGAGCCGCTTGCGTAGTCAGCCGGCGGGATCCGGCGTCCGCAGCCGCACCAGGTAGCTCTGTCGGCCCTCCAGCACGCGTTCGCCCCGCTGGTTGTCGATCTCGCTGGCGAGCACGATGACGGCGGTCGTCCGCTGACGCACGAGATCCGCGATGCGAAGCGTCGGGTACAGGGTGTCCCCCGGATGCACCGGTTTCAGGAACCGGCAGGACTGATCGATGAAGCCGATCATCGAACGGCCGATGACATCGGCGAAGACGCCGGCGCCGGCAGCGCTGTAGCAGAGGACCTGAAGGCCGTGGGCGAGCATGCCGGAGTGGCCCAGGGACCTGCAGTACTCGACATCGTAGTGGATCGGGTGGTTGTCGCCCGAGATCGCCTGGAACGCGGCGAAGTGCGCATCGGTGACGGTACGGCTCGGCAGCGTGAAGGTCTCGCCGATCTGCAGATCCTCGAACGGCCTGACCGGGACGATGCTCCTCTCGCCGGCCATGGCCGCCGCGGCCCTCCGGTCAGCCGCCGAAGACGCGGGTCAGGGCGTCGGCCGCTGCCGCGGTCTGCTCCGGGCTCACGTCGCGGTGGGTGACGAGGCGGATGCGGGTCGGGCTCAGATCCAGGCAGAGCACGCCTTCGCGCCGCAGCGCCGCGACGCACTCGGGGGCGTTGCGTCCGGTGCCGGCCACGTCGAAGATGACGATGTTCGTGCGCTGCCTGGCGACCAGCGAGAGTCCCGGCAGGTCCTCCAGCGTGTCCGCCAGCAACCGGGCGTTCTCGTGGTCCCGGACGAGCAGGGGCGGGCTCTCGTCGAGTGCGACCTCGGCGGCGGCGGCGAGCACGCCGACCTGGCGCATCTGACCGCCGCACATCTGGCGGTAGCGGCGGACGTTGGCGATGAAGTCGCGGGAGCCGGCGACGATCGAGCCGACGGGCGCGCCGAGGCCCTTCGAGAAGCAGAAGGAGAGGGAGTCCACGGGTCCCGCGGCCTCGGCCGGCGTGCAGCCGAGCGCGGCCGCGGCGTTCCACAGGCGGGCGCCGTCGAGGTGGACCCGGAGGCCGCGGCGATGGGCTGCGGCGCACAACGCCCGCGTCCGCTCCTGGTCGTAGACGGTGCCGCCGGCCTGGTTGCAACTGTTCTCCAGGCAGAGCAGCCGCGTCGAGGCGATCGTCGGATCGTCGGGCTGGATCGCCGCCTCGACTTCTGCAGGCCGCAGGTTGCCGTCCGCAGCCGCCGCGACCGCCCGCGGCAGCAGGCCGGCGAGCCCGGTGATCCCGTTCATCTCGTGGTTGATGATGTGCGCGTTCGCCTCCAGCAGCACCTCGCTCCCGCGCGGCAGCTCATGGGCGAGCAGGCAGGACAGGTTGCCCTGGGTTCCCGAGGGAACGAACAGCGCGGCCTCGCGCTCCAGCAGGCCGGCGACCCGTTCCTGCAGACCGTTGACCGTCGGGTCTTCGCGGAAGACGTCGTCCCCGACACAGGCGGCGGCCATCGCCTTGCGCATGGCCGGAGACGGCCGGGTCAGGGTGTCGGAGCGCAGGTCGACGAACACGGCGTGCGATCATACTTGCCCATCCATGGCTGTCCTGCCGCTCCAGCGGCCGCGTCCGCTGTCCGAGGGCGAGGCGGTCGCGGCTCTCGACCTCGGGTCCAACAGCTTTCACATGGTGGCGGCGGAGGTTCGCGGCGGCCAGCTCGTCTTCGTCGACCGCCGCCGCGAGGTGGTGCGGCTGGCCGCCGGGCTCGATGACCGCAAGCGGCTGACGCCGGAGGCCTCGGCGCGGGCCCTGGCCTGCCTCGACCGCTTCGGCGAGCGGATACGTTCCTTTCCGGCGGGGACGGTGCGGATCGTCGGCACGAACACGCTGCGCCGCGCCCGCAACGCGCGCGACCTGCTCGAAGCGGCAGAGCGGTCGCTCGGCCATCCGGTTGAGATCGTCTCGGGCCTGGAGGAGGCGCGCCTGATCTACCTCGGCGTGTCGAAGAGCCTGGCGGGCGACGAGCGGCGCCTGGTGGTCGACATCGGCGGCGGATCGACCGAGCTGATCGTCGGCGAGGGTTCCGAGCCCCGGGATCTCGAGAGCCTGTACATGGGCTGTGTGAGCATGAGCCTGCGTCACTTCCCGAACGGCCGGGCGAAGGAGAAGCGCTGGCGGCGGGCGGAGATCGCGGCGCTGCAGGAACTGGAGCCGGTCAGGCGCCGCTTCCAGGCGGGAGCGGGCTGGAACTCGGCGGTCGGTTCGTCGGGCACCGTGCGTTCGGTGGCGGCGGTCGTCCAGGCCGCGGGCTGGTGCGAGGAGGGCATCACCCTGGAGGCCCTGGTGCGCCTCCGTGAGCTGCTGGTCGAACGCGGGTCGGCGGCGCCGACCCGCATCCGGGGCCTGAGCGACGGCCGGGCGCCGGTGTTCGCGGGGGGCGTGGCCGTGCTGCTCGCCGTGTTCAGGGCGCTGGGCATCCGGCGGATGCGGGTTGCCGGCGGCGCCCTGCGCGAGGGTGTCCTCTACGATCTCCTCGGCCGGCTGAGCCATGAGGACACCCGGCACGCGGCGGTCGAATCGATGGCGCGGCGCTACCACGTGGAGCCCGAGCAGGCGGCGCGGGTGCGGGCGACCGCGCTGCAGCTTCTGGAACAGTGCGCCGCACGCTGGGGCCTCGCCGGGGAACTGCCCTGGCTCATGCTGTCCTGGGCGGCTCAGTTGCACGAAGTGGGACTGGACATCAACCACGCCGGCTTCCACCGGCACGGCGCCTACATCGTCGAGAATGCCGAGCTGCACGGCTTCTCCCTCCAGGAGCACGTTGCGCTCGCGGCGCTGGTGCGGAGCCACCGACGCAGGTTCCGGCATGAGGTGTTCGACCGTCTGCCCTCGGCCTGGCGGCAACCTGCCTGCCGCGTAGCCGTCCTGCTGCGGCTGGCCGTGGTGCTCCATCGCAGCCGGCGGCCGCAGCAGGTGGACGCCCGGCTCGAGGTCGACGGCCGCCGGTTGCGGCTCGTGCTGCCGAAGCGCTGGCTCGAGACGTCGCCGCTGACCCGCGCCGACCTGCGTCAGGAGGCCAGGTTCCTGGCCGTCGCGAACTACCGGTTGACGGTGGAGGAGGACGACTCGGACACGGAGTGACGCGGCACAGCCTCCCCGGCGTCTTGCGCGGCCCCGTCTGTCCGCCGCGTTCGTTCCCCCCTGCGCCGCGTCAGGGTCGAAAGCGCACGGAGCGCGGCTTCTGCCTTGCCGGTTGCGAGACGATCTTCCAGGCGCTGTCGAGCCACTCGCAGATCAGGCTGCGGGTATCGCGCGGGTCGATCATCTCTTCGAGCTGGAAGCGGGACAGCGGGCCGATCGGGCCGCGGGCGCTCTCGATGCGGGCCATCAGTTCGTCCCGGAAGGCCTGCGGATCTTCGGCTTCGGCCAGTTGCCGCTTGTAGGCCGCTTCGATGCCGCCTTCGGGCGGGATGCCGCCGGTGTCGGCGGCGGGCCAGGCGACGCGCATCGAGGGCCGGGCCCGCGGCGTCGCGTAGTTGTTGCCGGCAACGCCGAAGCTGCGGCGCAGGATGACGGTGAACACCGGAACGGTGGTCTGGGCGAAGGCGATCATCCACTGGCCGCCCCAGCGGATGGCGCCGGTGATCTCGTGCTCGAGCCCGACCGCGAACCCGGGGTTGTCGACGAGGTTGAGGATCGGCAGGTGGAAGAGGTCGCATACGTCGAGGTGGCGGATCAGCTTGCGGCAGCCGTCGGCGGTCAGGGCGCCGCCGTTGGCGTGCCGGCTGTCCGAGGCGATCACGCCCATCGGACGTCCGCCGAAGCGCACGAAGCCGGTGACCTGGTCGGCGCCCCAGAGCGGCCCGATCTCGAAGAAGGAACCGCGGTCGGCCATCAGGCGGATGGCGCGGCGAACGTCGAACGTTGCCGTCCGTTTGCGCGGGACGAGGTGGAGCAGCTCCTGGTCGCGCCGGTCCGGCAAGTCGTCCGGACCCGCCTCCGATGTCGGCGGCGGTTCAAAGACGGAGGCGGGAAGGTAGGAGAGGAAGCGGCGGGCAAGGGCCATCGCCTCTTCTTCGGTCTCGGCCAGGTTGTCGACCGAGCCGTTGCGGCAGTGGATGTGCCAGCCGCCCAGGTCCTCCTTCGTGATGTCGTAGCCCATTGCGGGCCGCACCACCGGCGGCCCGGCGACAAAGAGCTGGGCGATGTCCCGCACCATGACGGAGAAGTGGCCGAGCACCGCCTTGGCAGCGCCGATGCCGACGACGCTGCCGAGCAGGAGGTTGACGACCGGCACGGTGCTCAGTTGCTCGGCGTACAGCGTGCTGCCCAGGTGACCGGGCAGGAAGGAGCCGCCGCCGCCGGCCACCCGGGGCCGGCCGGCCGTGATCGCGCCGCTGCTTTCCCGGGCCGTGCTCTCCCCTTCCTGCTGTTGCTGCGGCACCATCGCGGCGACGCTGCCGCCGCCGGAGGAGCCGTCGAGAAGGCGGATCGAGGGCACCCGCATCTCGACGGCCAGGCGGTCGAGCCAGTTGCTCTTTGCCCCGATCGCACCGTCCGCGTGGCCGCCGCGCGAGGTGAAATCGTCGGCGCAGACGACGGCGGTTCGGCTCTCGATCCGGCCCCGGCCGCCGACGTGGTTGGCCGGCGTGAAGGCGGTGATCGTGCCGTCCTCGTCGCGGGACGCGAAGCCGGCGATGCTGCCGATCTCGTGGAAGGAGCCTTCGTCGAGCAGGAGGTCGATGCGCTCGCGGCAGGTCAGCTTGCCGCGGCGGCGCTGGCGGACGACCCCCGGTTCGTCGGAACCGGGTGCGAGGCGCCGGCGGGCCAGGGCCTGCATGGCGGCGACCTCTTCGAGCATTGGCTCCCATGTCTCGGCGGCTTCGTTCGTGGCGGCCGAAGCCCCGGCGTCGGCCGGCGCGATGACGGCGACCACCTGGCCGGCCTCGACCGAGTCTCCCGGTTGCAGGTGCTGGAGGGCGGCAACGCGGCCGTCGCAGGGGGAGGCGACGGTGGACTCCATCTTCATCGCGCTGACGACGAGCAGCGTCTGACCGGCGGTCACCCGGTCGCCGTCCGCCGCGCGCAGCTCGAGGACCGAGCCGGCCATGGCGCAGGCGACGGCCTGCTGACCCGGCTCGATGTCGAGGGCGGCGGCAGTTGCAGCGGCCGCGGGCTGCGCGCTCGTACCGACGGCAGGCGACAGCGC
Organism: Thermoanaerobaculia bacterium; assembly: GCA_965116145.1. Lineage (GTDB taxonomy): Bacteria > Acidobacteriota > Thermoanaerobaculia > Multivoradales > Multivoraceae > Multivorans. The sequence continues at coordinate 3,369,643 of OZ220482.1, forward strand.
CATCAGCGTCGCCTGCTGCCGCAGGAGGGGGATGGCGCCGTTGCCGGCCGCGGCGCCGCGGTCGGCGGCGATGAGTTCGGGATGTTCTGCGAGCAGCGTCGTGCGGGCGTTGCCGGCGCGAACCGACGGGTGGGCGAGAATCGCCCGGAGCTGGTCGAGGTTGGTGGCGAGCCCGCCGATGTGGAACTCCGACACCGCCCTCCGGGCGCGGTCGACCGCAGCCGTGAACGATCGTCCGTCCGTCCCGGACGAGGCCGAGCACGAGGCCGTCACCTTGGCCAGCAGGGGATCGAACCGGGGCGGCGGCGAGTAGCCGACATAGCCGCAGCCGTCGACCCGTATGCCCGGGCCGGCGGGCTCCTTGTACGCGCTCAGCGTTCCGGCGCCGCGGGCGGTCACCCGGGCCTGGACCGCGAACCCCCGCGGCTCTCCCACCGCCGCCTGGTCGCGGAGGCCCAGGGAGTCGAGGTCCGCGCCGGCGGCGATCCGGAACTGCGCCGCCACAAGGTCGAACCCGGTGATCTGCTCGGTGACCGTGTGCTCGACCTGGATGCGCGCGTTGCCTTCGATGAAGAAGTGCTCGCCGCTCTCGGGTGCGACCAGGAATTCGACCGTGCCGGCGTTGACGTAGCCGGCTGCCGTCATCAGCCGGACGGCGTCGGCGAGCAGCCGGCGCCGCAGGTCGTCGTCGAGTCCGGGCGCCGGCGCCGTCTCGATCACCTTCTGGTGGCGCAACTGGACCGAGCAGTCCCGTTCGTGCAGGTGGACGGTGTTGCCCTCGGCATCGGCGAGGATCTGGACCTCGATGTGGCGCGGGCGTTCGATCAGCTTCTCGACGAACAGCGCGCCGTCGCCGAACGCTGCGTCGGCCTCGCTTCGACAGCGCTCGAAGGCGTCGCCCATCTCCTGCCCCGAGCGCACGACGCGCATGCCGCGGCCGCCGCCGCCGGCTGCCGCCTTCAGCATCACCGGATAGCCGAGGCGGTCGGCGCAGGCTTCGGCCTCGCCTGCGGCCCCGGTCGGGCCGTCGCTGCCGGGGACCACCGGGATGTCGAGCGAGGCCGCGAGCCGGCGGGCGCGCACCTTGTCGCCGAACAGGGTCAGGGCGGCCGCCGGAGGCCCCACGAAGACGAGGCCGGCGGCCGCGCATCGTTCGGCGAAGTCCGCGTTCTCGGCCAGGAACCCGTAGCCGGGATGGACGCAGTCGCAGCCGCTGCCGAGCGCGGCGGCCACCAGGTCGTCGGCCTGAAGGTAGGCGGCCACGGGATCGTCGCCGGCGCCGTTGCCGATCGGCAGCGCCTGCGTCGCGAGCCGCGTGTGCAGCGACCTGGAGTCGGCGTCGGCGTAGACCGCGACCGACTCGATGCCGAGGGCATCCGCTGCCCGGGCGATCCGGATGGCGATCTCGCCGCGGTTGCCGATCAGGACCCGTTCGAGGTTCCGCATGTGAACTGACCCCACAGGATGGTTGAGCAGCGACGGAGAATACAGGCGCCGGCCGGCGCCGTCCGACTGCCGATGGCGGCACTTCCGCTTCGGCCCGCCGCATCGGCTGGACCGCGGTCGGGTGTCGCGGTCGGTGCCGGCCGCGGCCGGCCGCGGACGTGGCGGCTCTGCTTCCTGTATAGTTCCGGGTCAGTTACCGCACAAGACACTCATGTCCCCCAAGCCACAAGCAGGCACAGGAGGTTCCATGTCCCGACCCGCTTCGTCCATGTCGGTTGCACTGACCAGCTTCGCCCTCCTTGCAGCGATCGCGGCCGCGGCCGTTGCTGCTGCGCCGAACGCCAGGAAGCTCGATGCGCCGTACACGGTCTACACCGGCTCGGTCGTCGGCAGCGACGGCGAGCCGATCCGCGGCGCCACCGTGTCGCTGTTCTCGACCGACGAGCAGCGCAGCATCTCGGTCTACAGCCAGCCGGACGGCAGCTACCGGCTGCCCGGCGTTGCCGCCGGCAAGTACAAGCTCCGCGTCCGCCTGACCGGCTGGCTCGACGAGTGGAAGGACCTCAAGGAGACGACCGAACCGGCGCCGATCCAGGTCCGCCTGCGGCCGGCGGAAGGTTGGGCCCTGCAGTCGCAGCGCCCGGCCCACGACCTGATGAACATGCTGGAGTGGGAGAAGGAGGCGGACGCCCTGAACTTCAAGATGATGTGCGCCTACTGTCACCAGGTCGGCACGGTCGGCTTCCGTTCGCCCGAAGAGCCGGTGGACTGGGAGGTCATGCTGACCCGGATGGACGGGTTCCAGGGCCTGTACAAGCACACCCAGGATGTCCTGGTCGACAAGATCGTGAACGTCTACGGCCGCGACGCGGAGGAGAACTGGACGGAGTTCGCGCCCCCCGAGCCGCCGACTGGCGCTGCCCTTCGCGGCGAGGTTCGCGAGTGGCTGATGGGCGACCAGGCGGGCGCCGTGATCCACGATCTGGAGCTCGGCGACGACGGCCTCATCTACACCGTCGACATGGCGCAGGACGTGATCGAGACCCTCGACCCGGCCACCGGCGAACGGGCGGTCTACACCGTGCCCGGCGGCAAGGACTACCTGTCGCCGTCCACCCCGACCACCGGCATCCACTCGATCGAGAAGGCCGAGAACGGCAACATGTGGGTCACCCTCGCCTACTCGGGGCAGATGGGCGAATTCGACGTCGAGACGAAGGAATGGCGGCTCGGCTCCGGTCGTGCCGCTCCGCGCCCGCGCGGCGGCTACCCCCACACCCTGCGCTTCGCGCCGAACGGGATTCTCTGGTGGACCGATGCCGGCAGCCCGAACGGCGTGGGCGTCATGTCGCTCGACCCGTCCACCTGGGACGGCAAGCGGTGGCAGGTCACCGAGTACAAGCTGCCGACCAAGGATCAGGTCCGCGGCGGCGGCGCCCGCGGCGAATCCCGGGGAGTGACCCCGTACGGCATCGACGTGGCGCCGAACGGTCACGTGTTCTACACCAAGCTGAACGGTCAGCGCGTCGGACGCATCCGGCCGGAGCTCGCCGAGGACGACCCGGAGCGGATCGTCGAGTGGAAGCCGCCGGTGCACGGGCCGCGCCGTCTGCACGTGGCGCCCGACGGCATCGTCTGGGTTCCCGGCTGGGCCTCGGGCGACATCGCCTCCTTCAACGAGGAGACGGAGGAGTGGAAGGTCTACGACCTGCCGCACGGCCCGAACTCGCTGCCCTACGCGCTGAACATCAACCCGGTGACCGGCGAGGTCTGGATCTGCGGCACCGGCACCGACTCGATGCTCCGCTTCGACCCGAAGACGGAGACGTTCGTCGAATACCGGATGCCGATGATGGTCACCTACACCCGCGAGATCGAGTTCGACGAAGCCGGCAACGCCTGGACCACGAACTCGAATGCACCATCACGCCACGCCGAGCACCGCCAGGGCTCGGTGCTGATGATCTCCGCCGGCGGCGGGTAGGCGGAGGGCTGGCGCAGAGCGAGCACTCGGCCATGGTTCTGGAGGACACCGCAGAAGGACAGGATCTGCGCCCGGGAGGGCGTATCGCACGCCGTCTCCGGGCCAGGATGACTACTGGGCCAGGGCGTTCAGGCGAAGGGCGGCCGCCGTCTACCGTCGACCGGGTGATGGGCCGGGTGGCGGCAACCAGTTGCGGCTTTGCAGCGGCTGCCTTGGCAACGGCCTCGGCATCGTCCCGTGGAGATTCGTGGCCGTGGTTTGCCTTGGCGGGCGTGGGCATCCTGTTCGGTTGCGCCGTCGTTCTGGCCCGAATGAACCGGAGTGCCGGGCAAGTGCGGTCCAGCGGCTCCATGGCGTCGCTCGACGGCTGCCCGCGCTGGTTCGAAGGAACCGTCCGGGTCGTCTTGGCGGCGGTTGGGGGCTTGTCGCTCTACCGCTTTCTTCTGAGTCTGGACGACGGAGGGTTCACGTCCGAGCTTGTCTTCGTCTCTCCGCTCGGGGTGTTCCTGTTCGGGAACGCGTGTCTCCTGTTCCTGTTGCAGGTGCGGCGGCAGAGCCTGCAGAGAGACGAGCAGTGACAGGCGAGAGCCGCCTGAACTCGTGCTGCAAGGGGTAGCGACGGCAACGAGGGCGATTGCGGAACGCGCTCCTTGAAGCGCCTAGTCGCCGGGTCAGCACCAGGACCCGTCGTTCACGCGCCGCCGCAACGCCGCCAGCGACCTACACAGACTCTCTGATGCCTGGGCCGCTCGCCAAGGGTCCCACGCGCCCCTGGCGAATGCCGCGATGCGAGTCCTGTGCTCGGGGCCGACCCGGCTGCCGCTGTCTTCCCTCGGCGTCATCCCGATGCGGACGTCTGCCCGCCGCGACCGTCTGCAGACCTCGATCAGGTGCCGCTTCGGGTCGTCCAGCGCATCGGGATCGCCCGTCAGATGACTCCGGGCCACGCCGAACTCCCGCGCAAAGCCGTCCCGGTCCGCAAGCAGCCAGCTCTCCACAGCGCGGACGGGCACACGGAGGGCTACGCGGCGAGCCAGCGGCCGTCCGCCAAGAAGATCGGAGACCAGTTCGGCAGCGCAGCACGCGTCGTGATCGAGATCGCGCAGGATCAGCCAGTTCAGGTGCTCGCCGGTGCGGTTGAACTCGGGAATCCGAGCGTCCAGCTTCCTCACGCCGCGCCCAATCGTGATCGCCTGGGGCGTCAGGCCGACCAGCCGGATCAGGCGCTCCGCTACGGGAACGTCCGTGTCTCCCTCGACGGCGAGGTGGACGAAGCTCACTTCAGGAAGAGCTGGCCGAAGAGTTCGTCCGCACGCCTGGGCCTGGTGCGAGGGCCGAGAATCTCCGTCAGGGTGAGGCCGCACTCCAGCAGTCGTGCAGCGCCTTCGACCGATGTTCCCAATCGAGCCTCCGTGCCTTCCTCGCCGGGCTCCAGAACGACGACTTCATCGAGCCCCAGACCCTCGTCCCTGAGGATCTCCTCCGAGTGCGTCGTGAGCAGGACCTGGGGACCGCCGGCGCTCCGGAACCGGCTCAGAATCGACGGCAACTGCCGGACGACCGAGGAATGCAGCGACAGTTCGGGCTCCTCGAGGAGCACCGGCCCGTCGTCCTGCCTGCCTTCCTGCAGAGACCACAGGAGCCCGATCAGCCGCAACGTGCCGTCGGAGAAGTCGTGTTCGTTCTGCTTCGCCCCCTGGGGTCTCCAGTGTTCGCAGCGAGCCTCCAGATGAGGTCTCCCCGCCTCGTCCTGGATCAACTCGAGCTGGCTCAGTTGGGGCACGGCCGCCTTCAGGCCGTTGCTGATGCGGCGGAGGCGAGAGTTGCGAGTCCGAGGCGGAGTCCGGGCGATTCGAAGCAGGAAGTCGCTTCCGTACGGATCGTCGACACGGTCCGTGTGGAGGCCTGGCTCCCGGAGCAGGTGGGGAACCAGGTGGAGATACCGGATGGAACGGAGGAAATCGGCAATCGGACGGAATTTCCGGTTCGAGTTGACCTGCTCCAGATAGGTCTGGGTCAGCCGTTCGGCGTCTGCCTTGTCGCTGGCGTCGGGTCGTTCCAGAACCACGTCTCCGTCCTGCTTCACGAACTCCCGCTTGAGAATCGGTCGATGCAGTCCCCGTGGCTCGCGATGGAATGTCAGCTCGTAGGTCCACCGGTTCCCTCCGTCGCCGTCGCCAAGCTGGACGCCGACGGTTACATGACCGTGGTTGTAGTTCCTGGCAGCGAGACAGCGGACCCGGGGCAGGCCTCCGCGGCTCTGCACCGCTTCCTGGAAGCCGCCGCCGGTTGCGGCGACCTGGCGCAGAAAGCGCAGGGCGTCCAGGAGATTCGACTTCCCGGAGGCGTTCGGTCCGATCACGACCAGGCGATCCTGGACCGGAAAATCGGCTTCCTTGAAGTTGCGCCAGTTGCGGAGAACGAGATGGGTCAACCGCATGGAGGCAAGCTATCAACTCGCTGTCGTGCGTCCCCTGCGGACGGCGTTCCGCTGCCGTTGCTGCCGGACGGGATGCATGGCCGCCCGAAACGCCGCGCGACAGTCGCCCGGACCGCCGGGACTCGTCCCCGCCGGATCCGCCGGCGGCTCCGTATCCGGTCCCCGTCCCGCCTCGCCACGCCCCTTCACCGACGAGACCGCTGCGGCGCGGGCTTTTTCAGAAGGAGTATCTGAGGGAGTTCGAGAGCACGATGTCCGTCTCTTCGATTCCGGCGGGGGGCTCGCTGTCGTGGGTGACGTTCAGGTTGAGTGCCAGGGCGAGGCGGCGGAGGAGCTGGATCTCGAACGAGGTCTCGGAGAGCACGCGGTAGTCCTGGAGGCGGTCGAAACGGGCCTGGAGGTAGAGGGTCTCGACCAGTCGCAGCCGCTTGTCCTGGCTGTTGTAGCGGACGGTGAGGTAGTTCGTCGACCGGTGGTGTTCGCTGCGTCCCTCGTTCGCGGCTCTTGCGGGGAGATCCAGGGTCTCGCGTTCGAGCATGTAGCCGGCGCCGAGGAACACCTCGGCCCGCGGCGCCTGGAACACCTGGAAGCGGCCGCCGCCGCCGAACAGGAGGCGCTGTTCGAGGCGGGTGAATTCGTTGAACTGGTGCTGGCCGAAGAGCTCGTACGAGAGCCGGGCGCTGTGCTCGCGGATGAAGCGCAGGTGGCTCTGCGCGTTGTTGACGAAGCGGTTCTCGTTCAGGCGGGTGAAGGAGTAGTTCGAGGTCAGGAAGACGACGTTGGTGGGACGCCGCGTTGACCCGTCCTCCGGTTCCTCGTCTCCCGATTCCTCTGCGCCGTCCGCCTCGTCCGCTCCGTTGGCGTGGACCCAGGCGTACTGGACGCGGGCGCCGGCGCCCAGCATGTCGCGTTCCGTGTTGCCGCGCTGAAGGGAGGAACTCAGGTCGAGTGTGCTGGACCAGCCCGGCTCGTCGGCGCCGACCCGCATGCGCTCCGTGTTCACCTGGGCGCCGGCCGGCAGCGTCAGCGCCGCCGCGGCCGCGAAGGCGGCAGGCAGACGCACGACCGCAGGGTGAAGACGGACACGCTTCATGCGGCGCAAAGGCTACTTCGGAACGCGGACATGCAACGGGCCGCAGGCGCTATTCTCCGTCTGCGGCGAATGTCGTCACACGAACAGAACGAGTGAATCGACGCCCGGAGCGTCCGCAGAACCAGCGGGGAGGAGTTTCATGATGAACCGAAGAGTGTTGACTGCTGCAGCTTTCGTCGTCGTTCCGCTCCTGTGGGCCGCGGCGTCCGGTTGCGCCGACCGGGCCGGCTCGGAGACGGAGGCCGCGGCCGCCGCGTCCGACTTCGACGCCTCGGTCGACGTCGGTTCGATCGACTTTCCGACGTCGGCAGGCGAAGAGGCGCAGGCGCACTTCGTCCGCGGCGTCACGATCCTCCACAGCTTCGGCTACGAGCAGGCGAGGGAGCAGTTCCTGGCCGCCCAGGAACTCGAGCCGGACTTCACGCTGGCCTACTGGGGAGAGACGCTGACCTACAACCACCCGCTGTTGCCGGAGCGGGACCTGGAGTCGCCGCGCGCCGCGCTGGTGCGGCTCGGCGCCACGCGCGAGGAGCGGGCGGCGAAGGCGGCGGACGAGCGGGAGCTCGGCTTCCTGACGGCGGTCGAGGAGCTGTTCGGCGAAGGCGAGCTTGCCGATCGACGGATCGGCTACATGGAAGCGATGGAGCGCCTCCACCGGCAGTTTCCCGACGACGACGAGGTGGCAGCCTTCTACGCCCTGTCGCTGCTTCAGGCAGTGGGGCCGCTCGGCGACGAGTCGTTCCGGCTGAACGTTCTGGCCGGCGCCATCGCGCTCGGCGTGTTCGAGCGCAACCCGGACCATCCCGGCGCCGCCCACTACATCATCCACGCCTTCGACGATCCGGTGCATGCGCCGCTGGCGCTGCCGGCGGCGCACCGCTTCGCCGACATCGCTGCCGCCGTCTCCCATGCCCGGCACATGCCGTCGCACATCTTCATTCAGCGCGGCATGTGGGAGCGCGTGTCCAGGTCGAACGACTCCGCCTACGAGGCGGCGGTGGCCCTCTGGGATCCGGGGGAACGAGTGACCGACATGGTGCATGCCCTGGACTGGGGTCAGTACGGCGACCTGCAGCGCGGCGACTACGCCAAGGCCCGCGAGTGGATCGCCGAGCTCGACGACCTGGTCGAACGCACCGGCGACACCGGCTGGGGCAAGAACGCCGTGCCCCTGGTCCGGGCCCGGTACATCGTCGAGACGGAGCAGTGGGAGACGCGCGAGATCACCGACGACACGCGCGCCGCGGAACTCCTCGCGACCGGGATCTCGGCGGTCCGTGCCGGCGACCTCAACCTGGCGCGCGAGGCCGCGGCGCGGCTCAGGAAGGAAGGCGAGCGGGAGAGCAGCGACCGGTCGACCTTCCAGCGGGGGAGCAAGCCCGCCCAGGTGATGCACCAGGAGGTCGCGGCCCTGATCCGGCTGGCCGAGGGTGACGCCGACGGAGCGGTCGAGGCGTTCGAGAAGGGACTCGAGATCGCACAGGCCATGGGGCCGCCGCGCGGTGCGGCGTCGCCGATCAAGCCGATCCGGGAGCTGTACGGCGAGGTGCTGCTGCAGCTCGACCGCCCGCAGGACGCGATCGCGCAGTTCGAGGAGCAGTTGCTCTTCACGCCGAACCGGCCGCGCACCCTGCTGGGACTGGCGCGGGCGCAGTCCGCGGCCGGCGATCGAGCTGCGGCTTCCGAGTCGTACGAGGCGCTGCTCGAGGTGTGGACGGGCGCGACCGAGCCGAAGGAGCTGGCCGAGGCCAGGGAGTTTTTCGCCGCGTCCGCGTGAGGATCCTCGGGTGACCTTCGAGACCCGGTTCGACACCAGACACACCGACTGCTTTGCCGCCACCGGCTTCGTTCACGCCGGGGTGCTGCTGGCGCTGACCGAGATGGCCTACGCGCGTTTCGAAGCCCATTGCGGCATCGATGCCGGGCTTAAGCCCGAGTCCGTCTACGCCGTGCAGCGGTCGACGACGGCGACCTACGTGTCGCCGCTTCGCTGGCAGGAGGGGGCGCGGGTCAGGGTCCGCACGACGCAGGCGACCGAACGCGGGTTCGACCAGGACTTCGAGATCCTCTCTGCGGCCGACGGCCGCGAGGTCGCCCGGTTCAGCCACCGCTGGGTGTGGCTGGACACGCGGATCGGGCGCCCCGTGGCCCTGACCGGGGACATCCGGCAGCGGCTGCTCGGCGGCTGACGCCGCCCCGGTCCTGACGCCCCCCGACCCCCCGACGGAGTCGACTGGTAGGTTCGCGCCATGCCGGCAACCTCGAGGGACGGTCGGGGCGCGTGAGCGGTCGACGGGAAGTCCGGGCGGCGCTGGCCGCCGCCGCCCTGGCGGTCGCCGCCTGCGGCGGCGCGGGCGAGCCGGCGCCGGCGGGCAGCGGGCTCGTCGTCCGGACATCGTCGGGACGGGTTGCAGGCGCGCCGGTCGACGACGGCCGCGGTCCGGTCGGGGACGTGCTGGTCTTTCGCGGCATTCCCTACGCCGCGCCGCCGGTCGGCGGCCGGCGCTTCAGGCCGCCCGAGCCGCCGGCCTCCTGGAACGGTGTGCGGCCGGCCCTGGAGTCGGGCGCGCCCTGCTGGCAGGAGATCACCCCCGACACGTCGATCTGGAGCCGAGGAGAGCTGGAACGGAGCGAGGACTGCCTCTACCTCGATCTGTGGACGGCCGATCCCGGCGGCGCCGCCGGCGCACGGCCGGTTATGGTCTGGTTCCATGGCGGCAGCCACGACGTCGGGCACGGGTCCTCGCTCATCTTCGACGGCGCCGCCCTCGCCCGCAAGGGCGTCGTGCTGGTGTCGATCAACTACCGGCTCGGCCCCCTCGGGTTTCTTGCCCATGAGGCCCTGACGGCCGAGTCGGAGCACGGATCGTCCGGCAACTACGGCCTGCTCGACAAGCTGGCGGCGCTCCGCTGGGTGCGGGACAACGCGGCGGCGTTCGGCGGCGATTCCGGGCGGGTCACGATCTTCGGTCAGTCGGCAGGTTCGATGAGCGTCTGCAGCCTGGCGGCGTCGCCGCTTGCCGCCGGCCTCTTCCAGCGCGCGATCGGGCAGTCCGCCGGCTGCTTCACGCCGCTCGAGGACCTGGCGCAGGCGGAGCGGCGCGGCGTGCTGCTGGCCGGGGAGCTGGGCGTTGCGGACGATGCCGCGATTGCCGAGGCCGCCGCCGGGCTGCGGGCCGCCGCACCCGAGGACGTGCTGGCCGGCGCCGCCCGTTCCGGCTGGTCCCTGGGGGCGAGGACGGTCGTCGACGGCTGGTTCCTGCCGGATCAGCCGGCAGCGATCCATGCCCGCGGCCAGCACAACCGGACGCCGATCGTCGCGGGCTTCATGGGCGACGAGTCGCGGGCGCTGTTTCCCCCCGGCCCGCCGCTCGATCGCCCGGCGCTCGAACGGCAGCTCGAGGAGCAGTACGGCGAGGCGGCCGCCGGTCTTCTCGCCGCGTACGCTGCCGAGGTCGACCAGGCGCCGTCAGCGGCGCCGAACCTCATCCGCTCCGACACGATCTTCGCCTGGGGAAGCCGTACCTGGACCCGCTTCGCCGCGGCGGCGGGCAGCGACGCCTACCTCTACTTCATGCCGCACGCGCCGCCGGTGTTCCGGCTGTACCTGCCGGACCGGCCGGAGCTGGGCGGCGCCGGCGGCCCGCGGCGTCTTGGCGCCTACCACTCGGGCGACCTCGCCTATGTCTTCGGCAACACGGATCTGGTCGGCATCCACTGGCAGGACCGTGACCACGAGATCGCCGATCTGCTGTCGAGCTACTGGACGAACTTCGCGCGGACCGGCGATCCGAACGGAGAAGGGCTGCCCGAGTGGCCGCGATACCGTCCGGACGCCGACCTGGCCCTGGTCGTCGGCGAGACGGTCCGTGTCGAGGCGGGCGTGCTGAAGGAGAAGCTTGACGCCCTGGACCACGCATTGCGCGGCGGTCCGCAGTTCCTGCCGAGGTCCGCAGCGGCCGGATCAGCGGATGCAGCAGGAGATCGTTGACCTGCGGTCCGGCCCCGACCGCCCCGCGTTCAACCGATCCGGAGGACCACCGCCGTGAGCTTTCCCGCCGAAACGACTCCGCATCCGCCGACGATGTCCGAGCGCGACGCGCTGTCGGTGCTCCATCCGGCGACGAACCTGGCGCAGCATCGCCGCGTCGGGTCCCTGGTCATCGAGTCCGGCAAGGGCGTTCGGGTCCGGGACGAGAACGGCCGCGAGTACATCGAGGCGATGGCCGGACTGTGGTGCACCGCGCTCGGCTACGGTGTGGAGGAACTCGCGGAGACGGCGGCCGAGCAGATCCGCAAGCTCTCCTTCTCCCACATGTTCGCGGGGCGCAGCCACGAACCGGCGGTTGCGCTGGCCGAGAAGCTTCGGGAGATGGCGCCGATTCCGAGTGCGAAGGTCTTCTTCGGCACCTCCGGTTCGGACGCGAACGACACCCAGGTCAAGCTGATCTGGTACGTCAACAACGCCCTGGGCCGCCCGCAGAAGAAGAAGATCATCAGCCGCCAGCGCGCCTACCACGGGGTCACCGTGGCCTCCGGCAGCATGACCGGCCTGCCGTCGTTTCACCGGAGCTTTGACCTGCCGCTGCCGCAGTTCCGCCATGTCACCTGCCCGCACCACTATCGGGATGGCGAGCCCGGCGAGTCGGAAGCCGGGTTCACTACGCGGCTGGCCGCCGAGCTGGACGCCCTGATTCGCGCCGAAGGCCCGGAGACGGTTGCCGCCTTCATTGCCGAGCCGGTGCTGGGCGCCGGCGGTGTCGTCGTCCCGCCGGAGGGCTACTACCCGGCGATCCGGGCGGTCCTGGACGAGCACGACGTGCTGCTGATCGACGACGAGGTGATCTGCGGCTTCGGCCGGCTCGGCGCCCGGTTCGGCGCCGAAGCGATGGACATGCGGCCGGACACGGTCTCGGTCGCCAAGGCCCTGTCCTCCGCCTACCTGCCGATCAGCGCGGTCCTGGTTCCCGACCGGATGGTCGACGTGCTGGTCGAGGCCAGTGAACGGATGGGCGTGTTCGGCCATGGCTTCACGTACACCGGCCACCCGGTGTGCGCGGCGGTTGCGCTCAAGGCGCTCGAGCTGATGGAGGAGCGCGATCTCTACACCCACGCCGCCCGGGCAGGCCGGTACTTCCAGGCCCGGCTCCGCGGCTTCGCCGATCATCCCCTGGTCGGCGAAGTGCGCGGCAAGGGCCTGCTCGGCGCCTGCGAACTGGTCGCCGACAGGGAGACGCGGGAGGCCTGGCCCGCGGCGCGCGGCGTCGGGGCGGCCTGTCAGGACCGGGCGCTCGGACACGGCGTCATCGTGCGGGCGCTCGGCGACACGATCGCCTTCTGTCCGCCGCTCATCGTGACCGAGTCGGACATCGACGAGATCGTCGAGAAGTTCGGCCGCGCGCTCGACGACACGCACGCATGGCTCGAGACCGGCGAAGGAGCGGTCCGATGACGGAACCGGGATCGCCGAGTCGGTCGATTGCGGGCCTGACCGCGCTGATCACCGGCTGCGCCTCCGGCATGGGGCGGGCAACGGCCAGGCTGTTCGCGGCCGAGGGCGCGCGGGTCGCCGCCACCGACATCGACGAGGCCGGCGTGCGGGAGACGGTGGCCGGGATCACGGCCGCCGGCGGCGACGCGGTGGCCTGGACGCTCGATGTCGGTGATCCGGAGGCGATCCGGCGTGTGGTCGACGAAGCCGCCGGGCACTACGGCGGCCTGGACATCCTCGTCAACAATGCCGGCATCTCGCGCGGCGGTCCGATCGATGCGGAGGAGTACGAGGCGCGCTGGCAGGAGACGGTGAACGTGCTCCTGACCGCCCACCAGCGGACGATCCGGGCGGCGCTGCCCTACCTGCGCCGGTCGGACTCGCCGCGGATCGTGAACATTGCCTCGACCGAAGGGCTCGGCGCGACCCCCTTCAACAGCGCGTACTCCGCCGCCAAGACCGGAGTCGTCGGCCTGACCCGGGGGCTGGCGGTCGAGCTGGGGAAGGAGGGCATCACCGTGAACTGCATCTGCCCCGGCCCGATCCGCACGGGGATGACGGAGCGGATCCCCGAGGAGCACAAGCAGATCTACGCCCGGCGGCGCACCGCGCTCCGCCGCTACGGCGAACCCGAGGAGGTGGCGCACGGCACCCTGCACCTGTGTCTGCCCGCCTCGTCCTTCATCACCGGCGTGGCGCTGCCGGTCGATGGCGGCCTGACGATCCGCCGCGCCTGACCGCAGGCCGCCCTGCCGGCGGGTCCGCGCCGAATGCTCAGCCGCCGCGACCGACCGGTTCGGCAATGTCCGGGCGTTCAGCTCGCGCCGTCGGGCGCCGGCAGGATGGGCAGCTCGACGGCGGCGCCGCTCTCCATTACCGCGAAGACCCGGTGGCGCTGCGGGAACACGGACGGCAGGGGCCCTCCCGGAACCTCGCCGTTGAAGCCGCTTCGCAGAAGCCCGGGGGCGCCGTATCTCTCGGCCACCTCGGTACGGTCCTCCCTGGTTCGTCCGAGCACGCTCAGATACCTGTTGTCGCGGTAGACGACGATCTGGCGCGGCGGGCTTCTTCGCTCGAGGTCGGCCGCCCAGGCCCTGATTCCGGTGCCCTTGCCGACCGCGGCGATCCGGTCGACCGCGCCGGCGTACTCGTCGCCGGTCGCCGTCACGACGAGCCGGCGGCCGTCCGAAACCGGAATCACCTCCCTGCCGCGGCGGTCGCGCTCGATCGCCAGATAGCGGAAACGGAGTCGAGTCGCCCGGCCGCCGTGCCCGACCGCGAAGGCGGCAATGCCCAGCCGTTCGACCTGTTCCCGGTCCGCGGCGAACCGAAGGGAGAAGCCATTGTCCCTGAGCGCCGGCCCGGCGAACGCCGCCGCGTTCCGGTCTCCGATCATGGCGACCACCGTGCCGGCCTCTCCGGGGCCTTCTCCGTCGAAGGCCCAACCGTTGAGGCGGAAGTTCCGGGGACCTTCGCCGGCCGTGGTCTGCGGTTCGAGCACGGTGCTGTCGAGATAGCCGAACAACCGGGCGGTGTGCCCGGCAACCCGGAAACGCTCGGGAGCCTGGTCGGGGTTGCCGGCCGGGCGGCGGAGCAGGCCTGCGATCGTGCCGGTGGCGTTGCGCTCGGGCGCCCACGAATGGCGTGGATCCGCTTCATAGGCGACAAGGTCCGGCGGCGCCAGGCGTTCGAGTACCGGCTCGCCGTCCCGGTCGGAGACGAGGAACAGGTCGACCTGGTTGCGGCCCGGACGAAGCAGTTCGTCGGGCAGCAGGGCGGAAATGCGGTTGCGTCCGCGGCCGCCGATGTACGGGCGGACCGAGTCCGCGACGACTCCGTTCAGCGCGACGACCACCGACCGGTTCGTCTGGTCTTCCGGTGTGACGAGGGTGGCCTCGACGACAGCGGGCACGAACCTGGCGTCCTTGTCGACGTCGTCCCAGGAGCCGGGCTGGTCGAGGCGAACGCGGACCTCGCTGTTGCGCAGCGGCAGCTCCGCGACAGCCCGGCCGTGCAGATCGCCGAGCGTGCCGATCGTCGCCGGGTCGTTCGCCTCGCCCAGCAGTGCGGCCTGGGCCGCGAGGCGGGCGCGGTGCCACGGGCCGCGGTCGGCCGGCAGCTCGAAGTCGGCCGTGTGCTTGCTGAACCACAGCGGTTCGGTGTCGGCGCGGGGGAGGCGGGCCAGGGCGTCGGGCCCGGCGCCGGCGAGCTCCAGCAGGCGCGGCATCAGCTTCACCAGGGACATCTCACCGTCGTCGACTCTCGCCTGGTCCTGGAAGGGGGCCTTGACGATCAGCGGCACGCTGACCAGGTCCAGGAGTTGACCGCCTGACGGGTCCGGGCCGGGCAGCCGATGCGATCTGCCGGGCTGGAACGACGCGCCATGGTCCGCGGTGATGGCGATCACGCTGCGATCGAACAGATCGAGGGACTCAAGCCGGTCGACGAGTTCGCCGATCAGCCGGTCCACGAACTGGACTTGCAGCAGGTACCGCTTCTCGTGATTCCTGACGGTCCACGGGTCGTCCGTCCAGGTTCCGTTCTGCAGACCCCAGGCCCGGCTGCGCGAGTACCTGCGGCCGGATGGCATGTACTCCCAGGGGCCGTGCGGGAGCAGGACGTGGGCGAAGTACACGCCCGGCCGGTCGCCTGGCGGTTCGAGCGCGTCGACGAACCGGCGGAAGTCGGCGACCCGCTCGTCGTTCCGGCGATGAGGGTGGCTGCGCGCCAGTTGCCGCTCGCCGGCCGGCTGTGCCGTCGGCGATCCGCCGCGGCCGAACCCGCTCCAGGCTCGGTCGAGAGGCGGCAGCCGCTCCGCCCAGGGATCCGGTACGGTCAGCCGCAGCCACACGAACCGGAGATCGGATACCAGCAGACCGAAGCGCTGTGCGAAGGAGCTGCGCCGCTGCTCGAGCCGGTTCAGTCGAGGCGGGCACAGGGAGGTGATCGGCTCCATCGCGAACAGGTCGTGGCTCGGCGCGAGCAGGGTGAACAGGTTGGTCGGGTGGTCGTCGGCAATCGGAAGCCGTCCGCGCTCGGGCTTCGCGCCGGTCAGGATCGCCGGGACGGCGTGGGTCGTCATGTTGGACGGGGCGATGGCGTCGGGATACGAGGTGGCGCTGTCGGCCAGCCGCGCGAGGTTCGGCAACCGCTGCCGGTCGATGTTGCCGTCGCGGTCGAGGATCGAGACCGCCGACCACTCGTCGAAGATCACCAGCACGATCGGGGCTTGCGCGCCAGCGCTCCAGGCCGGCAGGTCGTGGCGCGGCGGCGACAGGCTTCGCTGCACGTCGTCGTCGAGCACCAGGATCGCCGGCGCCGCGACCGCGGCGACCGCCAGCACGGAAGCGGTCTGGCGGATGGCAGGAAGACGGACGTACGCCCGGACGGCGCCGGCGCCGCAGGCGGCGGCAAGAAGGACGGCGGCCGCCGCCGGCAGAGCGCGCGCGGCCTGCAGCACGACGACCCCGACCAGCAGGCCGGCCGGGCCCGCAACCGCCGGCCGGATCCAGGTCGGCCGCCAGCACCGCGCCGCCGCCGCCGGCACGGAGAGCGCCAGCGCCGGGCCGGTTGCGGCCAGCGCCGCCAGGATCAGGACGTCGGCCGGCAGGAGCTGCCTTGTGGCGAAGAACTCGGGTGTCCGCCGCAGCAGGTCGTAGACGGGCTGAGCGATGGCCAGACTGCTCAGCCCGGTGATTGCGAGCAGGCCCTGCAGGAGCTCCCGGCGCGCAACATTGCCCTGGCGGCGGGGCCAGCCGTCCGAAGCCGTCACGCCCGGAGACTACAACTGCGGTCCGGGCTCGGGGTAGATTCCGCGGACGATGACCGACGCACCAGCTTCCGGCGCTGCCGCTTCCGCAGCGGCCCCCGCTGCCGACGAACCGCGCCTGATCCAGATCCAGGCTGGCCCGATGGCGAACTTCGTCTACGTGCTGGCCGACCCGTCGACCCGCCGAGCCTGGGCCGTCGATCCGGCCTGGGAACCGATCGGCATCGTCAGGACCGCCGAGGAGCAGGGCTACGAAGTGGTCGGTGTACTGGCGACCCACTTCCACCAGGATCACATCGGCGGCGACATCTTCGGTCAGCACATTCCGGGTGTCCGCGAGCTGCGGGCTGCGTTCGACCTGCCGATGCTGATCCACGAGGCCGAGGCCGAGCGCGGCGCCGAGATCGCAGGCTGTCCGCGCCACCGGGTGGAGACGTTCGTCGACGGCGATGTGCTGGAGCTGGGCGACCTGGCGGTCGAGGTGCTGCACACCCCGGGCCACTCGCCGGGCAGTTGCTGCTTCCGCGCCGGCGGTCACCTCCTGACCGCCGACACGCTGTTCGTTCAGGGGATCGGTCGGATCGACCTTCCGCACAGCGACGTCAACGCCATGTACCGCTCGCTGCAGCGGCTGAAGCAACTGCCGCCGGAGCTCGCCATCTACCCGGGTCATGACTACGGTCCCGAGTCCAGTTCGACCATCGGCCGCGAGCTTGGCTGGAACGCCTACCTCCGACCGGACAGCCTCGAGCAGTGGCGGACGATGACGGGGCACTTCTGAGGTCCGAGGAAGCAGCCGCGCCGGTGGGGTCGGTCGCGAAGCAGGGGTTGCCGCGCATCGAGACCCGGGAACTGCGGCGGGAACTGCAGTCCGGAGAGCGCACCCTGGTCGTCGTGGACGACGTGGACCTGAAGGTGGCGGCGGGCGAGTGTGTTGCCGTCCGCGGCCCCTCGGGCGCCGGCAAGTCGACGCTGCTGGCGCTGCTTGCCGGGCTTGACCGGCCCACTGCCGGCAGCGTGCTCATCGACGGGCAGCCGATCGAGCATCTGGGAGAAGACGAACTGGCGCTGCTGCGGCGGGAGAAGATCGGCTTCGTCTTCCAGGCGTTCCAGTTGCTGCCGAACCTGACGGCTCGGGAGAACGTCCAGTTCCCGCTCGACCTTCTGGGCCGCAGGAATTCCGGTCGCCGGGCGCAGGAACTGCTCGCGGACGTCGGCCTTCTGGAGCGCGGCCACCATTACCCGTCGCAGCTCTCGGGCGGCGAACAGCAGCGTGTGGCTCTGGCCAGGGCGTTCGCGGCCGAGCCCCGGATCCTTCTCGGCGACGAGCCGACCGGCAACCTGGACTCCATGACCGGCGCCGCGGTGCTCGACGTGATGATGGCGCTCCGCGACCGCTTTGGCTCGACCCTGGTGCTGGTCACGCACGACCCCGCGGTGGCGGCGCGCGCCGACCGTGAACTCGTCATGGTGGACGGCCGCCTGTCGGTTGGCGAGGCGCTGTGACTCCGCGGGCCGTGCTTCGATACTCGCTGCGGGAACTCCGCGGTTCTTCGGGACGGGCCTGGGTCTGGGTCTCGTGTCTCTCGATCGGCGTCGGCGCCGTGGTCTCGGTCGCCGGGCTGTCCTCGAGCGTGGACGGGGCGATCCGGGGCGAGGCCAGGAAGCTGCTGGCGGCGGATCTGGCAGTCCGTTCGCGGGAGCCGATTCCGCAGCGCGTGCTCGAGGCGATCGACGCCGTGCCGGGGAGCGCCCGCGCCGAAGTGCGCGAGATGGCGGCAATGGCGGGACGGGCTTCACCGCGGCAACGAGACCGTGACCGGCCGTCAAGTCTGCTCGTTGAACTGAAGGCGGTGTCGCCCGGCTATCCGTTCCACGGCGAGCTGGCGGCCGAACCGCCCCTGCCCGCAGGGCAGAGCCCGGCGGCCGTGCTCGGTGACCACTCGGCCCTGGTGGCGCCGGAGGTGCTGTCCCGGCTCGATCTGGCGGTGGGCGACGAGCTCCGCCTCGGCCGGCGGACACTGCGCATCCTGGGCTCGATCGAAGCCGAGCCGGACCGGCTGCCGACCGGTTTCGTCTTCGGGCCGCGGGTCATCGTAAGTGTTGCGGCGCAGGAGGCGGCCGGCGTGTTTCCGTTCGCCGGCTTCGGCGGCTTCCGGGTGCTCGTGCGTCTGCCGGGGGACAGTTCTCTCGAAGACGTCGAACGGCGTGCGGATGCACTGCGCACCGCGATCGACGGCGACGCGGCGGCGGTACGGGTCGAGACCTGGGCCGACGCGCAGCCCGGCATTCGTGACGACCTGGAACGGCTCTCGCACTACCTCGGTCTCGTCGCGCTGCTGTCACTCCTGGTGGGCGGCGTCGGCGTGGCCCAGGGCATTCGGGCATGGCTGATGCAGCGTCTCGACGCGCTTGCCGTGCTCAAGTGCCTGGGCGCCCGTCCGCGCGAGCTGATGGCCGCGACCCTGATCCAGAGCGTCCTGCTCGGCCTCGTGGCGGGAGTGATCGGCGGCGTGGTCGGTCTGCTCTCGATGCTCCTCGTGCCGGCGATCCTGGGCGGTGCGCTGCCGATCGAAGCGGTGTCGGTCTGGCAGCCCCGGGCGTTCCTGAGGGGGGTTGCACTCGGCATCGGGGTGTGCGCCGCGTTCTCGGCGCCGGCCTTGCTCGTCGTGTTGCGGGCGCCGCCGGCGAGAGTGTTCCGCCGGGACGCCGAGCCGCTGCCGGGTTCGCGGCTCGCAGGCGGTCTGTCGTTGGCTGCGGTCGCGGTGGGCGTGGCCGCCTCGGCGGCGCTTCAGGCCGGTTCGCCGTGGCTGGCGCTCCGCTTCCTGGGCGCGGTCGGCGCCACGGTGGCCGCGCTCCTCCTGGCGGCGCTCCTGCTGCGGAGGTTCTCCCGGTTCCTGGCGCCGGCATGCCGCGCGTGCTGGCTTCGGTACGGCGTCGCCGCACTGGCGCGGCCCGAGTCGGGCGCCCAGGCGGCGTCGGTCGCCCTGGGGATGGGACTGGCGGTGCTCCTGCTGATGTTCGTGGTCCAGGGGCACCTTCACGACGAGCTGGCGGCGGGACTTCCCGACGGCGCGCCCAGCGCCTTTCTGCTCAACGTGCCTGAGGCGGGCTGGGAAGAGCTGGCGGGGTTCCTGGAAGAGCGTGGCGCCCGGAGCGTGCAGTCGGCGCCGATGGCAATGGCCCGGGTGCGCACGATCGACGGCGACCCGGTGGCGCAGCGGCTCGATGACCGCAACCGCTGGGCATTGAGCCGCCCGCTGCGGCTGACCTGGCTCGATCGGCTGGCCGCGGACAACGCGATCGTCGAAGCGGCCGGGCCGGCCACGGCGGCAGAGCCCTGGATCGATCCGGCGCGCGGCGAGGTCAGCATCGAACGGGAGTTCGCGGAGACGATCGGAGTGCGTGTCGGCTCGCAGCTCGGTCTCGACGTGGGCGGCCGCCAGGCGACCCTCACCGTCACCAGCCTGCGGCGCGTCGACTGGGAGGGTTTCGGCATCAACTTCTTCCTCGTGGTCGAGCCGGCGGCTCTCGACTGGCCTCCGCATACCCGGCTCGCGGCCGCCTGGCTGCCCGAGGACAGGGAGCAGCAGATCCAGGACGAGCTCGTTCGGGCGCATCCCGGAGTCGCCGTGGTCCGGATTCGCGACGTGCTCCGCACGGTCGTCGACCTCATCGACAACCTTCAGCTCGGCGTCCGCGTCCTCGGCAGCTTCACGGTGGCTGCGGCCCTGCTGACGCTGGCCGGCGCGGTCGCCGCGAGTTCGGCGCGGCGGGGCCGGGAGGCGGCCCTGCTCAAGACGATCGGATCGACCCGCCTCGACGTGCTGCGGGCGTTCGCGGCCGAGTACGTTCTCGTCGGCCTGTCGGCGGCTGTCGTCGCGGCCGTGCTGGGGTCGGTGTCGGCCTGGTGGCTGGTCACCCGCGAGCTGGATCTGGTCTGGTCGTTCCGGCCCTGGACCGTTCTCGGGGCGCTCGCCGCGGGCAGCCTCCTGTCGCTCGCCACCGGACTGCTGGCCAGCACGGGTGCGTTGCGGCGCCCGCCGATCGACTCCCTGCGTGCAGGCTGATGCCGCGTCTCTCCACTCGCTGGCAGATCGTCGGGGCGCTGTTCGCGATGATGATGTTCTCGTCCGGGCTCGGCTTCTACAACCAGTCGGTGCTGCTGGCGGCGCTGACCCGCGAACGCGATCTGGCGGTGGTGGCGGCTTCGCTTGCTCCGACCGTGTTCTTCGCGGTCAGCGGAGTCGCCGGTCTGGGCGTCGCCAACCTGATCGAGCGGATCGATGCGCGCTGGTCGGTCGCCGCCGGCGTGGCGGTATGCGCCGCCTCCCTGGTGGCGATCGGCCGGGTCGAGACGGCGGCGCAGGTCTACCTGGCCTTTGCGGTCTTCGGGGTCGGCTTCTCCGCCACCAACATGCTGACCGCGAGCACCGTGGTCACCCGCTGGTTCGCCCGGCGGCGGGCCCTTGCCCTGTCGGTGGTCTTCACCGGCCTTTCGGTCGGCGGCATCCTGATCGCTCCCTTCGCTGCCTGGCTGATCGGCGAGACCGGGCTTCGGCGCGGCACCGAGATCCTGGCCGCGGTCTACGTTCTCGGGATCCTGCCGGTGTCGCTGTGGCGGCTGATTCCGAGGCCGCGCGGCGATCAGGACCGCGCCGGGGAGTTCGAAGGCGGCGAGGAACCCGGCGTCGCCCCCGGAGAGGCGTTTCGTTCGCGCTACTTCCTTGGCGTTGCCGGCACGTTCTTCTTCGGTCTGATGGCCCAGGTCGGCGCGATCACCCACCAGTTCCGCCTGGTCAGCGGCCACGAGCCCGGCGCCGCGGGACTGGCGGTGTCGGTGCTGGCGGCGTCCAGCGTCGTGGGACGGCTGGCTTCGGGCGCGATGCTGGAGCGGATTCCCTACCGCGGCTTCACGCTGATCCTGCTGGTCCTTCAGGGCCTCACCCTGCTCGTGATGGGGTCCAGCACCGGTGCTGCGGGCCTGCTGCTTGCGTCGAGCGCGTTCGGACTGACGGTCGGCAGCTTCCTGATGATGCAGCCGCTGCTGATCGCGGAGGCGTTCGGCGCCGGCAGCTACGCCCGAATCTACTCGGTGAGCACGTTGTTCGCTTCGATCGGCGTCGCGCTGGGCCCCTTCCTGGTGGGGTTGGCGCACGACGTGGCCGGCGGCTACCGGAACGCGTACGCCCTGGCAGCGGTCATGTCCTGGCTCGGCTGCGCGGCGCTCTGGTCGGCGGGAAGGGAGTTCGTGCGCCGCCCGGCGTAGCCCGCTGCGGTCAAGGCAAGGCCGCCGTGGAGGTGCGCGCCACGCTTCGCCGGCGGCGTCTCAGGACGGGTCGGAGCGTGGCAGCGGCCTGCCGCGGGTCGTTCTCCAGGTGGTACGATTCCGGCGCTTTCGGCCCCGTGGACGCAACCCGAACGACAGGAAGCCCGTCAGATGACCACCGATGCCCTCCGTGAACGCGGTGATTCGCTCGAGGACGCGTTCTTCCGCGGCGTCGACCAGAAGCTGATCGAAGAGCTGCGGGCGAAGAAGGAGCGCGAGCAGCAGCTCGACGAGCTGGCTGCGGCCTCGGGCATCGTGCACCGGGACGTGCTCGGCGCCCTGCTTGACGCGGGCGTGCACGGCGAGGTGCTGGTCGCTGTCGGTCTGGTGCCGCTGATCGAGGTGGCCTGGGCCGATCATGCGATGGACCCGGCCGAGCGCAACGCGATCATGCGGGCCGCGAAGGACGCCGGCGTGGCCCCGGGATCCACTGCCGCGGAGCTGCTTTCGGCCTGGCTCGACCGGCGGCCGGGCGCAGAGCTGCTGAGGGCCTGGAAGGGCTACGCCTCGGCCCTCGTCTCGGCGCTCGACGAGGAGGACGCGGCCGCGGTGCGCGCCGACGTTCTCGACCGTGCGCGCGGTGTCGCGGCGGCCACCGGCGGCTTCCTGGGACTGGTCGGCGCCATCTCCAGGGAAGAGCGGCAGATGCTCGACGAGCTCGCGGCCGCCTTGGGCGCCGACTGAGCGGACTGAGCGCTCAGACCCGCTGGCGCGCTACCAGCTCGCCTTGATGACGCCCGGCAGCTCGCCGCGCAGCGCGAGGTCGCGCAGGGCGATCCGCGAGAGACCGAACTTGCGGTAGTAGCCGCGGGATCGGCCGCTGACTGCGCAGCGGTTGCGGACGCGCACCGGGCTGGAGTCGCGGGGGAGCTTGTTCAGCAGACGCTGGGCCTCGAAGCGCTGGTCGGGGGGAAGGCGCTCGTCCTTCGCCAGCGCGCGCAGCTCGTCGCGCCGCTCCTTGAATCTCTCGACGATCTGCTTGCGGCGTTCGTTCTTCGCGACCGATGCCCTGGTTGCCATCTGTTCCGTTCTTCCTCTCAGCTGAGTCCGATGCCGATACTGCTTGTTCGTGCAAGCAGCCGCCGTCGCGGCGCACGCGTGAAGACCCAGCCTAGCAGACCTGCAAGCGTGTCCCCGGGAGCCGGCGTCAGGGTCCGAGCAGGTCGACCAGCTCGCGAACGCCGCCGTCGAAGCGATCGAACGCCCGCCGGGCCCGCGCCCGGTCGGCCAGGTCGCCGCTGCGGTCGAGCTCCGCGGCGCTCTGCATGACCCGGCCGATCGCCCTGCGCGCCCGACCTCGCTCGCGGCCGCTCAGCCCGTCCAGCCGCTCGATCAGCGCCTCGGCCAGATCCCGGGCGTCGAACGCCGGCACGTAGAGGGTCAACCACTCGCCGTCCTCGATCTGGCGGCGGGCGCGGTCGCGCTTCCGGGCCAGCAGGGCGGCGATCGCTGCCGGGGCTTCGGGGATCGTCATCGGCGGCCGCGCGTGGCTGTGCGGCCCGGCGCGGACCGTACCGGCGCCGCGGACCGCGCCGCCGGCCGGTTCGACCGTCGTTTCCTCGAAGTAGAAGTCGTAGCGCTGCTGCTCGCCGGCCAGCCAGACATGGGCGAAGAACTCGCTCGGGAGTTCCTCCGGGATCTCGGAGACGAGGTAGTCGCGCCCGATCTCCGGCGCCATCGGGTAGCGGCTCTCCTCCCAGTTTCCGGTCTCCTCGTTCCAGGCTTCGAAGACGACGTCGCCGCCGAAGTTCCGGGGATCGACCGGCTGCTTGAAGTCGTCGTAGACGTAGAGCCGGAACTCGCCGGGCCGGGGCAGGGCGCCTTCGAGGTGGTGGTAGTTGTTCGCGGCCATGAAGAACTGGCCGCCGTGGAGAGGATCGTGGTCCATGTGGGCGGCGGCGTTCGGGTCGGCAGGGTCCGGCCGGTCGACCGCCTCCGCGCCGCCGGCAGCCGCTGCGCCGAACGCTCCGGCCAGCATCCCGCCGCGGGTCTGCGGCTGCTCGCCGGGCTCGAAGACCTCGGGCAGCACGAGGTGGTCGTCGAGCTCGTAGTCGACGTGGAGCGCGAAGGGCTGGACGACCGCTTCCCTCCCCTTCCCGCCGCGGAACGATCCGATCAGCTCGACCCGGGCGCCCGGCGGCACATGAACGGCCTCTTCGAACAGGTAGGAGGAGGGAAACGCGGGATCGTGTTCGGGGACGTAGAGCACCGTCTGCACGCGCTGGTCCGGGAAGTGGACACGGACCTCCATCGTCCGCAGCCGGTCGCCGACCTCCGGGTGAAGCCCGATCAGGCGGGCGCGTTCGGACAGGGTCAGGCTTGCGGTGCGCGGCCGCGCGGCGCGGCGCCCCCTGAGCGTGACCTCGCCGCCGATCTGCGCGCTCTCGACCCACAGCTCGACCTCGTCCTCGGTCCGGGCCAGGAACAGGCCCAGGCTCGACCGGTCGCGGATCCCGATCCGGGCGTCGTCGTTCGGTCGTCGGCGGTACTCGACCAGAAGTTCGATCGTCGAGCCGCGGCGCAGACGCTTGCCGGCGCCGTCGGGCAGCAGCACCGGGTCGTCGCCGCGCAGCCACTGGCCGAGGAACGCGGGGCCGGCGGCCGCGGTCCGCATCCGGGTCGGCTCGGGTTCGTCCTCGTCGCGGAACGGGTCGTAGGGAACCTGGACCTCGACCTCGAGCTGCTCGGGCTCGACACCCTCGGGATCGTGAATCCAGGCCGCCATCCGGTAGACGACTCCGGGGTGCTGCGGCCGGAACTCGTAGCCGGTGATCCAGGTGTCCTCCTCGATGTCCACGGCGAGGACCTCCCGGAAGGACGCAGTCTGCCGTCCCGGCTCGACGACCGTCCCGGTCGAGGGCTCGAGCACCAGGTCGGGGTAGCCGAGCACCCATTCGTCTGCCGTGAATTCAAGCGGCGGCGGCAGGTCGCGCCGGGGACCCTGGGGGCCGCCGCCCTGAACCCAGGCGACGAGGATGTCGATCTCCTGCTGGCTCATCCGCCGCGAGTTCCGGAAGTGGTCGTAGCGCGGGTCGGCGGTCCACGGCGGCATGCGGCCGGTCATCAGTTCTTCTTCGATCGCCACTGCCCAGGCGCGGGCGCCGGGTTTCGCATCGGTGCCGTAGGTGGTCAGGTCGATGTAGTCCGGCGCCGATCCCTTCGGGTTGTGGCAGGGCATGCAGTAGCGGCGGAGGATCGGCCGCACATCCTCGGCGAAGTTGATATCGGTCGTGATCCGCACGTGAGCCGCCGCCGGGTCGCCGGCAATGCCGGTCAGCGCCAGCGCGGCGAGCGCCGCGGCGACCGCTGCCAGGGCCGCGCGCCGGCTGTTCCGCGCCGCCTGCAGGCGCGTCATCTGTCTTCTCCCGGGTCGAGCGTCAGGTTGCCTTCGCTGTCGGCGGCGAACAGCGGCCGGAAGTCGTAGCCGCGGCGGCGCAACCGCTCGCCGCCGCCCTGCCGGCGGTCGACGACGGCCGACACCACGGCGACTTCGCAGCCCTCGGCCTCGACCGCCTCGATCGCGCGCAGGATCGAACCGGCCGACGTCACGACATCGTCGACGACGGCGACGCGGCGGCCGGCGGCGATCAGCTTGCGGCCGTCAGGATGATACGAGGCGTCGATCCTGGCGGCCGTGCCGTGATCCTTGGGCCGGTTGCGCACCAGGAAGCCGAAGAGCGGCGCCCCGCCGCGGTCGCTGGCCGCCGATGCCGCGGTCGCCAGATAGGCGCCGCCGACCTCGGGGCCGCCGACCGCGTCGACGCCGAACGGCCGGAGCCGCTCGCAGAGCGCCTCGCCGATCAGCCGCGATCCGCGCGGCGACAGCACCGTCGCCTTCGTGTCGCAGTAGTACCGCGAGCGCGCTCCCGAGGTGAGGACGAAGTCGCCCCTGGCGATGCTCCGCTCCTGAAGCAGCTCCTTCAGTTCCAGAAGTCCCGCGTCTGGTTCGGTGTCCGGCACGGCCGGCAAGGCTATCAACGCGCAACCGGAGTAGGCTCTGTCCGGTGACGGATCGCGACACGTCAGGCGCCGCGGCGCGCATCGGCATCGTCACCGTGTCGGACCGGGCGTCGCGCGGTGTCTACGAGGACCGAGGCGGCCCGGCGATCCGCGGCTACCTGGCGGCGGTCCTGACCTCGGCGTGGGAGCCGCTTGCGCGGGTCGTCGAGGACGAGGTCGACCGGATCGCGGCGGCGCTGCGCGAACTCTGCGACGACGAGAGCTGCTGCCTGGTCGTCACCACCGGCGGCACCGGTCCGGCGCCGCGCGACGTCACTCCCGAGGCAACGCTGGCGGTATGCCGCAAGGAGATGCCGGGATTCGGCGAGCTGATGCGGCAGGTATCGCTGCGGGCGGTGCCGACCGCCATCCTGTCGCGGCAGACGGCAGGGATCCGCGGTTCCTCCCTGATCGTCAACCTGCCGGGCCAGCCGAAGGCGATCGGGGAGTGTCTGGACGCCGTCTTTCCGGCGATTCCATACTGCGTGGACCTGATCGGCGGTCCGTACCTGACCACGGACGAGACGCGGATCGCGGCGTTCCGGCCCGGCTCGGCGAAGAAGAAACCGCCAGGCTGAGGAGGCGGCCCGGGGCCCCGGCTACGGCCCGCCTCCGGTACCGGCCGCCTTCGCGGAGCGCCAGTCATCCTCGAGGATGCGTGCGCCGCGGAGCGTGCCTCCCATCGAGTAGTTGCCCTCGTGGCAGGCGTACTCGTAGACCCGTTCGGGGTCGCGCTTCCAGATGTACTCGCCGCTCCAGGGGGCTGCCCACGTTGCCGGGTCGTCCATCGTGAACCGGTAGAGGATGTTGCCGTCCGGCTGAAGCGTCAGGCGCTCCGTGACGTGCAGGTCCTGCGTCGCTCCGCGCAGGAAGCCGTCCGGCCGGAAGTGCACGGAGTCGATGACCAGGGTGTCGCCGTCCCACCGTCCGACGGAATCGCCGAGCCATCGCCGCTCGTCCGGGCTTGCGTGCTCGTCGCCGAGGCGAACGATGCGTGCGTCGTGGACCATCTCGATGAGGATCATGAGGTGGTCCTCGGTCTGCACGATCCGCTTGTAGTTGTTGTAGCCGCTCGGAAAGGTCGGCGTGGCGCCGGTGAAGCCGAGGATGCAGCGCTCGCTGACGGGCAGGGACTCGGGGCCGTCGTACGGACCGGGCCCGTCGAGTTCGAGCCACCAGGCAGCGCCGGTATTCGGCCGCCGCAGCTTTGCCCGCGCCTCCGATCGCGCCTTCGCCGCCGCGGTCTGTTCGGGGATGCGGCCGTTCGGCGGGTCGACGATGATCGAGGTCCGGAACTTGCCGTCCACCGCGAACGCGTCGGTGCCGCGGTCGAGCCAGAAGCTGTTGTAGCCGCCGACGTTGCCCGCTGCGCCCGGTGAACCGTCGCCGCCGTCGGGCGGCGCCTCGCGGTTCGGGTCGGAGACCTGGTGGCGCTCGGCGCGGTTCCGGGCCGCGTCGACGGCGATCTTCTCGGCCTCCTCCCGGGTCAGGTACAGGTTCTCCCCGTACTCCTCCGGCCGCTGCAGCGGCGTCAACGTGGCGGCATCGTAGGTGCCGGTCAGGTCGGGCCTGCCGCTCGGCGTGCGCCGGATTTCGTCTTCCGCCCCGATGGCGGGCGCGGAGATCAACAGCGCAGGGATCGCGGCTGCCAGGGCCGCAGGGAATCGGAGTCTCATGCCGGGTCCTCCTGTCTTGACTGGATGCCGGGAGTCTAGCAGTCCGTGGCAGAAGTCGCGCTGCATTCGAACGGCCATGCATCCCGCCCGGCTGCGTTGCTCTTCGCTCACATATTCCCGATATGCTCTCTCATCGCGCCTTGCCGGACGGGCGCCTGACCGCTCTCGGTGCGACACGCACTTCTGCCACGGACTGCTAGCATGACGGCCATGACCACCGCGCCGTCCGAAGAGCTGCGCCGCCGGGTATGGGAAGAGCGGATTGCCGCTCAGGCTCGGGCGATCTACTTTGCCGGGCTGGCGACGAGATACCGTCGCCTCGAGCGGGGGCTGGGCTTCGCGACTGCGCTGGCTTCTTCCGTTACCCTGGTGGCGGCACTGGGGCAGCTCGGGGTAGACCCCCTGTGGCCCGCCGTGGTGGCTTCCCTTTCTGGCATCGCCGTCGCCTTCCTCAAGTTCGGGGAGGCGTTCGTGGCGATGAAGAACAGTTCGTTGGCGTGGGACGATCTTCATCGTCGTCTGGACGGTCTGTGGATCGAGATCGAGAGCGGCGAAGTGGATCACCAGGAGGTGCGTGAAGCGCTCATTCGCATCCGGGCGGCGCTAGCTCCGCTCGATCCGGCGTCGGGGCAGCGGGCGCTCCGGGACGTCTTCCAGCAGGCCGCCATGGCCTAGCGAGGTGATGTCGCTGCGGGTCAGGCGGTCGCCGATCAGCAGGCGCGGCAGCACCAGGTCGACGATGTTCCGCTTCGGACTGCGTGCGCAGCCGGGGGCGCCGAGGACGGGGGCGCCGTCGAGCTCGGCGAGCAGCAGCAGGTTGCCGGGGTCGACCGGGGCGCCGTAGCAGACCACCGAGCCGCCCGCCGCCTCGATCGCGGTGGGTGCGACGTCGTGGCGGTCCTGGATCGCTGTCTCTCCGGCGAGGATCAGCAGGTCGACCTCCGGGGCCAGCTCGGCGGCGGCGGCGGCGAGCTGCTCCGTCTCCGGTTCCCGATCGATCGCCACGAAGCGCACCTGGGCAAGTTCGCTGCCGAGAGCTTCGAGCCGCTGACGGAACGCCTTCTCGAAGCCGGCGACCAGCCGTTCGCGGCCGGTGGAACGGCCGGCGGCGACCGTGCCGGACACGATCAGCCCGGCCCGGCTCGCCGGCAGCGGTTCGAGCCGGATCAGGGAGGCCGCGCGTTCGGCCGCCGCCACCGTCGCCTCGGGCAGGGCGTAGGGGAGGATCTTCGTCGTCGCGACCATCCTGCCCGGCTGCGCCACGCTGTGGTTGGGCAGCGTGGCCAGGGTGACGCCGTCGCAGTCGTTGACCAGGTCGAGGGCCCGGCTGTCCACCTGCAGGACGCCGAGCGTCTCCGCGTGGAGGTTGACGCGGCCCGTGGTTTCTCCTCGCAGCGCGACCCCCGGCCCGGCGACCGCCGCGCTGATCCGGCGGGCGGCTTCGTCCTCGTTGATGTCTCCGGGCTCGAGACGGGCGGCGTAGACTCTGGTGCGCCCCAGCGCGGCCAGGACGGCAACCTCCTCCTCGCCGAGGGGAAGGCCCTTGCGCAGGACCCGCCGGCCCTCGCCGTCGTGGACGTTGTGGCCGAGGACGGCCCCCTGCGCGCGGTCGAGCGGTGTGGCTTCGAACTTCATCGGCGGTCGTCGCTTCCGAGCGGAAACTACACGTTCACCGGAGTCTCCGGCCTTAGAATGGGCCGCTCATGGCTTCGGACAACTACGGCCGCATCGACGGCTGGCGCGACGAACTGACGGAGTGGCGGCGTGACTTCCACCGACATCCGGAGCTCGCCTTCGAGGAGGTGCGGACGGCGGGGATCGTCGCCGAGCGGCTGCGTTCCTTCGGGGTCGAGGTCCACGAGGGGATCGCCCGGACAGGTGTGGTCGGTACGATCCGCTCCGGCAGCTCGGATCGCGCCGTGGCGCTGCGGGCCGACATGGACGCGCTGCCGATCGAGGAGAAGAACCAGTTCGGGCACTGCTCCACGGTCACCGGCAGGATGCACGCCTGCGGCCACGACGGCCACACGGCGATGCTGCTCGGCGCGGCACGGTATCTCGCCGAGACCCGCGATTTCGACGGCACGGTCCAGCTCATCTTCCAGCCGGCGGAGGAGAAGGACGGCGGCGCCGGCGTCATGGTGAGGGAAGGGCTGTTCGAGCGGTTCCCGGCCGACAAGGTCTTCGGCCTGCACAACTTTCCCGGCGTACCGGCCGGCGCCTTCGCCACCGGCAGCGGCCCCTTCATGGCCGCGATCGACCAGTTCGAGATCGAGATCCGCGGCCGCGGCACCCACGGCGCCTGGCCGAACGCCGGCATCGATCCGATCGTCGCCGCGTCCCAGGTCGTGCTCGGTCTGCAGACCCTGGTGTCGCGCAACATCGACCCGCGGCGTCGTGCGGTCGTTTCGGTGACGATGAGCCACGCCGGCGCCGCGTTCAACGTGATTCCCGAGACGGCCACGCTGGCGGGCGGCGTCCGCTCGTTCCTGCGCGATGTGCAGGACACTCTGGAGACCGGTCTGGAGCGGGTTGTCCACGGCATCTGCGCGGCGCACGGAGCCAACGCCAGGGTCGACTACGAGCGCTACTACCCGGCGACGATCAACGCGCCCGTCGAGACCGAGGAGTCCGCCGCCGCGGTCCGCAGCCTGGGCTGGGAGGTCGACACCGGGATGGAGCCGCTGATGGGCTCCGATGACTTCGCGTTCCTGGCCGAGGAGCGGCCGGGGTCGTTCATGATGATCGGCAACGGCGACACCGAGATGCTGCATACGCCGAGGTACGACTTCAACGACGACCTGCTGACCATCGGCGCCAGGTACTGGGTGCGCCTCGCCGAGAGTCAGCTCGCGGCCTGATCCGGCGGAAACAAACCCGCGCCCCTCGGCGTATTCCTGTGTGACGCGGGCACTTTCCCCTCAAGGCCCCGACAGCCGCGGGAGCGGCTGTGGTGAAGGCTCCGCGGTTCCTGCTCCCGCTTCAACGCCGACCGAACGAGCGACCGATGCCTCATACCGACAAGTACATCTGCATTGCACGGAACCGGCGACGTCCCCGCATGGCGCCGCCTGCCGGTCCCGTCTTCCTTCTTCTCCTTCTCCTGATCCCCCTGGTCGTCGCGGGCTGCGCCGCGGGCAGCGGCGTGGCTGGCGAACCGCCGGCGCCCGAGGCCGCGGCGGATGCCGACGACGATGCGATTCCGGTTGCGGCGCTGCCGATGTTCCGGGGGCGGATCGAGTCCGTGCTCCGGTTCTCGACCAACCTCGAAGCCGAGAGCGTGGTCGACGTGATGGCCGAGGCCGAGCGGCATGTGACCGAGCTGCTGGTCGAGGAGGGCGACCGGGTGCGCGCCGGCCAGACCCTGCTGCTGCTCGAGGACGAGGCGCAGCGCACGGAGCTCCGGCGCGTCGAGAGTCAGCTTGACCGCGCACGCCGCGAGTACGAGCGCCAGCAGCGTCTCTTCGAGCAGGACCTGATCAGCGAGCAGACCTACAACCAGGCGCGCTACGACCTGGAGCAGCTTGAGCTCGGGCGCGACGACGCCGCACGGGAGCTCGGCTACGCGACGGTGACGGCGCCGATCTCGGGCGTCGTCACCGAGCGGATGGTCAACCTCGGGGATCACGTCGCGACCCATGCGAAGCTGTTCCAGATCGTCGACTTCGACTCGATCGTGGCGCGGGTGTTCGTCCCCGAGCGCCAGTTGAGCGGCCTGTTCGTCGGTCAGCGGGCGCGGGTGCTGGCGCAGTCGCTCGAGGGCCCGCGGCGGGCGGCGGTGGAGCGCATCTCGCCGGTCGTCGACCCGCAGAGCGGCACGGTCAAGGTGACACTCGGCATCCCCGCCAACCAGGGCCTGCTGCCCGGCATGTACGTCGAGGTCGATCTGGTGGCCGCTGCCTTGGAGGACGTGCTGCTGGCGCCGAAGCGGGCGCTGGTCTACGACCAGGAGCAGGTCTTCGTGTTCCGTGTCAGGGACGACGACGACGGACCGCAGGCCGAGCGGCTGCTGGTCCGCGTCCTGGTCGAGAGCGGCGATATCGTCCACCTCGACGGCGCCCTCGCCGACGGAGAGCGTCTGATCGTGGCCGGCCAGGCCGGGCTGAAGGACGGCGCCCGCATCCGGTTGCTCGACCCGGCCGAAGCGCTCGGCCTGGCGGCGGCGCCGGGCGCGGCATCGGATCCGACCGACCGGCCCGCGAGCTGATCCCCTGCCCGGCAGGGAAGGAGAGGGGCGCCGCATGAAGACTGCGAAGTCGTTCCTTGTCGACCGCCCGGTCGCGGTGTCCATGGTGTTCCTCGCCGCGGTCGTCTTCGGCCTGCTGTCCTACCAGAGGTTGCCGGTGACCCTCATGCCGGAGCTGTCCTATCCGACGCTCACCGTGCGCACGGAGTATCCGGGGGCAGCGCCGGAAGAGGTCGAGAACGACGTCTCGCGGCGGCTCGAAGAGCAGCTCGGCGTGGTCGGCGGGCTGCGCCGGATGAGCAGCGTCAGCCGCGCCGGCGTCTCCGACGTCGTGCTCGAGTTCGCATGGGACACGCCGATGTCCGACGCAGTGCAGGAGACGCTCGAGAAGCTCGATCTCGTCCTCCTGCCCGATGCCGCCGAGCGCCCCCTCATCCTGCGCTTCGACCCCGGTCTCGACCCGGTGCTCGAGCTCTCTCTGGCGGGCGAGGGCGATCGCTTCGAGGGTGAGGAGGGGCTGCGTCGGCTGCGTCGGCTGGCGGAGCTCCAGGTCAAGCGGGCGCTCGAACCGATCGACGGCGTCGCTGCGGTGCGCGTCCGCGGCGGCCTCGAAGAGGAGATCCACGTGCTGCTCGACGCCCGGTCGCTGCAGCGCTCGCGCCTCTCCGTGCAGCAGGTGATCGACCGTCTCGGGCAGGAGAACATCAATGTCGCCGGCGGCACGCTGAAGGAAGGGCGCACCGAGTACATGGTGCGCACCGTGAACGAGTACGTGAACCTGGACCAGATCCGGGGCACGGTCGTCGCCACCGTCGACGGGCGGGATATTCGGGTCCGCGACCTGGCCGAGGTCCGGCGGTCCCACAAGGACCGCGAGATCATGACCCGCACCAGCGGCGCCGAGAGCGTTCAGCTCGATGTCTACAAGGAGGCGGACGCGAACATGGTCGCGCTGGCCGACCGTGTGCGCGCGCGGGTCGGCGAGCTGGACCTGGAGCTCGAACGCGCATTGGCGCGCGGCGAAACGGTCGAGCGGCCCCGGGGTTTGCTGCAGCGCCTTGCGGGCAGCTCGGCCGGCGGCCAGCGCCCCCGGCTCGCCGCCGCGGCGCTCTCGACCGAGCTCTACCGCTCGGAAGGGGCGGTGCTGACGGTGGTCTCGGACCGCTCCGAGTTCATCGAGGGCAGCATCGCCGAGGTCCGCAACACCGCCGTCCTCGGCGGCCTGCTGGCGGTCGTCGTCCTCTATCTGTTCCTGCGCAACCTGGTGACGACGCTGATTGTCGCCGTGTCCATTCCGATCTCGCTGCTCATCACGTTCGCGCCGCTCTCGGCCGCCTCCGTGTCGCTCAACATCATGTCCCTGGGCGGCCTGGCGCTGGGCATCGGCATGCTCGTCGACTCCTCGATCGTCGTGCTGGAGTCGATCTTCCGTTGCCGCGAAGAAGGCGACGACCTCGTGTCCTCGGCGGTCCGGGGCGCACGGGAGGTCCGCTCGGCGGTGATCGCCTCGATCCTGACCTCGATCGCCGTCTTCCTGCCGATGGTGTTCGTGGAGGGGATCGCCGGTCAGGCGTTCGGCGACCTGGGCCTGGCGGTCGTCATCTCGCTGCTCGCCTCGATGGCCGTGGCGCTGGCCTTCATCCCGATGCTCGCCAGCCGCCGCGGCTGGACGTTGCCGACGCGCGGCGGCTTCGCGGATCGACTGCGCCGCTACGCGGCCTGGGCGGCATTCCGTCGGGACACGGCGGCGATCCTCGGCTGGGCGCGCTCGCGGAGCCCCCTGGTCGGCTGGCCGGCCCTGGTTCCGGCACTGGTGTTCGTCACCGTCCGGCTGGTCATCGGCAGCGTGCTCGAGCTCGCCGCCAAGTTCGTGCTGCTCCTGCTCGCGGGCGCGGCGTTCGTCGTCGTCCGCCTGGTCGGGCCGGTCCTTGCCACGGTGTTCGGCTGGCTCAGCCGCGGCCCGCTGCTCGTCGTTCGGCGCCTGCTCGACGGGCTGAGCCGTCTGTACCCCGCCGTGCTCGAGCGGTGCCTGCGGCTGCCGGCGGCGGTGGCGGTCCTGGTCGCGATCACGCTGTGGAGCTCCTGGTGGCTGCTCGGGCGTCTCGACAGCGAGCTGCTGCCCGATGTCCGCCAGGGCGAGTTCACGATCGAGGTTGCGCTGCCGGTCGGCACGCCCCTGGCGGAGACCGAGCGGACGCTGGCCGCGGTCGAGCGCGCGATCCTGGACGAGGCGCGCCACATCGAACGGCTCCTTGTCACCTACGGCTACGACGTGACGAATACGCAGCGCGCGGACGAGGGCGAGCATACGGCGCGCTTCAAGGTCCTGCTCGAGCCGGTGTCGGCGGCGGTCGAGGAGCGGACGGTCGAGCGTCTGCGGCGGCGCTTCGAGTCGATTCCGGACGCGTCCTCGCGCATCTCGCGCCCGGTCCTCTTCAGCTTCAGGACACCGATCGAGGTCGAGATCCACGGTGAGGACCTCGACCGCCTGCAGGCGGTCGGCGACCGCGCGCGGGACCTGATGGCGGCGATGCCCGAACTTGCGGACGTCGAGACGACCCTGAAGCGGGGCGCCCCGGAGGTGCAGATCGTCTACGACCGGGCGATCCTGAACCGCTACGAACTGCAGACGTCAGTCGTCGCGCAACTGGTGCGCAACCAGATCGAGGGCTACGAGGCGACCCTCTACAACCTGAAGGACCGACGGATCCCGATCGTGGTCCGGCTCGCCGAGGAGGACCGCCGCTCGACCGATCAGTTGAACGGCCTGGTTGTCAACCCCGGAGGCGAGCGGCCGATTCCGCTCCATGCGGTCGCCGACGTGGCGGTGGGCGAGGGGCCGTCGGAGGTGCGCCGGATCGACGGCAAGCGGGTGGCCGTGGTCGAGGCCAACCTGGGCGCCGCGTCGCTGGGGCGCGCCGTGGAGCGGATCGAACAGGTGCTGGCAAGCGAGATCGAGTGGCCCGCGGACATGAGCTTCCTGGTCGGCGGCCAGAGCCAGGAGTGGCAGCGGTCCAGCACGAGTCTGTGGCTGGCGCTGGGTCTGTCCGTGTTCCTGGTCTACGTGATCATGGCGGCGCAGTTCGAGTCCCTGCTGCATCCCCTGATCATCATGTTCTCGATTCCCCTGGCGTTCTTCGGCAGCCTGGTCACCCTCTACCTGCTGGACATCAATCTCTCGATCGTCGTCTTCCTCGGCATGATCATGCTGGCGGGGATCGTGGTGAACAACGCGATCGTCCTCGTCGACTACATCAACCGGCTGCGGGCGCGCGGGTTTCCCCGCCGGCGGGCGATCGTCGGTGCCGGCCTGGTGCGGCTGCGGCCGATCCTGATGACCACGGCGACGACCACGCTCGGCCTGCTTCCGATGGCTCTCGGGCTCGGCCAGGGCGCCGAGATCCGCACCCCGATGGCGCTGACCGTGATCGGCGGTCTCGTCGCCTCGACGGTGCTTACGCTGATCGTGGTGCCGACGATCTACGAGATTGTCGAGCGGCTGCGGGAGGCGCTGTCGTTCTCGGGTGAACGGGTCGCGCGGCCGCCGGCCGCCCACCGCGACGCGGCGGCGCCAGCGCCGACAGGTGCGGTCGCCGCCGAGGGCAGCCGCCCGTGATTCCCGGCGGTCTCGGCAGCCTTCTCCCCCGGCTTTCCCTCGAGCGCCGGATCGGCGTTCTCGTCGTTGTCGGCGCGGTCCTGGTCATGGGGGTGGTCGCCGCCCTGTCGCTGCCGATCGAGCTGATCCCCTCCGGCTACAGCTCGCCCTTCCTCCGGGTGACCGTGTCGTGGCGTGACGCCCCGCCCCAGGAAGTGCTCGACAAGATCACGATACCGCTCGAGGAGGAGCTCGCGACCGTCCGCGGCCTCGAGAACCTGTACTCGTTCTGTGCCGTCGGCTTCGGCCAGGTCTTCCTCAGCTTCGCGCATGGCACGGACATGGACATCGCCTACCGCGAGGTGCGGGACCGGATCGAGCGCGCCCGGGTGCGGATGCCGGAAGATGTCCAGCAGGTCTTCATCCGCAAGGACGACGACACCGGGATACCGGTGGCCATGGTCGGGCTGATCGTCGAGGAGGGGACCGCGGATGTCTACAACCTGGTCCAGAACGAGGTCATCCTGAGGCTCGAGCGGGTGCCGGGCGTGGCCGCGGTCGACGCCCAGGGCATGCTGGAGCGGGAGGTGCTGATCGAGCTCGACCGCCAGCGGGTCGAAGCGGCCGGGCTCAACATCTTCGAGATCGCCCAGGACCTGGCGACCGACTACTTCACCCTGGCGTCCGGCAGCGTGCGGGCCGGCGACCGGAAGCTGCTGCTGCGATCGGTGGCCGGGTACCCCGCACCCTCGAATGTCCGCGACATGTGGGTCACCGACACGGTGCGCCTGGGCGACATCGCTTCGATCAGGTACGGGGTGCCCGACGACGAGTTCCGGGTGCGCGTCAACGGCCTGCCCGCCTATGCGATCCGGGTGCAGAAGGAGGCCGAGGCGAACGCGCTTGAGGTGGCGGACGAGGTCGAGCGGGTCGTCCGGGAGCTGGCCCGGAACCCGCGGCTCGCCGCGCTCGAGGTCGATGTGATCATGAGCTCCGGGGAGATCATCCGCGACTCGATGGGGGTGCTGCTGTCGAGCGGTCGGATCGGCGCCCTGTTCGCGATGATCGTCCTCTTCTTCTTTCTCCGCCGCCTGCGGATGTCGCTCATCATCGCGTTCTCGATACCGCTCTCCATGGTCGCGGCGGTGGTCGTGATGTACTTCTTCGGCGAGACCTTCAACGTGATCTCGCTGCTCGGGCTGATGA
The DNA here is from genome assembly GCA_965116145.1 of Thermoanaerobaculia bacterium. GTDB lineage: Bacteria > Acidobacteriota > Thermoanaerobaculia > Multivoradales > Multivoraceae > Multivorans. The sequence goes on from OZ220482.1 coordinate 3,405,857, forward strand.
TCTCGGTCGGCCTCCTGGTCGACAACTCCGTGGTGGTGGCCGAGAACATCCACCGCCTGCACCAGAACGGTGCGGGACGGCGCCAGGCGGCGCTGCAGGGAGCGGGGGAGATCGCGCTGGCGATCACCACCGCCACGCTGACGACGGTGATCGTGTTCCTGCCGGTGTCCCTGGTCGACGGGCAGGGCCAGTTCATGCTGCTGCGTCTGGTCATCCCGATCACGGTGTCCCTGCTCGCCTCCCTGGTGGTCGCCCTGGTGGTCGTGCCGCTCGCCGTGTACATCACGCTGCCGTCCCGGGACGCGGCGGAGAAGGGAGCTGCGCGCCGGGTCCGGGACGCCTCGAACGTCGTCCTGCGACGGACCTACGAGGCCAGCTTCGGTCTGCTCAACCGCGCCTACAGGGGCATGCTGGCCTACGGCCTGAGACACCGGCTCGACGTGGTCATGGCCCTGGCGGCGGCCCTGGTGCTGACCCAGGTCGCGGCGAACGGCCGGCTCAGCGTCGTGGCCATGTCCGAAGACGACCAGGCGTTCTTCAATATCGAGGTTCGACTGCCGCGCAACATCTCGTTCGACGAGACGATCGACTACTTCGCCCGCGCCGAGGACAAGCTGGACGGTGTGCGCGAGGAACTCGGGCTGGAGTATCTCGTCCTGTTCCACGAGCGCACCTGGGGTCAGGTGCAGGGCGTGATGGCAGGTGATGCCGGACTCAAGATGCGGGAGGTCACCGAGCGCGTGCTCGACCTGATGCCCGAGATGCCCGGGGTCCGGTTCCACACCGGGATGGCGTCCGAGCAGGACACGACCGACAAGGCGTTCGAGACCCTCACCCTGTTCGGCGAGGACGCCCAGGTCCTGGAAGACACGGCAACCGGCATCGAGGAGCGGCTGGAGCGGCTTCCCGGCGTTCTTGCGGTGAAGAAGACGGCCGACGAGGCGCCCAACGAACTCGCTCTCGTCCTGGACCGGGACCGCGCCATGCGCCAGCAGGTCAACCCGCGGACGCTGGCGGCGATGGTCGGCTACGCCCTGCGCGGGCAGGCGTTGCCGCGGATCTACTACGGCGGCCAGGACATCCCGGTCCGCGTCCGTTTCGAGGAGCAGGACCGCGAGAGCCTTGCCGAGCTCCGCGACTTCTCGGTGCCCGCCGAGAGCGGTGAGGCGCTTGCCATCGGCACGCTGGTCGATGTCCGCCAGCAGCCGTCGGCGACCCGCATCTGGCGCCGCGACAAGCAGACCGCGCGCCGGATCACGGTCGAACTCGAGGAGGGCCGGGAGAACGAGACGCGCGAACTGGTGCGCGCCCTCGCCGCGCAGACCGACCTTCCCGAGGGCGTGGCCTGGGCGCGGATCGTGCGCAACGCGGCCGCCGAGGAAACCCGGAACATGATGCTCGCGGCGTTGATGTCGATCGCCTTCGTCTACCTGCTGATGGGCTTCCTGTTCGAGAGCTTCCTGTTGCCGGTGGCCATCCTGGTCACGATTCCGCTCGCCAGCATGGGCGTGACCTGGATCCACCTGATCGCCGGGCGTGACCTCGACTTCCTGGGCCTGGTCGGGCTGATCATCCTGATCGGGGTGGTCGTCAACAACGGGATCGTCCTCCTGGACTCGGTGAACCGGTTGCGCGCGGCCGGCATGGAACGGGCCGACGCCCTGCTCGAGGCCGCCAACCGGCGCTTCCGCCCGATCATGATGACCGCGCTCACCACGATCTGCGGCATGGTGCCCCTGCTGTTCGGCCAGCCGACCCAGATCGGCCTGAGCTACAAGAGCTTCGGCCTGACCCTGATCGGCGGCATGGCGGCGGCGACGTTGCTTACCCTGCTTGCCGTGCCGGTGTTCTACACCCTGATCGAGGACGGCCGCACGTGGGTGGGACGAACACTGGCCGGCGTCCTCGCACCAGGCCGGAAGGCGCCCGTCGGTTCCGCCGGCGCGTAGAGTCCGCCTGCCGGCCCGCCGCCGCCTCCGGACCAGGGCGCGCCGGATTGCTGGCGCCCGGTTTGGGGGCTGATTGTGCAGTTGTGTTGACAATCAGCCCCGCGTCCGCCTACGCTCCTGCGGGTGATTCGCCGAACGGCCCGGTCCGTGCTCCGTTCCCTTGCGGCCGACTACCCCGTCGTGGTCGTCACCGGGCCACGGCAGTCCGGCAAGACGACGCTGTGCCGGGCGACCTTCCCGGAGCACGCGTACGTGTCGCTCGAGGATCCGGACACAAGGGACCAGGCGCTCGACGATCCGCGGAGTCTGCTGCGCCAGTACGCGGACGGCGCGCTGTTCGACGAGGTCCAGCGCACGCCCGATCTTTTCTCCTACCTGCAGGGCATCGTGGATGCGGATCCGCGGCCGGGGCGGTTCATCCTGACCGGATCCCATCAGCTCGGGCTGCGGACGGGCGTGACCCAGTCGCTGGCCGGCCGCGCCGCACAGGTCGTGCTGTTGCCGTTCTCCCTGGGAGAACTGCAGGGCGGCGGATGCGCCCCGCAGTCGATCGAGGAGCTGCTTCTGCACGGCCTCTATCCGCCGGTCCACGATCGGGGGCTCGACCCCGGCGTCTGGTACGGGAACTACGTGACGACGTACGTGGAGCGGGACGTCAGGGAGCTGATCGATCTCCGCAACCTGTCCACGTTCCGGTTGTTCATCCGGATCTGCGCCGGCCGGTCGGGGCAGTTGCTCAACGTCTCGGCGCTGGCGAGCGACTGCGGCGTCAGCCGGACCACGGCCCGGGAGTGGCTCTCGGTGCTGGAGACGAGCCACCTGATCACCCTTCTTCGGCCGCACTTTGCCAACTTCGGCAAGCGCCTGGTCAAGACGCCGAAGCTCTACTTCCTGGATCCGGGTCTGGCGGCCTGGCTGGTCGGGCTTCGCCGCGCGGACGAGATCGTCCATCACGTTCAGCGCGGCCCGCTGTTCGAGACCTGGGTCGTCGCAGAACTGCTCAAGGGGCGCGCCCACCGCGGACTGACCCCGAACGTGTGGTTCTGGCGCGACCGCCGCGGACTGGAAGTGGACTGCGTTCTGGAGCGCGGCGCCAGGCTCCTGCCGGTGGAGATCAGGTCGGGGCGGACCGTGGCGGCGGATTTCTTCCGCGGCCTGGAGCAATTCGGCCAGGTGGCCGGCGCCGCCGCCGAACCCGGCATTGTCGTCTACGGCGGTGACCGGGTCCAGCAGCGCCGCGCCGGCGCCGCCCTGCCGTGGCGGGAGATCGAGTCGCTGGCCGCCGCGAACGACTGACCCCATGCCCCCTCGGATGCACCGTCGCGGACCGGGTACTCCGTCGCTGCTATAGTCCCGTGCGTTGCACGACCGACAGGTTGCTCTCTCCGGCCACGGCAGCGTCCGGGTCCGGGTGGTGACGCAGGCGTTCGAGTCACTTCCTTCGTTCCGCTCTCACCGGACCGGTTGCTTCGCGAACCTGGTGGAGCTTCAGGCCGTGTGCTGACCGGCACGAACGACAAGGAGGACCGGCTCATGATGAAGCGGACGTTGGCTCTGTTCGGAGTTCTCGTTCTTCCCGGGCTTGCACCGGCCGCTCTGGCGGACAGTCCCGAGACCGGGATTGTCCTCGGCCGGGCCGTGGACGCGAATGGCGACCCCATGCCCGGCGTCACCGTGACTCTCGCCGGCGAGCGCGGCGAGAAGGTCGCGGTCACCGACGCCGACGGGGCGTACCGGTTCGCGCTGGTTGCTCCCGGGCCGTACACCGTGAGCGGTGATCTCGACAGCTACCGGGCGGCCGCGAGCGCGGTGCAGGTGACACCGGGCGCCCGCTCGGAGATCCGGCTGACCATGCTGTTCGAAGCGGCCGGAGAGGTCACGGTCCTTGCCGAAGCGCCGGTCATCAACCGCTTCGAGTCGACATCGGCCGGCACGATCACGTCCGAAGTGGCGGACAACGTGACGTCGGTGAACTCGAACTACTACAGCGCGCTCGCCCTGCTGCCGGGCGTCACCTCGGACGGCGACCTGGCCGACGAGTACCCGGGAACCAACGGTTCGCGCTGGATGGAAGCCGCCGTCTTCGTCGATGGCGTGGACACGACCTACACACGGCGCGGCGGCTCCCGTCTGTATCTTCCTCAGATCGCGGTGTCCTCGACCTCCCTGCAGTCCACGTCCGGCAGCGCCGAGTACGGCCGCGCCACCGGCGGAGTCACCAACGTCACTACCAAGTCGGGCACGAACCGGTTTCACGGCGACTACTACGCCCACCGGCAGCAGGGCGACTGGGTGTCGGAGTTCAAGTCCCACCCGGAGCTCGCGGAGCGGACCGTGTGCCGGCAGAGGGCGATCGCGAACCCCGAGTTCCTCGCCCGCTCTCCGTCCTGCGAGCCGGACTTCTTCGTTCGCACGGAGGAGCAGAAGGACTACTCGGACCTGACGCTGCAGGGCTCGCTCGGCGGCCCGCTGGCGCGGAACCGTGCGTGGTTCTTCCTCGCGGCCGCCGACACGAACACGTTCAGCAGCCACGAGACCTACGGCGGCGACATCGTCGACAACGGCGCCTACGTCGGCAGCCGGATCGCCAAGCTGAATTACCAGCCCAGCGCCTCGCACGCCCTCGCCGCGTACTACACCTCGTCGCCGCTCGACGTCACCTTCGTCCTTGGCGATCTTCCGGCGGACCGCTACGCGGCGACCCCGCACGTCTTCGGCGGCGAACTGCTGACCGGGAACTGGAACTGGAGCGCCAGCCAGGACCTGTTCATGGAGTTCAAGCTGGCGTTTCATGATTCCAGCGAACACAAGCCCCTGAACGCAGGCTCCGGCTACGACCTGGAGTCCGCGCTGGCGGAGAAGCAGCAGGATCCGCGCTACGCGCCGAACGATCTGGGCCCCCACAACCCGGCCAACAATTTCCACGGCTACGTCGGCTTCGACGGGCAGGATCACTGGTGGAACGGCTGGATTCTGGACAACGGGTTCGGCCGCAACGATTACCCGCGGGACCAGGCGAACGTCCGCGCGACCTGGTTCGCCAGCGAGAACCACGAGGCCCTGTTCGGGGCGGACTGGCAGAGCGTCGGCTGGGTGCAGGACCTGCAGAGGAACAACACGTACGTCGGGAACCAGTTCGACATCGCGAGTCCGTCGGGCTTCGACGTCTGCAGCGTCGTCGCGCTGGGCTACCGTCTCTGCTATCTGGAGGACTACTCACCCGCAGATCTGGAGGGTGAACCTGTCCTCGACGGCACGAGGTCGTCGAACGTGGCGCTCTTCGGCCGCGACCGGTTCCAGGCGGGCGATCGCTGGAGCTTCAACCTGGGACTCCGCTACGAGGATCAGGTGCACAAGAACGATGTGCGCCGCAAGGTGATCGACGCTTCCGCCGTCTCTCCCCGGGTCTTCGCCGCCTACGACTTCCGAGGCGACGGCCGAACGTTGCTCAGCCTGAACGTCGGACGCTCCTATCAGCACATGCCGCAGGATCTCATCAACAATCATCTGCTCGAGGGCTGGAACGGCACGAACGCCTGGGACCGCTTCATCTACTGCGATCGCGCAGCGGCCTTCGTCCTTTCGCACGTCTGCAAGGGTGTCGGCTACACAGGTCTGGTCGGCAGGCAGCGTCCCGGCATCATGTGGCAGCAGCTCGACGCCGGCGCCATCCCCGATGTCGACATCGAACCGTACTTCAAGGACGAGATCGACCTGAGTCTGCGCTGGTCCCTGGGCTCGACCTGGTACTTCCAGGCGAGCGCCATCTACTGGACCTTCCGGAACTCGATCGGCACGACCCAGCAGAGGCTGCCCAACGGTGATTTCTTCACCTTGACCGAGAACTACAAGGACTATGAGGAGATTCTGGGCGGGCTCGGCGTGGCCGACCCGGACGTGCTCGCGGACTTCGAGGAGGGAAGGCGGACCTACCGTTCCCTGCAGTTGCAGCTCAACCGGAACTTCCGCAACAACTGGGCGCTCTACAACAACCTGACGCTGGCGGACGCCCGCGGCCACTTCTGGGGCGGCCTGTTCGACAACACGAACTCGGACTACGGGCGCAACCTGGACGTCGTCCTGACTCAGGCCCATATCGACTCGTGTACCGCGCAGCAGCTTGTGACGAGCGGCGGCCAGCTCGTGATCGGCGCCGATGGCAATCCTCTCGTGAGGCCCTACCCGGTTGACTGCGAGGCGGCGCTCTCGGGGTTCCTCGGGCAGCCGGTCTCGACGATCAACCGCTACGGCACGGTCGGCGAGAACAACGAGGTCACCTGGAACAGCTTCGGCTGGAAGACCTGGAACCTGGGGGGGGGCAACGGTCAGACGTTCGGGTTGGGCGGTTCTTTCTCCTGGCGCTCCGGGAAGCCCTGGCAGCGGCAGGCGGGCGCGGGGCTCGGAGGCTGCGGCAACACCTTCGAAGGCTGCGATCCCGTGCAGGCCGCGGTCAGTTCGAACACCGCGTTGTACCTCGAACCGCGCGGCACGCGCAGCCCGCTGAACTCGAACTGGAACCTCAACCTTCAGTTGAACTGGGCGTTCCCGATCAGGGGAGACGTCAGGGGCAGCGTCCGTGTTGACGCAACGAATGTGACGAACAACCAGAAGCCGCTGCGGGTGACGAGCCAGGGCGAGGTGAACGCGTCCCGGTACATCGGCTGGCAGGGGCCGCGCCGCTTCGCGCTCTCGGCGACGGTCAGCTTCTGAGGCGGGAGTGCGCGTCGCAGGCTCCGGTCTGCCCGGACCTGTGGTGCCGTCTTCCTTCAGCGGCGAAGCTGCGCGAGCCGGCGGCGGATCGCGGCAGCGTCGGGGTTTGCCGTCTCCTCGGCGAGATCGAGCGCCTTCTCGAACTGGCTGGCCGCGGCGTCCGGCAGCCCGGCGCTCGCCATCGCCTGGCCGACGTCGGTGAGCATCCGGATCAGCGCGTTGCGGGTCTGCGGATCCCCGGGCCGGAGGTTGCAGGCGCGGTCGAGAACCTCGACGGTGCGGACGACGTCGCCCCGGTCGGCGCTGATCAGGGCGACGAGCAGCATCATGTCGACATCGTCGGCATCGAGTTCCAGGGCTTCTTCGGCCATGCCGAGAGCGCCATTCATGTCGCCGCTCTGGAACAGCGCCCTGGCCAGAAAGGGGGCGACGCCGGCGAACGCGGGCTGCAGGTCGCGGGTGCGCCGGGCGGCCGCAAGCGCCCCGGGCTGGTCGCCGGACGCCGCGAGCACTTCGGCGAGCGCGAAGTGGAGTTCGGGCCGCGCCGGGTCGATCTCGATGCCGGCCGCGAGTTCGCGCCGGGCCAGGTCGAGTTCGCTGTGCGCGCGATGGGCGTTGGCACGGCGCAGGTAGCTCCGTGCGTCCACCGCCAGGTCGTGGACGGCGGCCCGGATCGGGTCGTTGCGGTAGTTCATCCGGCCCAGCGAACGCGCGGCGGCGGCGAGGCGCTGTCCCCGCTCCCGGTCTCCGGCGCGTGCGTGCGCCTGGGCGAGAACGACGGCAAATGAGCGGTTCTCGGGCGCCAGTCCGCGTGCCCGCGTCAGGCTGCGAACAGCGGCGTCCGCGTCGCCGGCGGCGAGGGCGAGCCGGCCGAGACCGGCGTGGGCGTGGGCGTTGTCCGGTTCGAGGCGGGAGGCCCGCTCGTACTCGCGGCGAGCTGCGTCGAACTGCCCGACGCGCTCGAGTGCTTCGGCGAAACGTACGCGGCCGGGTGCGTAGTTCGGGTCGAGTTCCAGGGCCGCGCGGTAGAGCGGCAGGCTGTCTCTGGCGGAACGTTCGTCGATCAGGGCGGCGAGCAGGTACGGCCAGCGGAAGGTCCGCGACGAGAGCCTGTGGGCCTGGCGGTAGGCGGCGATGGCCTCATCGGTGAAGACATGGGCTTCAAGGGCCATTCCGTAGCGGCCCCAGGCGTCGCCGTTCTCCGGGTCGGCGCGGACGTCGGCCTGTAGAGCCGCGAGACGCTGACGGACGGCGGGTTCGGCGCCGTCCAGTCGGGGCGCGGGGGCCTGTTGCGCGGGAAGAGCGGCGGCCGCCAGGAGAACAGGGAACGTGAAGGCCCGGGCAGTGGAGCAGAGCCTTCTGCCGCCGGCAGCGACGTGCCGCTGCCGGCTCAAGCCGCGCTGTCGGCTCAGGCCGTTCGGTCCGGCCGAGGACGAGGCCGCGTCATGGCCCAGAACGGGCGGCGCGGCGGCCGGCCGCCAGCCGGCGGCGTGGTCTCCCGGCCTGGTCATCTGGCCTGCCCCTCGCCGCGGACAAGTGTGACGATCCGGTTGGCCCTGGCGCCGGCGAAGGTCTCGGCGAGGCCGTCGGGCCAGACGACGTCGAAGCTCTCGACGGCGCCGGCGTTGCCGAGACCGAGGTGGGCGGCGGCGGGCCCGGCGGACAGATAGCTGCCCTGCGGCCGGGTGACGACCAGCCGCGGGCCGGCGGACGTCTCGACCGTGACCCGGGCGCCGATCGCCTCCCGCCGCAGACGCGGATCGAAGGCGCGGATTCCCAGCCAGTTGGCGTCGCCCGCGGCGGCTGCCGGGGCGGCGGGGTCGATCGTCAGGTTGTGGAGGATGCGGGGCCGCCCGTCCAGGTTCGCGATGACCACGTCCAGGTCACCGTCCCGGTCGAGGTCGGCGGTCACGAGCGCTCGGCCTATGCCGGGTTCGGACCAGGGTGTCCGGGCGGAGGCATCGACGAAACGGCCCTGGTCGTTGAGCAGAAGCATGTCGGGCTCGACGTAGTCGGACCAGAATGCGCTTCCCGGTGCGAGAGCGTCCCTCCGAACGAGGGGGGACGGCCGCCGCTTCACGGCTCCGTTGGCCACCGCCAGATCCAGGTCGCCGTCGTTGTCGGCGTCGAAGAACGCGGCGCCGAAGCCGGTGAGATCGAGGCTTGCCGGCCCCAGCTCGGCGTCGATCGTCGCGTCCTCGAAGCCTGGCAGCAGCAGGTTGCGGTAGTACGTGTTCGTCTCGGTGATCAGGTGCGTCACGAACAGGTCGAGGTCCAGGTCCTGGTCGGCGTCGCCGACGGCAATGCCCATGCCGGCCTCGCTGTTGCCCCAGCGGTTGAAGGCCGAGCCCTGCAGAAGGCCGTCGTCCCGAAAGCGACCGCCGCCCTCGTGGATCCAGAGATTGTTCGGGTCGGCGTCGTTCGCGACATAGATCTCGACCGAGCCATCCTGGTCGAAGTCGGCCGCGACGACGCCGAGACCGGCGTCCTCGACCGCCGCGATGCCGGCAGTGACGCTGACGTCATCGAACCCGCTGCCGTTCAGATTGTGGAGCAGGACATCGCTCAGACCCTCGAACTCCGTGGGGCCGCAGAAGTCGCGCCGTCCGCCCTGCTGGGTGCAGACGCGGGTCGGGTCGTACGCGACGTAGCGCGCGACGTAGATGTCGAGGTAGCCGTCCCGGTCGTAGTCGAGCAGCGCCGCGGACGAGGACCAGCCGGGAACACCCGCGCCCCAGGCCGCGGTGCGGTCGGAGAACGTTCCCTGGCCATCGTTGAGAAGGAGACGGTCGCGGCCGACGCGGGTCAGGTAGATGTCGGGGTCGCCGTCGTTGTCGAAGTCGCCGACGGCGCTGCCCATGCCGTCCCCCGCCAGCCCGGAGGCGGCGGTGGCGTCCGTGAAGACACCGTCTTCCCCCTGCAGATAGAAGCGGTTGCCGCCGGCTGCCGGAGCGATGAGGTAGATGTCGAGATCGTCGTCGCCGTCCGCGTCGAACACGGCGAGACCGCCGCCCATCACTGCCGGCATTGCATGGGTCGAATCGACGCCGCTCGGCAGGACATGGTCGATGCCGCTCTCGGCCGTCCTGTCGACGAAGCGGACGCCTGGTGCGGCCGTCACGTCGGGCGTCCGGGCCTCGGCCGCTTCCACCCGCCGCGCGGGCGGCTCCGCGCAGGCGGCGGCGAGGGCCATCATCAGGACCGCCGCTGCGCCCGGACGCGGGCTGCGCGCCCGCGGCGGCTCGAGCTCTACTGCCAGGCGCCCTGGATGGCGCCGACGATGGCAAAGCCGATCGTCATGTGTCCGGTGTTGATCAGCCACAGCTTGAGCGAGCGCTGCTCGAACAGATAGTTGACGCCCATCATCACCGAGGCGATGCCGAGGCCGAGCAGCAGGCCGGTGTGGATCCCGGCCAGGTAGCCCTCGGCGTCCATCTGCATCATCACGATGCCGACGACGAGGGCGGCGGCCAGCTCCAGAACGAACGTGCCGCCCATTGTCTTCACCATGTTCGACTCGGGCGGGTTCTCCATGTCGATGCCCAGCTCGGCGGCCCATGCCTTGCCGAACAGGAACGAGTACCAGACGGCGCCCAGGGCGTAGAAGGCGACGGCGGACACGACGACGGCAAGCCAGTTCAGATCGGCCAGATGCATGCGGAAGCTCCTTGTCTGATTGTCCTGCTGGGGCCGCTGTCAGTCTAGCGGCTGCCGCTCGCTGCCGGGCCCTCCCGTACTCGATCGCCGTCGGCGGGAATCAGCTCGATCCGGGCTTCGGCCGCTTCGAGGATGGCCGGGCGCGTGTAGAGCAGGGGGAACGCCTGGTCCCTGGCCCAGGGCTCGAACAGATCCCGGTAGTGCGGGCTCCCGGGATTGCCGGACTGCCCCGGGTTGTTCATTGCCACCGAGGCGTCCCAGTTGCCGACGTCGATGACCATGCGGAACGAGGCCCCGGACCGCTGGCGGAAGTCGTCGCCGTAGCTCGTGTTGCCGACCGTGTCGCCGGAGCCGCCGCGTGCGGCCGGCCCGACATCGGCAAGTCGGCGGACGTCGGCCGGAAGGTGTGCGGACAGGGGGTGGCGGAGTTCGATCAGGTGCAGGTCGCCCCAGCGCCAGGCGGCCGGATCCGGTCCCAGCCGTTCCTGGAGATCGACGAAGGCGGCGTGCAGGCTGTCGAGGAGCGCCGCGTCCCGGGCCTGACGCGGCGGGACGCCGAGCCGGGGGTCGGCTGTCTCGAGCAGGCGCAGCAGATGCCGGTCGTGGATCGGCAGCGGGTCGTCGCCGGCGCCGAGGGCGGCCGCCAGCCGTCGGCCGACCTCGGCGTCCAGGTGTCTCCGCCACCAGACCTCGAACAGCGCGGCCGCGGCGCTGTCGGCGGCAAGCTCGCCGTCCCAGTCGGAAAGGAGCTCGAGCGCCGGCCTGGTCTCCGGTGTCGGCGCGGCGTCTCGCAGCAGCGCCAGCAGCCGGCGGGCCGGGATCGAGACGTAGTCCGTCTGCAGCCGCACGGCGCCCTCGATCGTCATCGCGTTCTCGGCGTCCAGCACTTCGCCGATGCGCTGGCGCCGCCAGGGCACAGCCCACTCCCGGCCCAGGGCCACGTCGTAGCCGGCCGGCAGGTTCATCTCGTTGGCGGTGGCGACCCAGCCGCGCTCGGGGTTGAACTCGACCGGCAGTTCGTCCATGTCCCGGTAGCCGCTCCACTCGTAGCGGCCGTCGCCTGGCACCGGCAGCAGACCGTCCCAGTCGGGTCGGATCGGCGCCAGGCCCCCGGGCTTCCAGCCGATGTTGCCGCGCACGTCGGCGTAGACCTGGTTCTCCGACGGCGTCCCCCAGCGGTTCATCGCGGCCAGGAACTCGTCCCAGTTGCGTGCGCGGATGTACTCGATCGATCCGAGGTACGGCGCCATGCCGGGCTCCAGCCAGGCCGCGCGCAGGCCGACGGCGAGGTCGCGCTCCGGATCCCGGTAGAGGACCGGGCCATGGCGGGTGAAGCGGAGCTCCACGGCGCGGGCGTCGCCGCCGCGCACGGGAATCGTCTCCTCGATCGTCTCCATCGGCAGCCAGTTGCCCCGGTACTCGTAGACATCTGGATCGCCGGGCTTCGTTCGGTAGACGTGGAGGTCCTCCTGATCGATGCTGAAGATCGTCAGCCCGAACGCGATCGTGCCGTTGTGCCCGATCGAGATGCCGGGCAGTGCCGGCTCGCCGGCGCCGATCAGGTCGAGCCCCGGCGAACTCAGGTGCACGATGTAGCGGAGCGAGGGCACGGTCTGCGTGCGGTGCGGATCGTTGGCGAGCAGGGCGCGGCCGGTGGCCGTGCGGCGCGGCGAGATCGCCCAGTTGTTGCTGCCCTGCGATGCCGTGCCGACCTCTTCCCCGAGGGCGGGTTCGAGGTCGTCGAAACGGGCGCCGCGGGTACCCAGTCGGTAGAGCTCGAGCGCCCCGGGCGACGCCTGAAGAACGGTGAGGTCGAGCCCTTCAGGCACCACCAGGCGGTGGTCCGGCTCGTAGTGGTCGCGCAACGCCAGCGCTTCTGCGCCGTGTTCGAGCAGGAACAACGCCCGGGCGAACTCGCTGCGGGCGTTGCGGAGCAGACCGTGGCTGCGGATTCGGGTCACCGTCTCCGGCTTCCAGTGCGACGGCAGGTAGCCCAGGGCGGCGAACTCCGGCGGCAACAGCTCGGGCCGCGCCCGCACGAGATCGACGTAGGCGTTCACGCCGCGCGTCCAGGCGGTGACGATCCGCTTGGTGTCCGAAGCGTAGGCGAGCCACTCGGCGTGCATGTCGCCGCGGTAGAGCAGCAGCCGGGCGGCCCGGTCCTGCTCGACGAAGCCGGGGCCGAAGACCTCGGACAGCGTCCCTTCGCCGCGCCGGCGCCAGAGGTCGATCTGCCACAGGCGGTCGCGGGCCGCGTTCCATCCCTGGGCGAAGAACAGGTCGTCCTGGCCGCCGGCGAAGATGTGGGCAACGCCCCAGCGGTCGACCAGGATCTCGACCGGCGCATCGAGGCCCGGAACCTCGAAGCGGGTCGTCTCGATGGCCGGGAGCGGGCCTCCGGCGGCCGCCGCGGCCAGCAGCGGGATGGCGGCGGCAATGCGCTTGAGCCCGGTCATGGAAGCACCGGCACCATACCAGCGGGGCTCTGGCGAGACACTTTGGAGGCAGTCGCCTCCAGATAGGATGGCACGGTGTTCCGCCGTCACCGGCAGTCCCCGCTGGGCGCCCTTGCGGTGCTGCTCCTGTCCGTCGCTGCGGCTTCGGCGGAGCAGCAGGACGCGGCCGAAGAACAGCCGGCGGAGCGGCCGGAACCGGCGCCGCCACCGGCCGCCGCGTACTACGAGACCGCCACCGTCCGTGCGCGGCATCTCGAATCGGCGACTGCGGCCGTCCAGGTCATCGACCGCGGCGAGCTGGCCGATCTGGCGGCGGCCGACGCGGCCGAGGCGCTGCGCCTGGCGCCCGGCGCCCACGTCCTCGGCAACGACTCGAGCGCCGCGGTCGCCGCCGCTTCGCTCAGGGGCGGCGACGGGAACTTCACGCTGGTGCTGATCGACGGCGTGCCGGTCAACGACAGCACGGACCAGTACGGCGGCGCCTTTCCGCTCGGCAGCGTCGGCACGGCGGCGATCGAGCGCGTGGAGGTGGTGCGCGGGCCGCTGTCCTCGTTCTACGGTTCGAGTTCGCTCGGCGGTGCAATCCAGTTGATCACGGCCGAAGCGCCCGGCGCCGCACCCTTCCTGGAGTGGAGCGGCGCGGCCGGCAGCCACGACCACCGGAGCGGCCGCCTGTCCTGGGGCCGGGCCGGCCAGGTCTCTTCCGGCACGATCGGCGCCGCGCTCCGGGAGGAACGGGGCCGGGTCGGCGACGATCGTCTCGACCAGGCGGCGCTCAACGGCCGCTGGCAGCGCCAGCTCGGGCAGGACTCCGCGTTCCGGCTGTCCACGCGGGCGGCGGACTGGCAGACCGACGACTACCCGGACGGTTCGGGCGGTCCGCTGCTCGGCAGCGGCGGCCTGCGCTCTTCCGACCACCGCGAGCTCGGTGTTGCGGCGACCCTGGATCTCGACGCCGGCGGTGGTTTCAGCCAGTTCCTGCGGTCGACCTGGTTCGGCCACAGGGTGGAGCGGAGCAGTCCGGCGATCGGTCGCCTGGTGCCGCCGTCGACCGAGGACACCGACTTCCGCGACCTGCGCCTCTCGTGGATCGGCACGCTCAGGCCGGCAGGCGGCGCGGCCGAGTTCAGCTTCGGCGCCGAAGGGCTGGTCGAGGAGGGGCGCAACACCAGCTTTCTGCTGTTGCCCGTCAACTTCGGCGGCCCGCTCGCGGGTGACTACGCGCTCGACCGGGAGCGCTTCGGCGTGTTCGGCGAGTGGCGCTGGACGCGGGGCGCCCTGGTGGCCGAGCTCGGTCTGCGCGCCGACCTGCTCGAAGGCCGGGGTGCGCGGAGCGGGCGCGAAGAGCTGGGTTCACGCGCCGGCCTGCGCTACGCGCCGGACGGCGGGCGCTGGTCGCTGCGCGCCTCCGTCGGTCGGGCGTTCAAGCTGCCGAGCATGTTCGCCCTGGCGTCGCCGCGCGCCATCGGCGGCAACCCGGACCTCGACCCGGAAACCGGCGTCGGCGCCGACCTCGGCATCGAGGGCCGTTCGGCCGACGGCACGCTTCGCTGGGGAATGACCGCCTTCGCCAACCGCTTCGACGGACTGATCGATTTCGACTTCGAGGCGTTCTCGAACGTCAACCGGAACGAAGTCGACGTGGAGGGATTCGAGGGGACGCTCGGGTGGCGCCCGTCGTCGCGGGTCGGACTCGATGTCGCCCTGACCGTGCAGGACACCGAGGACCGCGCCACCGGCAGGCCGCTGCGCCGTCGGCCGGAGCTCTACGGCGGCGTCGGCCTGCGGGTCGACGTGCACGAGGCGTTGCGGCTCGGCCTCGACCTCCGGCACGCCGGCTCGATTCTCGACGAGCAGATCCCCGCGCCGTTTCGGACCTCCGTCGACGGGCGGACGCTTGCCGGTCTGACCCTGGCCTGGCGCGCCTCCGAGCGTTGGCGGTTCACGATGCGGGCCGACAACGCGTTCGACGTCTCCTACGAGACCCAGGTCGGCTTCCCCGGTCCGGAGCGTTCGCTTCGGATCGGTGTGCGCTACGGCCGATAGCCTCCGGGCTCCAGCAGCCCGGTATCGGCTCGCTGCGCCGCTGCGCCTGCGGGCCGGGTCTTCCGGACGGCCGCGTGACCGCTCGACGTCCCGCTCGCCGTGCGACGCGACTCCCACCTCGGACTGCTGGCGATAGCATGCCGCCTTCATGCTGCACGGAGGATGAACGGATGAGACGCACCCCCTGGATCCTCGCCGTCGCTGCCGGGTCGTTGCTCGCTGCCTGCGGCGGCGCCCCGCCGGACACGGAATCCGCCGAGGCGGCGGCCTCCGCCGACTCCACGGCCGAGACGTCGGCCGCGCCCGGGCGTAATCAGCTCAGCGCCGAAGAGGCGAACGCAGGCTTCGCCCTGCTCTTCGACGGCGTGTCGCTGGACCACTGGCGCGGCTTCGGGCTGGACCGGGTCCCGGCGGGTTGGGCGGTCGCCGACGATGCGATCCGCTTCGCTCCGCCGGCCGGCGATGACGCCGGGCCGCGCGCGGATCTCCTGTCCCGCGAGCAGTACCGGAACTTCGAGTTCCGCTTCGACTGGGCGGTCACGCCGGGCGGCAACAGCGGCGTCATGTTCCGCGTGTCCGAGGACGCTCCGGCCTCGTATGCAACCGGTCCCGAGTTCCAGATCCTGGACGACGGCGGTCACCGGGACGGCCAGCGGATGGAGACGTCGGCGGCTTCGAACTACGCGCTCCACGCGCGCCGGGGCGGCGAGCTGGCGCCGGTCGGCGAGTTCAACACGTCCGCCCTGCGGGTGGAAGACGACCGGGTGGAGCACTGGTTGAACGGTGAGAAGGTGGTCGAGTACGTGCTCCGGGACGAGGAATGGAAGGCGCTGGTGGAGGCCAGCAAGTTTGCCTCGATGCCCGGCTACGGGATGATGGAGACGGGTCATCTCGTGCTGCAGGACCACGGCGACGATGTCCGGTTCCGCAATCTCCGCGTCCTGGTGCTGCCTGACTGATGCCGGCTGCCTCCATGCAGGCAACCGGCGGCAGGCGTCACGCTGCGTTCGAGCAGCCGCACATCTCGCCGACCGACCGCGTCGCTCTTCGCTCGAACGCTGCCCGCCATGTTCCCTCGTCGTGTCTGGCCGGACGGACGCCTGACCGCTCTCGTTGCCGCCCGCGCTGTCGCCGCCGGCTGCCGGCGGCTCCGGCCCCGCGATCCGCTTCGGGTGCGGGGCGGCGATGACGATCGGCGGCCGCGAGGACCTGGAGGCCCTGCGCCGGGCGGGCAGGGTCGCGGCCCGATGCCTGGCGCGGATGGGCAGGGCCCTTGCGCCGGGGATGTCGACCGCCGAACTCGACCTCATCGGCCGCGAGTACATGGAGAGCCTGGGCGCCCGTTCGGCGCCCGAGCTGACCTACGATTTCCCCGCCGCCACCTGCATCAGCGTCAACGAAGAGGTGGCGCATGGCATCGCCGGCCCGCGGCGGATCGAGGCCGGCGATCTGGTCCACATCGATGTGTCCCTGGAACTTGACGGCTACTTCAGCGATACCGGCGCTGCCTACCCGGTGCCGCCGGTGAGCGACGTGCGGCGGCGCATGGTCTCGGCCACCCGGCGGGCGCTGCGTGCGGCGCTGCGGCAGGCACGCCACGGCCGCCCGCTGCGCAACATCGGCCGCGCGATCGAGGAGACGGCGACCCGGGCCGGATTCGGTCTGATCCGCAACCTCGGTTCGCACGGCATCGGCCGCGCGCTCCACGAAGAGCCGAAGTTCGTGCCCGGCTTCGACGATCCGAAGGACCGCCGTCTGCTGCACGACGGCATGGTGCTGACGATCGAGCCGTTCCTGACCGACGGTCGGGAACGGGCGTCGACCGGCAGGGACGGCTGGACCCTGCTGAACGATCCGGGCACGACGACGGTCCAGTTCGAGCACACGATCGTCGTCACCCGCAAGAAGCCGCTGGTGATGACCCTGCCGTAGGCGGCGCCGAATGAACAGGCGCCCGGCGCCAGTCTTGCCGGCTTCGTCGCTGCGGCGCCGGGCGAAAGGGTGCTGGGCGAGCGTTGCGTGGTGCACGTCGCGACTGCGGATCCGTCGCTCTGGACGACCGGCGTCGACCACCTGGTGACGACCGTGAGCGTTGCCCTGGACGGGTTCTTCCAGGCGGTGGGACTCGGTCCCGGCAACCACTGGATTCAGGTGGACTGCGACAACCGTGTGGCGGCGCGCGCCGGTCCCTACACCCTCGAGAGGAACGCCGAGACGTTCCCCCGCAAGCGGGTCCCGCTCGTGCGGAGTCACCTGGTGGAGTTCCTGGTGCTCCCTGCCGTTCCGCGGCCGGCGTCTGGCAGTTCAGGCTCCGGTGCCGCCGGACGACGCTGACGTGTCGGCGTACGTGCGCCGCGTCGGCGAGGGCGCCGCGCGGCAAGGAGTCGGTGGCGTGACCGACGCCGCCAACTGCACCGCCGTCGCGTGATTCTTCGGCGCACTGAAGGCCGCTGGCGACCGCGACGTTCCGTGCGACTCGAAGCAGACGGCGCGCCGGCGGTTCTGCCGACGCCGCGCATGATCCGCGAGCCGCGGACGCCGGAGGCCGTCGCCGCCGCCGAGGCGATCGTCGCCGCGCGCGCCGATCACCTTGTCGAACATGAGCACGGAGTGCTGCGGTTCGAGTGCGACCGCCAGCGGCGCGTGCTCGCGATGCGCGAGACGATGCCGCACGCGATCGAGGCGGCCATGTTCAGGGCGCCAGCGAGCGCTCGCTGTCCTGCCGTCGCCCGCGACCACGCCGTGCGGCGACCGGTCGCGATGACCCGGATTCAGCACGTCGTCGAGCGTCTCCGGAGCGACCTGCGACAGCCCGCGACAGGAACGTCGTGATGCGCCCGGGAGGTGTAGCCGAACAACGGCCTTGTAGCCGTGTATCTGGGCGGCGGCAACGGCCTCGCCTGCACCGCCGCAAACGGCGGCAAATTCGAGGTCCGCGGTCTGCAGGACGGCGGCTGGTACTGGATCACCGACGCGATGAACTCGGCGGTGGCGTCGCTGGTGGCGAAGGACGCTCTGGGCAACACGGCGGTGATGCCGACGGACCCCGGTTCGTCGGACATCACGCTGACGAAGATGGAGGGCGGCTCCTCGACCCTGGTGAAGCAGGCGAGCACCGGCCGCATCGGCATCCTGCACCACGTTCTCCCGGAACCGGTGATGGAAGTGGAGGAGATGCCGCACTGCATGCCGATGAAGTCGGGCACGAAGTGGGTCAGCAAGGAGACCGGCTGCCTGCTGGGCGACGGCAAGACGAAGATCGCGATGACGGCGACGGTGGCGAGCGGAGCGCACGCCGGGGCGGTGTACACGCTCGGTGGCGACACGGTGGAGCGGCCGTCGACCGGCAGCATGACCGTCGGCATGGGTCTCTGGGGCAACGGCACGGGGCGCATCTCGACCTCGACCACCGAGGCCGACATCCAGAAGGGCTGGGAGAACCTGCCCGGAGTCACGACGAGGATGCCCCTCGATGCGGACTTCATGGTGAGGGTCGCGGAGGTCGCAGGAGAGAAGAGCACCGCGGACCTCGCCGATGTGGGCGTCACACTGACGACCAAGGACGCCGGCAAGAAGAAGGTCACGAACATCGTCAAGGGCGCCTATCCCAGCGGCGGACCGACCGAGGCGGCAGTGGCAGCCTTGGTCAAGGCGAAGGCCAACGACACGAGCGATCCGCGCGGTGTCAATAATGCCAAGCCGACCGGTTATGCTACTGCGGGGGCCGCAGACGACACTTCTACCCGCAGGCTTGAGAACGGTTGGGGTCAGAGGGTAGTGAATGGCAAAGCCACTGGGCCGGTCGTGTACTGCAAGCAGAAAGAGCATGAGGTCATTGCTGATCTGGCGGTTCTTCCAGAGAAGAGGTATGGCATGGGTGCTGCCGTTGGGGACGACGCCACCAACTTCATAAACGCCTTGACCAACGGGATCGTCAAGGTTCCATTCAGTGAACCCACAGCGGGAGAGCTCAAGGTCCTGAAAGACGCCAGTCGTGTCTATCATCCGCAGCGTACTTATATAGAGCAGTCCAGGTGGGTCACTGCATGGAACGTGCAATACAGCTCCGCACCCATCAAGACGCATCGCGTCTGGGAAAAGACTAACAGTGCTGAAGGCGAGGTCTACAAGTCGGTCCCCGTGGTCGAGTGCGCGACCACGGAAAGCGAAGAGACGATCAAGCTAACCCAGGGCATGACCATCGGCGTCTCCGCTTCCCACTGCGGGACGAGCACCAACAAGTCGGTCAAGCTGGAGCTCTACGCTCCTCTTGCCGACACGAGGACCCGGAACATGCACGTGCGTCCGGTCATCGCGGCCAACGGCAAGGCCGGCAGTCCGTCCGTGAACGTGGCGGCCAGCAAGATGCTGACCATCACGTGTCCGGCGACCTCGGCCAACCGGGGCCAGGAACTGCTGCCCGACAACTCCTGGAGCCCGTTCCGAAGGTAGCCTGACCGGGCAGGCCGCCGGCACACTGCCGGCATTTCCCTTACCGCCGCCGTCGGCTTCGTCCGGCGGCGGTTTTCCGTTTCCCTGGCGCCTGTTCTGTCCTTGGCGCCACGAGCCGATTCCGGGAGCACGGTTTTGGCGACGGTGACCGTGGTGTCGAGCCCGGCGCCGGATGGGGGAATCGGCCGAAGCCGGCGTGTCGACCGCTACGTTGCAGTCCTGGAGCGACGAGGCGGTCCTCGATGCGACCGAAGAAGCTGCACAGATCGGCCAGGGGGGCAAGAGGCCGGGGGAACAGGTTCGCCGAGGACCTCCTGCTTGCCTTCCTGACGCCGCTTGTCGTCCAACCAGTCATCGGGTCACCGTGTCCGGCGGTTCGCGGCGACGGCTGCGTCCACGGCAGCTATGGCGCCGCCTTCCGGGCGCCGATCTTCAGCAAGCGCTACCTACACCGGCTCTGGCGATCCGAACCTGCTGCCAGGTCCCTCGGGACTGACGCCGTTCCCGGCGTCTCTCCGCGACAGGAACGGACCAGCAGGTCGCGCCGACCGGTCACCGGGAAGCCGGCGCCGACGCGGGCAGCCCCAAGGTCCGCTTCTCACTGCATCGGCCGCCTGGAACAGGAACTCGACGCCGGAGTGGAGCTCATCTCGTCTGAGCCCGGGACCCGGGGACACCGTCGTCAGCAAGGGCGGCAGTCACGGTAGCCGGACTGGCGGCTTCCGACACACTGGTGCTCTGAAAAGGAAACCGCCGCCCCCGGACGGCGCCGGAGGCGGCGGTGAACAGGGCGCCGGCTGTGCCGGCGACCGATCTTTCCTGGTTACCGTCGGGACGGACTCCAGGCGTTGTCGGGCAGCAGTTCCTGGCCCCGGTTCGCCGAAGTCGCCGGACACGTGATGGTCAGCATCTCCTTGGCGGCCACGTTCGTGCTGCCGACCTTCCCGTTGGCCGCGATCACCGGACGCACGTTCATGTTCCGTTTCCTCGTGTCGGCAAGAGGAGCGTAGAGCTCCAGCTCGACCGACTTGTTGGTGCTCGTGCTGCAGTGGTCAGGGGAGGGGCTGATCGCGAGCTCAGTCGAGATCTTGATCTTGTCTCCCTTTGTGGTGTCACACACGACAACGGGTATTTCTACTGTCTGGATCGCTGTTTTCGTCAGGTTCTTTATCCACTTGCGGTACGTCTTGATCTTGGTTGTGCCCGTCAAGCTGTTCCAGTATCTGACGAAACCCTGGTGACTTTCCCAGTATTCCGTAGACAGCTTCGCGGTCTCGGTATCGCTTTGTTCTTTGATTTTTTCCATGCTGACGAGGACAACGCTGTCGTCTTCGGCCACGAACTCCAGTATCCAGTCTCCGAGGTCTCTGTCCGAGAACCTGCCGTAGTTGCTGGTGTCTTCAGTCGTGCTCCGGTAGCTGGGCTTCTGCTTGCAGTAGGTGATGGGCCCCGTGGCCTTGCCGTTCACCACCAACTGACCGAATGCGTTCTGGATTGCGGCCTTGTCTGTTGTATTGCGGTCTGTGGGGTTTCGATCGAAACGCGGATCGTTCAGCGTGCCTGCTCGGTTCTCAGCGTCGTTGTCGACGGCGTTCTTCTTCATTCTCTCTGCTATGAGAGCGTCGTCCTTCTCCTTTGTGCTGTCACCTCGCGCCCCGTCCACGATCTTGTCCGGGCCGAACATGTCCGTCTCGGTCTCGGTCATTGCGAGACCCAGGCTGGAGAGAGTCGTCGTGGCCGCCACCTTCTCCCCTCCGACCCGCAAGGGCATTGCCTTGAAGTCCGCGTCGAAGGCCTTCGTCGTCGCGAGACCGGGCAGGGCATCCCAGCCCTGAGTGATCTCCTCTGACACGGTTGAGGTCGAGATGCGCCCGGTGCCGTTGCCCCAGAGCCCCAGGCCGATCTTCAGGGTGCCGGTGCCGGGCCTCTCCACCGTGTCGCTGCTGAGCGTGTACACCGCCCCGGCGTGCGCTCCGCTCGCCACCGTCGCCGTCATCGCGATCTTCGTCTTGCCGTCGCCCAGCAGGCAGCCGGTCTCCTTGCTGACCCACTTCGTGCCCGACTTCATCGGCATGCAGTGCGGCATCTCCTCCACTTCCATCACCGGTTCCGGGAGAACGTGGTGCAGGATGCCGATGCGGCCGGTGCTCGCCTGCTTCACCAGGGTCGAGGAGCCGCCCTCCATCTTCGTCAGCGTGATGTCCGACGAACCGGGGTCCGTCGGCATCACCGCCGTGTTGCCCAGAGCGTCCTTCGCCACCAGCGACGCCACCGCCGAGTTCATCGCGTCGGTGATCCAGTACCAGCCGCCGTCCTGCAGACCGCGGACCTCGAATTTGCCGCCGTTTGCGGCGGTGCAGGCGAGGCCGTTGCCGCCGCCCAGATACACGGCTACAAGGCCGTTGTTCGGCGTCGCCTCTCCGGAGGTGACGACACCGCCGCAACTGACGCCGAAGGTGACCTCGTCGACCCCTTCAGCGGCCATGCCGACGAACCCGCCGCTGCCCATGAAGTACGGCGCCACGTGGCACTCGTCTTCCGGGCAGGCGAACGACTGGCCGAAGCCGGCGCCGACCGTCGCGCCGAGCAGCAGCGCGAACATGAGATAGTTCTTCAACTCATTTCTCCTCTGGCCGGCGCGGACGCGCCGGCACAACGTTGCGGGAACGAAGGATCCAAGGTTCACCCCCCCCCCCCTTGTTTTCTCAACATGGCGAGAGTCACAAGACCCCCACCGCTGCCGTCTCAATCAACCGGCCAGCAAACCGTCTGCCGGCAGGTCTCGCCTGTCGCCGCATCACCTCCAGGAGAAGAAATCCAGAGCCCCTCGGGGGACTGAGGTCCTGTGAGGGCGAACCCTACTCCCCACACGCGCGGGCAGTCAAGCCCCGTGGACGCCGGCGCACCGCCGGGACGCGGACCGCGCTGCTCCCCGCAGTACGAGCTTGATCCGGGTGGCGTCCCTCGGTGCACAGGTCGGCGAGCCCGTCCGCGTCGGCCCGGTGGACGACAGGAGCATCCTCCAGATCGGTCACGAATTCAGGGCTGCCTTCTGCGCAACGCTGCCGCTCTGCGCCCTCGGCGTTGCGGTCACTTCGGCGACGGTGGCGCGAGGTCGGGGAGCCGCAGCCCGAATCGAGATCGGCAGTATCTGATCGGCTGGCGCGCCGAGTCGTCCGGTGCATCGGCGGGCCGCGCGCTCCCGGGCGGGTGGTGGCTGCTGCCTTCGTCGGCTTGAGGCCGCGTGGCGTGCAAGTGCGGCTGGAATGGTGCGTCGGCCGCCGGCGTCGCGCCGGGCGGCTAAGCCGAAGCTGTTTCTTGCCGCCTGTCGCGTCGCCCTGTCGAGCGGCGAGGTGTCGGTGCGCCTGTGGGGTGTAGTCGAGAGCGCCCGTCGAGGACGCACGATCGAGGTGACGGTGTTCGCGAGGCGGCCGAAGTTGCAGCGCAGGCGTTCCTCCGTCGCGCGGTTGCGGTCGCGGCCGGGCCGCCGACCGCGAGTCCCGGCCGGGACCAGGCGGGAGCAGGTCCGCCCACATGTGGTTCCTCGGTGCGTCTCGTCGTAGCGGATATCGCGCTGGCGGGTAACGCTGCCGACTCTCGATGTCCGGTAGCCCCGTACGTCGAGACCGAGCAGTTCGCTCGCCGCCACCCGTTCCGGCTCCAGCGATGTGATGTGATGCCGTACACGGTTCTCGGTCGAGGTCCGTACTGCACGGAGGTTACGACGTCGCGTCGCCGTTGCAGACCTCCTGGCCGCAGACCAGACCGTTGACGTGCTCGGACGCCGCTGCCGGCGGGCGCTCGCTGTTCCTGCTTCGTGAGCGTGATGCCCGACGAACCCGGGTCGGCCAACAGGCAGTGGTGTCCTTGCTGACCCGTTTCGTGCCGGACCTCATCGGCACGTGCTGCGGCACTGCCGTCGACCGCGGCCGCTCCTTGCGACTCGAAGCAGACGGCGTGCCGGTGGTTCCGCCGACGCCGCGCGTGATCCGCGAGCCGCGGCCGCCGGAGGCCGTCGCCGCCGCCGAGGCGATCGTCGCCGCGTGCGCCGATCGCCTTGTCGAACATGAGCACGGAGTGCTGCGGTTCGAGTGCGACCGCCAGCGGCGCGTGCTCGCGATGCGCGAGACGATGCCGCACGCGATCGAGGCGACCATGTTCAGGGCGCCAGCGAGCGCTCGCTGTCCTGCCGTCGCCCGCGACCACGCCGTGCGGCGACCGGTCGCGATGACCCGGATTCAGCACGTCGTCGAGCGTCTCCGGAGCGACCTGCGACAGCCCGCGACAGGAACGTCGTGATGCGCCCGGGAGGTGTAGCCGAACAACGGCCTTGTAGCCGTGTATCTGGGCGGCGGCAACGGCCTCGCCTGCACCGCCGCAAACGGCGGCAAATTCGAGGTCCGCGGTCTGCAGGACGGCGGCTGGTACTGGATCACCGACGCGATGAACTCGGCGGTGGCGTCGCTGGTGGCGAAGGACGCTCTGGGCAACACGGCGGTGATGCCGACGGACCCCGGTTCGTCGGACATCACGCTGACGAAGATGGAGGGCGGCTCCTCGACCCTGGTGAAGCAGGCGAGCACCGGCCGCATCGGCATCCTGCACCACGTTCTCCCGGAACCGGTGATGGAAGTGGAGGAGATGCCGCACTGCATGCCGATGAAGTCGGGCACGAAGTGGGTCAGCAAGGAGACCGGCTGCCTGCTGGGCGACGGCAAGACGAAGATCGCGATGACGGCGACGGTGGCGAGCGGAGCGCACGCCGGGGCGGTGTACACGCTCGGTGGCGACACGGTGGAGCGGCCGTCGACCGGCAGCATGACCGTCGGCATGGGTCTCTGGGGCAACGGCACGGGGCGCATCTCGACCTCGACCACCGAGGCCGACATCCAGAAGGGCTGGGAGAACCTGCCCGGAGTCACGACGAGGATGCCCCTCGATGCGGACTTCATGGTGAGGGTCGCGGAGGTCGCAGGAGAGAAGAGCACCGCGACCCTCGCCGCGTGGGCTACGCTGACCGAGACCAAGGACGCCGGCCCAGGACAAGATCGTGGACGGGGCGCGAGGTGGACAGCCACAAAGGAGAAGGACAACGCTCTCATAGCAGACGAGGGTGAAGAATCCAACGCCGTCGACTAACGACGCTCGAGAACCGAGCAGGCACGCTTGAACGATCCGCGGCGATGAAACCCCACAGAGCAATGCAAAGACCAAGGGCAATCAGTACTGCATTCAGAGAGTGAGTTGGATGGTGCGAAGGCTGGTACCGGCTCAAGCAGACGGCCTCCGTATCGGTTCTGCTGCAGCCAGAGGCAACTACGCTGACCAGGATACTCTTCGGACAAGACCTCGGAGATGGGATACAAGGTCATTCGTAAACCGAAGACGACAGCGGTGTCCTCGTCAGCAGGTTTCACGGGCGAAAGCGCCACTGCTGATACCGAGACCGCGAAATTGTCTGAATTGGCCTGTGGGTCACCAGTGGAACGTCAGATACTGGAACAGCCCGGGCACAACCAAGATCAAGACGCGTCGCATGGATAGGGGACCGAAAGAACGGGTGCTGAAAACAGCGATCTAGACAGTCCTCCCCGTTGTCGTGTGTGACACCACAAACGGAGACGATCAAGCTCGACCCAGAGCATGACCATCGGCCTCTCCGCTTCCCACTGCGGGGACGAGCACCAACAAGTCGGTCAAGCTGGAGCTCTACGCTCCTCTTGCCGACACGAGGAGCAACGGAACATGCACGTGCGTCCGGTCATCGCGGCCAACGGCAAGGCCGGCAGTCCGTCCGTGAACGTGGCGGCCAGCAAGATGCTGACCATCACGTGTCCGGCGACCTCGGCCAACCGGGGCCAGGAACTGCTGCCCGACAACTCCTGGAGCCCGTTCCGAAGGTAGCCTGACCGGGCAGGCCGCCGGCACACTGCCGGCATTTCCCTTACCGCCGCCGTCGGCTTCGTCCGGCGGCGGTTTTCCGTTTCCCTGGCGCCTGTTCTGTCCTTGGCGCCACGAGCCGATTCCGGGAGCACGGTTTTGGCGACGGTGACCGTGGTGTCGAGCCCGGCGCCGGATGGGGGAATCGGCCGAAGCCGGCGTGTCGACCGCTACGTTGCAGTCCTGGAGCGACGAGGCGGTCCTCGATGCGACCGAAGAAGCTGCACAGATCGGCCAGGGGGGCAAGAGGCCGGGGGAACAGGTTCGCCGAGGACCTCCTGCTTGCCTTCCTGACGCCGCTTGTCGTCCAACCAGTCATCGGGTCACCGTGTCCGGCGGTTCGCGGCGACGGCTGCGTCCACGGCAGCTATGGCGCCGCCTTCCGGGCGCCGATCTTCAGCAAGCGCTACCTACACCGGCTCTGGCGATCCGAACCTGCTGCCAGGTCCCTCGGGACTGACGCCGTTCCCGGCGTCTCTCCGCGACAGGAACGGACCAGCAGGTCGCGCCGACCGGTCACCGGGAAGCCGGCGCCGACGCGGGCAGCCCCAAGGTCCGCTTCTCACTGCATCGGCCGCCTGGAACAGGAACTCGACGCCGGAGTGGAGCTCATCTCGTCTGAGCCCGGGACCCGGGGACACCGTCGTCAGCAAGGGCGGCAGTCACGGTAGCCGGACTGGCGGCTTCCGACACACTGGTGCTCTGAAAAGGAAACCGCCGCCCCCGGACGGCGCCGGAGGCGGCGGTGAACAGGGCGCCGGCTGTGCCGGCGACCGATCTTTCCTGGTTACCGTCGGGACGGACTCCAGGCGTTGTCGGGCAGCAGTTCCTGGCCCCGGTTCGCCGAAGTCGCCGGACACGTGATGGTCAGCATCTCCTTGGCGGCCACGTTCGTGCTGCCGACCTTCCCGTTGGCCGCGATCACCGGACGCACGTTCATGTTCCGTTTCCTCGTGTCGGCAAGAGGAGCGTAGAGCTCCAGCTCGACCGACTTGTTGGTGCTCGTGCTGCAGTGGTCAGGGGAGGGGCTGATCGCGAGCTCAGTCGAGATCTTGATCTTGTCTCCCTTTGTGGTGTCACACACGACAACGGGTATTTCTACTGTCTGGATCGCTGTTTTCGTCAGGTTCTTTATCCACTTGCGGTACGTCTTGATCTTGGTTGTGCCCGTCAAGCTGTTCCAGTATCTGACGAAACCCTGGTGACTTTCCCAGTATTCCGTAGACAGCTTCGCGGTCTCGGTATCGCTTTGTTCTTTGATTTTTTCCATGCTGACGAGGACAACGCTGTCGTCTTCGGCCACGAACTCCAGTATCCAGTCTCCGAGGTCTCTGTCCGAGAACCTGCCGTAGTTGCTGGTCAGTCTTCAGTCGTGCTCCGGTAGCTGGGCTTCTGCTTGCAGTAGGTGATGGGCCCCGTGGCCTTGCCGTTCACCACCAACTGACCGAATGCGTTCTGGATTGCGGCCTTGTCTGTTGTATTGCGGTCTGTGGGGTTTCGATCGAAACGCGGATCGTTCAGCGTGCCTGCTCGGTTCTCAGCGTCGTTGTCGCCGGCGTTCTTCTTCATTCTCTCTGCTATGAGAGCGTCGTCCTTCTCCTTTGTGCTGTCACCTCGCGCCCCGTCCACGATCTTGTCCGGGCCGAACATGTCCGTCTCGGTCTCGGTCATTGCGAGACCCAGGCTGGAGAGAGTCGTCGTGGCCGCCACCTTCTCCCCTCCGACCCGCAAGGGCATTGCCTTGAAGTCCGCGTCGAAGGCCTTCGTCGTCGCGAGACCGGGCAGGGCTCCCAGCCCTGAGTGATCTCCTCTGACACGGTCGAGGTCGAGATGCGCCCCGTGCCGTTGCCCCAGAGACCCATGCCGACTTCATGGTGCCGGTGACGGGCCGCTCCACCGTGTCGCCACTGAGCGTGTACACCGCCCCGGCGTGCGCTCCGCTCGCCACCGTCGCCGTCATCGCGATCTTCGTCTTGCCGTCGCCCAGCAGGCAGCCGGTCTCCTTGCTGACCCACTTCGTGCCCGACTTCATCGGCATGCAGTGCGGCATCTCCTCCACTTCCATCACCGGTTCCGGGAGAACGTGGTGCAGGATGCCGATGCGGCCGGTGCTCGCCTGCTTCACCAGGGTCGAGGAGCCGCCCTCCATCTTCGTCAGCGTGATGTCCGACGAACCGGGGTCCGTCGGCATCACCGCCGTGTTGCCCAGAGCGTCCTTCGCCACCAGCGACGCCACCGCCGAGTTCATCGCGTCGGTGATCCAGTACCAGCCGCCGTCCTGCAGACCGCGGACCTCGAATTTGCCGCCGTTTGCGGCGGTGCAGGCGAGGCCGTTGCCGCCGCCCAGATACACGGCTACAAAGCCGTTGTTCGGCGTCGCCTCTCCGGAGGTGACGACACCGCCGCAACTGACGCCGAAGGTGACCTCGTCGACCCCTTCAGGCTCATCTCTCGTGGGATTGACGGCGCCCCTTCAGGCTCATCTCATGGGACAGGACTGACGTGCCGCTCCGGGCGGGCGGGGTGGTACGCTGCGTGCCGATGGGCCCGCTTGACGGTTTTCGGGTGATCGAGCTGGCGACGATGGTGTCGGCGCCGATCGCGACCATGCTGCTGGCGGATCAGGGCGCCGAGGTCATCAAGGTCGAGGCGCCGCCGGACGGCGACATCATGCGCCGGCTGGGGCCTCAGCGGGGCGGCGTCACCGCCAGCTTCGCGACGATCAACCGGGGCAAGCGATCCTTGGTGCTCGACCTGAAGAACGAGCGCGGCATGGAGATCCTCCTTGACCTCGTCGGCGCTGCCGATGTGTTTGTCCAGAACTTCAGGCCTGGCGTCGTCGACCGGTTGGGGCTGGGCGCGGATCGTCTGCGCGAGCTGAACCGCCGGCTTGTCTACGTGTCGATCAGCGGCTTCGGGCCGGACGGGCCGTACGCCCGGAAGCGGGTGTACGACCCGATCATCCAGGCCCTGTCGGGTCTCGCCGACATCCAGGCCGACCGCGCCACCGGCGAGCCGAAGATGGTGCGGACGATCATCCCCGACAAGGTGACGGGGCTGACGGCGGCCCAGGCGATCACCGCGGCGCTGCTTGCCCGCGAACGGACCGGCGAGGGCCAGCACCTGGAGCTTGCGATGCTGGACGCGACGATCTCCTTCATCTGGCCCGAGGGTTTCGTGCGCCAGATCCTGGTCGGCGGCGAGGTGGCGCACGGCCGTCCCGGATCGACCAGCGATCTGGTCTACCGGACCGCCGACGGCTACATCACCGTGTCCACGATCTCGGACGCCGAGTGGGAGGGCATGGCGCGGGCTGCCGGTCACCTGGAGTGGCTCGAGGATGAGCGCTACCGAACGGCAGCGGGCCGGATCTCGAACGCCGATTCGCGGCTGGACATGGTCGGCGATGTCCTGCAGCAGCGCACGTCGGCGGAGTGGATCGCCGCGCTCGAGGCCGAGGACGTGCCCTGCGCGCCGATCCTGTCCCGCAACGAGGTCCTGACCGATCCCCAGGTCGTCGGCAACGGGCTGCTGCGGGAGGTCGACCATCCCCAGCTCGGCCGCATGCGGGCGCCGCGCCCTGCCGCCCGGTTCTCGGATACGCCGCCCGCGCCGGCGGCGGCGTCGCCGGCCCTGGGCGAGGGCGTCGACGACCTGCTGGGCGGCCTGGGCATGACCGCCGCCGAGATCGACAAGCTGCGGCGCCGCAAGGTGGTGGGCTGAGGCCCTTGCTGAGGCCCTTCCAATCGTCAGAGGATTGGCGGTCCGTGAGTGTGGTGCTCCGACCTGCCCGGCACGGACGCGGCGCAGGGTCCGGAGGGCGCTGCCGGAGATTCCGGGCGATGCAGGTCTGTGCCGTCACGCCGCGGCGCGGGCCTCGGTTCGGCGGCGTCCTGTCGGATCGTCGATGCGCCGTATCGTCGCCGGAGCAGGAGTTCGGCGACAGGGACGGACCGGTCACCGCCACCGGATGCCCCGCCAGGCGGCGGGGTGAAGGAAGATGAGGACGGTGACGATCTCCAGACGTCCGATCCACATGTTCAGCGAGAGCCAGACCTTGATCGGTGCGGAGAAGTGGGCGTAGCTGCCGAACGGCCCGACATCGCCCAGCCCCGGGCCGATGTTGCCGAGGGTGGCGATGCTGGCCGTGACCGCGGTCGGCATGTCGGCGCCTGACAGACCGACCAGGCCGACGCTGGCGGCGAACAGCAGCAGGTAGAGCAGCAGGAAGGAGACGACGGCGCGGAGCACGTCCGCGGGCACCCTGCGGCCGTCCAGATGAAGCGGGCGGACGACCCGTGGATAGACGGTCCGGAAGAGCTCGCCCAGGGACGACTTCGCGACGAGCCAGAGTCGTACCAGCTTGGGCCCGCCGGCGGCGGAGCCGCCGCAGCCGCCGCAGAACATCAGCAGCAGCAGGATGGTCTGGCCTGCCGGCGCCCAGAGCGTGAAGTCCTCGGTGGCGAATCCCGTCGTGGTGAGGATCGCCAGCGCCTGGAAGCCCGCCCGCCGCAGGGTGTCGCCGGATGTCGCTCCGGTCGTGACCCACTCCCACAGGGACACGTCGGGAGTCTTCAGCGTGCAGGCGAGGAGCAGCGTCGCGGCGCCGACGATGACGAGGTAGAGCCGGAACTCCTCGCTCCGGAGCAGGGTCAGGGGCCGGCCGCGGATGGCCTGGAACTGGAAGGCGTAGTTGGCGCCGGCAAGGAGCATGAAGGCCATGACGGTCCACTCGACCGCGCTGCTCCCGTAGCCCCCGATGCTGTCGGGGTGCGGCGAGAACCCCCCCGCCGACACGGTGCTGAGCGAGTTGCAGACCGCGTCGAAGAAGGGCATGCCCCAGCGCACGAGAAGGACCGTCTCGAGCACCGTGAGGGCAACGTAGAGCGAGTAGAGGACGACCGCCGTGTTGCGGATTCTCGGCGTCAGGCGCTCTTCGGTGGGGCCTGGCGCCTCGGCGAAGAACATCTGGCGGCCCGCGATGCCCAGTGCGGGCAGAACCGCGATGAAGAGAGCGATGATGCCCATGCTGCCGACCCACTCGCTGAGGCTGCGCCACAGGAAGACCCCCTGGCTGACGGCCCCGAAGTCGTCCAGAATCGTGGCGCCGGTGCCGGTCAGGCCGGACATCGACTCGAACAGCGCGTCGTCGGGAGAGAAGCCCAGCGCGCCGTAGGGGATCGCGCCGATGGCGACCAGCAGCAGCCAGGACGCCGCGACCGTCGCCAGGCCCTCCGTCCTGCGCATCTCGATGCCGCGTCCGGGCAGCGTCCGCGAGGCGATCCCCAGCAGCACCGCGAGACCGGCGGCGCCGAGGAAGGCCGCGGCGCCGCGGCGGTTGCCGTAGACGGCCTCGACAACCGCCGGCGCCAGCAGGACGACGCCGAAGCATCCGGCCAGGGCCAGCGTGGTGCGGAGAACGAGGGAGACGCGCACAGCCGGCGTCCCCCCTTCAGCGGGCGTCCGTCGTCAGGCCGAACGCGGCGCCCAGGGCCTCCGAGCCCTCCGCCGTGGCCACGACGAGCAGGCGGTCTCCGGGCCGCACCTCGTCGCTGCCGCCCGGCACGATCGTGTCGAGCCGGCGCAGGACCGCGCCGACGATGACGCCGACAGGCATCTTCATCTCCCGCAGGGTTGTGGTCTCGAAGCTGTCCGGAACGAGAACTTCCACCACCTCGGCAAGTCCGTCCTCGAGCGTGGCGCGGTACTCGAAGCGCGGCCCGTGGATCTGGTGCAGCACCTCCGCGATCGCCGCTGCCCGCGCGTTCAGGGTGACGTCGATGCCGACCCGCTCGAAGAGGGCGCTGCTGGACTCCTTGCTGACCCCGGTGACGACCTTGGCGATGCCGAGCTGCTTGGCAATGAGTGAGCAGAGCAGATTCGTCTGGTCGTTGCCGGCCAGCGCGACCAGGGCGTCGCTGCGGTCGACGCCGACTTGCTCGAGCACCTTCAGGTCGGTGCCGTCCCCCTGGAAGACGATCGCCCGGCCGACCTGGCTGGCGATCTCCTCGCAGCGGTTGCGGGAGATCTCGATGATCTTCACCTCCGGCCGCAGGCCGCTGGTCAGGTCCTGGGCGAGCAGCCGGCCGGTCCGGCCGCCGCCGATGATCGTCACCGCGCGGACGAGGGCTTCGGGGGCGGCGAAGAAGCGCTTCGCGATCTGGCGCAGCGGGGTCCGTCGGCCCATCACCAGCACCTTGTCTCCCGCCTCCAGGTCGTCCTGCCCGCGCGGGACGATGAGCTCGCCGTTGCGGACGCGGCTGACGACCAGGGAATTCTGCGGCAGGGGAGCCCGGGCCAGGGTCTGCCCGCATAGCGGCGACTCGGCCGGCAGCCGGTACTCCATCAGCCACACCCGTCCGCGATGGAAGTTCTCGACGTCGAGCGCCCGCGGCTCCAGCACGATGCGCGAGATCTCGCGGGCCAGCGAACGCTCCGGCCAGATCAGGTGATCGATGGCTCCGCCGAGAGTGTCCTGTTCGGGATCGCTGAAGCTGTCGTGGTGCTCGTCCTGCGAGATGAAGCAGTAGGTTGCCGCGCCTGCCCGTCCGCGGGCCGCCAGGCAGGCGATGATGTTCCGCTCGTCGGAGCCGGCGCAGGCGATGAACGTGTCATCGTCCGAGAGATGAACCTGCCGCAGCGTCGTGCGGCTGGCTGCCGGTCCGACCGTGATCTGCAGGTCCAGATGCTCGAACCGCCGCCGGGCCGCTTCCGTGGGCAGGATGACGAAGACGTCCTCCGCGCGGGCCAGGGAGGACGCCAGCAGGTACGCGATGTCCCCGCCGCCGGCGATGACGACAGCCATTGGGGCGACGATAGCGGAGCGGCTGCTGGAAGACGCGCAAGATACCGCTGCTCGAGCTGCCCGGTCGGGAGTTCACGGCTATCATCCGACCCCGGACCGGGACAGACATGCGGCGCCATCGGCTGCGCGGTCTCGAACGGTGTCCAGTGACGGCGGGGCGATTCGACAGGCAAGTGAAGGCTGCCAGCACAACGAGGTCTTGCCAGGCTGGCCAGAGGGCGGGCCGGCGGCGGCCGCCTGCCGGCAACGCCGCCGATCCGCGATGAACGTCTTCGATTCGGTCGGGACCGACGCCGTTCCGGTGCGGGGGACGGCCGCGGCGGCCGAGCTCTGGCAGCGGGTCAAGGCGCTGATCAAGTGGCCGTTCTACTTCGTCTACGAGCGGCGGCTCGAGTCCAAGCTGAAGAGCTGGCGGTTGCCCGAGCACATCGGGCTGATCATGGACGGCAACCGCCGCTACGCGCGCGAGCAGGGGCTGGACACGGTCGGCGCCGGCCATTTCCGGGGCGCCGAGAAGCTGTGGGATGTCCTGAACTGGTGCTACGAGGCCCGGGTCTCCACGGTCACCGTGTGGAGCATGTCCCTCGACAACCTCAAACGGTCCGCCGGCGAGGTCCAGGCGCTGTTCGACCTGTTCGAGGAGAAGACGCGGGAACTCACGCATCACGACGATGTCCACCGCAAGCAGGTCCGGGTGCGGTTTCTGGGCCAGATCGAGCTGTTGCCGGAGAGCTTGCGGACCGCGATCCGGGAGGCGGAGGCGGCCACCGGCGGCTACGACCGCTACCGTCTCAACATCGCAATGGCCTACGGCGGCCGCGAGGAGATCGCCAGCGCGTTTCGCAACTACCTGCTCGACAGCGCGGCGATCGGCAAGTCGCTCGATCAGGTTGCCGACGAGTTCGGCGCCGGCTCGATCGAGCGCTACCTGTACACCTCCGGCCAGCCGGAGCCCGACCTGATCCTCCGCACCAGCGGCGAGATCCGCCTGAGCGGCTTCCTGCTCTGGCAGAGCACCTACTCCGAGTACTACTTCTGCGACACCCACTGGCCGGCCCTGCGCAAGATCGACCTTCTGCGCGCCCTCCGGGCCTACAGCAGCAGGCAGCGCCGCAGGGGACGCTGAGAGTCCGGGTTTCCACCGCCGGACCGTTGCCGCTCCGCAGGCTGCGTACTCGGCCCGGCGCCGCAGTGTGCGCCGGGCCGGCGGTTCGGCCGCGGCGCGGATATGCTCCGTCGCCGTGCCCTGCCGGGCGGGCGCTTCACCGGTTCGGTGCGGCGCCGACGTCGTTCGGCCGAGCCCGCTCGGCCCAAGCCCCTGGAGACAGAGTGAACAGCACAGACCGGAAGCAGAGCCTCATCGGCATCGACGCGAGAACTCCGGCTGCGGCCTCGAACAGTTGGAGCAGCACGTGAACAGGACGGCCCGGAAGTTCTTCATCGATCTGCTGGAGGCGCCCAGTCCCTCGGGGCGCGAGGAGCCGGTGCAGGAGGTCGTCCGCGCCTATGCCGGCAGGTTCGCGGACAGCGTGACGACCGATGTCCACGGCAACGTCATCGCGGCCGTCAACGTCGCGGCCGGCGAGAAGCCCGAGGGCCGGAAGGTCCTCTTCGCCGGTCACTGCGACCAGATCGGGTTGCTGGTCAGCTACATCGACGACAAGGGGTTCCTGTGGGTGCAGCCGATCGGCGGCTGGGATCCGCAGCAGCTCATCGGTCAGCGGATGACGGTGTGGGCGAAGGACGGACCGGTGCCCGCGGTCATCGCCCGCAAGCCGATCCACCTGCTCGAGACCGAAGAGCGCCGCCGGGCGGTGAAGATGGAGAACCTCTGGCTCGACATCGGTGCGACCGACGGCGACGACGCGCGCACGGTGGTGCGGGTCGGCGACCCGGTGACGCTCGACCTCGGCTTCCGGGAGCTGCGCAACGGACTGGCGAACGCCCCGAAGATGGACAACACGACCGGCCTCTGGGTGGTTGTCGAGGCGCTTCGACGCGTCGTCCGCCGCAAGCCCGCGGTGGCGGTGTACGCGGTGTCGACGGTCTGCGAGGAGATCGGTCTGCGCGGCGCGCGCACCAGCACTCACGGTGTCGACCCCGATGTCGGCGTTGCCGTCGACGTCACCCACGCCACGGACTGCCCGACGATCAGCAAGCGCCAGGAGGGCGATGTCCGTCTGGGCGGCGGCCCGGTCATCGTCCGCGGCCCGAACATGAACCCGAAGGTCAGCGACCGCCTGGAAGCCGTCGCGGAAGCGGAAAAGGCGCCCTTCCAGTTGGCGGCCCTGGGCCGGGCGGCGCCGAACGATGCGAACACGATCCAGACCACCCGCGCCGGCGTGGCGACCGGACTGGTCAGCATCCCGAACCGCTACATGCACAGTGCGGTCGAGACGGTCTCGCTCGACGACATGGATCACGCCGCGGATCTGCTCGCTGGCTTCGCGGGGTCGCTCCAGCCGGACGAGTCGTTCGTTCCCTGACCGCAGGACGAGGAAGGGGTTGACGCGATGCCGATGACGAACCGACTGCGGGACAGGATGGCCAACGGGGCGCCGGTGCTCGGCGCCTGGCTGGCGTTGCCGGATACCCACAGCGCCGAGCTGATGTCCCGCCTCGGTTTCGACTGGGCGACGATCGACATGCAGCACGGGCTGATCGACTACCAGCGCGCCACAGGGATGCTGCAGGCGATGACGGCGTCCGACACGACGCCGATTGTCCGGGTGCCGTGGAACGAGCCCGGGATCATCGGCAGGATGCTGGACGCCGGCGCCCACGGGATCATCGTTCCGATGGTGAACAACCGCGCCGAGGCGGAAGCCGCCGCGGCCGCCTGCCGGTATCCGCCTCGGGGAATGCGCAGCTTCGGTCCGTTCCGGGCCGGCCTTCTCCATGGCGGGAGCTACTTCGAGGAGGCCAACGAGCAGATCCTGTGCATGCCGATGATCGAGACGAAGCAGGCGCTCGACAACCTGGACGACATCCTGTCGGTTCCCGGCGTCGACGGCACCTATGTCGGCCCCGGCGATCTCGGCGTGTCGCTGGGACTCAGGCCGGCGCCGGACCACGACGATCCGGCCTTCGTCGCAGCGCTCGAGGCGATCCTGGACGGGTGCCGCCGGCACGGCGTGTTCGCCGGCATCGCCGGGACGGTCAAGGAGGCGCCGCGGCGGATCGCCCAGGGGTTCCGGTTCGTCGAAGTCGCGCGCGATTCCGGCGCGATGGCCAGGGCGGCGCTGGAAGATCTGCGGACGGTACGGTCGGTGCTTCAGGATCCCTGACTTGCCGGTGCTCTCATCGGGAACGGATCGGCTGCGGAGGCGTTTCTGTTACGAACGCACGCTCGGGTTGCGGCGTTGCGCACTCGAATCCATGGCGAACGGAAGAAAGGGTGGAGTCATGTCACGAATGAAGGTCTGGTTCGTTCTCGCTCTGTCGCTGGCGCTGGCGGCGCCAGCTCTGGCTGCGGAGGACGAAGAGAAGCAGGTCCGCAGGATCAAGATCAAGAAGATAGTCAAGTGCGCCGACGGCGAGGACTGCGAAGAGCGGTCCCGGCAAGTGGTCTTCGTCGGCGAGGACGGCGATGTCCGGTTGCTCGACGGTGACGACGAAGAGTGGGTCTCCGCGGACGACGTCCGGATCCTCGAGGGCAGCGGCCACCGGGTCGTCCTGATCGAAGACGTGGAGGGCGGCGGAGAGGCGGACGAGGCGGTTCTGCGCAGAGTGCACCGTGTCGTTCGGCGGCTCGGGGAATCGGGGCTGCCGCTGCACGGCCGGCACGGGCTGCACGGCCGGCATGGTCGGGGCGCGTTTCTCGGCGTCGACCTCTCCGATCTGACCTCCGACCTCCGCGTCCACTTCGGCGTGCCGGAGGACGCGGGAGTCCTGATCGGCAAGGTGGTCGATGGCAGTCCGGCGTTCCGGGCCGGTCTCGA
Organism: Thermoanaerobaculia bacterium; assembly: GCA_965116145.1. Classification (GTDB taxonomy): domain Bacteria; phylum Acidobacteriota; class Thermoanaerobaculia; order Multivoradales; family Multivoraceae; genus Multivorans. The sequence continues at coordinate 3,441,813 of OZ220482.1, forward strand.
GGTCGGTGACATCGTGACCGCGGTCGACACGGAACCGATCGATTCGGCCTCGGCCCTGGCCCGCGAGATCCGCGGCCGCGAGGACGGGGACACGGTCGTCCTCGAGGTCTGGCGCGACGGCAGGATGCAGCACCTGGAGGCCGCCCTCGAGGAGCGCCAGCGGCGTCGTCCGGCGATGGCGGGTTCGGACGCCGCCGATGTCATCGCAGTCACGGTCGACTGCGACGACGGGGAGGACTGCACGGTCGATCTCGGCGACGGCAGCTCCTTCGACTTCGCGGCCACAGCCTGCGGCGACGCGGCCGAGTGCGAGGTCGCGATCGACTGCGATGACGGCGACTGCGCCTGCACGGTGAACGGCGAAGCGACGGACTGCTCCGGCCTTCCCGGCTTCCCGCGTTAGGGTTGGGCAGGCGCCGGAGCTTCCGTCGGTTGCCGGTCAGGGGATCACGGAGACCTTGACCGCGCCGGAGCGCTTGTCGCCGGCGATGTCGAACGCCCTCTCGATCTCGTCGAGGGGAACCTTGTGGGTCAGCAGGTCGCGGTACGCGCCGGCGCCGGCAGCGAGGATGCGCAGCGCTTCGGCGAAGTCCTCCTCGCCGGGGCGCCGGGAGTAGCAGTTCGACCACTGCACGCGGGCCTCCTTGCCCAGCAGGGCCAGGGGGTCGAGGCGCAGCGGGGCGGTGAAGACGCCGAGGACACCGATCGTGCCGCCCGGAGCGAGTGCCGCGGCGGCGGATGTCATCGTGTCCGCGCTGCCGCCCACCGTCTCGATCACCAGGTCGGCGTCGAAACGGTCGAGGCCGCCGGCCGCCGCCGCGTCGATCGTGCGATGAACGCCGAGCCTGGCCGCGAGCCGTGCCTGGTGGTCGTGACGGGCGGTGATCGCGATGTCCTCGAAGGCCCAGGCGCCGGCGACCGCCGCCACCGCCAGCCCGATGGCGCCGGCGCCCAGGATGAGCAGGCGCTCCGGTGGTCTGGCCGCCCTGACCCCGGCCAGCCGCAGGCCGTGCACCGCCACGGCGAACGGTTCGGCGAGCACTGCCAGGGCCGGGGGCAGGTCGTCCGGCACGGGGTACAGGCGGTGCGCCGGAACCACGACCGCGTCGGCGAAGCCGCCGGGGCGGTGGAGCCCGTGGACTTCGAGCTGCCGGCAGATCGAGTCCCTGCCTTCGCGGCACATGCGGCAGCGGCCGCAGGCGGCAAGCGGCTCGATGGCGACCGGGTCGCCGCTCCCGAAGCCCGCGACGCCCGCACCCGCGGCGTCGACGACGCCCGCCATCTCGTGGCCCATCGTCGTGCCCGGCTCGATGATCGGCTTCGGGCTGCGGACCAGATGGAGGTCCGTGCCGCAGAGCCCGCAGGCAGTGATCCGGACCCGCACTTCACCGGGGCCGGGCTCGGGCAGCCGCCGGCTCGCGAGCGTCACCTTCCCCGGTCCCCGGTACACGGCGGCGCGCATCGTGGCGGCATTCACGCCGGCGCCTCCTTCGGGGGCGGCAGACAGAAGGGCACTGCAAGCAGGAACAGGATCCAGCGCTGGATCTCGGTGTCGCGCCAGTTCGCCTCGAACAGACCGGCGACGTTCAGCGCCAGGAGGGCGAACAGGACGCCCAGGTGGAGATCCGCCCGTGGTCCGGCTCGCCCGCCTTCGCGCCGATAGCTCTCGACCGCCGTCGCCGCCGCTGCTGCCATCAGCCACAGGTAGCTGAGCAACGAGGGCAGACCCCGGCTCGCGGCCATGTGGACGAAGGTGTTGTGCAGGTGCTTCACCCGCGGCCGTACCGAGTCCGGGTGGCGGTAGGCCGGGTACCACTCGCGGACCATCGCCGGGCCGATGCCCGTGATCGGGCGGTCGGCGATCATCCGGCCGCCTGCCCACAGCATGCACAGCCGGTCGTAGTTCGAGGGGTTGCGGATGTCGATCGTCGACACGGCCCGTTCCCAGTACGCCGGCCAGAAGGTCGGCGCCGCCGCGGCCAGCGCCGCGCCGGTCAGCACGACCGCGGCAGCGCAGCCGATGAAGACGCGCCGCGGCTGGAGCGCCGTTGCGGTGACGCCGAGGGCCAGGGCGCCGAGCCAGGCGCTGCGGGTCAGGGTCAGAACGAGCGCGGCGCCGACCAGGGCGAGGCCGGCCCAGTGGATCTGCGAGCGCCAGCCGCCGGCACGGCTCAGGCGGCCCGCGATCAGGGCGATGCCGACCAGGAGGACGCCGGAGAAGGTCATGTAGTGCGAGAACGGCCCGGGGATCCGCTGGTGCAGGGGGCCGAGATCGGTGAAGGCGAACTGGGCAAGGCCGTGGAGGGCAAGGGCGGCCGAGACGCCGACCAGCAGCCCGACCACGAGGCGCACCTGGCGCTCGCCGCGGACGAGCAGCAGCGCCAGCGGCAGGGTCAGCAGCGAACAGAGCTTGGTGATTTCCCGGAGGCTCGTCGCCGGATCGAAGGAGAGAGCTGCCGAGAGCAGGAAGCAGCCTGCGTACGCGCCCAGCGGCAGCAGGATCCGGCGCCGCCTCCATCGCTCGTGGTCGTCCGCCGCGAGGTGGAGTTGCCGCCGCCGGACGGCCGCCCGGATCACGGTGAAGAAGAGCAGGATGTTCGACAGGGCAATGCCGAACGTGGTGACGAGGTGGCCCGCGAAGAGCCAGAATCCCGCGTCGCCCCCGGCATCGCGCCCCGGCCGGATCAGCGAGCGCTCGATCGCCGCCCACCGGCTGCCAGCCCCTCGCGCCCCGGTCATGCCGGCAGTCTACGCGCCCGGAATCGGCTGCCGTCCGACGCCCGCGGCCTTGCGGGCGTCCCTACCTGCCCCGACTGCGCACGCCGGTCACCTCGAGCCCCGCTCCCGACACCTCGACCCGGATGTCCCGCAGCCCGTCGGCCTGCGCCCCGACGCCGGGCGGCGGTGCGAAGGCGATCAGGTACTGGGAGCGAAGGGCGGTCTCGATCTCCCGGTAGATGCCGTCGAGGTCCTCCACCGAGGCAGCCGTGTAGGAGCGCCCGCCCGTGGTCTCGGCCAGGTGTTGAAGGGCCCGGGTGGTCGCCGGGTCCCGGACCCTCAGGGCGATCGGATAGACCACGACGCCGCCCGATTCGACCTGCGCCAGCACGCGCTCGAAGTCGAGATTGCTGTCCGTGTCGGCGCCGTCGCTGAGCACGACCAGGGCGCGGCGGTCCGGGCGGCCGGCGAAGGACGAGACGGCGTAGGCGATTCCGTCGTGGAGCCGGGTGGCGCCCCAGGCGCGCAGTCCTTCGGCGGCGTAGCGGAGCCGCCGCGGGTCGCCGGAGAACGGCGCGAGACGGTCGAGGTCGTGGTTGAACACGATCAGACTGGCGGTGTCGCGCGCGGTCAGGATGCTCTCGAAGAAACGCTGCGCGCTGGCCGCCGCGACGCGGACGCCGCGGCCCATGGAGCTTGAGATGTCCATCAGCAGGGCCACGGTCAGCGGTCGGTCGGTGAGGCTGCGAACCTCGCGGATCGGCGCCTCGACGCCCCGGTGCAGAACGCGGAAGTCGGCGGCGCCCAGGCCGGTCGCCGGTCCGGTCCGCGGGCCGCCGACCGAAACCAGGAGATCGACGAGACGCACGTCGATCTGCTCTGGCGCGTCGGAACCGAGGAAGGCGATGTCCTCGACCTGCTCGCCGGAACGGAGCGTGGCGGCGGCGCGCACGAAGCTGAGCGGAAGCCGGAGACCGGCGGGAACCCGGCAGCGGAAGGGCGGTATCGCCATGCTGTCTAGAAGTGCGGCGTCCTGATAGCAATCGACGCGGTCGAGCTCGCGGCCGGCCGGGACGTCGACCCGCACGGACAGGTCGAGCGCCTGCGCGGCGAGGGCCGGTTCCGGGCGCTCGAGGGCGACCGAGAAGGGGCGCTCCTCCCGTTCGATGTCCAGCGCATGACGGGCCACGAGCGCTCCCTGGGCGTCGTGTCCCCGGACCTCGATCCGGTGGCGCCGGGCCGGCAGGTCGAGGGTCCGGACGAAGGGAGGAGCGTCGGCGGTTGCGACCGTCCTGCCGTCGCGCAGGAAGGTGACACCGGCGATGCCGGGAGTGGCGGCTATCCGGGCGCTGAAGGTCGAACCGAGCACGCGGCTCTCGGGCGCCAGCAGCTCGACGCTCGGCAACTGGTTCAGCACGATCGTCTCGCGGCGGCTCAGGAGCGCGAGGTTCGGCAGGGCGGGGGGCCGATCGAGTGTCGGCACGGTCAGGCTGCGGCTCGTCCGGAGCAGGCCGCGCCCGAGGCGATCCTCGGCTCGCAGCTCGATCCGGTAGGCGCCGGGCGGCAGGCGCCGGTAGAAGTCGAGGGCGACATCGGACGCGCCCGCTGTGTCCTGGTCGATCGGAACGCCGCCGGTCACGTGGTGGGTGACGACGAAGGAATCCGCAAGGCGGCGGCCGAGAAAGATGTCGCCGGTGATCGTGACGCGGTCCAGGATCTGGCCGCCGCCGACGGTCAGATGTTCGGCCGGCAGAAGCAGGCGGCCGCGAATCGTGGTGCGCCGGTTCTCGCTGCCCAGGGCGTCGAAGTCGAGTGACACGCCCGGCACCGCCATCGAGCCCGGGTCGAGCACGGCCTCGACCCGCAGGAAGCGCTCGATCCAGTCGGCCGGTCTGGTGGCGCTGTCGCGAGCGCCGGCGGTCCACCCCAGTCGCTCGATGAACTCCGGCCAGTCTACCGCCTGCTCCAGCCGCCGCTCCAGGCGGCGCCGCTCGGCCGGCGTCAGGCAGCGTCGTCGCGCGGCCTGGTCGAGAACCCGCAACGCGCCGGCCGGCGGCGTCGCGCGGCCCTCCTTCCGGCCCTCCGTCGGGTCGTGGGCGAAGGTCAGGTCGACGCCGGCGCCCGGCGCCCACAGGCGTGCGGACCGCGGATCGAAGTTCACCTGCTGGACGAACACGAGCACGACCTCGTCCTCGCCCGGCGGCGGCGCGCGGCTGAGCTGGTGCTCGAGCCGCCAGCCGTCCCAGGTCCAGATCTCGATCCGGCGCAGCGTCGACTCGCAGGGCTCGACCGTCTGGCGGAACGCCGGCTTGCCGGCCAGCAGCACGGCGCGCTCCATGGCGGGCGACCGCTCTCTCAACTGGTCGCGGGCTTCGCGGTTCTCCCGCCAGCGCTCGAGCAGGCGCGGCGGGCGGGCCTGCCAGAAGGCCCGGAGAAAGCGCTCGCGGGCGCCGGGGCCTGCAAGCCGCTCGAAGGCCCCGGCCTCCTCCTCGGTGAGGAGCGGTTCCGCCTCGGCGAACCACCGCTCGTGGATGTCCGCCAGCCGAGCCTGCGGCCTGCGGCTGCTCTGGGCGCCGCCGGGCGTGGCGGCGGCGCCCAGCAGAACGCTCGCCGCGAGCAGGGCCGATGCGGCCGCCACGGTCCGGCTGCCTCCAGCAGAGATCCGGTTCGAGCGGGTCGACTGCCTGGCGGTCCGCGGTGCGCGTACGTGTCGCACCGGGATCGACCGGGCGTCCGTCCGGTCAGACACGATGGGAGAGCGTATCGGGCCGACCTCGACCGAAGGGCAGCGCGGCCGGACGGAGTGCATGGCCGCTCGAATGCGGCGCGGCATTCGCCGCCGCTATTCCGGCAGCAGCGCCTTGATCGCGTCGGACGGCTCGAAGACGCTCGGGTCGACGTCGTCGAAGGTCACGGACTCGGTCGTGATCGTGAATTCCACTCCCATTGAGAGGCTCATGTTCATCACCGTGGGGAGCTGGATGCCGCCGAATTCCTGGTAGTCGCTCAGGGTGGTGGCTGCATCCATCGTTCCCATCTCGGTCGACGTGGTCGACTCGACGCCGATAAGAAGGTTGCTGTCCTGGGCGAAGAAATGCGACTCTTCGTTCCCCTTGGCGTCGACGAGGTCAAGCTGCCAGGCGGCCTGGCCGTCCCATTCCACCTCTCCGGCTGTCGTCCGTTCCGGGAAGAGGTCCGGATACTCCAGTTCGGCATGGAAGCGGGCTCCGCGCCTCTCCTGTTCAAGCATGTCACCGTCCAGCAGGCGCGGTCCCTGCATCATGTCCTCCGCCCAGCCGATCTCTCCGTTGTAACCCTGGACGCTTTCACCCATGCCGGGAATGGTGATGATGGCGACCAGCTTGTCGGGAGCCATCTGATACAGGATCGCCTCTCCGGACGCGCCCATTGCCGGCATCTCGAAGGCGCCCTTTGTCGTCATCGACGTATGGGCGCGGAGTGCCGCCTCTCCGCCGACCGCCTCGATGTAGCGGGCGATGATCGCTTCGGGGCTCGAAGGATCGCTGTGGGCCGCGGCGGGCGCCTCGGCGGGAGGTGCGGCGCCGGTAGCGGCGCGGTCGCTGGCGCCGTCCGTCGTCGCCTGCGCGTTGTAGGCGCTGCCGCAGCCGCCGGTCAGGATCAGAAGCAGGGCGACGCCGACGAAGCAGGCCGCGGTGCGGCTCGGCAGGAACCGGAAGGGGGATGACATGTTCGGTGATCTCCTGGCTGGGTCGTGTTCAGGTCGTAACTGACTACGCAGATGTGTCGATTCGGTTGCGCCGATGGCGTCCGCATCAGTTCGCGTCGCGCCACCTGCTGGCCGCGGCCAGCGCTTCCTCGGACGGCGGCAGGCTGGGCTTCAGGCGGGCGGTCGCGTTGAACGGCTCCGTGTCGATCTCGTCGAGCCGGATTTCGCCGGCGAGGACCGCCCGCTTCCATTCCTGCTGCTCGTCGTCACGGGCCTGGAACTCGGGCATCACCTCGCGGGCGAACAGCTCCAGGCTGCTCATGATGTCCTCGTGGGTGTTCTTGCCGGCCTGGTTCAGCAGGATGACCTGGTCGACGCGGGCCCGCTCCAGCTCCCGCAGGCGCTCGCGGATGGTCTCCGGCGAGCCGATCAGTTCGCTGTCCGATCGCTTGCGGCCCGCCGGCGTCTGCTTCCACTCCTGGTAGCGCTGCCAGAAATCGTTCGTGCCGGGCTCGAACGGCCCTTCCCTGTTGTAGAGCTGGAGCGCGAACTGGAAGAAGGTCCAGCCGTCGGCCTTCCGTTGCGCCTCCTCGTCGGTCGGCGCGCACATGAAGCCGCTGACCGTCGCCAGGTTGGGGTTCGCCTGGTAGTCGCAGAGCTTGCGCTGGTCGCCGACGAACGTGTTGTAGTACGCGTTCACCCAGGCGCGGGCGGAGTCGAGGTCCGCGAACTTGAAGCACAGGGCGCCCATGCCGCGGTGGGCGGCGTAGCGGATCGTGTCGAGCTGCGAGCAGGCGACCCACAGCGGCGGGTGCGGCCGCTGCAGAGGCTTCGGAATCACGTTCCGCAGCGGGAAGTCGAAGTAGTGGCCGTGGTACTCCCAGCCCTCGTTCCAGAACATCGGCAGGCAGGCCTGGACGGCCTCCTCCCAGACGATCCGCTTGTCGCGGAAGCTGCGGCCGAAGGGGTGGAGCTCGGTGACGCTCGAGCCCTCGCCGAGCCCGAGTTCGACGCGGCCGTTCGAGACCAGGTCGAGGGTCGACACGCGTTCGGCGACCCGCGCCGGGTGGTTCGTCGTCAACTGGACGATGCCGTGGCCGAGACGGATGTTCTTCGTGCGTTGCGACGCCGCGGCCAGGAACACCTCGGGCGCCGAGCTGTGGGAGTACTCCTCCAGGAAGTGATGCTCCACTTCCCAGGCGCAGTCGTAGCCAAGCCGGTCGGCAAGCTCGATCTGCTCCAGCGAGTCCTGGAGCAGCCGGTGCTCCGAATCCGGCCCCCATGGCTTGGGAAGCTGATGCTCGTAGAAGACGCCGAACTTCATCGGTTGCCGACAGTACCACTTCCGATCCGGCGGCTCGGGCGGGGCCGCCGCGCGAGGCGCCGCGGACTGCTAGTGTCGCGCGCCGGAGGTATCAGGGCGATGGGCGCGATGACGGCGGACGAAATGCGGAGCGGGTGCCGGGAGCTGGGCGGCTGGGAGGCGGACGTGGACGCCCCCTCGATCTCGCGGGAATACGGTTTCCCGACCTTTCCGGCGGCGGTGCGCTTCGTCGACTACGTCGCCGAGCTGGCGGAAGCCGCGGACCACCACCCGGACATCGACATCCGCTACAACCGGGTCCGCCTGACCTTGAGCACCCACTCGGCCGGCGGCGTGACGGAGAAGGACTTCGCGCTCGCCCGCGCGATCGACCGCTGCTGATCTGGCAGCCCGTGGCCGAAGTCGCGTGTCGCACCGAGAGCGGTCAGGCGCCCGTCCGGCAAGGCGCTATGAGTGAGCATATTGGGTATATGTAAGCGAAGAGCAACGCAGCCGGACGGGATGCATGGCCGTTCGAATGCAGCGCGACTTCGGCCACGGGCTGCCAGGGCCGACGCCGGGCGATGACCCAGCCCCTGCCAGCGGCGGCGCCGCAGACCGTGTCCGAGGCGCCGTACTACCTGCCGGTCGGCAACGAGGTGGAGCTGTTCCTCGCCGCACATCGGGCGCGGATGCCGGTGCTGCTGAAGGGGCCGACGGGCTGCGGCAAGACGCGGTTCCTCGAGCACATGACGCATCGGCTGTACCGCGGCGGCGAGGCCGGGGTGCGCTCCCGCATCGAGACACCCCTGGTCACGGTCGCCTGCCACGAGGATCTGACGGCGACGGATCTGGTCGGCCGCTACCTGCTCGAAGGCGACGACACGGTGTGGATGGACGGTCCGCTGACCCGTGCCGTGCGGGACGGATCGATCTGCTATCTCGACGAGATCGTCGAGGCGCGCAAGGACACGACGGTCCTGATCCACGCGCTGACCGACCATCGCCGCATCCTGCCGATCGAGAAGCGCGGCGAGATCCTGCCCGCCCATCCCGACTTCCTGCTCGTGCTGTCCTACAACCCGGGCTACCAGAGCGTCGCCAAGGACCTGAAGCCGAGCACCCGCCAGCGGTTCGTCGCGCTCGAGTTCGACTACCCCCCGCCCGGGGTCGAGGCCGAGATCATCGCGCGCGAAGCGGGGATCGACGCCGCGCTGGCGCGTGACCTCGCCGAGCTCGGCACGCGCGTGCGCAACCTCCATCACCGCGGCTTCGACGAAGGCGTCAGCACCCGGCTGCTGATCTACACGGCGCAGTTGATCGCCGGCGGCATCGGTGTGCGCGAGGCATGCCTCGCCGCGATCTGCCGGGCGGTCACCGACGACGACGAGGTCCAGCGGGCGGTGACCGAGGTGGCGTCGACCCTCCTGCCTTGACTGCCGTCGCACTCGACGATGTCGCCCGCGTCCTCGAGATCTACGTCGAGGCGATGCTGGCGCGGCCCGCGGAGGTGCGGCCGCTCGCCGATCTGACCGGCGGGAACCCGCCCCGCACCGGCCATCTCGATCTGGAAGGCGCCGCGGCGGCGGGTCGGCCGACGACGGACGGCGCGTCCTTCTATCTGCCGGAGCGGATCGGCCGGTTCGCGGACAGCGCCGGCAATTTCATGGTGTACCGGATGGCGGTGCTGCATCAGTTGGGCGGCGTGCTGTTCGGCACCTACCGGCGGGGTCCGGTCCGGTTTGCCGATTTCTTCGCCGGGTTCGACGAGCCCGCGCTCGCCCGCGCTCTCTTCGCGCGGCTCGAGGGGGCGCGCATCGATGCCGCCCTGGCCCGGGCGTTCCGGGGCGTGCACCGGGACCTCGCGCGGCTGATCGACGACGCGCTCGGTTCGCCGCCGGCTTCAGCGTCGGGTCCGCGGATTCGGCGGCCGACCCGCGAGGAGGCCCTGTCCGACCTCGCGCGGACCCTGCTGCGGGAGCAGCGGTCACTGCTGACGGCGGCCGCGGCCGGCCTGGCGCCGGTATCGGCGGAGGAGCTGCCGGGGCGCCGTGGTGCCGGCCGGCGCTCCCGGAACGAAGCTGCCGGCGTCCGATTCGAGAAGGCGGCAGCCCTGCTGACCTCCGGCGCCACCGTCGATCACACCCTGCGCGCCGTGCGCGCGCTCTATCCCGCCCTGGCGGCGCTGCGGCCGACGGCCAGCCGCCTTGCCGGGTCCGCTTCGACGACAGACGCCCGTCCCGCGGCAGGTCGCGGAGCGGATCCGGGCCGCGAGCCGGAGCCCCGGCCGCTCGACCTGCCGGCGCCCGCACACCACGGGGATCCCGCACCGGAGCGGGTCGAGCTGCGCCAGGAATGGCAGGAGCTTGCCACCGAGGTCGAACTGCGCGACGACGTGGAACCGGGACCTGCGGCCGCCGCCCTGATGGACCAGTTGCAGGTCGACGAGCTCGGTGTGCTCAGCCTCCAGGACGGTGACCTCTCAGGCGCCGCCGGATTGCCGCTGACCGACATCGACGCGACGGGAACGGTCGAGGCCCGGGAAGGCCCCGGTGAAGCGGCCCCGGCCGAACTCGATCCCGACGAACTGACGGCACGCCTCGAGGAGCTGTCCAGGCGGCTCGAGCGGGAGCTGGCCGAGGCCGGCCTCGACCGGGAACGGGTCTGGTTCTACGACGAGTGGGACCACGAGCTGGCCTCCTGGCGTCGACGCTGGTGCCACCTGCGGGAGAAGGCGCTCGAGTTGCCGGCGGCAACGGCGCCGGCGAGCGGCGAGGAGGCGCCGGCCGACCGGTTCGTCGACCAGACGCGGCGCCGCCATGCCGTCCTGCTGCGCCGTGTCCGCAGGCAGTTCGAACTGCTCAAGCCAGAGGAGTTTCGCCGCATGAGGCGTCTGATCGAGGGCGAGGAACTCGATCTCGACCGGGTGGTCGAGGCCCGCGTCGACCGTTGCGCCGGCTGCGCGCCGGACGGCGCCGTCTACACCAGCCGCCGCCGCCAGCACCGGGACGTGGCGGCGGCGTTCCTGCTCGACATGAGCGCCTCGACCGATGCCGAAGCGCCGGTTACCGAGTCGGGGCCCGAAGCCGCCCGCGAAACCGCGCCGGAGCCGGAGTACGTCGGCGTGTTCGACGACTTCGACTGGCCGGACAACCCGCAGCCGAACCCGCCGGGGCGGCGGGTGATCGACATCGAGAAGGAGTCCCTGGTCCTGATGGCCGACGCCCTCGAAACGCTGGGCGACGACTACGCGATCTACGGCTTTTCCGGCTTCGGCCGCAAGGAGGTCGAGTTCTTCGTCGCCAAGGAGTTCGGCGAGGACTACGACCGCGGCGCCGAGGAGCGGATCGCGGCGATGGAGCCGAAGCGCAGCACCCGGATGGGGCCGGCGATCCGCCACGCCACGGCCAGGCTCGCGGGCCGCGAGGCGAAGGTCAGGGTCCTGCTCATCCTCTCCGACGGCTATCCCCAGGACTTCGATTACGGCAGCGACCGCGCCTCCCGCGTCTACGGCATCCGCGACACGATGGCCGCCCTCCGCGAGACCGAGCGCCAGGGCATTTCCACCTTCTGCATCACCGTCGACCCCGCCGGCCACGACTATCTGCGTGAGATGTGCCCCGAGCGCAGCTACCTCGTCATCGACGAGATCGCCGCCCTGCCCAGTCAGTTGCCCAAGGTCTACGGCGGCCTGACGGCGTAGCGGCGCGAGCGCGCCTCCGGAATTGCCGGCATTCCGCTGGCAGAGGTTCGTCTGCCGGTCAGCGGCGATGCCGGACGTCGGCGAGATCGCGGCGGGACTGGCGGGCTACACGGCGGCCGCGAGCTGGTGTTCGGCGAGCTGCCGCTCGAACACGCTTCGCCGCATCCCCTCCAGCTTGTCGATGTAGACCTGCCGGCACTCGTCGAGGTCGAGCCCGAACGGCGCCTGGCCGCGCTCGAAGCCGGCGAAGGTCTGGTTCGGCCCCTCCTCGGCGAACGGGCGCATCGCCTCTACCTGCGCCTCGAACTGGTCCACCAGGTGCGGGTGCTCGGCGAGCAGGCGCTGCAGGACGTGGACGCCGAACGCGATGTGACGCGCTTCGTCGCGCTGGATCAGACGGATGCCCTGGTTGAGCGCCGGCAGGCGGCCGGTCTGCTCGAAGATCCGGTAGTACATCGGGTAGCTGGCCTCGGCGCCTACGCCCTCGATGTAGAAGTGGTAGAGCATGACGGCGTGCAGCAGGGCCTCGGGGCTGTCGTCCGTCAGCAGGGTCCTCATCGTCTTCGGCAGGCGGGCCGAGAACATGTCGCCCTGCAGGTCCGGATACGGGACCTCGACGCCGAAGCGGCCCGGCAACGCCTCGATCAGCCAGGTCTCGAAGAACTGGACATGGCGCGCCTCTTCGTACAACTGGGCGGTGACGTACATCTCGTCTTCCAGGCGGCCCTGCTGACGGAAGCGGAACTGAAGCGGAGCGAGCTCGTGCGTCACCCCGCGTTCGCCGACGCGGAAGCCGGAGATCAGACGGAGCAGCAGGTTCCGCTCGTCGTCCGAGAACGACAGCCAGTCGGACCGTTCCCGGGAGAAGTCGATGTCGACGGGATTCCACGAACGCTCGTGGGAGGCGGTGAAGAGTCGTATCGGGAGTGACGTGTTGTCGAACGGCATGGCAACTCCTTGAGTGAATCCGGCGCCGAAGGCGCCGGCAGGCCGGGAAAGCGTGTATCTCGCGGCGAACGGTCGGGCGCCCCGCCCGGCTCAGGCGATCCGGGCGATCATACCCTTGACCAGCGGCGGCCGAAGAGCGGAGCAACCGGACCGACAAGCCGCTGAGAGCAGAGCGGTCCTTGCCGAGGGTCCTGCTCTCAGGCGACCTTGCGCCCTTGGGCTGCTAGTGCCGCCGGAACGCTCGGAACAGCAGCAGCGTGGCCGCACCCATGAGCAGCGACCCGGCGAGCAGGGGGGCGCCGGGAAGCTCGAACGGCGCGGCGTCGGACGTGAAGTAGCCGAGAACGCCGCTGGTGAAGACGACCGGCGCCGCGATCGCCGACAGACTCATCAGCGACGTCAGGGCGCCCTGGACCTTCCCCTGCTCGTTGGGCGCCACCGTGCCGGCAATGATCGCCTGGACTGCCGGACCGGCGATGCCGCCGAGCGACCCCAGTACGATGACCGCGATGAGGATCCGGCCGCTCGATGCGAGACCGTAGCCGGCGAAGGCGAGTGTCCCGATGCCGAAGCCGATCAGCGCCGCCCGGCGTTCCCCCAGCCGCGCGACCGCGGGACGCACCAGGAAGCCCTGGACGAGGGCCGCCGACGTGCCGACGGTCGCCAGCGCCAGTCCGTTCTGGAGCTCGTTCCAGCCGTAGCGGTAGCTGGTGTACAGGACCCACGAGTTCTCGAGCCCGCGCTGCGCGAGGGTCAGCAGCAGGAAGGCGACGGCCAGACTGGCGACCAGGGGATAGGCGCCGAGGTGCGCGATGCTCGTGACCGGATTCGCCTTGCGGAGCGAGAAGGCGCTCCGGTTCTCCGGCGCCAGCGACTCCGGCAGCACGAGAAAGCCGTAGAGCGAGTTCAGGAGGCAGAGGCCGGCGGCAACGAAGAAGGGCAGCCGCAGATCGACGCCGCCCAGCAGGCCGCCGGCCACCGGTCCGAGAATGAACCCGACGCCGAATGCGACGTGGACCAGACCGAAGTTGCGGGCTCGGGTCTCCGGCGTCGAGATGTCCGCGATGTAGGCGTTCGCGGTGGTGATGCTGGCGCCCATCATGCCGGCAACGATCCGGCTGGCGAACAGCCAGCCGACCGAGGGCGCGAAGCCCATGACGATGTAGTCCACGCCGAGGCCGAACATCGAGAGCAGGAGGATGCGGCGGCGGCCGAACCGGTCGGAGAGCGCTCCGAGTATCGGTGCGCAGACGAACTGCGCCAACGCGTAGCTGGCGCCGATGGCGCCCATGGCAACGGCGGCGGACGACGTGCTGCCGCCCATGAATTGCTCGACCAGCTTGGGGAACACCGGAACGATCAGGCCGACGCCCAGCATGTCGAGCAGGATCACCGCGAAGATGAAGCCCACTCCGGCCGGGCGGCGCGCGGGCGGGCGTGATGGGGAGATGGTCATCGCGTGGCTCGACTCATGTCCGCCCGCCGTCTCGAGGGGGGCGCCGCGGTATCGTCGGCTGAGTGCAGGTCCTCGGAGTGCCGCCGGCTGCTGAGCGCCGGAAGAGTAGTACGTCCGGCGGACGGTAGAGTTGATTCCATGATCCGGATCGTCGAATCAGGCCGATCGAATCGACCCGCAGCATGTTCTCGCGGCGGCCGACTCGTCGGCGGCGCAGTAGCCGGCTCCGTCAGTGTCGAGCACCGGGCGCCGACTTCCGTCCGGGCGCGACCGCCGGCGCAGGCGCGTCGCCGCGGCGCGGCGCTCCGTGCCGGAGTGCTTGCCGCCGCCCTGGCCGGCGCACTGGCGGCCTGCGGTCCGCAGGAGCCGCAACCCGACGTCGACACCCTGCGGGCGTCCTTCGTCGCGCAGATCGGTTCGATCGACCTCGTGACGGACCTCGAAGTCGACGGCAACGAACTGCGCTTCGTCCGCCCCGACGGTTCGGGCCAGGGCATCGAGTGGCGAGTGCGGATCGACTCGCTCGAAATCGACCCCGGATCGGACGACGCCGCACAGCCGGTAGGTCATGTGCTCTCCACCTGGACGGCGAACGGCCGCCCGATCACGGTCCGCCAGGGCCCCGCAGGCCCGGTGACCGACATGCCGCACTGGGTCCTCGACGCCGGCCTCGCCCCCGAATGCTGGGCGCTATGGAACGAAGGGACAGGCGAATGGGGCTGGTAGCACGGAGCCTGTCCGGCGCGTCTGCGCCCTGCTCGCTCTGGCGAGGCCGGAACCGCCGGACCGGGACGCTCCCGTACCGTCGCGTCGAACAGCCATCCCGTCGGGCGCCCGAACATCCGGAGGAGCATGGACACTGCGGGGCGCGCCTGACCGGGGCGGCCACGACAGCGGGGATGAACGGAATGCCGATGGCAGGTCTCTGGTTGTGTTCCATGCGCAAGCACACCGGCGCCCGACCTGCCGCCGGGCGCAGCTCTCAGGGAGGAGCGATGACGGACCGATGACGATGATCCGACAGAACCGCCTGGAGCGCACTTGACGCCTGCTTCGCCTGGCCCGACTGCCCCGTTCTGGTGCGGCCTGTGCGGCGATCCGTTGCCCGGCCCCGGCTACTGTAGGGAATGCAGGAGGGCTCGCGCCTGTCTGAGGTGGTGTCTGGACCGCCTCTCCACCTGGCGCAGCATCGTCGACCGGTCGCCGTCGCATCGCCTGGTCATGGGCGGGTGCTTTCCCGGCGGTATCGACAGGTACTACGAGATTCTGGCCGGTCTGGAGGGCATGGTGCAGAGGGTGCTCGCCGGGCGCCTCCGGATCCCTCCCGGCGACCCGGACAACATCCGGGGTTCGCTGCCGCGCCCCCTGGACCGGGCGAACACGATCGCGCTTCTCGTGGCAAGGCTCCGCCCGCGCAACCCGCCGCCGGACGATCCCCCACGATCGCAGGCAGCGCCCGAAGAACCGGTCCAGGTCCGCGCCCTGGCCGCGTGACGGCAGGGCCGGCGTGACCAGCTGACCTCCCGTTCACGGTTCTCAGTTCGTTGGCGGCCGGATACGCACGCGCTCTCCGGTCACCACGATAATGGAGCCTGCCTGCATCGTGGTCCCTTGGTGCTCGACCAGGTCCCGCATGGCTGCGGCTTCTTGCGCAGCTGTCAATCCGTCGAGCCGAACGATGCACGGGTGGGGCAGCCCGCGCAGAAAGACAAGCTCGCCAAAGTCCTTGTCCTCGGTGACGAGGACCCGGTCATCGCGGTAGGCGATGGCAAGGAGCGCCTCGTCCGTGGCGTGCGCAAGGGCGTCGTGGGCGGACAGCACGTCGTGTCCGAGGTCGATCAGTGTCCGGCGCAAGACGCTCGATGCCACGCAGGCGTCGAGAAGGAATTTCACGAAGTCGATCGGACGGCGATGCGGTCATGAACGTGTTCCCCTGCCAGGGAGCGATGAGCCAGCAACAGGCATGCCTGGATGTCCTCGGGTTCGAGGAACGGATACTCGCTGAGGATGGTCTCCTTGCTGTCCCCTGCCGCCAGCTTTCCCAAGACGTGCTCCACGGCGATGCGCATGTCGCGGATGATCGGCTTGCCACCGAAGACGTCGGGTCGCACGGTGATGCGTTCCAGCAACTCGGTTTCCCTGGTCACGTGTCTTCCCTTCCGGATCCGGTCTCTCTGTTGCCGCCGTACTGCGAGTGGTTCGTCGCTCGGCCGCCGGCGCCCGCAACTGTTCGGAGCTTACCCGTTACCCACGCCGTGGACGGCCGGATGGTCACCGGAAGGTGACCGCGCCGCCAGACCGACGCCCAGCATGTCGAGCAGGATGACCGCGAAGATGAAACCCACTCCGGCCGGGCGGCGCGCGGGCGGGCGTGATGGGGAGGTGGTCATCGCGTGGATCGACTCATGTCCGCCCGCCGTTTCGAGGGCGCCGCGGTATCGTCGGCTGCGTGCAGGTCTTCGGAGCGCCGCCGGCTGCTGAGCGCCGGAAGAGTAGTACGTCCGGCGGACGCTAGAGTTGGCGCCATGGTCCGGATCGTCGAATCAGGCCGATCGAATCGACCCGCAGCATGTTCTCGTGGCGGCCGACTCGTCGGCGGCGCAGTAGCCGGCTCCGTCAGAGTCGAGCACCGGGCGCCGACTTCCGTCCGGGCGCGACCGGCGGCGCAGGCGCGTCGCCGCGGCGCGGCGCTCCGTGCCGGACTGCTTGCCGCCGCCCTGGCCGGCGCACTGGCGGCCTGCGGTCCGCAGGAGCCGCAACCCGAGGTCGACACCCTGCGGGCGTCCTTCGTCGCGCAGATCGGTTCGATCGACCTCGTGACGGACCTCGAAGTCGACGGCGACGAACTGCGCTTCGTCCGCCCCGACGGTTCGGGCCAGGGCATCGAGTGGCGAGTGCGGATCGACTCCCTGGAAGTCGACCCCGGATCGGACGAGGGCGCACAGCCGGTAGGTCATGTGCTCTCCACCTGGACGGCGAACGGCCGCCCGATCACGGTCCGCCAGGGCCCCGCAGGCCCGGTGACCGACATGCCGCACTGGGTCCTCGACGCCGGCCTCGCCCCCGAATGCTGGGCGCTATGGAACGAAGAGACAGGGGAGTGGGGCTGGTAGTACCGAGCGTGTCCGGCGCGTCCGCGCCCTGCTCGCCCTGACCGTTCCCGGAGCCGCCGGACGGGTGGCCTCCCCTCTGGTACCGTCGCGTCGAACAACCATCCCGTCGGGCGCCCGAACGTCCGGTGGGCATGGACGCCGCGGAGCGCGTGACCGGGGCGGTCACGACATCGGGGATGAACGGAATGCCGAAGGTGAGTCGCTGGTTGTGTTCCATGAGCAAGCACACCGGCGCCCGGCCTGCCGCCGGGCGCGGCTCTCTGGGAGGAGCGATGACGGACCGATGACGATGATCCGACGGAACCGCCTGGAGCGCCCTTGACGCCTGCTTCGCCTGCTTCGCCTGGCCCGACTGCCCCGTTCCTGTGCGGCCTGTGCGGCGATCCGTTGCCCGGCCCCGGCTACTGTCGGGAATGCAGGAGGGCTCGCGGCCGTCTGAAGTGGTGTCTGGAGCGCCTCTCCACCTGGCGCAGCATCGTCGACCGGTCGCCGTCGCATCGCCTGGTCATGGGCGGGTGCTTTCCCGGCGGTATCGACAGGTACTACGAGATTCTGGCCCGTCTGGAGGGCATGGTGCAGAGGGTGCTCGCCGGGCGCCTCCGGATCCCGCCCGGCGACCCGGAGAACATCCGGGGTTCGCAGCCGCGTCCCCTGGACCGGGCGAACACGATCGCGCTTCTCGTGGCAAGGCTCCGCCCGCGCAACCCACCGCCGGACGATCCCCCACGATCGCAGGCAGCGCCCGAAGAACCGGTCCAGGTCCGCGCCCTGGCCGCGTGACGGTGGAGTCGGAATGACCGTCCTTGACCTCGTGTTTCTTCGCTGCGGTGGTCGTCGTCGCCGTGGTGGTCGAGGACGAGATCATGCCGGCGCTGCGAGAGCCGAAGATGCCCTGACCGAATGCCTGGTTCGGACGCCGCAGGCTCGGCAACCCGACGAGCGTCCCTTCCGTGGCGTGCTCCGCTACGTACGTCACTCTGAACGTCCGCGTCCATCCCCGAGTCAGGGAGAGCTCTGGCCACCGAAGATGACGGTCTGTGATGGCTCGGGAACGGGATCTCTGCAGACAGCTTGCGAGCGGTCACGGAGCCGCAGCGGAGGACCGGAGAACTCGACCGCGCATGCATCTTCCGACAGCTTGAAGGACGACGGTTCGCCCAACGCGATACGCTTGACCAAGGAGCCTGCCTGTTCTTGCTGTAACAGCACCGCGAGTTGCTCCGTGATGGAACGGGCATCGAGGAACTTTCGGACGTTGTTCCATTGACGACGCTGAGGGTACACAGCGTCCAGGAGCGCACTGGCGAGGAAGAGATGCTCGTTGTGCGACGCGCCGCCAAGGAACGTGTCGAAGTATCTCCACGCGCGCGGCTTTCTGGACTTGTGTTCCGGCGAGGCGAACGGCTCTCCCGTGAAGACGCAGTCGAGGTACTTCCGCTGAATCCTGGCGTAGTAGTCCGAATCGAAGCCGTCCATCCACACCTGGAGAGAATCGGCCAGATACGAGACGGACTTGCGGCCGATCCTGTTTGCGAACCCCAACCACTTCACAAGGCCCGATGCCAGGGACGCAACTTCGCTTGCCTGTTTTCTGCCGATCCGGTTCTGGGCCTCTGCCACGTAGGTCGCAGACACTTCGACGCCGATCCACCGACGACCAAGGGCTCTCGCCATGGCCGGCGTCGTGCCGCTGCCTGCGAAAGGATCGAGAACGACGTCACCGGCATGAGTGCAGGCACGGATGATGCGCTCCGTGATGGCCTCCGGATACATCGCGATGTGAGTCGTGTCTCGGGCATGGCCTCCGAACGCGACTCGGTCTTCGCTCCAGACGTTTCCTGGGTTCTTACCAATCAGGTTGTTCCGGCGGTCGTGACTCAGAGACTGTTCGCGAACCGCGTCCACGTGGAAGGTTGGCTGAAACGAACCGGTCGACGTGGGTTTCACCCACCAGAGAATGGTCTCATGGGTGTTCTTGAACTTCCGGGTGAACGCCATGCCGCCGCGATAGCTCCAGATGATGCGGTCCCATAGCCGGAACCCGATCTTGCGAAGAGCGTCGTAGGAAAGCATGTCAATCGGAATGATCTCCGCGCTCGAGTTCTGGCTGTATCCCGTCTGAAGGAAGAGAGAGCCGCCCGGCCGCAGGCCCCGATAGCATTCGGAGAGAACGTCGATGAGGAGCCGGAGATAGTCGTCGGGTTCCAGATCGTCTTCGGTGGATGCGTAGTGCTTGTCGATGTTGTACGGGGGACTCGTGTGAACGAGGTCAACACTGTTCGACGATAGCGACGGCAGCACGTGCCTCGAGTCTCCGAGAACAAGACAGTCTGTTGCCATGGGCCTGTCGGAGTTCTGGCGCCACTCCAGAACCTCATGGCAGCCTGCGAATCCGGCAAGCGGCTCAGAGGAGCTCATGGCTTCGTCGCGAGATATCGAGCCACGAGCGGTACCATTCGTGTGAACGTTCCGCTTGCCCCTCCTCCTCCGATGACGTAGCCGCCCAGGCGTTCTGGAAGGACTCTTCGCAGTGTCGAGAAGGAGTAGCCCAACGTGTCGTCCTTGTGGCGAGCGTTCCGGTCTAGGAACGGGACCCACGCGGTGATGAACTTGGGCGGCAGTGCGGGATACCCGTCGAGATCCTGCTGTGCGAGCACGTCCGAGACGCGCTGAGCATGGGTATCTCTGGAGAGGAACTGCGCCAGTGCGTAGTAGGACTGCTTCACGTGCCCCTGGCGATTCTGATGACTCCGATTGTCGTGATGATCGACGATCATCGTCGGCACCGCGCCGTCCAGGCCACGGACGAACGCGATAAACGACTCGAGGTTGGGCAGTCCTTCCGTGCTCGTCAGTTGCGGTTGTGGCGACAGAATCTCGTCGGCCAGACTGACGGCTGCCTGGAGGTCTTCGTCCTCCGGGAAGGAGTCAGCGTCCGCTTCCTTGACTGCGTCTCGTGCTATGTCGATCCAGTCTCTGAAGGTCGCGAGGTCAAGCGGGTAGAGGTACGTACGGAGATCAGATACGAGTTTCTGAAGATGGTCGACATCCCCTGACGCCAGCTCTGCAACCAGTTCGATGTTGCTGGTGAAGGCCGCCCGTGTGAGGTTCGGTGAACCGATCCACGACCAGTTGCTGTCCACCTGGTAGATCTTGGCGTGGAGTGCCCGATGAACCCGGAGACAGACGTCTTCAATGGACTCGAGGTAGCTGAGCAGGGCCGGTGGATCGCAGACTCCCGCCTTCCAGTCATGCGGATTGAGTCGCGTCCAGAACTCGACACGCCCTCCGTTCTCGGGTCGAACCCAGTTCAGACCTTCGGCGGTGTAGAAGGGCGCCGAGATCAGGAGTGTATTCCCTCGTGCACATCTGTCGCGCAGTTCGTCGATTTCGGGCGTCTTCAGGATCATGGACTTGATGACCGCCGGCGGTCGGATTCTATATGCCTCGGCGCCACCGGCGAGGGTGGCGACGGCAGTGCTCGGTTGTCGTGGGAGTGCAAGGCTCAGCCGCCGAGCATCTTCTCTCGGCGTTCTGCTCGGGCGAAGGAGAGGGCGGTGATGGCGGCGATTGTGAGGGCTGTGCCGATGCGGTTCTGGACGGCCATTGCGAGCAGTTGCTCGGCGTCGGCGTGTGCTGTCTTCAGGGGGTTCCAGAAAGGGGAGGCGCGGAACGATGTCAGGCCGCCGCGGCTGGCGAAGAGGCCGAGGAAGGTGACGGTCGCCAGGGCGCCGGCGGTCTCGGAGCGGAAGAGCGTGGCGAGCCCCATTGCCGCGGCCAGGCAGAATGCGGCGCCCTGGGCTGCTCCGTAGGTGGTCTGCACGACCGGAAACGGGGTGAAGAAGACGAACGCCAGCGTCGCCGTCAGGCCGAGACTCGCCAGCGCCAGCAGGCCGGCGGCGGCGAGCTTGCCGAGCCAGACGCGGCGGGCGCCGCCCGGGACCGTGTAGGCGATCTCCAGGCAGCGCTCGTCGATCTCGCCGGCGATGATCCGCCCGCCCAGGAAGGCGGCGAGGCCCATGACCGGCGCGCCGATCAGCAGGTTCTGCGCCGCCTCGGGCGCCGGCGCGGGCAGGCGGCCCAGGACCAGGAGGATGGCCTGGACCGCCAGCCACAGCACCGGCGCCAGGGGCAGCAACCAGAAACGCGGACCCGCAAGCAGCGTGGCGGAGAGGCGGATGACCGTGATCACGGTGATCGTTCGCTGCGCGCTGCCGGGTCCGGGGCGTTGCGGCTCCGGTGGACGCGACCGGGAAGGAGGTCGGACAGGCGGCCCGTTCGGGGATCGACCGGTTGTCCGGTCACTGGGGGGCCGCTGGAGCCGCCGACGCCGCACTTCGCCCCGGCCGTCGACTCACGTCGACTTCGCGCTGCCGGGCTCACTTCGCCGCGTTCTGCGGCGGGAGTTCCTAATAGCACTCCAGCCTTCTGGCGAAGATGCCGATGCCCTCCATGACCGGGTTGCGGCTCAGGAAGCCTCCGATCACGAGCGCAGTGCCAATGGCCCTGATGCTGAACGTGCAGGCGCCGGCCCGCCAACCGGCTCCGGTCACTGTCTCCAGAGTCTCCGTTGACAGCAGCAGGATGTCCTGCGGGGCGCCGCGCGTGTTGTCGTTGGCGAAGGCCAGGTCCGGCGGTTCGGCGGCGACGGCGCCGGTGGCGCCGACGGCCAGCAGGAGAGTCGTCAGTGCGATGCATGCAGTCTTCTTCATGTCCGATTCCCTTCATGTGGTTTGTGTCCGATTGAATGGTGAAGCGGCCGGCCTCCGACCGGCAACGAGGGCCGCGGGCTGCGCCGGAGCGGCAGCTTCGTCTATGGACTACAGACGGAATCGGTGTCGATGTCCTGGCAAATTCGCCTTCTGGAGGATGAGGACGCCTGCCTGGGGTCTGGCGGTCCCTGGTGAGGCTGCGCCGCGTTCGGCCTCGTTGCTCTTCGGTCACCCCTGGTCCGATCCGCTCCGCTCCTTCGTTGCGCCTTGCCGGGCGGACGCCTTACCGCTCCCGGTGGGGCGTGCGCAGCCATCACGGACTGCCGTGCCCGGACCGGTCGGCAGGACGGCGGCATACGCCGCGCTCAGGCGCTCAGCATCCTCTCCCGGCGCTCGGCGCGGGCGAAGGTCAGGGCGACGATCGCGGCGATCGCCAGCGCGGCGCCGATCCGGTTCTGGACCGCGATCGCGAGCAGGCGCTGCGGGTCGATCTCCTCGATCGCCAGCGGGTTCCAGAAGGGAGAGCCGCGGAACGTGGAGGCGCCGAAGCCGCTGGTCAGGCCGTCGAAGCCGAGCAGGCCGACGCTGGCGAGTGCGCCTGCGACTTCGCTCCGGATGAGGGTGGAGAAGCCCATCGCGGCGGCGAGATAGAACGTGATGCCCTGGAGGGCGCCGTAGAGGGTCTGGAAGACGGGGAAGGCGGTCAGGAAGGCGTAGGTGACGAGCGCCATCAGGGCTGCACTGGCGGCCAGCAGCAGGCCGGCGGCGGCGAGCTTGCCGAGCCAGACCCGGTGGGCGCCGCCGGGCACGGTGTAGGCGATCTCGAGACTGCGCTGATCGAGTTCGCCGGTGATCACGCGACCGCCGAGGAAGATGGCGAGCACTGCGACCGGGACGCCGATCAGCGTGTTCTGGGCGGTCGCCGGCTCCAGGGTTTCCCGGGCGCCCAGCAGCAGCAGCAGGGCCTGGAGGCCCAGCCAGAGGAGCGGCAGAAGGGGCAGGAGCCAGTAGCGCCTGCCGGCGAGCAGCACGAGCGAGAGGCGGAGTACGGTGATCAACCCGCGGCCTCCCCGCGCACCGCCCGGGCCAGCCAGAGGTAGCCGTCCTCGAGCGTCGGTTCGACGGCTTCTGCCGCCTCGTTGGGCGGCTGTGCGGCGAGTACGCGCAGGCGGTCCCCTGCCGCCTCCGGGCGGCTGTCGGCGAGGACCGAGCCGGGCGGCAGGTCCACCGGCTGTCCGGCGCCGTCCGTTCGCCACGACCAGACCCGCCCGGCGGCCTCACGCGACAGATCCTCGGGCACGCCGTCGAAGACCAGCCGGCCGCGGCTGAGGACGAGCACGCGTTCGCAGGCCACCGCGACGTCCTCCACGACGTGGGTCGAGAACAGGACGATCCGGTCCTTGGCGAGCCGCGACAGCAGGTTACGGAAGCGCACCCGCTCCCGCGGATCGAGACCGACGGTGGGCTCGTCCACCACGATGATGGGCGGCAGGCGCAGCAGCGTGCGCGCCACGGCAACCCGCTGCCGCATGCCGCCGGAGTAGCCGCCGATCTGCTCGTGGGCGCGGTCCGAGAGCCCGACCTCCGTCAGCAGGGACTCGATGCGCTCCTGCCGGATCGCGGGCTCGATCTGGTAGAGCGCGGCGTAGTACTCGAGGTACTGGCGTGCGGTCAGGCGGGCCGGCAGCCCTGCGTCCTGGGGCAGATAGCCGACATAGCGCGCCAGGTACTTGCGCAGGCGGAGCAGCGGGACGCCTCCGATCGTGATCCGGCCGCGGGTCGAGTCGAGGATTCCGGTCAACTGGCGGAGCAGGGTCGTCTTGCCGGCGCCGTTCGGGCCCAGCACGCCGACCATGCCGCGGTCGACGTCGAAGGTGACCGCCGCCAGCGCCCGGACCGTGTCCAGCGGCAGGTCGAGGCCGAAGAACCGAGTAGCCGCTCGGCGCCAGAGCCCGATCAGCCGGTTCCGGCGGCCGCGCCGGCGGCGGGACGGTTCCTCCCGCCGCTCGGTCTCTCGGCGCGCGGTGCGCCGGCCCGACTGGACGACGCCGACGATCGAACCGAAGACGAGCAGGAAGAAGCTCTCGCCGACGCCGAAGGACCGATCCGCGATCGCTGGTGCGACCATGGCCGCGAGCGCGCCCCAGGGCATCAGCGCCGCCAGCACGCCCTCGACGCCGCCGGGCTCGACCCGGCCCGCGGCGTCGACGTGTCCGCGTGCGCGCCGGATCTCGAGCATCAGCCGCGCCGCGATGGCCGCCGCCGTCAGCAGCAGCAGGATTCTCCAGAAGCCGCTCCCGATCCGGCTCACGGCGGCCAGGACACCCAGCAGGAGCAGGGTCAGGGGCAGCAGACGGTCGCGTGCGTCGGCGGGGTGGAACGGTTGGCCGCCGCGCGCCAGCACCCGCCGGGCGAACTCCGTCCTCGCGCGCAGGGCGCGCCGCAGGGGACCCGGCAGACCGTAGACCTTGCGCAGATGGCGGACCACCAGGCGCGGCGGTCCGTTCGCGGCCGCGGGCTCCGGCGTGCGGGTCCCGGGCAGGGCCCACACGGTGATCCCCAGCAGGGCGCCGCCGATCAGGATCGTCGTCGTGACCTGCCAGAACATGGACTCGATGACGTCGAACGCGAACAGTGGGGCGACCGCGGCGATGGTGGCGCCGAGCCAGACCAGCACGACCCAGGGTCCGACCCGGCTGAACAGGTCGTCGAGCCGCCGCAGGAACACGTAGCCGACCGGGATGACGAGCAGCGTCAGCACCGTCGTCGTCACCAGCCCGCCGATCACCAGCACGGCGAAGGGCGGCCAGAGCTCGTTCTCCCGGCCGGTGGGTATCGCGAGAGGAGTGAGTGCGGCGATTGTCGTGGCGCTCGTCATCAGCACCGGCCGCGTCCGTTCCCTGACGGCGGCAAGGGCGGCCGCGCCGGCGCTCCAGCCGCCGCGCATGGTTCTCTGCTGCATGCGGTCCACCAGCAGGACCGCCGGGTTGACCGCCAGGCCGAGCAGGACGAGGGCGCCCAGCAGCGCCATGCCGCTCAGGCCCATGCCGCTGAACAGCAGCGCCCACAGGGAGCCGAGCAGGGTCAGGGGCAGCGCGAGCAGGACCAGGACCGGCAGGGTCATCGACTCGAAGGCGATCGCCAGGACCAGGAACAGCAGGGCGACCACCGGCGCCAGCACCTTGCGGAACCAGCTCGTGCCCTCTTCCGAACGGTCCAGTTGCACCGTCGTTCCGGCGGGCCGGTAGACGGCCGCGATCGCGTCCTCGATGCTGCGGTCCAGGGCGGCTCGGGCGGGACCGCTGGCGGGCACGTCGCCGGACAGTCCGTAGGTCACGATCCGTTCGCGGCGTCCGTTGTGGTGGGTGATCACGGCGGCCGGCGGTGTCTGCCGGATTTCGGCCAGCGACGCCACGGGGAGCACGCCGGCACGGGTCGAGATCCGCAGACGGGACAGACCGGCGATCGAGACCTCGCGGTCGATTCCGGCGCCGTCCAGCACGTCGGGGCCGCCGAGTCCGCCCTCCAGGCGCTGGACCACGATCGGCAGTTCGCGGCCGCTGGCGAGCGGGTAGCCGTTGGCGATCCGGCTGCCCTCCCTGCCGGCGAGGTTCAGCAGCGGCAGAACATCGTCGAGCAGGACGCCGAAGGCCTCGAACGCCCGGCGGTTCGGGCCGACGTGGATCTCTTCCGGTCCGGGCTGGACGGAAGGCGCCGCGAACGCGACTCCTTCGACATTCCGGAGGCGGTCGGCGATCTCGATCGCCAGGCTGGTCAACTGCTCGTTGTCGTTGCCGGAGATGACGACCTGCATGGGGCCGCCGCCGAGCAGCTCGTCGGCGTCCTCGCCGCCTCCACCTCCGCCGCTTCCCCCGCCGCCCTCCTCGCCCGGGCGGGTGATCCGGATCGGCAGTTGCCGTGCGGCGTCGCGGACGAGTCGACGCACGCGGTTCGCGTCGAGCTCGGCAGGGCGTTCGTTCTCGGGCACGAGATGGACCGTCAGCGAGCCGCCTTCCTCCCGCACGATGCTCTCGATCCGGTCGATGCCCTCGACGTCCTGTACCGACGCTTCGAGCCGCTCGAAGACACGAATGGCGCCGTCCAGGGAGCTTCGACCCTGCGTGAGGCTGATGGCGAGCCGCACCTCGTCGGCGATGCGGGCTTCCGGCGAAGCGCCGCCGATGGCCACGAGCGGCAGGGCGATGATGGAAGTGAGAACGGTCCCCAGCACCGCCAGCGTGACCAGGGTCGCCGGCCGCCGCAGCGAGGCCGCGAGCCACCCGCCGAAGAGCAGCCGGGCGGGTTCGGGGGGCGGTTCGCCGTCGAAGCGCTCCCGCCGCCGTCTCAGGACGGCGAGCCGACGGAGCGCTGCCGGCGCCGCCAGCCAGCGCGCGAGCAGGGGCACCAGGCCGATCGCGACGAGCAGCGAGCCCAGGAGCGGCAGCAGGATGGCGAGGGCGGCGATGCCGATCAGGTTGCGCACGGTCTCCGACCCGAGGTCGATCAGCATCGGCGGCAGGAACACGACGGCGGTCGTTGCGGAGGCGGCCACGATGGCCCGTCCGGTGCGCCGCACACCGCCGGCGGCGGCGTCGTCCGGGCTGCGGCCCCGCTCCAGCCGGCGCTGGACGGACTCGTACACCACGACGCTGTTGTCCACCAGGAGGCCGATGCCGACGGCCAGGCCGAAGAGGGAGATCAGGTTGAGCGACTGCCCGGCGAGAAAGAGAAAGCCCAGTGCCGCCGCGAGGCTCACCGGCACCGCGATCGCGACGACCGCCACCGCCCGCCACTCGCGCAGGAAGAGGAACAGGACGAGCAGTGCGATCGCGAACCCGGAGAGGCCGAGACCGCGGAGCCGTCCGGTCTGCTCCTCGACCAGCTCGGCAGCGTCGAAGCTGGGCAGCAGCCGGACGCCGATCGGCCGGAGCTCCTCGTTGATCTCGTCGATCCGTCGGCGGAGGTCGCGGCCCAACCGGACCAGGTTGGCGCCCTCCTCCTGGAACACGACGACGCTCACCGACGGCTCGCCGTTCACGCGGTACGCCATCTGCCGGCGGCCGGGGCCGATCTCGACCCGGGCGACGTGGCGCACGAGTACCGGCGCCTCGGGCGTCACCCGTACCTCACCGATCGATACCGGGCCGGCGGGACGGCCGTCGAGCATGACCGCGGTCCGGCCCGACTCGTCTTCGAGGCTGCCGGTGTAGCGGAGCCGGCCGGATGCCCGGCGCACCGCGTCCACCACCTGCTGCGGTGACACGTCGAGCGCCGCGCACCGATCCGGGTCGACCCGGATCGTCATCTGGCGCGAGGCGCCGCCGCCGACCAGCGTCTGGCTGACGCCGGGCACCGCCGCCAGCCTGGGCACCACGACATCCTCGATCAGTTCGTGCAGGGCGTCCTGGTCCGCGGCGCCGGTCGCCTGCAGGTTCATGACGAAACTGGAGAACACGCCGGTGTCGTTGGAACGCACGTCGATGAAGGCGTCGCGCGGCTGGGTGCGGGCAATGTCGGCGGCCATCCGGTTGACGTCCAGTTCGCGCACCTTGATGTCCGTGCCGCGCTCGAAGCGGACGGTGAAGCTGCCGCTCGAACCGGTGACCTCGCCCCAGGTCTCGGCGACTCCGGCAAGAGTGCGGACCCGCGCCTCCAGCGGCAGCAGCATCTCGCGCTCCACCGTTTCCGGCTCGCTGCCCGGACGCAGGAAGGAGACGAACAGCCGGTCGCCGCTGACGTTCGGGAACAGCTCGACCGGCAGTCGCTGCCAGCCGAACACCCCGACCAGCACCAGGCCGAGGAAGAACATGGCGACCGCCACCGGGCGGCGGATTGCGAGCGTGTCGAGGCCGCCCCTCATCGCCCGCCCCGGATCAGGCGTCCGCCAGCCGCCGCCGGGTCGGACGAATCGAGTCGAGGATGAGATAGACGCAGGGCAGGACGAGCAGCGAGCCGACGGTCGAGGTCAGGATGCCGCCGATGATCGTGTACGCCATCGGTCCGCGCAGTTCCGCCGCTTCGCCGGCGCCCACCGCCAGCGGCAGAAGGACGAGGACCGTGGTCAACGTGGTCATCAGGATCGGCCGGAGCCGGATCGCCGCCGCCCGGGCCAGGGCGGCGCGCCGCTCCATGCCGGCGGCCATCAGCCGGCGCGCCGTGGCCAGCAGCAGCACCGCGTCGTTGACCGCGACGCCGGCCAGCACGATCAGGCCGAGCAGCGCCATCACGCCCACCGGATCGCCGATCGGACCCAGGATGCAGGCGACGCCGACGAGGGCGAGCGGAATCGAGAACAGGACGGTCAGCGGCTGCAGCAGGGACTCGAAGGTGCCGGCCAGGACCATGAGGACCAGGACGATCGCCAGCAGACCGGCCCAGCGGAGCTCACCCACCGCCTGCTCCCGCTCTTCCTCCTCGCCGGCCAGACGCAAGAGCATGCCGGGCGGCAGTTCGGCGGCGGCGATGACCTCGTCGGCGGCGGCAACCGCGTCCGGGTAGTCGCTGTCGGTGGCGACGCGGGCGGTCACCTGGGCCACCCGCCGCTGATCGCGGCGGAAGACCTCCCGGGCGCCTTCGGCCGGCTCGAAGCGGGCCACCTGGCCGAGAGCGAGCCGGGCGCCGCCGGCGCTGGTGAAGCGCAGGTCGGCGAGTTCTTCCGGCCGCGGTCGGGGCAGGGTGAGAACGACGTGCCGCTCCTCGTCGCCGGTCGAGAGCAGGGTGACCCGCCGGCCGTCGAGCGCCGATTCGAGGATGCGGGTGATCGTCTGCAGGTTGACGCCCAGGCCGTCCGCCATCGCGCGGTCGAGTTCGATGCGCAGTTCGGGTGGTCCTCCTTCGAACGAGGACCGGACGTTCCAGACCTCCGGGCGGGCGGCGAGTGCGTCCCGCAGGTCGGCCGCGGCCGCCCGCAGGTCGGGCAGCGACTGGCTGGCCATCTCGACCACGATCGGCGGGCCGGTCGAGCCCAGGGCCTCGGCCAGGGCGGAGGCGCCGACTTCCCACTCGATCTCGGTGTCGGGGATGTCCTGGAACTGCGGCGCCAGCACGTCGACGACCCGGCTGCCCGTCGGCCCGTCGGGTGCGAGTCGGACGAGCAGCCGGGCGGTGTTCTCCTCCGTCAGCTCCGTGGTCACCAGCCGGTCGTCCTCGGGCAGGCGTCCGACCTCGGCCTGGATCGCTTCCAGATGCTCGCCGGCGGCTTCGCGGATCGCGGCCTCCAGGGTGGCCACCGCGCCGGCCGTGGCCTCGACGCGCTGGCCGGCCGGTCCGACCATGCGGATCGAGAACTGGCGCGGGTCGGCCGGCGGCAGCAGCTCGCTGCCCAGGCCGAGGAGCACCCAGACCGAGCCGCCGGCGGCCAGGACCGACGCAGGAACGACCAGCCAGCGCAGCCGGAGCAGGCCGAGCACCAGGCGTTCCGTCGCCCGGAACGCCCGGCCGAGAGGGGGCGCCTCGCCGCCGTCGCTGGCCGTCGGGTCGCCGCCGCCGCGGTCCGCGTCGGCGGCGGTCTTCGGCCGCGGCAGCAGCCAGCGCGACAGGGCCGGGATCAGCATCAACGCAACCGCCAGGGAGGCGCCGAGCGAGGCGACGACGGTGAACGCGATGCCCTCGATCAGGCGGGCCGCCAGACCCTGGACGAAGAGGACCGGCAGGAACACGACGCAGGTGGTGAGGGTCGACGCGGCGATCGCCCCCGCCACTTCGGACGTGCCGCGGGCGGCCGTGTCCGCCGCCGACGCGCCCGGCCGGTGGCGCCGGTGGATGCTCTCGACGACCACGATCGCGTTGTCGACCAGCATGCCGGCGCCGAGCGCCAGCCCGGCGAGGGTGATGATGTTGAGCGAGTGGTCCGCGAGACGCATCGCGAACAGGGCGACGAAGAGCGACACCGGCACCGCGGACGCGACGACGATCGTCGGTCCGA
Organism: Thermoanaerobaculia bacterium; assembly: GCA_965116145.1. Lineage (GTDB taxonomy): Bacteria > Acidobacteriota > Thermoanaerobaculia > Multivoradales > Multivoraceae > Multivorans. Next base: position 3,471,378 of record OZ220482.1, read on the forward strand.
GGGAGCGCAGGAACAGCGCCAGGACGACGATCGCCAGCGCGATGCCGATCAGGGCGGCGTCCATCAGGTCGTCCATCGCGTTCTCGACCAGGGCCGCGTCGTCGTTGACCAGCGACACCCGGACATTCGGCAGATCCCGCTCCAGGTCGCCGAGGGCTCGGCGCACGGTGCGGGACACCTCGACCGTGTTCGCCCCGGCCTCCTTGAAGACCTGGAGCCCGACCCCCTCCACGCCGCCGACGCGGACGAGGTGATCGATCTCGGCGTGGGCGACCGCCACGTCGGCCACATCGGACACCCGGATCGGCTGGCGGGTCATCTGACCGCCTGCGCCCTGTTCGGTCCGGTAGCGCACGACCACCCGCTCGACATCCCGGGCGTTGCGGAAGCGGGCGACGCCGCGGACCAGGTAGACCTCGCCGCCGTCCTCCAGGGTGCCGGCGTCGATGTCCAGGTTCTCTGCGGCGAGCCGGCTCTCGAGTTGCCCCAGGGTGACGCCGAAGGCCTCGAGCCGGTAGCGGTCGACGCGGACCTGCACCTCGAGCTCCCGCCCGCCGAGGACCCGCACCTCGGCGACGTCGGGGAGCTCCTCCATGGCGGGCGCAAGCTGCCGGCGGGCCAGCCGGCGGAGCTCGGCGAGATCGGGTCCCTCGTCCGCCGCGACCAGACCCAGGGTCATGACCGGGGCCTGCCGCGGGTCGAGATGCCGGACCAGGACCTCGTCGACCTCCGGATCGGCGGCGACCGGGTTGACCGCCTTCTGCACCTCGATCAGCGCGAAATCCATGTCGGCGTCCCAGTCGAACCGGACGGTCGCGATCAGCCGGCCTGCGCGCGCCACCTGCTGCACCTCGCGGATGCCGCGCACGGTGAACAGGCGCTGCTCGACCTGCTCGCCGTACAGGCGCTCCATCTCGGTCGGCGGCCGGTCTCCGGAGCGGACCGCGACGACGATCGTCGGCGAGCGCAGATCGGGAAGCAGGTCGATCGGCAGCTCGCGCCAGGAGATCCAGCCGACGAGAGCGAAGGCGAGTGCGGTGACCGTGACCGCGACCGGGCGGCGCGCGGCCAGGCGGGCCGGCGCCAGCGGTCTGCCGGGAGCCCCGGTCATGCCGCCGCGCTCCAGGCGCCGCCAGCGTCTTCGCGCGCTGCGAGGTGGCTCGGCAAGCCCTTATCCGGAGACGCTGACCCGGGTGCCGTCGGTGAGGGTCTCCAGTCCGCGAACGACGACCCGCTCCCCGACCTGGAGTCCCTGCCGCACTTCGGCGATCTCGTCGTCGCCGAGACCCAGCACGACGTCGCGGCGGACGACGCGCTGACCGTCCAGCACGAACACCACGCGCCGGCCGCCGCGTTCCGTCACCGCCTGGCGCGGAACCACGGGCACATCGTTCCGCTGCTCGACGACCAGGCTCACCTCGACGAACATGCCGGGCCGCAGCAGCCCGCCGGGGTTGCGCGCCGCGACCTCGGCGCGGAAGGTATGGGTGACCGGGTCCACCTCGGGCGACAGCCGGACGACGCCGCCGGCGAAGCTCTCGCCGGGCCAGGCGAAGTGCCGCAGCCGGGCGCTCTGGCCGGGGCGGACCCGCGCCAGTTCCGGGCCCACCAGGTCGATATCCGCGATCAGGGAGTCGACCGGGGCGATCCGTGCGACCTTGAACCCCTGCGCCACCAGTTGACCGTCGGCGACCGGCATGCCGTCCGCGTCGCGGGCGACTTCCATCAGCACGCCGCCGATCGGAGTCAGCAGACGGGCGCGGTCGGCGGTGAGCAGGCTCCTCTCCCAGGCCGCCTTCGCCTCCTCGAGCGAGGTTTCGGCGCGGCGGAGGTCCTCGGCGCTGATCAGCTCCTGCTCGAACAGCCTGACGCGGGCGTCGCGCTCGGCCAGCGCGGACAGGTACGCCTTGTGGGTGACTTCGACCCGGGCGGCGAGGCGGGCGTCCTCTCCGGTCACCTCGGCGATGAGCTGGTCCGGCGCCACCCGGTCGCCCTCGGCGAGCCGCCGGCCGGAGGCGTGCCGCCCGACCTCGAGCCGGCCCGGCGTCTCCACCTGGAGCACGACGCTCTCGGCGGCCCGAAGCGTGCCGGTGGCGACGATCAGATCCTCGACGTTGCCGGTCGCGACTTCGGCGGCGCTGACCGGGACCAGGAAATCGACGTCGTTCGGGGTGCTGGCCGCCTGGCAACCCAGGAGTGCGGCGGCGGCGAGCAGAACGGCAGCGAGCCGTCGTGCCGGCGGAGAGAATCGGAAGTCGGTCTGGTTCACTGGTTGGCGATGCCTCCACCTGTGCGCGCGGCCTCGGCGCCGCTGCCGTTGCCGTTGTCGAGACGGACGAAGCGGACCGCGTCGGCCGCCAGTGCGGAGCCCGTCGTCCGGTCGCTGAGCACCAGCGACACGGGACCGCCGACGAGGTCGAAGTCGCCCAGCACCGCCCAGCCGATGTCGGCGCTGGCGGCGTCGAAGTCGATCGGCCGCGAGTTCCCTCCGTTCTCGAGCTCCAGGTCGTACGAGCCGAGCCGGATGCCCAGGGACGCCTCGAACCGGACGCCGTCGTTGCCGTTGCCGGCCGGGCTCGGGCTGTCGGCGCCGTTGCCGATCCGAACCTCGCGGCGCATCGGTCCCATCCCCGGCGGCAGGGGCGACAGCGACGGTACGTGGAGTTCGACCCGCCAGCGGCCGGCCTCGGGAAGCTCCGCGGTGAACGCGGCGCTTCGATTTCCGTCACCCGGGGGGGCAACGACCGTCGTCCGCCGGTAGCGCCCCCAGCTTCTCGGCTGCGCGAACCGCGACCACTCGGTCGGCGGGCCGAACACGCTCTCGTAGATCGGCAGGCCCTGGTCCGTCTCGTTCGTGCGCGCGAAGTAGCCGGTCAGACCGCCCTGGAGCCGGAACCCGCCGGTGTCGGCGTCGTTGTCGGCGATGGAGAAGCCCGGATCGAGATCGTCGACAACGATGATCTCGGCGTTCGTTGCCAGCCAGCGGGGACGCCATTCGGACGGCCGCGTTCCGCGCAGAGGCGCCCGCTCGACGATCCGCTCCTCGTCGACCCGCGGCAGATCCACCGGAAACTCGCCGCGGTTCAGCGCCAGGTAGGGCGCGGCGAGCATGACGCCCGGCGGCGAGGAGGTGACCAGCCCGAACTCGACGGCGCTGCGGCCCGGGATCAGGACCGACTCGCTCGAGTCCCAGCGCGTGCCGCTGCCGGTGCGGACGGCGTAGCGCAGGCGGAAGAGTCCGGGAACCGGCTCTCCGTTGTACACCGACAGCCGCGTCTGGTACCGCGGTGCGCCTTGGTCGTCATCCGTCAGGCGGACCAGTTCGGCCGGCGACACGACGAAACCGGGCAGGCTGCTGTCGTGCAGGAAATCGCCGATCAGCGCGTCCAGGTCGATGCCCGCTTCCCGGGCTGCCCGCCTGAGGTCGGCCGCGTCGAACGTCGATCCGGCGTGGTCTCGTACCAGGCTCGCGACCATCGCAGCGGTGCGCTCGCGGCCGGCGCCGTCGAGAATCGCTCTGGCCAGCGCGGACGTCTTCAGGTATAGCGCGTTCACGGCGCGCCGGGGATCCTCTTCGACGTCCATGGCGACGAGCGAGCTGTCGAGGACGAAGTCCCACACCTCGGGACGGTCGGTGATGCCGTTGACGATGCTGCTCGCGATCGAACTTCCCGCCGCCTGGCCGAGGAACACCTGCTGCATGGCGCTGGCGATGGTCCAGCCCATGTCGCGGCCGAACAGGTGGACCGAGAAGTAGGACTCGCCGCCGGTGATCAGGCGGTTGACCAGGTTGTGGCACAGGGCCTCAAGCGCCAGGGCCTCGGGGCCGCGGGCGCCGGTGCGGTGCAGGAACACGTTGCGGACGCCGCCGACCAGGATGTTGCCGCCCAGGAAGTCGTTGGCGAAGAAACTCTCCAGGCGCAGCGCCTTGGCGCCCGCCAGACCGCCCTCGCGATCCTCGAACCGTTCCGGATTGCGGAAGGCGAACTCGAAACGCGACGTCGGCAGGCTGGTCTCGCCGATCAGCATCATGCCGGGCGGCGCCCGCGCCGTGTCCATGCGCCAGCCGCCGGTGTACCCGCGCAGCGTCCAGGGCACCTCGACCAGGGTGAACTGACGCCAGGGGTAGGGAAGGCCGATGTCCCGGGCGGCGGCGAAGTGCTCGGCGGCGCGCGCCTCGATCGCCTCGCGGGCGTCGGCGAACAGGTCCAGGTTGCGGAGGTGCCGGCGGTCGAAGAGAAGCTCGATCTCGACGCCTTCGACCTCGGTCGTGCGGCGGTCGTAGATGCCGGCGATCAGGGCCGCTTCGGGCACGGGCGCCTTCGGCCGGAACCGCACGCGGTCGCCCGCGGGCTCGCCCCTGCCGGGGCCGGCAACGGTCCAGCCGGCCGGCGCTCCGACCTCGAGGTCGAGGTCGAACCAGTCCCGGGGTCGTTGCCGCGGATCGTCGACGCCGACCAGGCTGCCGGGCCGCGGCAGCCAGGCAGTGCCCGGCATCAGGGCGACGAAGCGGCGCTCGACCATGCCGTTGTTCGAACCGAGCAGGATGACCTGGGCGTCCTGGTAGTCGAGCCGCTCGAAGTCGATGGTGGAGTCGAGGTAGGCGAAACGGACATCGGGTCGGCCGGCGGCCCGCAGGTGGATGTCGACGGCCTCGCCGGCTGCAGGCGATCCGCCGAGGTCGACGTCGAGCAGGCCGTTGCGGTGAGTGAAGGCGAGCGCGCCGCCGGTCGCGTCCTCGACGGCGTCCACCTCGAGGCCCGGGTTCAGGCTGAACAGCGCCCGGCCGCCGTCGGTCGCAGCGAAACGGACCGCGACGTCCAGCGTGAGCCGCCCGCCGCGGCGGATGTCGACCGAGCCGCGGATGTGCTCGAGATCGACGGCCGGCTCGCCCTGTCGGGCCCGGTGGGCGCCGCGCCATTCGTCGACCCGATCGAGGCGGGCATAGCTGCCGGCGAGCATCGCTGCCATGACGGCCGCGCCGCCGGCCAGCAGTCCGCCGCCGCCGATGCCCCAGACCCGTCGGCGAGAGTCGTCGAGCCGCGGGTGGACGGCGACCGCGACTCCCAGCAGGCCGGCGGCGAGGGCCGCGAGGCTCGCCCGGTTGACCAGGTTGCCGACGGTCCAGATCTGCGGGGCGATCTCCGAGATGTTGCCGGTGAAGCCGCCGTTGACGGCCAGCACCGGCAGGGCATGGACGGGCAACTGGAAGCTCAGCCAGACTCCGGCGACCACCAGGCCGAGTCCCGCCAGCGCCGCGACCAGCCGGTTCCCGGAGACCAGGGCGGCGGCCTGGACGAGGGCGACGTAGAGGGCCAGGGCGGGCAGCGCGTCGAGCAGCAGGTACGCCCAGACCGAGCTCCAGAGCGCCGGCTCGCCGACGTACCAGCCCAGGGCGACGGCCAGGTAGCCGAACGCCTGGATCAGCAGCAAGGCGAAGAAGGCGACGCCCATGACCATCGCCACCGCGCCGACGAACCGGCCGAGGACCAGTTCGGCGTTGGAGTAGGGCCGGCTGTCGAGGACCTCGATCACCCGATCCCGCCGGTCCCGGGCACGGAGGTCGAAGGCGAGGAAGACGACGCCGATGGCGAGGACGACCGTCTGCCACAGCGCGGTCTGCGACATGAGGTACTTCGGGCTCATGGCGCCGACAGTTGCCGAGGCCGACGAGAACAGGCCGTGCACGACCCAGTAGTAGCCGTACATCACGAGGCCGAGCACGAGCGCGACGGCGGAGAAGAACCAGAACCGGAACAGGCGCCGGATGGTGCGCATCTCGGCGCGCGCCAAGGTCCGGACGGCAGCGAGCGAGATCACGATTCGTCCTCCTTCGCGGAATCCCGGCGGGCCGGTCCCTCATCGCCGCCGCCGCCGGTCTCCTCGCCGCTCTCGGCGAAGTTCGCGTCCTGCAGCACGTCCCCGGCGCGGCCGCGGGCAAGCATGAAGGCGAGGTAGCCCTCCTCGAGCGTCGGGTCCGCCGCCGGTCGGGCGCCGTCGGGCAGCTCGCCGGGCGCGGCGACGCTGCGGTAGGTCGTCTCCTGTGCGGCGACCGTCCGCGAGACGATCTCGAAGTCGCCCCGCGGCGCCGGCGCCGAGGAGGGCAGGACGAGCTCGAAGACCTGACCGCGGGCCCGGTCGAGCAGTGCGCTCGGGGAACCGCGGAAGACGACCGCGCCGCTGTCGAGCAGGGCGAGATCGTTGCAGCCGGCGCCGAGGTCGGCGACGATGTGGGTGGACAGGATGATCGTCCGTTCACGGCCCAGGGTCGTCATCAACTGGCGGAACCGGATGCGCTCCTCGGGATCGAGGCCGACCGTCGGCTCGTCGACGATCAGCAGTTGCGGTTCGTGAATCAGGGCCTGGGCGATGCCGAGCCGGCGGGTCATGCCGCCGGACAGCTTCTTGACCTTGCGGTGTGCGACCTCTCCGAGCCCGACGCTGTCGAGGACCGCGTCGACCCGGGCGCGCCGATCGGCCCGGTCGCTGACCCCGGACAGCCTGGCCAGGGTGTCGACCACCTCTTCCACCCGGTGCAGCCGCCAGGCGCCGAACTCCTGGGGCAGGTAGCCGAGCCGGGAGCGGACGGCGCGGCGTTCGCCGACGACGTCGTGGCCGAACACGGTCGCCGTGCCCTCGCTGGGCTGGAGCAGCGTGCAGAGAATCCGCATCAGGGTGCTCTTGCCGGCGCCGTTGGGCCCCAGCAGGCCGAACAGCCCGGCGCCGATCGACAGGTCCACGCCGTCCAGGGCGACGGCGCCGCCCCGGTACACGTGCCGCAGCCCCAGCACGTCAACGGTCGTGCTCAACGATGCTCACCTCCTCGGGATGTCCATACGTCTGCCGGCGGGTCATGGTTTATCCGCGCCGGTGCGTTGCCCGACCGCACAGGGCGATCGTTCGATTGCTGCCGTGGCGCGCGGATGTTCGCAGGTGAAACCGGTTCAGGCCCTCCCGCGTATACTGGGCAGCCGTATAGTATGTTGCGCAGAGCGAAAACGGCGCAGCCGTCAGCATCTCTGGACACTTCACTTCATGTCACCTCACGGAGGCCCTGGATGACTCGTCCCCGGTTCCTGTCCGTCACCCGACCGCTCGCGCTCGGGGTTCTCGGTTCCCTGTCGCTTGCCGTCGCCGCCTCGGCGGCGGCCGCCGACTCGCAGGCGGTCACGTTCCACCGCGACGTGGCGCCCCTGCTGCAGCAGGAGTGCCAGGTCTGCCACCGCCCGAACGGCGCCAACCTCGGCGGCATGGTGGCGCCGATGGCGCTCACCACCTACGAGGAGACGCGTCCCTGGGCGCGCTCGATCGCCCGCGTCGCCGCCGCGCGCGAGATGCCGCCGTGGGACGCCTCGCCGGAGCAGCACGGTCTGTTCGCGAATGAACGGACGCTGACCCAGGATCAGATCGACCTGCTGGTGAACTGGGCCCGGTCCGGCGCGCCCGCCGGCGATCCCGCGGACGCTCCCGAGCCGCTCGAGTGGCCGACCGACCGGGGCTGGCTGATCGGTGAGCCGGATCTCGTCCTGCAGTTCGACGAACCCTTCTTCGTCGAGGACGACGTCGAGGATCTGTACGTCTACCTCAAGACGACGGTCACCGAGGAGATGGTGCCGGAAGACCGGTACGTCAAGGCGATCGAGTTCCGTCCCGGCAGCTCCGTCGTCCATCACATCATCGTTCCCGGCCTGGGCGGCATCGCTCCCGGCAACGACCCGACCATCCACGCCGACGGCCTGGCCGACGTGCTGAAGGCCGGCCGCGACCTGCAGTGGCAGATGCACTACCACAAGGAGCCGGGCCCCGGCACCGGCGTCTGGGACCAGTCCTCCGTCGCCCTCAAGTTCTACGACAGCGAGGAGGAGGTCAGGCACAAGGTCTTCAACGCGGACATGGGCAAGTACGACTTCGCCGTGCCGCCGGGGGCGACCGACTACACGATCGAGACCGACTGGACCTTCCCGACGGACTCGGAGATCGTCAGCTACCTGCCGCACATGCACTTGCGCGGCAAGGCGGCGAAGTACGAGGCGTTCTACCCGGACGGCAGCCATGAGGTCCTGCTCGACGTGCCGAACTACGACTTCAACTGGCAGACGGCCTACCTCTACAAGGAGCGCAAGAAGGTGCCGGCCGGCACCCGCGTGCTCCTGACCACCGTGTTCGACAACTCGGCCGGCAATCCGGCGAACCCCGATCCCGCGAAGACGGTGCGCTGGGGCGAGCCGACGACGGACGAGATGAGCTACGGCTTCATGGCGTACATCAACGACGAGAACGAAGGTCACGTCGCCTTCACCAGCGACGAAGGCGGCATCGACCTCACCGCGATCGTGGCGATGTCCGACACCAGCCGCGACGGTCTGATGCAGCTCGACGAGGCGCCCGGCATGGTCAGGCAGTACTTCGAGATGATGGATCAGAACCAGGACGGCGCCGTCGACATGGAGGAGGCGAAGGCTGCCAACGCCTTCCTCGCCCAGATGGCCGAGCAGCAGGAGCAGGGCGCCGCGTCGCCCGCGGCCGGCGCCGGAGGCGGTCCATAGGCCGCCGCCGTCCCGGTCCTTCCAACCGGAACCGCCGGCGCGCCGCAGGGCCGCCGGCGGTTCTGCGTTTGCGGCGCCGTGTCCCGTGCGCCGGCCGACTGGCGCGCGCGGCTCTACCTGGCCAGCCGTCCGTCGAGCTCCAGTTCCGCGGCGATCGCCTGCATCGCCGAAAGCACGTTGCCAGCGTGCTGCCACAGGTCGAGACTGCCGCCGTAGCACTCGCGGCTGAAGTCGGCGGTGACGGCCTCGACGTGACCGCGGTCGACTCCGGCGGCGAAGGCGCGCTGCTTCCACCGCTTGCGGACGGACTCAAGCGGCACGTCGCGCACGTCCCTGCTCGGGCGGATGAGCGCCGCGGCGCTGATCAGGCCGGTGATCTCGTCGCATGCCAGCAGCGCGTAGTCGCGCGGGGTTTTCCGGCCGACGCCGGTTCCCTCCGTGTTGTGGGAGAGGATCGTGCGGACGATGTCCTCGTCCAGTCCGCGTTCCCGCAGGATCGGGGCGCCGTCGGCGGGATGCTGCTCGAGCGTCGGGTGGATCTCCCAGTCGAAGTCGTGGAGCAGGCCGGCGAGTCCCCAGGACTCCGGATCGCCGCCGAGCTGTCCGGCGTACCAGCGCATCGCCGCTTCCACGGCGAGCATGTGCTTCCGCAGCCCGGCGGCTGCCACGAACTCCTGCACGATCTGCCAGGCGGTTTCCCGGTCCATCTGCCTTGTCCTCCGGTTCTGGCAGTCCGCAGTGGACGCTCGCCGCGATGGCGGTGCGGTGTTCTGCCGCGGGCTGCCAGGGAACCGGCGATTGTACGCCGTCCGGAGCACGGTGTCGGATCAGGGAGACGTCGGTCCGCCACGGCTACAATCCTCGCGCGATGACGATGGGTGGAGGACCCTGGGGACGACGGGTCGGTCTCGGTCTCGGCGGCCTTTCCGGTCCCCACGCACGCGATCTCCTGCTGCTCGTGGCGGCGCTCTTCGTCACGTTCTCGATGCAGTTCCTTCCCGGGCTGTCCCTGGTTCCGGATCTGATGCGGCTGTCGAGTTCGGTGTGGCAGCAGGGGATGCTGTGGCAACTTGTCACCTATCCGGCGGCGGGTTGGGGCGGGCCGTCGATCTGGTTCCTCGTGGAACTCCTGATCTTCTACATGTTCGCCGGCGACCTGCGCTGGGCCCTGGGCCGCCGGCGTTTCTGGAACCTGCTCTGGATGTCGGCCGGCGCGGCCGCTGTCGCAGCCTGCCTGGTGCAGGTGCTGCTCCAGTCCGCGGGTGCGGTCGGGCCGACGGCGTTTGTCCTTATGCAGGGCCAGCGGATGCTGATGGCGATCGTCATCGCCGCCTTTGCCCTGATCCGGCGCGACGCCACGATCATACTGTTCTTCGTCCTGCCGATCCGCGCCAGGTGGTTCATCTGGATCGAGATCGCCTTCGCCTGGGTGGGCTTTCTCGCCACCACCGATCTGGCCGGCTTCATCGGCATCTGCACGGCGGTCGGCGCCGTGTTCGTGTTGCTGCGGCCCGGGCGGACAAGGGGCCTGATGCGCGAGATGCGACTCCGGTACGAGCGCTGGTACGTGAAGCAGAAGCTGAACCGCGGTCGGCGCCGCTTCCGCGTCGTTCCGGGCGGCAGGAAGCCGCAGGACGACGGCGATGTCCGCCGCGGCCCCTGGGTCAACTGACTCCCGGGCGGTTCATCGACCGGCACGCCGCGGAGACGGCGACTGCAAGCTGCGGCGCCCGTCGGCGAGCGCCCGGCTCCCGGTCGGAGGCAGGCGGTGCTTCCAGCCAGCCGGCCTTCAGGCTCGTTGCGCGGCCTGCCACGCCAGGCCCGCGGTGCGCGGCACGGAGGCGGCGACTTCCCGGGCGTGGGCGGAAGCGGCGGTGCCGTCGCGCACCCGGCCGGCGATGCCCTGGGCGATCCCGGCGCTGCGGAAGAGGTTGTACGCGAGATAGAAGTTCCAGTTGTCGATGCCGTCGCGGCCGGTTCGCCGGCAGTACGCGTCGCGGTACTGCTCGAGGGTCGGTATCCCGAGCGCCCCGAGATCGAGCCCCTTGAGCCCGGCCTTGTCTTCCGGGATCTCCCACTGCATCGTGTGGTAGCTGAAGTCGGCGAGCGGATGGCCGAGCGTGCCCAGCTCCCAGTCGAGGATCGCGATCACCTCGGCCCGCTCCGGGTGCAGGATCATGTTGTCGAGCCGGAAGTCGCCATGGACGATCGTCGTCTCGTCGCCGTCCGGGATGTTCTCCGGAAGCCACCCGATCAAGGCGTTCATCGCCGGAATGTCCTGCGTTTCCGATGCCAGGTACTGCTTCGTCCAGCGGTGGATCTGGCGCGCGAAGTAGTTGCCGGGCTTGCCGTAGGAGGACAGGCCGACCACCTCGTGGTCGACCTGGTGCAGTTGCGCCAGGGTCCGGTTCATCGCATCGTAGATCGCGAAGCGCTCGGCCGGCTCCATGCCCGGCAGCAGCGCCTCCCAGAGCACGCGCCCCTTCACGTGTTCCATGACGAAGAACATCGTGCCGACGATCGACTCGTCGGTGCAGAGGCAACAGGTGCGCGGCACCGGCACTCCGGTGTCGCGCAACGCCGTCATCACCCGGTACTCCCGGTCCACCGCATGCGCCGAAGGCAGCAGCTTCCCCGGAGGCTTGCGGCGGAGCACCCAGCTCCTGCCGCCGGCCTCGAGCAGGTAGGTGGGGCAGGACTGGCCGCCCTTGAACTGCCGCACGCGGAGCTTGCCCGAGAACCCCTCGACATGCTCCTCGAGGTAGCGCTGCAGCGGCTCGACGTCGAAGCGGAGACGCTCGACGACGTCCATCGTGCCCGAGAACTTCTCCTGGCGGCTCTTCTGACCTTCGGTGTCCGGCATGCGGCCGCCGATCATAGCTGCGGTCGGGCTCGGTCGACTATCCGCTCGCAGCATCCGCGGTCGCCCGGAGGTCCCTGCTCCGCCAGCGTGCGCCAGCGGCGCCGTGCCCGAGTTCACCGGTCCTGTCGGTGCGCTTCCCGGCCTGGCGACGGGCGCGGAGCTCTCCGCCGGCGCTACTTGGCGGGCAGGTAGACCTCTCCGCCGGCGTCCCGGAACTCGCCGGCCTTCTCCCTGAGACCGGCGGCGACAGCCTCCGTGTCGTCGAGGCCCCTGGCGGCGGCGTAGTCGCGGATCTGCTGGCTGATTTCCATCGAGCAGAACTTCGGGCCGCACATGGAGCAGAAGTGGGCGACCTTGGCGCCTTCCTGGGGAAGGGTCTCGTCGTGGAAGGCGCGCGCCCGTTCGGGGTCGAGCGAGAGGTTGAACTGGTCTTCCCAGCGGAACTCGAAACGAGCCTTCGAAACCGCGTTGTCGCGGGCCTGGGCGCCGGGATGGCCCTTGGCCAGGTCGGCGGCGTGGGCGGCGATCCTGTAGGTGATCACGCCTTCGCGGACATCCTCGCGGTCGGGCAGGCCGAGGTGTTCCTTGGGGGTGACGTAGCAGAGCATGGCGGTGCCGAACCAGCCGATCATCGCGGCGCCGATGCCGGACGTGATGTGGTCGTAGCCGGGGGCGATATCGGTGGTGAGCGGACCGAGGGTGTAGAAGGGCGCCTCGTCGCACCATTCGAGCTGCTTGTCCATGTTCTCCCGGATCATGTGCATCGGCACGTGGCCGGGTCCTTCGTTCATCACCTGGACGTCGAACGCCCAGGCGCGCCGGGTCAGCTCGCCCTGGGTCCTGAGCTCGGCGAACTGGGCCTCGTCGTTCGCGTCCTCGATCGAGCCGGGACGGAGCCCGTCGCCGATGGAGAAGGAGACATCGTAGGCGGCCATGATCTGGCAGATGTCGTCCCAGTGCGTGTAGAGGAAGCTCTCCTGGTGGTGGGCCAGGCACCACTTGGCCATGATCGAGCCGCCGCGGCTGACGATGCCGGTGCGCCGCTTCGCGGTCAGCGGCACGTAGCGGAGCAGCACGCCGGCGTGGATCGTGAAGTAGTCGACGCCCTGTTCGGCCTGCTCGATCAGCGTGTCGCGGAAGAGCTCCCAGGTCAGCTCTTCCGGCCGGCCGTCGACCTTCTCGAGCGCCTGGTAGATCGGCACGGTGCCGATCGGCACCGGCGAGTTGCGCAGGATCCACTCCCGGGTCTCGTGGATGTTGCGGCCGGTGGAGAGGTCCATCACCGTGTCGGCGCCCCAGCGGATCGCCCAGACCATCTTCTCGACCTCCTCCTCGATCGACGAGGTGACGGCCGAGTTGCCGATGTTCGCGTTGATCTTGACCAGGAAGTTGCGGCCGATCGCCATCGGCTCGAGTTCGGGATGGTTGATGTTGGCCGGAATGATCGCGCGTCCGCGGGCGACCTCGGAGCGGACGAACTCGGGCGTGATCGTCCGGGGAATCGCCGCACCGAAGCTCTCCCCGGGGTGCTGTGACGCGATCTCGTCGGCAACCGCTTCGCGGCGCTGGTTCTCACGGATGGCGATGTACTCCATCTCCGGCGTGATGTCGCCGCGCCTTGCGTAGTGCATCTGGGTGACGCGGCCGCCGGCTCGGGCCCGAAGAGGCCGGCGGCCGCCGACGAAACGCACCCGGTCGAGCCGGGGGTTCACGGCGCGCTCGCGACCGTGACTCGACGACACGCCATCCAGCTCGTCGACGTCGCCCCTCGCCTCGATCCAGGGTCGGCGGAGCGGCTCCAGTCCGCGGCGAACGTCGATCTCGACGGCCGGGTCCGTGTACGGCCCCGATGTGTCGTAGACAACGACCGGTGGATTCTCCTCTCTCGGCCCCAGGGCGGTCAGGCCGCTCGCGGCGGACGGACCCGCGCCGGCGGTCGTCGGCGACTGGCTGATCTCGCGCATCGGAACCCGGATCGACGGATCCGAGCCCTCGATGTAGACCTTGCGCGAGTTGGGAAGCGGTTCGCGGCTCAGCGGTGGAGCCGCGGTCTGCGGGGTTCGGTCGGCGATGGTCATGGCTGCGTTCCCTGCGTCGGTGTCAACCGTTTCAGGTTCGAAGGCTCCCGTGCACAGGCTCTTCTGCCAGCACGATCTCAGGCTGTCGTTTCAGCCGCACCCAGCGGGCGGTCCACGATAGCAGCCCGGAGCTGGACGGCGATAGAATCCGCTGCGCCGGGAGAGCCGTCGCGGCAGTGACGCACCGCGGCCTCTCGGCGGCCCTCGGCGGCGCTGCGGACCGCAATCGATGGACATGGACCCCATGAACAGACCCAGGGCCGATCCGGCGCACCAGGACATCGACCCGGCGGAGACCGCCGAATGGCTGGAGGCCCTGGAAGCGGTCGTGGACCGCGAGGGGCCGGAGCGCGCCCACTTCCTGCTCGAGGCCCTGGTCGATCAGGCCCGCCGTTCCGGCGCCTATCTTCCGTACAAGGCGACGACCGCCTACCTGAACACGATCCCGGCAACGGCGCAGGAGCCCCTGCCGGGCGACGCGGAACTCGAGTGGCGCATCCGCAGCATCATCCGCTGGAACGCGATGGCGATGGTGGTGCGCGCCAACCACGACCACGAGGGGCTGGGCGGGCACATCGCGTCCTTTGCCTCCGCGGCGACGCTCTACGACGTGGGCTTCAACCACTTCTTCCGTGCTCCGTCCGGGCAGCACGGCGGCGACCTGGTGATGATCCAGGGACACTCGTCGCCCGGCATCTACGCCCGCGCCTTCCTGGAAGGCCGGCTGGACGAGGAGGACCTGCTCCGTTTCCGGCGCGAGGTGGGTCCCGGCGGCCTCTCGTCCTATCCGCACCCCTGGTTGATGCCGGGCTTCTGGCAGTACCCGACGGTGTCGATGGGACTCGGGCCGCTGATGGCGATCTACCAGGCCCGGTTCATGAAGTACCTGCACGACCGCGGCCTGCTCGACACGCGGGGCCGCAAGGTGTGGGCCTTCATGGGTGACGGCGAGATGGACGAACCGGAGTCCCTGGGTTCCATCTCCCTGGCTTCGCGCGAGCAGCTCGACAACCTGATCTTCGTCGTCAACTGCAACCTTCAGCGGCTCGACGGCCCGGTACGGGGCAACGGCAAGATCATCCAGGAACTCGAGGCGGTGTTCCGGGGCGCCGGCTGGAACGTGATCAAGCTGGTCTGGGGCTCCTACTGGGACCCGCTGCTCGCCCGCGACCGCCGCGGGCTGCTGCGGCAGCGCATGGAGGAGGCGGTCGACGGCGAGTACCAGGCGTACAAGGCGAGCCAGGACGGCGGTTTCGTGCGCGAGCACTTCTTCGGCAAGTACCCGGAGCTCAAGGCGATGGTCGCCCATCTCACGGACGAGGACATCTGGCGGCTCAACCGCGGCGGCCACGACCCGCACAAGATCTACGCCGCCTATGCGGCGGCCGCGGCCCACGCGGAGCAGCCGACGGTCATCCTGGCGAAGACGGTCAAGGGCTACGGCATGGGCGAGGCCGGCGAGGGAATGAACATCACCCACCAGCAGAAGAAGATGGGCGTACGGGCATTGATGGGGTTCCGCGACCGCCTCGACATTCCGGTCTCCGACGAGGATCTGGAGGAGACCCCGTTCTACCGCCCGCCGGACGACAGCCCCGAGATCCGCTACCTGAAGGAACGGCGCGAGGCCCTGGGCGGCTATCTGCCGGCGCGAACGGTCGAGGCGGCGCCGCTCGACGTGCCGGATCTCGGCGCCTTCGACTCCGTGCTGCGGTCGAGCCGCGGGCGCCGGTTCTCGACCACGATGGCGTTCGTGCGCCTGTTCACGCTGCTGACCCGGGATTCCGCGATCCGCGATCGTCTGGTGCCGATCGTCGCCGACGAGGCGCGGACCTTCGGCATGGAGGGCATGTTCCGGCAGCTCGGCATCTATGCGCCGACGGGCCAGCTCTATGAACCGGTCGACGCGCACAAGATCGCGCCCTACCGGGAGGCGCGGGACGGTCAGATCCTGCAGGAGGGAATCAACGAGGCCGGGTCGCTCTGCTCCTGGATGGCGGCAGGCACGTCGGCCGCCAATCACGGCTTCCACATGATCCCGTTCTTCATCTTCTATTCGATGTTCGGCTTCCAGCGGGTGGGCGACCTGATCTGGGCCGCTGCGGACATGCAGGCCAGGGGCTTTCTGATCGGCGGCACCTCGGGGCGGACGACGCTCAACGGCGAGGGCCTGCAGCACCAGGACGGCCACAGTCATCTGGCCGCCTCGACGGTGCCGAACTGTGTCTCGTACGACCCGACCTACGCCTACGAGCTCGCGGTGATCCTCCAGGACGGCCTGCGCCGGATGTACGCCGAGGAAGAGCCGGTCTTCTTCTACCTGACGACGCTGAACGAGAACTACGAGCACCCCGGGATGCCGCCCGGCGCCGAAGAGGGCATCCGGCGCGGTCTGCACCGGGTTCGCCCCGGCTCGCGCCACCGGAAACGCGCCACGTTGCTGGCCTCCGGCGCTATCCTGCGCGAGGCGGAAGCGGCGGCCGAGATGCTGGAGGCGGACTGGAAGGTGTCGTCCGAGGTGTGGTCGGCGACCAGCTTCAACGAGCTGCGGCGCGACGGTCTCGAGGTGGAGCGCTGGAACCGGCTTCATCCTGGCGAGGACAGGAGGGTGTCCTACGTCCGGCAGTGCCTGACCGGCCGCGGCGGGGTGACGGTCGCCGCGAGCGACTACATGAAGGTGTGCACGGACCAGATCCGCGCCTTCGTCCCCGGTCCGTACCGGACTCTCGGCACCGACGGGTTCGGCCGCAGCGACACGCGCGAGCAGTTGCGGGCCTTCTTCGAGGTCGACCGCCGGCACATCGCGGTCGCCGTGCTGGCCTCCCTCGCCGACAACGGCGAGATCGACACCGAGGCGCCGTCGAAGGCGATCGCCGCCTACGGCATCGACCCGGACGCACCGAACCCGGCCACCGCGTGAGCGAGCCGCTTCCCGTTGTCGTCCCCGACATCGGCGACTTCGATGCCGTCGAGGTCGTGGAGGTCCTGGTCGGGATCGGCGACGAGGTCGTCGTCGATCAGTCCCTGGTCACCCTCGAGAGCGACAAGGCGTCGATGGAAGTTCCGTCGCCGGCGGCCGGACGGGTGATCGAGGTCGCGGTGGGAGTCGGCGGTCAGGTCGGCGAGGGCGACCTGATCGTGACGATCGACCCGGCCGGCCCGGCGGCGGCTGTCGAAGCGCAGGAGGCGGACCCGGCCGGTGGTGAGGCCGCCGAGGCGGGGGCCGCTCCGGAGCCGGCCTTGGCGGCAGGGCCTTCGGGGCCGCCGGCGAGTCCGCCGCGAACGCCCGAACGCCGGCCGCCGCCGCCCGCGGCTGCGACCGCGGCGCGGGCGGCGCCGTCGGCACTGCCCCACGCCAGCCCGGCCGTGCGGCGCTTCGCCCGCATGCTCGGCGTGGACCTGACCCGGGTCTCCGGCACCGGCGCCAGGGGACGGATCCTGCGCGAAGACATCGAGGGCTTTGTCAGGGAGGTCATGGCGGGCAGTGGACGGCAGGCGGCGGGCGCCGGCATTCCACTCGTCCCGGAGATCGACTTCGCGAAGTTCGGTCCGGTCAGGTCGAAGCCGCTTGGCCGCATCCGCAGGCTGTCGGCGGCCAGCCTCCACCGGAGCTGGCTCAACGTGCCGCACGTTACCCAGCACGACGAGGCCGACATCACGGACCTGGAGGCCTTCCGTCGATCGCATCTCGACGAGGCGCGCAAGCGGGGTGTTCGGCTCACCCTGCTGGCCTTCCTGATGAAGGCGGCGTCGGCGTCGTTGTCCGAGTTCCCGGAGATGAACTCGTCGCTCGCTCCGGATGGGGAATCCCTGATTCTCAAGGACTACTGCCATCTGGGTGTCGCCGTCGATACGCCGGACGGTCTGGTCGTGCCCGTGGTGCGGGAGGTGAACCGCAAGACCGTCTGCGAACTGGCCGGTGAGCTCGCCGAAGTCAGCGGCCGGGCACGCGAGCGGAAGCTCCGGCCTGCCGACATCCAGGGCGCCACGTTCACGATCTCCAGCCTCGGCGGCATCGGCGGCGCCGCGTTCACGCCGATCGTCAACGCGCCGGAAGTCGGCATCCTCGGCGTCTCGCGCGCCGTGCGGAGGCCGGTCTACGTGGGTGCGGGCCTCGCGCCCCGGCTCATGCTGCCGGTATCGCTGTCCTACGACCACCGGGTGATCGACGGCGCCTCTGCGGTCCGCTTCACGACCCACCTGTGCTCCTTGCTGGCGGACATCCGCCGGGTCGTTCTCTGACGCTGGCGCCGGGATGGCCGAACCGATCCGCATCCTCGTACCCGAACTCGGCGACTTCGATGCCGTCGATGTCGTCGAAGTCCTCGTGTCGCCGGGCGAGTACGTCGAGGTCGATGCCGGGCTGATCACGCTTGAAAGCGACAAGGCGTCGATGGAAGTGCCGTCGACCCACAGCGGCGTCGTTGTCGAGGTCGCCGTCTCGCTCGGCGACAAGGTCGGGGAAGGGGACCTGATCGTCCTGGTCGACGCCGAGGACGAGTCGCACCCCGACCAGCGGGCCGAGCGGCCGCGGCATCCGCACGCGCCGCCGCCGGTGTCCGGGCGGGGCGCCGCCGCGGATGCCGCGGCGGAGTCGGCAGCACGGGGTGTGCAGGAAGAGACGCCGCCTCGGACGACCGCGGCCCGGCCGGCACCCGCCGCCGCGTCGCCGCGGGATGCCGACGCCGACGTACTGGTGCTGGGCGCCGGGCCGGGCGGCTACACCGCCGCGTTCCGGGCGGCGGATCTGGGGCGCCGTGTGGTTCTCGTCGAACCGCACGAGAACCTGGGCGGCGTCTGCCTGAACGTCGGTTGCATTCCGTCCAAGGCCCTGCTGCACGCCGGCCGGGTGATCGAAGAAGCGGCGGAGTTCGCCGCCCGCGGCATCGATTTCGGCCGCCCCGACATCGATCGGGCGCGTCTTCTGGGCTGGAAGGAGGAGGTCGTCGGCCGGCTGACGGGAGGGCTGGCCGAGCTTGCCAGGCGTCGGAAGGTAGACGTGGTCCGCGGCCGCGGCCGCTTCGTCGGCCCGCGCGAGGTCGAGGTCGAGGCCGGCGACGGCAGCCGCCGTTCGCTGACCTTCGACCAGGCGATCGTGGCCGTCGGCTCGCGGCCGGCGGCGGTCCCCGGCCTGCCGGACGATCCGCGGGTCTGGGACTCGACCGACGCACTGAAGCTCGATCCCGGCTTCGAGCCGGACGGCCGCCTGCTGGTCGTCGGCGGCGGCATCATCGGTCTGGAGATGGCGACGGTGTACGCCGCTCTCGGCTACCGGGTGACGGTCGTCGAGCTGTTGCCGCAGCTTCTGACCGGTGTCGACCGCGATCTGGTCCGTCCGCTGGAGCGTCGTCTCGCGGACCGCCTGGAGGGCATCCTCACCTCGACCCGGGTGAGCGGGGTCAAGGCGCAGAAGAACGGTCTTCGAGTAGCGCTGGAGGACAACGACGGCGAGACGCGCTCCCGCTTCTTCGACCGCGTTCTGGCGGCGGTCGGCCGCCTGCCGAACGGCGACCGTTTCGGCGCCGAAACGGCCGGCGTGGGGATTGACGAGCGGGGCTTCGTGCCGGTCGACGACCAGCAGCGGACGAACGTCCCCCACATCTTCGCGATTGGCGACCTCGTTCCCGGCCCCATGCTTGCGCACAAGGCGGCCCACGAAGGCAAGGTCGCCGCCGAGGCGGCCGCGGGAGAGAAGAGCGGCTTCGAGGCCAGGGTCGTCCCGTCCGTCGCCTACACGGACCCGGAGGTGGCCTGGGTCGGTCTGACCGAGACCGAGGCCCGGAAGACCGGCGTCGCCTGCGACAAGGCCCTGTTCCCGTGGAGCGCTTCGGGCCGCGCACTGACCCTGGGCCGCGCCGAGGGCCTGACCAGGCTGCTGTTCGATCCGGCCAGCGGCCGGGTGGTCGGCGCCGGCATGGTCGGCGTC
This sequence comes from Thermoanaerobaculia bacterium, assembly GCA_965116145.1. Taxonomy (GTDB): domain Bacteria; phylum Acidobacteriota; class Thermoanaerobaculia; order Multivoradales; family Multivoraceae; genus Multivorans. The sequence goes on from OZ220482.1 coordinate 3,490,791, forward strand.
AACGCCGGCGACCTGATCGCCGAGGCGGCGCTCGCGATCGAGATGAACGCGGAAGCGGCCGACCTGGCGCTCACCGTCCACCCGCACCCGACCCTCTCGGAAACCGTCGGCTTCGCCGCCGAAGTCCACGAGGGGACGATCACCGACCTCTACCTGTCGCGGCGGTCCGCAAGGACACGGACGTGAGTGTCAGCTTCGACCAGACCCTGAGACAAGTGCGCGAGGCCCGCACGGAAGACGACGTTCGCAGCGCCTTGCAAGCCGCGTTCATTGCCGTGAGCGGTGGCGCCTGGAGTCTCGAAGTGCCATCGAGCGACGGTTCCGTGGACATGGTGTCAAGGACATCACGAGTCCTCATCGAGACCAAGGCGCCCGGACGGGCGCATCCGGGCAGGCCCGGGGCAAAGCGTGGTGAGTCGCAGCAGGACCAGGTCGAGCGCTATCTCAGGGCTCTGGCGCCGGACCGTGGCCGTGCCGGTGATTCCGACTGGCGCGGTTTCCTGACGGACGGCCGGCAATGGTGGGGTTGGGAGTGGTCTGCCAGGCAGCGTGTCCTGAGGCCGATCGCCTCGGTCCAGTGCCTGCCCATGCCCGAGACACGCCAGCAGTTCGATCGTCTCCTGATCCGTATGCTCGGAGAAGAGCCTGCGCAGCAGCCTGAACCTCCACCGGAGAATCTGGCGGACGCCCTCTTCGAGCCAGTCCTGGGGCAGGTTGCCGAGTTGCAGAGGCGCCTCGAGAGCGAAGCTGTCTACAGGACCCGGCTCGGGCTGTGGGCAAGCCTGCTTGAGGGGTCGGGAATAGCTCCTCCGGGAGCAACACCCCTGGCCCAGGCTCGCACCTTCGCCAGACACAGCATTCTGGTTGCGACGGCGCGTATCCTGATCGCTTGTCTGGACGATCCCGCAGCTTCCGTCAAGGCACTCGTGGATCGAGCCTCAGGGGGGTTCCAGGGCTGGCTTGCCGAGACGGCGCGCGGACGGGACGTGTTGTCGGAGCTGGTCAAGCAGGTCCGCGGCTATGACTGGCGCGGGTCGACGAAGGACGTTCTGAAGGACGCCTACCATGGGCTGATCGACGCTGAAGACCGGAAGGTCTTCGGCGAGTTCTACACACCGGACGATCTGGCCAGGCTCGTCGTCGAGGAAGTGCTTGACGACGATTGGTGCGACTCGGCGATCTGCCAGGCAGACCGTGTGCTGAAGAACCCGAACGAGGCGCCGGCGCCTTCGTATCTCGGCGTGCTGGATCCTTCTTGCGGGTCGGGCACATTCCTCTTTCATGCCGCCCGCCGCCTGGGCGACAGGGTCCGTCTGAAGCACAAGCCGCTGCTTGAGAGGACGGCCGAGATCGTGGCCCTGCTCGTGGTTGGCGTCGACCTGCACCCGGTGGCGGCCGAGATGGCTCGCGCCACGCTGTCCATGGCTCTGCCGCAGTCTGCGACCGGCCGCCTGCCTCACCTGCGGGTCGTTCTGGGCGACTCCATGCGGACTCAGGAGATGCAGATAGATCAGGGTCTCGGGGTTCGCATGGCGACGCCGGGAGGGAGGCACTTGTGGATGCCGAGTTCAGTGGCCCTGCACCCGAGGCGGCGGGAGCTGATTCGGCGTACTGTTGCGGGCGCGCATGCGGATCCGGCTGGCGGATCGGACGGCGGTCGTCTGGACGATCTTGGTGTCGATGAACAGACAGCAGCCGACGCCGAGCGACTCCAGGACTCTCTGCGTTCTGTGATCGAGTCGGAAGGTGACCACGTCTGGAACTGGCACCTGCTGAACAACGCTGACCTCTTTCAGCTCGCCCAGCAGGGCGTAGGCCGTCTGATCGGCAACCCGCCATGGCTCGTGTCGCCGTACACGCCAGAGGGTCCGCGCAAGGACGCCATTGAGGCGATGCGGATCGAGGAGGGTGTCCAGCCGTCAAGCAACACGAGCGCGAAGGGCGATCTGGCCTCGGTGTTCACGGCTCGGACCACGAGACTCTACCTGTCCGACCAGGAGGATTCGAACCGATACGGTTGGGTTCTGCCCGGAAGCGCTCTGATCAACGATGTCTGGGCTCCATGGCGCAGTGGGCGATGGTCCGGGGTCGCTGTGCGGCATACGGAGGCTTGGAATCTCGACGACGTCGTGCCCCCCGTGTTCCCCCATGCGCCGAACGGGACGTGCGTGGTTCTGGGCCGGCGGGTGGCGCCGAGAGCGGACGGTATCGAGAAGGTCCTCAAATGGAGGGGACCGCTTGAGACCGCCGAGGTCAAGGAGCTGGCCCGGCGGCCTTCCCGACGCTCCTTCTATGAGCGCGAGTTTCGGCTCGGCGCCTTGTCCAAACCTCAGCCGCTGCTGCTCGCGGTCGAGATCCTCGAAGTCGCCGATGGAGACGGCGGGCTGGTCGAGATTCGAACCAAGCTCGGCACAAAGGACCCGTGGAAAGAGATCGAGCTGAAGAGCCTCGTCGAGAAGCGGGCACTCTTGCCTGTGGTGCGTTCGCAGGAGCTCGGCGCTTTCACGGTGGCTCCGATTTGCACGTTCCTCGTCGCACCTCGTGAAGACGGCAAGGTCCTGAATCTGACCATCGATGAAGAGGCCAGGTCGAGGTTTCCTTGTACGTCCCGGTTCTGGGAGCGTGCAGAGAAGATCTACCAGGAGAGGCGGTCTGCGAATGCCGGCGCTACATTGTGTGACAATCTCGACTACAAGCGGACACTGTCGCGCCAGCTCGACAGGACGGGCGCTGAACATCACAAGGTGCTGTACAACGCTTCAGGCAGTACGCTGCGGGCGGCCCGTGTGCCAGTCGCGCAGATCGGGAACCAGAAGACGTACTGGGCGACGGTCGAGTCGGACCAAGAGGCCCTTTATCTCTGCGGTGTGCTGAACGCACGTTGCATGCAGGATGCATGGGCCGAGGGCAAGACCTCGAAACTGGACTTCGACAAGTCGCTGTGGCGTCACGTTCCTGTGCCGAAGTACGATCCGGACTCCGAGGTCCATCGGACGGTCGCGGAGTCTGCGCGGAGACTGGAAGAAGGTGCTTCCGAGCGCGGTTGGTCAGCCCTTGATCGGTGGGTGTCCGCTCTGCTGCCGGACTACGCAGCCCCATGATCCTCGTTGAGCGCCTGGCTTGCCTGGAGCGGGAAGTCGGAGTGTGAGCCGTCTCGACAAGTGGTTGCAGGTGGCGCGGATGTTTCGTGCTCGCTCGAAGGCGGCGGCGGCCTGCTCTGCCGGCCGGGTCAGTGTCAACGGCCGGCCGGCGAAGGCGCACCGTGCGCTGCGGGTCGGCGACCGGATCGAGTTCAGGGTCCGTGACTGGAAGCGGGTCGTCGTCGTTCGGGAACTGCGTGACCGGCCGCTGCCGAAGGCGGAGGCGCCGCGGTTGTACGAGGACCTGAGTCCGCCCCGGCCGTCACCGGCGCCCGGTGAGCGCCGCCTGTTACCGGTCACGGTGGAGCGCCGCCGCGGCGCCGGCCGGCCGACCAAGCGCGACCGCCGCCGGATCGACCGGCTGCGGTAGGCGCCCCTGGTCTCGGCGAGCTCGGTCACCGGTTGCGGCGTCAACGCGACGTCAACGCGGCGGCGGCGAATCGGACGGTGGGATCCTGCCGCCGCTGGCTCCCGGCCGTTGCGGCCGTGAGGAGGGTCAGGCCTGCGATGCCGCCTTCGCCGCGCCGCAACGCTCGGCGATGGCCATGGCGAGCTGTTCGAAGTCCCGGTAGCAGTCGTTCACGGCGTGAATGTGGCCGCCCAGGGCGCCGTCGGCGGCTCGCAGGTGGAACATCGGCTTGCGGGCTTCGTGTGCCATCGCCATCAGGCTGCGGTAGTGCCTCAGGGTGGCCAGGCACTCCGGATCCTCGGCGCCGGCAGCGCTGGTCCCGAGGTCCCGGTCCCGACCGCTCACCGCTTCGGCGTAGACGTCCGGAATGCGCTCCGCCCATGTCCGGCAGGCCCTGACCGGCCTGTTCGCGTACACCGCGTGCTGCATGACGTAGCCCAGGGGTTGCATGTCGCCCGACGGCAGGTCGAGGTCGGGTGCGTCCGGCGCCTGCTCGAGGCGCTGTCGCCATTCGTCACGCCATTCCCGCAGCACGGAGCCGACGTTGCGCAGCGCCTGGAGCGAGAACAGATCCGGCGCCAGCGGCACAACAACGTGGTCCGCGGCGATCAGGACGGCCCGGTTGATCGCCCCCAGGTTCGGCCCGACATCGATCAGCACAAGGTCGGCGCTCTGGTCGTGGGCGGCGCGCCGAAGAACACGGTGAAACGCCGACTCGGCCCGAAAGGCGGACTCGTCGCGGCTCAGGCACTCGGGCCAGGAAGCCGACAGCCTCCGCTCGAACCCGGACAGGCCCAGATCGCCGACCAGAAGCCGAAGCCGTTCGGCGACCTCCTCGGTGTGAGGATCCCGGATGTCGCCCAACCCCTTCAGGATGGGCGAGACGGCTTCAAGGACACTCCGGCGCGGACCTTCGTCCGGAAGGAGCCGTTCCAGCCGGTCCTCGTCGAGGAAGTGAGCACTCAGGTTCGCCTGCGGGTCAAGGTCGGCGGCCAGCACCGAGTAGCCGAGCTCCACGTACATCCAGGCGAGGTGATAGACGAGGGTTGTCTTGCCGACGTCGCCCTTGTTGCTGAAGAACGCGATGGTCGTCACGGCCGCTTCCTCAACGTCACGAAGACATGGTGGGGGTCAAGGTCGAACTCGGCTTCGGGATTTCCGTTGCGGCGGAGCGTACCGCAGGCCGGTGGTGCGTCGGTGGAGCGTCTCGGTCGCCGCCGGCGCTGCCTGCTCCGGCGCTGGATCCATGCCTGGCACCGGTCTTCGCCTCACTGCGACGTTGCGCCGGGGAGCCTGCTGTGCCGCAAGGACATAGAGTCGGGGCATGCGACTGCCGTGGATTCCTGTCTGCAGCGCCCTGGCTGCGGTCCCGGTGCTGCTTCTTCTGGTGTCGGCCTGCACCGGGCCGCTGCCGGAACGCGCCGCGGGGCCGTCGGGTCCGGCCTACGAGCCGGCGACCGATCCCCTGGTCAACCCGCCGACGCTTCTTCAGCCTTATCCCTTCGATCGGCCGGAGATCGTTGCCCGGGACGACACCCTGGTCCGCTACCTGCTGGGAGATCCGCGGACGCTGAACCCGATCTTCGCGATCTTCTGGGAGGACTACTACCTCGCGGGCGCGCTGTTCCAGGCGCTGACGACGCGCAACGCCGACATGACGACGGTGTGGAACCGGACGGTTGTCGAGGAGGGGGTCATGGCGGCCGACTGGAAGAGTGCCCGCGTGCGGATCCGGCCGGGCCTGACCTGGCACGACGGCGAACCGTGGACGGTCCGCGATCTCAGGTTCACCTACGACATGGTCGCGTCGGACGACGTGCCGGCCACGATGTACAAGCACGACGTCGACCAGATCGAACGGATCGACGTGATCGACGACCTGACGGTCGAGTTCCACTTTCGGGACGCGCTGGTCACGAACATGCTGGCGATGCGGGTGCCGCCGATTCCGCGGCACATCTGGAACAACCCGGAGGAGCTCGCGAACGACCCGACGCTGCGGAGCAGCGAGTACTTCAACCGGTACGCGCGCGAGGAGGTCATCGGCTCGGGGCCCTACCGGTTCGTGTCCTGGACCCCGACCGACCGGATCGTGGTCGAGCGCTGGGACGACTTTCCGGATGCGGCCCGTGCCGCACCCTTCAGGCGGGTCATCTACCGGCCTCAGAGTGATCGCAACCTCGGCCTGTTGCTGTTCAAGAAGGGCGAGCTCGACGAGTACTGGTTCACGCCGCAGCAGTTCGCCACGCAGAGCAACGACGCCGAGTTCGAGCGGGTCGGCGTCAAGGGCTGGGCGCCGGTGCGAAGGATCGCGCGCATCGGCTGGAACCAGGACGGCAGCAACCCGTTCTTCACGGATGTCCGCGTCCGGCGCGCCATGACCCACGCCTACGACCAGAAGCGGGTGATCCGCGATGTGACCTACGGCGTGTACCTGGAGACGGATCAGCTCTGGGACCGGGACCACATGGGCTACAACCCGGATGTGCCCCGGTACCCGTTCGACCTCGAGCGCGCCGGCGAGCTGCTCGATCAGGCCGGCTGGTTGCCGGACCCGGACGACGGGTGGCGCTACCGGCAGATCGACGGCGAGCGGGTCAGGTTCGCGTTCGAGCTGGAGATTGCCCAGACCTTCGCGGACGCGGTGAAGATGGCCGATATCTACCGCGAGGACCTGCGCAGCATCGGCGTCGAGCTGACGCTCCGCATGTTCGAGAACGCAACCCATGAACAGCACCTGCTGGAACACGAGTTCCAGGCCCACGCCGACGCCGACGAGGTCACCAGCGACCCCGACCAGTGGTCGATCCGCCTGCACTCGACCAGCTACGACAGCGCCCGCAATTACATCGGCTACCGGAGCGAACGGGTCGACGACCTGCTGGAGCGGGGCCGCCGCGAGTTCGAGCCCGAGGCCCGCGCCGCGATCTACCGCGAGCTCGCCCGGGTGGTCGCCGAGGATCAGCCGTTCACGATGATGTGGAACTACTCCGAGATCCGGGCCTTCAGCAAACGCCTGCGCGGCGTCGAGTTCGCCCCCTCCGGCGTGTTCCTGTTCCAGCCCACGCCGCCTGCCGGCAGCGGCCGCTGGACCAGCCCCGGTTGGTGGACCCACCGCGACGATGTCCTCCGCAAGCCATGACGCCGCCGCTCTCCCTCGTCATCGCCAACAGGAACTACTCGTCCTGGTCGCTCCGGCCCTGGGCGCTGATGACCGAGCTCGGCATCCCGTTCGAGGAGAGGATGCTGAAGTTCGACTCGGCGGACTGGGACCGGAACATTGCCAGGCTGTCGCCCACCCGCCTCGTCCCGGTGCTGTGGGAAGGTGAGCCGGGGCAGGGCTTTGCCACGTTCGACACCTCGGCGATCGTCGAGCGGCTTGCCGACCTCCATCCCGACCGCGGCGTCTGGCCGGCGGACGACCGTGCCCGGGCCCGGGCGCGCTCCCTGGTCGCCGTGTTCCACTCCGGCTTCCAGGCACTGCGCGCGGCAATGCCGATGAACATCCGGTCAAGCCATCCGGGCCAGGGCCGGCTGCCGGAGGTCATGGCGGACATCGACCGGCTGACCGGGCTGTGGCGCGCCGCCCGCGCCGGGTTCGGCGGGACCGGACCGTTCCTCTTCGGCGGCTTCTCGGCCGTCGACGCCTGTTTTCTCCCCGTTGCGTCGCGGTTCGCGACGTACGAGCCGCCGCTGGACCGCGGCGCCGCGGACTACTGCCGCGCCCTGCTCGAGACGAAGGCGATGTGCGAGTGGAGCAGGGCGGCTCGCCTGGAGACCGAGTTCGTGCCCGAGGACGAACCCTACGCGGTTTCGCCCTGACCGGGTTGCCGGCCGCCGGCGATCAGCCGTCGCCTGCGGCGCCGTCGCGGGCGCGCTGCGCGGCTTCTTCCGCGTTCTGCGCACGCTCCGCCGCGCCGGGATGGCTGGAGAGCCAGTCCGGCAGGTCGCCGCTGTCGCCGCCGAGCCGGCCCACGATGTCGCTGAGCCGCTCCGGCGGGATCCCGGCGCCGAGCAGGTAGTCGAAGGCGAAGCGGTCGGCGTCCCGTTCGAAGGCGCGCGAGTAGCGTTGGGCCAGCAGCCGATCCGGTCCCAGGAAGGAGAGCGCGGCGACCGACACGTCGCCGGTGAACGCCGTCCACAGCACGAGCATCGAGGACGTCTGGGCCAGTTGCCGCATCGCATGGCGGCCCGCCACGTGCCCGAGTTCGTGGGCGAGCACCGCGATGATCTCCTCGTCGTCCTCGGCCAGTTCGACCAGCGTGTCCGTGACGATGACGGTGCCGCCGGGCAGGGCGAAGGCGTTGGGAATCCCGACCGAGTGGAACCGGAGGTCCGTGTTCTCGATGCCGACCTCCCTGCTCATCTCCTCGAAGACAGCCAGGAGTTCGTTGCGCCGGTTCGGTTCGAGTCCGGATGGTTCGAGGAGGTCGAGCTGATCGAGCAGACCGAGGATGTTGTTGCCGATGACCGCTTCCACTTCGGGCGGCGTTGCGGCAACGGCGACCGCGGCGACGGCCGGCGCTCCCCACTCGGTGAACGCATAGAGAATGGCCGCCGTGACCGCCAGAGCTGCCGCTGCCCCCCGCCAGGTGCTGTCGAGCCGATGGCGCAGGCGTCCGAAGCGCTCGCCGCGCGGCTCGGGATCACGGCGGACCCGCGCCTGCTCGGCATCCAGGGCGTCGTTGTTCCGAACTTCGCACACGCCGCCGTCCGGCAGGTGGATGCAACGCGGCGTGTCGGCTACTCGGGCGGGTATCCGGACGTCTTCGCAGGCGATGCGCTCCTCCGGGTCCTCGCACAGGACGATGAGGCCGCCGCGCGCGTCAAGCAGGAGAACCGCGTCGCGGCGCCGCGAGGTGCGGCCGTCGTGGTAGTGGCAGGGAACTCCGTTCACAGGCCGATCTCCAGACCGAACTCGCCGGCGGCTTCGGCGCCGGTCGCGGCCACGCTTCGCGTCTCACCGGCCTCGAAGATCGGCTCGTCCTCGGTCCAGGTGACGGAGAACTGGCCGACGATGTAGCGCAGCATGCGGATCCGCGCCAGGGGCACGAACAGACCGAAGGTGGCGACGATCAGGGCCGCGTTGCTTGCATACAACCACAGCATCGTCGGGAACGAGAGTTCCAGGTGGAACACGCCGCCGCCGAGTCGGGTGTTGCTCCAGCGGTAGCTGAGCAGGCGGCTGCGCAGGTAGGCCAGGATGAACAGGCCGATGGCAACCACGATGGCCGCCACGACGAACAGGAACAGGCGCATGTCGGGAGCGGGATCGACCGTGTCGGCATCCGCGGCGGCGGTCGACGCCACCGTTCCGACGAACGCTGCGCAGCTTCCTCCGATGTACAGGACGCCGACGACCACCACGGTGACGACGTACATTCCGTAGTAGGGGCCGGGTCTGCCGGTGAAGCTGAACGGCGTGCTGCCGAAGCGGGACTCGGCGACCAGGAAGCGGTCGCGCCCGAACACGGTGAACGGCCTCGCCAGGCCGAGGGTCACGATCGAGGCGGCCCAGGACAGGGGATACCAGATCGCCGCGTCCCGGTACTTGCCCCGGAAGTCGAGAGCGATGCCGCGATATCTGGAGTTGCGCATCTGGAAGGCGCGGGCGCGGACCACGACCCATGGCGCCAGCGGCATCAGGACGAGCAGCGCGGCGTAGTAGTAGAAGATGGAGAAGATCTGGGCGAACCAGAGCGCCACCAGGACGATGGCGACGAGGATCCGTCCGCGCAGGATCGCCGTGGGATTCGCCGTGTAGTCGAAGGCGGAATCGCCTAGCCAGATGTTGCCGTAGAGATAGCGCCGTGCGCGTACCTTGGCCCAGGCCGAGTAGATGCCCAGGGTCAGGAGCGTCAGGGCGACGTTGACGATCCAGATCCGGAAGAACTCCCACGCGTCGCCTGTGAAGCGCAGCCGCGGAGTCCGGGACTCGCCGGCCCCGCCGCCCTGGCCTTCCTGGTTCATCGGGCGGCTGGTCGGGAAGCGCGGAGGAGAACGCCTGTTCGCGGGGGGCGGCTGTTGCGGGGCACGGGACCGAAGGGTAGCAGGCTGTGCTTGACCGCTGCCTGCGGTCGCCGCGTCCGGGAACCGCCAGGTCGACCCGCAACCTCCCTGTTCTCAGGGTTTACGGAACGCTGCGCGGCGGCCGGCGTCAGGGCGCCGCCGGTCGCCGCGCCGCTGCACGCAGCGCCTTGCGCCACCCCGTTCGGGTAGGATGCCGGCACGGACTCTCGGGCAGCGAGCCCGGCCTGGCGGTTCCGGCGGGCCTCTCGCGGTGGACGGCCAGCGGAGGATGACATGAGCAGATCTGCACCGGTCGGTGGAGCGGCAGGCGTTCGCAGGGCGGGCCGCATTCGGGAGAGGAGCGGCCCCGGCCGCTGCGGGCTCGTCCTGGCGCTGGTGCTGGCGGCGCTGCCGGCCTGGCCCCAGGAGGCCGCCGAGCCGAGCGAGTCCGTCGATGTCGATCCCGAGCTCGAGCCCGACGTGTTCTTCATGCCGGGTCAGGCCGCCGACGGTTCCCTCGATCTGGAGGCGGTGCTCGCGCGCCACCAGGCGGCACGCGGCGGTTCGGCCGGCGACGTGCAGACGGTGCAGGGCGCCGGCACCGTCGTCATGCTCGGATTCGAGGTGCCGATGAAGCTGGCGTTCGCGCGCCCCGCCGCGTTCCGGATCGACATCGACCTGCAGGGCCTGCCGCTGGTCCTCGCTTCCGACGGTCGGGCGGCCTGGAGCGTGTCGCCGATGCAGGGCATCGTCGATCCGGCCCCGCTGCCGGAGGAGATGGCCGGCGCGGTCTCGATCCTCTCGGACTTCCTGTGGGGCCTGCTCCGTGACGCCGAGGAGCGCGGCCTGGAGGTGACGCTTGCCGGGATCGAGCAGGTCGAGCGGGACGAGACCTATCGACTGGAGATCGCGGCGTCGGACGGGATCGCCCGGACGCTCGATCTGGGCGGCGAGGACTTTCTGGAACGGCGGGTCGCCTTCGACGGTGCGTTCCTGGGCGCCAGCGGCCGGCTGGACGTGACGCTCGGCAGCTACATGGATGTCGGCGGGCTCAAGGTGCCGGGGACGATCCGGATCGCGGTCGAGGATCAGGTGATGGCCGAGCTGAGGATCGCGAACGCCGAGGCGAACGCGGACGTCGACCCGGCATCGTTTAGCATGCCGGCTCCCGCCGCGGCCCCGGAAACGCCGGAGCCGGCCGTCCAGGAGCTCTGACCATGTCCAGCCCGTCCACCGCCCTTGCAACCCTGCAAAGCAGCGCCCGGCGTCCCGGCGCCAGCCTTCTGGTCCCGGCCGTGACGGCGGCGTTGTCCGCGTCGGCGGTCCTCGCTGTCTCCGACGCCGAAGACGGCGAAGCGGCCGCGGTTCCGCCGCTGGCCGAGACGATCGTCGTGACCGCTGCCCGGGGGGCGCAGGAGCTGGGTGAGGTGACCGCCAGCGTGTCCGTGCTGTCCGGCGAGGAAGTCCGCACCAGCGCCTCGCTGGCGCTGGATGACACGATGCGCCGGCTGCCCGGCTTCAGCCTCTTCCGCCGGAACAGCTCGATCGTCGCGCACCCGACCAGCCAGGGCGTGTCGCTGCGCGGCATCGGTCCGAGCGGCGTCAGCCGAACGCTCGTCCTGCTCGATGGTCTGCCGCTCAACGACCCCTTCGGCGGCTGGATCTACTGGGGGCGGGTGGGCCGCGAGAGTCTGGATCGGATCGAGGTCGTGCGCGGCGGCGGTTCGAGTCTCTGGGGCAATTCCGCGCTGGGCGGAGTGATCCACCTGGTGACCTCCTCGCCGGGCGACTCGGGCCCGTCGCTTCGGTTGTCCGCCCTTGCCGGCGACCGCGGAGTCGTGTCCGGCGACGCCTGGTTCGGGCAGGGGTTCGACCGTGGGGCGCTGACCCTGTCAGCCAGGAGCTTCGACAGCGACGGCTACCCGGTGCTGCGCCAGGATCAGCGCGGTCCGATCGACGTCGCCGCGTTTTCCGAGCAGACCAGCGTCGGCGGGCGGCTTGCGCTGTCCCCCGGCGACTCGGTGCAGATAAGCTTGGGCGGCGACCGCCTCTCCGAGGACCGCGGCAACGGGACGCCGCTCACCGGCAACGACACGGACCTGACCTCGTTCCGCCTGAGCGCGGACGTGGTGACCGGCCGCGGCGATACCTGGACACTGCGCGGTTTCACTCACGAACAGGAATTCGCGAGCACCTTCAGCGCCCAGGCGGCGGACCGATCGTCGGAGAGACCGGCTCTCGACCAGTTCCTGGTCGACTCCGAGTCTGCCGGCTTCGGCGCGCAGTGGGAGGGCGAAGCAGGCGGCGGCCTCTGGGTTGCCGGCGCCGAATGGAGACGTGTCGACGGTGCGACGAACGAGGACTTCTTCTTCAGCGGCGGCCGGTTCAACCGGCGCCGCGCGGCGGGCGGCGACCAGGACGTCACGGGGGCCTACGTGCAGCGCCGTGCAGACTTCGGCGACCGCCTGACCCTGGAGCTCGGCGCCCGCATCGACCGCTGGCAGACCGGTTCCGGCAGCCGGCTGGAGACGAACCGTGCGGACGACTCGATTCGCCGGAGCGATGTCTTCGAAGACCGTTCGGAGACCGCGGCCTCGCCGCGGATCGGCTTCCGCTACACCCTGGCTCGGGACTGGAGCCTGCGCGGCTCGGTCTACGGTGCGTTCCGGGCGCCGACGGTGAACGAGCTCTACCGGCCCTTCCGGGTCGGCAACGACATCACCGAGGCGAACGAAGCACTCGAACCGGAACGGCTCTCCGGCCTCGAGTTCGGGGCGGTGCGCTACGAGGGCGGTTCCCGGCTGTCGCTCGGTGCGTTCCTCAACCGCGTCGAGGACCCGATCGCCAACGTGACGCTGGCCTCGATCTCGGGCGGCCGGTTCTTCGCTCCATGCGGCTTCGTGCCGGGCGGCGGTTCCTGCCGGCAGCGGCGCAACCTGGACCGCACTCGCATCCGGGGTCTGGAAGCCGAACTCCGGCAGCGGCTGGGCGCCGACTGGCGGCTCGATCTCTCCTGGCTCTACAGCCGGGCCGAGGTCGACAGCGCGACGGAATTTCCGGAGCTCGAGGGCCGTCGTCTGGCCCAGGCCCCCGAGCATTCGGCAAGTCTCGGCCTGGAGTATCTGAACCCAGACATCGTCCAGGCGCGCCTGGGCCTTCGCTTCGTCGGTGCACAATACGAGGACGACCTGAACACCAGGCCGCTTTCCAGCTTCGCCGTCGTGGACCTGAGCGCCGCCCGCGCCATCAGCAGGCGTTGGCAGGTCTTTGCCGGTATCGAGAACCTGCTCGACGAGGAGATTCAGATCGGCCTCTCGGGCGCCGGCCTGGTCGCGGTCGGCCCGCCCAGGATGGTGCACGCAGGCGTGCGGCACACGCTGAACCCCTGACCCGGCAGGGAACCCTTGGCGAGCCGCGTCACAGCCGAGACCCTCTCGCGCCGCCAGCGGGAGATCTCGGTCTCTGAGTTCTTCGCCAAGAACCGTCACCTGCTCGGATTCGATTCGCTTCGCAAGGCCCTGCTGACGACGGTCAAGGAGGCGGTCGACAACTCCCTCGACGCCTGCGAGGAGGCGGGCATCCTGCCCGAGATCCGGGTCGAGATCGAGGCCGCGGACGGCGACAACCGCTACGTCGTGCGGGTGACCGACAACGGGCCCGGGGTCGTCGAGGCGCAGGCGCCGAGGATCTTCGGGCAGCTCCTCTACGGGTCGAAGTTCCATAGCCTCAAGCAGAGCCGCGGCCAGCAGGGAATCGGCATCTCGGCGGCTGCGATGTACGGCCAGTTGACGACCGGCAAGCCGGCTTCCATCGTGTCGCGGACCGGCCACGATTCACCCGCCTACGCCATGCAGGTCGTCATCGACACGAACACCAACAGGCCGAAGGCGGCCGGGAAGAAGAAGCTGGCGGAGTGGCGCCTCGATCACGGCACCTGCGTCGAACTGGAGATCGAGGCGCAGTACCTCAAGGGCCGCCAGTCGGTGGAGGAGTTCCTGCATCAGGTGGCGGTGGCGAATCCCCACGCGACGCTGCACTACCGGGATCCGCATGGCGAGGAGGTCGCCTGGATCCGCAGCGTCGATTCGAATCCGGCGCCGCCGCGCGAGATCAAGCCGCATCCGCACGGTGTCGAACTCGGCGTGCTGATGAAGATGCTGCAGTCGACCGAACAGTCGACGATCGCCCGATCTCTGTCCAGGGACTTCAGCCGGGTGTCGCCGCAGATGGCGGTGGGGCTTGCGAAGCGGGCCGGCATCGACCCGAAGGCGCGCCCGCAGACAGTGGTGCGCAAGGCGGCCGACAAGCTCTACCAGGCCCTGAACGACGCGTCGACGCGCATCCGGCCGCCGTCGACCGACTGCCTGTCGCCGATCGGCGTGCAGGAGCTGCTGGCAGGCCTCACCCGCGGCGTCCGCGCGGAGTTCTACGCCGTGGAGACCCGCCGTCCGGCGGTCTACCGCGGCAACCCGTTTCAGGTGGAGGTCGGCATCGCCTGGGGCGGCGATCTGCCGGCCGACGACCTGGCCAGGGTCCTCCGGTTCGCGAACCGGGTACCGCTGCAGTACCTGGCCGGCTCGTGCTGCATCACCAGGGCCGTGATGGATGTGTCCTGGCGCAACTACGGTCTGATCCAGTCCCGCGGAGCGCTGCCGTCCGGCCCGCTGATCGTGCTGGTGCATCTGGCATCGGTGTGGGTGCCCTTCAGCTCCGAGAGCAAGGTCGCGGTGGCGGACTACGACGAGATCCGCAAGGAGATCAGGCTGGCGGTGCAGACCTGCGGCCGCCGCCTCGGCCAGTACGTCAAGCGCAAGGAGCGGGCCAGAACCGAGGCCCGGCGCCGGGAGGTGTTCAACCTCTACATCGAGGAGGTCGTCCGTTCCGTGGAGGGGATCACCGGCAGGGAACAGAAACTGTTCCGCGACCGTCTGCTGGCGATCAGCCGCCAGAAGACGGAACTGGCAGGGATGCTCGAGGAGCAGGACGCCTCTGCCGCAAGGCTCCTGTCCTGTGACAATGTCCTCGTTGTCGATCCGGACGCGGAACCGCCCGCTCCGGCCGGCGCCGCGGCTTCGTCGTCGGCGGGTGACGCGGCTGCCGGCAGCGAGTCCCCGGTGTCCGGGACCGGCGGCACGGCAGGCGGGGACGTCGATGCGCCGACGCACGAGCCGCCTCCGCCGCCGTCCGGGCCCGGGCACGCGGCCGCCCGGCAGCTCGAACTGGTGTGACGCCTGAAGGGGACGGCATGACGGCCGCCGGCAAGGACGGGGGAACGACCGGCGCCGCCGCCGAGACCGTGGCGCCGTCCGAGCCGGAGCGGCTGAAGATCCCGGCCCGCCTCGACGCCAGAGGCAAGATCGAGCATCTCGCGAAGAAGACGATCGCGATGGCGCGCGACGAGATCGATCCCTACGTCGACATCCCGTCGCGGACGCTCTCGAACGTGACGTTCTCGCGGCGCCGGAAGATCATCGAGATGGGCGACGCGACCCAGCGCCGGACGCTCTTCAACCTGAACCAGGCGCGCAAGTACATGCAGACCCTGCTCGTTGCCCGCGGCTGTTCCCGGCTTCTCGACGAGCAGAAGACGACCAGCATCCGCGACCTCTACTACATGAGCAAGCACACGCTGGCCGACGGCAAGGAGAACACCTTCGAGGGCCAGGAGGAGTCGGACCCGATCATCGAGGATCTCGAGGTGACCCTCGGCGCCCTGCGCGAGGAGCTCCACCTGTTTGCCGCCAAGCGCGGTTCGGTGGTCGGCCCGCTCACCCTGGTCGACGCCGGCGACGTGATCGACCTGTCCCGGATGGGATCGGGCGGCTGGTCGGTTCCCGGCATCGTTGAGCCGGACACGATCCGCTTCGTCGGCCACGGGGCGAAGTTCGTTCTCCTGGTGGAGAAGGAGGCGGTCTGGGCAAGACTCAACGAGGACAAGTTCTGGAAGCGCCACGACTGCATCCTGGTCACCGGCCAGGGTCAGCCGCCGCGGGGCGTCCGCCGTCTCCTGTACCGCATGGTCGACGAGCTGGATCTCCCCCTCTACGTCTTCGTCGACAACGACCCCTGGGGCTACTACATCCATTCGGTCGTGAAACAGGGCTCGATCGGTCTCGCCTTCGAGTCGAAGCGGATGGCGGTGCCCAGGGCCCGCTTCATCGGGCTCTCGAGCTTCGATCCGGGCAGGTACGACCTCTCCGAGGACGTCAGCATCCGCCTGAACGACCAGGACCGCGCCCGCGCGAAGGAGATCATGAACTACGAGTGGTTCAAGGCCGGGGCGTGGCAGAAGGAGATCCGCAACATGCTTCGTACGGGAGTGAAGTGGGAACTCGAGGCCCTCTCGAGCAAGGGTCTGTCGTTCGTCACCGAGGAGTACCTGCCGAAGAAGATCGCCGACCGCGACTGGTTGAGCTGAGGGAATCCGCGGCGGACGCCGCGCTGCACCTGCTCATCGCGCCTTGCCGGGCGGGCGCCTGACCGCTCTCGTTGCGACACGCACTTCGCCGCGGGCTGCTAGATTGTCGGGAGATCCCCTGCTGCCGAGGAGCACCGCCCCATGACGGACGACACGACGCTGTCCCGACCATCCGACGCGATCTTCCAGGTGCTGGGCGAGGAGTGCCGCCACGCCGTCGTGGCGCGCGCCCTTGAGCACAAGGTGACCCGGCGCGTGCGCACGCGGCTCAACGCCGGCCTCCGCCGTCTCAAGCTGAACGGATTCCGGGACACCGCCAAGGCGCCGCCGCGGAGACTGCTGCAACCGGTGCTGGACGCCATCGACCGTGGCAGTGATCCGCTGGCCAGTGCCGTGCTCGACGCCTGGATCGAGTCCCGCGAGGACCTGCGAAATGCCGCGTCGGCGCAGCTCGCCAGCCGCGGGATTGCCGTGCCGGAGCCTCCGGCCGCGCGTTTCGAGTCCTTCTGGCCTGCAGACGAGTGGACGGAGGACTGCGTCGAGATGGCGGCCGCCGACGACTCTCTGAGCGGCGAGGAGGCGATGCTCATGCTGTGCCTGCTGTCCCGGCGGTTTCCCGGGTCGCCGCCGCTGGAATCGGAGCTCTTCCGCGGCTGGATCGGCGAGTTGCGGGAACTGCAGCCGAACGCTCCCGAGTGGCTGGAAGCCGAGGCCTTCGCGAAGAAGGTGTACCACGTTCGCGAAACGAAGCTGCGGGACCTGCTGGTCTGGTTCAAGGGCGAGATCGCGCGCGGCCTGGAGGATCTGCGGCGCAGGTTCGACGACGACCTGCGCTATCTCGGCATCGATCCCGATCCCTGGCCCGGCGATGTCGAGAAGCGTCCGGCGCTGGCCGAGCCGACGCTCCAGTTTGTCGGCACGTTGCGGGACCGGCTGGAGGCGTACCAGCCGCTGCGCCCGCAGGCTGCGTCGCGCGACGAAGAACGCCAACGCGCCGTGAAGCGGCAGGACTGCGAGGACGGCATCCTCGGTCTGCTGGCCGACTGGCAGAGACTGAGGGATCGGCCCGACCCGCCGACCGGCGCCGAACCGGAGACCGCCGGCGCCGGCAGCGAACCGGTGGCCGACCGCCCGCCCGGCCTGACCGACGAGAGTCTGCAGGCGGAGCTCGGCGCCCTGCAGTCCGAGCACGACCAGGCCCTCGGACGGCTCGAACGCGTGCGAGAAGAGAACGACCGGCTTCAGGAAGAGAATCGGGGGCTTCGGTCCGAGAAGACGCAATGGGATCGCGAGGCGGACCGGCTCAGAGGCGAACTGTCGCGGAGCCGGCGGACGGAAGAGCAGTGGCGGCGGTCGTACGTGGACGAGAAGCGGCGGCCGCGAAGCGCGCCGGACAACGAACCGGTCACCTTGAACAGTGTACGGGAGGCGGTGGCTCTGGCGCAGGAGAGCTTCCCGGAGCGGCTGCTGATCAAGCCCAACACGAAGTCCGACGAGAACACGCCGTTCGACAAGCCGGGAGAGGTCTTCGACGCACTGGCGTGGCTGGCCACGGCGTACCGCAGGGCGCCGCACGACCGGATCGCGGAGGCCTGCCCCGGCTGGTTCTACAGGCCGGATCAGTCCGACACGACGATGGGGCGGTACCGGGAGTGGTATCAGGTCCAGGTCGACGGCACGACCTGGGAGCTGTCGAACCACATCGGAACGGGGAGCAGCCACGACCCGCGCCACACGATCCGGATCGCCTTTGCGTGGGACGATGCGAACGACCGCGTCGTTGTCGGGTTCGTCGGGCTGCACCAGCGAAACCGCCAGTCATAGGCGCCGCCGGCGTCACCACGGGCGCCTGGCCAACCAGTACAGGTTCTGCCGCCCGCCGGGTCCGTCGGCGCGGTAACGGGCGACTTCGGCAAGGGGCAGGCCAGCGGCCAGGCGCTCGAGTTCCGTTGCGTCGATGTGGTGGCAATAGCGGCGAGCCGGCGAGCCGACCGGTCCCCAGCGCAGCAGGTAGTCGCCGGCCTCGAGTTCGGCGGGATCGACCGCGGGCTCCTCGCACCAGTCGAGTCTCCGCTGTCCGAATCGCGGATCGTCGGCGACCTGCCAGCAGGTTGCCGCGACGAAGCCTCCGGGAGCGGCCGCGGCCGCGGCCCCTTCGAGGACCCGGCGCCGGCAGTCGAACCCCGGCAGGTGGTGGAGAACACCGAAGAGGACGACGAGGTCATGGGGCGCTTCCACAGGTGGGAGGGTCTCGATGTCGTCGACCTCGAAGCGGACATGCTCGAGTCCGGCGGCAGCGGCGAGGGCGTGGTCGATCAGCGCCCGGCTGAGGTCGATGCCCAGGTAGGTGAAGGACCGGCGCCCGCGGAGTGCGGGCTCCTGCTCCAGATGGAGCGCGAACCGGCCGTTGCCGCAGCCCAGGTCGAGAACCCGAAGCGGCCCGGCGCCGCTCGCTGCCTGCCTCCGCACGGCGGCTTCGACCACGTACCGCCAGCCGGGCCAGCCGCGGCGGCGGGTGCGGTCGAAGTCCGCCGCGTGACGATCGTGGAAGTCGCGGTTGATCCGGCGGAGCGCGGCCTGCGTGGAGGCGTCCAATCTGTCCTACGCGGACCCCAGGCTCAGACCGCCGTCGACTGCAAGCAGCGCTCCGGTGATCCAGTCGTTCACCGGGTCGCACAGGAAGAGGACGGCCCGCGCGATGTCCTCGGGCGCTCCGACCCGTCCCAGCGGCACCTGCTCGCCGAAGCCGTCGAGGAAGTCGTCCGCCTGGTCGGCGGGCATGACCGTCCGGAAGATCGGGGTGCGGACGACGCCGGGGAGCACGGCGTTCACGCGGATCCGGTCGCTGGCGAGTTCGAGCGCAAGACTGCGCGTCAGCGCGTCGACGCCGGCCTTGGCGGCCGAGTAGATCGAGCAGTTCGCGACCGGCGACAGGGTGACCGAGGACGAGATGTTGACGATCGAAGCGCCGTTCGCGGCCTGCCGAAGGCAGGGGATCGCGGCACGGGTCGTGAACAGCACGCCCTTCAGGTCGATGTCGACAACGACGTCGACCGGGTCCTCGTCTGTGCCCGCCCCGGCCGCGAGCGGACCGGCACGGTAGACGCCGGCGCAGTTGACCAGGACATCGAGGCCTCCGAGTCCGCGTTCCGCCGCCGCCACGAGCTGCTGCGCGCGTTCCGCCCCGGACACGTCGCCGGCGATGGCGAGGGCCTCGAGGCCGTGTGCGCCAAGGTCGGCGGCGGCGGCCTCGACCACGTCCCGGCGGCGTCCCGCCAGGGCGACCCGGCAGCCGGCCCCGGCCAGGGTGCGGGCGATCGTCAGGCCGATGCCGGTGCCGCCGCCGGTGACCAGGGCGGTCCGGCCCCGGAGCGCCCCCGGCGCCGCCGTATCGGGGGTCGAGGAGGTCACGGCGCGACCGCGGGCAGGGCCGGTCTGCCGTAGTAGGTTCTCGTCATGGCGGCGACAATAGCTCCGAAGCGCTACGCGTTCGAGCCCGGAGAGCACGCGGCCGAGCTCGAAGCGATCATCGGTGCGATCGAGAACGCGGAGCGCTTCGACGCCCGCGACCTCGACGCACTGTTGCGCCGGCATCCGAAGAACGGCAGGGGGTTCTTCTCCAGGAGCGAGCTGATCCGCGGCTATCGGTCCCTTCGCAACGACGCCGCAGGCGAACGGACCTTCGCCGACCGGGTGCGGAGGAAGCCGGTCCGCACCCGCAGCGGAGTCGCTCCGGTGACCGTGCTGACCAGACCCTGGCCGTGCCCGGGCCGGTGCATCTTCTGTCCCAGCGACGTTCGCATGCCGAAGAGCTACCTGTCGTCCGAACCCGGCGCCCAGCGGGCGGCGGAGCACCAGTTCGACCCGTGGCGGCAGACGCTGGCCCGGCTGCGTTCCTTCCACCGCACCGGGCACCCGGTCGACAAGGTCGAGCTGATCGTGCTCGGCGGTACCTGGTCAAGCTACCCCGAGGGGTATCAGGTCTGGTTCCTCCTGCGTTGCTTCGAGGCGTTGAACGAGTTCGTCGATGTGCCGGACGATTCACCCGCCGATCCGCTGCGCACCTTCGAGCCCGCGGTGGACTACCGGCGCCTGGACGCGGCGGTCAGGGGCGAGACGGTCGACTCGTCGGGCATGGCGCCCGGGCAGAGCTACAACCGGATCGTGTCGGACTGGACCGCCCGTCATCCGCGGGCGGCCGCCGCCGCCCGCGAACAGACCGCCGGCTGGGCCGAGCTTCTCGCCGCGCAACGCGCGAACGAAACGGCCCTGGTCCGCTGCGTCGGGCTGTCGCTCGAGACCCGGCCCGACCGGCTCGACCGGACCGAGGCGCTGCGCCTGCGTCGGCTCGGAGCGACCAAGGTGCAGATCGGCGTGCAGAGCATGGACGATGAGGTGCTGGCGCTGAACCGCCGCGGCCACGACGCGGCGCGGACGAGGCGCGCCGTCCGGCTGCTGCGCCAGGCCGGGTTCAAGATCCAGGCGCACTGGATGCCGAACCTTCACGGCTCCACTCCGGCGAAGGACCGCGAGGACTTCGACCGGCTGTTCGCGGATCCCGATCTGCGGCCGGACGAGCTGAAGATCTACCCCTGCTCCCTGATCGAGAGCGCCGAGCTGATGGCGATGTACCGCCGCGGCGAGTGGCGCCCGTACGAGGCGGACGAACTGCTCGAGGTGCTCGTTCACGGCCTGGCCGCGACGCCGCGCTACTGCCGTCTGTCCCGGATCGTCCGGGACATTCCCGGCACCGACATCGTCGCCGGCAACCGGACGACGAACCTGCGCCAGGCGGCCGAGGCCGAGGCGGCGGCCCGCGGCGTGCGATGTCTCGACATCCGGGCGCGGGAGGTCGGCGGCCGCCCGGTCGATCCGGACCGGCTTCGGCTGCGGCGTACGGACTACGACGCGGCCGCGGGCCGGGAGGCGTTCCTCGAGTTCGTGACCCCGGAGGACCGGCTCGCCGGGTTCCTTCGTCTTCGCCTGCCGCCGCCGGCAGGCGAAGGAGAGCTCGGCGTACCGGAGCTTGCGGGCGCGGCGGTCATCCGCGAAGTCCACGTCTACGGCGCAGTGGTCGGCCTGGGCCGGCGGCAGCGCGGGCGGTCGCAGCACAACGGCCTCGGCCGCCGTCTGATCGCCGAGGCTCTGTGCATCGCGGCCGCCGCCGGGTTCAAGCGGGTGGCCGTCATCTCGTCCGTCGGCACCCGCGAGTACTATCGCCGACTCGGGTTCGAGGACGGCGAGCTGTATCAGCACCGGACTGCCGTACCGTCGGGGAACGCTCCGTGGTGAGCGCGCTGACCACGGATCTGTATCAGTTGACGATGGCCCAGGGCTACTGGCGGCACGGCCGCCACCTGGACCGCGCCAGCTTCTACCTGTCGATTCGCCGCACTCCCTTCGACGGCGGCTTTGCGGTTGCCGCGGGTCTGGAGCAGGTCGTGGACTTCCTCCTCGGCCTCCGGTTCAAGCCCGGAGACATCGACTACCTGCGGAGCCTCGCCGGCGGCGACGGCAAACCGCTGTTCGCCCACGATTTCCTTGCCGCCCTGCCGGAGCTCGACCTCTCCGTCTCCCTGGCCGCGGCGCCTGAGGGCACGGCGGTGTTCGCGCGCGAGCCGCTGCTCCGGATCGAAGCGCCGCTGCTGGTCGGCCAGTTGATCGAGACGCCCGTCCTCAACATCTTCAACTTCCAGACGCTGGTGGCGACGAAGGCTGCCCGGCTCTGCCACATCGCGGCGCCGGGCCGGCCAGTGCTGGAGTTCGGCCTGCGCCGGGCGCAGGGCTTCGACGGGGGACTGAGCGCCAGCCGCGCCGCCTACGTCGGCGGCTGCGCCGCGACCTCGAACGTCGAGGCGGGTCAACGCTTCGGCGTCCCGGTGCGGGGCACGCACGCGCACAGTTGGGTGCAGGCCTTCGACTCGGAAGCCGAGGCGTTCGACGCCTTCGCCGAGACGATGCCCAACAACTGCGTCCTGCTCGTCGACACCTACGACGTCGAGAGGGGGATCGAGCACGCGATCGCCACGGCGCGGCGGCTCGAGCGGCGGGGGCAGCGGCTGCTCGGCATCCGTCTCGATTCCGGCGATCTCCTGCAGCAGAGCCGCTCGGCGCGCCGCCGGCTCGACCGGGCGGGTCTTGCGGACGTGGCGATCGTCGTCAGCGACAACCTGGACGAGGGGAAGATCCTGGCGCTGCGGCGGGCGGGCGCGGCGATCGATATCTGGGGCGTCGGCACGTCCCTGGTGACGGCGGCGGGCGCCGGCGCGCTGGGCGGTGTCTACAAGCTGTCCGCGGTCCGGCGGGCCGGCGACGCGGGGTGGCGGCCGGTGTTCAAGTTCGGCGCCGGGATCGGCAAGGCGTCGCTGCCGGGTCGCCTGCAGGTGCGTCGCTACCGTGATGCCGGCGGCGTCCTGGAGCGGGACGTCATTCATGCCCTCGGCGAGGGCGGTGAAGCCTCCGGTCTGGACGATCCGGGCGGCCGCGATCTGCTCGTGCCGGTGCTGGAGAACGGCCGATTGCTGGCGCCGCTGCCGTCGCTCGAGGAGAGCCGCGCGGCGGCCGGCCGGGAAGTGGCGGCGCTGCCGCCGGCGCTGCGCGACCTGGAGGCGCGCGGCCCGGCGCCGGTAGAGGTCACAGCGAGCCTGATCGAGCAGTGCGGCCGGCTGGCGGCGGCGCATGCGCCGGCCGAACGTTCATAATCCGGCGATGGCCGCAAGCCCGCATATCTCACCGAGGTTCGTAGCGAGGGCGCGGAGACGCCGCTGTAGCGCGGCGCTCGGACCGAGAGGCGGCGCAGGCGTAGCCGACACTACGTCGAGCCGACGCGAGGGAGAACGTCGCGCTGCAGCGAGTGGATCCGTGGCCGTAGCAGAAGATCGGTGAGATATGCGGGCTAGCCCCGACAGGTCGGCAGTCCGGCGGTTCGACGACCTCCACGAGCACGGGTTCGTCCGGGTCGCGGTGTGTCTGCCGCGGGTCGAGATCGCCGACCCGGCGACGAATCTGAGGCGCACACTGGACCTCGTGCGGCAGGCGGACGCGGACGGCGCGGTCGCCGCCGTGTTCCCGGAGCTCAACCTGAGCGGCTACTCGCTGGACGACCTGTTTCACCAATCGGCCGTGCTCGAGGGCTCGCGGGCGGCGCTCCTGGAGCTGGCGGACGCTGTCCGGGAGCTGCGCCCGATCGTGATTGCCGGCCTGCCGCTTGTCGTCGACGGAGCGGTGTTCAACACCGCGGCGGTGGTGCACGGGGGCTGCATCGCCGGTGTGGTGCCGAAGGTTCATCTCCCGAACTACCGCGAGTACTACGAGAAGCGCCACTTCGCGGCTGCCGGGGCGCGGCGTTCGGAGAGCGTCGCCCTGGGCGGCGCCGAGGTTCCGTTCGGCGAGGACCTGCTGTTCGACGTGTGCGGCGCCGGTCCGGGCTTCCGCTTTCACGTCGAGATCTGCGAGGACCTGTGGTCGCCGCTGCCGCCGAGCACCCGGGGCGCGCTGGCCGGCGCGTCGGTGCTGTTCAACCTGTCGGCGAGCAACGTGACGATCGGCAAGGCGGACTATCGGCGGCTGCTCTGCGCGTCGCAGTCGGGACGGTCGATCGCGGCGTACGTCTATGCCGGAGCGGGCGCCGGAGAGTCGACGACCGATCTGGCGTGGGACAGCCACGGCCTGATCTACGAGAACGGGGAACGTCTGGCGGAGTCTCGGCGCTTCAGCGAGGACGCCCAGATGATCGCCGCCGACATCGATCTGGAACGGCTGGCGCAGGAACGGCTGCGGATGTCGACGTTCCGCGACGCGGCGCGGCAGGAGTCCCGGTCCGGCGAGTTCCGCCTGGTGGCGCTGACGGTCGAGCGGCCGCCGGCGTCGGTGGCGCTGCGGCGCGAGGTCCCGCGCTTTCCGTACGTGCCGGCGGACAGCGCGGAGCGGGACGAACGCTGCGCCGAGGCGTTCGACATCCAGGTCTCCGGTCTGGTCCAGCGGCTGCGCGGCGCCGGTCTTCGGAAGGTCGTCATCGGGGTCTCCGGCGGTCTCGACTCGAGCCACGCCCTGATCGTCTGCATGCGGGCCTTCGCACGTCTCGGACTGCCGTCGTCGAACATCCTTGCCTGCACGCTGCCGGGGTTCGGCACCTCGGCCCGTACCTACCAGAACGCGAACCGGCTCATGCAGGCGCTCGGCGTTACCGCGTCGGAGATCGACATCCGGCCGCCGAGCGAGGAGATGCTCAAGGCGATCGGCCATCCCTACGGCAGCGGCGAGCGCGGCGCCGGGGTCTACGACGCGACCTTCGAGAACGTCCAGGCCGGCGAGCGGACGGCCCATCTGTTCCGGCTCGCCAACCTGCACCGGGGGCTGGTCGTCGGCACCGGGGACCTCTCGGAGCTGGCGCTGGGCTGGTGCACCTACGGAGTCGGCGATCAGATGGCCCACTACAGCGTGAACTCGTCCGTTCCGAAGACCCTGATCCAGCACCTGATCCGCTGGGTGGTCGAGCGCGGCGAGTTCGGCGCCGCGGCGGGAGAGACCCTGCAGTCGATTCTCGACACGGAGATCTCGCCCGAGCTCGTGCCGCCGGCAGTCGCCGGAGAGGCGGACAACGGGGAGCCGGCGCAATCGACCGAGGCGGCGATCGGTCCGTTCGATCTGCAGGACTTCCACCTGTTCTACCTGAGCCGGTACGGCTATCGGCCGAGCCGCGTCGCCTGGCTGGCCCATCAGGCCTGGGGCGACCGGGATCGCGGCGCCTGGCCGGACACGATTCCGGAGTCCCGCCGCCGCGAGTACTCGCTGGCGGAGATCCGGCACTGGCTGGAGGTGTTCCTGGTCCGCTTCTTCGGCGCCAGCCAGTTCAAGCGCTCGGCGCTGCCGAACGGGCCCAAGGTGGGCTCCGGCGGATCGCTGTCGCCGCGCGGCGACTGGCGGGCGCCGTCGGACGGCGGGCCGGCGGTCTGGGTCGAGGAGCTGAAGCGGAACGTGCCCTGAACTCGGGTCCGCCGCGCCCGCCGGCGCGGCGCCCGTTTCCGGCTCAGCCCCAGTCGGCGGCGTCGTCCTCGGAGCTGGCGATGTGGACGCCGGCCTTCTGCCAGCGCTTCATCGCCGCGTCGACTTCCGGTGTGAAGTCCGCTGCGAACTTGCCGGGCCTGGCCGGGTCGGGCACGGCCACCGCCGACATGCAGTCGGCAAGCACGTGCAGCCGGCCGGCAGGCAGCCCGCGCGCGGTCATCTCGCCGAGCAGGTCGTCGACCGTCGAGCGGACGCAGTGGCTGGCGGCCTGGCCGGCGACGATCACCGCGTCGGCGTCGAGCAGCCAGCCGATCAGCGATTCGTTGCGCCGGTCGAGCTCCTCGCCGTCGTGCCGGACCAGGACCTCCGGCGAGAGCACGGAGTAGTACTCGGTCAGCGCGTTCGTGCCCTTGATCAGGATCGGCGTCTCGGCGCTTCGCGCGTAGCTGAAGAAGAGCCTGGCCTCCTGCACGGCGCCGACCAGGCCGTGCCCCTCGCTGCCGAGGAAACAGTGCGGCGGCCACAGGTAGAGGCGGTAGCGGCCGGTTTCTTCGAGCCTTCTGCAGTAGTCCAGGGCCTGGCGCCTGAGCCAGTCGTGGCTGCCGTCGCCGAACCAGCCGGCCAGGGCCGGGTTCGGAACCGCCTTTCCCGCCTCGACATCGGCGGCGAGCACCTCGCGGTAGCTGTCGAGCTGCTGGCCCGCGGCGTCCACCCAGAACGAGGAGAAGAAGATCTGCTGCGGCACGTGGCTGTCCAGGCTGGAGCCGATCTCGGTCAGGTTGCCGAGGTTGCGGTAGATGAAGCGGACGACCCGGTCCGTGTCCAGGACCGCGCCGCGGCCGGAGCGGCCGCCGACGTAGAGCGCACCCTCGGGCAGGCAGAAGTCCCGCTGCTCGTCGACCAGCAGGAGGATGCGGCGGGTCTCGTCCGCCGTCGCCGGCCCGAGATCGTGGCGGTCTCGCCAAGCCGCGGCCGCCGCCGCCACCCGATTCGGATCCGGGTTCCAGGACCAGTCGCCGCTCCGGTAGGGATCCGCGTCCGTGCCCGGACCCTCGGGCAGAGGCAGCAGCACCATTGATCTTCACCCGCGCGGCGGCAACTCCAGATCAACCCCGTTGTCCGGCCCGAAACATGAACGGGCAATCTCCGCGAGGCTTCGCGCGGTCTGCCCGCGATCGACCGCTTCGCGCAGGATGATCTGCACTTCTTCCTCCATCGACCGGCCATGCTCGGCGGCCCGCACGCACAAGCGCGTCTTCACGTCGTCGTCGAGACTGTGGATCGTGATATTCGCCATGCCCCTGCCTCCGTCTGCCGGCGCGCCCATTCTATCGGCGCCGGCAATGCCATCAAGGGACCGGCGCCACGCTCGTTGATCCGCTGCCTTCCGCCGAGTCGACTCCGGGGTCGGCCGGGCGGCTGCTACTCTCGCCGCCTGCCACGCAGCGGCCCGATGCGGCCACGAACGCGAACTGGAACAGGAGCAGCCGAGTGAGCTACGAGTTTCTTCAGGTCGAGAAGAACGACCATGTCTGGGAAGTCACGCTGAACCGGCCGGAGCGCATGAACGCGGTCCATCCGCCGACGAGCCGGGAGCTCGATTCGGTGTTCGACGACTTCGCGGCCGATGACGAGGCGTGGGTGGCGATCCTCACCGGCGCCGGCGACCGCGCGTTCTCGGCCGGCAACGATCTGAAGTACCAGGCCGAGCATGGCAGCGCCGTCGTGCGGGCCGGGATGAAGGGCGTGCGCGGCGGCTTCGGCGGCATCACCTCCCGCTTCGATCTGCACAAGCCGATGATCGCGGCGGTCAACGGGTTCGCGCTGGGCGGCGGCTTCGAACTGGTCCTCGCCTGCGACATCGTCATCGCCTCCGAGAAGGCGACGTTCGGTCTGCCCGAGCCGCGGGTCGGACTGATGGCCGGGGCGCTCGGCGTCCACCGGCTGCCGCGGCAGATTCCCTACCACCAGGCGATGGGGATGCTGCTGACCGGGCGCCACATCACGCCGCAGGAGGCGAAGGAGCTCGGGATCGTCAACGAGGTCTGCGCGCACGAGGAACTGCTCGACCGGGCCCGCGCCTGGGCGGCGCAGATCCTCGAATGCGCGCCGCTCTCGGTCCGGGCGAGCAAGGAAGCTGCAAACAGGGGCCTGGGGATGGCGCTCGAGCAGGCGGCCGGTTCGATCTTCCCGTGGACGGCGGCGATGAACGCCTCGGAGGACCTGGTCGAAGGTCCGCGGGCGTTCGCCGAGAAGCGGCCCCCGAACTGGAAGGGGCGGTAGGCGGAAGTTCCCGCGTCGGCGGATCCGGCGCCGGTCAGCCGGCGCTCAGCACTGCCCGCTGCACGGTCAACGCGTCGATCCGCTCACGGTCGACCTCGACGCCCAGGCCGGGAGTCTCCGGCACGTCGACCCGGCCGTCGTCGTCCATCGTCCACTCGGGCGCGACGATGTCCTCTGCCCAGTAGCGCCTGCTGGGGCTCACGTCGCCGGGGATGGTGAAGTTCGGCAACGACGCCAGCGCCACGTTGTACGCGCGGCCGATGCCGCTTTCGAGCATGCCGCCGCACCAGACCGGGATTCCGTGCGCCTGGCACAGGTCGTGGATCGCCCGGGAGGCGGTGAAGCCGGCGACGCGCCCGGGCTTGATGTTGATGATCCGGCCGCTGCCGAGGCGGATCATGTCCTCGGCCCGGGCGATGTTCGTGATCGACTCGTCCAGGCAGATCGGCGTCCGCATCCGGCGCTGGAGTTCCGCATGGCGGACGACGTCGTCCCATGCCAGCGGCTGCTCGACCATGACCAGATCCAGGTCGTCCAGCCGGACGAGGTGGTCCGTGTCCTCCAGCGTGTAGGCGTTGTTGGCATCGGCCATCAGCGGCGCGTCGGGGCCGAGCCGGTTGCGGACCGCCTGCAGGTACGGAAGGTCCCGGCCCGGCTTGATCTTCAGCTTGATCTTCCGGTAGCCCGCGGCCAGCGCCTGCTCCGCCTTGTCGGCCAGCTCCGCCGGCGAGTCCTGGATGCCGATCGAGATGCCGGTGCCGATTCGCCGCTGCGTGCCGCCCAGCAGCGACGACAGACTCCGGCCCGCCTTCGTCGCCGCCAGCGCCCAGGCGCCCATCTCGATCGCCGCCCGGGCCATCTCGTGGCCGCGGATGTCCTCGGAGAGGGCCGCCGCCGCGTCACGGGGCGTCTCGAAGCGCCGGCCCAGCACCCGGGGCGCGAGCCACTCCCGGATGGCCAGGGCCGCCGTGTCGATGCTCTCCGGCGAGTAGTTCGGGAGATCGCCGGCGACGCACTCGGACCAGGTGGATGCACCGTCCGCGTCGACGAGCTCCAGCAGCAGGATGCGGCGGGTGGTCGTGACCCCCGATGAGATGCGGAAGGGCTCGACCAGGGGCAGCCGGATCTCGCGCAGGGTGATCGTCTCGATTCGCAGGCTCACTTCGATTCCGTCCGTTCCAGCCGATAGTAGTAGCGGCGGCCCGGGGAGACGCCTTCCGGGCCGCCGTCCGGCGCCGGGTCCTCGCGCCAGGTGAAACCGGTGACGTCGAGGCCGGCGCCGAGGTGTTCCTGGAATGCCGCCCGGGTCCGGCAGCGCCAGTCGAACGCGGTCTCCGGCGACGAGTCGAGCAGGGCGCCGATGTCCGGCGGCGCCTCGACCCAGACCGTTCCGGGCAGGGTCTCGTCCACGCGCAGGGGCGGCGTGTCGCGGGTCGGCGCGGCGGCCGCGGCGCCGGTGATCAGCCAGTCGACCCGGGAGCTCAGAATCGGCCAGGCGACGACGAAGCGGTCCGTGCCGAGGCCGCTGTGGAGTGCGCTGCCGGTGTCCTCGCCGTACATGTTCACGACGTACTCGACCGGCAGGGCGCCGAGGCGGTTCAGGTTCAGGTTCGCGTTGCGGGCGACCAGGGGGTCGTAGGTCCAGTAGACCGTCTCGACGCCGAGCGGCAGCAGGATCTCGCGCTGGAACACCTTGAGTTCACGCCCCAGCCCGCGGCCCCGCGCCTCCGGTGTCACCGCCAGCATGTGCGACCAGTGCGCCCGCCGCCCGTGGCGGAAGCCGCTGAGCCCGTAGAGGAAGCCGAGCATCCGATCTTGCGCATCGAAGGCGCCGACCAGGACCCCGCCCATCTTCTGCGAGATCCTCAGGATGGCCTGCGGCACGGTGTCCTCGAAGCGGTCGCCCCAGGTCCGGCGCTGGAGATCGACTGCCGCTTTGTAGTCGTCGTCCGAGACCAGATCGCGCAGCTCGAGACCTTCAGGAAGCTGCTTGCGCATGGTGCGCGAGTGTACGGCGCGCTGCCGGGACCGAACGGTCCTGCCGATACAGCGCGGGTTCCGTGCTGCTGGTCCGGTGGCGCCCAGGCGCCGCGATCGACGCACGGCAACGGCCGTCGGAGAGACGGTCTGTCAGGTGGTAGGGTTCGCTTCGGCGCAGGAGGTGTGGAATGAGCCGGTTGACACGTGACGAGATACGGCGCGACGAGGTGCAGGAGGCCGTCTTCTCGGCGTCTGCGTGGTTTGCGGAGCACGTGCGGCAGATCCTCGCGGGTGTCGCTGCGGCGATCGCGGTGGTGGTCGGCGTCCTGCTGTTCCTGAACTACCGGGACGACCGCGAGAAGGAAGCGAGCTACCAGCTCAGCGAGGCGTTGAAGGTCTACCGGGCGCCGATCGACGCGCCGGCGTCGGACGCGGTCGACGACCTGTTCGACTCGCCTCCCGACAGCGCCCCGGCCGAGGCGCCCGACGGGGAGGCGCCCGACGGGGAGGCGGAGACCGAGCCCGATAGCGACACCGGGGAGGACAGCCTGAGCTTCGCCTCCGAGGCGGAGCGGCGCACGGCGGCAAGGACGGAATTCGAGGCGGTGCACGAGAGCCACGGCTCGACCACGTCCGGTCGGCTGGCGGCCGTCTACCTGGGGCAGATCGCGGCGGCTGAAGGGGATACGGCGCGGGCGCGCGATCTGTGGGCCGGCTACCTCGAGGCCGCCGGCCGCGATCACGCGCTGGCGATCGGCGTGCAGTTGAATCTCTACAGCCTGGACCGTGCCGAGGGGCGCGGCGAGGAGCTGGCCGCCGAACTGCGAGGCGCCGTTGCGGCCGAATCGTCGCCGTTGCCGAAGGACGCGCTCCTGTTCGAGCTGGCGGCCACCTTGGAGCAGCTCGGCGACGAGGACGGCGCCCGGGAGGCTCTCCGGCGGGTCGTCGACGAGTTCCCGGAGAGCAGCTACGCGGTGCGCGCCCGGCAGCAGCTCGGTCCGGAAGCGGCCGGCGTACCGCTATCGCCCGGCGGCTAGCTGCCCCTCCCGCTTCACCGCGACCGTGTGCCGACGAACCTGCTTTGCCGTGTTCGACGGCGACAGCTCGTAGCCGCGTCGAAGGCTGCCCGGTGGCGACTCCCTTCGACATCCTGAACCGGATGCGCGAGGGGTCGCCGCTGACCGCGTCGGACGTGCGGTCGGTGGTGGAGGGGGCGGCGTCCGGACAGTGGACCGACGTTCAGCTCGCCGCCCTTCTGATGGCCGTCGCCATCCGCGGGCTGGGCCCGGACGAGACCCGGGAACTGGCGCTGGCGATGCTCGAGTCCGGTGAGCAGTGGGCGCTGGCGGAGGACTTCGGCCCGCTGATCGACAAGCACTCCACGGGCGGCGTCGGCGACACGGTGAGTCTGATCGCGTTGCCGCTGCTCGCCTGCTGCGGCGTGCCGGCGGCCAAGCTGACGGGGCGCGCCCTGGGTCACAGCGGCGGCACCGCCGACAAGCTGGAGAGCATTCCCGGTGTGCGTCTGGAGCTCGATCGGGCCGGCGCGCTCGACCTCCTGGACCGATTCGGCATGGCGATCGGTATCGCCACCGCCGGAATCGCACCCGCCGACAGGCGTCTCTACGGTCTGCGCGACCGCACCTCGACGGTGAGTTCGATTCCCCTGGTGGTCGGCAGCATCCTGTCCAAGAAACTGGCGGTCGGGGCGTCCGGGATCGTGTTCGACGTGAAGATCGGCAACGGCGCCTTCTTTCCCGACGACGGCGACACCCGCTCGCTGGCGGCGAGTCTGGTCGAGATCAGCGCCGCCTGCGGCGCCCCGGCCGCGTACGTGCTGAGCGACATGAACCAGCCGCTGGGGCGCTGGATCGGGCACGCGGCCGAGGTGCGGGCGGCGCTCGACTGCCTGGCCGGCGACGGCGACCCGCGGTTGCTCGACGTGGTTGCCGCGATCTGCAGCAAGGCCGCGCGCCTGGTCGGCCGTGACCTGTCGCGGCGGGACATCGACTCGGCGATCGGCTCTGGCGCCGCTCGCGAGAGGTTCGTCGCCTGGGCCGATGCGCAGGGCGCCGAGCCCGGCTGGATCGGCGCGCTTGCCCTGGCGCCGGTCGAGGCGGTCGTGACCGCGCCTGCGTCCGGTTTCCTGTCCGCGGTCGATTGCCGTCGGATCGGCAGCGCCCTGGCCGACGCCTGCCGCCCCGACCGGGACCCGCATCGGATCGACCACGCTGTCGCGATCCGTTACGACGTTCGCCTGGGCCAGCCGGTGGAACGCGGCCAGGAGCTCGCGCGTCTCTACGTGCGGCGCGACCCGGAGGCGCTTCGTCGCGAAATCGCGGCGGCGCTGGTCGTCGGGGACGAGGTCCCGCCGCCGCCGGCGGTGACGGAGTAGGCGCGAACGGGGCGCGATGGTGCGGCTGGCCGCGGTCGTGCCCGATTCCACGGAGGAGCCGCGCACCATCGGGCGGATCGCGGCCGCAGCAGGAGGGCGCCGAGACGGCCGGGCTACACTGCGCCCGGTGAGAGCTTCGATTCTCGCGGTCGGCGCCGAGCTGCTCGGGACGGACCGGCTGGACACGAACTCGCTGGCGCTGACGGAGGTGCTGCGGCGGTACGGCGTCGACCTGGTCTCCAAGGCCGTCGTCGGCGACGATGCGGCGGAGATCGCGGCGGCGCTCGACGGGCTGCGGGAACGGGCGGATCTGCTCCTGCTGACCGGAGGGCTGGGACCGACGCGCGACGATCTGACGCGGGAGGGCGTGGCCCGATTGCTCGGTCGATCGGTGGCGGTGGACGAGGCGACCTGGCATCTCATCGAGCGTGGCTTTCGCAAGCTGGGACGGCGAATTCCGCAGGTCAACCGGAAACAGGCGGAGCGGGTGGACGGCGCCGAGATGCTGCCGAACCGGGCCGGCGTGGCGCCGGGCCTGTTGATCGAAGACGCTGAGCCCGCTCCCCGCGGCACGACGTACTTCCTGTTTCCCGGCGTGCCGCGGGAGCTGCGCGCCCTGATCCGGGACGCCCTGGAACCGTGGCTGGCGGAACGCGCCCCTGTCGGCGCCGGGTTCGACCAGGTCGAGGTGCGGATCGCCTGCCTGCCGGAGTCGGTGGCCGAGGAGCGGCTGGCGCCGGTGTACGAGCGCTTCGGTGACGAGTCGATCTCGGTGCTGGCGCGGCCGGGCGAGATCCGGTTGCGGCTTCGCGCCGGCGGGCCGGCCGCCGACCGTGCGCCGCGCCTGGAGCAGATGGACGCGGCGGTTCGCGAGGCCCTGGGCCGGGCGGTCTTCCACACCGGACCGATCGAGGACGGCATCGAGTTCGAGGCGGTGGTCGGCCGCCTGCTGACCGCGCAGGGCGCGACGGCGGCAGTCGCCGAGTCCTGCACCGGCGGCCACCTCGGACAGCGGTTGACCGCGGCCGCCGGCAGCAGCGCCTGGTTTGTGGGCGGCGTCGTCGCCTACTCGAACGAACTCAAGACGAAGCTGCTCGGCGTGCCCGAGGAGACGCTCGCGGTGCATGGCGCGGTGTCGCGGCCGACGGCGCTGGCCATGGCCGCCGGCGCTCGTGAGGTCTGCGGCAGCGACTACGGAATCGGGATCACCGGGATCGCCGGACCGGGCGGCGGCAGCCCCTCGCGGCCGGTGGGTACGGTTCATCTCGCCGTGGCCGGACCGGCCGGTTCGTCCCTTCACTTCGAGGCGCGGTTTCCCGGAGACCGTTCGCGGGTGCGGCAGCTCTCCGTGCAGTTCGCGCTCGAGATGCTGCGGCAGGTGCTGTTGTCCGGAGGAGAGGCGGCAGTCGATCTTCCCTGGTCGGCGCCGCCGGCCGGCTCGCCTTGACCGCGGCTGCCGGTCCGGTCGCCGTCGTCGCGGCCTACCTTCTGGGATCCCTGCCCTGGAGCTACCTCATCGTCCGGCTCGGTCAGGGCATCGACGTGCGCACGATCGGCAGCCGCAGCGCCGGGGCGACGAACGTGCTGCGGGCATCCGGCAAGCGGGCGGCGCTGGCGGCGCTGTTCCTGGACGCCGCCAAGGGCGCCGCGGCGGTGATCC
Source organism: Thermoanaerobaculia bacterium (assembly GCA_965116145.1). Taxonomy (GTDB): domain Bacteria; phylum Acidobacteriota; class Thermoanaerobaculia; order Multivoradales; family Multivoraceae; genus Multivorans. The sequence goes on from OZ220482.1 coordinate 3,524,091, forward strand.
TCGCGCGCACCCTCGAGGTCGGCCCGTGGTGGCTGGCGGCCGCAGCGGTCGCCGCCGTCGCCGGACACGTGTTCCCCGTCTTCCTCGGGTTCCGGGGCGGCAAGGGTGTGGCCACGGCGGCCGGCGTGCTGGCCTTGCTCGCACCGTGGGCCGCCCTCGGCGCCCTCGTCGTGTTCGTCGTGGTCCTGTCGTGGAAGCGCTACGTGTCCCTGGGCTCGCTTTCGGCGGCTGCGGCGTTGCCGCTGCTCGTCGGCCTCCGCTGGTGGAGCGGCGGCTATCGGCAGGCCGAGGGACTCGACCCGGGGCCGGCGCTGCTCGCGGGAACGGCCGCAATCGCGGCGCTGGTGATCGTCCGTCATCGGGCCAACCTGGTGCGGCTGCGAGCTGGCACGGAGTCGCGGCTGGGCCCGGCGCCCCCGGCGGTGGAGTCGTCCGGTTGACCGGCGCCGCCGCTGCCGGCGGGGGCGGTTTCGCGGTGCTCGGGGCGGGCGCCTGGGGCACGGCGCTGGCCATCCACGCCGCCCGGGCCGGCGTGCCGGTGCTGCTGTGGGCGCGTTCGCCGGAGTTCGGCGCCCGACTGGCCTCGGAGCGGGTGAACCACTGCTATCTGCCGGAGGTCGAGCTGCCGCCGGAGGTTCGCGTCACCTGGGATCTGCGCCAGGCCGCCGCGGCCGCCACGGTGCTGGTCGTCGTGCCGTCCCACGGCTTTCGCGCTGTCGTTCGCTCTTTCTTCTCTGCGCGCGGCGGCCTGGGCGGCGATGCTCCGCTGCCCGCGCGGGTGACCCTGGTGTCGGGCGCCAAGGGGATCGAATCCGATCACCGAAGCCGCTTCCGCAGGATGAGCGACATCTGCGCCGAAGAGGCTTCGTCGGCGGTTGTCGCCGTCGATTTCGCGACCATCAGCGGTCCGTCGTTTGCCGCCGAGCTGGCCGCCGAACAGCCGACCGCCTGCGTCGTGGCGTCGCAGGACGCGTCGGTCGCGGAGCGGCTGCAGTGCGCACTCTCGTGCGGGGCGCTGCGGCTCTACACGTCGACCGATGTCGTGGGCGTGGAGATCGGCGCGGCGGCGAAGAACGTGATCGCGATCGCCGCCGGTGTGCTGGACGGTCTGGGCTACGGTTCGAACACGCGCGCGGCGCTGATCACCCGCGGCCTGCACGAGATGACGCGCCTGGGACTGGCCTGCGGCGGCCGGCCGACCACCTTCTCCGGGCTCGGCGGTCTGGGCGACCTGGTGCTCACCTGCACCGGCGATCTCTCGCGCAACCGCAGAACGGGGGTCGAGCTGGGGCGCGGACGCTCCCTCGAGGAGATCGAGGCCGACCGTGCGGGGGTGGCCGAGGGCGTGCGGAACTCGCTCGCGCTGCTCGAACTCGCCGCCGCGAAACAGGTCGAGCTGCCGATCACGGAACAGATGGTGGAGATCCTCTACCGGGGCAAGCAACCGGCGGCGGCGGTCCGCGATCTGATGGGGCGCGAGCTCAAGATGGAGTCCGCCCTGTAATGGCCGCAACATCGCCGTCCGCGGTCGGGCCGTCCGCCGCCGGGGCGCAGGCGGCCGTTCTGATCCTCGACTTCGGCGGCCAGTACACCCAGCTCATCGCCCGGCGCGTCCGGGAGCTACGGGTCTACTGCGAGATTCACCCCTTCGACCTGACCGTCGAGGAGATCCGCGCCCGGCGGCCGATCGGCCTCGTGCTGTCGGGCGGGCCGGACAGCGTCTACGAGGAGAACGCACCGCAGGCCGACCCGGAGCTGCTGCGGCTGGGCATTCCCGTCCTCGGCATCTGCTACGGCATGCAGTGGATGGCCCAGGTGCTCGGCGGCCGCGTGGCGAAGTCGGGCATGCGCGAGTATGGCCGCACAGAGATCACGTTGTCCGCGCGCGACGGCGGCGGCCTGTTTGCCGGGCTCGAGACGGAGCAACGGGTGTGGATGTCGCACGGCGACCGGGTCGAGGCGGCGCCGCCGGGCTTCGACGCGACCGCGTCGGCGCCGACCGTGCCGGTGGTGGCGGTCGAGCACAGGGAGCGGGGCCTGTTCGGGATCCAGTTCCACCCGGAGGTCACGCACACCGACAGCGGCCGCGAGATCCTCCGGAACTTCCTCTACGGGGCCTGTTCCGCCCCCGGCTCGTGGCGGATGGCGTCCTACGCGGAGGAGGCCACGGCAGCGATCGCGGCCCGGGTCGGTCCTGAGGACCGCGTGCTCTGCGCGCTGTCGGGCGGGGTCGATTCGGCGGTTGCGGCCAGCCTGGTCCGGCGGGCGGTGGGGAAACGCCTGACCGCGGTGTTCGTCGACAACGGACTGCTGCGCAAGAACGAGCGGACGACGGTGGAACGGAGTCTCGGCGCCGGCCTCGACCTGCGGCTGGTCGTGGTCGACGCGGCGCGCGACTTCCTCGATGCACTCGCCGGCGTCGCCGACCCCGAAGAGAAGCGCCGCACGATCGGCCGCGTGTTCATCGATGTGTTCCGACGCGAGGCGGAGCGGCTCGAGCGCGGCGGCGATGGCGGCAGGTTCCGCTACCTGGTGCAGGGCACGCTCTACCCGGACGTGATCGAGTCGGTGTCGGCCTTCGGCCCGTCGGCGACGATCAAGAGCCACCACAACGTGGGCGGCCTGCCGGAGCAGCTCGGTTTCGACCTGATCGAGCCGCTGCGGTTCCTGTTCAAGGACGAGGTGCGGCAGCTCGGCCGGGAGCTCGGCCTGGGCTCGGAGTTCGTGGGTCGGCATCCCTTCCCGGGCCCCGGCCTCGGGGTTCGCATCCTGGGCGCCGTCACCGCCGACCGCGTGGCCGTGCTCCAGGAGGCGGACGCGGTCTTCATCGACGAGCTGCGCGCCGCCGGACTCTACGACCGGACCAGCCAGGCGCTGGCGGTGCTGCTGCCGGTCCGCAGCGTCGGCGTGATGGGCGACGGCCGCACCTACGAGAATGTCGTCGCGCTGCGGGCGGTCGAGACCGAGGACTTCATGACCGCCGACTGGAGCCCCCTGCCCCACGAGTTCCTGGGCCGCGTCGCCAGCCGGATCGTCAACGAAGTGGCGGGCGTCAACCGCGTCGTCTACGACCTGACCAGCAAACCGCCCGGCACGATCGAGTGGGAGTGAACACGGGGAGATCGACACGTACAGCCGGTGGATCCCCGCCCGCAGCGGTCGGTCGGTGAGAGTTGCGGGCTGGGGCTAGGATCGGCGGGTGATCTCGGAGCTGTTTCACATCGGTCCGTTCTCGGTTTCGCCGTTCGGAGTCCTGCTGGTGGCGGCGCTGTTCGCGGCCAGCCTGCAGTTGCGCTGGGGGCTTCGCAGGGTGGGTTCGAGCGCTGCCCGCGCCGCGGACGACGCCGGCGCCCTGCTGCTGGCGGCTGCCGTGGGCGGCATCGTCGGCGGCAAGGCGTACTACGCGTTGCTCTACGGGGACTGGCATCTGCTCTACAGCCGCGCCGGCCTGGTCTGGTACGGCGGGTTTCTGGTCGGTGCGGCGGCAGTGCTCGTGGTCATCCGTCGCCGGCGGTTGCCGGCCTGGCGCACCGCCGATGCCGTCGCTCCCGCCCTGGCGCTGGGCTACGGCGTCGGCCGCATCGGTTGCCTGCTGGTCGGCGACGACTACGGCGTGCCGACCGACCTGCCCTGGGGCATGACCTTCCCGGAGGGTCCGATCCCGACCGTCGCCAGAGACCTGGAGCGGGAGTTCGGGGTGGAGCTGCCGCCCGACGTGGCCGCCGACGCCCTGGTGGCGGTGCATCCGACCCAGATCTACGAAACGGTGGCCGCCCTCCTGATCTTCTGGTTCGGCCGGTCCCTGCTGGCGCGGGGGGCGGCGCCGGGCGGCGTCGTGCTGCCGATCGTCGGGCTGCTGTCGATCGAGCGCTTTCTGGTCGAATTCCTGCGGGCCAAGGACGATCGGTTCTTCGGCGTGCTGACCCTGGCCCAGGTGATCGCGGCCGCCATCCTGGTCCTGGTCGTTGCGCTATGGCTGCACCGCCGCCGCGCGTCCTGACGATTGCCGGCTCCGATTCCGGCGGCGCGTCGGGGGCGCCGGCGGACCTGCGGACGTTCGCCGCCCTCGGAGCGCACGGCCTGTGCGCCCTGACCGCGGTTACCGCGCAGTCGGCGGCCGAAGTGCGGGCGGTGGAACCCCTGGGGCCCGATCTCGTGCGCCGACAGCTCGAGACGGCGGCGGAGATCGGCGTCGAGGCGATCAAGATCGGCATGCTCGCCGACACCGCGACGGTGGAGGTCGTGGCCGGCTGGCTCGAGCAGATGCCGCCGACACCGACGGTCCTCGATCCGGTGCTGAGGTCCACCTCGGGCGCCGCCCTGCTCGACCCGGAGGCGCTGCCGGTGGTGGTGGCGCGGCTGTTTCCCCAGCTTCTGCTGGTGACGCCGAACCGGTTCGAGGCGGAGCGCCTGAGCGGAGCGGCGATCACGGGGCCGGAGGAGTCCCGTGCCGCCGCCCGGCGGATCGAACGGATGGGTCCGAGCGTCCTGCTCACCGGCGGCCACGGCTATCCGCACAGCGCCGCCCGATCGAACGGCGCCGCGTCCCGCGAGGTGACGGATCTCCTGTTCGACGGCAACCGCTTCGAGACCTTCGTCCACCCGAGAGTCCCGACGCGCTGGCGGCGGGGCACCGGCTGCACGCTCTCGGCCGCGGTCGCCGCCGGCCTGGCCTGGCATCTGCCGTTGCGGGAGGCGGTGGCGCGGGCCGTCGCCTTCGTCGAGCGCGCGCTCCGGGGCTCCTATCCGCTGGAGCGGAACGGAAGCCAAGGGACGCTCCGCCAGATCGCGGGCGGTCCGGGACGGCGCTGATTCCGGCCCGGACGGAACCGGACCGGTTCACGGGGCAAGCGGCCCGGCCCGATCAAGTGGGAGCAGGACGGACTGCGAACGAGCCGCCTTGGCGAATTCGACTCGCCCTGTGTTCGCGAGCGGTGTATAGTCACGGACGAAGCTCGTCAAGATCGGGGCTCAGGCCTGATGAACCGAAGAACCGCATTTGCTGTGTCCTTGGTGGTGCTTGCCGCGAGCTTTGCGTCTCCGGCGCGTGCGCAGGCGCCCGGGGTGTCGGAGGTGCTTCGGGACCGGTATGGGCACGTCTGGTTCACGCCGGCGACCCGCGTGCTGCGCGAGGATGGCTCGTTGAAGGGCAGGTACGCCGGAGGTGTGAAGGAGGGGGCGTCCAGGGATCCGGATGAGCCTGCGGGTGTTGGCAGTGGCGTGAGGTACTGGCAGTCCAGATTCCGGGAGACCTACGACTCGGCGCGTTCGCTCGGGCTGCAGGACGGCGACCGTCCGGACTCTCGCGCTCACTGTGTCCTGGACGAGATGACCACCTCGTCGGGCCCCTTGCTCATCGGCGATCCTCCAGACGAGTTCGAGGACTGGGCAGCACAGACGGCGGCGCTTGTCGAGACGCGTGTCGTTGCCCTGACTCCGGGTTTCGATCGAGGGTCGGATCCGAAGCTGCTGGTGTCGCTGGCGGTGGAACGGCACTTCTATCCGCCGAAGGAACCCTTCGCCCAGCGGCTCCACATCATCATGCCGGTCGGCGAGTTCGTGGCCGGCGACACCGTGTTCTGCGCTCGGCAGACCTGGGGCGGGTACCGGCCGCGCCTTGACGACCGGCTCGTCGTCGCCGCGTTCGACCGCCCTGTCGACGCGGACGATTCGCTGCTCCCTGTTCGGAATCCGAACCGCGTGTTCTTCGTCGGCGACGACGGCGCCCTGATCCGGTTGAACCGCGGGTACGAGAAGGATCGGCGGCTGACCCGAAGCTTCGTTCGTCTGCGGACGCCGAACGGCGACGTCGTGAAGTGGCTGACAGGCGGCTTTCCGACCACCCTGGATGATCTCGTCGACCAGATGCGGCGCCTGTGGGACTCGGGAGCGCTCAACGGTCCCACGTTCTCCGACCTGCTGCGGGAGGAGCGGCGGAAGGCGCACCAGGACCGGAAGAGCGAGGGTGGCCGGTGAAGCGTTCCGTATTGGCTGCATGCCTGTTCCTTGCGGCTTCGGCGGCGGCGTTGGCGGACGACTGCGCGCCGCAGTCGGGAACCGACCCCATCGCCTCGAGCCTGAAGTTCTACACTCCCGACTTGCTTCATCCCAAGTTCTTGGACGACGCCATCAAGGATTGGACCGATGCGTGCTCCGCCATGTCGGGCTTTCCGACGCTTGGAGACCGCGGAGCGGCCAAGGTGGTGGATGTCGTGCGCAGAAAGCACCCGACGAGCGACGCGTGTGCCGAGGCGTTCCGACAAAGCGGACAACGCGACAGAATCGAGAACTACTACGGTAAGGACGACAGGCTGCTCTGCGCCGTCGACAATCTCCAGGATGTGCTGCGGCACGAGATCGGCCACATCCTGGGTCTGGGCGACAGCTACGACAACGCTTGCAGAGGCCAAGTGATGTACGGGCGGCTACCCGTTGCCCAGGTTGCAGCGGCGGATTGCAAGGCCGCGGTCGCTCGAGCGCGAGTGGGCCGTGGCGGTGGTGGTCCTGGTGGCGGTTCGAATCCGGGGCCGGGAGGCGGAGAGGGACTGGGACCCGGACCACCGTCTTGCGCGACCCTGCCGCGGGGGTGTCCGCCTCCACCCGCGTCGAAGATGGTCTGCAAGACGGTCTGGGCTCCAGGCCTCGGCCTGTTCACGTCCTGCACCGTGACTTCCTTCTGACCGGCGCCCGAGTCCAGGTCGGTCTCTGCGTGGCTCGCGTTGCACGTGCCTTCTCGTGGCGCGGGCTCTGGTCAGGCAGGTGTGGATCGGGAGCTGATGACCGGGCGTTCCGCCTGGCTTGAAGCGGAGGCGTCGGGACGCTCCGCCAGATCGCGGGCGGTCCGGGACGGCGCTGATTCCGGCCGCACGGAATGGGGCGGTCGGCGCCGGGGTTCTGGAAGATCGGCCTTCGGCAGGCCCGGGCGTCTCGCCGATTCTCTGGCGGTGTTCCTTCCGAGGGCCGTGGAGTCAGCGGGCCGCGAGCGGATCCGCGGCTGCAGCAGGAGATCGGTGAGCTGCTCGGGCAGGAAGGCCCCTATAATCGGGATCGTCGAGGATTCATGAGCGCCTTCCCCTTCATCCGACCCTTGCCGCCGGCGCTGCTTGCCGGGGTTCTGCTGCTCGCGCCGGTCTCCCTGTTCGGCCAGGAGGCGCCGCCTTCCGGAGCGCCGCGCGCGGTCTTCGACGACACGGTCCACGTCAAGGTGGTCAACGTCCAGGTCTTCGTGCGCGACCGGGATGGCAAGCCGGTGACCGGGCTGACCAGGGACGACTTCGTCCTGTTCGAGGAGAAGCGCCCGGCGCCGATCACGAACTTCTACGAGGTCCACGAGCGGGTCAAGGTCGGCGCCGCCGCCGGCATGGCGCCGGGCGAGCCGCAGGCGCATCTGGTCGACCGGCCTGGGCTCGCCCGCCGGAGCTATGTCGTGCCCGAGGACGAGCGCCTGAGCCTGGTGGTCTACGTCGACCACCACAACATCCGGCCTCACAACCGGAACCGGTTCTTTCGCTACGTTCGGGAGTTCCTGCGTCAGCACGTGACCCGCGACGACCGCATCATGCTGTTGACCTTCAACCGCTCGGTGAAGGTGGAACGGCCCTTCACCAGCGATCCGCAGCTGATCGCGAACGCCCTCTACGATCTCGAAGAGCACACCGGCGGCCGCACCATGTGGGACTCCGACCGCGCCGACCTGATCCGCGACATCGGCGAAGAGGACCGGGACCACGTCTACGTGCAGGGACGGGTGCGGATGTACGCGCAGTCGATCTACCACGACATGCAGTTCACCCTCGACGGGCTCAAGGATACCGTCGTCTCGCTGGCGGGTCTGCCCGGCCGCAAGGCGCTTCTCTACGTTTCCGACGGGCTGCCGATGCGCGCCGGAGCGGACATGTTCGATGCGCTCGATCAGCGCGGCCGGACGGTCGATTCGCTGGAGTACAACCAGAACTCCTTCCTGGATTCGCTGCAGTACGACTCGAGCCGGCGCTTCACCGACATCGTGAACACGGCGAACGCGAACGAAGTCTCCTTCTACACCGTCGACGCCTCCGGGCCGATGGGCATCAACTCGCGCGACGCCTCGATGCAGGGCATGGCCTTCTCGTCGAACATCGACTCGGTCGCCCGGGACAACGTGCAGTCGTCCATCATGTACATGGCCGAGGAGACGGGCGGCCAGTACATCGTCAACACGAACAACTTCCGCGATGGTCTGAACCGGATCGCCCTCGACTTCGGGAGCTACTACTCGCTCGGCTTCCAGCCCGGGCACGCCGGTACCGGCCGGACCTACCGGATCAAGGTCGAGTTGACGAAGGAGGCCCAGGAGCGGCTCGGCCTCAGGCGCGACCGGTTCGTCCGGCATCGGCTGACCTACCGCGACAAGTCGGTCGACACCGAGATGACCGAGGGCACGCTGGCGGCGCTCAAGCTCGGCTACGAGAAGAACGACCTGGAGATCACGCTGGTCAAGTCGGACGAGATCCGCCGCCAGGAGCGGGGGCTCTACACGGTTCACGTCGATGTGCAGGTCCCGATCGGCGAGATGACCCTGGTGCCGGTCGGGACGCAGGGGGAGCACCTCCTGCGCGCCCGCATCTGGGTGCAGGCGCTGGCCTCGAACGGCGACATCTCGCCGCCCCAGGTGGAACCGTTCGAGCTCACGATCCCGGAGGTGGACCTGGAGCGCGCACTGGAGAGCCACTATACGTACACCCTGCCCCTGATCATGAAGGAGGGTGATCAGCGGCTGACGGTGGCGGTGCGGGACGAGGTGGCGGGCGAAACGTCCTTCGTCACGCGAACCCTGCGGGTCGGCGTCTGACTGGCGCCGAACGCCCCTGGCAGCCCGTGACAGCCGTCCCGAGGCCCCGCCGTCCATGACCACGAAGATCGTCGAGGCCCTTTCCGCGCTGAGCGGCGTCGGTGGTTCGGTGGTCCGATCGGCGGCGGCGCTGGCCGCGGCCGAGATCGATCAGCTTCGCTTCGATCTGGCGCAGAACCGGGCTCGGTTCCTGCGCCTGGTGCTGCTCGCCGCGGTCCTCTTCGCCATCGTGTTCTGGGCGTTCGGCGCGCTGCTGCTGGCGGCGGGAGCGGCCCTGGCGCAGGTGCTGCCGGTCTGGGCGGCGGCGCTGGCGCTGGCCGGCGGGCTCCTTGCGCTGGCGCTGATCCTGTTCGGGGTGATCCGGGTGCGGGCGCGCCGCCTCGAGTCGCCGGTGGGCACGTTGCGGCGCCGTCTCGGCAGCCACCTTGCGTTCTGGCGCGGCGTGCTGGACGACGGGGCCGCTGCCCGGAACGAAGCGGCTACGGATGCAGTTGGGGCGGCCGGCGATGCGCCGCGCGATGGGTCATGAACCGTCGGACCGAGGCCCGGACCCGGGCCGCGGCGCTGGCGCGCCGGCGCGAGGATGTCCGCACCGCGATGGCCGACATGAAGGAGGCGCTCGGGAAAACGAACGACGCCGGCTCGCGTACGGCCTGGGTCCTGCCGGCTGCGGCCGGCGCCCTGGGCATCGCGATCGCCTGGTCGTTGCGGCGACTCCGGAAACGCTGAAGGGTGCGGCGTCTTCTCCTCTTCGCCAAGGCGCCGGCGCCGGGCCGCGTGAAGACCCGACTGATCGCGCCCGGAGGGCTCGACGCCGCGGGCGCGGCGTCGTTGCACCGGGCACTGGTCGCGGATCTGGCGCACCGCCTGAGTGGCGGTCCGTGGGACCTGGTCCTGATGTGGGCGCTGGCGTCGGGCGCCCGTCCGCCCGAGGAGCTGGCGCCGGCCCGGGTGGCGTGGCGCCGCCAGCAAGGACGGGATCTCGGAGAGCGGCTCTACCGGGGCCTGCGCTGGGCGGCTGCCGGAGCGCGCTGCGTGGCGGCGGTCGGCGCCGACCATCCCGATCTCGCCGCCTCGCGCGTCGAGAAGGCCTTCGAGGCGCTGGACGCAGGCCGCGACGCGGTGCTCGGTCCGGCGGCGGACGGCGGCTATTACCTGTTTGCGTTGCGGCAGCAGGCGGTCCGGCGGCGGCTGTTCGACGACATCGCCTGGAGCACGCCGTCGGTACTGGCCGCGACGCTCTCGCGCATCGACGAGCTCGGTCTGGACGCGGCCCTGCTGCCGGAGGCCCGCGATCTCGACACGGTGGCCGACCTCGGCCGTTTCCGCCAGCGGCTCGAACGTCGGGTCGACCTGCGTTGTCTCTGTCCGAGGACCGCAGAGATCCTCCTGTCCCCGGCGTTCAGCAGCCCGGGGCAGAAGTGCGTGTCGCACCGAGAGCGGTCAGGCGCCCGTCCGGCAAGGCGCGAGGAGTGAGCATGTTGGGCATATGTCAGCGAAGAGCGCCGCAGCCGGGCGGGATGCATGGCTGAAACGAATGCAGCGCAACGTCTGCCCCGGGCTGCCAGGCGCAGGACGGCCGGGGGCGCCGGGTGAGGGTTCTCACGTCCGCGGAGATGCGCGCCGTGGAGGCCGAGACGATCGAGGACCTGAGCGTGCCGGCGGTCGTCCTCATGGAGAACGCCGCGCGCGCGACGGCGGACGCGATCGCCGAGTGCTATCCGAACGCGCGCCGAATCGCGATCGCCTGCGGCCGGGGCAACAACGGCGGCGACGGCCTCGCGCTGCTGCGCGATCTGACGACCCGGGGCTGCGAAGCGTCCGCCTTTGTCGCCGGACCGCTGGATCGGCTCAGCGTGGAGGCGACGAGGCAGTTCGTGTCGTGTGCGCAGCTCGGACTCCCGATCCGATCCGTGACCGAGCCGGCGGCGGACGACGCCGTGAACCGGGACGTGGATGTCTGGGTGGACGCCCTGCTCGGCACCGGGTTGAGTCGGCCGGTCGACGGACCCGTGGAGAACTGGGTCCGGTGGTTCTCCGGGCGCCGCGGCGCCGGGCCCGTGGTCTCGGTCGACGTGCCGACCGGTGTCGACGCGTCGACGGCGAGGCCTCCGGGTCCGCACGTGGCGGCCGATCTGACGGTGGCCCTCGGCTATCCCAAGGTCGCCAACGTCCTGGCGCCGGCGGCGGACGCCGGCGGGCGGCTGTGGATCGGAGACCTGGGCGTGCCGCTGCCCGAGCCGCCGCCGGGTCCGGAAGCGCTCTACCAGCTGCGGCGGGAGGAACTCGTCGGGCGCCTGCGCCGGCGGCCGCGCGACGCCCACAAGGGAACGTTCGGCCACGTGGTCGTCGCCGGGGGCTCGACCGGCTACAGCGGCGCCGTCGTCCTCGCCGCGCGAGCCGCGGTTCGGGGCGGCGCCGGTCTGGTCACGGCGGCGGTGCCCGAGCATCTCGTGCCGGCGGTCGACGCGGGTTCCATCGAGTCGATGACCCTGGGGTTGCCGAAGCGGCGGCAGGGATGGTCGCGCGACGCCGTGGAACCGCTGCTCCAGGCGATCGTCGAGCGTGCGTCGAGCGGGGCGCTGGCTCTTGGTCCGGGCGTCGGGCTCAGTGACGATGCCCGCGTGATGGTGCGGCAGGTCGTTGCCCGGAGTGCGGCGCCGATCGTGCTCGATGCGGACGGCATCTCCGCCTTCGCGGGCGACGCGAAGTCGCTGTTCGCACGCGATTCCGACCTGGTGATCACCCCGCACCCCGGAGAGCTTGCCCGGCTCCTCGGCGTGCCGGTCTCGGCGGTCGTCGAGCGCCGTTGGGAGCATGCCCGGCAGGCTTCCCGGGAGACCGGAGCGGTTGTCGTCCTCAAGGGGCGGCAGACCCTGATCTCGGACCCGGTGATGGGCACCTGGGTCAACCCGACCGGCAATCCCGGCATGGCGTCGGGCGGCAGCGGCGACGTCCTGACCGGGGTGATCGCGGCGCTTCTGGCCCAGGGCCTCGATCCGCCGTCGGCTGCCCGACTGGGTGTCTACGTGCACGGGTTGTCCGGCGATCTGGCGGCAGAACGGTGGGGAGAGATCTCGATGGCCGCGTGCGACCTGGTGGACGAGCTGGGAGCGGCATTCCGGTCTCTGGAGAGATGATCGTCCGGACCACGAGCGCCGACGACACCCGGCGCCTCGGCTTCGAGCTGGCGGCTCGACTCCTGCCGGACGGGACCGCCCTCCTGTTCGGCGGCCTCGGTTCGGGGAAGACGGTGCTGACCCAGGGCATCGCGACCGGCCTCGGGCTGGATGCGGCCCGCATCCAGTCGCCGACCTTCACTCTGATTCACGAACACGAACAGGGTGCGGTGCGGCTCGTCCACGTCGATCTCTACCGGCTGGAACCGGACGAGGTGGACGCGGTCGGCGTCGAGGAAGTGCTTGCCGGGGCCGGGGTCAAGGTGGTGGAGTGGGCGGACCGCCTGCCGCGCCGGCCGCCCGGGCTCGAGCTGAGACTGCGACCGGGCGCCGGACCGGAAGAACGCGAGATCGAGATCGCGGATTGACTGCCGAGGCAGCGGCGGGCGCGCGGGAGAAGGACGCCACGGGCTGCTAGGGTCCCGGATCAGTCCGCGGATGCGCCGCGAACGAGACGAAGGAGCGACGAGGCAGCGATGGACGTGGAGCGCGTGGGGTTGGTCGGCTGCGGCCAGATGGGTCGGGGCATCGCGGAGATCTGCGCTCGGGCCGGCATACCGGTTGCGGTGTGCGAGGTCCGGCAGGACCTGCTCGACGAGGGGCTGGCCGCGGTCCGCGCGTCGCTGGCCCGGAGTCTCGAGCGGCGGCGCATCGACGTCGAGGAGCACGACCGGGCGCTGGCGAACCTGACCGGCACGGTCGAATTGTCCGATCTCGCCGGTTCCGACCTCGTGATCGAGGCGGTCGTCGAGGACCTCGAGATCAAGCGCGAGCTGTTCGTTGCGCTCGACGGCATCGTCGGCGGCGAGGCGGTCTTCGCCAGCAACACCTCGTCGCTTACCCTGACCCAGCTCGCCGCCTCGACGGCGCGGCCCGATCGGTTCGTGGGCCTCCACTTCTTCAATCCGGTACCGGCGATGCGGCTGGTCGAGGTGGTGCGCACCCTGATGACGTCGGACGAGGCGTACGATGCCTGCTGGCGGCTGACCGAGCGGATCGGCAAGACTCCGGTGGCCTGCCGGGACAACTCCGGCTTCATTGTCAACCGGTTGCTGGTGCCGTACCTGCTGGATGCGGTTCGCGCCTACGAGAACGGCGTCGGCAGCATGGAGGACATCGACACGGCGATGAAGCTCGGCTGCGGCTACCCGATGGGGCCGTTCACGTTGAGTGACTTCATCGGGCTGGACACGATGTACTCGGTCGCGAACATCATGTTCGACGAGTACCGGGAGACGCGCTTCGCACCGCCGCCGTTGCTGAAGCAACTGGTGCAGGCGGGACATCTGGGGCGAAAGACGGGCAAGGGGTTTTTTGACTACCGCTGAGCCGAACGCAGAGACCAGGGCGCAGGTCACCCTGCCCGAGGAATCGGTGCAGGCGATCTGCGGTGCGCACGACGAGAACCTGCGGCGGGTCGAGAAGGCCCTCGATGTCACTCTCGGCATGCGCGGCGTCGCGGTCCACATCCGGGGAGCACCTGAGGCGGTTGGCGCCGCCAGCCGGCTGCTCACCGATCTCGGTGCTCTGGCGGCGGCCGGCCGCCGTCTCCGCGCCGACGATCTCGCGACTGCCCTGCGGGTGGTGGCGGAGGAGCCGTCGGCTTCCCTGATCGACTTCTTCCGGAGCGGCGCCCTGATCCAGGCGTCCCGCCGGCTCGTGGCGCCGCGCAGCCTGAACCAGAAGCGCTATCTGCGTGCCATGCTGGATCACGAACTGGTCATCACGACCGGGCCGGCCGGCACGGGCAAGACCTATCTGGCGGTGGCGGTGGCGGCCTCGGCGCTCAAGGAGCAGAGGGTGCGGCGGATCGTGCTGGCGAGGCCCGCGGTCGAGGCGGGCGAGAAACTCGGCTTCCTGCCCGGCGACCTCGCGGAGAAGGTGAATCCCTACCTCCGGCCGCTCTACGACGCCCTGTTCGACATCATCGGCTTCGACAAGGTGTCGCGGATGCTGGACCGGGAGGTGATCGAGGTGGCGCCGCTCGCCTTCATGCGGGGCCGGTCGCTCAACGACAGCTTCATCATCCTCGACGAGGCGCAGAACACGACGCCGGAACAGATGAAGATGTTCCTGACCCGCATCGGTTTCAACTCGAAGGCTGTGGTCAACGGCGACATCACCCAGATCGACCTGCCGCCCGGGCAGCAGTCCGGACTGAAGCACGCGCTTCACGTGCTTCGCGGCGAGGAGGGCATCGCCGTGGTGCGGTTCGGGCGCTCCGATGTCGTCCGGCACGAGCTCGTGCAACGGATTGTCGGCGCCTACGATCGCTGGGAAGCCGGTCAGGGCGGCCGCTCCCGGCAGGAAGCGGCGTCGTGACCGCGGCCGCGAGGAAACCGAAGCGCCGCCGCTCTGCGCGCCGTCGGGAGGCCCGCAGGCGGTTCCGCCGCAGCATGTACCGCCGCCACGGCGACCGGCTGACCGTCGCCGGCCTGTGGCACTACGCGCTGGAACTCGACATCGTCTGGGTGGTGTTCATGATCCTGGTCGGTGCCTGGATCATGGCGCCGCCGGGCGTCTTTTTCCGGCCGGACCTGCGGGAAGGCGACATCGCGGGCCGCGACTACCACGCGACGCGCGACGTGCTGCTTCTCGACGAGGCGACATCCGGGGAACTGAAGCAGCGGGCCCGCTCCGAGGTCCGGCCGCTCTACGACTTCGATGCCGTGCAGGCCGACGAGGTCGAGGCGCGGATCGCGAACCTGTTCGCCATCGAGCGCGGCCTCGACGAAGTGGTCGAGCTTCTGCCCGAAGAGGATGTGGCCGAGGAACGGCTGCAGCGGCTCAGGGCCGGCAGCGGCCTGCGGGTCGACGAGCGCCACGCGGATCTGCTGGCGGCCCGCGTCGGAGGCCAGGACGAGGGCGCGGAGCTGGAGGAGCGCCTGACCCGCGTGGCCGGGCTTCTGCTTCGGGCCGGCATCGTCGCGAACAAGGAGACCCTGCTCCAGAACCGTCTCGAGGGCGTCACCCTGCGCAACATGCAGACGGGCGAGGAGTCGGTCCAGTTCGACCTCTTCGGCTACCGCGAGTACCCGGTCGAGGTGCAGGACTACCTGGAAGGGGAGGTCGGCCGCTGGCCGGGATGGTCGCGGGTCGAGCGGGAGGTCGTCGTCGACTTCCTGATGGTCAACCTGGCGCCCAACGTCTACCTGAACCTGAACGAGACCCAGGAGCGGCGGAACGCGGCGGCGGAGGCCGTCGGGCCGGTGTTCAACCAGATTCGGGCCGGTCAGGTGATCGTGCGCAAGGGCGACGAATTCGATCTCGAGGCGCTGCGTCTGCTTCGGGAAATGACCGGCAGCAGGAGCAGCCTGACCCTCCTGCGCTCGCCGCTGGCGTCGGCGCTGTTGCTCGGACTTGCGGCGGCCTTCCTGTGGGTCGCGTTCCGGCGCCAGCGCCTGGTCGCGGTCGAGGGCCGCGACTTCGGCGGCGTGGTCCTGATTCTGGTCCTCGGCCTGGGCGCGACGCGGATCGGGTTCCTGGTGGCCGATGCGCTTGCTGCCTCCTTCCCGATCGAGGCGCTCGGTTCGGTCCGGAGCTACGTGTTCGGGATCCCCCTTGCGGCGGTCGCCCTGCTGGTGTCGGTACTCCACGGCCGCGGCGCCGGTCTGCTCGCCGGGGTGGTCTTCTCGGCGCTGGTCGGCAGGCTGGGCTGGGTGGATGCGGCGAACGTCCAGCCCGGTCTGGCCGGCGGCACGATGCTCTACTGCCTGTCCGGCAGCCTCGCCGCCGTGTTCGCGCTGGATCGGTTGAAGCAGCGGTCCGCGGTGACCCGCGCCGGTCTGCTGGTCGGACTCGTCAACGTCGCCTCGGTGACCATGCTGACCCTGCTGGTGGACGGCGCCACGGTGATCGGCTGGGGGTTCGATGCACTCTGCGGCTTCTTCGGCGGCCTGATGGTGGCGGCCGCGGTCAGCTTCGCCGTGCCGGTGTTCGAGGCGGTGCTGTTCCGGACCACCGACATCAAGCTGATGGAGCTGTCGGACACCAACCTGCCGCTGCTGCAGCGCCTCGCCTTCGAGGCGCCGGGGACGTTCCAGCACTCCCTGATGGTCGCGCATCTGGCCAAGGCCTGCTGCGAGGCGGTTCGCGGCAATCCGACCCTGGCCTATGTCGGCGGCCTCTACCACGACATCGGCAAGCTGCTGCGGCCGCAGTACTTCGTCGAGAATCAACGGGAAGGCGAGAACCCGCACGACAGCCTGTCGCCGTCCATGTCCGCCCTGATCATCATCGATCACGTCAAGGAAGGAGTGCGGCTGGCGCGCGAGCACCGGCTGCCGCAGCCGATCATCGATGCGATCGAGCAGCACCACGGCACGCGCCGGCTGAACTACTTCCTGGCCCGGGCACGGGAGGAGGCGGCGCCGGGCGAAGAGGTCCCGGAACACCAGTACCGGTATCCCGGGCCGATGCCCCAGAACAAGACACTTGCCGCGCTGATGGTTGCCGACACGGTGGAGGCTGCGAGCCGAACACTCGGGGACTTCTCCGAGGCGTCGATTCGCGCGCTGGTCGAGCGTCTGCTGGACGACATCCTCGAGGACGGTCAGTTCCGCCAGACGGACCTGACGCTCGCCGATCTGCGGCGGCTGCGCCTCACCCTCCAGAACGTCCTGAAGACGGTGCATCACCATCGCGTCGAGTATCCGGGGTTCGAGTTCGGGCGCGGCAGCCGGAGCCCGTTGCGGATCCTGCCCGGCGGCGCCGCGAGCGGCCCGGGCGGCGACTGACGCGAGCAGCGGTGGGCGCCGTCGATCTGCAGGCCGCGGCAGCGGTGGAGGCCGGTTGCCGCGAGTTCCTTCCCGGACTGTCGGCGCTCGCCGGTCGGATCCTGGCCGATCTGGCGCCGACTGCTGACACGTTCACCCTCCGCCTGGTCGACGACGAGGAGATGCGCGCGCTGAACCGTCGCTATCGGCAGATCGACGCGTCGACGGACGTGCTGTCCTTTCCGGGCGAGACGACCCCGGAGGGCCGGCATCTCGGCGATGTCGTCATCTCGGTGGAGACTGCCGCCCGCAGCGCGGCGCCGCTCGGGCAGGAACTCGAGGTCCTGGCCCTGCACGGCATCCTGCACTGTCTGGGCCACGACCACGAGACCGACGACGGCGAGATGGCCGCCCTGGAATCGCGGCTGCAGGCCCGGTTCCTGGAACCGCCCGACCGCCCGAAGGGGGCGTCCGTGTCGGGTGCACCGCCGCGGACTGCCAGAGCCGGCACGGTGGCCCTTGTGGGCCGGCCGAACGCGGGCAAGTCGACGCTGATGAACCGCTTGCTGGGCGAGAAGGTGGCGATCGTCTCGGACAAGCCGCAGACGACCCGCCAGCGCCTGATCGGCATCCTGAGCACGGAACGGGGACAGATCGTGTTCCACGACACCCCTGGACTGCACCGGCCTCTGCATCGCCTGAACCGCCGGATGGTCCACGCCGCAGCGACCGCGCTCAAGGAGTCCGATGTGGTGTGCCTGCTCCGGGACGCGGCGGCCCCGTTCGGCCGGGGCGACGCCTACGCCCTCGATCTGGTGGCGGATGCGGCGGCGTCCGGGCGCCGCCGGCCGATGCTCTGCCTGCTGAACAAGATCGACCTGATCGCCAAGCCCCGGCTCCTGCCCGAGATCGAGCGCTATGCCGAGCGCGGCGTGTTCGAGGAGATCCTGCCGGTCTCGGCCCTCGGCGGCGACGGCGTGGACGAGCTTCTGGAGCTCCTCTGGCGGCACCTGCCTCAGGGCGAACCGCGGCACGACCCGGAACTGCTGACGGTGCATACCGAGCGCTTCCTGGCGGCGGAGCGGATCCGGGAGAAGGTGCTGGAGCAGACGCGGGACGAGCTGCCGTTCACCACGGCGGTGGTCATCGAGGCCTGGGAGGACGGCGCCGAACGGATCGACCTCCTGGCCAGCATCCTCGTCGACCGCGACCGCCACAAGGGAATCGTCGTTGGGCGGGGAGGACGACGGATCAAGTCGATCGGCACGGCGGCGCGGCGGGACCTCGAGGCCTTCCTGGAGCGGCGGGTGTACCTCGAGCTGCGGGTGCGGACCGAGCCCGGCTGGCGCGAGAACGCCGCCGTCCTGAGGCGCCTCGAGACCGGCCAGGAGATGGCGCCGTAGAACGCAGCGCAGCGTCACGTCCCGCGGCGGGCCGCGAGAGGCGAATCCGGGCCGGCCGGCGGGGAAGATGCAGCCGTGCGTCGAACGCTCCGTCGCGTTCCTGCCCCGTGACTTGCCTGTTTCATGGCCGCGCTGATAAACAGGCGGCGTTGGTGGTTTCGTTTCGTGCGCGGCCGGCCGTGTCCCGGTCCAACCAGTCTGACGCGGCCCGATCCGCGGCAGGGAAGACCAGAAGGAGAACTTCATGTCAGCAGAAAACCCGAAGTCGATTCTCAACCGGATCCGCGACGAGGACATTCAGATGGTCGATTTCCGGTTCACCGATTTTCCCGGCCTGTGGCAGCACTTCTCGGTGCCGGCGCGGGAGATCGACGAGAGCACCTTCGAGGACGGGCTCGGCTTCGACGGCTCGAGCATTCGCGGCTGGCAGGTCATCAACGAGTCCGACATGCTGGTCGTGCCCGACGTTGACACCGCGTTCATCGATCCGTTCATGGAGCACAGGACGCTGGTCATGACCTGCAACATCGTCGATCCCCTGACGCGGGAGGGCTACGGCCGCGATCCCCGCGGCGTTGCCAAGGCGGCCGAGGCGTACGTCCAGTCGACCGGGATTGCCGACACCGCCTACTTCGGGCCGGAGGCCGAGTTCTTCATCTTCGACGACATCCGCTTCGACAGCGGGCCGAACTTCGCGTTCTACGAGTTCGACTCGATCGAGGGGCGCTGGAACAGCGGCGCCGACGAAGGCCCGAACCTCGGCTACAAGCCGCGCTACAAGGAGGGCTACTTCCCGGTGCCGCCGACCGACAAGCACCAGGACATCCGCAGCGAGATGGTCCTGACGATGGAGGATGTCGGCCTCCACGTCGAGTGCCAGCACCACGAGGTGGGCACCGGCGGCCAGGCCGAGATCGACCTGCGGTTCGGGCCGCTGGTGGAGATGGCGGATGCGCTGATGCTCTACAAGTACATCGTCAAGAACACCGCGTCCCGGCACGGCAAGACCGTCACCTTCATGCCGAAGCCGCTGTTCGAGGACAACGGCAGCGGCATGCACACCCACATCTCGCTGTGGAAGGACGGCCAGCCGCTGTTTGCGGGCGACGGCTATGCCGGCCTTTCCGACATGGCGATGCACGCGATCGGCGGCATCCTCCGGCATGCGCCGGCGATTCTCGCGTTCACGAACCCGACGACCAACAGCTACAAGCGGCTGGTGCCGGGCTTCGAGGCGCCGGTCAACCTCGTCTACTCGCAGCGCAACCGGAGCGCGGCCGTCCGCATCCCGATGTACTCGCCGTCGCCGAAGGCGAAGCGGGTCGAGTTCCGTTGCCCGGACCCGAGCTGCAACCCGTACCTCAGTTTCTCGGCGCTGCTGATGGCCGCGGTCGACGGCATCCAGAACGAGATCGATCCGGGCAGTTCGCTCGACGTCGACATCTACGACCTGTCGCCCGAGGAGAGCGAGGGCGTGCCGACCACACCGGCCACGCTTGACGACGCCCTGGCCGCGCTCGAGGAGGACCACGATTTCCTGACGGCGGGCGGCGTCTTCGACGAGGACGTGATCGAAAACCACATCGCGTACAAGCGGGAGAGCGAGTGCCAGGAGGTGGCGCTGCGCCCTCACCCGCACGAGTTCGCGCTGTACTACGACATCTGAGGCTTGGCCGGCGGCAATCTGCTGCAACCGCCGGCCGCGCGCTTCCCGGGCGCGCGGCCGGTGTTCCCTTGGGACCGATCGGTGCGGCTCGGCAGACGACAGCCTGTCGTCTGCTGCTAACGTTGCGCCTCCGATGACCAGAGGAATGTCGTCGTCCGAGCTCGGGTGACGACGCGACAGGGGGCCGTTCCATGCAGGGTGTGGCGATTCGCGTTCTTGGTGGAGTGCTCGTCGGGGCGCTGGCGGCGCCGTCCGGGGCTGACGACTGGCCGCAGTGGCGGGGCCCCGATCGTTCCGGCGAGTGGCGTGAGGATGGCGTGCTGGACCAGTTCCCGGAGGACGGTCTCGAGATCGTCTGGCGGACACCGTTGCAAGGCGGCTACTCGGGCCCGGCGGTGGCGGACGGCCGCGTCTTCGTCACCGATTGGCGGCCCCGGGAGGGTTCGCGGATCAAGGAGGGGTTCGAGCGGGTCCTGGCGCTCGACGAAGACACCGGCGACGTTCTCTGGACCCGTGAATGGGAGGTGGGTTACGCACCGCTCCAGGCGAGCTATGCGATCGGCCCGCGAGCCACGCCCGCGGTGGACGGCGACCGGGTGTACGTGGCCGGCGCGGTCGGCCACCTGCTTGCCCTGGAGACTGCCACCGGCGAGGTGATCTGGTCCTACGACGCCCAGGAGCAGGGCAACGCCAGTGTCGCGATCTGGGGGTTCGCGAGCTCGCCGCTGGTCCACGGCGACCTGGTCGTTGCCGTCGTCGGCGCCGAGCCGGACGGCAAGGTGATGGCCTTCGACAAGCGCACCGGCGAGGAGATGTGGCGGGCGCTCTCGTCCGACTGGGAAGCGGGCTACGGCCAGCCGATCGTCGTCGCCCGCGGCGGCGTGGAACAGCTCATCATCTGGGAACCCCAGGGGGTCAATTCGCTCGATCCCCGGACCGGCGAGGTGTACTGGACGGTGCCCTGGGAGGGCGCGTCGTCGCTTACCGTGGCGACCCCGGTGGTCCACCGCAACCGGTTGTTCCTGACCCAGTTCTACCGCGGTTCCCTGATGCTCGAGCTGGCGGAAGGAGAGCCCGGCGTGCGTGAGCTCTGGCGCGGACAGGGCCGGAGCGAGCTGCCGGACCGGACCGAGGGCCTGCACTCGCTGATCACGACGCCGATCGTCGACGGTGACACGATCTACGGCGTCTGCAGCTACGGCGAACTGCGGGCGCTCGACGCCGCCGACGGCGCCCGGCTGTGGGTCACCGACCGGATGACGCGCCAGGGACGTTGGGGGGCCGCGTTCATGGTCAGGAACGGCGACCGCTGGTTTGTCAACAACGACGAGGGCGACCTGATCATCGCCCGCTTTTCCCGCGACGGCTACGAGGAGATCGACCGTGCGAAGCTGCTGGAACCGACCACGCACGCCGGCTTCGGGCCCCGCCGATTCGCCGACGCGATGGTCAACTGGTCGCATCCGGCCTACGCCAACCGGCACATCGTCGCCCGCAATGACGAGGAGATCATCCGTGTGTCCCTTGCCGCGGATCACTAGGAGCTTGCGCCGCAGAACGCAGCGCAGCAAGTTCTTCGATGCAAGGTCGTAGTGAGGTGGGGGCTGGGGCCAGACACGGAGTCAGCGACGGGTCTGGCGGTGCTGGCAACGGTCGGGGCGTCCCGGCCGCCGCCCGTTCTGCCCGTCTCCTGCCGGCCGTCCTGGTTCTGGCGGCTGCGCTTCCGGCCGCCGGCCAGCCGGATTCCGCGCGCTGGGAGCGGGCGATCGAGGCCTTCGAGACGCAGGATCGCGAGCGGGCGCCCGAAGCGGGAGGAGTGCTGTTCCTCGGGTCGTCGAGCATCCGGTTCTGGGATCTGGAGCGCTGGTTCCCCGAGAGCCGCTTCCCCGGGCTCCGGGCCGTCAACCGCGGGTTCGGCGGCTCGCAGATTGCCGATTCGCTTCGCTACTTCGAGCGCATCGTCCGGCCCCACCGGCCGGCGACGATCGTCTTCTACGCCGGCGACAACGACATCGCGGCCGGCAAGTCGGCGGCGGCCGTGGCCGACGACTTCGGCGAGCTGAGCCGCCGGGTGTGGGCGGAGCTGCCCGAGACGCACCTGATCCACGTCGCGATCAAGCCGAGCCTGGCGCGCTGGAACCTCGCTCCGGAGATGCGGGCGGCGAACGCGCTGATCGCGGCGGCGGCCGAGGATGAGCCCCGGCTCACGTTCCTTGATATCGACACGCCGATGATCGGCCGCGACGGCCGACCGCGGCCGGAGCTGTTCGCCGCGGACGGTCTGCATCTCTCCGACCACGGCTACCGGCTGTGGACGGATCGGCTGGCGCCGCATCTGGGCGCGCGTCAGGGAGAGGGCCCGGCGGGCGAACTCGTCTTCCCTCTGGAGCATTGGCACAACCACGGTTCATCCCTGGTCGAGCTGCCGAACGGCGACCTGCTCGTTGCCTGGTTCCACGGGTCGGGCGAGCGCCGTTCCGACGACGTGCGGATCCTGGGCGCCCGTCGCCGGGCCGGCGCCCGCGGCTGGAGCAGGCCCTTCCTGCTCGCCGACACGCCGGGTTTCCCGGACACGAACTGCACGCTGCTGCTCGAGCCGGTCGCCGGGGGCGGTCACCGTCTGTGGCTGTTCTGGCCAACGATCCAGGCGAACCTGTGGGAGAGCGCCCTGCTCAAGGTCAAGGTCTCGACGGACTTCGACGGGCCGGGTCCGCCGGTCTGGCATTGGCAGGACGTGTTGCACATGAAGCCGGGCGAGGGCTTCCGCGATCTGGTGGCGACGAGGACGGACGAGTACTTCCGGAGCCTGGGATTCGCCTCTGCCGCCGATCCGGCACTGCCCGAGCTCTTGCGGACCTGGGCCGCTCGCAACCTGGAACAGGCGGCGGACAAGCTGACCCGGCGGATCGGCTGGTTCACCCGGGCGCACCCGGTCGTCCTGCCGCTGCCGGAAGGCGGCCAGCGCCTGCTCCTCGGGCTCTACTCGGACGGCTTCAGCTTCGCCTCCGCGACCTACAGCGACGACGGCGGCCACAGTTGGACGATGAGCGAGCCGATCGTCGGCGGCGGCAGCATCCAGCCGACGTTCGCCCGGCGCGACGACGGCGTCCTGGTCGCCTTCATGCGCGACAACGGGCCGCCGCCGAAGCGGGCCCACGTTGCCGAGTCGAACGACCTGGGCGTGACCTGGTCCGTCGCCCGCGACCACCCCGACCTGGTCGAGACCGGCGCCGGGCTCGAGGTCCTGAGGCTGGAGAGCGGCCGCTGGATCGTCGTCCACAACGATGTCCCGGACGGCCGGTACCAGCTTGCGGTGTCGGTCTCGGAGGACGAAGGCAGGACCTTCGCGCGGCGGCGCTACCTCGAGCGCGAGGAGAAGGGCGTCGGCCGCTATCACTACCCGTCGGTGATCCAGTCCGCCGACGGCCGCATCCACGTGACCTACAGTTACCATCTCGCCGGCGCGCTTGCCGACGGGCGCCAGGGCAAGAGCATCAGACACGTCAGCTTCGACGAAGCCTGGCTGCTCGGCGACCGCTGAGCGAGGAAGCACGTTCCATCTGGAGGGTTCCCATGCGCCACCGATCTTTCTTTATCGCGGCCCCGATGGCCGCCGTCTGTGTCGTTCTGCTCGCGGGCTGTGCCCCGCGGCCGGACACCGGCAGTACGGGCGCCGGCGCCTTCGCCGGCCTTCCCCGCGTCGCCCCCGAGAGCGTCGGCATGTCGAGCGAGCGGTTCGATCGGATCGGTCCGGCCTTCGATCGCTACGTGGCGGACGGCAAGCTCTCCGGCGTGATCACCGTCGTCGCGCGCGACGGCCGGGTTGTCCACTTCGAGGCCAGCGGCCACCAGGATGTGGAGGCCGGCGAGCCGATGACCGAGGACACCATCTTCCGCATGTACTCGATGACCAAGCCGATCACGTCGGCGGCGGTGATGATGCTCTGGGAGGAGGGGCGTTTCCTGCTGTCGACGCCGTTGTCCGCGATCCTTCCCGAGTTCGCCGACGTGCGTGTCCACGTGTCGGGCGAGGGCGACGACATGGAGACCGAGCCGCCGCGGCGGCCGATCGCTATCCGGGACCTGATGACCCATACCTCCGGTCTGACCTACACGTTCATTCCCGGCCCGGTGGCTGCTTCCTATGCGGCGGCGGGACTCGAGGGCTCGGCCGACGCCGTTCCCCACGACGACCTCGCGCACTACGTCCGGGAGCTGGCGAAGCAGCCGCTGGTCGCTCATCCCGGCACTGTCTGGAACTACAGCGTCGGGCTCGAAGTGGCCGGCCGGGTCGTGGAGGTCGTCTCCGGTCAGACGTTCCGCGAGTTCCTGAAGGAGCGGCTGTTCGACCCGCTGGGCATGGTCGACACGGACTTCCACGTCCCTGACGACAAGCTCGATCGGTTTGCCGTGAACTACGTGCCGACGCCCGATGGCGGCATCATGGTCGCGGACGATCCGGAAACCAGCGCCTACCGGAAGCCGCCCAAGGTGGAAATGGGCGGTTCCGGCCTGGTCGCGCCGGCCGGCGACTATCTGCGGTTCGCCCAGATGCTGGCCAACGGCGGGGAGCTTGGCGGCGTGCGAATCCTTGCGCCGGCAACGGTCGCGCTGATGATGGACAACCACCTCGGTTCGGCCTACGGTGCGTCGCCGATGTCCGGCCTGGACCTCGACAGCGAGGGCATGGGCTACGGCCTGGGCGGCTACTCGGTCACCGACACCGGGCTCACCGGACTGCCGGCTTCGCCCGGCGCCTACGGCTGGGGCGGCGCCGCCTCCACCGACTTCTGGGTCGACCCGGAGCAGAGACTCGTCGGCATGGTGCTGACCCAGTTGCTGCCCGCGGGCACGTACCCGCTCCGTCCGACGATGGAAGTCCTGACGTACCAGGCGATCGTGGAGTAGGCGGCAGAACAGCAGCGACTTCGCGCGGCTCCTCGATGCCGACCAGCCGGGGCATTTCATTGCTTCCGTTTCCTGCTCCCTGGAAGACCGCGACTAGCACGCCGAGCGCCCGTAGCGGGCCGTCCGAGGCGCGGGCCTCCTGTCAAAGATACGGGGGCGTGTCTTGAATAGGAGAACTCCATATTCAAGGTTCGTGCAGAAGAGCCCGGTGCTGGCTACTGTGGTAAGACTTCGCGCCGGCGCTTTCATGAGCTGTGGCCTTCATGGGCTCGAGGGTGGCGGCCGACGCGGAGTCTGTTCAACCGATCTGAACCTCGGAGGCGGGACCTGACCTCATGGAACGTCCGATGCCGGGTCGCTACGAAGTCGCTGCCACGGGAGGCGAGCAGGTGCGCGCCTTCGTGCCATCGCCGCTGCCGCCGCAACCGCCGCTCGACCTCGAAGGTCCCCTCCTGCAATCCCTGGAGGCCGCCAGTCTTGCCCTCGGGCGACTGGAGGCAGCGAATCGATTGCTGGAGCCGACGATCTTCGTCTACTCCTGTGTCCGCAAGGAGGCGGTGCTGTCTTCCCGGATCGAGGGCACGCAGTCGTCGCTGTCCGATCTCCTGCTGTTCGAACTCGACCGGGCTCCGGGCGTGCCGCGAGATGACGCTGCGGAAGTCTCGCGCTACGTCCGGGCTCTGGAACATGGCCTGAGGCGGCTCGGCGAGGGCTTTCCGCTCTCGAATCGACTGATCCGCGAGCTGCATCGCATCCTGCTGTCCGCCGGCCGCGGCGCCAGCAAGGATCCCGGCGAGTTCCGCCGTTCCCAGAACTGGATCGGTGGCTCCCGACCGGGGAACGCTGTCTTCGTACCGCCGCCGCACCTTGCCGTCCCCGACTGCATGGCCGAACTCGAGCGCTTCCTGCACGCCGATGGCGACGGTCTGCCGACCCTGGTCCGCGCCGGTCTGGCGCACGTTCAGTTCGAGACGATCCACCCGTTCCTCGACGGCAACGGCCGCGTCGGCCGACTGCTCATCACCTTGCTGCTCTGCGAAGCCGGCGTCCTGAGCCAGCCGCTTCTCTATCTCAGTGTCTACTTCAAGCGGCAGCGGGCGCTGTACTACGAGCTGCTCGATCGAGTCCGCCGGACCGGCGACTGGGAGGCGTGGCTGGCGTTCTTCCTGCGGGGCGTGCGGGAGGTTGCGGAGAACGCGGCGGTGACGGCGCAGAGGCTCTCGGCGCGGTTTGCGGCCGACCGCGAGCGCATCGTCGGGGAAGGCCGACGCGCCGGTTCGGCCCTCCGTGTCCACGAGGCCTTCCAGGAACGTCCCGTTCTCTCCCTGCCCGAGGCGTGCCGGCGCACCGGGCTGTCCTTCCCGACGGTCTCTGCCGCGGCGCAGTTGCTGGAGCAGGCAGGGCTGGTGCGGGAGATCACCGGCTTCGCGCGGAACCGGCTCTACGTGTACGACAGTTACCTGAAGATCCTGAACGAGGGCGTGGAGGACTGACGGGCGCCGCCGGAGCGGTTCAGCCCGGTTCGCCGGTGTAGAAGGCGGTCGTCCGGTGGGCGGCGGCGCGGGCGTCTTCGGCTGTCATGTCGGCTGATGCGCCTGCTTTTCCCCAGGCCTCGCTGCTGCCGGTGATGATCGCCCTGCCTTCCGGCGAGGCGGCGAAGGCGCCTTCGTCCAGCCTGGGCTCATCGGGCTGGGCGAGATGGAGCGCCAGTCCCAGCAGGGCCAGTTCCCAGCCGACGCCGGCCGCGCCCGGTCCGTACTCGTCCCAGTGCGGCGAGTGACGAGAGGTGTGGGTGAGTTCGAGGCGGACGCCGTTGTCGTCCGCCGGTGCGCAGCGCACGTCCAGCCAGCTCGTGTCTCCCGCGAACTCCCAGGTAGAGGCGAAGCGCGAGGGCGGCTCGCAGACGGTGATGTCGCCGCTGGCGTTGCCCTCGAGCTGGAAGCGGCCGCCGAGTGCGAGCTCGCCGGTGACGGGGAGGAACCAGCGCGGGATGCGCTCGGGGTTGGTGACGGCGTCCCAGAGGTCGTCCGGCGCGACCGGGAAGGTGCGGCCGAGAACGACCTTGCGGGCGGGCCGGCCGTCGCGTTCCAGCGCCGACACGGAGCGCGTCACTGCGGCGAGATGAGCTGCGGCGTCCAGGGTCATTGTTCCTCCATCCGGCAACGGTACGCCGCCGATTCTCTCGCCGATGCTACTCCGGCGTGTACCAGATCGGCGACGACCAGGCGCGTTCCTGGATGGTCGGCGACACGTCGTGACGGGGCTCGACCCCCTCGCGGAGGGCGTCCCAGGTGGACCAGCGGCAGGTCGGGTTCTCGAGCACCCGGACGTAGTAGAAGGCGCGCTTCGAGGCGTCGAAGTCCGGGTCTGTCCACACCGCCTTCAGTTCGTCCGCCCCGGCATCGTCACTGATCCTGCAGGTCGCAAGGTCCACCGCGGCGCCGTTGTCCGGACAGCGGTTCGTCGCCGGGTCGACGCTGGCGCCGCCGGAGCACGCCGCGTCGTAGACCATCTCGGCGCCCTCGCCGCCGCTCGACCAGCCCTTGATCACCTGCAGGCGGTCGAGCGGCGCGGCCAGCGCGTCGCGCACCGCCCAGACCGCGAAGGTCGGCGCCGCCCCGGCGTCGCCGGGCAGCAGGTCGCCGCCCATCGGCACGCCCTCCGCATAGGCCCTCGTCAGGAAGTCGGGATCGTCCAGGGCGCCGTCTTCGAAGTTCCCTGCGAAGAAGCGGACCCGGATGCGGGGTCCGGACGTGGCGAAGGTCTCCTTCCGGCGCATCGCCGCAAACAGCGCCTCGCGGGTGTTCTCCTCGGCCCAGACGCCGGCCAGGCCGGAAGCGCCCCATGTGTAGTAGTAGGTGTCGCGGAAGGTGCGGCCCGAACCGTCCTCGGTGCGGATCGAGGCGTCCGACTGCTGCGCGGGGTCGCCGGTGCTCTGGTTGGCGCCCTCGCCGGGCACCGAACCCCGGAGTGCCGGCGTCGCGTCCAGCGTGCCGACCTTGGACCAGTAGTTGTCCTCCTCGAAGGAACCGCCGGACACGTGGCTGTCGCTGGCGCCGATCAGCCCGAACCTGTAGGGGTTCGCGAGACCGCCGTCGGCCAGCCGCAGGCCGCGGAGCAGCGCGTCGCGGACGTAGCTGCCCTCCGGTTCGCTGAGGATCGTGGTGGCGATCTTGTACGGCATGATCTCGAAGTCGGCCCACTCGTCGTTGGGCGACAGCGCCGGGTGCGTGTCCGATGTTCCCTTGACCTGGGTCATCTCGACGATCGGTTCGTTGCGCGTCCGGAGGTCGACCCAGTCGTCGTCGAGCGGATCGCCGTCGAACGTCTCCATCTCGAACATGCGGCCGCCCGATCCGTTCGGGTTGTGGGGGATCGCAAGCGCGTCGATCCCCTGTGCCCGCCACTCGTCCATCGCGGCCCACAGGTGTTCGGGGTTCTGCGAGTCGAGCCGGCTGAACGGCGCCTCCGGG
This sequence comes from Thermoanaerobaculia bacterium, assembly GCA_965116145.1. Lineage (GTDB taxonomy): Bacteria > Acidobacteriota > Thermoanaerobaculia > Multivoradales > Multivoraceae > Multivorans. The sequence goes on from OZ220482.1 coordinate 3,552,265, forward strand.
ACCTGCGAGCCGCGGAAGATCACGTTGCGGTGCAGGTTGTCGCGTTCGTAGCCCGACGACGTGTACTCGTAGCCGATGAAGGCGGTGAAGTTGCCGGGATCGTTGTGGGCCTCGGCGGCCTCGACGATCTTCGACCAGGCGCCTCGCACGACATCCATGTCGAGGTGCTCGTCCTCACCCGATCGGGCGCTCAGGTAGGGGCCCATGTCGACGAAGATGGCGCGCCGTTCGTCCGCGTCCACCGCCGCGCGCAGGTCGGCCGCGACCGGATGTCCGTATGCTGCCGAGCCTTCTTCGGTCATTGCCGGCAGCATGCCCAGGTACATGCCGTGGTCGGTGACGGCCTGGAAGTCGAGCGGGCGGTCGAGCTTCAGGTCGAAGCCGGCCGGATGCCGGATCGTCCCGCCCCTGGCGAACTCGTAGGCGTCGTTCGGATCCGTCGTCGTGCCGAAGATGAACGCGTCGAACGAGTAGCGGGTGTGGACGTGGAGATCGCCGAAGTAGGCGTTGCGGTTCGGGTTCGGATCCTCCGCGGCGCCGCCGGCCGCGCCTTCGGCGGCGCCGCCGTCGCCGGCATCGCCGCTCGGGGCGCACGCGGCCATCGGCAGGCCGGAACAGACGGCCGCCGCGGCCAGGATCAGCTTCTTCATCGGCGTCTCCTTGCAAGGGGTATCGGACTAGTGTAGCAGTGGCTTGCACCGCCCTCGGTCTCGGTCCGAGCGCCGGTCCGAGCGCCGGTCCGAGCGCCGCACGACAGCGGCGTCTCCGCCCCCTCGCTACGGATCTCGGTGAGACGTGGGAGCTCATGGTAGTCTGCTCCGGATGATGTGGCTCGCCCCCCCCCCCCCGAAGAAGGTCCGGGCGCGGAGTTGAGCCCGTCCGCGCCCTCGGGAGAACCGTCCGCCGTTCGAGGGCGGGGTTCGCTGCCTTCCTTCTGCTGACGTTCGCGGCCGCCCTCGCGCCGCAGGACGCGCAGGCGCAGGCGCAGGCGCCAGTGCTCACCGCCGTGGCCGGCGACCGGCAGGTGACGCTGAACTGGACCTATTCCGGCCCCCATACGTTCTGGTCGTACAGGCACGACCAGGGCAGGGGTAGCTGGGTGAATGACGAGATCCCGATTCCGGGCGCCAGTGCGGGCACCAGAACGTACACAGTGCCGGGTCTGACGAACGGCACCACCTACCAGTTCGTCGTTAGTGTGCACAGTCATGATGACTTTGAAGGCACCATTCTCACAAGCAACAAAGCGAGCGCAATGCCGGCGGCTTCCGCCGGTGTGACCATTTCGGAAACGACGCTGACGGTGCCGGAAGGGAGCAGCGGTGCCTACACGGTCGTACTCGACACGGCGCCGTCGGCGGACGTGACGATCACGGTGGGCGGCGCGTCGGGGGAGGTGACGGTGACGGGCTCGCCGCTGACCTTCACCAGCAGCGACTACGGCACCGCGCAGACGGTGACGGTGAACGCCGGCGCCGACGCGGACACCACGGACGACAGCGCGACGCTGACGCACACGGCGTCCAGCAGCGACACGAACTACGGCTCGTCGCTGAGCATCGACAGCGTCCAGGTGACGGTGACCGACACGACGCCGACCGTGAGCAGGCCGGCGGCGCCAACCGGCCTTGCCGCCGCCGCGGGCAACGCGGAGGTGACTCTGAGCTGGGCCGACCCGAGTGACGCGAGCATCACCGGCTACCAGTTGCGTTACGGCGAAACGAGTGTGAGGGACAGCGCCGGCTGGATCGCCATCCCGGGCTCCGACGCCAGCACGACGAGCCACACGGTGACGAGTCTCGACAACGACGCGGAGTACAGCTTCCAGGTCCTCGCGACGAATGTCGCCGGCGACGGCGACGCGTCGGACTGGATCACAGCGACGCCGACGGCGCCGGACGACGGCGGTTCGAACGGCGACGATGACGACAACGGTAACGGCGGCGGTGACGATGGTTCCGGCGGCGGCAACGATGGCAATGGCGGTTCGGGCGGAGGCGATCCGGGCGGAGGCTCGGGCGACAACGGCGGCGGTTCGAGTGACGACAATGACGACAATGACGACGGCGGCGATGATGACGACAATGGCGACGACGGTTCGGACGGAGACGATGACGATGCCGGAGACGATTCGGACGACGTTCCGCCCGCTGTCCCTCCGACCGCTTCGTTCACCCTGAGCGCGAGCTGTGCCGACGGCCTCTGTCGTGCGCGGACCGGCGCCGCGGTGTCCTTCACCGACACCAGCACAGGCACGGTTGCGTCGCGGACATGGAGCTTCGGCGACGGCGGCGCAGGATCGAGCAGCCGCAGTCCGCGGCACACCTGGTCGGCGCCCGGGTTCTACACGGTATCGCTGACGGTCAGTGGCGAGGGGAGCTCGTCGACGATCTCCCGCAAGGTGCTGGTCGAGTCCGGCGATCCGGCGGGTTCCTGCACGGTGGCCGGCGACACGCGTTGTCTGCGGGAGTCGCGGTTCTCGGTCGCCGTGGAGTGGTGGCCGGAGGACGGCGCCGCACGGAAGGCGGGGAAGGTGGTGCACGAGGGGACGGACGACTCGGGTCTGTTCTGGTTCTTCTCGGAGACGAACTGGGAACTGCTGCTGAAGGTGCTGGACGGCTGCTCGCTGAACGGCCACGTCTGGGTGTTCGGCGCGTCGGCGACGACCCTGGGCTACAGCATCCGGGTGACGGACACGGTGACCGGCGCGATGAAGGAGTACCGGAACGAGCCGGGCAACCGGAGCTCGGCGATCACCGACGCCGCGGCGTTCCCCGGCGCCTGCACCGGCTCCGCTTCGGGAGCGGTGTCGTCGGCGTCCGCGCCGCCGGCCGGGGCCGACCCGGTCGCTGCGCTGCTTCCGGTCGTGACCGTGCCGTCGGCGGCGGCGTCCGGCAGTTGCACCCCGGTGGCCGGCACGCTGTGCCTGCAGAACGGCCGGTACGCGGTGTCCGTGGACTGGACGAATCGCGAAGGCGATACCGGCAAGGGCAGCGTCGCCCCGCCCCGTGCCGACGATTCGGGGCTGTTCTGGTTCTTCTCGGAGACGAACTGGGAGCTCCTGGTGAAGGTCCTGGACGCCTGCACCAGCAACGGTCACCACTGGGTCTTCGCCGCCTCGGCGACCGATGTCGGCTTCGGCCTTCAGGTACGGGACACCGTGACCGATCAGGTCAGGCGGTACAACCACACCGCCGGCGCCCCCGCCCGGGCCCTCGCCGACGTGACTGCCTTCCCCGACGTCTGCGCTCCGTAGCTCCCCAGGTACGCTTGCCCCTGCGCTGTCGCGGACCGGAACCGGTTCTGCAGGGTGGAGGGAGGTCTCGTTGTGCGGAAATTGATCGACGGTGTCGTTCTCGTTGCTGTGTGCGTGCTGCTGACCGCGTCGTCGGTCGCGGCTGCCGAGCTGGACGCCGGGCTCAGGGCCCGGGTCGACGCGCTGATCGCGGAGGTCGAGCGGTCGCCGACGACCGCCGCCAACATTGCGGAGCGGATCCCGGTGCTGTGGGACTGGGCGAACGCGGTCTCCCTGCAAGGCGGATTCGTGCCCAAGAACCTGCCTCTCGTCGCGTTCTACGGGCCCTTCCCCCGGCCGGGTGCGGATCCCAGGCCGTACCAGATCGAAGCGGTGGACGACTACGTCCGGCAGCTCGCCTGGCTCGACGCGGACGAGCAGGCGCTGGGCAGCGTCGCGCGCACCGGCGACGACGTGTTCGAGGCCCGCTCCTGGGCCACGATCGAGATCGTCTTCACGGTCGGGTCGCTGGGCATGGCGGAAGGCGGCGGCATCGTCGTCTCGACCCAGGGCGCGGGCGGTTACGGCCGTCTGCAGACGACGGACGCCGCCGCCGACCACTACGTCTCCGCCCGGGTCAGCCGCCCGGGGATTCGTCTGGAGCAGGACACGCACCCGATCTGGGGGCCCTACGGCGGCTTTCGCGGTCCGCTCGATTTCCCCGTGTTCCGCGTGCGCGGCGGCGACCTCGAGGCCGGCGACACGATCACCCTGACCTGCGGCGACACCTCGGGCGGCGGCCGCGGCCTGGGCATCGGCGAGTTCAGCAACGACCGGATCGCGCTGCCGATCCACGTCGACCCGGGCGGCGGCCGGGTCTACGAGCTGCCGCCGGCGACGTTCGAGGTCAGGGGCGGCGGCGCGGAACGGGTTCACGGGTTCGCGCCGTCGATCGTCGACGTCGGCGAGACCTTCGTCATCTCGGTGCGCGCCGAGGACCGGTTCTACAACCGGGCAACCCGGGACATCCCCGCCCTCGAGGTCCTGCTCGACGGCGAGCAGGTGGGCGACCTGCCGGCCGGGCAGGCGATTCACCTGATGGAAGTCACGGCCGGAGGCGAAGGAGTCCTTCGCTACACGTTCCGCAGTCCGGACGGCGAGGTGACGGGCGCCGCCAATCCGGTCCGGGTGATCGCGGACCCCGAGAACCGCATCTTCTGGGGCGAGACCCACGGCCACTCGGGCTTTGCCGAAGGTCAGGGCACGCCCGAGGGCTACTTCGCCTTCGCCCGCGACGACGCCCGTCTCGACTTCATCACCCTGAGCGAGCACGACATCTGGCTGACCGACGGCCTGTGGGAACACCTGAACCGGGCGGTGCGCGAGTACCATCGGGAAGGCGAACTGCTGGTCTTCGCCGGTTACGAGTGGACGTCGCCGCGGGAACGTGGCGGCCATCACAACGTGTTCTTCCGGCACGTCGGGACGCCGCGGGTCGGCGTGCAGGCGGCGCCGAACCTGTCCGACCTCTATCGGGGGCTGCGCGCCGCGGTCGACACGGACGACGTGCTGATCATCCCGCATGCGCACCAGAACGGCGACTGGCGGCAGAACGACTTCGAGATGGAGAACCTGGTCGAGATCATGTCCGGTCACGGCACCTTCGAGTGGTTCGGCAGCCGCTACCTGGAACAGGGCTTCCGGGTCGGCTTCGTCTCCGCATCGGACGATCACCGTGGGCATCCCGGCTACTCGCCCGGCCATCAGGCGGCCGCCTCCGGGCGCCGTTCGAACATCTTCCAGTTCGGCGGCCTGGCGGCCGCCTGGGCGCCGGCGCGCACGACGGACGCCGTGTTCGGCGCGCTCAAGTCCCGCCGCGCCTACGCGACGACCGGGGCGCAGCGGATCGTGCTCGACGCGCGGCTGAACGGCGCGCCGATGGGCAGTGAACTGGCCTCCACGGAACGCCGCGTGCTCGAGGGACGGGTGATCGGCACCGCGCCGGTGCGCCGGGTCGACCTGATCCGCAACGGCGCGGTCGCGGCCACCTTCGATACCCGGGGCAGCGGCGGCTCGGCACTTCCGGAGGGCCGCTTCGAGGCGCTGGTCAGCTTCTTCTCGGAGACCTGGGTCGACATCCGCGACAATCCGCGCGGCCAGCGCCCGTGGCGGGGAACGGTTACCGTCGAAGGCGCCGACCTGGCGGGGGGCCGTCTCACCGGCACGCCGCTGCCGGCGGATGGTCTCGGCGTCGACGGGAATGCCGCCAGCTTCGATTTCACGACCCGCGGGTCGCGCCGCTCCCTGGCACTGCTGCTGGAGGGAGATCCCGCGGCGGTCCGGCTGCGCTTCGAGCTCGACGCCGGCGTCGAGTACGGCACGGCGCCGGTTCAGGTGCGGCGCCGGCAGCGCTTCGCCGCGGCCGAATTCACGCTGGCGCTGCCGGCGCCTCCCGGGACGTCGGCAGCCGCCCGCAGCGGCAACGAGCACGTGTTCCACGAGGGCCGCTACCGCGACAGTGTGCGCGTCGACCTGGTCGAGGGACTCCGCGACGACGTCACCTTCCGTTTCACCGACATCGGCGGCGAGGAGGACTGGTACTACCTGCGCGTCGAGCAGATCGACGGCCACCTCGCCTGGTCGAGTCCGTGGTGGGTCGGCGGCGAGAGACCGCGGTAGCGCCGCTGGACCCGTCGCCGACTCCGTGTCCGGCCCCAGAGCGCCCGCGTCGGCAGGACCGGACCCTGCGCCGAAGGGCCCGCGGCGCCGCGTTCCACGTCGCAAGCTCCTGGCGCCGCAGGGTGTGGCCCGCGCGAGCGGCGGGACGCCGGCGGCAGAGGCGGCCGGGCTCTACGTGCACGTCCCGTTCTGCTCGGCGATCTGTCCCTACTGCGACTTTGCGGTGGCGCGCGGCGGCAGCACGGACCGCTCGGACTACGTCGCGGCCCTTTGCCGGGAGATCGAACTTCGCGCCGCCATCGACGACTGGGACGGCGAGACCGGACGATTCGACCGCCGCTTCGACACCGTGTACTTCGGGGGCGGCACGCCGTCGGCGCTGAGCCCGGAGGAACTGGGGCGGATCCGGCGGCGGCTCGCGTCGTCCTTCACCGTCGAACCGGACGCCGAGTGGACGATCGAGGCGAACCCCGAGGACGCTGCTCCGGAACCGCTGGCGGCCTGGCGGGATCTCGGCTTCGACCGGATCAGCCTCGGCCTGCAGGCGCTGGACGATCGGGCGCTGCGCTTCCTCGGCCGCCGGCACGACGCGGCCGCGGCGCGGGCAAGCGTCGAGCAGGCGCGCAACGCGGGCTTCCGGTCCGTCTCGATCGACCTGATCTGCTCCCTGCCCGGCTTCGACTCCGGCTGGTGGCGGCGGACCCTCGACGAGGCGGCGGCGCTTGGCCCGGACCATCTGTCCTGCTACGAGCTGACGGTTCACGACGGAACGCCGTTCGGTCGTCGGCGGGCCGCGGGCAGGCTGCGGGAGACCGGCGAGGACGAGCGGGCCGCGAACTTCGTCACCACGCACCGCCGTCTGGCGGAGCTCGGGCTGCCGGGCTACGAGGTGTCGAACTTCGCCCGCGCCGAGACCCACCGCAGCCGTCACAACCGCAAGTACTGGCGGCACCGGCCCTACCTGGGGCTGGGGCCTTCGTCGCATTCCTGCGCCGGCCGCCGCCGCTGGTGGAACATCGCCTCCTGGACGGACTGGCGCGATGCGCTCGCCCGGGGCGATCTGCCGGTCGCCGGGCGCGAGGAGCTGACCACCGGCCAGTTGCTGCTGGAGGCGGTGCTGATGGGACTCCGCCAGCGCTCAGGTATCGACTGCGCCGCCGTGGAGCGGCGGTTCGGGGTCGACCCGGCGGCCGGCAACGCCGAGCAGATCGAAGCCTGGGAGACGGCCGGCTGGCTTCGCGTGAACGGTCGGCAGCTTGTGCCGACCCTCGAAGGGCTGGCGCGGGCCGACCTCCTGGCGCGGGAGTGGAGGTTGCCGGACGCCGCGGCGTGAGCGGAACTGACGCCGACCGCGGCGCGTCACGGCAGGCGCAGGGACGCGGTCGCACCGGGCGCCAGGTCGAAGCTCTTCGCTCCCCGCCCCCGTCCATCGACCCGGGCGGACCAGGAACCGGCGGGAACCTCGCGGAAGACGAACGTGCCGGTGTCGTCGGTCACGGCCTGGCGCGCCAGACCCAGCGCCTCCGCCTCGACGCGCCGAGCAGCCCGCGGCCACAGGGTCACCGTGGCTCCGGCGAGCGCCGCCGACGTCGACGGATCGCGGACGGTTCCGGAGACCTTGGCCGAGGCGAGGTCGAACGTCAGGAACTCGTCGCTTTGCAACGACACCGCCCGGATCTCGGCGCCGGCCCCCAGCGAGTAGTCGCCGGGCTCGAGGTCCGGGAAGGCCCAGGAGCCGTCATGCCGACTCCAGGTCCGGCGCGCCGTGGCCAGGTCCCGGCCCTGGACCAGCAGGATCGGCGCCGCACCCAGGGGGCGTCCGTCCAGGGTCACGACGCCCTGCAGCCTCGGCAGGCGCCGGAACTCCAGCTCCACGCTGGCGTCACCGTCGCTGATGCGGACTCGCCGCTCCGCGCGGCGTCCCTGGCCCCGAACCCGGGCCACGACGAGCCAGGCGCCCTTGCCGAGCCCTTCGATCCGAAATCGGCCGGTGGCGTCGACCCGTGCGTAGTGAACCTCCAGATCCTCGCTGCGGGCTTCGACCACAAGCGGCCGCAGCTCCTCCGCATCGAGGCCGTGGACGACGCCTTCGATGCCGAAGCCGCTCGGCGGGAGACGGACCACGACGCCGGATCGCGGCCTCCCTACCTTGAATCCGTTCTTCGCCGCCTGCCGCGTGCCGTCGGCGGTCGACGTACCGATATCCCAGGTTCCGGCCAGCAGGCGGACGGCGAAGGCGCCGGTGCGGTCGGTGCGCTCCCTGACGCCGGGTGACCAGGCCTCGGTCCGCCGCGAGAACCACAGCTCGACTCCAGCCGCCGGCGAACCGTCTGCCCGCAGGGCGCGGCCGCTGATCTCGAACGCACTGAAGTCGAAGTCGAGCCGGGCCCGCCTCGTGCCGACCTGGACCTGCTCCGCGAGTCCGGCGTGAGGTTCGCCGACCGGCAGGCCGGGCCGCGAAGCGGTGACCCACAGCGGTCCCTGTCGGAGTCCGGCCATCGAGTAGTTGCCGCCTGCGTCCGTGATCGTCTCCCGGCCGCGGGTTCGGATGACGATCCCGGGAAGTCCGGTGCCATCGGCGGTGACCCGGCCGGCAAGCCGTCCCTGCGCCGCTCCGAGTTCCAGGGCGACGTCGACGTTGTCGCCGGCGGTCGCCGTCACCGACGTTCGGGCCTCTTCGAGGCGCCGGCCGCCGGAGGCGGCAAGGTCGTAGCGGCTCTCCCGGAGCCCCCGGAAGCGAAACCGGCCTGCGGCGTCGGCGTGCTCCCGGATCGGCTGCCGGAGGATGGTCGAAGGGCCTTGCAGGCTCACCCAGGTGGACACCGCGTCGCCGTTGTGGGTCACTCGTCCGCTGATCACCGCTTCGCGGTCGAGGACGATCTGCAGCGGGCCTTCCCCGGTCGGGGCGGCCGCGAAGAGGAACTCGGTCGCCATGCCCCGGGCGGAGACCTCGAGATCCACTCGCGTGTCCTCGGTCAGGCCGCCGAGGCGGAAGCGTCCGCCGGTATCCGTGCGAACCTCGACGGCGGCGCCCGTTCCGGCGGCGGCTTCGGTCATCGGGATGTCGTCGTCGTGGGGGTCGATCGTGGCGGCGGCGAGGATCCGCGCACCGGCGACCGGGCGGCGGTCCCGGTCGACGACCTCGCCGACGAGTTCTCTTCCGGCCGTCAGGACGACCGTGCCGAAGTCCACGTCCAGCGTTCCGACCACGGTGTCGGGTCGGGCGAAGAACGCCCGATCGGGGGCGCGCACGATCAGGTCGTAGCGCCCCGGCAGCGCCGAGATCCCGAAGACACCGGAAGCGTCGGTCCGAGCGGTTCGGAGGCCGGCGAATCGTCCGTCGTTCGGGTCCAGGGAGGTCAGATCGCGGAGGATGGCGCGCCGACCACGGGCCGCGAAGCCCTTCAGCAGGCCGACCTCGGCGCCGGCGAGGGGGCTGCCGGTCACGCCGTCGACCACGCGGCCGGTGACCCTCGAGCCGCGGCGGAGCTGGACTTCGACGCCCGCCGGTCCGAGCGGCAGCCGATCGAAGGCCGTGGTTGGGACCGGCAGGTAGCCCGCCGCCTCCGCCCGAAGGTAGAGCGAAGGGAAGCCGCTGTCCGCCCGGAAGCCGAAAAAGTCGATCAAGGGGACGGCGACGCGCCGCGCGGCGAAGGCGCCGTCCGGGCCGGTGCGGATCAGCATGCGGCTGCCGCGTCCCGTGTCGGGCAGGATCGTCGACACGCTGCTCCATTGGAGCCATACGTCCGCGTCGGTCACCGGCGCTCCGGCCTCGTCGACGACGAGGCCGGCGATCTCGCGCGCCGGCCGCAGGACGGGCGGGCAGAGTCGTGCGTCCACGAACAGCGTGCCGCGGCCGCGCGCCTCTTCGTGCCGGCACCGGCCGTGCCCGAAGCCGTCCGCCGCGAACCACAGCCGCTCCTGGGGCAGGGCGTGGATCGCGTACGTCAGACCCGGCGCCTGGCGAAGCGCCGTCGCGGCCCGGTGGTGGAACGTCGTCCAGGGCCATTCCGGTTCGCGCCAGACGAAGACCGGCGACACGGGCGGCGGTCCGCTCTCGACCGCGACCGTGCCCGAGCGCAGCCTGGAGAGCGGCCGCGCCCGCAGTCGGTGCGCCCCGGCCTCCGGTTCGGCCTCTTCGGCAGCGTCGAAGCCGGCCGCCTCCAGCACCGCACCGGAGGGGAGCTCGAACCAGAGACGGAGCGACCGGGCGAGCGCGGCGTCGAGCTCCAGCCGCCCGGAGTCGTCACCGAGAGCCACCGGCAACCCGTCCTGATCGCGGACCAGTGCGCCCGGCAGCGGCTGGTCCGACGTGTCCCGAAGTTCGATGGCGAGCGGCGATTCGGGCTGCAGGCGCAGGGTCGCCGCCGCCCCCGCGCGGCAGGCGGCGCCGGCGCTTCGAACCCCCGGCGCCCGGGCCTGCACCTGGACGGCCGAGCCCGCCGGAACCGGAACGACGGCGAGTCCCTTGTCGTCCGAACGCACCGGCCGCAGCCAGGGCCGCCAGTGCCGGAGCACCGACGGCTTGATGACGGGCGGTGCGCCGGCGTCCTGCTGTCCTGCGGCCACGCGGACGCCCGGCAGTCCCTTGCCCTGTGGGTCCAGCACCGTCACCCGGCAGTGCCCGCTCGGCAGGACAGGCGGCGGCGGCAGATGGGCGGTGACGACCGCCGGCCGCCACAGGGCCGCCATCGGCGCCGCGCCGCCGGCGTCGACCACGATCCACCAGGTGTCGCCCTCGGGTGGCGCCACCCCGCGGAACAGGTTCGGGTTCCCGGCCGCCGGTGGAACGGCAAGGACGTCAGGCTCTTCGAAGGAGGCGTCCAGCCACTCCAGCCCGCACTCGAAGGAGGTGCAGGCCGGAACCAGCGACACCCGAACGGCGCCGCCGGAAGCATGATGATCCTCGGTCAGCGAGACACTGAACTCCGACGACCATGCCGTCGTGGCGTTCAAGGCCAGCGCGATGGCTCCGAAGCGGAGCGGGTATCGCACTGCACGTCCTCTGATAGGCACGCTGGCCCCAAGAGCTAGGTGTTATTGGTAGCCACAAGTAGCTGTGACGGTGTAGCCAGGATTTCCGCAGACGATCGTGGCGCTGCCTTTGTGCAGGCTGGCCGGCCGATTCGACCCGCAGAACAGATGTGGCTCCTCGCCAGCGCGTGGTTCAGAACTCTGGCACCAGAGCGCACCGCCGAACATGTTGCCGTCCCAGTGGTTTACTCCGATGTAGTACCAGTAGGTGTCTCCCGTCCTAGCCGTCGCGGAGCCGAAGCCCTTCGGCTTCTTGCATCCCTTGGCGCCGACGAGAACCAACGACAGAACCACGAGCAAGCAACACAGCGTGAAATGGCGCCTTCGCGAAGAAGTAGATTCGTCGCCCAGCCTTTTCATGTAGGGGCTCCTGTCTGTTGTTCACATGTGGGTCCATGGTACGCCACGAGCGACGGTCAGGCAACGGCGGCTGGCGGCGGGCTAGTCGGCGGGCGAGTCGGCGGGCGGTAGCATCTCCGTTCGATGGGTGGCGCGTGGCGCGGATAGCGGTTCTGACCGGTGGTTCGACGCCGGAGCGCACGGTGGCCCTGGTAGGAGCGGCCCAGGTCTCGGCCGCCCTGCGTGCCCGCGGCCACGAGGTTGCCGTGTTCGACACGATCGAAGCGGCCGCACTGGGCCCGGAACGGGAGCGGCGGCGGCTGGGGCAGGGGGTGGGGCGCCGCCCGCCGTCGCTGGCGGAGCTGCGCCAGTTGGCGGCACGGGAGGATCTGCCCGCCCTGGCCGCGGGCGGCCTCCGCCGCCGCGACGCGGTCTTCCTCGTGCTCCACGGCCGTCAGGGTGAGGGCGGCTGCGTCCAGGAACTGCTGGAGGCGGCCGGCATCGCCTTCACCGGCGCCGACGCCGTCGGCAGCCGGCTGGCGATGGACAAGGGCCGGAGCAAGCGCCGCCTCCGGGCGGCCGGGATCCCGACTCCGGACTGGGCCTGCTGGCCGGCGCCGGCGGCGGAGATCGAGGGGCTCGGCCTGCCCCTGATCGTCAAGCCGTCGCGGGTCGGCTCGACCGTCGGCCTCTCCCTGCTGCCGGACCTGACCCGGCTCGAGGCGGCGGTCGAGAAGGCGCAGGCGTTCGACGACCAGGTGATCCTCGAGCGCTTCCTGCCCGGGCGGGAGCTCACCGTCGGCGTGCTGGACGGCCGTGCACTCGGGGTCGGCGAGATCGTCTCGCCGGGCCGGATCTTCGACTACCACAGCAAGTACACGCCGGGACGGGCGCGGGAGGTGTTTCCCGCAGAGATCGACGGGCGCCTGCAGGACCGGCTCCGCGAGCTCGCCCTCGCCGCCCACGACGCCCTGGCCCTCCGCGACGTCTCGCGGGTCGACTTCCGACTCGACGCCGTCGGGGAGCCCTGCTGTCTCGAGGCGAACACGCTGCCCGGCATGACGCCGACCAGTCTGCTGCCCCAGTCGGCGGCAGTCGCCGGGATCTCCTTCGAGGACCTCTGCGACCGGATGATCCGGCTGGCCCTCGCCCGCAGGTGAGGCGACCGCGTCCCGACGTTCCCTTGCCCGGTCAGGGCCCGGCAGCCCGCGGTCCGGGTGCATGCCGTCCTGTCCGAGTGCAGCGGAACGTCTGCCGGGCCGCCCGCGGGACCGTTGGCGACAGCGTTCGTTCGCGGGGTAGGATGTCCTGCATCCAGCGACAACCGGGAGACTGCGGACCGAGGTGAGACGCACGAGTTCACGGACGGCCGGATGGACGGCCCTGGTCCTGGGTGCTTCCGGGATCGCGCTGATCGGCGTGCCGGCGGCCCGGGCCGCGGCGGCGCCGGACTTCGAGGCGGACGTGCTGCCGGTGCTGAAGAGTCGGTGCTTCGCCTGTCACGGGCCGCTCAGGCAGCGCGGGAACCTGCGGCTCGATTCGCGACCGGCGATGCTGATCGGGGGCGGCCGGGGCGCCGCGATCGTCCCCGGCGACGCCGAGGCGAGCCTGCTGGTGGCGGCGATCCGGCGCGAGGACGACCTGGAGATGCCGCCGCCGCGGCCGCTGGAGGCAGCCGAACGGGAGCTGCTCGAGGCGTGGATCGAGGCCGGAGCGCACTGGCCGGCGAGCCGGGAGGAAGAGGTCGTTGCCCGGGCCGGCGCCGCGCGGGACGTGCCGCCGGTCGAGCACGGCATCGCGGGGCCGGGCGAGCCGCTGTCCTTCCACCGCGACGTGCGGCCGATCCTCTCGGACCACTGCTACGAGTGCCACGGCCCCGACGAGGCCGTGCGCCAGGCCGGCCTGCGGCTCGACCGGGGCGAGTCGGCGCTCGCCGTCCTGCCGTCGGGCCGTCGGGCGGTGGCGCCGGGCGATCTGGAACGGAGCCAGTTGTTCCAGCGCGTCGCGGCGGTCGATCCCCTGGACCGGATGCCGCCGGTTCACGCCGATGCCGCGCTCTCGGCGCAGGAGATCGGGATCCTGGGCCGCTTCATCCTGCAGGGCGCGGAGTTCGAGGACCACTGGGCCTACCGGCCGCCGCAGCGTCCGGAACCGCCGGCCGTGGCCCAGGGGGGCTGGGTCCGCAGCGATCTCGACCGCTTCGTGCTCGCCCGGCTCGAGCGCGAGGGGATCGAGCCCTCGCCCGAGGCCGACCGGCGGACCCTGGCGCGGCGCCTGTCCCTCGACCTCACCGGTCTGCCGCCGACGCCGGCCGAGGTCGAGGCCTTCGTCGCCGACGACGCGCCGGATGCCGCCGAGCGCCTGGTCGATCGGCTGCTTTCGTCCCCGCGCTACGGCGAACACATGGCCCGCACCTGGCTCGACTCCGCCCGCTACGCGGACACGAACGGCTACCACATCGACAACGAGCGCCACATGTGGCGCTGGCGCGACTGGGTGATCGAGGCGTTCAACCGCAACCAGCCGTTCGACGAGTTCACCATCGAGCAGCTCGCCGGCGACCTGTTGCCGGACCCGACGCCGGAGCAGCTCCTCGCCACCGGCTTCCACCGGAACCACATGATCAACTTCGAGGGTGGCGCGATCCCGGAGGAGTACCGGGTGCAGTACGTGTTCGACCGCACGGACACGACGGCCACGGTGTGGATGGGGCTGACGGTCGGCTGCGCGAAGTGCCACGACCACAAGTTCGACCCCGTGAGCCAGCGTGAGTACTACCAGCTTGCGGCCTTCTTCAACACGGTGGACGAGGTCGGACTCGACGGCAGCGAGGGCAACGCGAAACCAAGGGTGGAGGCGCCGGACCGGGTCCAGCGGGAGGCGCTGCGGGACCTCCGGTCGGAGCTCGCGCCGCTCGACGCTCTCCTCGACGATCCGGACGGCGCAGCGGAAGCGGCCCAGGCGGCATGGCAGGAGGAGTGGGACCGGCGGCTGGGCAAGGTGTGGCGGCCGCTGAGGCCGGTTGCGCTCAGGTCCGGCGGCGGCGCCCGGATGGCCCTGCTCGAGGACGGGTCGATCGAGGTGTCGGGCGATCGTCCGGCGACCGACGTGTACGTGATCGAGGCGGAGACCGATCTCGCGGCGATCGGTGCGCTGCGGCTGGAGGCGCTGCGGGACCGTGCCGAGCCGGCGCTCGGGATCGGCCGCGCCGACGACGGCAGCTTCGTGCTGACCGAGATCGAGGTCCAGGCCGCGCCGCTGGCGGGCGGTCCGTTCACGGACGTGGAATTCACAGGCGCCTGGGCCGACTACGAGACATCCTTCCTGCCGGTGGAGCAGGCGATCGACGGCGATCCGGAGAGCGGCTGGGGCGCCGGCTACGTCACCCGCCCGACCGCCCGCACCGCCGTGTTCCGGGCCGGCCCGGCGGCCGCGGCGCGGGACGCCGGGAACGCCGGGTCCGCACCCGCCGGCGGCGTCCGGCTGCGGATCGTCCTGCGCCAGGAGTCGAGCTACGGTCAGAAGACGCTGCGGCGGTTTCGATTGACGGTCGCCGACGCTCGGGCCGCCGCCTGTTCGGCTGCGGCGCCGGAGCTGCTGCCGCCCGCCTACAGCGGTCCGGCGGCGGCCTGTCGGGAGTTCGAGTACCTGATCGGCCTGCCCGAGGACCAGCGCACCGAGGAGCAGACGACGACGATCCGCCATCGCTTCCGGCGCAACCACTGGCCGGCCTGGGCGCCGCACGAGGCGCGCTACGCCGAGCTGTCGCGGCGGCTCCGGGAGATCGAGGCGGTGGTGCCGACGACGATGATCATGCGCGAGATGGAGGAGCCGAGGCCGACGTTCGTCCTGCGCCGGGGCGAGTACGATCAGCCGACGGACGAGGTCGAGGCGGCGGTCCTGGCCGTGCTGCCGCCGATTCCCGAGGATCTGCCGAAGAACCGGCTCGGGCTGGCGCGCTGGCTGGTCGACGCAGATCATCCGCTGACGGCACGGGTGACCGCGAACCGCATCTGGCAGAGGTTCTTCGGCCGCGGCCTGGTGGCGACGATCGGCGACTTCGGTTCCCAGGGCGCCTGGCCCTCCCACCCCGGTCTGCTCGACTGGCTGGCCACCGAGCTGATTCGCCTGGACTGGGATCTCAAGGCGTTCCAGAAGATGCTCGTGCTGTCAGCGACCTACCGCCAGAGCTCCAGGACGCGCCCCGAGCTTGCCGAGCTCGACCCCGGGAACCGGTTGCTGGCGCGGGCGTCCCGCGTTCGCCTCGACGCCGAGGCGATCCGGGACGGGGCGCTGGCGGTGTCCGGGCTGCTGGTGGAGAAGCTGGGAGGACCCAGCGTCAAACCGTACCAGCCGCCCGGCCTGTGGCGGGAGATCGGCTATGAGAGCCGCGGCCGCTTCAGCGCCGGGATCTTCGAGCAGGACCACGGCGAGGCGCTCTATCGGCGCAGCCTCTACACCTTCTGGAAGCGCACCGTGCCGCCGCCGAACATGCTCGTGTTCGACGCGCCGAATCGGGAGACCTGCGTGGTGGAACGGTCCCGGTCGAACACGCCGCTGCAGGCGCTGGTCCTGATGAACGACCCCCAGTTCGTCGAGGCGGCGCGGGTACTGGCCGAGAGTCTGGTCGCGGGGCGGGCCGACGGAAGCGACGCGGCGCGCGCCGACGAGCTCTTCCGGCGCGTGCTTTCGCGGCCTCCGAGCGATCCGGAACGGCAGGCGATCGTGGACCTGGTGGCCGACCTGCGCCTCCGCTACGAACGGGATACGGCGTCGGCGGAGGCGCTCCTCGGCGTCGGCGAACGGCGCGTCGACCCGGGCATCGGGAGTGGCGAGCTGGCGGCCTGGAGCGTGGCCGCGAGCGCGGTGCTGAACCTTGACGAAACGGTGACGAGACGATGAGAAGACGAACCAGCGAAACCTGTTGCGCCGACCCCGGCCCTCGCCCCGGAGCTGCGCCCCGGACCGAGTACGCCCTGGGCGTCAACCGGCGGCAGTTCTTCGGCCTGGCAAGCACCGGCATCGGGGTCGCGGCGCTGTCCTCCCTGATCGACCCGGCGCCCTCACGGGCCGCTCCCGGCGCTGCCGCGGAACCTTCTGGCGCGCTCGGCGGCACGCACTTTCCGGCCAGGGCGAAGCGGGTGATCTACCTGTTCCAGTCCGGCGCGCCGTCCCAGATCGACCTCTTCGACCACAAGCCGCGTCTTGGCGAGTGGCACGGCCAGGAGCTGCCGGCATCGGTACGGGGCGATCAGCGCGTGACGGGGATGACCGCGGACCAGGATTCGTTCCCGATCACGGCGTCGATGTTCGACTTCGCGCGGCACGGCGAGAGCGGCGCCTGGGTCAGCGAACTGATGCCGCATACCGCGCGGATCGTCGACCGGCTCACCTTCCTCAAGGCGGTGCATACGGAGGCGATCAACCATGACCCGGGCATCACCTTCCTGCAGACCGGACATCAGCAGCCCGGCCGCCCCAGCCTGGGCGCCTGGTTGAGCTACGGCATCGGCTCCGAGAACCGCGATCTGCCGTCCTTTGTCGTGCTGATCTCCCAGGGCAGCGCCGAGCGCGAGTCCCAGGCCCTGTTCCAGCGGCTGTGGGGCGCCGGCTTCCTGCCCTCGGAGCATCAGGGGGTCAACCTGCGCGCGGCGGAGGACCCTGTGCTCTACCTCTCCGACCCGCCGGGCATCGACCGCGGGGTTCGACGGCGGATGCTGGACGTGGTGGCAAGGCTCAACGAGCAGCAGCACCGGGAGTTCGGCGATCCCGAGATCGTGGCCCGGATCGCCCAGTACGAGATGGCGTACCGGATGCAGGCGTCCGTACCCGAGCTCGTCGACACGTCGGACGAACCGCAGAGCACCTTCGAACTCTACGGCGAGGACGCCCGCACACCCGGCACCTACGCGGCGAACTGCCTGCTGGCGCGGCGGCTGGCCGAGTGCGACGTGCGGTTCATCCAGCTCTACCATCGCGGCTGGGACCAGCACGGCGATCTGCCGAGCGATATCCGCCTGCAGTGCGGCGACGTGGACCGGGCGTCCGCGGCCCTGGTGACCGACCTGGAGCAGCGCGGGCTGCTCGAGGACACCCTGGTGGTCTGGGGCGGCGAGTTCGGGCGCACGGTGTACTGCCAGGGAGCGCTGGCCGAGGACAACTACGGCCGCGATCATCACGGCCGCTGTTTCACCGTGTGGATGGCCGGCGCCGGCATGGAACCGGGAAAGACATGGGGCGAGACGGACGACCACTGCTACAACATCGTCTCCGGCGGCGTGCACATCCACGACCTGAACGCGACGATCCTGCACCAGCTCGGGATCGACCACGAGCGCCTGACCTACCGCTACCAGGGTCGGGACTTCCGGTTGACCGACGTCCACGGGCGCGTGGTGGAGGAAGTCCTGGCCTGACGCGCCCGGCAGTCCGGCCGGCGTCCGCGGCTCCCGCTCATCGCGGCGGGCGGACGCTGCGGCTTCCGGGGCACGGCGCGGCTGCTATCCTGCCGGTCTCGCTCCAACAGCAACAGGAAACACCCATGAGACTGCAGACTGCGCCGCCTCCCTCACGATGGATCGTTCTTGCGCTGCTGCTGGCAGGTGGCGCGCTGCTCCTCGCCCCGGCGGCGGCCCTGGCGCAGGCGCCCGGCGAGGCCGCCTACGTCTTCAACACCTACGCCTTCCTGGTCTGGGGCGTGTTCATCATGTGGATGTGCGCCGGCTTCACGATGCTCGAGGCGGGCTCGGTGCGGACCAAGAACGCGTCCGTCATCTGTCTCAAGAACATCGGCCTGTACTCGATCGCCGGGATCGCGTACTACGCAATCGGCTACAACCTGATGTACGTCGACGTGGGCGGTTTGATCGGCGCGGTCCGGCCGCTGTTCGAGGCGTCCGCGGAGGAAATGGCGCTGCTCGGAGGCGATGCCGACCAGGCCGCGGCGGTCATCGGCAGCGGCTACTCCGAGATGTCGAGCTGGTTCTTCCAGATGACCTTCGTCGCCACCACCGCGTCGATCGTTTCGGGGGCGCTGGCGGAACGGGTCAAGCTGTGGTCGTTCCTGATCTTCACCGCCGTCCTCACCGCGTTCCTCTATCCGATCGTCGGCGCCTGGACCTGGGGCGGCGGCTGGCTGACCGATCTCGGCTTCCAGGACTTCGCCGGCTCCACCATCGTCCACTCGACCGGAGGATGGGCGGCGCTTGCCGGCATCATCATCGTCGGCGCGAGGAGCGGCAAGTTCCGCTCCAACGGCGAGGTGAAGCCGACGCCGCCCTCGAACGTTCCGATCGTCACGCTCGGCGTCTTCATCCTGTGGATGGGCTGGTTCGGTTTCAACGGCGGTTCGCAGCTCGCCCTGGGCGGCGTCGCCGATGCGACCGCCATGGGCAACCTGCTGATCAACACGAACCTTGCCGCCGCCGCCGGTGTCGTCGCGGCGCTCGTCCTGTCGCGGCCGCTCCTCGGCCGCGTCGACCTGCTGGCGGTGCTCAACGGGGCGCTCGGGGGATTGGTCGGGATCACGGCCGGACCCGACCTGGTCGGCCACCACTGGGCGCTGATCATCGGCGCGATCGGCGGCGTGGTCACGGTCGCCGGCATGAGGCTGCTCGAACGGATGAAGCTGGACGATGTCGTCGGCGCCGTTCCGGTGCACCTGTTCGCCGGCGTCTGGGGCACTCTCGCCGTCTGCATCGCGGCCGGCGGCAACCTCTTCCACCAGCTTGTCGGCATCGCGGCCGTCGGTGTCTTCGCGTTCGGGCTGTCGATGTTCCTCTGGTGGGTGCTCGATGCGACGATCGGCGTGCGGGTCTCGGCGGAGGTCGAGGAGCTCGGCCAGGACATGGCGGAGCTCGGCATCGAGTCCTACCCCGAGTTCATCCTGATGCCGGACGAAGACGACATGGAAGCGGCCAGAGCCGCCCAGGAGCAGGCAAGAAACTCGGCGGCCGAGTGAACTCCCGGCCCCGTGGCAGGGGGTTTCGGGGGTTGCTCGCTGGAGCCCCGCAATGAAGGGCGCTGCGGTCACGTCTTGGTGCTTCGTCGTACTGATCGCCGGCGGGGGAGCCGTCCCGGCCCAACCGGTCGAGGCGACGGGAGAACGACAGGCGCGGCCTCTCTTTCATGATGTTCACTTCCACCTCACGAACTACGTCCAGCGCGGAGTCACGCTGCGCGACTTTCTGGCGCTCGCAGGCCGGGACTTCGGGCGCACGGCTGTCTTCGGCATTCCGCTGCAGCAGAAGTGGGACTACTTCGAGTCCGGCGACCGGGCGCCTGCCTACTACCTTCACTCGGACGCGGCACTCTATTACTACTCCTTTGTCGACGCGGTGATCGCCGAGGAATACCGTGCACTCTCGCCGGTGGAGCAGGCACGATTCGATCCGATGATCACGGGCTTCAATCCGACGGACATGTACGCTGTCGACCACATCCGTCGAGTGCTGGAGCTCTACCCGGGAGTGTTCTCCGGCATCGGCGAGTTCTCGATCCACAAGGAGTTCGTCACATCGAAGATCCTGGGCCATGGCGCCAGTCTCCGGAATCCCGCGCTGGACCGGGTGCTCGACTTCGCGGCCGAGGTCGGTCTCGCAGTGATTCTGCACAGCGACATCGATGTCGTCATGCCGACCGGCGCTGACGAGCCTGTCCACCTGGGTCCGCTCAGGGAGATTTTCGCTGCTCATCCCGACCTGGCGATCATCTGGGCGCACACCGGACTCGGCCGGTTCGTCGCGCCCGCGGACGATCATGTGGAGTTACTCGACCGGCTGCTCTCCGATGACGCCCTTGCTCACGTCCATTGCGACCTGTCGTGGGACGAGGTGGCGAAGTACGTGATCAGGGACGCCGCATCGCTCGACGCCTGGGCGACCCTGCTGGAACGCCATCCGGACCGCTTCCTCTTCGGCACCGATTCGGTGGCGCCGGCAGATCGGGACAGTTACCTCGAGACCTGGCGCGACTACGCACCGCTGTGGCGGCGTCTGGCCGAATCGGCGCGCTACGCGGTGACAGTCGGCAACTACGAGCGGATCTTCGACGCCGCCAACAGGAAGGTGCGGGCGTGGGAGACCCGGATGGCCGCTGCCTGCCGGGGTGCGGACGGCGTCACGCCGTGCTGACGCGGCTTGGCGGTCGGCGGACGGCATGAACGGGTGTACAGTCCCGCAACCGTGAGCGGCGGGGGACCCAGGTGGGGATACGAGGCGCACGACGGGCCTGCGGCCTGGGGGCGGCTTGATCCGTCCTACGCGGTCTGCTCGCTGGGAGCGGAGCAGTCCCCCATCGATCTGAGCGATGCCCGCAGGGCCGAGCTGGTCCCGGTCGATTTCGACTGGCGGGTGTCGCGGGCGACGGTGGAGAACACGGGGCACTCGATCCAGGTGAACCCGGCCCCCGGCAGTTCCATCGTGATCGACGGGGTGCGGTTCGGACTGGAGCAGTTCCATTTTCACCACCGCGCCGAACACACGATCGGGGGTGACCGTTTGCCGCTCGAGATGCACTTCGTGCATCGCAACGAAGCCGGGACCCTGGCGGTGGTCGGGGTCCTGTTCCACGAGGGCCCGGCGAACCGGGCCCTGGCGCCGGTATGGGCGCTGCTGCCGCCGGCGGCGTCGCCGCCGCGCGCCGTCGGGGAGGCGGTCGATCTGCCGGCGTTGCTGCCCGAGCGCCGTAGCACCTGGCGCTACCGCGGGTCGCTCACCACCCCGCCATGCACGGAAGGCGTCGCCTGGATCATCCTGACCGAGCCGCTGACGCTGTCTGTGGGCCAGATCGAGGCCTTCGCTGCGATCTTCCCGAACAACTTCCGGCCGGTGCAGCCGCTGGGAGAACGTACCCTCGTTCGGGACTGACAGCCGGCCGCGTCGTCTGCCTGCGGCCGCCTCCAGCCTCAGTTCGCTTCCCGCACCAGCCGCAGCAGCGCATCGCTGACCGCTCGGGAGAACATCGGGGCGTTGATGTTCGTGTCGACCTCGGTCACCGGCACGGCCTGGCGGAGGTGTCGGCGCAGGGAGGAGAAGAGAGCTTCGTCCGCTTCCGGATCGTGGAAGGGCTCGCCCGGCGCCGCCAGGGGCGAGATGCCGCGGAGCGGCAGGTAGACCTCGACCGCGCCGACGGAGGCGTTCAGCTTGGCCGCGAGGATCTGGCCGAGTTCGGTGCATTCCTCGACCGATGTGCGCATCAGGGTCATGTTGTCGTCCAGCGCATGGAAGGTGCGCCCCGAGAACTCGACGGGCACGGTGTCCGGGGCGAAGAAATGGACCATGTCCAGGCATCCCGGGGCGACCACGGCCGGCGTGCCGCTCCTGGCCGCCGCCTCCAGGCGCGAGGGGCCGGCGGTGAGCACGCCGCCGACCAGCTCGTCGGCGCATTCCTTGATCGTCAGGTCGAGCACACCGCGCACGAAGCCGGCCTCGACCAGGCTCTCCATGGTCCGCCCGCCCGCCCCCGTGGCATGGAAGACGAGCACGTCCAGCCCCTGGTCCGCCAGTTGCTGCCGGCACGCGTCGACGCAGGGCGTGGTACTCGAGAACGTGGACGCCGCGATCAGGGGCCGGTCGTCGCCGGCCGTGGTCTCGACCCTGGCCATGGCGCAGACGGCGGCCGCCGTCCGGCTCAGGACCTGGCGGCTGATGTGGTTCATCCCGTCGACGTCGATGATCGACGGCACCATGATGACGTCCTTGACCCCGACGTAGCCGGACGCGTCGCCGCCGGCCATCGCCGACACCATGACCTTGGGCACACCGAGCGGCAGCGCGCGCATCGCTGTGGTCGCCATCGCCGTGCCCGCCTTGCCGCCGAGGCCGACGATCGCATCGAAGCGTCCCTGGCGGTAGCTGCGGCGGACCACCTCTTCCGCGCCGGCGGACATGACCGCGACGGCCCGCTTGCGGTCGCCGGCGCGTGCGAGTTCCGCGAGCGTCTCGCCGCCGGCGCAGGCGACCTGGCGCCGGCTGACGTCGGGCCGCCAACTGCCGTCGAGCGCGGGCTTGCCCAGGATGCCGAGGTCGATGACGAACGCCCGGCAGTCTCCGTCGCGGCGGATCCGGTCGACCAGGTAGACCGCTTCGCAGCCCTTCGTGTCCAGGGTGGCGAGCACGGCGATGGTGCAGGGGCGTTCCGGCACGATGCCAGCATCCTACGGACGCAGGGTTCGTGAGCACAAGGTGCGCGGCGCCCGATTCGCGTCTTCGCGCGAGGCGGCCGCGGGCTGGCAGACAACCGCGCTGCCGGTAGGATCGCCCGCCATGCTTGCAGTTCGTGGTGGATGGGCACGTCAAAGGCGGTGCGGCGTTTGTCGCGGCCTGCTGCCGGCGGCTCTCGTCCTGTTCGGTGCCGGCGCCGCGGCCGCCCAGGAGCTGATGCCGGACCACGACGCCTCGCGCCGCGAACGGCTCGACTACGCCGGCGGTCGTTTCCGCACGGCGGCCGGCTTCGCGGTCGAGACGGCGGCTGAGCCCGGCCTCTTCGGCTCGGTCGTCAACATGACCTTCGATGCGTCCGGCAGGCCCCTGCTGGCGCTGGAAGGAGAGGGGCTGGCTCTGCTCGAGGACACCGACGGCGACGGCGTCCACGACCGGCGGATCGACTTCGCCCCCCAGGTCGAGACCGCGCACGGTCTCTACGTCATGGGGCCGGGCGACGTGCTGGTCCATGCCAACGGCGGCGGCCGGCTGGCGGCGGCGGTCGGTGTCGAGGGCAGGACCGGTCGTGACGGGGCGGTCGAGGACACCGGCCTCTACCGGCTGCGGGACACGGACGGCGACGACCGCGTCGACGACGTCGAACGGATCGCCCCCGCCAACGGCCGGATCCAGGAGCACGGCCCCCATACCATCGCAGCGGGCCCCGATGGCGCGCTGTACGTCCTCTACGGCAACTTCTCGTCGCCCGATGTCCGGCTGGCGTCGACCTCGCCGCTGCGCGAGCTGCAGGAGGATCAGCTCGTGGCGCCCATCCTCGATCCGCGCGGCCACGCCAACGGCCTGCGCGCGCCGGGCGGCACGGTCTACCGCCTGGATCTGGCGACGAACACCTGGGAGCGGCTGTCGGGGGGCCTGCGCAATCCGTTCGATCTGGCGATCGGCGCGGCTGGCGAGATCTTCGCCTACGAAGCGGACATGGAGTGGGACCGCGGGTTGCCGTGGTTCCGGCCGACCCGGGTCGTCCACCTGATTCCGGCCGGCGACTACGGTTGGCGCACCGGTTCCGGCAAGATCGCGTTCCACGAGATCGACACGCTTCCCGGCGTCGTCGACATCGGCCGCGGCTCGCCGGTGGGCGTCGTCTTCTACTACCACTTCGCCTATCCCGAGCGGTATCGCGGCGCCTACTTCATGGGCGACTGGTCGCGAGGCCGCATCCGGGTGCTGTTTCCCGAACGTTCGGGCGCCACCTGGACCGGTGACGCGCACGATTTCGTTCTCGGCGAGCCGCTGAACGTCACGGACATGGACGTGGGACCGGACGGCTGGCTCTACTTCGCGACCGGCGGCCGGGGCACCTCCGGCGGCCTCTACCGGGTCACCTTCGAGCGGGCGGAGAAGGCGGCCGCGGCGACCGGCGTGGACGCCGCTGTCCGCCAGCCGATGCCGCGCTCCGGGTGGGGCAGGGAGGCGATCCGCAGGGTTCGCGCGGCGGCGGGTGCCAACTGGGCGCCGGAGCTGTGGTCGATCGTCCGGGACCCCGGGCGCGAGCCGATCGACCGCATCCGCGCGCTGGAACTGCTGCAGGTGCAGGGCCCGCGACCGACCCTGGATCAGGCGTCGGCGCTGCTCGATTCGGACGCGCCCCTGGTGCGTGCGGCGGCCGCCGCACTGCTCGGGACGCATCCCTTCCCCAGGGTCCAGGGGCCGCTGCGTGCGGCGCTGGCCGACGTCGATCCACTGGTCGTCCGCCGGGCGGCCGAGTCGCTGGTGCGCTCCGGCCTGGAGCCGCGGGCCCGGAACATCGACGTCGCCACTGCCGAGGCGCTGCTCGCCCTGCTGGACCATGAAGACCGGTTCCTGCGGACCGCCGCGAGGGAGGCGATCCAGCGCATCCCCCACGGCTACTGGGTCGACCAGGCCGTCCTGACGCCGTTGCCGCAGAGCCCCCGCGGCTTCTTCGAGGCCAGGCTGGCGACGATCTACAGTCTCGAACACAGGATCGAGTACACCTTCCTGATCGGCAGCCTGCTCCAGGCCGCCCGCGCCGATCTCGACGTCGAGGGCGAGCTCGACTTCCTGCGCACGACGGAGATTGCCTTTCTCCGCGACCCGGCGCCCGACGAACCCGGCCGGGTCGAGGCGCGCGCCGCCCTGGGTGAGCTGCTGCTCGGCCGCTACCCGCACCGGGACGACCGGGTGAACCGGCAGCTCGAACGGCTGCTCGCCTACCTGCAGCCGGACGGGGCGCTGGCGCGGATGGTCGAGCGACTGCAGGAAGACCGGCCGCCGGCGGAGCAGATCCACACGGCCTACTGCCTGCGCACGATGGACCGCGGCTGGACGCCGGAGCTGCGCGGCCGGGTCGTGGCCTGGTTCGACCGGGCGCGGGCGTTCCGCGGCGCGGCGAGCATGGAGGGCTACATCGACGCCATCCGGAACGACCTGCTCGACCGCTTTCCGGACGACGAGCGCAGCGCTGCCGAGGAGCGGCTCGAGAGCTGGCGGGCGGAACGGGCGCGGCGTGCGGCCGCCCTGGTGACGGAGGTCGAAGGCGACCGGCGGGGCAGGAGCGACCTCGCCCAGATGAGCTTCGAGGAGCTGGCCGAGTACCTGGAGTACGACGTGATGGCCTACGAGCGCCACAGCCTCGAACAGGGCGAGCGGGTCTTCCACCGGGCGCGCTGTTCGGCCTGTCACGTGTTCGGCGACATCGGCCGCGGCGGCGGCCCGGATCTCTCGACCGTGGTCAAGCGGTTCCGCCGGCGCGAGATTCTCGAGTCGATCATGTTCCCGTCCCGGGTCATCTCCGATCAGTACCGGGCGGTCGATGTCGAGCTTGACGACGGCAGCCGGCACAGCGGGATGGTCGTGGACGACTCGTCCCGGCGACTGACGCTGATCGACGCGGCCGGCGGGCGGCTCGACCTGGACCCGGCGCGGATCCGCCGGCGCGAACCGTCGACGCTGTCCATCATGCCGGAGGGCCTGCTGGACACGATGACCCTGAGCGACCTGACGAGTCTGATCCGCTTCCTGGACGAGGGGGCGGGGGAGGCGCCCTGACCGCGGTCCGCCGACAGAGGCGCCCCGTCTGCCGCGGCGTTCGCGGTGCGACGACGGTCGACGGAACGGGCCGCGAGCAGATCCTGAGCGCGACCGCCGAGCTGCTTGAGAGGATGGTGCAGGCGAACGGTATCGAGCCGGAGGACGTGGCAAGCGCGATCTTCACGACTTCGCCCGACCTGACCGCCGAGTACCCGGCGCTGGCGGCCCGGCTGATGGGCTGGCGCGATGTCGCGCTTCTCTGCGGCCACGAAATGGCGGTTCCGGGCGGCGTGGAGCGCTGCGTGCGCATCCTGCTGCACTGGAACACGACGCTTCCCGCCGCGGACGTCGAGCACGTCTACATCCACGGCGCGTCGAACCTGCGTCCCGACCGCGCGGAACTCGAGGATCTGCGCCGGCAGCTCGAAGGAGCGCGCGCGGGCCGCTCCGGCTGCCTGACCGGGAAGTCGCCGTAGCCGGAGCGGGGGCCGCCTTCCCCGGGTCGACCGGTCAGCGCCGGAAGGAAAGCCCGGCAAACACGCTCCGGCCCGGTTCCAGGATGCGCTGGCCGGTGAACGGGTTCTTCGCGTTCAGGTGGTTGGGGTACGCCGCGTCCGTCAGGTTGCGGACCCGCAGGCGGAACTTCAGGTCCGAACGGAGAGTCCAGGCCGCGGCCAGGTCGTAGCTCCGGCCGCCCCCGGTCGGGATCTCGAACCGGCTCGCCGCGACCCGGTCCTGGTCCGCCACGATCGCGCTGGACAGGTCGATCCATCCTCGGCCCGAAGGCGTCTGCAGGCGCAGGCCGACGTGCACGAACAGCGGCGGGATGCCGAGCAGGGGTTCGTCCAGCGTGTCGTCGTCGGCGCGCACCGATTCCACCCCGAGCCGCCAGGAGAACAGGTCGTTGACCCGCTGGCGGAGACCGAGCTCGCCGCCCAGGAACGACGCGTCGCCGTTGACGTAGCGGAACACGACCGGCGGCGAGAGCGGAAGCCGCTTCGGCAGGGACGGATCCGGCGCGATGGTGATGTAGTCGTCGATCCGGCGGTAGAACAGCGTCGCGCTCACGTCGAGCCTGCCGCCCGCGCGCCCCCGAAGCTCGAAGTCGATCTCGTTGCTGACCTCGGGCTTGATCGTCGGGTTGCCCATGAACTCGGCAGGGAGCTGGAACTTGCTGGCGGGGAAGCGGTCGGACCAGCGCTCCAGCGTGGTCGCCGTGCGCACGGCGCGGCCGGCGCCCATGGTGAGGAGCCACTCGTTGCCCAGCGTGAACGCAGCGGAGAAGGCTGCGCTCGGGTTCGTCTCGGTCTGGTCCAGGGCGCCGTCCGTGTGCGTCCGGAAGAACCCGGTCGCCTGGCCGATCTCCGCGGACACGGAATCGACCCGGACCGCGGCGCCGAAGGAAGCCGTGCCGCGGTCGAGGACTCCCTGCAGGTAGACGCCCAGATTGTCCGTCCGGCTGTCCGGCCAGACGTGGTCCCGGAAGAGCAGGGCGCCGTTCGACCGGCGTCGGACCAGCCGTTCGGCCTGCTGGCGCGAGCGGTAGTGGTCGGCGCCTGCGGTCCAGCGCCAGCCGCGGTCGGGCGCAACCAGATCGAAGGAGAGCCGTGCGCCGGCCGTGTTCGATTCGGTCGGCAGATCGATGTCGAGAGCGAAGGGCGGCCGGCGGCCCGGCGCATCGCGGCCGGTCGGCTTCCCGTCGTTGTTCATCAGGTGGTCCTTGCGGTTCGAGTACGCCTGGACCATGAAGCCGCGGAGCGCTCCCCGTTCGCCGGACCACAGGTACTTCAGGTTGTGGGAGCGGGTCCTGAAGTACGTGGCGTCCAGCAACCGGCCGGGATAGTCGACGTCCTCCTGCGACTGGTAGCCGCCGTTGTACCGGAAGAGGCCGGTGCTGCCGACGCGGGCGCCGAACAGCCAGGACAGGTCGTCGGATCTGTAGTCGGCCGGGACCTCCGCGCCGTTGCCGTCGAGGACGTCGCCGCCCGTGCGGCGGCCGGCGGTGACCGCATAGCGGGTGGTCCGGGCAGCGCCCGCAAGCCGGGCCAGACCGCTGGAGCTGCTCCCGTTGTCGCCGTAGTCCAGGGTGAAGGCGCCGGAGAGCCGGTGGCCGTCGTCGTGGAACTCCGGCGCCCAGGTAACGACGTCGATCGCGCTCATCGCGCCGGCGGACCACATCAGCGCGTAGGGACCCTTCACCACCCGGACCTTCTCGACGGTGAGCGGGTTGACGTGGCTCAGATCGGAGTCCATGCGCGCGGGACCGGCGGCGAAGGTGCGGGAACCGTCGACGGTCATTGCGATCTGGTTCTCCTGGAGGCCGCGGAGGGTCGGCTCCAGGTTGATCGGGCCGCGCCGGTTCGCATCGAGGCCCGGCGCGGCGCGCAGTGCTGCCGCCAGGTCCGTTTCGCTCTGGAGGTCCTCGGCGGGAATCGTGGTTTCGATCTGGATCTCGGGCAGCGCCGCGGTGACCGTGATGCGGCCGGCAACGGCGGGCGGCGACTCTGCCGCTTCGGGTCGTTCGTCCTCCGGGGTTGCGGACGCGGGATGGGGGTTCAGCAGGAGCAGCAGGGCGGCGGCAGCAGTTGCCGCAGCCGCCGGGAGAGTGTTCACGGGTTCGGATGGATGCATGGCCTCAGGGTTCCTTCGGGGCGAACATCGGATGATCGGGTTGTTTCACAGATCGCCGCGCCTCCGCAACCGCAGCAGGAGTCGGCAGACGTGCGGGCTAGAATCACCGCCAAACCCGCCGCTGACTCCGCGTTTTGGCCCCAGCCCCCACCTGACCAGGAGCTTCCGCCGAAGAACTCGCTGCGCTGCGTTCTACGGTGCAAGCTCGTAGAATCACCGCCGTTCCCGTTCCGCGCTTCGCCCAGTACCTGCTCGACCGGAGGAATGATGACCCTGCGAATCAACGACGAGGCTCCCGACTTCACCGCCCGGACCACGGAGGGAGAGATCAGCTTCCACGAGTGGATCGGCGACGGCTGGTGCGTCCTGTTCTCTCATCCCAAGGACTTCACGCCGGTCTGCACGACCGAACTCGGAACGGTTGCCGGCCTCAAGACCGAGTTCGACCGCCGCAACTGCAAGGTGATCGGCATCAGCGTGGACGGAGTCTCTGACCACGAGGCCTGGTCGAAGGACATCGAGGCATCGCAGGGCCACGCTGTGAACTACCCGCTGATCGGCGACCCGACGCTGGACATCGTCAAGCGCTACGACATGCTGCCCGCCGACGCCGGTGACACGTCGGAGGGCCGCACGCCGATGGACAACGCGACCGCCCGGTCCGTCTTCGTCATCGGCCCGGACAAGCGGATCAAGGCAACCCTGACCTACCCGATGAGCACGGGCCGGAACTTCGCCGAGATCCTGCGCCTGGTCGACTCGGTCCAGTTGACCGCGGCGGAGCAGGTGGCGACGCCGGCGAACTGGGAGCAGGGCGATGACGTGATCATCCTGCCGGCAGTGTCCGACGACGCGGCCCGGGCCAGGTATCCCGAGGGCTGGCAGCAGCCGCTGCCGTACATCCGGGTGGTGCCGCAGCCCGAACCGCGCGACTGAGAGCTCAGCCGGCGGCGTCGAACCGGGAGCCGCCGCGGCAGTCGGGCGAGAGGCTGCGGGCCTCTCCCCGCGCCCGCCATTCGTCCGGCGTCAGGGCGTCGATCGCCAGGGCGTGGACCGGTCCGGCCAGCTCCTCCGCCAGGGCCCTGTGGACGACGCGGTGCCGCCCGAGCCGCGGCGTGCGGTTGAACCGGTCGCTGACGACGACCACCCGGAAGTGGGTCTCGGCGCCTGCCGGCACGTTGTGCATGCGGCTCTCGTTCAGCACCTCGAGCAGTTCGGCGCCGGTCGCCTGCTCGAGTTTCCGGCGGATCGTCCGTTCGAGACGCGTGCCGCGCACGATCGCCTTGCCGGAGGAACTGTGCGTCGCGAGCGGCCGGTCGAGACCCGTCATCCTTTGAGCATAGCCGGGTCGGCGGCGCGGCAGGCCTGTCGCGGGCAGGGCCGCGATCGGTCGCCCGCCGGCCAGCGCCTCTGCTCACGATGAGCCGCGGGCGACGATGCGGCGCAGGTCCCGCTCGCGCGAAAGCAGCGACTCGAGCAGGGCGAGCTGGACCCGGCAGCGGTCCAGGTTCTGGCCGGGCCGCTCGACCCGGAAGTAGATGTCCCCTTCCAGGTGATCGGTGAGGAAGCGCACCGCCTGTTCGAGGGTCAGCACCAGGGCGCCGTCGACCAGGCTTCGCCGCTCGGTCGCGGTCAGGAACCCGGCGCCGTCCAGGTAGCCCTGCGCCAGAGCGGCGAAGAGCTCCAGATCGACCTGGGCCGCCGCCGATGCCGCAGCGTCCTCTTCGGTGCGGTGGCTCATGGATCGGACCATGTCGCCGAAGTCGTGGGCGGGAAGACCCGGCATCGTGGTGTCCAGGTCGACGACGCACAGCGCCTCTCCCGTCGCACGGTCGAACAGGATGTTGCTGATCTTGCAGTCGTTGTGGACGTTGCGTCGGGGCAGACGGTTCAGCACCTCGCCGCTCAGCCGGCCGGCCAGGGCGCGGTGTCCTTCGACCCCGGCGATCTCCGCCGCCGCCTGGCGCCTCCTGGTGCGACCGCGTTCCGAGGCGCCGGCCGCGCCGAGTGCCCGGTCTAGCGCGTCGAAGCGGGCGGGGGTGTCGTGGAAGCCGGGAATCGTCTCGTGCAGGGGCGGCGGCAGCAGGTCGACGAGCTGCGCCTCGAAACGGCCGAAGGCTTCGGCAGCACGGAAGACCTGCTGCGGGCTCGACGCCCGAAGTGCGGTCGTCGTGTCCTCGATGAACTCGTACATCCGCCACCAGTCGGCCGAACCGTCCTGCACTGGCGTTTCGCACCACATCCTCCCGTCCGCTGCGGCGACGAGAGTCAGCCGCCGGCGGGCGCTCCGTGGTCCGAGCCGGCGTTCGGTGTGGCGCGTGATCCGCACGATGTTCTCCATGACACGCCCGGGGCTCGGGAAGACGCGGCCGTTGATCCGCTGCAGCAGGAAGCGCCTGTTGCTCGTCGTCGAGACAGCGTACGAGTCGTTGATGCGGCCCGCCCGCAGTTCCTCGGCGGCGGTGGCCGCTCCGCCGGTCCGAAAGCGGCCGGCTATCCGCAGGACCGCTTCGGGACCGCCCTTTGGACTGGCGTTCACCACCGGATCGGGTGGCTGACGACCTCGTCATGGCAATATGGATGTGATATCACCGTCATATCAACAGGCGGTTGTCTCCTCGCCGAGCGACCGCAGGATCCAGGGAGGACATCGGCAATGGAACAGCAGATGGTAAAGCACCGGGAACAGCGTCTTTCTGTTCGTTCGGGCCTGAGCGTGCTCCTGCTTCTCATCGCCTGCCTGCCGGGCGCCGTGGCAGCGATCGTTTTCTCGGCGATTTCGGTGTTCGTTCCGGGGATTGTCGCCGGCGCCCTGGTGGTTCCGATCGTCGTCCTTCTGCTGTTCGGGCTGTTCATGGTGCATCCCAACGAGGCGAAAGTACTCCAGCTCTTCGGGGACTACCGTGGCAGTGTCTACGACACCGGACTGCGCTGGGCCAACCCGTTTCTGAGCAAGCGGCGGGTGTCCGTCCGCACCCGGAATTTCGAGACCGGCAAGCTGAAGGTGAACGACAATGCCGGCAACCCGATCGAGATCGGCGCGGTCGTCGTCTGGCGGGTCACGGACAGCGCCGAGGCCCTCTTCAACGTGGACGACTACGAGGACTATGTCCAGGTGCAGAGCGAGGCGGCGCTGCGCAGTCTGGCGACGGGCTATCCATACGACGCGCACAACCGGGGTGAGATCTCCCTTTCGCAGCACACCGCCGAGATCTCGGAACGCCTCCGCGGAGAGGTCCAGGAGCGGTTGGCGACCGCCGGGGTCAACGTGGTCGAGGCCCGGATCAGTCACCTCGCCTACGCGGCGGAGATTGCCGCCGCGATGCTGCAGCGCCAGCAGGCGGCGGCCGTCGTCGCCGCCCGGGCCCAGATCGTCGACGGCGCGGTCGGCATGGTGGAGCAGGCGCTGAACATGCTGAGCGAGAAGGACGTGGTGCATCTTGACGACGAGCGGAAGGCGGCGATGGTCAGCAACCTGCTGGCGGTGCTGTGCAGTGACCGACATACGCAGCCGGTAGTGAACACCGGCACGCTCTATCCGTAAGCGGCACGGGTGTCGAACGGTGGCGGCCCCACCGCGCAAGGCCTTCCTGCTGCGGCTCGACATCGCCGTGTTCGAGGAACTCAGGCGCCTGGCGGCGACGGAGCTGCGGAGCGTCAACGGGCAGATCGAGTACCTGCTCCGCGAGGCTCTGCGACGCCGGGGAAGAACTGCGGCCGGCCTGGAGTTGGAGAAGACGAAGCGCGATGGCCCGTCGCCGCGACGGCAGTGAAACACAACGGGGTAGTGGATCGTCTTCAACCTGCGGGCAGGCAATCCGTGGTGAACGCGCGTGGCGCAACGTTCGAGTGCGGCTCCGTGTCTGTTGTGGACTGCTATACTCGCTCGCCGTCGGCGCTCAGAGGTTCCCGGTCTGCCGAGGTTCCCCTCGGTGGGCGGGTTGTATGCAGGCTGCGATGTGCGATGGACATGGCGGCTTCCGGCACGCCGCCGAATGCCCTTAGACCTGGAGACCCGAGATGGCAGTAGCCCCGATCAAGGACGTGAACAAGCCCCTTGAGGCGAGGTACTCGTCCGTTCGTCAGCTCTTCGAGCTGGGGAAGGCGAAGACCTACCTCCTCAACGACGAGATCCACGACATGATGCCGGCGGACATGGTCGGCGTCGAGGTCGAGATCAAGGAACTGTACGACCGGCTGCGTGGGATGAGGGTCGGCGTGATCCGTCGGCCGGACTGGTACGTCGCGAATCTCGACGAGGCGGTCACGCTCGAGATCGAGAAGGCAGACGAGGATCCGGTGGCGCCGACGACGGTCACCGAGCCGGTGAACACCAGCGATCCGGTGCGGATGTACCTGCGCGAGATGAGCACTGTCGCGCTTCTCGACCGCGACGGCGAGGTGGAGATCGCGAAGGCGCTCGAGGACGGCGAGTGGCTCATCTTCCAGGCGATGGCGGGGAACCCCGATCTGATGACCCGGCTGCTGGCGCTGACCGAGCTTGCCGACCGCAAGAACGCCAAGCCGCTGTCCCAGCTCGTGGAGATCGACTACCCGCTGTCGCTGCTCGACGAGGCCGGACTGAAGCGGATCGCCAGGCGTGTAGGCGTCTTCGAGGAGATGAAGGAGCTGGAGGTCGAGCTGGTGCGGACCCGGCGCAAGCAGAAGCGCTACAGCCCGCGGGGCGACCGCTACCAGGAGGTCGGACGGGACATCGACCGCCTCGAGGAGAAGGTGTCCTCCCTGATCGTCAAGCTGGCGTTCACCGGTCCGGACCGGAACCGGGTGGTCGACCTGGTAAAGCTGATCGACAACCGGTTCCGGCGCAGCGAGCGCGACATCAGCCGGGCCCAGGTGGCGTTGGAGCGCGAGAGCAACGAGGAGCTCCAGGCGCTGCACCGCCGGCGCATCCAGAAGTACCGGGAGGCGGTGCGGGCGCTGGAGGCTCGCTACACGATCAGCCAGGGCGAGTTGCGGGCGCTGGTGGCGAAGGTCAAGCGCGGCGAGGAGATGAGCGAGCGGGCGAAGGAGAGGCTCATCATGTCGAATCTCCGCCTCGTCGTCTCAATCGCCAAGAAGTACACCAACCGGGGGCTGCAGTTCCTGGATCTGATCCAGGAGGGGAACATCGGCCTGATGAAGGCGGTCGAGAAGTTCGAGTACCGGCGCGGCTACAAGTTCTCGACCTACGCCACCTGGTGGATCCGCCAGGCGGTGGCGCGGGCGATCGCGGACCAGTCGCGGACGATCCGCATTCCGGTCCACATGATCGAGAACATCAACAAGCTGACCCGCACCTCGCGGTCCCTGGTCCAGGAACTCGGCCGCGAGCCGACCGCCGAGGAGATCGGCGAGCACATGGACCTGCCGGCCTCCAAGGTCCGCAAGATCATGAAGATCGCTCAGGCGCCGGTGTCGCTGGAGACCCCGGTCGGCGAAGAGGAGGATTCCCACCTCGGCGACTTCATCGAGGACAAGAACTCGCCGTCGCCGATCGACGAGGTCATCACGGCCAACCTGAAGGAACAGACCGGCAACGTGCTGCGCTCGCTGTCGCCGCGCGAGGAGCTGGTCCTGCGGATGCGCTTCGGCGTCGGCGAAGGCTCGGAGCACACCCTGGAGGAAGTCGGCAAGTCGTTCAACGTCACCCGGGAGCGCATCCGCCAGATCGAGTCCAAGGCGCTGCGCAAGCTCCGTCAGCCGGACTGGGCGCAGAAACTGCGTCCCTTTCTCGACAGCCAGGACGTCTGAGGGCGCCCGCGCGCCAGCCGTCGCGCGCGGTCGCCAGGGAAGAGACCGATGCGGGTCCGCACCGGCACCAGCGGGTTCTCGTACCCGGCATGGGAGGGGCCCTTCTACCCGCCGGGAATCAGGCGGCAGGACATGCTCTCGTTCTACGCCGGAAGACTCGGGGCGGTGGAAATCAACAACACGTTCTACCGCATGCCCCGGCCCGACGTCCTCGAGCGCTGGCGTGACGCGGCGCCGGGGAGCTTCCGGTTCGCCCTGAAGGCGCCGCGCCGGATCACGCACCAGCTACGCCTGCGCGGCGCTGAGGACGCGGTCGGTTACCTGTTCCGTACGGCGTCTGTGCTCGGTGACCGGCTGGGCCCGTTCCTGTTCCAGTTGCCGCCCTGGCTGAAGCGCGATGTCGGCCGCCTTGCGGCGTTTCTCGAGTGCCTTCCCGAGGGGCTGCGCGCGGCGTTCGAGTTTCGGCATGCGAGCTGGTTCGACGACGAGGTCTACGCCGCCCTCGAGCGCGCCGGGGCCGCCCTGTGCATAGCCGATGCCGGCGGCGGCCACGATGCGCCCCTGGTCGCCACCGCGGGGTTCGGCTATCTTCGCCTGCGCCGGCCGGGCTACGACGAGACGGCGCTCGCGTCCTGGGCCGCGCGCATCGAGGGGCAACCCTGGGGCGAAGCGCACGTCTTCTTCAAGCACGAAGACGAAGGGGCGGGCCCGCGCCTGGCCGCGGAGTTTGCCGCCCTGTTCGCGGACGACTGACCCATGAACATCGACATCACCTACCGGCGCATCCTGAGGCTCACGGCGCCGGTTGCGGTGACCCAGATGACCCACTCCGCGATGGGGTTCATCGACACGGTGATGGTCGGCCGCCTGGGCGTCGTCGCTCTCGCCGGCGTCGGTTTCGGAGCCATCATCTCCTGGTGGTGTCTGAGCTTCT
Organism: Thermoanaerobaculia bacterium; assembly: GCA_965116145.1. Classification (GTDB taxonomy): domain Bacteria; phylum Acidobacteriota; class Thermoanaerobaculia; order Multivoradales; family Multivoraceae; genus Multivorans. Next base: position 3,587,078 of record OZ220482.1, read on the forward strand.
TCATCGGGGTCCTGCAGGGCGTCAACACCTTCGTCGCCCAGTTCGTCGGCGCCGGCCGGAAGGACCGCGTGGGCGCGTCCTTCTGGCAGGGGATCTACCTGGCGGTCGGAGCGGGTCTGGCGGTCCTGGCCCTGGCGCCGCTGGCGAGCTGGGGCTACCGCCTGACGCAGGGCACCGCGGAGTCCCAGGCGATCGCGGTCGCGTACACCGAGGTGCGCTTGGCGGGGGGCATCGGGCTGATGATCTTCCTGGTGGCGGAGAACTACTACCGCGGCCTGGGCCGGACCGAGGTGCCGATGGTCGCCGGCCTGATCCAGCTCGTTCTCAACTGCGGCCTGAACTACCTGTTCATCTTCGGCTCCCTGGGCTTCCCCGAGCTGGGCCCGGCCGGCGCCGCGGTCGGCACGGCGATCGCGCAGGCGGTGGTCGCGGCCGGTCTCCTGGGCGGCGTCATCGTGTCCTCCCTGGGGCGGGAGTACGGCGCGTCGACCCCGCGCGCGCCCGAACCGACCCTGATCTCGACCATGCTGCGGGTCAGCCTGCCGATCGGCGTCCAGGTATTCATGGAGATGGGCGGCATCAGCGTCTTCACCGTGCTCGTGGCCCGGCTCGGCGATGCGGAGATGGCGGCGACGAACGCGGTGATCCAGGCCTGGTCGGTGTCGTTCATGGTGGCGATCGCGCTCGCCGCCGGCTGCACCACCCTGGTCGGACAGTGTCTCGGGGCGCAGGAGACAGCGTCCGCCCGGCTGGTGGTCCGGCGGGTGCTGCGGATCGGCTATCTCGGGATGGCCCTGATAGCGGTCGTCTACGTCGGCTACCCGGACCGCCTGATGGCCCTCTTCGTGCCGGATGCCGAGCTTGCCCTGGTCATGCCCTACACCCGGCCGCTGTTCCTGATCGCCGTCGTCTGCCTGGTCTTCGACCTGCAGTTCAACGTGCTGGCGGGGGCTCTGCGCGGCGCCGGCGACACGACCTACAGCATGCTGGTGAACGTCGGAGTCGCCTGGCTGGTCTTCGTGCCCCTGGTGATCGTCGCCACCCGGCACTGGGGACTGATCGGCGCCTGGAGCTGCTTCATCGTCCACGTGGCGCTGCTGGCCGGCCTGCTCGCCCTGAGGGTCCGGGGCCGCACCTGGATCGAGCGCGGCGCGACGCTGCTGGATGCCGACCGCGCCCGGGACCCGGCGGGCGCTGCCGTCGAGGTCGACCGGATGCGCTCTCCCGCGTCGCTCTGACGAAGACGACGCGACGGACGGGTCGCCTGCGGCTCGTCGTCCGACTGCCTTCGCGCCGCCCGTCGCCTGCGGTCGATACGGGTGCGCCTTTGTGGCTATGATCGCCGCCGGGGCGAAGGTCCCGAGCCAACCGAGCTGAGAGCAACCCGGAGAGAGGACGAGATTCAGGTATGGCCATTTCCGCCGCGCTGAAGCGGAGATCGTTCGGTGAGACCCAGCGACAGGACGCCTGGTGGCTGCAGCCGGCCGCGGTCGTTGCCGGGCTCGGGATCGCGAGCCTCTATGCGACCTGGGCCGGCTTCCAGGGCGAGCACTACGCACACGGCGGCTATCTCTCGCCGCTGTACTCGCCGGAGGTCTTCGGCTTCACCCATCATGCCTGGTTCCAGGGTTTCCCGAGCTGGTGGCCGAGCTTCATTCCCCAGTCGCCGGCCTTCGTCATCCTCATCCTGCCGCTCGGGTTTCGCGCCACCTGCTACTACTACCGGGGCGCGTACTACAAGGCGTTCTGGGCCGATCCGCCGTCCTGCGCCGTCGGCGAGCCGCGCAATGCCTACCGCGGCGAGAACTCGTTCCCGCTGGTCGTCCAGAACGTCCACCGCTACTTCCTGTACGCGATGATGCTGTGGATCTTCGTGTTCTTCCCGATCGACGTCTACCGGGCGTTCGAGTTCGAGACGGCGGCCGGCGGGCACCGGTTCGGCATCGGCATCGGGTCCTTCGTGATCCTGATCAACTGGCTGATGCTGAGCGGTTACGCCCTGGGCTGCCACTCGATGCGCCACGTGATCGGCGGCTTCCGCAACGTGATGGCGGGGCGGCCGTTCCGCAGCGCCTGCTACCGCTGCGTGTCCTGCCTGAACCGGCGCCACATGGCCTGGGCCTGGGCCAGCCTGGTCTGGGTCATGTTCTCCGACATCTACGTCCGGCTGTGCTCGATGGGTGTCTGGACCGACCTGAGACTCGTCTGATGGAGCAGACGCCGTACGAGTACGACGTGCTGGTGATCGGCGCCGGCGGCGCCGGGCTGCGCGCCGCGATCGAAGCCTCGGCCGCGGGGGCGTCCTGCGGTGTGATCTGCAAGTCCCTGCTCGGCAAGGCGCATACGGTGATGGCCGAGGGCGGTCTCGCGGCCGCGATCGGCAACGTCGACGAGCGCGACAACTGGAAGGTCCACGTCACCGACACCCTGCGCGGCGGCCAGTACCTGAGCAACCCGCGGATGGCCGAAATCCACGCCCGCGAGGCGCCGGCGCGGGCGCTGGAGCTCGAGGCCTGGGGCGCGCTGTTCGACCGCACGAAGGACGGCCGTGTCCTGCAGCGGAACTTCGGAGGGCACCGCTACCCGCGCCTGGCCCACGTCGGCGACCGGACCGGTCTGGAGATGATCCGCACCCTGCAGGATCACGGCATCCATCGCGGGATCGACTTCCACATGGAGTTCACCGTCTTCCGGCTGCTGATGGACGACGGACGGGTCGCGGGCGCCCTGGCCTACGACCGGGAGCGGGGTCGGTTCCGGGTCTACCGGGCGCGGGCGGTGGTGCTGGCGACCGGCGGCATCGGCCGCGCGTTCCGGATCACCAGCAACAGTTGGGAGTACACCGGAGACGGCCACACCCTGGCCTACGACGTCGGCGCCGACCTGGTCGACATGGAGTTCGTGCAGTTTCACCCGACCGGGATGGTCTGGCCGCCCAGTGTCCGCGGCATCCTGGTCACCGAGGGCGTGCGCGGCGAGGGCGGCATCCTGCTGAACTCGGACGGCGAGCGCTTCATGTTCGACGACATCCCCGATCTCTACAAGGACCAGACGGCGGACAGCGCCGAGGAGGGCTGGCGCTACGTCGTCGGCGACCGCGACGCGCGCCGGCCGCCGGAGCTGCTGACCCGCGACCATGTCGCCCGCTGCATCGTCGCCCAGATCAAGTCGGGCAAGGGCTCGCCCCACGGCGGCGTCTGGCTGGACATCGCCTGGATCAGGGAGAAGATGGGCAACGCCGAGGAGCACATCAGGAAGAAGCTGCCGTCGATGCACCATCAGTTCAGGGAGCTCGCCGGCATCGACATCACCAGGGAACGGATGGAGGTGGGGCCGACCACCCACTACGTGATGGGGGGCGTTCGGGTCGACGCCGAGAGCCAGATGTCCTCCGTGCCGGGGCTGTTCGCGGCCGGCGAGTGCGCCGCCGGGCTGCACGGCGCCAACCGGCTCGGCGGCAACTCGCTTTCCGATCTGCTGGTGTTCGGCAAGCGGGCGGGCGAGTACGCGGCGGCCTTCGCCGCGGAACACGGCGACGTCACCCTCGACCAGTCGGCGGTCGACGCGGCGGAACGCGAGGCGCTCGCTCCGCTCGAACGCGAGGGCGGCGAGGGCCCCTACCGGATCCAGTACGCCCTCCAGGACCTGATGCAGGAGAAGGTCGGCATCGTCCGGATCGAGTCCGAGCTCGAGGAGGCGGTGGTCGAGATCGGCCGGCTGGCCGAGCGGGCGCAGGCCGTGTCCGCGCCCGGCAACCGCGAGTACAACCCGGGCTGGCATACCGCCCTCGACCTGCACAACCTGCTCGTCGTGTCCGAGGCCGTGGCGCGCGCCGGTCTGCTGCGGCGGGAGAGCCGCGGCGCCCAGTTCCGGGATGACTACCCGCAGAAGGACGACCACTTCGGCCAGGTCAACATCCGCGTCGCCCGGGGCGCGGACGGCGAGATGGTGGTCGAGGAGATTCCGGTGGAACCGATGAGCGACGAATTGGCCGGGCTGGTCGAGGAGATGGGCTGAGATGGCCGCAACGGACTTCAGGATCTGGCGCCAGGACGGCAAGGGCGGCGAGGGCGGCTACCGCGACTACACGACGGACGTCACCGAAGGCATGGTCGTCCTTGACGCGGTTCATCAGATCCAGGCGGAGTCGGCCAACGACCTCGCCGTGCGCTGGAACTGCAAGGCCGGGAAGTGCGGATCGTGCTCGGCGGAAGTGAACGGCAACCCCCGGCTCATGTGCATGACGCGGATGAGCGACCTGCCGAGCGACCGGCCGGTCACGGTGGAACCCATGCGCGCCTTCCCGGTGATCCGGGATCTCGTCTGCGACGTGTCCTGGAACTACGAGGTGAAAAAGAAGATCGAGCCGTTCGAGCCCCGGCCCCCGGACGCCCCGGACGGCACCTGGCGGATCGCCCAGGAGGACGTGGAACGGGTGCAGGAGTTCCGCAAGTGCATCGAGTGCTTCCTGTGCCAGGACGTCTGCCATGTGCTGCGGGACCACCACATGCACGACAAGTTCGTCGGCCCCCGCTTCTTCGTCTACAAGGCCGCCCTGGAGATGCACCCGCTCGACACCGGCAACCGCCTCGCTGCACTCAAGAACGACGAGGGCATCGGCTACTGCAACATCACCAAGTGCTGCACCAAGGTCTGCCCCGAGCACATCACGATCACCGACAACGCGATCATCCCGCTCAAGGAACGAGTCGTCACCGAGTTCTACGACCCCCTGAAGAAGCTCTTCCGAGTCTTCTCGGGCGGCGCCAGGTCGTAGGCCCGCTAGTTCCTCGTTGGGGGCGCGGCGTAGCGGCGTCCGACTGCGGCGCCCGCTGCGACGGGCCGCGCAGCCGGTCCGCGATGCAGCTCGTGCGCCAGCACGGCCTGCCTGCAGAGTTCGACGGTCAGCCCCGACGGCCCGCTGGGCGAACACCGACCGGCGGATGGCGCTCGACGCCGGCCCGGATCACCGCGCCCCACCGGCCCCGACGATTGAGCGCGCCAGACCGGACCGGAGCGGACTGTGGTATGGTAACCGCAATTCACAAACTCGGTTGACACGGAAGAGCGTGCGGGGGTTGAGACTGGTGACTGCGGTCATGGCCGGAGCTGAGCAGGGGACGAGCTGCCTTGCGGCAAGCTGCGTCTACCCCCCCCCCCCCCCCCCCCCCCCCCCCAAAAAAAGAGACTCCTGCGGGCCACGCCGTAGCGGCACGCACACGTACCGGCTACCGCTGCAGGCAGCGGTCCTGGGGCTGCCAAGGCGCTGGGCGATGCGCCTTGCCGAGGCGGCGGCCAAGAGCATAGGCGCTCCGGCCCCGCGGCCGCAGACGCCCCCAGGATCCCCAGGCAGTCGAGCAGCGTCCTGCACCGGACCCTGGCAGGAGAGCAGGGAGGCGAGAGTCGGCCCTGGACGCAGGTCGCGCTGCTGCATGCGGAGACGACCTCCGCCTCACGCAACCCCGGGGCACCATCCGTTGCCCGACAACTCTCCGGGAACAACGACCGTCCAGGCCCCGTCCCTGAATCGAGAACGAGAGGACTATCCGACACCATGAAACTGCTCCTTCCCATGCGCGCCGTCACGCTCGCCGCGTTCCTCTCCCTGTCGCTCGCTGCCGGCAGCGGCGCCCAGCAGCTCTGGACCGTCGACGAGGTCGTCACCCGGCCGGCGCTGCCCCTCGTTCTGGAGGGCGTTCCGGTCAGCACCGCCGCCGCCACCAGCGCGCCTGCCGCCGAGGTAGCGACCGTGCAGGTCGCGTACGACTACCTGCGGGTCGGCATGCGCCATCTCGAACTACTTCTTCCAGACGGAGCCACTGTGGCGGTGGAGAATGCAGTCTTCAAGGACCGTGGCGATGGCAACCTGATGTGGACAGGCCGGATGCGGGGAGCTGAGTACGAGAGCGTTGTGTTTACTCTCCAGAATGGCTTCCTCATTGGTCACTTCGGAAGCGAGAACGGTCCGAACTACACGTCTACGCCAGTCCAGACGGGAACGGGAAAGTGGCGATCCAACCTACTAGAAGACTTGACTTCAAGGACGACTCAGCAGAGATCCTCGTGCAGGTTTTGCCTACCTGCTGGGGCCTACCGCAGAGCGTCATCCCGGGAAGCCGGAGCCTTCTAGTGAAAATGACAGCAGCGATGTCACAATTTGTAGAAAACGGCTTGTAGTAAAACGGCATTCTCAACGCGCGACGATCCAACTTGATATTCTCATGGTCTACAGCTCAGGTGACCAAATACTGGCAATCGATCGGTGGCCCCGACGCGAAGATTCAAGCCTGATTACTACCTGAACATGGTGTTCCGGAACAATCGAATTCCGGTCACGGCGAGGGCAATACCTCTTGAATGGGTGCCGGAGATCGGATACCCGCCACTGGACCCGCATACAGCACGGATTTCTCGCTGGAACACAGGCATAGGTGCGCTCTCTATGGTTGAAGCAGACCCGTTTATTGATCGTCATCGCGTGCGTCTAGGTGCTGATCTGTGGCACTACTTCTCGTATCCCCTATACGATCCCTACCACGGTGGCCGAAGTAGACACATAGCTAAGATAATGTACTCGGGCGCGCGGTTTGGCACGGGCTCCTACCTTGATGTAACGTGGGCCGGCGCCCCGACTTTCGCTCACGGGGTTGGCCATAATTTGGGTGCCGACCACGAGCCCGCGATTAGTAGCTGCTGCGGTCCAGCACGGCGTTCCATCTGCGGAACCCGTCTCCCACCTCACAACTGCGGTCACACTGAGCTCACGGCGACGCCGCGACCGATTCATACCATCATGAGCTACGGAGGGGTGCCCGAGGGCTATTCTTACTCGGAGACCGTTCCTTACTACTCATCCGTCCGCCTTCAAGTACGGGGAGCAAGCATCGGCCGAACCGGCATAAGTGAGGTGGAGAGAGTGTTCCGAGACCTTACCGTACCTAGGGCAGTCCAGATGAGTGATATTGCAAGTTCGCGGGAACGTGCGTCGACGGGTGATCTACGAGGCTCGTGGATTGGTCGAAGTAGTGTTCGGCTTGATTGGACGGTTGAGAACGATCAGACAGTCAGTGTAGATGTACTCGGGGGACTCGACGGAGGCTATTATGAGATCGCGACGTGGGACAGCACTAGAGTAGACGAGCATTGGTTTGAGGACTGGGTGCTCGACCACGCTGGCAGACGTGTGGGAGTGGTTCTGTCGGGGCTTAGACCTGGGGGCCGCTACCGGTTCTTTACGTGGGCATATAGTGAGGTACGGAGTGATATCTTAACGTTGGAGTTTCCACGAAACCAAGGACCCCGCGCGCCTAGCAACGTCACGGCTGCCGTCGCGGGGACCGACGCGGTTCACCTGACCTGGTCCGACAATTCAGATGACGAGGCCGGCTTTGAGATCTGGTTGCGCGAGTATCACTCGAGCAAGGTTCGTTGGAGACGCTATGGCGACTCAGTCCCGGAGAACACCATATCTGCAAAAGTCGAGGGCTTGCAGGCCGTAGAGGAGTTCCAGAGCAGGCAGTTCCGGAACGATGATTCCGTCAAGTTGACGAGCAAGCGAGGCCGGTACTCTTTCGTGGTCGTCGCTCACAACGACAGGGGCTGGAACGCTAGCGAGACCTTTGACCTCGAGTTCTATGGTGGGGCCGTGCCGGAGCAAACAGTATCCGGAGAGTTTACGGACTGCCAATATCGGCAGACGGGACTGGAGTTGGCCGGCGGCTACGAGGTCGAAGCCTGCCTGGAGACGCCAGACGGCGTGCGGCGACGGGTCTGGGACTACCGACTGGAAGCGGATCAGTCCGCACTTCTGTATTTTTTCAGCCGGGACAACGCGGAGATCCTTGTTAAGATGGTGGATGGCTGCGCGATCAACGGTCACCGCTGGGTGTTCGTGGCCCCGGTTACGACGCTGCCGTTCCGGCTTCGGATCCGGCGTCCGGGGGACCTGGGGGCGAGTTTGGGTTACGACTCGGAACGCGGGCTGCTGCAGGAGTGGTGGAGCGCCGGCGGCAACCGGAAGGACCAAACGGCGTCTCCGGCTAGTGACACGAAGGCGTACCCCTGCACGACGGCGGAGGTCGTCGCCGCGAAGGCTGTGGCTGCGATCTCGGCTCCTGAGTTCGGGATTAGTGCTGTAGGCCTCGCCGAACCTTCGTTTCTCACCCGACTGAACGCGGGTGCCCATACCGACTGCATACCTGGCGATTCTGCGCTGACCCTCCGCGGCGGCTACACGGTCAGCATGTGCTACGAGACGTACGACGGGACGGTCGGCAATGCCCGCGACTTCGGGCTCGACTCGAGCCAGTCCGGGCTCTTGTATTTCTTCGAGCGCGACAATGTCGAGGTTCTGATCAAGGTGCTGGATGGCTGCGGCGTCAACGGCCACCGCTGGGTGTTCGTCGCCCCGGTCACCGACCTCGCCTTCAACCTGCACGTGACCGGTCCGGACGGCAAGATCTGGACCCACACGAACCGCCTGGGCCAGACAGCAGACGCAGCAAGCGATACCGCCGCATTTCCCTGCAGATCAGCGTGAGCGAAGAGGTCGTGACAGGAGACAGGACAACAACAAAGAGGAGTGTTTCAGTGCAGAGTGACCAAGACGTGCCAATCACCCTTCAGAACATCGACCGCGTTGTTTCCGAGAACCGCGATCAGCTCCGCCAGCTTGCCGAGATCGTATCGGCGCAGAGGGACTGGCGAATTCGCATGGAGGAGAAGTGGAATTCGGTGGCCACCCGAGAAGATGTCAAGGACGCGAAGGTCTCTTTGGCGGAGCTTGATGCCAAGTTCGGCCGACGGGTGATGAACAACATGAACAACATGCGCTGGTGGTTCGCCGGTATAGGCGCGCTGATCGCTCTATCTGAACTTCTGGCTGCTCGATTCAGTGCAACAGTTCCGATCCCCTGATCAACGACACGGCGGCGTTTCCGGGCGATCCACAGGGCGTTGCGGCGGCCGCGATGGGCCGGGGCTCGGAGGCAGCAAGGAGGGGAAGGCATCGTGCCCCTGGGGAGCCGAGCGGGCGGGCCGCCTGCCGGCATCGCTCCGGACGGAGTGCCCGTCGAGGGACCGCTGTGTGCGCGATCCAGACGTTGGAGGAGCGCCTCGGCGCCGAGAGGCAGCCGAACAGCTTCCCACTCGAACCCGCCGCCGGCAACGTGAGGGCGAGCGTCGGCCCCTGCTGACAGATTCTATGAGAGTACGGCGCAGTGCCTTGCCGCCATCGTGTCCGAGCCATGTTGAGCAGCCTGGAGGTATGTCTGCATGAAGGTATCCGCTCTTCCGTGTTGTCTGGGTGTCTCCCTGTTCCTGCTGTTTCAGCAGGGCGTCTCGTCGCAGGAGGAGAGCTGGCGGGACATCCCTCTGTGCGCTGTTGGCACGGAGGCGGACAGGTCTTCCGGGGCGGCTTCGGCGTCGCTGCACCGAGAGACCTCCGGCGCGGTCGCTCTGAAGAAGACGGATCCGGACAGGATCCACGTGATCGACATCGCGTTCATCTATCCGGGTTCCTTGCAGAACATGGGCAAGCTGCATCAGAGGGTCAGGGCTGCTGTCCTGAGGGCCAATGTCATCTTCGCTCGATCGGGAGTCAATGCGCGGCTCAGGACAGTTGCGGTTCAGCCGGATCATCGATTCGGCATCTCGCTCGAAGGCGTCGGGATGCGTCGTGCAGGCAGGTTGATGCAGGATATTCCGCTAGATGTCAGGGCAGGTTATGGAGCAGACCTGCTGTATGCGCTGACAAACATTGAGGTCCCGAAGTTCTGTGGCGTGGCTTACGTCAGAGACTCTTCGGACAGTATTGATTCTGCAGCACGATGGGCAGCCGTTGGTGCTATTCATTATGGAAATGATAGTAGTGAACTGTCTTGCTTGGGTGACAATCTAACTTTAGTTCATGAAGTGGGTCATAACCTAGGCTTGCTGCATGACATAGAAAATAGTCCCTCTCCGCCCTTCGTTCCGCCCTTCGGCCGGGGCTGGAAAAGCTCGAACGTCAACGGAAGAACGTACATCACGGTCATGGGGGCCTACGGCGCCGCCCGATTCAGTCGTTTCAGCAGCGACGCTTTTCACGATGGTCTGCAGATGGGTTCGGTCGACGCGAACGCGTCGGAGGCTCTTCTCTACACGATCGAGGATGCTTCGAACTACTCTCCGACGATTGTCAGGGATCCTGTTCCGGCCTGGGAATGCACGGAGGACCGACATCGCGCGTGCCTTCAGGACGGCCGGTTCTCGGTGGAGGCGAGGGTGTCGTTCACGAGGTCGTCCGGTGAGGGGGTGGTCGATCGGGCGGCGGGGGTGAAGGAGGCGATGCTGAATGGTCCGACGAAGACGGCTTCGCTGTTCTGGTTCTTCGCCGAGGACAATCCGGAGTTGCTGGTGAAGGTCGTCAATGGATGCCACGTGACCGGCAGGTACTGGGTGTTCGGTTCGGCGGCGACGGATCTGGACTACTCGGTGCTGGTCACGGACAACGCGACGGGAGTGACGATGACCTGGCGCCGCGACAGTTCCGATCCCCTGATCAACGACACGGCGGCGTTTCCGTGCGATCCACAGGGTGTTGCGGCGTCCGCGGCGGGCCGGGGCTCGGAGGCAGCAGGAAGGGAAGGCATCGTGCCCCTGGGGAGCCGAGCGGGCGGGCCGCCTGCCGGCACCGCTCCGGAGGGCGCCGCCCGTCTCCTCGGCTCGGCCTCGGCCGCCGCGGTGACTGGGGCGTCCGCGTCGGCCACGGATCACGGCTGTCTGGAGTGGGGCATCAATGCCTGTCTGCAGGACGGCCGGTTTTTTATGGAAGCTTCATACAGGAACGCTGATGGCGAGCACGTCGACGCCCGGATCAAGGACGCCCTGGTCGGCGACGCGTCGACGTTGTTCTACTTCTTCGAGCACGACAATCCGGAGCTTCTGGTCAAGGTTCTGGACGGTTGCGAGGTGAACGGTCACTACTGGGTGTTCGGCTCTGCCGCCACGGACCTGGACTACGAGGTGGTGGTCCGGGACATGCGTGTCGTCGACGAAGATGAGCCATGGTGGTCGGACCGTTACGGGACGAGGTACAAACGCAGCCGCTCGAACCCGCTGATCAAGGACATCACGGCCTTCCGCTGCGAGCCGCCGCCGCCGGCCGGGCAGAAGTAGGCCGCGCTCGGCCCCATTCACGATCAGTTCTCGTTGGACGGCGCGGTTCGCCGTGGTCGCCATGGACTATCGGCTTCGATCTGCGGGTGCGGGACACGGCGACCGGCCGGGACCCGGCAGTACACCAAGGAAGTCGGCAAGCCGGCCCGGACCCTGGTCGACGTCCGCGTTCCCGGAGGAGCGTCGGCAACCGTAGGGCGATCCTGCCTGTCTCGGTGAACCAGTTGGACCGGGTCGTCGGCGTGTTCCGAGGCCGCTTCGACGCGCCGCCCGACCTTGATGCACAGTGAAGACTGATGATCCGGTCTCGGGATGCCGGATGGAAGTAGTATGGATCGCCTTGGAGACACGAGTGAGTCAAGGCGGTCCTGTGGGTCCGCCGACTCCGAGTGCCTCAGCCGCGGCTTCCGGTGCGAGTTCGAAACAAGGCCTGCGAGGACGAGGGAGAGTCGAGACGGTGAGCCGGCTGAAGCAGCCCAACGGCGACGACTACCCGGAGGCAGCGCAGAAGCACCTTCTCGATGCGGACGCCCTGCTCGGAACGAGCAATGCGAGTGCTTTGTCGCGGCCGCAATGATCCCTCGTTCTGAGGAGGAGCAGTACGCGCGCGCAGTGGCGGCGTTCACGGACCGGGCGAGCGATGTGTTCGGAACTTCCTACTACGCAGAATCGGGCGAACGGGACTCGGCCTGGACGGTGGACGACCTGGCGAACAGCAGTGACGCGCCCCATGTGCCAACGAGCCTCCCCTACGACTCCCGGCTGGCGCTGTTCGTCGATCTGGAGGAGGTCGCGTCCAGCGTCCTGATGCAGCCGGGATCTCCCTACGGGGAACTCGCCGCCCGTATCCGGACGAGCACGGAGCAGCTCAGGGAAGCGCCCCGATGACCGGCAGACATCTGACGAAGGCCGATTGCGCCGGTCTGCGCGCCGATCTCCGCGATCTGGGCTACGGCCAGGCCGAGTCGGAGGCGCCGGCCCTGTTCGCGCGGCGTCTGCACCCTGTCCCCCAGCACCTGCGGGCGCTCGATCCGACGGTCGTCCTCGTCGTCGGCGCCAGGGGAACCGGGAAGAGCGAGTTGTTTCGCGCGTTCTTCCGCGAAGACGCCGAAGGTCCGGGGCCGGCCATCCTGGACCGCGTTGCCGAGGATGTGCGGACCGCTCCGCCGCCGGCACGGTCGGACTGGGTCAGCGGCTACCCGGCCGGCACCGACTTTCCGGACTCCGATGGCCTGGCTCGCGAGATCGATACGGAGGAGCGGGCGAAGGAACTGTGGCGTCTGATGCTCGTGCGTCTCCTTCGGGATCACCTGGACCCGGAGCGGGCGACCGGACTCCGGCCGGTGCTCGATCCGATGGCCGCGGACCTGGGCGAGGTGTTCCAGGGTGCCGGCATGCTGAACGCGAACCCGACGGCCGCTCTGGATGAGCTGGAGAAGCGGCTGGAGCGCGAGGACCGCTGGCTCCTTGTCGGCTACGACGAGCTCGACACCCTGGGCGGCTTCGACTGGGCGCTCAATTCGCGTCTCGTTCGCGGACTGGTTGCCTTCTGGTCGGACTACAGCCGCCGCTGGAATCGGATTCGCGCGAAGGTCTTTCTCCGCTCCGATCTGTTTCGGCGCCACTCCGGCATGGGGACAGCCGACTTCGCCAAGCTGGCAGCGAATCGCGTCGAGCTGAACTGGCCGGACGCTGCGATTCTCGGGATGCTGGTGAAGCGAATCGCCAACACCTCGGATGGCCTGGCGGAGTACTGCCGGAAAGCCAGAATCGGATTCGACCACGACGATCGGCTCGGTCTCGTTCCCCGGATCGACGACCCCGATCAGGCTCGACCGCTGGTGGAACGAATGGCCGGCGAGTTCATGGGCGCCAATCGAAAGAAGGGGCTGGTCAGGAACTGGGTGTTCGACCACTTGCGGGACGGGGTCGGGGCGGTCTCCCCGCGGAACTTCGTGCGCCTGTTCGAACTTGCCGCGGGGAAGGAATCGGCGAACCAGGCGCTGCGGCCGCCGCGGCTGTTGCACCCGACGGCCCTGCGTCAGGCCCTGGAGGATGTCTCGGAAGACCACGTGAGGCAGGGGGTGGCCAATGAGTGGCCCTGGCTCGATGGAGTGCGCCGACGCCTGGGCCTGGATCCACTGGCGCCGTGGACGCGCCATCGGATGATCGAACTGCTCGGCTCGGAGCAGGTGGATGGTCGGGCAGTGGCCGGGGCGGTAGATGTGCGGCCCCCGGAGGACGACCCCGCGGCCCTTCTCGAATACCTCGTCGAACTCGGCATTCTGCGTCGTCGCGCGGATGACCGGCTCGATGTGCCGGACCCCTATCTGTACGGATTGGGCCTGCGCCGAAAGGGCGGCGTGAAGGTCGGCACGAAGCCGAAGCGGTTCGGGCGTTGAACTGGTGCTTGATGTCGGGGCAGATGGCATGCTGTGGGCGGCTGCTCGGCGGTAGCGGTGCGCTGCTCCACGGAAGGACGACCGGGCAGGAACCGTCCCCCTGAATCGAGAAAGGAGAATCCGACACCATGAAACTGCCCCGCACCATGCGCATCGCCGCGCTCACCGCGTTCCTCTCACTGTCGCTCGCTGCCGGCAGTGGCGCCCAGCGGCTCTGGAGCGTCAAGGAGGTCGTCACCCAGCCGGCGCTGCCCGTCGCTCTGGAAGGCATGGCGGTCAACACCGCCGCCGCCACGACTGGTGCGGTGGCCGCCGAGGTGGCGACCGTCGAGGTCGCGTACGACTACCTGCGGGTCGGCATGGGCTATCTGGAGCTCCCGCTCCGGGACGGCTCCGTGATCGAGGCCGAGAACGCTGTGTTCGAGGACCGCGGCGCTGGCGACCTGATGTGGACCGGCGAGATTCCGGGCACCGGCTACGAGAACGTGCTGTTCACCGTCCAGGACGGCCACCTGGTCGGCTGGTTCGGAAAGCCCGGAGGCCCGAACTACGTCATCCACGCCGGCCCGGACGGTCGCGGCTCGCTGGCTGTAGAACCCAACCTGACCGGCGACTGGTGCGGCACGGACCACCATGCGCAACACGCCGTCCCGGGCCTGTCCGTGGCCGTGCAACCGCAATCGTCTGGCCGAACCGGAGATCGCGTCGCTCCGGTCAACAGACCAGGGGCTGCGATCTCCGCAGCCAACGAAAGCCACCGTCTGGACATCCTGACGCTCTATCCCCGTGACATGGAGCTCATCTGGAATGCGACAGGAGGAGTCTCGGTCGGCATCCGAAGACTGTCCGACTATCTCAACATGGCGCTTCGAAACAACGGATTGCCGGTTGAAGCAAACCTGATACCCAAGCGCTGGGACTCCGGTGTTCGTCCTGCGTATATTCAAGGTGGCCACTATTTTACTCAAAGGCTATCCTGGAAGTGGAACTCTCTTTACCAGTATAGCAGGGAGCTATCATTTCTACGCGAGCGTCACGAAGCCGATCTGATTCACTTCATTACGCCATACGGAACTTCCAATGCGGCAGGGCAAGCCAACGGAGCAGGTCACGTGAAGACGGACCAATTGCCAGAAGTTCCCATTATTTACAGCGGATGGTCCACCCCATCCCCGTCTGTCTTTGCTCATGAAATCGGCCATAATCTGGGAGCGGCACACAATCCGGAGACTATTCCGAATTTCCCTGAGTATCAACAGAAACTCCGCTGGCCCTATATTCACGGCTATACAGACGAACCAGGTCTGGCAGGTTGCATCAAGACGATCATGTCCTATGGTGGTTGCGTAGAGGTTCCCTTCTACTCATCCGTTACGAGAAGATCGAGCGGCCGAACGATCGGTACAGCCGGCGTGTCCGAGGTCGAACGTCTCTTCCGCGAGCGCGTTCCTGTGATCTCCGCTGCTGGCGAGAACCAACCACGTCTGAATCCTGCTCTGAAGATACCACGATTTTCCAGTATCGAGTGGAAGGCTCCAGACACACTGCTGATCGAATCGTCGCTTGTCTACGAGACAGAAGAGATGTACAAGAGGATAGCAAATCTATTCATCATTGATATCGACGGGCGCGCTCATGTAGATGTTGGCTGGGGAATCGACTCGCTGGGAGACGAGTTCCAGAGCGGGAATGTTCGTTTTTTCGACGGAGACGGTGTCGCAGCGACCCGTGCCGAAGACGTGAGACGCATGGAAATCGTCGGGCTGCAGCCAGGCGGTCGATACAGGATCTTGGCGGAATGTTCTTTCAATGTAGCTCCGGAAGGCGTGTGGGAGAACAGCTATTGGGAGCACGGCTGGTTCGCCATGGGAGAATCACCGACGCCGCGCGTCGGCGGCTCGCTTGCCGCACCTGCAAGGGTCAGTGCGGAAGTGACGGGACCGGATAGCGTTCGCCTGCGTTGGCGGGAGAATCCGTCTGTCGAGGCCGCTGACAACTATTCGATCTACTGGCGCAAGTTCTCTGACGACGAAGAGGAGCAGAGCTGGAAACGCCATGGAGAATTGCTGCCTGCATCCACGAGGCATGCCTTGGTCGATGGACTTGTAGCGGAAGATCGACGCGCGACGAGGCACAGTACTCGAAGTACTGGAACGCAGATGTCTGCTATCGGCCGCTACTCCTTCGTTGTTGTTGCGCACAAGGGCAGCGCGTTTCGCGCAAGTAGTGTCTTTGATTTCGAGTTCATGCCTGGTCCGCACCCACAACCCACGGCGTCGGGGGACTACTCGGATTGTTGGGCCCGACCCTCCGGCGTCGTGCTGAGGACCTGGCGTGTCCACGTCTGTGTCGAGACGCCGGACGGAGCGCGCCGGCGAGCGTGGGACTATGGCCTGGAATCGGCTCAGGCCGGCCTTCTGTGGTTCTTTGAACGGGACAAGACCGAGATTCTTGTCAAGGTCATCGATGGCTGTGCAGTCAACGATCATTGGTGGGTCTTTGTGGGTCCGGTCACGACCTTGCCCTTTCATCTTGTCGTCGGGCGTTCGCAAGCGAATTTCGGTACTGCTTCTCCGTACCTTCGGCCCTCCTGGACGTACGATTCTCGGGGTGGGACGGCGCGAACGGTCAGCGACACGATGGCGTTCTCCTGCACCACCTCGGAAGTAGCTGCAGCAAAGCGTGCTTCCGAGGACTCCGGGAAAGCACTTGTTTCTGCATCTTTGCGGCGCGGTGCGTTCAACGCTGGCGCGCCTGTTACCGCGGCTGGTAGCCTTGGTAGTCCTGCGCCGCCGGCAATGGGCGCTCACACGGATTGCGAACCGGTCGCCAATGCCCTTGAGCTGCTCGATGGCTATACGGTCAGCATGTGCTACGAGACGTACGTCGGGGCGGTCGGCAACGCCTACGACTTCGGCCTGGACTCGAGCCAGTCGGGACTCCTGTACTTCTTCGAGCGCGACAATGTCGAGGTCCTGATCAAAGTGCTGGACGGCTGCGGGGTCAACGGACACCGCTGGGTGTTCGTGGCCCCGGTCACCGATCTCGCCTTCAACCTGCACGTGACCAGTCCGGAAGGCGAAGTCTGGAGGCACATGAACCGCCTGGGCCAGACAGCAGACGCAGTAAGCGACACGGCCGCGTTCCCCTGCAGTACGGCGTAGCTCAGGCGGGCAGCCCGATGACCGGCCGACGTCTGACGAAGGCGGCCTGCGCCGTTCTGCGCGCCGATCTCCCCGATCGGGGCTTCGGCCAGGCCGAGTCGGAGGCGCCGGTGAGTCATGGGCGCCAATCGAAAGAAGGGGAGGTCAGGAACGGGTGTTCGACGACTTGCGGGATGGGGTCGGGCGGTCTCCCCGAGGAATTTCGTGCGCCTGTTCGAACTTGCCGCGGGGAAGGAACCGGCGAACCAGGCCCTGCGGCCGTTCACCCTGCTCGCCGTGCGAGAGCGTGAGTGGAGGAACTCGAGTTACGCCTTGATTACGCTATGATGGTCCGTTCCTGCTTTCCCGTGTTCGCTTGTCCACGGCGTCGTGACCTCCCTGCCCACAGCTCTTGCCGATCCGCAGTGGCCGCGGCCGCTCGTACGGCAGCTTCGGCGCGGGCGGGATCTCGTGGGCGGCAGCGTTCCGGCCGGGCGCCTGGACCTGGATGCCGGGGTCTTTGCCACGGGGCTTGCCGGCGTCGATCGGCTGCTTGAGGGGGGAATCCGGCGCGGTCAGACGGTCGAACTGGTCGGTGCCCGGAGCAGCGGGCGGTTCTCGCTGGTGCTGGCGCTGCTGGCCCTTGCCACCCGGAGCGGGGAGTCGGCGGCCCTGGTCGATCTGGGGGATCACTTCGATCCGCAGGCCGCGGCGCGCGCTGGCGTCGACCTCGAACGGCTGCTCTGGGCGCGGCCCGAGCGGCTGAAGCAGGCGCTGGGCAGTGCGGAAGTGCTGATCGGCGGCGGTTTTCCCCTGGTCGTGATCGACCTCGGGCTGCCCCCGGTTCCCGGCGGCCGCGGCCAGGAATCGGCCTGGCTGCGATTGCGGCGGGCGGCGGAGAACCATCGGGCGGCGCTGCTGGTCGCTGCGCCGTACCGCGCCGGCGGCACGGCGCCGCAGAAGGTTCTCGACCTGGGAAGGGCGCCGATCCGCGCTCTCTGGACGCAGGCCGCGCCGCGGAGTCCGCGCCTGCTCGGCGGGATCCGCACCCGGCTCGAGCTGACCAGATCGCGAGGAGAACGGCCGGGCGTTGCGGCCGATGTCGAGTGGCGCGTTCTTGTCGGCAGTCTGCGGCGTCCCTTGGCCGACGCACCGGTCCGTCCGGCAGCAGGCAGCCGCACCGGGCTGCCCGCCGAGGTCCTGAAACGTGCCGGATAGCCGGAAAGCCCGCATCGCCTGCATGAGGGCCGCGCTGTTCCCGTTGGCCGCCTATCTGCGGGGGGCGCCCGAGCTGGCCCGCGAGGCGGTCGTGGTCCACGAGGGGCCCTCGGCGCGGATCGTCGCCGCCTCCCGACTGGCGCGCCGCTCGGGGGTGCGCCCGGGATTGACCGTGGCCCAGGCCCGGAACATCGAGTCCGGCCTTGTCGCCCGCGGCCGCGACCCGGAGCGTGAGCACACCGCGCAGGAGGTGCTGCTCGAGATTGCCGGCGCCTTCTCGCCCCGGGTCGAGGACGCGGGCGGCGGCGTGGTCTACCTGGACCTGGCCGGTGTCAGCACGGCAGCCGCCGACGGCAACGGCACCAAGGAGCGCGGCCGGGATCGGGGCGCCGCTCAACCGTCGCTGCCCCCGGGCGCCGATGGCGATGAACACGGCCTCGGCCAGACGATGATGCGGGACATGGACGCCGCCGGTCTGCCCGGACGGGTCGGCATCGCCGACAGCAAGCTGGCGGCCCGGGCCGCGGCCGCCCGGCCCCGATCGCCGAATGTCGTGCCCCGCCGCGGCGCGGCCCGGTTTCTGGCGCCGTTGCCGCTCGGGTCCCTGTTCGAGCGCGACGGCGGCAGCGGCAGCGGCAGCAGCAGTTCCGGTGACGCGGCGCCGGACGAAGACGACCAGGAGATCCTCCACACGCTGAAGCTCTGGGGCCTTCGCACCGTCGGCGACCTCGCCGGCCTGCCGGCAGGTGAGGTCCACAGCCGGCTCGGCGAGCGCGGAGCGGCACTCCATGCCGCCGCCCGGGGCTTCGACCCGAGGCCGCTCGCTCCCCGTCCGCCGCCGCTCACCTTCCGCGAGTCGCAGACGCTGGAGTGGCCGATCGACAACCTGGAGCCGTTCCTGTTCGTCATCAGCAGAGCGGCGGCCCGGCTCACCGCCCGGCTCGAGGCCCGGGGCATGGGCTGCAAGCGGCTCGAGCTGTCCCTCAAGCTCGAACCCGAGGGCTTCCACGAACTGGCGATCGAACTGCCGGCGCCCACGCGCGAGGCACGGACGCTGCTGTCGCTCGTTCGCCTCCACCTGGAACGCGATCCGCCGCGGGCGCCGATCACGTCCATGCAACTGCTCGCCCACCCGGACGTGCCGCGAACGGTCCAGCTCGGCCTGCTCGGGCCGGCCGCCCTCTCGCCCGACCGCCTGGCCGCCGTCACTTCCCGGCTGCTCGCCCTGCTCGGCCCGAACCGCGTCGGTTCGCCGCGCACCGCGAACGGCCACCTGCCGGAGCGCTTCCGGCTTGCCGACTACGATCCGCCACCGCCGCCGCGGATACGGCTGGAACCGAGGCCCGGCCGCGGCATGCTGGCGGTGCGCACCCTGCGGCCCCCGATCGAGGTCGAGGTGCTGACCGCCGAGACCGGCGAAGCAGGCGGCCGCTGCGCCACCAGCGACGACGATGCCTCGCGGCGGGCCGCCGGTACGCCCTGCCCGGAACCGGTACGGATCAACCCGCTGCCCACCGGGGCGCGCCGCGTCCGCATCGAAGGCGCGGTGCGCGTCGCCGCCGGACCGTGGGAGATCGAGGAGGGCTGGTGGCGAGAGACTCCGGTGCGCAGGGACTACTGGGACGTGGAACTGCAGAGCGGCGCGGTGTGCCGGCTCTACCGCGACCGGCGGTCGGAACGCTGGTTCGCGGACGGTGTATACGACTGATGGACGTTGATTGATGGACGTCGACCGCCGGACCCCCGATGGAACCCGTCAGCTTCAGGTCGCCCCGGAGGACGCACGAACGGAACCGATCTCGCGACCGGTTCTACGGCTCTGCCCGGTTTATAACGAATCTGGATAAAGCCGGGCAGATCGCTATAAACGGCCGGCGTTGCCGATGTGCGCGACTCGTGAGCTTGTCGATGGCAACCGAAAATGTCTCACCCTTGAGGTGCAGCGGCGGTAGCGGTGTTCGGTGTCGGTAGTGGCTCGGCAGAGCTCCGGTGGCGGCCGCAGGGAGCGGAGCGACCGGATGCCGAAACCGGACGCGCGGCGCAGGTTGCCCATGTCGGGCCCCGAAGCCGGCCCGCGGGCCACGGGCCGTCAGAGCCGGTTCACGGGCCGCCCTGCGTCTAAGATAGCCGGCGTCATGGACGAGACGCAGCCAGGAGCCGGGAAGACGGAGAAGGTCCCCGTCGAGCAGCTCCGGCTGGACCGCGAGAATCCGAGACTGGTGGATCGGGAGGAGAACGCCACCGACGAGTCGATCATCGCCCGGCTTTACCTCTCGGCGGAACTCGACGAACTGCTTCAGTCGATCTCGACGAACGGCTATCTCGACATCGAGCCGCTGGTGGTGATGACGGACGCCGCCGCGGGGGCCGGGTTGACCGTCCTCGAAGGCAACCGGCGCCTGGCGACGCTCAGGCTCCTGCGGGAGCCGGAGCTGGCGAGCAGGATCGCCTTCTCCGAGAACGTCCGCATCACAGTGCCCGACGTTGCCGAGTCGCTCCGCGACACCTTCGACCAGGTGACGGTCTACCGGGTCGCGGCCCGCGAGGAAGCACGGGCGTTCATCGGCTTCAAGCACATCAACGGACCGGCGAAGTGGGACGCCTACGTCAAGGCGCGGTTCGCGGCAGACTGGTACCGCAAGGGCGTGAGCCTCGAGCAGATTGCCCAGGCGGTCGGCGACCGGCACGCGACGGTGAAGCGCATGGTGTTCGCGATCTACGTGCTGGAGCAGGCAAGGACGAAGAGTCTCTTCCGGATCGAGGATCGGGCCACTCCGAAGTTCAGCTTCTCGCACCTCTACACAGCCCTCGCCCGCTCGCAGTACATGGACTTCCTTGGCCTTGAGCCCGGTTGGTCGCAGCACGATCCTCGACCGGACCAGGTCCCGGCCGAGAAGCTCCCGGAATTGGAGAAGGTGCTCCAGTGGATCTACGGCTCCAGGAGTGACGATGTCGATCCGGTCGTGAGGGTGCAGAATCCGGACATCAAGCGCCTGGGCGAGGTGCTGGCCCACACCGAGGCTCTTCACGTCCTGGAGCAGACAGGCGACCTGGGCCAGGCGCATGCGAGGACGGAGACCGTGGACTCGCGCTTCACGACGGCCTTGATTCGAGCACGGGAGGAGATCAGCGCCGCTGCCGGCTCTCTGCGCGCCTACGACGGCACAGACCAGTCGCTGCTGAACATCGCCGAGGACGTGAAGGAGACGGCGGATACCGTGTTCCAGCAGATGAGAAGGAAGCGGCTGGGCGCTCTGGCCGCAGAATGACGGAGCTCTTTTTCCCGCTGGATGAACTGGCCGGGCGGCGGATCGATGTCGATCTGGCCGCCGACTACCTGGAGCTGACCGCGTTCTTCGCCAAGGACGACGCCGCACTCGCTTCCGACCTCGCCAACGCCGCCTCGGTCGGGTCGGTGGAAGCTCGCGAAACACTCCAGTACGAGATGGAACAAGGTCCGGAGGAACTCGTCGCCAGCGCAGTGCTGTGCATCGAGAGTCGTCGCGACGTACTGGAACAGGCCTACCCGTTCGGACTGGACCACGATGGCAACACCCTGACCTGTGTGTTCGACGACGAGTCCCTGGGGCACTCCAGCTACATCCTGAGCCTCGTGCTTTCGCACCTGCGCGCGGTCTCGCCCGTTCTGGGCGATGGTCCTCTGCATCCGAGCGAAAGCGACGTACGCCAGCTCCGCGAGTACTTCCAGTACGTGGCCACGGCCGCCCTGGCCGCCGAGGTGCAGGGGCAGGCATGGTCCTTCGGCTTCCCGAGGACCGACGGATCGAGCTTCCTGCCCCGACTCGAACAGATCTGGCAGGAGCTGGGCGACGGGTACGTCGAAGCTCAGGTCGGCGCTCCCGAGCAGCCGAAGGACGACCAGGTCGACGTGTTCGCTGCCCGGACCCACGGCGACAGGCTGCCGGGTTTCCTCCTCGCTGCCGCCCAGGTCGCTACCGGGAAAGACGCCTGGTCAAAGTCCTTGAAGGGCCATCTGGGAGCGTTCAAGCGTCGTTGGTTCCGTCACCCGCCCGTGACGGACTTCATCCCGTACGTGATCGTGCCGTTCACGGTCGGCCATGAGAAGTTCACCGATCGCGTCGGAACCATGGGGAACGTGCTTCACCGGCTGCGCGTGCCGCGCCGCGTTGCCGAAGCGGAGAAGCTCGCCGGAGCCGATGTCCCGATCGAAGCCTACGACCGGCTGCCCGATGTGGGGTCCTGGGTGACCGGGTACCGGGATCGGGTGAGGATGGCGGCGTGAGGCATCGGTTCCACTCCATCTGTCCGTACTTCGCGATGTTCCCGGAGACGTTTGTCGAGAAGCACCTGACGGCGAGCCGGAACGACGGCTTCGTGTTCGACCCGTTCTGCGGACGGGGGACGACGGTGTTCCAGGCGCTGCTTCAGGGGCGGAGAGCGGCCGGCATGGATGTGCATCCGGTTGCGGTCTGCATCTCGGGGGCGAAGGCCGATCCGCCGTCATGCCTCGAGGTCGGGAATCGCCTCGTGGAGTTGCGGCGCGGCGTTCGCGAGCCCGACGACGGCGACTGGCATGGCGTCCTGGACGAGTTCTTCGGCCTCTGCTTCCACCCGGAGACGCTCCTGCAGGTGCGTTACCTGCGGTCCGTGCTGGACTGGCGCAACCGCAGGGACGACCGGTTCATCGCCGCACTCTGCCTCTGCGCCCTGCACGGTGAGTCCCACCGGTCGCCGAACTATCTCAGCAACCGCATGCCGCGCACCATCAGCACGAAGCCCGACTACTCGGTCCGGTGGTGGAGAAGGAACGGCCACGAGCCGCCGCGGCGCAACGCCTTCGCCATCCTGGACCGGATGCTCGCCTACCGGTTCAGGACGCCCCCGCCCGAAGGCCGGGCGGAGATCCTCCAGGCCGACGCGCGGCGGGCCGCGGCGGTGTTCCCTGCGCTCGCCGGCCGGGTCACCGATGTCATCACCTCGCCGCCCTACCTCGACACGACGAACTACCGCGAAGACCAGTGGCTGCGGCTGTGGTTTCTCGGCGGCGAGGCTGCTGTGCCCCGCGGCCGCCAGGACGACCGGCACTACAGCAAGGACAGGTACTGGTCCTTCATCAGGGAGTCCATGGACGGACTGCAGGCGCTCCTGGCCGACAACGCGCGGATCGTCGTCCGGATCGGAGGACGGAAGCTGCAGAAGGCGGAGCTGAGAGAGGGCCTGCTGCAGTCGCTCGCCGGCGGCCTGAATCGCGAGGTGCGGCTCGTCGATGGCGGCGTGACGACCGAGGTCGACAGAACCCAGGCGAACACGTTTCGCGGCGCAAGGGTCTCGCGGATCGAGGAGCACGACTTCTGCTTTGCCGCATAGAGCCGCCAAACCCGTCGCTGACTCCCCCCACCTCACCATGACCTTGCACCGAAGAACTTGCTGCGCTGCGTTCCACGGCGCAAGCTCCTGGCGCCGTCAGGGCATAGCACCGTCAGGCCGGGCAGGGAGAACCCGACAGCGATGAACGAGATCAGAGTCCGCGGCTTCCGCTGCTTCCGCGACGAACAGAAGGCCCGCCTGGCCCCGCTGACGCTGCTCGTCGGCGAGAACAGCACCGGCAAGACGTCCTTCCTCGCGTTGATCCGCGCGCTGTGGGACATCGGCTACCTCCAGGAACTGCCGGACTTCAAGGAGGCGCCGTACGACCTCGGCAGCTTCGACGAGATCGCCCATCATCGGGGAGCTCGGGGAAGCCGCGAAACGACGTTCGAAGCGGGGTTCACGGCGCAGGTCCCCGATACCGGACGCCCCCGACGCCGCCAAGCGGCCACGAGCGTGGAACGGTCCTTCGACTTCGCCTTTGCGCGTGACCGCAACCAGCCGGCGCTTTCCAGACAGCGGATCTCCCAAGGCGACCTGTTCATTGAGCTCGATGTTCAGGAGGCCCATCTGATCGCCGGTACTGCGGCTGGACGCTGGTCTCATGGCCTGAGGCGACAGATCCGTCTGAGCAGGCAGCTTGACGAACGACGGCTCCTCTTTCCCTGGCGCTTCCTCCTCGGCGATTTCCTCTCCGACACCAGGTCGAAGAGGTCGCCGACGCTCTTCAGCGAGTCCGAGAATGACGGCCCGGAAACAGGCTGGACCAGGCTGGAGGGGGCTGAAACCCCTTCGGAGGAGGATGGGCAGCACCTGTACCAGCTTGCAAGAGGTGCGCTGCCCCAAGTCAGAAGACGGCGCCCGTACGCCAGTGCTCCCGTCCGCTCCAGGCCTCGCCGGACGTACGACCCGTCGCGGGTGACCAGCGACCCGGAGGGCGAGGCCGTGCCCATGTACCTCGCCGACGCCTTCCACCGCGGTGACCGGAAGTGGGCGGCACTGCACGACGCACTCGAGGATTTCGGGCGCGACTCGGGACTCTTCGACGAGATGCGGGTCCGACGCCTCGGCAAGACAAGCAGCGAGCCCTTCCAGATTCAGGTCCGGAAGTCCGGTACCCGAAGGCTCAAGGGGCCGTGGCGGAACCTGACCGACATGGGCTATGGCGTCAGCCAGGTGCTGCCGGTCCTCACCGAGGTCCTCCGTGCGGACGCGCCCGGCATGTTCCTCCTGCAGCAACCGGAGGTCCACCTCCATCCGAGCGCCCAGGCGGCGCTCGGTTCGCTGTTCTGCGCTGTTGCCGCCCGTGGGAAGCAACTGATCGTCGAGACCCACGGGGACCACCTGATCGACCGCGTGCGGATGGATGTCCGCGATGGCCGGAAGGGTCTGAAGCCGGATCAGGTCTCCATCCTGTACTTCGAACGCAAGGAGCTGGAGGTCGGCATCCACTCGCTGCGGATCGACAAGGACGGGAACATCCTGAACGCCCCTCCGGGCTACCGCCGGTTCTTCATGGAAGAAACGAACCGGTCGATCGGCCTGCAGGAGTAACCGGTCGTGTGCGCGATTCTCGACGCGAACGTTGTCGCGGAGGTCTTCCGGCATGACTGCTCTCCCGGCGCTGGTGTGTTTCGCCGCTGGATCGACCAGGGAAACGGACGTCTGGTCGTCGGCGGCAGGCTGCGAAGAGAACTCGGCAGGAACGGGAGTTTCGGCATCTGGCTCCAGCAGGCGCTCCTGAGTGGCCGCGCGAAGAACGTGGCGGATGCCGACGTGGACCGCGAGGCCAAGTCGCTGGTGGCCGAAGCCTCGTACCAGTCCAACGACGAACACGTGCTGGCGCTGGCCCGCGTGAGCGGCGCCAGGATCCTCTACTCCCGCGACAAAGCGCTGCGCAAGGACTTCCGGAACCGGCAGCTCATCGCAGACCCGCGCGGCAAGCTGTACCCGGAGAGCATTGGCGCCACCAAGTGCCGACAGTGGCTGCAACGCCAACGAGGCTTGTGTGCGAGCTGAGGCTGCCGGCACGAATCGAGCACTCCAGGAGCCAGTCGACCCTGGGTTCTTCCGCAATGAAGGTCTACGAGCAGAGTAAGGGGGCGGTAGATCCCGGCGTGGCGGGACTACCGGGACGTGGATCTGCAAGGCGGCGCAGTGTGCCGGCTCTGCTGCGACCGGCGGTCGGAACGCCGGTTCGCGGACGGTGTATACGGCTGACGAACGCCGGCTGCCGGACTCCGATGGAACCTTCCGGCTTCTTCAGGCTGCCCCGGAAGACGCACTCAGACGGCGGCGCACGAAGTCGGCGAACAGCGGCACGGTGAAGTCGATCTCGCCGTGACGCGGGGAATGGCACAGCCCCTTCCTGATCAGCCTGTTCCGCAGCGGCCCCACGCCGGGCGTGGTCTTGCCCATGCTCGCCGCGACATGCCCGGAAGCGTAGGGGCCCTCCCCGAGTGACGCCATGGCGATCAGGTAGTCACGCTCCGCATCCGTTATCTTGCCGGTCCGGGTCCGGAAAAAGCCGGTATCCAGTTCATCGATGGCGATCAGGATGGCGGCATCGACATCTCCGGCAGTGATCGTGTCCGGCCCCTTGGCCCGGTCCCATGACTGCTTGCCGAACTCCTGGAGAAAATAGGGATATCCCCTTGTCTCGCCGACGACTCGATCAAGCGCCTCCGGCTGCCAGACGACTCCTTCTTCGTCCGCCGGTTCGACCAGGGCCGCTCGCGCGTCGTTGGCGCCCAGACTGTTGATCGACCTGAACTCGAACAGCCGCTCCGCGTACGACCTGGCCTCGCCCACGAGCGCGGGCACCGACGGCAGGCCGGCAGCGACCACCAGGATCGGCAACTGCTGCTGGTTGACCTGGTGCAGGCCGACCGTCAAGGCGCTCAGGTCCTCTCGCTTCAGGTACTGGACCTCGTCCAGTGTGATCAGAACGCCCCTTTCTCGCGCCCGGGCGATGCGGGCAACCTCGGTGAACAGACCACCGAGATCCTCGTCCAGAAGTCCGGAGTCGGCCCAGCCGGGAACGGGATCGAGCCCGACGGTCAGGTCGCCGTCCACGGGCAGGTTCCATCTGATCTGAAACGACTTGAGCACACCGAGTGCGCGCCGCACTCGTTCGGCGAAGTCCTGCGTCGGGGACAGGCGCAGGATCACCTTGCGCACCAGTTCGGCCATGGTCTGGGGAAACCGCAGGCCATCGCTCGCCTCGAGCGGCTGGCAGACCCAGCCCCGACAGTCGCTCAGGTTCCGGCATTGCTGCAGGAGCACGGTCTTCCCGACACCTCGCAGGCCGGTCAGGATCACGCTCCTGGCGAAACGGCCAACCTGCAGGCGCTCGATGGCGATGCGGATCGTTTCCAGCTCTGCATCGCGCCCCACGAGTGCTGGCGGGGGGCTCCCGGCGCCCGGACTGTAGGGGTTGCGGACGGGATCCATCGCCCGATTATACGGTTCTGCGCGGCTTTGACGGATTCGGATAAAGACCGGGCAGATCGCTATAAACAGTCGACATCGGCCGACCCTGGCCGCTCCGGATCCCAGATCCGGAGGGTCAGGAAGCCGAAGGCGCAAGGGGCCGTGGCGCCTGAACCGGAGCGTGCGGGAAGCACGAGGGGAACACTTGCGGACCGTTACCGCCTGGTTTACGCTTTGGGGGTGGCTTCCGGGACGCCCAGGGTCGATGTGCCGGCGCGCAATCTGGGTCTGTCCGGTTCGGTGCGCAGGAGCGGGGGCAGGGGCGGGAGCGGCGGTTCGGCCGACCGCGGCGGCTACGGTCTGCTTGACGCCCGGGGTGAGCCGGCAGGTGGCTACGCCGCGCCGGGTGCGGTCAAGGAGCGGTTGCGCCGGCGCGAGCTCGGGCCGGCGCCGAAGCGCCGCGGGCGGCCGCCGCCCTACGCCGAACTCCACGCCGCGTCCTCGTTCTCCTTCCTGCGCGCCTCGTCCCAGCCCGAGGATCTGGTGGCGCGGGCGGCCGCCCTGGGGCTCGAAGCGGTCGCCCTGCTCGACCGGAACAGCGTTTCCGGGGCGCCGCGCTTCTACAAGGCCGCGCGCGCGGCGGGCATCCGGGCGCTGGTCGGGGCCGAGGCCGTCATCCACCGGCCGCAGGCAGCGACGGCGTCGAAGCGGCGCAAGGAGCGGCCGGCCCTGGACGACGAGGAGACCCGCGTCCATCTGCTGGTGCGGAACCGACAGGGCTATCGCAACCTCTGCCGCCTGCTGACCGCCGGCGCGCTCCATCACCCCAAGGGCGAAGCCCGGATCGACTGGACGCTGCTCGAGGAGCACGCCGCCGGCCTCCACTGTCTGGCCGGCGCCGAAACCGATCCGGTCGGACGGGCGCTGGCGCGGGAGGGGCTGGATGAGGCCCGCAGGCAGCTCGAGCGTCTGCACGCCGTCTTCCCCGGCCGCCTGCACGTGGAGCTCGCGCGCCACGGCATCCGCACCGAGGAGCACCGCAACCAGGCCCTGGTCCGGCTGGCGCAAGGCCTCAGGACGCCGGTCGTCGCCACCGGCGGCGTGCGCTACGCCGCCGCCCGCGACAAGCCCCTGTTCGACCTGATGACCGCGATCCGGCATCACGTCACGGTCGACGACGCCGGCGCCCGTCTGGCCCGCGAACGCCGGCGGCGTCTGGTGAGCCCGGAGCAGATGCACCGGCTGTTCGCCGATCTGCCGCACGCCGTCCACGCCGCCCACGAACTGTCCGGGGAGCTCGACTTCACCCTTGCCGACCTGGGTTACCGCTTCCCGGACTACCCCGTGCCGAGCGGCGAAACGGCGATCTCCTGGCTCCGCAAGCTGACCTGGCAGGGCGCCCGGGAGCGCTTCCGGCCGCTTGACGCCCGCGCCCGTGCGCAGCTCGAGAAGGAGCTCGCGCTGATCGGGAAGCTCGATCTCGCCGGCTACTTCCTGATCGTCTGGGACATCGTCCGCTTCTGCCGGGAACAGCGGATCTTCGCCCAGGGGCGCGGCTCGGCCGCCAACTCCGCCGTCTGCTATGCGCTCTCGATCACCGCCGTCGACCCGGTGAAGATGGATCTGCTGTTCGAGCGGTTCCTGTCCGAGGAGCGCGGCGAGTGGCCGGACATCGACATCGATCTGCCGTCCGGCGACCAGCGCGAGAAGGTCATCCAGTACGTCTACCGGCGTTACGGCCGGCACGGCGCGGCGATGACCGCGAACGTGATCACGTACCGCGACCGGCTGGCCGCCCGCGAGGCGGCAAGGGCGATGGGGTGCTCGAAGTCCCAGGTCGACCGGCTGGCCAAGGGGCTCGGCCACTGGCACTACGACCTCGCCCGCGGCGACAGCAAGGAGATGGACGAGGAACTCACGGAGCTCGGGTTCGATCCCCGCGATCGGCGCATTCAGCTCTTCGTCCGGCTGTGGCGGCAGCTTCAGAACCACCCCCGCCACCTGAGCCAGCACTCGGGGGGCATGGTGCTGTGCGCCGGCCGGCTCGACGAGATCGTCCCGCTCGAACCGGCGGCGATGGACAACCGGGTCATCGTCCAGTGGGACAAGGACGACTGCGCCGATCTGGGGCTGATCAAGGTCGACCTGCTCGGCCTCGGCATGCTGAACGCGCTGGAGGAAGCCGTGCCCCTGATCCGCCGGCACGAAGGCGCGGAGATCGACCTCGCCCACCTGCCGCCCGACGACCCGGAGGTCTACGAGATGATCTGCCGCGCCGACACGGTCGGGGTCTTCCAGATCGAGAGTCGGGCCCAGATGGCGTCCCTGCCGCGGCACAAGCCTCTCAGGTTCTACGACCTGGTGATCCAGATCGCGATCATCCGCCCCGGCCCGATCGTCGGCGGCATGGCCCACCCCTTCTTCGAGCGCCGGACGGGCCGTGAGGAGGTCACCTACCCCCATCCGTTGCTCGAACCGATCCTGCGCCGCACCCTCGGCGTGCCGATCTTCCAGGAACAGATCCTGAAGATCGCCATGGTTGCGGCCGGCTTCACCGGCGGCGAAGCGGAGGATCTGCGGCGCGCGATGGGCTTCAAGCGGTCCGTCGAGCGGATGCAGGAAATCGAACAGCGGCTGCGCTCGGGCATGAACGAACGCGGCATCACGGGTGACGCCCAGCAGCAGATCGTCAAGGCGATCACCTCGTTCGCGCTCTACGGTTTCCCCGAATCGCACTCCGCCAGCTTTGCCCTGATCGCCTACGCCAGCGCCTTCCTCAAGCGCCACCATCCGACCGCCTTCTTCCTGTCGCTGCTGAACGCCTGGCCGATGGGCTTCTACCACCCGGTGACCCTGGTCCGCGAGGCGCAGCGTGCGGGCAGCGTCGTCCTGCCGATCGACGTCAACGAGTCGGGGGTGCGGTGCCGCTGGCAGGACCGGCCGGAGGGCGCCGACAACCCGAGTGCTGCAGGCGAGGAACCGCCCCCGCCGGGCGCGATCCGGCTCGGGCTGCGCTACGTCAAGGGGCTGCGGCGCGAAGCGGCCGAACGGATCGAGGCCGAGCAGGCGGCGCGGCGCTTCGTGCGCATCGAGGATCTGGCCGAGCGCTGCCGGCTGCGGCGGTCGGAACTCGCCGCCCTGGCGTCCATCGGCGCCCTGTCGGGGCTGGCGGGGCCGGCTGCCGGCGGCGCGCCCGCGCCCGCAGTCGAGGCCGCGGAAGGCCGGCGCGCCTTGCCCGACCGGCGCCGTCCGCCCCGCGAGAGCCTCGGCCGCCGCACCGCCCTGTGGCAGGCGGCCCAGGTCGCGAAGCCGAAGGGACCCCTGTTCGCCGATCTCACGACCGCCGCGCCGTCGCCGCTTGCCGAGATGACGCCGATGGAAGAGACCGCCGCCGACCTGCGCATCGCCTCGATCACCACCGGCCCCCACCCGATGGAGTACTACCGCCGGGCGCTCGACCGCCGCAACGTCGTACCCGCCGCCAGGCTCCAGGACCGGCCCGCCGGCAGGAGACTGCGCACCGCCGGCTCCGTCATCGTCCGCCAGCGCCCCGGCACCGCCCGCGGCCTCCTGTTCCTGACGCTTGAGGACGAGACCGGAATGAGCCAGGCAGTTGTCATGCCGGACCAGCTCAGAAAGCACCGCCGCACGATCGTCTCGGCCTCCGGCCTGATCGTCGAGGGTGTCCTGCAGAAGAAGGACGGCTCACTGTCGGTCAAGGCGGACAGGTTCTGGCCCATCGACCGCCTGGAACGGATCCCGAGCCACGATTTCCGGTGAACGCCGCATGGCCTGCCCACCAGAGCAGAGGTGGATCCCCGGGAACCAGGGGCAGGTGGCTGTCTGCCCTTGGCTCCGCGGCCTGGCAGCCCGTGGCAAGGTCGCGCTGCGCCCCGTCCGGCTGCGTTGCTCTTCGCTCACATATGCCCCGATATGCGTGAACTTCGCGCATTGCCGGACGGGCGCCCGACCGTTCTCGGTACGACACGCATCCTTGCCACAAGCTGCCAGGTCTCGTCCGCGCCGCCGGCGGCCGCTGACCCGGGAGCCGTTGCCGACCGGATGGCCGGCGGGCGGTCCGGCTGCAGCTACAACTGTTCCAGGGCGGTGCGCGCCACGTCGGCGTCTTCGTCGTCCGGGGCCAGTTCGAGGAACTTGCCGAGGTGTTCGCGGGCTGCGTCCTTGTCGCCCGTGTTGATGGCCAGCATGCCGAGTTCGTAGTGCGCCTGCGGCAGGCCCTTCGCGTCCGCGTCCGCGGTCTCCAGGTATCGGGTCAGGTGCTGCCGGGCCAGACTGCCGTCGGCGCTGCGGCGGTAGATCACGCCGAGCCGGAGGTGGGCGCGCGGATGGTTGTCGTCCCAGGCGATGAGCGACTGATCGTAGAGCTTCGCGTTGCCGTAGGCCTCGTCCTGGAAGAACTGTTCGGCCTGGTGCTGCACTTGGGCGCCGGCGGTCGGGTTCACCTCGAGCCACGCCCTGCCGGCTTCGATGGAGTCCTCCAGGCGGCCCAGCGAGGCGAAGGAGAAGTACTGCATCCGCAGGGCTTCCTGGTTCTTCGGGTCGAGCTCCAGGGTGCGGTCGAGCTCGATCAGGGCCTCCTCGTACTTCTGGTCGTTGAAATGAACCGTTCCGATGTTCCGGTAGGCCTGGTGCAGCTTCGGGTCGAGCGACACCGCCTCGCGGAAGAGCTCCACGGCGCGGTCCTCGTCGCCCTTGCGGATCGCCTGGACACCTTGCAGGAACACGCTCGGAGCGAGATCGGCGCCATTGCCGGCCTCGATCGCCAACTGCTTCGCTTCTTCCGCGCGGGGATCTCCGGCGGCGGCGAAGATGTCGAAGAACATGGGCGCGAAGTCCGAGGTCATCGACTCGATCTCGAGAAAGCGGCTCGCCGGCTCGAGTGCCTCGTCGAGTCGTCCGAGGCTGTGCAGGATGGCGGCCCTCGTGCGCTGGGCGTCCGCGATCGTCGGATCGAGCTCCGCCGCCTTCGTGAAGTGCGACAGGGCGCCGCTCGTATCGCCGGCCCGGATCCGCTCGATGCCCTTGTTGAAGGCGTCGACCGCCTGCTGCTTCGCCGCGGCTTCCTCGTCCCAGAGCTGGGCGGTCAGGGTCCGGTCCCGGCCCTTGACGACCTCCACCTCGAGCTCGCGGTCCGGGTGTCCTTCCTTCTGCAGCAGCAGCCTGTAGGGCGCCTCCGACGGCGCCAGGCGAAGCCGGAGGCGGCCGTTCTTGCGGGTGGCGGTCTGCTCGACGATCTTGCCTTCGGGCGAATAGACGGTGACGTTGACGGGGCCGATCTCGGCGCCTGCCATGTCGACCACCTGCAGCTCCAGTTGGCTGCGCTGGGCGGACGCGGCGGAGGCGGCCAGGAGAATGGCCAGAGCGAGAAGGCGGCGGGCGAGTCTGCTGTGCATCGGCGAGTCCTCTGAGGTCGGCGGCCTTGCCTGGCCGCTGGCAGTCCGGGTCGATGGCGTCGGCGGCGATACTATCGCCGCCGCGCATGGGCATGGACGCCGAGGGCTTCTTCGAACTGCTGGCCACCGCACGCTCGGTGCGGCGCTACCGTCCGGATCCCGTTCCCGACGAGGATCTGGCGCGCATCCTCTACGCCGCGAGTCGGGCGCCGTCCGGCACGAACCGGCAGCCCTACCGCTTCATCGTCCTGCGCGACGGTCCCCGCGCGCGGCGGGCCCGACGCCTGCTGGGAGAGTCCTTCCGTAGCGGCTGGCGGCGCAAGATGGAGGAGGAAGGCTGGAACCGGGGCTCCGCCGCCGATCCGGACTCGCCGAAGTCGCGGGCCAACCGGGCGATCCAGCACTACGTCGACCACTTCGAGCAGATTCCGGCGATTGTCATCGCCTGCTACGTCCGCTATCGGCCGTTGAACCACTCGGAGGGCGCGTCGATCTTCCCGGCCTGTCAGAACCTGTTCCTGATGGCGCGTGCCCTGGGCTACGGCGCCTGCTTCAGCGGCTGGCACCATGCCGTGGCGGAGGAGCTGCGGGAGATTCTCGGCGTGCCGGAGAACGTCGAGCTGTCGCTCACGATCACGATCGGCAAGCCCCTGGGACGTCACGGCCCGCTGCGCCGGCGGCCGATCCGCGGCACCGTGTTCGACGACGGCTGGGAGCAGGCGGCGGAGTGGATCGACGATCCGCCGGACGCCCGTCTGTCAGGGCGCCGCTGAGTCCTGACCGACCGGCAGCGCGTAGGCGACCAGGGAGTGCTCCTTGCCGCGTTCGCCGACCGGTACGACGATGAACTGGCGGTCCGAGGCGATGTAGGTCATCGGGCCGCCGCCCGGGGTCGCCGGCAGTTCGGTACGCCAGATCTGGTCGCCGGCCGCCTTGTCGAAGGCGTAGAGGAAGCCGGTCGAGGGGCCGCGCGGCGCGTAGTTGCCGGGCTGCTGTTCGGCGGTGACGACGAAGACCAGGGTCCGGGTCGCCATCGGCCAGCCGGGCGTCAGGCCCGCAAGCGGCCAGGCGCCGAGCGGCCCGAGGTCCAGATCGGCCAGCGCCGGATGGCCGCGCGGGCCGTCTCCCAGCGGCGTCTGCCAGACGATCTCGCCCCGGTTCAGGTCGATCGCTGTGAGCCGGCTCCACGGCGGCCGGACCAGGGGCAGGCCCTCCGGTCCGGCCGGGAAGGTGAAGGCCGGCAGGTAGTTGCGGTCGGAGCGCTGGCGGTCGGTCGGCGGGGTCAGCGCCATCGTGCCGAGGCGGGTCTGTGACGGCACGAAGAGCACTCCGCTTCGCGGGTCCGCGGCGGCGCCGCCCCAGTTCGCCCCTCCGGCCTGCCCGGGGAGCTGCGCCATCGCTTCCTTGCCGTTGTTGCCGGCGACGATCGGCGGCGTGAACAGCGGGCCGCCGAGCAGTGTCCTGCGGTAGATGCCGATCGCCGCGGCGTTGAGTTCGGGCGTGAAGTCGATCAGGTCGCTCTCGCGCACGCCCTGGCGGTCGAAGGGCGGCGGCCGGGTGGGGAAGGGCTGCATGCTGGCGGTCCACTCGCCGGGAACGGTGCTCTCGGGGACCTTGCGTTGCTCGATCGGCCAGACCGGCTTGCCCGTCTTCCGGTCGAAGACGTAGGTGAAGGCCTGCTTGCTGACCTGGGCCACCGCTTCGATCCGCTCGCCGTCGACCTCGATGTCGATCAGGATCGGGGCGCAGGGAAAGTCGTAGTCCCAGAGCCCGTGACGCACCGCCTGGAAGTGCCACTTCTTCTCGCCGGTTGCGGCGTCCAGCGCGACCAGGCTCTCGGCGTAGAGGTTGTCGCCGTGGCGGTGACCGCCGTAGTAGTCGCTGGTCGGCGTGCCGGTCCCGAAGTAGACCCAGCCGGTCTCCTCGTCGCAGCTCATCCAGGACCAGACGTTGCTGTTGCCCGAGTAGCGCCAGGACTCGTCGTACCAGGTCTCGGCGCCGGGCTCGTCGTCCTGGGGCACCGTGTGGAACGTCCACTTCCTGCGGCCGGTGCGGATGTCGTAGCCGCGGATGTGACCCGCCGGCATCCGCTGCGTCAGCCCGAAGTCGCCGACCACCATGCCCATGAGGATCGTGTCCCCGCATACGACGGCAGGGGAGTTCGCGCCGGTCTCCCGCATCTGGTCCGGTTCGCCGATGTCGCCGCGCATGTCCACCATGCCGGCCTCGCCGAACTCGAGGTCCGGTTCGCCGGTCCTGGCGTCGAGCGACACGAGCTGGTGCGTGCCGGTGACCAGAACGATCCGTTCCATGCCGCGGTGCTCCCAGAACTCGACACCGCGCTGCGTGAAGCCGCCGTGGGTCGGCGTGCCGCGTTCGTAGGCCTTCGGGTCGTAGGTCCAGAGCTCCTCGCCGGTCGCGGGGTCGATCGCGCTCACCAGATTCAGCGCCGATACGGCGTAGAGCGTGCCGTTCACCATCAGGGGCGTGCCCTTCATGTCGCCGCGGGCTGCCCGGGTGTCGACGCCGCCGTCCGGTGTCGTCCAGCGCCAGGCGACCTCGAGCCCGGACACGTTGCCGGCGTCGATCCGATCCGCCGACGAGTACTTGGTGCTGGCGCGGTCGGCGGCGTAGTGGCGCCACTCGACCGGCTCCTGGGCGCCCGGCGCCGCCGCACTCGCGACGAGGACGACGAGCAGTCCGCCGGCTGCACGGGGGGTGCGGGCGCGCATGGCGGTCAGCGGCCCTTGAACTGCGCCGGGCGCTTCTCGAGAAAGGCCAGGACCCCCTCGCGGGAATCCTCGGTGGCGCCGGCCTCGGCCTGGAGCTGCGCTTCCAGGTCGAGCTGCTGTTCGTACGCGTTCTGCCACGTGGACCAGTAGGCCCTGCGGATCAGGGCGAGCGACCGCGGGCCGTTGGCGAGACGCCGGGCCAGTTCGGTTGCACCCGTCATCAGGGACTCCTGGTCTTCATAGAGCCGATTCACCAGGCCCCATTCATGGGCCTGCTCGGCGGGCAGACGTTCGGCCAGCATCGACAGCTCGACGGCACGCCCCCAGCCGATCAGGCGAGGCAGCATGAAGGTGGCGCCGCCGTCCGGCACCAGGCCGATGCGCGCGAACGCCTGGAGGAAGAACGCCTGCTTCGAGGCGCAGACCAGGTCGCCGATCAGCGCGAAACTCATGCCGACTCCGGCGGCGGCGCCGTGGACCGCGGTGACGATCGGCACGTTCAGGTCGCGCAGCGAGAGCAGCAGGGGATGGTAGTTGTCTCTCAGGTTCTCGCGGGCCGTCGGTGCGGCGCCGTCCCGGGTCTGATCGCCCCGGCCCGAGAGGTTGGCGCCGGAACAGAAGGCCCGGCCGACTCCGGTGAGCAGGAGGGCGCGGACGCCGCTGGCGGGATCGCGGATGGTCAGCACGGCGTCCTTCAGCTCTCCGATCATCTGCGCGTCGGTGGCGTTGAGGACCTCCGGATGGTTCAGCTTGACGATCGCGAGATGATCGTCTCGCTCCACCAGGATCCGTTCGTAGTTCATTCCTCTCCTCGTTCCTCCGGGTATCTCTCGCGCATCGTGTCGAGCGACCGCCGGACCAGGTGCTCGAGGACGTCCATGTCGACGTCGGCAAGCCTGTTGATGTAGAGGCAGGACTTGCCGGTGCGGTGCTTGCCCAGCCTGGACAGCAGGTCGCCGCAGTGCTCGAAGCCGGGCATCACGTAGACGGTCAGGCTCTGCTTGCGCGGCGAGAAGCCGGTCCGCGGCCAGTCGCCGGAGCGGCCGCTTGCGTACTCGTAGCGGTAGCTGCCGAAGCCGACGATCGACGACCCCCACATCCTCGGCTCCCTGCCGGTGACGCGCTTCATCAGATCGAGCAGGACCAGGCTGTCCTCGCGTCGGCGGTCGTTCTCGACGCCGGCGAGAAACGCCTCGACGCTGGCATCGTTCAGCCTGGTCTTCAGCTCGCTCACGACGTTTCCTCGATCGGGGCCGCGCAGGCCCCGGTCCCTGCGGGAAAGCGGCAACCGTAGCAGACGCCGAATCGCCGGCAGAGGTCCGACAGCGGCCTGTGCGTGGCTTATGCTCCTGCGCCGATGAGCGCGAACGAGCACTTCTGCGTGATGGGGATCGGCGACATGGGGTTCCATATCGCGGAGGCCTTCGGCAGGGAAGGGAGGAGTCTGACCCTCATCGACGTCGATCCCGGCAAGGGCGAACGGATCGAGGAGGAGCTCGACGCTGCATTCGTCGTCGGCAACGGCGCCCACCAGGCGGTGCTGGAACGGGCGAACGTCGATCAGGCGGAGCTCTTCATCGCCGCGTCCTCCTCGGAGGAGGCGAATCTGGTGGCCTCGACCATCGCCCGCAGCCTGGGCGCCAAGCGCTGCGTCGTGCGTCTCGACACGTCCGAGGACCTGACCGTCTACCGGCGTTCCTTCGAGCGGCTGTTTGCGGCGGATCTCCTGCTCTCGCCGCAGAGCCTGGCGACCAACGCGATCCTCAACATCGTGCTCGGCCACCATACCCACGAGGTCGACTACCTGGCGCGGGGCCGCTTCGAGCTGCGCACCATCCAGGTGCAGGAAGGCAGCAAGGTGGACCAGTTGCCGCTCAGCGAACTGGAGCTCCCCGAGGGCGCGCGCATCGTCGGCTACTTCGACGGCGAGCATGAGTTGTCGATTCCGGGGCCGGACCTGCAGGCGGCGCCCGGCGATCTCGCGATGGTCCTGTGCCGCACCCAGTCCGCCCGCAAGGTGGAGGAACTGTTTGCGTCACGGCTCGAGCGGCCGCATACGGTGGCCGTCGCCGGCGGCAGTCCGGCCGCGGTCGCGGTGGTCAAGGCGCTGCGCAACGAGGTCAAGCGCCTGCGCTGGGTCGAGCCGGATCGCCGCCAGGCCGAGTTCCTTGCCCAGTCGTTCCCCGATGTCGAGGTGCTGCACGGCGATCCGATCGACGCCGCGACGATGGAGAGCGAGGGGCTCGGACGGGCCGACGTGCTGATCGCCGCCACCAGCCATGACGACAGCAATGTGGTGGCCGGCCTGATCGCACAGGAGCTGGGGGTGCGCCGGGTGGTGGCGCTCATCCACCACACCACGAGCCGGCTCTGGAAGCGGGTCGGCGAGGTGGAACTGGTCTCTCCGCACTCGCTCGCGATCAACCACGTGTGCGACTTCGTTGCCAACGGGTACAAGGCGAACCTGGTCACCCTGGCGGACGGAGCCGTCCAGGTGGTCCAGCGCGTGATCCACGAGGCGAGCCCGGCCGCCGGCGCCACCCTGGCCGACCTCCAGGCGCCCCGCGGCCTGATCGTCGGTGCGGTCGTCCGCGGCGACCGCGTGTTCATGCCGGAGCGCAGCAACATGCTCCGGCCGAACGATCAGGTCATCCTGTTCGTCCACCGTTCCCAGACCCGGATCGCCCGTCTGCTGTTTCCCGGCAGCGAGAGCGAGGTCGCGAGCTGAGGCCGGCGCCGGTCTGCTGGCCCTGTGCCCCTGGCCGGCTCTGCCGGCGGCGTCAGGAGGCGCCGGTCGGAATGTCGCTGAACGGCCGGTCGCGGTCGACCCGGATCTCGCCGGGCAGGGTCAGGACCCGCTCGGCGATGATGTTGCGCAGGATCTCGTCGGTGCCGGCGGCGATCCTCATGCCCGGCGCGGCGAGGTAGGCGCGCTGGAACATTCCCGCCGAGGGAGCGTCGGCCCGTCCGCTGACGGCGCCGGCGGTGTCGAGGAGATCGGCGGCGAAGGATGCGATGTCCTGGCGCGCACTGGCGGTGATCACCTTGGCGATCGAGTTCTCCGGTCCCGGTTGCCTGCCCCGGGAAATGGCGGTGAGCGTTCGCATGAAGGTCAGCTCGACGCCGCGGCACTGGACGTACCAGTCGGCGATCCGCTCGCGCACGGAACTCCGGGATGCCGCCGGTTCACCGTCGATCTCGAGTTCCGAGGCAAGGCGCAGCGCGTCGCTCCAGTCGGGGGTCATCTGGTAGCTGCTGTGGCGCTCGTTCATCAGGGTGGTGATCGCCACCTGCCAGCCGGCGCCGACCTCACCCAGGCGGTTGTGGTCGGGGATCCGGACGCCCTGCAGGAAGACCTCGTTGAACTCGGAGGTGCCCGGGATCTGCCGGATCGGCCGCGGGTCGATGCCCGGCGACTTCATGTCGACGACGAAGAATGTCAGTCCCTTGTGCTTGGGCACGTCGGGATCGTGGCGCGTGACCAGGATGCCCCAGTCGGCGTAGTGGGCGCCCGAGTTCCAGACCTTCTGGCCGGTGACCACCCACTCGTCGCCGTCGCGCTCGGCGCGGGTGCGGAGCCCCGCCAGGTCGGAGCCGGCGCCGGGCTCGGAGAAGAGCTGGCACCAGACCTCCTCGCCGCTCGCCAGCTTCGGCAGGTAGCGGCGCTTCTGTTCTTCCGTGCCGTGGGCCATGATCGCCGGCGCGCAGGTGCCGTGGCCGATGCCCAGGTAGCCGGTCGGGACGTCGAACCCGGCCTCTTCCTGGTCCCAGATCACGCCCTCCATGAAGGTCGCGCCGCGGCCGCCGTGTTCCCCGGGCCAGGTGATGCAGGCCCAGCCGGCGTCGTACTTCTTCTGCTGCCACGCCCTGGCGGCGGCCAGGCCCTCCTGCTCGGGCAGACCGGTGTAGCGCGACGCACCGTCGGGCGGCAGGGGTCCGGCGTTCGCTTCCAGCCAGGCGCGGGCTTCGGCGCGGAAGGCGGCTTCCTGCGGTGAGTCCTGAAAGTCCATGAGCGTCTCCTGAACTGCCGGCAAAATGGAGCGGTCGGGCTGAGCGGAGGATTCTATCCGCAGTTGCGGTCAGGCTGCCCGGGTCGGTTTCGCCGGAAGCCGGAACGGCTCAGAGACGGCCCGCGATGACGCCGGCTCGGGCCAGGCTCGAGATCTCGGAGGCGTCCAGCCCGAGCTCCCGCAGCAGGTCGCCCGTGTGCTCGCCCAGTTCCGGCGCCGCCTGCGGCGCCACCTTGTCCTCGCCGTGCACGAACACGGGGCTGTCGACCGTGCGCAGACGGCCGTAGCGGGGGTGATCGAGATCGCGGAACATCCCGATCGCCTCGAGCTGTTCGTCGTTCGCGACGTCGTCGACCTCCGACACCAGGCTGTAGGGGATCTCGTGACGGGTGAGGCGTTCGCTCCAGTCCGCGAACTTCCGTGCGGCGAACTCGGCGTCGAGCAGGGCGACGAACTCCGGCATGTTCTCGTTCCGTTCCGGCGTGGTGCAGAAGCGTTCGTCGTCGATCAGATCGTCGCGGTCGAGGGCGCTGCAGAAGCGCTCCCAGTCGCGGTCCTGCTCGACGATGCTCAGCTTGAGCAGACGGTCGTCGCGGGTGCGGTAGTAGAGCTGCCCGAAGTTCATCGTCCGTTCGCGCGGCCGCTTCGGATGGAACTCGGCGTCGACCAGCCGGGCCTGGATGGCGCAGGCGTTGGCCCAGGCCCCGGCCGCGAGCAGGGAGGTCGTCACGTAGGAACCGGCTCCGGTGCGGCCGCGCTTCATCAGACCCAGGAGGACGGCCGAGAACAGGGTGACGCCGGTCGGATGATCGCCGGTGCCGCAGCCGAGCGAACCGAGATGGCCGTCGACCGGGGAGAAGGTGGAGACGAGCCCGGAGCGGGTCCAGTAGCAGACCTGGTCGTAGCCCGGCTTCTCGGCCTCCGGTCCGGTGTGGCCGTAGCCGGTGCCGTGGGCGAACACCAGCCGCGGGTTGATCTTCTGCAGCCGGCCCCAGTTCATGCCGAGCGCCTCGAGCACGGAGTTGTGGCAGTTCGTCAGAAACACGTCGGCGGTCTCGATGAGCCGGTGGGCGACCGCCTGCCCGTCGTCCTGCTTGAGGTCGAGCACGACGCTCTTCTTGTTCCGGTCGTCGAGCAGGAAGCAGTAGGGAATCTCCGAATCCGGCATGCCGGGGAGGTCCTGGAAGTAGCGGTAGAGGTCGCCTCGCCCGGGCGCCTCGATCTTGATCACCTCGGCGCCGAAGTCCGACAGGATCGCGCAGGCCGACGGCGCCATGACGATCGTCGCCAGCTCGACGACGCGGACGCCTTCGAGCAGCGGCCCGTCGGCGCCGGAACCGGAAGGTCCGGCGACGGGATGGCCGGGGTCGGAAGAGTGAAGCTGATCGGACAGAACGCCGCGGATTGTGCCATGGAATCGCCAGTCGCGGCGCCAACTCCCGCTCCTGGCGCTCGCCGCGGCCTGCAGTGATTGCGATGGTGCAGGAAGGCCGGCGCGAACGCATAGGATCGCGGCCCGTGCTCGACTGCCAGCGCAACCTGTTCTCCCTGCCGGCGCACGTTCACTACCTGAACTGCGCGTACATGGCGCCGCTGGCCCGTGAGGTCGAAGAGGCGGGCCGGCGCGGAATGGCGCGCCGCCGGGATCCGTCCAGGATGGCGGCGGACGACTTCTTCGTCGAGACGGACGCGCTGCGCGAGCGGTTTGCGCGGCTGATCGGGAGTTCCGACCCGACGCGGGTGGCGATCATCCCGGCGGTGTCCTACGGCATCGCCACCGCCGCGCGCAACCTGCCGGTCGCGAGCGGTCAGAACATCGTCATCCTGGGCGGGCAGTTTCCGAGCAACGTCTACGCCTGGATGCGGAAGGCGCGGGAGAACGGTGCGGAACTTCGCGTCGTCGAGCGCTCCGCCGAGGGCAGACCGACTCCGGGTGCGGCGTGGCACCGACGGTTGCTGCGGGCGATCGACCGCCGGACGGCAGTGGTGGCAATCCCGATCGTTCACTGGGCGGACGGCACACGGTTCGACATCGCGCTGATCGGCCGGCGCGTTCGCGAGGTGGGCGCCGCGTTCGTCATCGACGGCACCCAGTCGATCGGCGCCTTGCCGTTCGACGTCGAGGAGGCGGCGCCCGATGCGCTCGTCGTTGCCGCCTACAAGACCCTGTTCGGCCCCTACCAGAGCGGCCTGGCCTGGTTCGGCGAGCGCTTCGACGACGGTGTGCCGCTGGAGGAACCCTGGGCGGCGCGCGAGGGCAGCGATCGCTTCGTGGCGGGACAGATCGAATACGTCGATTCCTACCGACCGGGCGCCCTGCGCTACGACGTGGGCGAACGCAGCAACCAGATCCAGGTGCCGATGCTGAACGCGGCCCTCGACATGGTGCTCGCATGGGGGCCGGAACGTGTCCAGCAGTACTGCGAAGATCTGCTCGCGCCGTTCGAGGATGTCCTTCGCGAGACGGGTTTCGAGCTGGAGGACCGGGCCTGGCGCTGCGCTCACCTGTTCGGCCTCCGCAGTGCTCGAGGTCTGGAGGCCGAGGAGGCCGTGGCGGCGCTGCGATCAGCCGGTGTCTTCGTGTCGGTTCGCGGCGACGCGATTCGCGTCGCGCCGCACGTGTACAACTACCGTGCGGACCTGGAGGCGCTGGTGGCGGCGCTGCGGTCCCTCTGACGTCACTGCGGCCTTGCCGGCGGGCGCCGGATGGCTTGCGGCGCCATGCGCACATTCACCGCGGGCCGCCGCTGGCGGCGCGTATGCGGTGCGTCATCGGTGCTTCATTGCAACCCGGAGACATTTGTGATCGTATTTGTCACAAATGAGCGGGCCGACAGGTCATACCGGAACTCAGCCCGGGTTCGGCGGCGCCGTCCCCGAGTTTCCCGTTCCCGCGGCCGACGCCGACCTCTGCGTCCTGGGCTGGGCGGTCGAGCTGGAACCGGCGAGCCCTGAGCAGGTGCTGAAATGGGCTCATGGCCGCTGGGGCCGCGAGCTGACGCTGGCGACCTCGTTCCAGGCGGAGGGAATGGTCCTCCTCGACATGTGCCATCGGCTCGGCCTGCCGACGCGGGTCGTGACCCTGGATACCGGCCGCCTGCCGGAGGAGACGTATCGGCACATCGAGCATGTCCGGTCGCACTACGACCTGGAGGTGGAGATGGTGGCGCCCCGCGCCTCCGAGCTTGCGCGCCTGGTCCGGCGGGAGGGCCCCAACCTCTTCTACGCGTCCGTTGCCGGGCGGCAGCGCTGCTGCAACGTGCGGAAGGTCGAGCCGATGCGCCGGGCGCTGGCCCGTACCCCGGCCTGGCTGAGCGGTCTGCGGCGGGACCAGACGCCGACCCGCGACCTGCTGAACAAGGTCGAGGTCGATCGCGTGACCCGGTCGAAGGGCCGCCTGTTCAAGGTCTGTCCGTTGCTGGACTGGACCGAGGGGCAGGTCTGGTCCTACATTCACGAGCGGGGCGTGCCCTACCATCCGCTCTACGACCGCGGCTACCGCACGATCGGTTGCGCACCCTGCACCCGTCCGTCCCGTCCCGGCGAGGGGGCGCGCGGCGGCCGCTGGTGGTGGGAGTCCCAGTCCGGCAAGGAGTGCGGGCTTCACGTGCTGCAGCCGCGTTGAGCGGCGCCGCTCAGCCGCCTTCCTGGTATCCGGTCCACCTCTCGCTCGCCGAGCGGCGGGTCGTCGTCAAGGGCGGCGGTCCGGTGGCGGCGCGCAGGGTTGCCGGTCTGCTTCGGTGCGGGGCCCGGGTCTCTGTCATCGCTCCCCAACTGACGCCCGAGCTGGCGCGCCTGGTCGAGAGCGCCGAAATCGAGCACATCGCCCGGCCCTTCCGTGACGGGGATCTGTCGGGCGCGGCCCTGGCCCTGGCCGAGCCCGGCGAGGCGTCGGCGGACGCGGCGTTCTTCGCCGAGGCGGAGCGGCGGGGCATCTTCGCCAACGTCGAGGACGACCTCGACCACTGCAGCTTCATCATGCCGGCGCTCGTCCGCCGCGGCGACCTCGTTGTCGCCATCTCGACTTCCGGGCGCGCTCCGGCCCTGGCCGTGCGCCTGCGCGAGCGGCTCGAGCGCGAGCTGGGGCCCGAGTACCGGGCGTTCCTCGAACTGGCCGGCAGGTTCCGGGCGCCGCTCCTGAGGGCGGTGCCCGAGTTCGGGGAGCGGCGCCGGCGCTGGTACGAGCTCGTCGACTCCGATGTGCTCGCGCTGTTCCGCGCGGGCCGGGCGGCCGCCGCCCGCGAGCGGGCCGAGCGGATCATGGGTGTGTCGGCCGAGCCGGAGGGAAAATGAGCGCGCCGGGTCGGGTGACCCTGCTCGGGGCCGGGCCGGGCGACCCCGAGCTGATCACCTTGCGCGGGCTCAGACGGCTGCGCGCGGCGGATGTCGTGCTCCACGACCGGCTGACGGCGCCGGAGCTGCTGGCGGAAACCAGGACCGGGGCCGAGATCGTCGATGTCGGCAAGCGGCCCGGTGACCAGGTGCAGGCCGCGCAGCGGCGGATCGAGCGGCTGATGATCGAGCGCGCCCGGGCGGGAGCGGCGGTCGTTCGCCTAAAGGGCGGCGACCCGGTGGTCTTCGGCCGGGCCGGGGAGGAGATCGAGGCCTGCGCCGCGGCCGGCGTGCCCTGCGAGGTCGTGCCGGGCGTGAGCAGCGTGGTCGCGGCGCCGGCGCTGGCCGGGATTCCGCTGACGCATCGGGGAGTGTCCCGGAGCTTCGCGGTCGTCTCGGCGCGCAACGCGGAAGGCGTCGAGCCCGACTGGGGCGGCCTGGCCGGCGTCGACACGGTGATCGTGCTGATGGCGGCGCGCAGCCTGGAACGGATCGGCGCCGGCCTGGTCGCCGCCGGACGCAGCGCGTCGACGCCGGTCGCGATCGTCGAGCAGGCCAGCGGTCCCGGCCAGCGGGTCAGCGCATGCACCCTCGACGCGCTCGTCTCGGGGTCGTTCTCCGGGCGGGTCGCG
Source organism: Thermoanaerobaculia bacterium (assembly GCA_965116145.1). GTDB lineage: Bacteria > Acidobacteriota > Thermoanaerobaculia > Multivoradales > Multivoraceae > Multivorans. Next base: position 3,630,899 of record OZ220482.1, read on the forward strand.
CCGCCTTGCGTGGTGATCGTGGGCGGGGTGGCCGCTGGCGCGGCGCCGTCCTGACGTCCTGATCGCCGGCCTGCTCCGCCGGTCCGCGCAGGCCGCCTCCGCCGTGCTTCCGTCAGGGCACGAAGACAGGCGCCAGGGGATCGGCCGCCAGGTCGGACGGCGGCAGATCTTCGGCGCGGCGGACTTCGCGCAGCAACCAGTCGAGGCGGTCGTTTCCCCAGAACCTCTCGCCGCGGAAGATGAAGAGCGGCACACCGAAGGCGCCGTCATCCCGCGTACTGGCGAACCCGGCCAGCACCGCGTCCTTCCACTCGGGGGCGTGTGCGGCGGTCAACGCCGCGTCCCCGTCGAGCCCGGCGGCTTCGGCGGCCGCTCGTATCGTCTCGTTGTCGCCGAGGTCGAGGCCGCGTCCGAACCGGGCGAGGAACGCCTCGCGGGCATAGGCGACCGCCTTGCCCTGCTCGCGAGCCCAGAGGTACACCTGATGCGGCGGGAACCAGTCCGGTTCGTCGCTGCCCTCGGGCCAGGTCATCGGCAGCCCGTAGGCCCTTGCGATGCGCTCCGCGTCCTGGCGGATGTAGGCCGACTTGGCGCGTCCGGCCGAGAGCGAGGCGCCCTTGCCGAAGGGGAAGATCGGGATCGCATCGATCTCGTTCCAGTCCAGTACGCCGGTGGTCACGATCCGGTGGAAGGCGAACCAGGAGAAGGGAGAACGGAACGAGAAGTAGACGCGCAGGTCGCGTGGGTTCATTGGCGGGGATTCCTTTCGGCGATCCGCGGACGGCTCAGCGGAGGACATCGAGCAGGCGGCTGTACTTGACGATCACGGTGCGGTCCGGCCGGTCGTGGAGAATCCGCGCGCCCAGTTCGTCGACCTCGTTGTAGACCACGAAGAGGCCCGTGTTCGCGTCCTGCAGCCAGGAGAAGCGGAGGTTCGTGGAAACGTTGTCCGACTGGTCGTTGTACTGGGCGAGAGCCTGGACCAGCATGCGCGGGGTGATGGCGTAGGAGACGCGCAGGCGGCCGAGGTTGATCTCGAAGCTCCCCGACGCGATGTCCACGTCGTTGTGGTTCCAGGTGAGTCCCGACGTCAGTCGTTCGCCGCGGCGGGCGAGCAGGGTGAACGAGGTGGAGCTCCGGTCGCCGCCGAAGAAGCCGCCGGTGATGTTGCGGACGTAGACGGAGAGCGGCTTCGCCTGGTTGGTCTGGAACACGGTCTGCAGTTCGTCGTGGCTGTACGTGCCCGGCCGGACCGGAAAGCCGTCGGCGATCTCGAACTCCTCCTTCACGCCCTCCTCGGTCAGATTCACGCCGGTGTGGATCTCGAAGCCGTTGCGCCACTCCCAGTGGGTGTCCAGGTGGATGTACTGGGATTCCTTGTAATCGTCGAAGTCCCAGATGCCGCTGTAGGAGGCATGAGGGCGGATCTCGTGGAATCCGGCGAGGTTCTTCGGTCGGACGGTGCGCATGCCGAAGGCGGAGATGTTCCGGAATTCGGTCCGCGACATGAACCCCACTTCCGGATTGAAGTTCGCGTGCGCTTCGGCGGCGCTGAAGCTCCCGCGCCACTTCGGCTTGCCGAGGTTGTAGCTCACCAGCATGGCGCTGTCGCCGCCGTGGAGCTCCGGCGTGTCGGTGCGGGCGGCCCAGGCCTCGATCGTGTGGTGGGCGCCGACGCCCCACTTGCCGTCGACCGCCCAGGTGCGGTTCGTGTCGTTCGCTGGCGCCAGGCTGCCTGCGCCCTCCCGGCTGACGAGGATGCCGCCCACGCTGGAACGCTCGCCGAGCTCGCGGTTCACCCGGGCGACCGCGTAGCTGTTGCCGTGGAGACCCCCGACCGAGGCGGTCTGCATGTGGAGCAGACCGACGTTGAAGCGGCCCGTCTTGCCGGAGAGGCGGCCGCCGTAGTCGATCGGGATCAGCTCGCCGTCCGGCCCGATGCCGATGCGGCGGCTGAAGAACAGGTCGACACGGGCCGACGCACGGCTTCCCCCGGATCGCGCTCCGACCGTGAAGAGCCCGGCGTTCTCCAGAAAGAACGGCCGCTTCTCCGGGAAGAAGAGGTTGAACCGGTCGAGGTTCACCTGCTGTTCGTCGACCTCGACCTGGGCGAAGTCCGTGTTGTAGGTCAGGTCGAGGGTCAGGCTCGGGGTCACGCTGTACTTGAGGTCGACGCCGAGGTCGGTGTCGGATTCGTTGCCGCTGCCCGCTGTCGGCGGCTCCCGGCTCGAGCCGATCGCGTAGGGGATCAGCTTCAGGTTGCGCTGGGGCGGCGGCTCGACGCCCTGAAGCGAGCCGGCGTCGGTCAGCCGGTCGAGGTCGTGATTCCGGTCGAGTCGGGACCAGAAGGCGACTTCCCGGCGGCGCGCGATGTTGCGCTGGAAATTGAGACCCCAGGTCTGAACGTCGGTCGGCGGATAGCGGAGCGTGCGGAAGGGGATGGCGAATTCGGCGCTCCAGCCGTGGTCGCCGACATCGGTGACGACGTTCCAGGCGCCGTCCCAGTTCAGGTTGAAGCCTGCCGACAGGGCGCCGCGGAAGCGGCCGCCGCCGCCCATGCCGCTGAACACGCCGGAACCCCCTTCCAGCACCTGACCGTCGTACTCGATGCCGGCGGGGTTGGTGCCGAAGACGAAGCCGTTGCGGCCGTCGCGGAAGGTGTCGAAGATGACCTGGAAGCTGTCCGTCTCGTCCAGCGGGGCGTCGCGGCGGCTGTCCGAGATGACGATGCCGCCCGGCGTGCGGTCGTGGCAGACGACGCCGACGAAGAGGGTGTCCTCGGTGTACGCGAAGCGGACTTCGGTGCGCTCGGTGCCCGGCTCGCCGGCGAAGGGCCGGGTCTGGGTCGTGCCGGAAGCCGGCGCGATGCCCTGCCAGACGGGGTCGTCCAGGACCCGGCCGTCGAGCTGCGGGGCCTCGCCGATCGCCGATGCCGCGGCGGCGGGCCGGTCGACCTGCGCTGCGGCCAGCGATCCGGCTGCACCCGACAGACCGGCGGCCGCCGCAGCCGCAAGAAGAACACGGTTCATCGGCGCCGGATCCTGGAACGATGTCGCCGTCGCCGCCGTCGCGCGGCGGTCAGGCCGCTCGTCGATTGAAGAGGCCGACCGTCAGCGCCATCGGTACGACAAACAGGAGCGTTCGCAGCCAGCCCGGCATGTCGGTCAGGATCAGGATGAGACCGAGCGGGATCCAGAACGCGATCCACATCCAGATCGGGATGATCCGGGGTCGGATCGGCTCGGTGCTGGCGGCCTCGGCGACGATGACGACGGACAGAATGCCGGCGGCGGCGCCGAGAACGCCGGCGATCAGACCTCCGGCCGGATACGCGGCGGCGGCGAGAGTCAGTTCGGGCATGGGACTCGCAAGTGCTCCTGGACGTTGGTCGTGGCGCGCGATCCTATACATTCTCCGCACTGCCCGCGACGAGGACCTTCCGACATGCGAGTCAGCATCTCCGTTCAGAGCGCCTACAACGTGGACGACCCCCGCGAGGGGGCGCGGCGGATGGTGGACCGGGCGCGGGCGGCGCGCGAGGCCGGGCTGGACCGCCTGTTCGTGGGCGATCACCACGCGACCGCGATGCCCTACTACCAGAACTCGGCGATCCTCGGCCGGATGCTCGCGGAGTGGGGCGATCGGCCGGCCGGGGCCCTCTATCTGCTGCCCCTCTGGCATCCGCTGATCGTCGCCGAGCAGGTCGGCACGCTGGCGAGCCTGATGCAGGGCCGGTTCATCCTCCAGTGCGCGATCGGTCCGGCCGACTGCCAGTTCCCGGCGATGGGTGTCTCCCCGCGCCAGCGGCCGTCCCGGTTCGAGCAGTCGCTTTCCATCCTGCGCCGCCTGTGGGCGGGGGAGACGGTGACGACGGACGGCGAGAACGATCGGTTCGGGCTGACGGAGGCCCGCATCTCGCCGTGCCCGCCGGAGCCGGTCGAGGTGTGGATCGGCGCCTCGGCGCCGCCCGCGATCGACCGCGCCGCACGTCTCGGAGACGGCTGGCTGGCGGCCCCGGGCCTGACCCCGGCAGCGGCGGCGGAGCAGCTCGCGTGCTACCGGGAGGCCTGCGAACGCCATGGCCGCCCGGTCGGCGTATGCGCGATCCGGCGCGACATCCACATCGGCGGGACGGCTGCCGAGGCCGAACAGGCGGCGGCGGGAGTCCTCCGCCGCGGCTACCGCGGATTCCCTCGTGAGGCTCTGACGATCGGCGGCGCGGAGCAGGCGGCGGCGGCGTTTGCCGAGCTGGGCCGCGCCGGGTTCGACGAGGTCGTCGTGCGGCATCTGGTCCAAGACCCGGCGCGGGTCGTCCGGTCCATCGCGCGCCTCGCCGAGGTGCGGGAGCGGCTGGCCGGGTAGCTGCGGGCAAGAGGCTGCGGGGACGGACTGCTAGGGCCTCGGCACGTCCTCGGGGAAGGGCTCCAGGCCCTCGTCAGGTTCGACCTGGATGCTGCGGAGGACCATCGACACCATCCGGTACTGACCGACGGTGAAGACGAGGTCGATCATCTGCTGGTCGGTATAGCGGGCCTTCAGGAAGGCCCAGGTCCGCTCGGAGATCGCCGAGCGCCGGTGCAGCTCGTCGGCGGCGCCGAGCAGGTAGCGCTCGAAGCTGGTCCACGGCCCGGCGTTGCCTCCGACCGCGATGTTGCGGATCTCCTCGTCGGTCATGCCGGCGGCCCTTGCCGCGCGCGCGTGGTGCCCCCATTCGTACTCGGCCTCGTTGAGCCAGGCCGTGCGCAGGATGACCATCTCGCGGTCGCGGTCGGGAAGGGTGCTGCCGCGCAGCACGTAGCCGCCGAACGGCCCCCACGCCTCCATCAGCGGCGGGTGATGGGAGAGCGTGCGGATGAGGTTGATGCTCTCGACGCCCTCCTTCGGCGGAATCCTCGGTCCGGTGTCGCGGCGCTGCCGCTGTGCCGGGAGCGACCCTGCCGCCAGCGCCAGGCAGAGGGCGGCTGTTGCCGTCATTCGGAGTGTCGTCGTGTTCATCCTCATCCTCCATCCGCCGGCCCGCGGGAACTATAGCCCGTCCCGGCCGCTGTTCCCGCGCGCTGCGGCGGTCCTGAATCCCGAGTACCCGGGCTGGTCGATCGCGATCTGGTTGACGACGGTGGTGCGCAGATGGTCGTGGAGCCCCTGGTCGTCGAGGGCGATCCGGTCCTGCCGGATGGCCTGCACCAGCTTCCATCGCAGCTTGAGCAGCGAACCCTCCGCGTTCAGCAGCCGCCGCAGCCGCTCGTGCTCGCGGCGTCGATGCTCGGGGCCGACGTCGAGATCGCGGCAGACGATGTCGAGCGCGTTGCCGGCGACCAGGGCGTGGAAGCGGGTCCGTCCGGTGGTCTCGTCCCGCACCGGGCCGTGCAGGAAGTCGCGGGCCGCGCCGATCAGCTCGTCGAGCCGCGGCATGTCCGGGTCCGAGGGCTCCTGCGGGTGCGCGACCAGCTCGACCGGGCCGGGAATCAGCAGGTTGACGCAGTCGACCTGGCACTCCGTCGTCCGCCGCCCGATCGCCGCCCGCTCGACCGAGCGGTCGGGTCCCTGGCGGAAGTGCCGGGTCATGCCCAGGGTCGAGACCGCCCACCACCAGGAGCCGAAGACCTCCCAGTACTGCACCCGGCTCAGGTCCACCCGACGGTCGCTCGCCGCCTCGTAGCCGGCGAACAGGTCCTCGTAGGCGCCGAAGCCGCCGACCGGAAGTTCGGGGCCGGCGCCGTAGCGCCACGAGTTCGTGCAGAGCCAGCCCAGGTCGCGCATCGGATCGCCGATGTGGGCGATCTCCCAGTCGAGCACGGCGACCACGCCGGTCCGGTCGATCATCAGGTTGCCGTTGCGGAAGTCGTTGTGGACCAGCGTCCGTTCAGGCGACTCGGGCAGGTTCGCAAGCAGCCAGCGGCCGGTGAAGTCGATCATCGGCTGCGGGGTTTCCATCGCCTCGTAGCGGCGTCGGGTCTGGGCGATGAAGTCGGCGGCCCCGAGCTGCTCCAGGTCGCGGTCGAGGTCGTTGGCGTCCAGGTCGATCCCGTGCAGCCGGCCCAGGATCTCGCCGCACTGTCGGGCCAGCTTCGGGCGGATGTCGGCGAGGTCCGGCGAGCGGACGATCCGCGCGCCCAGGGTGACGCCGTCGAGCCACTCCATGACGAAGCCGGCGCCGAGTTCGTCTTCCGGCGCCAGGACGTAGTGAACCTCCGGTTCCGGGATGCCGGCGGCACGGGCCACCCGCATCAGCTTCGCCTCGGTGCGGAGTCCGGGGGCGCTCCGTTCGACCGCGCGGTCCGGCTCCCCGGCGCCGCCGGGAGACCGCCGCAGGCAGAGGTCCCGCAGCCCTTCGGAGGTCTCGATCCGGAGGCGCCAGGTCTCCTGGCTGGCGCCGCCCGAGAGCCGCTCGACGTCAAGAAGGCGCTCGCAGCCGCCGATCTCCCGCCGGAGGACGGTGTCCAGGCGTCCCTCGAAGCTGCTCCGGCCGGAGCTGTCGCCGCTGCTGCCGCTGCCGCCGGCGACCGGGGCCAGCAGGTAGATCTCGTCTCCGTCCTGGAGTTCGCGTTCGCGGCTGCGGTCGAGCGGGCAGCGTTCGCCGTTGATCATCAGGGTGTCGCGCAGGTGGGGCGAATGCGCGATGGCCTCGGACATCGGTACACCGGCGCGGTCGGCCGCCGCCAGCAGTTCGGCAAGGCTCGCGCCCGCCGCCAGCCGGAAGCTGCGGTCGACGTCGTGCCAGCCGGAACCGATGCGGCCCCGGACCAGCACGCGGACCCGGATCGTGGACCGGGAGCGCGCTCCCGTCAGGCGGCGGAGGATGCCCATCCGGCGGATCTTCCTGACCTCGGTCCGGGCGCAGCAGCGATCAGGCCAGATGCCCCTCCAGGAGCTCCGCCATCCCGAGCTGTTCGGCGCGGCCGCGAGCGAGCCTGCCGGTCTCCGTATCCCAGTCCATTGCCTGGTAGTAGTCCTGCTTCAACTGCTGCAGCGGCGCCTGGACTCCGGCCAGCGGTCCGGCGTCGAGGCGCCCGTCACCCTCGCCGAGCATTCGGGCATGCGGCCTGAAGTCCGAGGGCACGACGCCTTCGCGGACATTGAAGGCGTTCCGGAGGTTCTGGATCCGTTCGCCGCAGAGCAGCAGGTCCCGCTGGTCGAGGTCCCAGCCGGTCAGGGCGTTGACCAGGTCGACCCAGGGCAGGCCGCCGGTCAGCCCGGTGAACATGCAGAGCCCGAGTCCGTTCAGCGTCTGGTGGGCGTTGCTGTAGTGCGCCTGGGCCGTTCCCTTGTTCTTCGTGCCCTTCCAGGCGATGGTCACCTCGTTCCGGTCGACCGCCTCGGGCAGCGGGAAGGCAGCGCCGAACGTCTCGTTCCAGGACGCGGAGCCGGCGGTGTGGCGGCCTGGCGTCGGATCGGAAATGTAGGTGACACCCATCAGCGAGGTGAAGCGCGGGTCGTGGTAGGCGGGCTCCTGGCCGCCGACGTGGACCGCGTAGGCCTCCGTGCCGCGGCCGATGTGGCGCGCGGCCGCGGCCAGGCCGTGGCGCAGCCACTCGCCGCAGCCCTCGCCTTCGCCCATCCGTACGGTCAGGGCGAGAGCGCCTTCGCCGTTGCCCCAGTACATCTTGATGCCGTCGAGATCGTCCGCCGTCAGGTCGCCCCGCTCGACCGCTTCGCACACCCAGGCGATCGTGGCGCTCGAGCTGACCGCGTCCATGCCGTAGCGGTTGCAGGCGTCGTGGCAGGCCGTTACGAGTTCCAGGTCGTCGTTGAGGATGTTCGCTCCGAAGCCGACGATCGTCTCGTAGTCCGGGCGCCGCACGTCCGACAGGCCCCGGCTCTTCACCCGGACGATGCCCTTGCAGGGCGCCGGGCAGTCGCCGCAGCTCAGCTTCCGGGTGATCAGCTTGTCGACTTCGGCGCCGTCGAGCTTCCAGCCCTTCTTCGCAAGCGGAAAGTCGCGGGCGCCGACACCGGTCCAGTTCTTGAGCGGCGCGTCGCCGTTCTCGACCGACAGGGCGACGGCCGCGGTGGTGCCGCGGTCCGCCCACAACTGGCGCATCGCCGGTTGGGGCGACTCGATCTTGATCCCCCGCTTCGCGAACATCCGGTAGACGAAGCCGAGGCGCTTCTTCGGTTTCGCCATCCCGACCATCAGCCGCATCGGCAGACTGAGGTCGCTGCGGTACTCCCGGTTGACGTCCTCGCACAGGGCCCGGAACCGCTTCTCGTCGTGGATCGGCACCCGTGTTCCGGTGTTCTCGCCGCCGTCGACGACGACCGCCTTCAGGTTCTTGGACCCGAAGACCGCGCCGAACCCCTGGCGTCCGAAGGCGTGGTAGCGGTCGTTCATCACCGAAGCGATGCGCGCGCCGCTCTCGCCGGCAGGACCGATCGCCGACACGCCGACCCGGAACTTCGTGCCGTACCGTTCCTGCAGGGCGTCGAACGCCTGCGGGATCTGCATCCCCCAGAGATCGCCGGCCGGTTCGATCGCGACGCCGTCTTCGCGGACGACCAGGATGGACGGCGTGCTCGCTCTGCCGCGGACGATCAGCGCGTCGTAGCCGGCGTGCCGCAGGTGGATCGCCGTGCTGCCGCCGGAGTTCGAGTCGGCCCAGGTGCCGGTAAGAGGCGACTTGCCGACGATCTGGATCCGCCCCGAGAACGGCGTGCGGAGTCCCGTCAGGAGTCCCGAGACCAGGCCGAAGCAGGCCTCGGGGGCGGTCGCCGCGGCGCCGGCGGGGAAGTGCTTCCACATCAGCCAGGCGCCGAGCCCGTAGCCGCCGAGGTACTGGCGGAAGACCTCGGGCGGGATGGTCTCCGCACGATGTTCGCCGGTCGACAGGTCGACGACCAGGGCGCGGCCGTGGGCGCCGCACAGCCCGTTGCCGCGGCCGTTTCCGGCGTGGGTTCCGTTCGGGGACTCGTTCATGTTCAGGTTCTCCTCGGCGTCGCCGGGTCCGCAGGCTTCCCGCCGCCGGTCCTGGTCTCTACCGCTGCGGTTGAACGAACGAGCATAGCGCCCGCCCCGCGCTCCGCGGCTTCCGTGGCGGCGAGTGTCGTATCCTCGCTGCCGCATGGCAACCGACAACGGGTCTCCCCAGGGCCTTCGCCTCCCGGGTGCGGGCGGTATTGAACTGCAGGTCCACGACTACGGCAACCGGGGCGCCCGGCCCCTGGTCCTGCTGCACGGCATGCAGGATCTGGCGCTCGCGTTCGAACCGCTGGCGAACCGCTTCCGGGACCGTTACCGGGTCGTTTCCTTCGATCTGCGAGGGCACGGCGACAGCGGCAAGCCCGGCGTCTACGCCCTGCCTCACTTCATCGCGGATCTGCACGCGGTGCTCTTCCAGCTCGAACTGGAGCGCCCGGTCCTGGTCGGCCACAGTCTCGGCGGCCAGATCGTGAGTCACTACGCCGCGGTGTTCGACGACGTGCCCGGCGGGGTCGTCAACATCGACGGCGTCGGCGCGCCGTTCCGCGAGGGCGACCTGCCGGTCGACAGCCGCCGGCTTCGGCTTCGCAACGGCCATACGAGCCTGCTGCGGCCGGGCGGCCACCGGCGGCCGATGGTGGACCTGGACGACGCCTGGCGGCTCTACTGCCGGTTCCATCCGGGCCTCGACCACGAGCTGGCGCGGCGGCTGGTCGAGATCGGCACGACCGAACACCCGCACGGCGGCCTGCAGTGGAAGTGGGATCCGCAGGTAGAGACGACCGGACTCACGATGTCGGGCCGGCTGGCGGAGGAACGCTGGCCATGGGTGTCCTGTCCGGTGCTGGTCGTCACCGGCGGCCGTTCCGCCGAGTTCTACCGCGGCCGCGGCGGCATCGACCACGAGATCCCGGCGGCGCCGGACGAGATCGATCGCCGGGCCCGGCTGTTCCGCAACGTTCACCATGTCGAGATCCCCGAGGCGGGTCACATGGTTCACTTCGATGCGCCGGACCGGCTGGCGGAGATCATCGATTCCTGGTTGCAGGCGGGCGTCTGACCGCCGGCGTACGAAACGAACTTCACACCTGAGGGCTGCCGAGCATGGACTTCGAGATTCCCCGGGACATCAGGGGAAAGCTGACGGAGCTGGACGACTTCATCGAACGGGAGATCCGGCCGCTCGAGCAGCAGGACGACAACATCCGGTTCTTCGACCAGCGCCGCGAATGGGCGCGGACGGACTTCGAGAACGACGGCGTGCCCCGGCCCGAGTGGGAGGCGCTGCTGCGCGAGATGAGGCGGCGTGCGGACGCCGCCGGTCACCTGCGTTTCGCCCTGCCCAGGGAGCTCGGCGGACAGGACGGCTCGAACCTGGCGATGGCCGTGATCCGGGAGCATCTGGCGGCGAAGGGGCTGGGGCTGCACAACGACCTGCAGAACGAGTCGTCGATCGTCGGCAACTTTCCCACCGTCATCATGATGCATCGCTTCGGAACGCCGGAGCAGAAGGCCCGGTACCTGGAGGGCATGATGACCGGTGCGGTCCGGATGGGCTTCGGCCTGACCGAGCCGAACCACGGCTCGGACGCGACCTGGCTCGAGACGCGGGCGGTACGCGACGGCGACGACTGGGTGATCGACGGCAGCAAACGCTTCAACTCCGGCCTCCACTCCGCCACCCACGACCTGATCTTCGCCCGCACCTCGGGCGATCCCGGACAGGCGGAGGGCGTGACCTGCTTCATTGTCCCGGTCGACGCTCCCGGCTTCGAGGTTCCCTTCATGTGGTGGACGTTCAACATGCCGTCGGACCACGCCGAGGTGTCGCTGACCTCGGTGCGCGTGCCCAACGACGGGATCCTGGGCGAGGAGGGCCGCGGCCTCGCCCTGGCCCAGACCTTCGTTCACGAGAACCGCATCCGGCAGGCGGCCTCGGGTGTCGGCGCGGCGCAATTCTGCATCAACGAGAGCGTCAGGTATGCCCGTGAACGGGTCGTCTTCGGCAAGCCGCTCTGGCTCAACCAGGCGATCCAGTTTCCGCTGGCCGAACTCCAGACGGAATGCGAGATGGTCCGGAACCTCGTCTACAAGACTGCCTGGGAACTCGACCAGCAGCACCACATGGAGGTCACGGACAAGGTCTCGATGTGCAACTACCGCGCGAACCGTCTGGTCTGCGACGCCGCCGACCGCGCGATCCAGATCCACGGCGGCATCGGCTACACCCGGCACCTGCCGTTCGAGCACATCTACCGCCACCACCGCCGCTACCGGATCACCGAGGGCTCGGAGGAGATCCAGATCCGCCGCGTCGCGGGGATCATGTTCGGCAAGCGGGCCAAGCGCTAGCTACTAGCAGCCCGTGGCATCATGTCGTGCTGCATTCGTTGTCACCATGCATCGTCACCATGCATCCCGCCCGGCTGCGTTGCTCTTCGCTCGAACGTGCCCCGATATGCGTGACCTTCGCGCCTTGCCGGACGGGCGCCTGACCGCTCTCGTTGCGACGCGCACCTTCACCATGGATGCCTGGAGCCAGAGATACCCCCCCCCCCCCCCAAGAAATAGCCGCGAGGACCCTGCGCCGCACAACACACAACGCAGCAGGTGCTGCGGCACAAGCCCCTGACGGTCCGTCGTGATCGTGTCCTTGTACGAACAGGGTGCGGGCTGACGGGATGGACGCGCTCCGCAGGCGGGAGGGTCTGACGTCGTATCGATCTCGCGTTGTTCGTGCGGGCCGCAACGCCCTTCGGCTGCCGGCGGCCGCCGCGACGCTCCTGCCGATGCTGACCGGCCCGTCTCTGCCCCGGGCCGCAGCACAGCAGCCGGCCGCCAGCCTGACGATTGCGGTGGCTGGCGCGAGCGTGGTGGAGGGGAACACGGGCGACGAGACGGACCTTGACTTCACCGTCACGCTCAGCGGATCTCCCAGCCACGACGTCAGGGTTCGGGTGTCGACTCTGATCAGGGGTGGAACGAGCACGGCCAGGGCGAACCGGGACTTCCGCGCCTTCACCGGCACACCCCTGGTCTTTGCGGCGGGCGCCTCCGGAGCTGCCCTGACGAAGACGGTGACCGTGGTCGTGCTGGGCGACACGGTGGACGAGGACGACGAGACGGTGATCCTGCGGGTGAACAACCTGCAGACGGACGACACCAGGGTGGCCCTTGTCGGCGGCGCCAAGCGGCTCGAAGCGACGGGCGTCATCATCGACGACGACGGCGGCGATCCTGTCCGCCATCTGATCTCGGTGGCCAGCGACATGAGCGTTGTGGAGGGAGACACGGGCAGCACGGCAATGAACTTCACCGTGACGCTCGGAGCGTCTCCCAGCCACAGGGTCGAGATTCAGACAGCGGCCTGGAACCCGCCGGCAGCGGAGAAGGACCCCGGCATCGCCAAGGGAGGGTTCAGCGCCGGACAGGACTTTCATCACTTCAAGTACCGGACGGTGGTCTGGGATGCGAACGCCTCCGGGGCTGCCCTGACGAAGACGATCACCGTGACGGTGCTGGGCGACGAGGTGGACGAAGGCGACAAGGAAACGCTGATCCTGCGGCTGAACATCCTGCGGACGGATGACCCTCGGGTGCACTTTCCCGGCGGCGCTACCCTCACCGAAGCGTTGGGCACGATCATCGATGACGATTCCTCGCCGGTGCTGTCCGAGATCGCGGACCGGACGATCCTGCTCGGCGAGGCGGTGGACATCACGGCCGTCGCGACGGACGCGGACAGCGACACGCTGAACTACTTCTGGTCGCGCGCGGCGAACGAGTCCGCGCTGCCGCCCGGCACGGCGCTCGGACAGGCCCGGCTTGCCTTCACGCCGCCGGCGATCGGCGTCTACACGATGACGGTGAGGGCGTCCGACGGCCACGGCAACGAGGACACCGAGGATGTGGTCGTCACGGTGGTGCGTCCGCCGTCGCCCGGCGTGACGGTCACGCCGGCCGCGCTGACGGTGATGGAGGGCGGCGCCGGCAGTTACACCGTGGTGCTGGACACGCAGCCGTCGGCGGAGGTGACGATTGCGGTGGGCGGCGCTGCGCGCGATGTGACGGTGGAACCGTCTCGTCTGGCGTACACGACGTCGAACTGGAGCAGACCGCAGACCGTGACGGTGTCGGCGGCTCACGACGACGACGCGTCCGCGGACGCCGACGTGACCCTGGTGCACGCTGCGTCCGGCGGCGGCTACGACGGCGTGTCGATCGACTCGGTGGTGGTGACGGTGACCGAGGACGACACGCCCGGCGTGACGGTCACGCCGACCGCGCTGACGGTGATGGAGGGCGGCGCCGGCAGCTACACCGTGGTGCTGGACACGCAGCCGTCGGCGGAGGTGACGATTGCGGTGGGCGGCGTTGCGGGCGATGTGACGGTGGAACCGTCTCGCCTGGCGTACACGACGTCGAACTGGAGCAGACCGCAGACCGTGACCGTGTCGGCGGCTCACGACGACGACGCGTCCGCGGACGCCGACGTGACCCTGGTGCACGCTGCGTCCGGCGGCGGCTACGACGGCGTGTCGATCGACTCGGTCGTGGTGACGGTGACCGAGGACGACACGCCCGGCGTGACGGTCGCGCCGACCGTGCTGACGGTGATGGAGGGCGGCGTCGGCAGCTACACCGTGGAGCTGGACACGCAGCCGTCGGCGGAGGTGACGATTGCGGTGGGCGGCGTTGCGGGCGATGTGACGGTGGAACCGTCTCGTCTGGCGTACACGACGTCGAACTGGAGCAGACCGCAGACCGTGACGGTGTCGGCGGCTCACGACGACGACGCGTCCGCGGACGCCGACGTGACCCTGGTGCACGCTGCGTCCGGCGGCGGCTACGACGGCGTGTCGATCGACTCGGTGGTGGTGACGGTGACCGAGGACGACACGCCCGGCGTGACGGTCACGCCGACCGCGCTGACGGTGATGGAGGGCGGCGCCGGCAGCTACACCGTGGTGCTGGACACGCAGCCGTCGGCGGAGGTGACGATTGCGGTGGGCGGCGCTGCGGGCGATGTGACGGTGGAACCGTCTCGTCTGGCGTACACGACGTCGAACTGGAGCGCACCGCAGACCGTGACGGTGTCGGCGGCTCACGACGACGACGCGTCCGCGGACGCCGACGTGACCCTGGTGCACGCTGCGTCCGGCGGCGGCTACGACGGCGTGTCGATCGACTCGGTCGAGGTGACGGTGACCGAGGACGACACGCCTGGCGTGACGGTCACGCCGACCGCGCTGACGGTGATGGAGGGCGGCGCCGGCAGCTACACCGTGGTGCTGGACACGCAGCCGTCGGCGGCGGTGGAGGTCGCGGTGAGCGGTGCTTCGGGCGACGCGTCGGTGGAACCGGTCAGCCTGGTGTTCACCGCTTCCACCTGGAACGAGGCGCAGTCCGTGACGGTCAGCGCGGCGGAGGACGCCGACGCGGAACCGGATGCGCCGGTGGTGCTGACCCACGCTGCGTCCGGCGGTGACTACGACGCGGTGACGGTCGCGGCCGTGACCGTGACCCTGGCCGAGAACGACACGCAGGAACAGGTCGATACGCGCAGGATCGACAGGATCAACGAGGCGGTGCTCCCGCACGTGATCGGAGCCCTGGAATCGACGAATCCGGTGAAGGAGCGCATCGAGGCGGCGGCTGCCGGAGCCGCGGCGGGTGCGCCAGGCGATCGCGGTTCGTTCACGGCTCCCGGCGCCTCACGCCGGGGCGATCCGCTCAGGCCGGCGCCATGGGGACGGCCAGAGCGCGGCCTGCCGGGCGGAACGGCCGGCTTCGCCCTGCCGCTCGGCGCTGCCGGGGCAGGGGACGGCGCCGCGCCGTCGGCCTGGCTCTGGGGCGGCGGCAAGGATGTGTCGTTCTCCGGCTCGGAACGCGAGGCCTCCTGGACCGGCCGACTGTCGTCGGTGTATCTGGGAACGGATGTCAGGCTGCGTCGGAATGTGGTCGTCGGTGCGGTGGTGTCGCATGCGATGAGCAGGGTCGATGTGCTGGCCGAGGACGTGGACCGGGTCGGTTTCGAAGGCGTCCACGAGACGGGGCTCACCAAGGTGTACCCCTATGCCGCGTGGTTCCTTGAGGACGGTTCGAACCTGTGGGCGAGCCTCGGCGTCGGCGCCGGCAATGTCCGGGTCGACCTGGACGAGATCGAACCGGGCGGGGCGGCGACGCGGAGGACGGATCTGACCGTTGCCAGCACGGCAGTGGGCGGCCGCCGCTTCCTGGCGTCGAATCCGGAGGTCATTGCCGGCGGGATGACGCGGATTGCGGTCAAGGGGCAAGGCTCGCTGCTGCGCGCGAGGACCGCGGCGGAGGATGGTCTGGCGGCGCTGGCGGTCGATGCGGCCCGGTTGCGTCTGGCGCTCGAAGGCTCGCACGAACGCCCCCTTGCGGGCGGCGCAACGCTGACGCCGGCGGTCGAGGCGGGTTTCCGCTACGACGGCGGCGACATCTCGGAGGGCGCCGGCTTCGAGTTCGGCGCCAGCCTGACCTGGCGCCGACCCGACCGCGGACTCACGATGAAGCTCCGCGGCCGCACGCTGGCGGCGCACCAGAAGGACCGCGACGAGACGGCCGTCGGTGCGCTGCTGCTGTTCGACCGGAAGGCGGACGGGCGGGGAACCTACCTGTCGCTCGCACCGTCGTGGGGCGCCGCCGACACCGGCATGGCGCAGATGTTCGACGAGAGCCCGATGCCGAACGGCCCGATGCCGAACGGCGCGGCAGCGGGCAGCGCCGACCCGATGGCCGCCCGCATGGACGCGGAGCTCGGCTACGGCATCGGTGTCGTCCGTTGGGGGCCGGCGGCGGTGCTGAGGCCGTACACGCGGCTCTCCCTGGGCCAGCGAGGCGACGGGGCCTTCGTGCTCGGTGCGGAGTACGTCTTCGGCTCGGTCGCGTCGGTGGGGGTTCGGCTCGGGAGGCTCCAGGGTCTGCAGAGCGAACCCGCGCACAGCTTCATGCTGCGTGGAACGGCGCGCTGGTGACTCCGGCAGCGCGTGGCAGACTTCGCGTTGCGTTACATGTCAGCCGCGCATCGCGCCCGGCTGCGCTACCGCCCTCGTTGCGACACGCACTTCTGCCGCGGGCTTCCAGGACTGCGGTACTTCGGCGCGTTCTGACGCGGAGCAGGCCCGGAGCGCCGCCCGCCCGGTGTTGGCGCGGCGGCTACGAGGCCGGCTCGAGGATCGCCTGGTAGGTGAGGCGGCGGGACAGGGAGCGCACTTCGGGCCGTCCCGGTCCGAAGTGCTGGATCATGCCGACGAAGACGAGGTCTTCCTTCGGGTCGATCCAGAACCAGGTGCCGGCGGCGCCGCCCCAGTAGTACTCGCCCTTCGAGATGCCGTCGGCCGCCACCGGGTCGAGCACGACCGCAAAGTCGAGGCCGAAACCGGTGCCCGGCGACATCTCCTCGAGGTCGCGCGGCAGATGGTTCAGGTGCATCAGCCGGACGGTCGAGGGCGCCAGGATGCGGACGCCGTCGAGCTCACCGCCGTTCAGCAGCATCTGGGAGAAGCGCATGTAGTCCATCGTCGTCGACACCAGGCCGCCGCCGCCGGAGAGGAAGTTCGGCGGCTCGAGGTAGTCGCGGGAGCCGCCGAAGCCCTCCTGCGGGATCAGGTTGCCGTCGTCGTCGTGGGTGTAGACCTGGGCGAAGCGGTCCGCCTTGTCCGCGGCGACGTGGAAGGCGGTGTCGTTCATCCCGAGGGGGCCGAACAGCCGCTCGTTCAGGAACTCGTCGAACCGCTGGCCGGAAAGCACCTCGACCAGGTAGCCCTGGACATCGACCGCGACGCTGTAGTGCCAGGTCGAACCCGGCTGATGCCGGAGCGGGATCTTCGACAGCTTGTCGATCATGTCCTTGAGCGTCGAATCGTTGTCGAGAACGTCGGCCTCGACGTACATCGAGTCGACCTGGGACTGCGAGAAGATCCCGTAGGACAGACCGGCGGTGTGACTCATCAGTTCGCGGATCGTCATCGGGTGGTCGGCCTTCTCCGTGACCGGGCCGTCCGCGCCCTCGCCGGCCGCGACCACCAGCCCCTCAAACTCGGGGATGTAGCGGTGGACCGGGTCGGAGAGGCGGAACCTGCCTTCCTCGTAGAGGATCATCAGCGCCACGCCGGTGATCGGCTTGGTCATCGAGTAGATGCGGAAGATGACGTCCTCGCTCATCTCGTCGCCGGCTTCGATGTCGCGATGGCCGAAGGTCCCGAAGTGGGCAATCCTGCCGTGGCGGGAGATCATCGTCGTGATGCCCGAGAGCCGGTTGTCGTCGACCAGGCCCTGCATCGCCTCGTTCAGACGTTCGAGCCGCTCGCTCGACATGCCGACGGCCTCCGGCGCCACCCGCGCCAGATCGCGCGGACCCTCGGTCGGAACGTCGGCCCGCGACTGGTCGCAGGCCGCCAGCCCGGCGGCGAGAAGGGCAACGGCAACCAGCGAGGCCGCCAGACGGAGCAACTGGGCAGAACGGGTCATGGAGCTCTCCCTGGAGTTCAGTGAACGGAACGTCAGAGCCTAGCAGTCCGTGGCAGAAGTCGCGCTGCATTCGTTTCTGCCATGCACCCGTCCGGCTGCGTTGCTCTTCGGTCACATATGCCCCGATATGCGTACCTGTAGCGTCTTGCCGGACGGGCGCCTGACCGCTCTCGCTGCGACCCGCACTTCTGCCACGGACTGCTGGCAGTACGGACCTGATCGGCGGTTGGCCGAGCCAGTTCCGGCGCCCGCAGTCGTCACGTGGCTGATACGATCACCGGATTATCCAGAGGACAGACAACCCGACGGGGAGTTCGCAGGCCAGAGGCCTTGTCTTCGGCTTGCTGGCCCTCTTCTGGCTGACCGTGGCCCTTCCCCTGGCGGCGGACGAGGCGGTGCTTCGAGGCCGGGTCCTCGGGCTGCCGGAGGCGGCCGGTGAAGATCGGGCTCGCGTCGAGGCGTGGCCGGTGCTGATCGCCGATGAGGTCGTTCGGCGCCTCGGGGGTTCGGAGGTCGGACCGGAGCAGCGGGTCGAGGTCGGGCCGGACGGCTGGTACACCTTGCGGCTGGCGAGTGCGGAGAGATGGCGCCTGGTCGCCCGCGGCCCGGAGGGGCTCGACGCGATCGTGCCGATGGAGATCACGGTGCTCGCCCAGCGCGGCACGGTGCTCTTGCCGCCGGTGCGGCTTGTGCCGGGGCGCCGTTGCGCATGGGAACGTCTGCCGCCGGTTCCGGCGCCATCCGGTGATCTACCCGACGGCGGCGGCAGCGATTCGCCGCTCGGGATCGTTGCCTGGCAGGAGCGTGCTCCGTCCACGGACCCGCTGGCATGGCGTCCGGCCGTGCAGTTCCTGGTGCCGGATCAGGACGACGGCGGGGCCGCCGTGGTCGTCCCGGTCGCCCTCGACGCGGGCAGGTTCCGTGCCGCCGGCCTGCAGTCCGGGGCAGGGCCGAACGTGTCGGCCACGTGCGCCGACCTTCCGCTTCAGGACGCGGCCGATGCGGCAGGCCTTGTCAACCTGCTGGGCAACGGCGTTCCGGCCGCCTGGACTGCCGTCGACGGTCCGGCTCCGGCTGTTTCCCGGGCCGGCGGCGAGGCGGCGTTGCGCACCTGGCTGGCTGGACGAGACCGGGAATTGAGGCGCACAGGCCGCTTCGCGAACCCGTTCCCCTTCCTGGGATTCGGCCCGGCTTCGGGCGCGCTCGCGCCGCCTGAAGTGATCGCGGAGCCAGGAGCGGCGCCGGGAATGGCGGACATGGCTATTGTCGGCTGGAAGCCGGATCACCTGCCCGTGCAGGCTCACCTCGCGGCGGAACGAACCGGGACCTGGCCGCTTACCCTCCGGCGTGCGGGCCGCCTGGAGGGAAGAGTGCTCGATCCCTCCGGGCGCCCGGTCGAGGGCGCCGAGGTCCGGATCGCCGGGCTGCCCGGGTACTGGGTCGCGGGGAGCGTGCTGCTCCTGCAGACGATCACGGCTGCCGACGGCTACTACATGCTGTCCGGCCTTCCTCCCGGCGACTTCCATCAGGTGGTCGCCGCGAAGGGAGGGCTTGGCCGAGCCGGCGCAAGCGTTCTCCCCTTCACCGAGACGGTGGTCGCGAGACGACAGGACCTCGTTCTGAAGCACGATGTCCGCATTTCCGGGGTGTTCGAGGACGCTGCGGGACGGCCGATCGGAGGAGTCGACCTCGGCGTCACGAGCCGTGGGAACGCTGCGATTCGGATCGGCCCGCCGGCCGGCTGGCCCCGGGGCGGCACGACGAACCCGAACCACGCATGGGCGGTCGACGTCCACGACGATGGCCGCTTCCGCGTCGTGGTCCCGACAGAGATCGATCCGACCGGACTCGTCCTCGTCGGCTGGCACGAGGACCATGTTCCCGTGGTCGTTCCGTTGCCGGCGCCGACGGCCGCTGGCGAGATCGACCTCGGCGTGCTGGTGATGGAACCCGGCCGGCGGATCGAAGGCGTCGTCGTCGACCGCGGCGGCGAGCTGATTCAGGGCGCCGTCGTCTCGTATGCGCGAGCTTCCGCCTCCCGGCGCCGCCTCTCGGCGTCGCCGATGATCAACCCGGCCGCCGCCGCGGCCGCCGCCGGCCGCTTCGTCATCGGCGGGGTCCGGGCTGACGAGCGGTTCCATCTGCGGGCCTCGGCGGACGGCTACGTCCGGGGCAGCGCGTTCGAGGTCGGCGTCGCCGACACGCCGGTCGAGATCGTGCTGGACGAAGGGCTGGAGGTTGTCCTGGAGTTCCCGGACGGGGAGAGGGACCGGGCGCCGTGCGCCTCGATCTGGCTGAGGCCGAGTCGCCAGTCGGACGCTGGCGGGGTGTCCCGCGACTGCACCTCCGAACTCCGGCAGACACTGCGCGGCGTGGCGCCGACCTCCTGGATCATCGAGATCCAGGCCCCAAGCAAGGAGATCTGGCGCCGGCAGGTCGAGCTGGTGGAGGACACGACGATTCCGGTCGAGCTCCGGCCCGCGGCCGCCGCGGTGACCGGCGAGGTCGCGGCGGACGGCGTTCCGCTCGGGCGGGCCCGGGTGCGGATCGGAGGCGTCGAGGCGGTCACCGCCGCCGACGGGGAGTATTCGCTGCGGGTGCGCACCGGTCCGCATACGGCGGATGTCCTCGATCCGCGCTCCGGTGACATCACGAGCCGTTCCGTCGAACTCGAAGCGGGGGCCAACCGTCTCCTGTTCGACCTGACGCGGCGCCGTTTCGCGGGCCGGGTCGTGGACGCCGCGGGCGCGCCGGTAGCCGAGGCGAACATCAGTCTGAGCGCCGTTCGCGGCAGCGACTACCTCACGACGTTGACGGACGGCGACGGCTTCTTCGCCTTCGAGGCGCGGGCCGCCGACTATCGGGCTCGGGTCAGTTCCCGCCGCGGCGGCAGTGTCGGCGCGGACATCGACCTGCGCGAGGCGTCGATCGAAGGGCATGTGTTCCGGGTCGAGGACCGCCGTCACGGGACCATCGACATCACGACCTCGCCGCTGCGGCCCGGAGAAGCGGCCGAAGCGTCGATCTCGCGGTCTCCCCTGGAACACGGCGCGCGCCGTGTCCCGGAGCAGGCGCCGGGCGTTTTCTCCCTGCGTCCGGCCCTGGGCGAGTGGTTCCTTGCGGTCGAGACGACTGCCGGGAGGCGGGGATTCGCCAGTGTCGAGCTGACGGAACGACGGCCTTCGGCGCGCGTCGAGGTTCGCCTCGGCGAACACGCCCTTGCCGGGCAGGTGCGGGTCGAGGGCGCTTCGACCCCCGGAGTCGCGGTGTTCCTGGTGCATGAGGAGACGCTTGGGGTGCGCTCCACCCTGTCCGCCGGCGACGGCGCCTTCGTCTTTGCCGGCGCCCAGCCCGGCCGCTACCTGATGATGGCGGAAGGGGTCCTGCAGGCCGTGCGCGTGCCGTGGGCCGGCGGTCCGGTGCGGTTCGACGTCGAGCTCGGAGAGGTCGAGATCGCGGTGCCGGCGCCGGCGGCCGGATCCGCCGCGGGCAGTGCTCCGGCGAGTGCCGAGATGTGGCCGGAACGCCTGGGGCGCGACATGGCCGCGCGGCTCGGCGTGCTGCGGCGTCTGGTCGTCGGCGTTCCGGGCGCGGTGCGGGCCGGACGCGTCCCGATCGGCCGGTACCTGCTGGCGGCCGATGTTCCGGGAGTCGGCCGGGTGCGGGACGAAATCACCGTCCGGCGCGGACCGAACCGCCACGAGATCGACCTGTCGTCGGCAGCTCCTCGGCAGGAGAAGTAGAGACGGTCCGGGTGACTGTCAGTCGGAAGCGCTCAACGTACTGACCGCTGAGCCGGTCAGTAACGCCCTGCACGCGTCCACCACGAGTTTTCCCGTGATCCCGAGTAACACGCCGAACGTAAGCAAGGAGGCCGTTGCAAGCACCCTGAAGGCCAGAGTCACTTCGTGATGCTCGCCGTTGGAAGTGCTTGCCAACCACTCGAAGAACGTCACAAGTACCTCCCGGCCAAGAGTTTGCACCGTGGAGCGCCGACCTGTCAAACGTCGATGCTCATGGGCCGCCGAGCAGCTTTTTGTCAAGGCGCAGGCTCCAATGAGCCAGCCAGCGCGGACGCGAAGAGGCCGGCGGCACCGCCGTCGCGACCGGCGCGGCGTTGTCCGCAAGCGACTCGTCGCTGCTACGATGAGGGATGCCGCGGATGGAGAGGATGATCGACAGGCCCAGGCTTGCCCGGGACATCATGGTGACCAGGCTGGTCACGGTGCATCCGCGCACCCACGTGTTCGACGGCATCGCGGCGCTGCTCCGGCACCGCATCACCGGCGCGCCGGTGATCGGCGACCGTCGCCGCTATCTCGGCATGCTGTCGGAGAAGAGCTGCCTGACCGTCCTCACCGTGACGGCGAGTGCTGCCGAAGAACAGGGGCTGGCGGTGGGCCGCAGCTCACGGGCGCAGGACTTCATGGCGAAGCGACTGGTCACGCTCCGGGCCGGCATGCCGGCGTTGCAGGCGATTGCGCTGCTGCTCAGGAACCGGATCTCGGGCGCGCCGGTGGTGGACGACGCCGGTCGGTTTCTCGGCGTGTTCTCGGAGAAATTCTCGATGGACGTCCTGCTCGGGCTGGCCTACGACCAGCTTCCGGCGGCGCCGGTGGACGCCTTCATGAACACCGACCAGGGCCGGGTGATCGACGGCGGTGAGTCCCTGCTCGAGATTGCCCGGCGCTTCCTGGACACGCCGTACCGCCGCCTGCCGGTGGTCCGGGACGGATCGCTGATCGGTCAGGTCAGCCGCCGGGACGTGCTCAGCGCGTCGCACCATCTGACCGCGGCGATCGAGGGCCGGCGCGCCATCCTGCGCGAGCACAGCGGCGAGCTCGGCCTGGAGGATCTCGCAGCGCCGGAGGAGGAGGCGGCGCCGGGCGATTTCGAACTCGATTCCACGGACGCCGCCGCCTTCATGGACCGCAAGGCGCGGACGATCTCCGAGGACACGGATCTGCTGACCATCGCGCGCATCTTCAAGAGCACGCCGTACCGCCGTCTGCCGGTGCTGCGGGGCAGGAGGCTGGTCGGCCAGGTCAGCCGCCGCGACGTGCTGGCCGCCACCCACGGCCTGCTGGCGAAGGCGCCGCAGCCGGGCAAGGCGCTGCTCTATCTGAGCGCCGTCGTCGACTCCGGCGAGCGGCCGTCCCTGTCCTGAGACCGCCGTCCCGTCCGCGAGCCACCCGCCGCGCTCTGTTCCGAAGCCGCCAGAAGGAGACGCCATGTTGCCGTCATGTTCGATCGAGCCGCCGAGGCGGACCTGCCGCCGTCTGGGCGGAGGGCTGCCAGGCATTGCCGGCGTTGCGGGCGTTGCCGTCTTCCTGATCGCGGCGCTGCCGACTCCGGCGGCCGCCGAGGACGACGAGCCGAAGCTGGTGGAACCGGCGCCGCCGCGGCCGGAAGGGGAAGGCGAGGGACCGTACGGCCGCCTCATCCTGCGCGGCGTCATGGTGGTCGACGGCACCGGCGCGCCGCCACTGGGGCCGGTCGACATCGTCATCGAAGACAACCGGATCGAGGAGATCAAGAGCATCGGTGCGCCGAAGACCGAGATCGACGAGAGCGGGCGGCCGCAGGACGCGGACGCCGAGCTCGACCTCTCCGGCTCCTGGGTGCTGCCGGGCCTGGTCGACCTCCACGTTCACACCGGCGGTGTGCCCAAGGCGCCGCAGGCCGAGTACATCTACAAGCTGTGGCTGGCGCACGGCGTCACGACCGCGCGCGGCGTGCCGACCGGGCCGCTGGAATGGGACCTGAGCGAGAAGGAGCGCAGTCGGAAGAACGAGATCACCGCGCCGCGCCTGGTGTCCTACCAGCGTCCCGGCAGCGGAGAGGAGTGGAAGGAGCGCAGCATCCGCACTCCCGAGGACGCCCGCGAGTGGGTGCGTTACGCCCACGAGAAGGGCGTCGACGGACTCAAGCTCGGCGCCTTTCCGCCCGCGGTCATGGCGGCGCTGCTCGACGAGGCGCGGAGCCTGGGCCTCGGTTCGACCGCCCATCTCGACCAGATGGGAGTCGCTCACATGAACGCGCTGGACGCGGCCCGGCTGGGGCTGGTCGGGATGACCCACTTCTACGGCCTGTTCGAGTCGATGTACGAGGGCGCCGACGTGCAGCCGTGGCCGGCCGAGATGAACTACATGGACGAGCAGTTCCGCTTCGGCCAGGTGGCGCGGCAGTGGCGCATGGTCGAACCGGGCGGGGAGCGCTGGAACGCCCTGCTCGAGGAGTTCCTGGAGCTCGATTTCTTCATCAACCCGACGATGACGATCTACTCGGCCGGCCGCGACGTGATGCGGGCGCGCAACGCCGACTGGCACGCGGACTACACACTGGCCAGCCTCGCCGAGTTCTACGCTCCCAGCCGGGTGGACCACGGCTCCTACTGGTTCTACTGGACGACCTGGGACGAGGTGGCGTGGAAGAACTTCTACCGCGTCTGGATGCGGTTCCTGAACGAGTACAAGAACCGCGGCGGACGGGTCACGGTGGGTTCCGACTCGGGTTTCATCTACCAGACCTACGGCTTCGGCACGATCCTCGAACTCGAGCTGCTGCAGGAGGCCGGCTTCCATCCGCTCGAGGTGATCCGCTCGGCGACGATGTACGGCGCGGAAGAGCTCGCCGGCAGCAGCGGCGCCGAGGTCGAGTTCGGGATCGTGCGCGAGGGCATGCTCGCCGACCTCCTCGTCGTCGATGAGAACCCGATCGCCAACCTGAAGGTGCTCTACGGTACCGGCGCCGTCCGGCTGAACGACGACACCGGCCGTCCCGAGCGGGTCGGCGGCGTGCGCTACACGATCAAGGACGGCATCGTCTTCGATGCGAAGAAGCTCCTCGCCGACGTTGCGGATATGGTAGCCGTCGAACGGAACGAACAGGAAGCGTCGCCGCGGGAAACGGCCGGGACGTCCCGGCCCTGACCGGCGGCGCATCCCGCCAGCCTGACTCCGCAGCGGTGACTTCCGAACCAGGAGACCTCACATGAAGCGCGCATTCGTCGCCCTGATCCTCGCGGCTGTTCTCGCCGCCCCGCTCGCCGCCGGCTTGACAATGGTTCAGCCCGATGTCGTCTACGGGCACAAGATGGGAATGGCGCTCACCTTCGATGTGATTGTTCCGGCCGAGCAGAACGGCGCCGGTGTGCTGTTCATGGTCAGCGGCGGCTGGTTCTCGCGCTGGTCCGACCCGTACCAGGTGGCGTCGGGGGACGACCGCCGGTCCGGTTCGTTCCAGAAGCTGCTGGCGAACGGCTACACCGTGTTCATGGTGAGGCACGGTTCGGCCCCGCTCTTCAAGGTGCCCGATGCGGTGGCCGATGTCCGCCGGGCGGTGCGCTACGTGCGCCTGCACGCGGACGATTTCGGCATCGACGCGGATCGGCTGGGCGTGTTCGGCGGCAGTGCCGGCGGGCACCTCTCCCTGATGCTCGGCAACGCCTCGGACGAGGGCGACCAGGCCAGCAGCGATCCGATCGCGCAGACCGGCAACCGGGTCGCGGCCGTGGTCGCGTACTTCCCGCCGGTCGACCTGCAGGGCATCGTCGGACCGAACGACCGCTTCCCGGCGCTGGACTTTGATCCCGCCCGCGCCGCCGACATCTCGCCGCTCCGGTTCGTCAGTGCGGACGATCCGCCGACCCTGCTCGTCCACGGCGATGCCGACGAGCTCGTGCCGCTCTCGCACAGCGAGCGGATCCAGGCTGCGTTCGAGGAGGCGGAGGTCACGTCGAGGCTCATCGTCATCGAGGGCGCCGGCCACGGGTTCCGCGGCGAGGACGAGGAGCTTGCTTCGAACGCGCTCGTCGCCTGGTTCGACGAGCATCTGGGAGTGTCGGCGGACTGAGCCCGGACGGGGGGGACGACGACGGCGGGACGTCCGCGCCGTTTCTTCCCGCCGCTGTCGGCAACCCGTGGCGCCTGGACCGCGTTGGCCGCTCGGCCGGCGGCGCCCGTGGTAGTGTCCC
Organism: Thermoanaerobaculia bacterium; assembly: GCA_965116145.1. GTDB lineage: Bacteria > Acidobacteriota > Thermoanaerobaculia > Multivoradales > Multivoraceae > Multivorans. The sequence continues at coordinate 3,656,287 of OZ220482.1, forward strand.
TTGACAACAACACCACCCGGGACGAACCGCGGGTCGGCGTTGGCGGTGACCCTGGCGGACTCCGAACGGAGCATGGCCGCCGCGGCGTGACCCGAGTCCGCCCGGGCAACTTCGGACAGAAGGAGGCGCCAGGGTGACGACCACCGTTCCGTTGCTGCTGTTCCTGTTGTCGACCGCCGTCATTGCGACGGTCTTTGTCGTTGTGGCCCGGTCGACCGGGCGGGACGCCGGGAGCGGCCCGGGGGCGTCGGGCCGGCTGCGCGGCGTGTTCTCCGTTTCGCTCCTCGTCATCCTCGCGATCTTCCTGGCGCTGACCCTGCCGCGGCTGCCGTATCCGACCGGTGACGCGGCCCCGGAGCAGATCGTCAACGTCGTCGGGCGGCAGTTCGCCTTCTCCCTTACGGAAGGACCCGGACCCGACTCGATCGAGGACTGGGACCGGGACTACGCTCCCACCGTTCAGGTTCGGGCGGGGGCGCTGGTCGAGTTCCGCGTCCGCTCGATCGATGTGAACCACGGATTCGGCATCTACACGCCGGACGGCAGCGTGCTGGCGCAGACGCAGGCGATGCCGGGCTACGTCAACCGCCTCCGCGTGCGCTTCGACGAGCCGGGCACCTACAACGTGATGTGCCTCGAGTACTGCGGGCTGCTGCATCACGCGATGCGGGGCTTCATTCAGGTCGCAGGGGAGGATCCGTCATGAGCGAAGCGGCAGCAGATACGTACCAGGCCCGGATGACCCGGGTGACCCTGGTCTGGGTCGTGGTCGGCCTGGTGCTCTTTCCGATCCTGGCGGTCCTCGGCCTGGCGATGCGGACGCTTCAGGCCGGGTTCTTCCCGGCCATGCCGCCGGAGTGGTTCTACGCGATGCTGACCCTGCATGGCCTGGGGATGGTCGGGGTCTGGTTCGTCGCCGGTCTGGCGGCGATGAGCTACCTGCTGGCGAAGTACGTCCGGCCGAACCTCACCGTTTCGTGGATCGCGCTCGGGATGACCGTCCTGGGTGTCGGCCTGCTGGTGGCGGCGACGCTGGTCGGCAAGCTCGGCGTCGGCTGGTACTTCCTCTATCCGCTGCCGTTCTTCTCGGAGGGCACGTGGCCGGCCTGGGCCACCGCGGCGCTGTTCGTGGCGCTCGGTGTGCTCGGGGTGGGCTGGACCCTCTGGTCGGCGGATGTCCTGCGCGCCATCGCCGCACGCTACCGGCTGCCCCAGGCGCTTGGCTGGCACGTCCTGTCGGGGCGCAACGAGCCGGAGGCGCCGCCGATCGTGATCATCGCCACGGTGAGCTGCATCGGTGTCATCGCCGGGTTGGTCGCCGCGGTCGTCATCCTCATCCTGATCGCCTGGGAGGTGCTCGCCGGCGGCGTCGCCAACGACGCGCTGCTGATGAAGAACCTGACCTTCTACTTCGGCCACATGCTGGTGAACATCACGATGTACTTCGGCGTCGCGCTGGTCTACGAGATCATGCCTGCGCATACCGGACGGCCATGGAAGACCAACCGGCTGGTGGTCGCTTCCTGGAACCTGGTCCTGGCGCTCGTCATGTTCGCCTATCTGCACCATCTCTACATGGACTTCGTCCAGCCGCGCTGGGTGCAGGTGCTGGGCCAGCTTTCCTCCTACCTCATATCGGTCCCGGCCGCCGTCGTGACGATCTTCAGCGCCCTGGTGCTGACCTGGCGGTCGCGGACGCGGTGGAGCCTGGCGCCGACGCTGCTCTTTCTCGGCGTCATGGGCTGGGCGATCGGCGGCGTCGCCGCGGTGATCGACTCGACGATCCAGGTCAACCGGATGTTCCACAACACGCTGTGGGTGCCGGCGCACTTCCACACCTACTACCTGATGGGCGTGGTGCTGATGACGCTCGGCGGCATCTACCACCTGGCGGTGACCGTTACCTCCGAGACCGAGAATCTCAAGCGGTCGCGGGTCATGGCGTGGCACCTGGTGGTCGGCGGCTACGGCCTGATGCTGACGTTCTATCTCGGCGGTGCGGAGTCGATTCCGCGGCGGTTCCCGGTCTATCCGGCCGAGCTGGCAAGCGGCCCGGTGCTCGCCCAGGTATCCCTCCTCTTCATCCTCGTCCTGTTCGGAGGGCTGGGTATGTATCTCTGGGACACGGGGCGGCTGTGCGTCCGCGCCCTGCGCGCCTGAGCCGGCGGCGCCGGGCGTTGGGTTCCGCCGGCGCGCTGCTGGCGGCGGCAGTGTTCGCCGTGCCGGCCGCCGCGCAGGCAATGGCGGACGAGACGTTGACGGCGCCTTCGAGCGTGGGCGTCGCTGCTCCCGACGGCCCCCCGAACGAGGCCCGCTACGTGAACCGGGCGGTGCCGGACATCGTTGTCCGTACGGCCTCCGGTCCCACGAAGCTGTCGGCGCTGTGGCGGCAAGGGCCGCTCGTGCTGTCCATGGTGTTCACCCGCTGCGCCGGCATCTGCTCGCCGTACCTGCACTCGCTTGCGCGGGCCGACCGGGCGCTCGGGCTGCCGGACGATCTCCACCGCGTGGTCGTCAGCTTCGACCCGCGGGACACACCCGAACGAATGCAGCGCACCGGCGAACGGCTCGGCGTGGCGGGCCGCCCCGGCTGGACCCTGGGCACGGCCTCGCCGGAGGACGTCGACAAGCTGGCGCGGGCGCTCGGGTTCTGGTTCGAGTGGGACGAGGCCCGGCAGCAGTTCGATCATCCCGCGCTCCTCGTCGGTATCCGCGACGGCCGCGTGGCCCGGCTCCTCGTCGGCGGTTCGATCACCGCGGCGCGGCTCGACGAGGTGGTGCGCGAGGCGCGCGGTCAGTTCATCGCCGGCTACCCGCTGCCCGGCGATGTCCTGTTCCGGTGCTTCGACTACGACCCCGGGAGCGGCGCGCCCAGGCTGGCCTGGGGCGCCATGGTGCTGCTCGTGCCGGCTCTCGGTGCGGCGGCGACGACCCTGGCGCTGTTCCGGTCGACCCGGCCGCTGCGCAGCGCCTCACCCCGCTCGGCGGCGCCCTGACCCAAGGGGCCGTCAGGCGGTCACGACCTCGAGTTCGCCGTCGCTGTAGCGCGCTCGCAGGACCTTCTTGTCGAACTTGCCGACGCTGGTCTTCGGCACCTCGTCGATGAAGGTCCAGCGCTCCGGCACCCACCAGCGGGCGACGCGGCCGGCGAGATAGGTCTGCAGCTCGCCGGGGTCCGGGTCGGCGCCGTCGTCGAGCACGACACAGGCGAGCGGCCTCTCGTCCCAGCGCTCGTCCGGCACGCCGACCACGGCCGCCTCGGCGACCGCCGGATGGCCCATCAGCTCGTTCTCCAGGTCGACCGAGGAGATCCACTCGCCGCCCGACTTGATGACGTCCTTGGCCCGGTCGGTGATCTGCAGGAAGCCCAGCTCGTCGATCGAGGCGACGTCGCCGGTCCGCAGCCAGCCGTCGTGGAACTTCTCGGGGTCGTCGTCGAGGTAGTAGGAACCGGTGATCCAGGGTCCGCGGATCTCGATCTCGCCGACTGCTTCGCCGTCCCAGGGCATCTCCTTGCCATCGTCGCCGCAGATCCGGATCTCGACGCCGGAGATGATGCGGCCGGTCCTCGCCCGCCAGTCGATCTCGTCGTCCTTCGGCGTGCCGCGCGGCGGAATTGCCAGGGCCGCGAGCGGCGAGGTCTCGGTCATTCCCCAGCCCTGGATGATGTCCACGCCGAAGCGGTCCCGGAAGCCCTCGATCAGCGAGCGCGGCACGGCCGATCCGCCGCAGAGGACGGCGCGGAAGGACGAAAAATCGACCTCGTGGCTCTCGGAATGGCGCAGGACCTCGTTCCAGATCGTCGGCACCGCGCCGGAGAGCGTGGGCCGGTGCTCGGCGATGATCCGGCACAGCGGTTCGGCCTGGAGGAAGCGGTCGGGATGGATGAAGTCGGCGCCGGTGAACCAGCCGACGTGGGGCAGCCCCCAGGCGTTCGCGTGGAACATCGGCACGATCGCCAGGATGCTGTCCTGCTGGCAGATGCCCAGGGCGTTGCCCGAGGCGACACCCATGGCGTGCAGGAAGGACGAGCGGTGGCTGTAGGCGACTCCCTTCGGATTGCCCGTGGTGCCGCTTGTGTAGCACATGGCGCAGGCGGACCGCTCGTCGATCTCGGGCCAGTCGAACTCGGTGGGCCGGTCCGCGATCAGCTCGTCGTAGCGGTGGATCGCGGCGCCTCCGGCCGCAAGCGGCGAGGCGTCGCCGCCGCCGACCACGACGAAGTGCTCGACCGTCCCGAGCTCGGCCGCGACCTGTCCGATGAGCGGCACGAGCGAATCGTCGACGATGACCACGCGGTCGGCGGCGTGGTTCGTGACGTAGGTGAGCTGCTCCGGGAACAGGCGGATGTTCAGTGTGTGCAGGACGGCGCCCATGCACGGGATCGCGAAGTAGGCCTCCATGTGCTCCTGGTTGTTCCAGGAGAAGGTGCCGACCCGGTCGCCCGGCGTAACACCCAGGTCCTTCAGCGCGTGCGCAAGCTGGGCGGTGCGCGCGGCGACTTCGGCGTAGGTGCCGATCCGTGCGCCGTCGGCCTGGCAGGTGACGACCCGGCTGTCCCTGTACACGCGGCGGCCGTGATCGAAGATCATCCGGATGGTCAGCGGGAAGTCCATCATCGTGCTGAGTGTCATTGCGGCGCTCCAGTTGGCGGCAGTCGGGTGGAAGTTCGGGTACAGGACGTTGCCGCGTGGCGGCAACGTGGGAGCGATACCTTAGCGATTCGCGGGAGATTCGCGGGGAGTGCGTAGACTGCGCCGATGGATCCGGTCCGGCTCGAGCTGTACTCCAACCGGTTCGCGGCGATCGCGTCCGAGATGGGCGTCATGCTGCAGCGGACTGCGATGTCGGTGAACGTCAAGGAGCGGCTCGACTTCTCGTGCGGCCTGCTCGACGCGGAGGGTCGGCTGCTGGTCAACGCGCCCCACATCCCGGTGCATCTCGGCGCGCTCGGCGAGTGCGTGCGGCGGGTCGCCGCGGAGCTGGAGCTCGGCGCCGGCGATGTCGTCGTGACGAACCACCCGGGATACGGCGGTTCCCACCTTCCCGACATCACGGTGATCTCGCCGGTCGTCGTGCCCGGCGGGCTGATCGGCTACGTCGCCAACCGGGCGCACCACGCCGAGCTGGGAGGCATCCGGCCCGGTTCCATGCCGCCCGAGGCGCGGAACCTGGCGGAAGAGGGAGTCGTCATCGCACCGCAGTTCCTGGTGCGGGGAGGGGAGCCGCAGTGGCCGCGGATCGAGTCGCTGCTCGCCCGGGGGCCGGCGCCCTCCCGTTCGGTCGCCGAGAACATCGCGGACCTGAGTGCTCAGGTGGCGGCGAACCGGCGCGGCGTCGCAGCCCTGCAGCGGCTGGCGGCGGAGCGCGGCGAGGAGGAGGTCCGAAGCTACATGACGGCGCTCCACGTTCGCGCCGCCGAACGCATGCGGGCGGTGCTCGAGGACCACGTGCGAACCACTGGCCGCCAGTCCTTCCATGCCTCCGAACGCCTCGACGACGGCTCGCCGATCGAGGTCGAGGTGGCGGTGGACCGGGGGTCGGCGCGGATCGACTTCACCGGCAGCGCACCGGTTCATCCCGGCAACCTGAACGCCACGCCGGCGATCGTGCGGAGCGCCGCGATCTACGTGCTGCGGCTGCTGATCGGCGTGCCGCTGCAACTGAACGAAGGGCTGCTCGAACCGATCGAGATCGAGATCCCCCGGGGCATGCTGAACCCCGAATTTCCGTCCGATCCGCGGCGTTGTCCGGCGGTCGTGGGCGGCAATGTCGAGACCAGCCAGAGGGTGGTCGACACCCTGATCAAGGCGCTCGGCATCTGCGCCTGCGGCCAGGGGACGATGAACAACACGCTGTTCGGGGACGACTCCTTCGGCTACTACGAGACGGTCGGCGGCGGCGCCGGCGCCGGGCCCGGGTTTGCCGGGGCCAGCGGTGTGCATACCCACATGACGAACACCAGGATCACCGATCCCGAGGTGCTCGAACACCGCTATCCGGTGCGTGTCGAGCGGTTCGCCCTGCGCCCGGGCTCCGGCGGGTCGGGCCGCTGGCGCGGAGGCGACGGCCTGCGCCGCGAGTTGCGGTTTCTTTCCCCCCAGAAGCTGTCCATGCTCGGTCAACACCGCGTGGAGCGCCCCTACGGCTGCGCCGGCGGCGAGGACGGCACGGTCGGCCGCGCCCGGGTCATGCACGCCGCGGGCGGCGTGAGCGAGCTCGCGTCCGTCGACCAGGTCGATGTCATGCCCGGCGATCTTCTGGTCCTCGAGACGCCCGGCGGCGGGGGCTGGGGCGCGGCCGCCGACGACGCCGGCCGCGCATCCCGCACAGCCGGTTACAATGCAGCGGCCCGATCCTGATCGGGCACCATCCCTTGCCGGGCAACCCACAGGAGTCGAGTCGATGAGCCAGCCACAGGTTCAGGTGAGTGAAGAGAAGGCGCGGGCGGTCGCCGAAGCGTCGCGCCAGAAGGAGTGGAAGAACCCGTCCTTCATGAAGGAGCTGTTCCTCGGCAACTTCCGTTTCGATCTCATCAGCCCCTATCCCTCGCGCGACGAATGGCGGCCGGAGTTCGAGTCGTTCTATTCCGCGCTCACCGGGTTCCTGCGCGACGAGGTCGATCCGGTCGAGATCGACACGTCGAAGGACTACCCCGACCACGTGATCGACGGCCTCGCCCGGCTCGGGGCCTTCGGCATGAAGATCCCCGCGGAGTATGGCGGCCTCGGGTTCGACCAGGTCGAGTACGCCCGGGTGATGGAGCTGATCGGCTCCTTCGACGGTAACCTGACCGCCCTGCTGTCGGCCCACCAGTCGATCGGCGTGCCGCAGCCGGTCAACCTGTTCGGCAGCGAGAAGCTGAAGCGGAAGTACCTGCCGCGTTGCGCCTCGGGCGAGATCTCCGCCTTCGCCCTGACCGAACCCGAGGTCGGGTCCGACCCGGCCCGGCTGTCGACTTCGGCCGTGCTCGACGGCGACTTCTACGTCCTGAACGGCACGAAGCTCTGGTGCACGAACGGCACGAAGGCGAAGCTGCTGGTGGTCATGGCGATGGACCCCGAGACCGAGAAGATCAGCTCCTTCGTCGTCGAGACGGACTGGGAGGGCGTCGCGGTCGATCGGCGCTGCCACTTCATGGGGCTCAGCGCTCTCGCCAACGGCATCATCACGTTCGACAACGTGAAGGTGCCGAAGGAGAACCTGATCGGCAAGGAGGGCAGGGGGCTCAAGATCGCCCTGACGACGCTCAACGACGGCCGGCTGTCGATCCCGAACAGCTCGGTGGGCGCCGCAAAGTACTGCCTCAAGGCGGTGCGCGAGTTCGGCGGCAGCCGGGTCCAGTGGGGCGTTCCGATCGGCCGGCACGAGGCGATCGCGCAGAAGATCTCGGACATCGCGGCCTACGGCTTCGCGATGGAGGCGATCGTCAAGCTGGCCAGTCACATGTCGAACGACAAGCGTCTCGATCTTCGGCTCGAGAGCGCCGCCTGCAAGGAATGGAACACCTGGCGCGGCTGGCAGATCATCGACGAGACGATGCAGGTGCGGGGCGGCCGCGGCTACGAGACGGAGTCGTCCCTGCGCGACCGCGGCGAGGAGCCGGTCGGCATCGAGCGGATGATGCGGGACTTCCGGATCAACCGCATCTTCGAGGGCTCGAGCGAGATCATGCACCTGATCATGGCCCGGGAGGCGGTGGACAAGCACCTCCAGGTCGCGGGCGCCCTCATCGACCGGCGCGCCGGCGCCGGAGCGAAACTGATGGCCCTGCCGAAGATCGGCCTGTTCTACGCCTGGTGGTATCCGACCCGGTGGCTGGCGTGGAGCCGCTGGCCCCGCTACGCCGGGTACGGGAAGTACGGCAGGCATCTTCGTTTCATCGACCGGGCAGCGCGCAAGCTGGCGCGCGAGAGCTTCCACGGCATGCTCGTGTATCGGGAGAAGATGGAGCGTCGGCAGATGTTCCTGTTCCGGCTCGTCGATGTCGTCAACGAGCTGTTCGCGATGGCCGCCTCGATCTCGCGCGCTCATTCCGAGGAACGGGCCGGCAAGGCGGACGCCGCCCGTTCCGCGGCGCTGTGCGACCTCTTCTGCCGGATGTCGCGGCGGCGGGTGAAGCAGCTCTTCCACGAGCTCTGGCACAACGAGGACGATCTGAAGTACCGGACTGCACAGGACGTGATGGGGGGACGGCACCTCGGACGCGAGAAGCTCCTGGCCGACCTTGACCCGTCCGTCCGGCCGCCGCGCCAGGCCGCGGCCGCCGCCTCCTGACAGCCCGCGGCGGTGGCGGGACGCCCGACCAGGGTGGCGGCCGGCGTGCCGGCGGCCGAGGCCGGACACCGGGTCGGTCTCGTCAGTCTCGGCTGCGCCAAGAACCACGTCGACAGCGAGATCATGCTGGGCGTTCTCGACGGCGAAGGGTACGAACTGGTCGCGGACCTCGACCGGGCGGACACGGTCATCGTGAACACCTGCGGGTTCATCGATGAGGCCCGGGAGGAATCGATCGACGCGATCCTCGAGGCGGCCGCCCGCAAGGCGGACGCTGCCGGGTCGGTGCGGCAGGTGCTGGTCGCCGGCTGCATGGCCAGCCGCTACGGCCGGGAACTCGCCGCCGAGATCCCGGAGATCGACGGTTTCGTCGACCTCGACTCGCTGCGGCAGGTCGGCGCCCTGGTACAGCTCGGCGGTGCGCCGGCGGCCGAGCCGGCGGCGTCCCACCTCGTCTTCGACCACCGCGATTCCCGGCTTCTGACCACGGGCGGCTACGCCTATCTCAAGGTCGCCGAGGGCTGCAACAACCCGTGCACGTTCTGCGCCATACCGGTGTGGCGCGGCCGCCTGCGCAGCCGGTCGATCGCGAGTCTCGTCGTCGAGGCTCAGGGACTGGTGGAACGCGGCGCCCGCGAGCTCGTCCTGGTGGCGCAGGACACGACGCGCTACGGCGAGGACCTGGGCTACGGCCGGCACGGTCTGCTGCGCCTGATCGAAGCCCTTCTGGCAGAGACGAAGGTGGAGTGGATCCGGATCCTCTACGCCTATCCGACCACCCTGGACGAGTCGCTCCTTCGGCTCATGGCGAGCGAGCCGCGGCTTGCGTCCTACCTCGACATGCCTCTGCAGCACAGCGATCGACAGGTGCTGCGGGCGATGCGCCGGGGAGGATCGGCCGACCGCTACCGGCGGATCTTCGAGCGGGCGCGCGAGCTCGACCCGGAGATCAGCCTGCGCACGACCTTCATCGTCGGCTTCCCCGGCGAGGACGAACCCGCCTTCTCACGTCTGCTCGAGTTCGTCTCGGAGGTCCGCTTCGACCACCTGGGGGCGTTTCTCTACAGCCGCGAGAGCGACACGCCGTCGGCGGATCTGCCGGGGCAGGTGCCTCGTCGCGTCGCCGAGGAGCGGCAGGCGCGTCTGCTCGGGCTGCAGCGGGACATCGCCCTGGAGCGCCGCCGCCGGTTCCTCGGCAGGACCCTGCCGATGCTGGTCGAGGGGCGTTGCGAAGAGACCGAACACCTGCTGCAGGCGCGGCACCAGGGGATGGCGCCCGAGGTCGACGGCCGGATCCTGATCAACGATGTCGGCGTCCGGGCGTCGGGTGTTCCGGAACTGCCGTCCCTTGCCGGCCGGATCGTGGACGTGGAGGTCACCGATGCGTTCGCCGACGACTCCGTCGGCCGCATCGTCGGGCCGGAGGCGGTCGCTTCGGCGGTCGCCGCGGCGGGCTCGGAGGCGCGTCCCTGATGGAGGCGATCCGCGACGCCATGGCCTCGAACGAACTGCCGCGCGGGGTGGTGGCGACGATCGGCAACTACGACGGCATCCACATCGGGCAGCAGAGCGTGCTCGACATGGTCGTCGGCCGTGCGCGGGAGCTCGGGGCGCCGTCCGCGGTGATCACCTTCGACCCGCATCCGCTGAGCGTCGTCCGGCCGCAGGACGCGCCGGCGCGGCTCGTGACCCAGGCACAGAAGGAGGATCTGCTTCGCGCGGCGGGCCTCGACTACGTCCTGACGATCGGCTTCACCGACGAGTTCTCCAGCACCCGGGCGCGGGCGTTCGTCCGGGACTTCCTCCATGCGCGGATCGCCGTCGTCGAGCTCTACGTCGGTTCGCACTTCACCTTCGGCCATGGCCGGGAGGGTGACATCGCGCTGCTCAGGGAGATGGGCGCCGCTCTCGGCTTCGCCGCGGTGGAGATGGACGAGGTGCGGACCGGCGGAGTGCGGGTGTCCAGCAGCCGGATTCGGCGACTGATCCGGGACGGCGAGATCGAGGCGGCGAACGCCCTGCTCGGCCGCCCGTACACGATGACGGGAACGGTTGCGCGCGGCGAACGCATGGGCCAGCGGCTCGGTTGGCCGACGATCAACCTGGCGCCGGAAAGCGAGCTTTTCCCCGGCAACGGCGTCTACGTGACGAGCGTCCGGTTTCCGAGCTTCGAGACGACCTTCCGGTCGGTCACCAACGTCGGCACCCGGCCCACGGTCCACGAGCATCGGGGTCGGGTGATCGAGAGCCACGTCCTCGACTTCTCGAGCGAGGTCTACGGTGAGCGGGTATGCCTCTCGTACTGCCGCCGCCTGCGCGAGGAGAGGTCCTTCCCTTCGGTGACGGACCTTGCTGCCCAGATCGGCCGCGACGTGGACGCCGCACGGGAGTACTTTCGACGCAAGCAGGGTTGCGGGTAGCGCCGAACCGCTCCCGCGGCGGCAGCCGTCCTGCAACCATCAAACTGACACGAGGAGCCGAATCGATGGCAAGCGAACAGATCTTCAACGTGGACGGCCAGAGCTTCGACGAGCAGGTTCTGGGGTCGGACACCCCGGTGCTGGTCGATTTCTGGGCAACCTGGTGCGGCCCGTGCCGCATGGTGGCGCCGGTTCTCGACGAACTGGCCGACGACTACGACGGGCGGCTTCGCATTGCCAAGCTGGACGTCGATCACGCCCAGGATGTTGCCGCGCGCTACGGCATCCAGGGCATTCCGCACTTCATCCTGTTCAAGGACGGCGAGATCCTGGGCCGCCTGGCCGGCGCCCAGCCGAAGACACGGTTCGAGGCCTTTCTGAACGATCACGTCTGAGTTCACCGCGGACTGCTGCAGCCGGCGCCGCCGAGAATGTCCTGGACGCGATGTGAACTGCTGGGAGAGCTGCTCGAGGAGGCGGGAGCACGGGCCCTGCTCGTCATGGCCTCGTCGAGCCGGGATCCGGATCTTCTGCCCTTCGCAGGATCGGCTCGACTGGGCGACGCGTGCGTTGTCGCCGACGGTGTGGGAGCGCGCCTTGCGTACTTCACTCCGATGGAACGCGAGGAGGCCCTGCTGGCGGCCGCTGGCGGAGTCGAGCTCATTCACCCGGCGGACTTCGGGCTGGAGGCCAGGCGCCGCGAGGGCCGGAGTCACGAGGATCTGCTCGCCGCTGCCGTCGGCGAGGGGCTCGACCGGGCCGGGATCGGTCGGGGGCGGATCGCTGTCGCCGGCAGACCGCCGGCGGGGTCGGTGCTGGCGCTGGCGGCGGCGCTGGCGGACGCCGGCCGGGAGGCGGTCTGCGGACGCGCCCTGTCCCTGGCCTTGCGTCGGCGGAAGACCAGGACCGAGATCGAGGGGATCGCGCAGGCCGCCCGGGCCACGGTGCAGGCGTTCGAGAAGGTGGCGGCGCTGCTGGCCGGCTGCGCGATCCGGGAGCGCCGGGAGCTGTGGTCCGGCGGCGAACGGCTCACCGTGGCCCGGGTCAAGGCGGCCGCGTCGCGGGTGTTCGCCGAGCGGGGACTCGATCAGCCCGAGAGTTCCATCGTGGCGCCGGCCGAGGAAGGGGCCGTCGGTCACAGCACGGGAACGCCCGACCGGGTGCTGCGTGCCGGCGAGTCGCTGGTGGTCGATCTGTTCCCCAGGCAGTTGCTGTTTGCCGACTGCACCCGGACCTTCTGTGTCGGCGAGCCGCCGGGCGCGCTGGTGCGGGCGTACGCGCTGGTGCGGCAGGCGCTGACCGACAGCCTCGGCGCGCTGCGACCCGGTGTTCGGGGCTGCACCCTGCACGAACGAGTCTGCAGGCTGTTCGAGAGCGAGGGTTTTGCCGTGCCCGATCGGGAGCCGGGCACCCGGACCGGCTACTTCCACCTGCTGGGCCACGGCGTCGGCTACGAGCTGCACGAGTTGCCGAGCTTCCGCCGGAGCGGGCCCGGCGCCGACGAGCTCGCCGCCGGCGATGTCGTGACGATCGAACCCGGGCTCTACGATCCGGACGCTGGCTGGGGTGTGCGGCTCGAGGATCTGGTCGTCGTGACGCCGGACGGAATGACGAACCTCACGCCGCTTCCCTGCGAGCTCGACCCTCGGGCCTGGTAGACCCGGCGGGTCGAGGAGCGCGGCGGCCTGCGCCCGCGTTCAGCTTCGGTCGACCCAGTAGTTCGGGGCTTCCCTGGTGATGACGACGTCGTGGGCGTGACCCTCCTTCTGCCCCGCGGTCGTCACCCGGATCAGGCGCGCCCGGGTCCTGAGGTCGCCGACGTTGGCGCAGCCCGAAAGGCCCATGCCCGAACGCAGACCGCCGGTGAGCTGTCCGATCACCTGGTGCACGCTGCCCTTGTGCGGCACCATGCCCTCGATGCCCTCCGGCACGAGCTTCGACAGCGGCTGGTCATCGGACTGGAAGTAGCGGTCGGCGCTGCCTTCGGCCATGGCGGACAGCGAACCCATGCCGCGGTAGGCCTTGTAGCTGCGCCCCTGGTAGAGGATGGTCTCGCCGGGGCTCTCTTCGGTGCCGGCGAGCAGGGAACCGACCATCACGCCGTGGGCGCCGCAGGCCAGCGCCTTCGTCACGTCCCCGGAGAAGCGGATGCCGCCGTCCGCGATCACCGGCAGGTCGCCGGCGGCGTCGGCGGCGTCCCGGATCGCCGTGACCTGGGGCATGCCGGCGCCGGTGACGACCCGGGTGGTGCAGATGCTGCCGGGTCCGATGCCGACCTTGATCGCGTCCGCGCCCCGTTCGGCGAGCGCGCGGGCGCCGTCGGCGGTCGCGACGTTGCCGACCAGGAGCTGGGCGTCGGGCAGCGTTTCGCGGATGCGGACCAGTGCGTCCAGAACGCCGCGGCTATGGGCGTGCGAGGAATCCACGACCAGCACGTCCGCCTGGACCGCCGCCAGGGCCCGTGCCCGGTCCAGGTAGTCGCCCGCCGTACCGACCGCGGCCGCGACCCGCAGCCGGCCCAGCTCGTCCTTGCAGGCGATCGGGTAGTCCATCATCTTCTGGATGTCCTTGACCGTGATCAACCCCTTGAGGTTGCCCTCGTCGTCGGTCACGAGCAGCTTCTCGATCCGGTGGCGGTGGAGCTCGGCCTTGGCCTGCTCCAGGGTCGTGCCGACCGGCACGGTGACCAGATCCTCGTGCGTCATCAGGGCGGAGACGGGCAGGCTCGTGTCCGTCTCGAAGCGGAGGTCGCGGTTGGTCAGGATGCCGACCAGATGGCCGTCCGCGTCCGTCACCGGGACGCCCGAGATCTTGTAGCGGGCCATCAGGTCCAGCGCCTCGTGAATGAGCTGCTCGGGGCGGATCGTGATCGGGTTGACGATCATGCCGGCCTCGGAGCGCTTGACCCGATCGACCTCGGTGGCCTGGGCTTCGATCGAGAGATTCTTGTGGATGACCCCGATGCCGCCCTCCTGGGCCAGGGCGATCGCGAGTTCCGCTTCGGTCACGGTGTCCATCGCGGCGGACACCAGCGGGATGTTCAGCTCGATCCTGCGGGTCAGGCGAGTGCCCAGGTCGACGTCGTTCGGGTGCACCTCCGACCGGCCGGGGGCCAGCAGGACATCGTCGAAGGTCAGCGCGAGGTCCGGCGTTTCCATGCCGAACGCTATCAGCCCCGGACGCCGGTCGTTGCGGCGTCCGGGCGACCGTTCAGACGGCGACCGGGGCGCCGCAGCACTTCTTGTATTTCTTGCCCGAGCCGCAGGGACACGGGGCATTGCGGCCGACCTTCGCCTGGGATCGGACGACCGTGCGCGGCCGCTGCGGCGCGGGGGCTGGACCGCCTTGCGTCGGCGGCGGCAAGGCGTCGGCGGGCATTCCCGGCATGCCGGTCGGGGCCGCGGCCGGCTGCTGCGCTCCACCGGCGGCCGGCGGCAGCGGCGCCAGCGCAGAGGGGTGGCGGAAGCTCATGTCCGGCGGCAGGAGCGTCCGCCGCCGACGTTCGAGTTCGGCGATCTCCTCGGCCGAGATCGGGCGAAGCCGGTACAGATCCCTGATGATCGTGTCCTCGATCCGCTCCTTCATCTCGGCGAAGAGCTCGTAGCTCTCCCGCTTGTACTCGTTCTTCGGATCGCGCTGGCCGTAACCGCGCAGTCCGATCCCCTCCTTGAGATGGTCCAGGGCGAGCAGATGGTCCTTCCAGGCGCCGTCGACCACGCGCATCATGTGGTGACGTTCCGCGGCGCGCAGTGCTTCGGCGCCGTGAGCCGCTTCCTTGGCGCTGTAGCTCTGTTCCGCCGCACCCATGATCGCGGCCCGCAGCTCCTCCGTGCCGAGCTCGTCGAGCGCCGCGCCGAGGTCTGCGTCGTCGAGGTCGAAGAAGTTCCTGACCTCGGAGCGCAGCTCGTCGATCTGCCAGTCCCGCGGGTCCGCCTTCTGCGGGCAGTGGCGCTCGATGAGGTAGTCGACGGCGTCGCCCGTGATCCGCTGCACGTAGTCCCGCCCCTCGCGGCCGAGGAGGATGTCGCGGCGCAGCTCGTAGATCGCCTCGCGCTGCTTGTTCATCACGTCGTCGTACTCGAGCAGGTTCTTGCGGATCTCGAAGTTCCTGCCCTCGACCTGGGTCTGGGCCCGCTCGATCGCCCGGTTCACCATCGGCGCCTCGATCGGCACACCTTCTTCCATGCCCAGCCGCTTCATCAGCGCCTGGACCCGGTCCGAAGCGAAGATCCTCATCAGGTCGTCCTGGAGCGACAGGAAGAAACGCGACGAACCGGGATCGCCCTGGCGCCCGGAGCGGCCGCGAAGCTGGTTGTCGATCCGCCGCGATTCGTGCCGTTCGGTGCCGAGGATGTGCAGGCCGCCGGCGGCGACGACGTCTTCGCGCTCGAGCCCGCAACGCTCGCGATGGCGGGCCAGCGCCTCTTCGAACGCGCCGGGATCCCGGTCGGGGTCCGCGTCGGCCCGGGCGAGCTGTTCCGGGTTCCCTCCGAGGACGATGTCGGTGCCGCGTCCGGCCATGTTCGTGGCGATCGTCACTGCGCCCCGACGCCCGGCCTGGGCGACGATGGCAGCTTCGCGTTCGTGGTACTTCGCGTTCAGGACGACGTGCCGGACCTGGGCCCGCTTGAGCAGCCGCGACAGCATCTCGCTGTTCTCGATCGACACCGTACCGACCAGAACCGGCTGGCCCCGCTGCTGGCAGTCCCGGATCTCCTCGACCACCGCCTCCCACTTCTCGGGAGCGGTGCGGTAGACGAGGTCCGAGCGATCGTCGCGGATCATCGGCTCGTTGGTAGGGGTGACGACGACGTCGAGGCCGTAGATCTGGCTGAACTCGCCGGCCTCCGTGTCCGCGGTGCCGGTCATCCCCGCCAGCTTCTCGTACATGCGGAAGTAGTTCTGGAAGGTGATCGTCGCCAGCGTCTGGTTCTCGCGCTCGATCCGTACGCCTTCCTTGGCCTCGACCGCCTGGTGAAGGCCGTCGGACCAGCGCCGGCCCGGCATCTTCCGCCCGGTGAACTCGTCGACGATCACGACCTGGCCGTTCTCCATCAGGTACTCGACGTCGCGTCGGTAGAGGTGGTGCGCACGCAGGCCCTGGTTCACCGCGTGCAGCACCTCCATGTTCTCCATCTCGAACAGGTTGCCGATGCCCAGCAGCTTCTCGACCTTGGCGCCGCCTTCGTCGGTCAGGGTCGCGGTATGCGCCTTCTCGTCCAGGATGAAGTCGCCGGTGGTGTACTTGCGGTCGCCTTCGCGGATCTCCTCGCCCCGCTCCAGCTTGGGGATGATCCGGTTGACCAGGGTGTACTTCTCGGTCGACTCCTCGGACGGACCGGAGATGATCAGCGGCGTCCGGGCCTCGTCGATCAGGATGGAGTCCACCTCGTCGACGATCGCGTAGTGATGGCTGCGCTGGACCATGGACTCCAGCGTGAACTTCATGTTGTCGCGCAGGTAGTCGAAGCCGAGCTCGTTGTTCGTGGCGTAGGTGATGTCCGAAGCGTAGGCTCCCTGGCGTTCGCGATCGGTCAGTCCGTGCTGGATGACACCCACCGAGAGTCCAAGGAAACCGTAGATCTCGCCCATCCACTCGGCGTCGCGGCGGGCCAGGTAGTCGTTCACTGTGACCACGTGAACGCCCTTGCCGAGCAGGGCGTCGAGGTAGACGGGCAAGGTCGCGACCAGGGTCTTGCCCTCGCCGGTCTTCATCTCCGCGATCTTCCCTTGGTGGAGGACGATGCCGCCGAGCAACTGCACGTCGTAGTGACGCATCCCCAGGGCGCGCCGGGACGCCTCACGGACGGTGGCGAAGGCCGGTACCAGGAGGTCGTCGAGGTCCGCCCCCTGATCGAGCTGCCCTCGGAGCTCGCCGGTCCGGGCGCGCAACTGGTCGTCCGTCAACGACCGGAGTCTGTCCTCCAGGCCGTTGATCGCATCGACGCGGGGCCGAAGCCGCTTCAGATCACGGTCGTGCTTGCTGCCGAAGACCCTGGTGATCGTCCTTGAGATCATGCGCTCGTGTCCGTCGGTCCGTGCGGCGAGACGCCGACGGATGCCGAAGTTCGGAATCCTAGCGCGGGCTGCTGCTCAGTCCCGCAGGTACTCGAACGGATTGCGGGGCGCGCCTTCGAGCCGGACTTCGTAGTGCAGGTGGTAGCCCGTCGAGCGGCCGGTGTTGCCGACCCGGCCCAGGACGTCGCCGCGCCGGACCTCCTGACCTTCCCTGACGAGGAGCTCCCCCAGGTGCCCGTAGCGGGTCTGATAGCCGAAACGATGATGCACGTAGACAGCTCGGCCGAGGTTGCCGATCCGTTCTGCGCGGACCACGATCCCGTCTGCGGCCGCGCGCACCGGAGCGCCGCGCTCCGCCGAGATGTCCACGCCGGAGTGGTGGGCGCGCTGGCCGGTGATCGGATCCCGTCGAACACCGAAGCCGCTGTTGATCACGCCGCGGATCGGCCAGGCCATGGGGGTCGAGTCGAGAACGAGACGGCGTTCCCGGAAGGCGTCGTCGACGGCGTCGAGCTGCCGGCCGAGCCGCGATGTCCTCGCTGCCAGCAGGGACAGATCGGCGCTGTCCGGGGTGCTCAGGCTGACAAAGGCGCCGCCCGCTCCGGCGTCCGACCATCGATTCTCGGGCTCGCCGCCCGCGATCTGCTCGAGCCCGGCGACGATCGCGAGGTCCCGGGTGCGGTCCTCGGCATCGGCCAGCGCCTGCTGCAGGTGCGAGACGCTCGCCTCGAAGGAGGCGTTGGCACGGCGCAGATCCGCGTTCTCGCGCTCGATCCGTTCCAGGTCGCGGCGATCGACCGTGGATCGGACCTGCTCGAACGTCATCCAGCCCGTCCCGCCCAGGACGATTGCGGCGGCAAGCATGCAGGAGGCCAACCACCGGCCGCTGAAGCGAAACTGGCGCACCTTCCCCATCGAGTGGGGAACGAGGACTACGGTATGGCGCCGGGGAGGCAAGGTGAGCAGTGGTCTTCTCATCGGGTTCGCCGCCGGAGCCGACCTCTGCGGGCACGCAGGCAGATTGACCGATCCGAATATTCTCCGCGTCCCTCCGCCCGTTGTCAACTCGCCCTCTCCTGCCGGGTCCCTGCCAGGAGAGGCGGCCGGGCGAGGTGGAGGAGAGTCCCCGCCCGGCCGCCTTCCGCGTCGACGTCATGGAGCGTTGCGGTCCAGCGGCCGGTACTGGATCGCCTCCGCAACGTGGGAGACGTCGATCTGCCGGGACGAGTCCAGATCGGCAATCGTCCGGGCCACCTTGAACGAGCGCGCCAGCGCCCGCGCCGACATGGCGAGCCGCTCGAAGGCGGCGTCCATCAGCCGCTGCGCAGCCTCGGTCGGACGGCAGTGGCGTTCGAGATCCCGACGGCTCATCGAGCTGTTGACCGGCGCCCGGTGGCCGGCCGGGAAGCGGGGCGTCTGGGCGCCGCGGGCTGCGGCTACCCTCTCTGCGATCGTCGCGGAACTCTCGCAGGCCGGCCCCTTCAGCTCCTGCAGGCTGGGAACCGGCATCTCGACGTGGAGATCGATCCGGTCGAGCAGCGGGCCGGAGAGCTGGCGGCGGTAGCGGTCGACATTCCGCGCCGTGCAGACGCACGCCACCCTCGGGTCGCCGAGATGGCCGCAGGGGCAGGGATTGCAGGCGGCGACCAGGGTGAACCGGGCCGGGAAGGTCAGCCGCGCCCGCGTCCGGACGACCGTGACCGTGCCGTCCTCGAGCGGCTGCCGGAGCGCCTCGAGCGCATCGCGCCGGAACTCGGGCAGTTCGTCCAGGAACAGCACGCCGGCATGCGCCAGGCTGATTTCCCCCGGTCTGGGGACCGAACCGCCGCCGATCAGGCCGGATGACGAAACGCCGGCGTGCGGGCTCCGGAACGGGCGGTTCCGGACCAGACCGTCCGCGCCGCGGGCGGCGTTCGACAGGGAGTGGATCTTGGTCACCGTGATCGCCTCGGCGTCGGTCAACGGCGGCAGGATTCCGGGCAGGCGCCGGGCCAGCATCGTCTTGCCGGTGCCCGGAGGACCGACGAAGAGGACGTTGTGCCCGCCGCTCGCGGCGATCTCGAGCGCACGCTTGGCCGTTTCCTGGCCTCGGACGTCCGCGAAGTCGGGTTCCGCGCCGTTGGTGTTCGGCGACGGCGCCATCGCAGTTGCCGGAGCGATCTCCCGGTCGCCCGTCAGGTGCTCGATCGCCTCCCGGAGGTGGCCGACCGGGATCACCCGGGTGTCGGCCAGGGCAGCCGCCTGGCGGCTGTTCGCCGCCGGCAGCAGGAGCTCGTGAACGCCGAGTCTGCCGGCCAGTTCCGCGATGGCAAGGGCGCCGCGGACCGGGCGCACCTCGCCGTCCAGCCCGAGCTCGCCGCAGGCCATCCGGTTGCCCAGGGACTCGGCGGCGATCTCGCGGTTGGCGGTCAGGAGACCCAGGGCGATCGGCAGATCGAGCTGGTTGCCCTCCTTGCGCAGATCGGCGGGCGCCAGGTTGATCACGACGTTGCGGCTCTCGAGGTCGTAGCCGCTGCTGCGGATGGCGGCGCGCACGCGGTCGCGGCTCTCCCGGACGGCGGTGTCCGGCAGTCCGATCAACTGCATTGCCGGCAGGCCGAAGTACGCCGCGACTTCCACCTGGACCTCGCGGGCCTCGATGCCCCAGGGCGTTGCCGAGTTGATGTACGCGATCACATGGACTAGGACGCGAAGCAGCTTCCGGAAGTGGATCCGGCGGCCTGGAGGCACAGGGAGCGCAAGCCGGAGCACGACCCTGCCGGCCGGCCGCCGGACCGTTCCCGGTGGCCGCCCGTTCACCAGCGGGCTGCCACCGCCGACCGGATGCCGACCGCCGCTCTGGCGCGTGTGTCGGGAAGTGCTGCGGGCTGTTGTACGCTCCTGGCCCGATGGAGCGGGTCATCCTTGTCTACATGGGACGTCTTGCCCGTTCCGGCGCCGTGCGGCCGCTGCGGCAGGCGCTGCGGCGGGTCGTCGGACCGGGTGCCTACGACCGGGTTCGCGTGGCGGTTCGGCAGCGGGTGGAGGCGGTCGGCGTGGAGCTGCATGCCGATGTCCTGCCGCTGATCGAACAGCTCGACCGCGGCGGAGTCCTGGCGCCTGGCGCCGCGAGGAAGCTGCGGTCGGTGGCCAGGGGCATTCCCGCCGAAGCGAGGCGGGACGCGCGGGTCTGACGGCATGCGCGTCGGCTTCGACGTGAGCAAGCTGTTCGGACCGCAGGACGGTGTCGCGAGGTACTCGGCCAGCCTGCTTGCGGCCCTGGCCGAGGTATCGGAGGAGCGGGGCGGCCGGCCCGAGCTCGTGCTCTACACGCTGGACGCAGACGTCGTCGCCGGCGACTGGCGGCGGTTGCTCGACGGACTGCCGGGCAACGTGCGGCGCGGTTCCGGGCGCTGGCCGCGCGGCCGCGATCTGGATCTGTTCCACATTCCCACCTTCGCCGACCCCGCCTGCTTCGACGGACCCGCGATCTTCACGATCTATGATCTGACCTTCCTGACCCACCCCCGGTTCCACGTGCCGGCGAACCGGAACCAGTGCCTCTTGTCGACGTTGCGGGCGTTGGCTCGCGAGGCCACGATCGTGGCCGTGTCGGAGGCCACCGCGCAGGAGGTGCGGAAGTGGTTCGTGCTGCCGGAAGAGCGGCTGCGCGTCGTTCACGCGGCGGCCTCGGCCGGTTTCGTTCCGTTCGACCGCATGGAGCTCGAGGCGGCGCGTCGAACGCTGGCCGAGCGCTTCGGACTGGCCGGCTCGTTCGCCCTCTCCGTGGGAACGCTCGAACCGCGCAAGAACATCGCCCGGCTGATCGATGCGTACGCCGGCCTGGCGCCGGACCTGCGCCGCCGCGTTCCCCTGGCGCTGGTCGGCGGTGACGGCTGGAAGCGGGATGCGGTGTTCGCCGGCGACTGGCCGGACTTCGTCCGTCGGCTGGGATCGGTGTCGGAGGAGGATCTGGTCGCCCTCTACAACGCCGCTTCCCTGGTGGCCTACCCGTCGCTGGTCGAGGGCTTCGGCCTGCCGGTCGTCGAGGCGATGGCGTGCGGCACGCCGGTTCTCACTTCGGACCGCTCGTCCCTGGCCGAGGTGGCGGCAGACGCGGCTCTGCTCGTGGATCCCCTTGACGTGGCGGCGATCCGGCGGGGTCTGGACGATCTGCTGAGAACCCGGTCGCTGCGCAGCCACTACCGCCGGGCCGGCCTCGCGCGCGCCGCCGCGTTCTCCTGGCGACGGGCTGCCGAGGAGGTGATCGACATCTATGCGGAGGTCGCCGGTCGCGCCGGCCGGGCGCTGGTCGATTCCCGATGACCGGAGGGGACACCGGGGCCGGACCGGCGACCGGCGCGGCAGGCAGTGGTCCGCACGCCGGGCCATGTTCGGGCCGGCAGCGACCAGGCTGGAAGCGATGCGCCAGTATCTCGATCTGCTGAGTGAGGTGCTGGAGACCGGTGCGGTCCGCGGCGACCGGACCGGCACGGGTACGCTCAGCGTCTTCGGCCGACAGGTTCGCTACGACCTCGCGGACGGGTTCCCGGCGCTGACGACGAAGCGCCTGCACCTGCGTTCGATCATCGTCGAGCTGCTGTGGTTCCTCCGCGGCGACACCAACGTGGACTACCTGCACCGCCACGGTGTGACGATCTGGGACGAATGGGCGGACGAGCACGGCGACCTCGGGCCGATCTACGGCTCGCAGTGGCGGTCCTGGCCGGCGCCTGACGGCCGATCGATCGACCAGATCGAGTCGGTGATCGAGCGCATCCGCTCCGAGCCGACCTCGCGGCGCCTGGTCGTCAGCGCCTGGAACGTTGCCGAGGTGGACAGGATGGCACTCCCGCCCTGCCATGTCCTGTTCCAGTTTCACGTGGCCGACGGCCGCCTGTCGTGCCAGCTCTATCAGCGGAGCGCCGATCTCTTCCTGGGAGTGCCCTTCAACATCGCCTCCTACTCGCTGCTCGTCATGATGGTCGCTCAGACCTGCGGGTTGGCGCCGGGGGAGTTCGTCCACACTCTCGGAGACGCCCACCTGTACGCCAACCACGTGGATCAGGCCCGCGAGCAGTTGAGCCGCGAGCCGCGGCCCCTGCCCGGAATGCGCCTGAACCCGGACGTCCGCTCGGTGTTCGACTTCACCCTCGACGACTTCGAGCTCACCGGCTACGAGCCGCATCCGCCGATCCGTGCTGCGGTCGCGGTCTGAGTGTGCGGTCCGGGCAGGGATGATGAGGATCTCGGCGATTCTGGCCGTGGCCGCCAACGGCGTGATCGGGCGCGGCGGCCAACTGCCGTGGCAGCTCAGGACGGACATGCGGCGTTTCCGGCGGCTCACCATGGGCCGCCGCGTGGTGATGGGGCGGCGCACCTGGGAGGAGATCGGCAGCCGGCCCCTGCCGGGCAGGACGTGCATCGTGCTGAGCCGCCGGCACGGCTTCGACGCGCCCGGCGCCACCGTGCTCCGTTCGCTCGCAGCGGCGGTCTGCACCGCCCGCCGGGCGGGCGAGGAGGAGCTGTTCGTGATCGGTGGCGCCGCCCTGTTTCACGAGGCCTTCCGCTGCGCGGACCGGGTGTACGTGACGCACGTGCTGGCCGAGGTCGAGGGCGATACGGTGGTGGATCTGCTCCCGCTTGCCGGCTGGCGCACGGAACAGTCGGAGGAAGCGCCGGCGGGACCGGAAGACGAGCACGCCACCCGCTTCGAGATCCTGGCGCCGGCAGAGGGCCGCCGTTGAGCAGCGGACCCTCCCGGGCGAAGAGCCGGGCCGACCTGTTGATCGAGTGGGCGCTCGAGGCGGGCTTCGACCGCGCCGGAGTCGCGTCGCTCGAGCCCCGGCCCGGAACGGGCGCCTCCTTCCTGCGCCGGCTGGAGCGCGGCCTGTTCGCCTCCATGTCCTGGCTCGGGCGGCGGCCGGGGCGCCGCCTGGCGCCGGCTTCGCTGCTCGACGGCGCCAGATCGGCGCTCTGCGTGGCCCTTCACTACTATCCGCTGGAGGGTGAGCCGGAGCCGACCGGCGACCTCTGGCCGCGAGTGGCCCGATATGCGCGCGGCAAGGACTACCACGAGGAGATGGAGCGGCGGCTGGGGCTGCTGTCCGCACGCATCCGGGAGGCGTTTCCGGGCGCCGGAGCACGTCTCTACGTCGACACCGGGCCGGTGCTCGAACGCGCGCTGGCGGCGCGCGCCGGGCTCGGCGCCGTGGCCAGGAACACCCAGTTGCTCGATCGCAGCGGTTCCTGGTTCCTGCTCGGCGAGCTGTTCCTGACGCTGGAGCTCGAGCCGAGCGAGCCGCTGGCTGAGGACCTCTGCGGAGAGTGCCGGCGGTGTCTCGAGGCCTGCCCGACGGGAGCGCTGCCGGCGCCCTTCGTGCTGGACGCCGAACGCTGCATCAGCTACTGGACGATCGAGCACCGGGGCGAAATGCCCGAGCCGGCGCGTTCCCTGGTCGGTGACTGGGTCTTCGGCTGCGACATCTGCCAGGAGGTGTGTCCTTGGAACCAGCACCGTGCAGCGGTCGCCGACGCGCCGCGTGCGGAGATCTTCGGACTGTCTCCCGAACGTGCCGAGCTCGACCTGCGCGGCCTGCTGTCGATCTCCGAGGCGGACTACCGCAGCCGTTTCCGGCGCAGTCCGATGAAGCGTGCGGGCAGGTCCGGACTGCGCCGCAACGCCGCCCTGGCGATGGCGAACCGCGCGGATCCGGCCTACGCTCCGGCCCTCGAACGGGCCCTTGAGAGCGACGACCCGGTGGTCCGCAGTCACGCCGACTGGTCGCTTGACCGCCTGGGCCGGAAGCGCGGCAAGGTGGGCGAGTCACCTGGAATGGAATCAGGGACCGGCGACGGTCGGACGGAGGGGTCCGAAGGCCGAACCGAAGGCCGACCGGCCGGTTGACCCGGATGGCGGCGCCACCGTATACTCTCCCGTCCGATCCGGTGCGGATTCGTCCTCGGGCGTCTGTCAGTGCCGGTTTCTTCGGGTTGGGTCTGTCGCCGCCTGAAGCACCTGGAAACGCCTACCGCCGCGGCTTCTGCCGGGAACCGTCGTGGCGAGAACACAGGAACCCATGGAACTCACTGAAGAACGTGCGACCGACGCGCTGGCGCCGGAAGCGCAGGTACAGGACTTACAGGACGGGGACAACCTGTCCTATGAAGAGCTCGTCGAGATGTACGACGACAGCATGCGGCATCTCAACGAAGGAGAGATTGTCGCCGGCACGGTGATCTCGATCACCGCCAACGATGTCGTCGTCGATGTCGGCTACAAGTCCGAGGGACTCGTGCCGATTCACGAGTTCACCTCGCGCGACGACGAGCTGCAAGTCAACGTCGGCGACGAGGTCGAGGTCCTGCTCGAGCAGTCGGAGGGCGCGGACGGCCACGTCATGCTCTCCAAGATCAAGGCCGAGCGGATGCGGATCTGGGCCCAGGTCGAGACGAGCTTCAAGGAAGGGAAGGTGATCAGGGGTCGGGTGATCGACCGGATCAAGGGCGGGTTGACGGTCGACGTCGGACTGCGCGCGTTCCTTCCCGGTTCCCTGGTCGACATCAAGCCGGTCAAGTACCTCGAGTCGTTCAAGGGCGAAGAGCTCGAGTTCAAGGTGATCAGCCTGGACCGCCGGCGCAACAACATCGTGCTGTCGCGTCGGGCGGTGCTCGAGAAGGAGTACGCGAAGAAGAAGGCCGAGACCCTGACCAGGCTCAAGGAAGGTGTGCGCCTTCCGGGCGTGGTGAAGAACATCACGGACTACGGGGTGTTCGTGGACCTGGGCGGGATCGACGGTCTGCTCCACATCACGGACATCTCCTGGGGCCGCGTGAACCATCCTTCGGAGCACTTCGCGGTGGGCGACGAGGTGGAGATCGTCGTCCTGCGGTTCGATCCCGAGACCGAGCGCGTTTCCCTGGGCTACAAGCAGACGACCGAGGATCCGTGGACCCTGGTCGACAAGAAGTACCCCCTGGGTTCGCGGGTGCGGGGCCGGGTGGTCAGCCTGGTCGACTACGGCGCCTTCGTCGAGCTGGAGGAAGGGGTCGAGGGTCTCGTCCACGTGAGCGAGATGTCCTGGACGAAGAAGGTCGTGCCGCCGTCGAAGATCGTGAGCGTCGGTCAGGAGGTCGATGCGATCGTCTCGGAACTCGACATGGGCCAGCGCCGGATCAGCCTGTCCCTGCGTCAGGTCGAGTCGAATCCCTGGGAGGACCTGGCGGCCCGCTTCCCGGTCGGCACGATCGTCGAGGGGCGGGTGCGGAACCTGACGGAGTTCGGCGCCTTCGTGGAGATCACGGAGGAGATCGACGGCCTGGTCCACGTTTCGGACATGAGCTGGACGAAGCGGGTCAAGCACCCGAGCGAAGTGCTTGCCAAGGGCGACCCGGTCCGGGCCCGCATCACCAACATAGACGTGACCGGTCAGCGCGTGTCCCTTTCGATCAAGGACTTCCTGCCGAACGAATGGCAGGACTTCGTGGACGGCAACAACGTCGGCGACGACATCGTTGGCAGGGTGGTCAACGTGACGGACTTCGGGCTCTTCATCGATGTTCACGACGGTCTGGAGGGACTGGCCCATGTCAGCGAGGTCGATGTCCCGGGCGGCAAGCTGGAGGATCACTACCGGATCGGCGAGTTCGTCCGTGCGCGGATCCTGCGCATCGAGGACGAGGACAGGAAGGTCGGGCTGACCCTGCGCGGCGTGGCCGAGTTGAGCGACGAGGAGGCGGAGGAGCTGTCCGCCGAGCGCGAACGGAAGCTGGCTGCGGCCCGCGCCCCTGCGGTCCAGGCCGAGGAGGACGCCGCCCCGGCTGCCGCTGCCGAGGCCGCCGACAGCACGGAAGACACGGAACGCACGGAAGAAGGCGACGCCGCGGGCGGCTCGACGGCCGAGGAGGCTGGCGGCGAGAGCCCGGCGGCCGAGGGGACCACCTGAGGCCTGCCGGCCTCGGGTGGGAGGAGCCGAGAATGAAGGACGCTGTCCAGTTTCCTTCCGGCGCCGGCCAGGGCGTGACGAAGGCCCAGTTGGTCGAGGAGGTGGCCCGCAGCGCCAGCCTGACCAGGAAGGACGCCGAGGTCATCGTCAACACCGTGTTCGAGAGCATGGTCGATTCCCTGAAGGGCGGCGACAAGATCGAGCTTCGCGGATTCGGCAGCTTCCGCCTGCGGCAACGGGACTCACGCGTCGGCCGCAACCCGAAGACCGGCGCCCGGGTCGATGTTCCGCCCCGGACGGTTCCCTACTTCAGGCCCGGCAAGGAACTTCGGGAACGACTCAACTCCGACGACTAGCAGTCCGTGGTGTCAGCGCGTGACACCACAGGCTGCTGGCGCGC
Source organism: Thermoanaerobaculia bacterium (assembly GCA_965116145.1). GTDB lineage: Bacteria > Acidobacteriota > Thermoanaerobaculia > Multivoradales > Multivoraceae > Multivorans. Next base: position 3,682,326 of record OZ220482.1, read on the forward strand.
ACGCATGACGATGAACCCGCCTCCCGCCGGCGCGCAGCCCGGCGGACCCGTTCGTCCGCTCCTCGTCGCGGCGGCGGCCTGGGCGTTTCCCGGCGCCGGCCACCTGCTGCTGAGGAAGCCGCGGCGAGCCGCCGTGGTCTGCGGCGTGGTCCTGTTCTCCTTCCTGTTCGGTTGCTGGCTGCGGGGCCATCTGTACGTGGTCGTGCCGGAACAGCCGCTCAGTCGCCTCGCGACGCTGAGTTCGCTGGGCGCCGGCTCCCCCTACCTGATCGCTCGCTACCTCGTGGAGTACGAAGGCGACATCCTGGCTTCGACCTTCGAGTACGGCAAGGCCTTTCTGCTTACCGCCGGTCTGCTCAACCTGCTCGCGATGCTCGACGCCTGGGACATCGCCAACGGCTCGAAGGACTGATGCCGTGCTGACGAGTCACTTTGCCCTGATGGTGATCTACGCACTGCAGGTCAGCCTGTTCTTCGCCGTGCTGTGGCGGCGGCGGTTCCGGGACAGGATGCGGCTCTTCCTGCAGATGATGCTCGGCATGGTCGGCGGGGGCCTGGTCCTCGCCTGGCTGATGTTTCCGTTCCCATGGTCGCCGCCAGCGCCGATTCCCTGACCGGGGTCCTGATCTCCGCGGGCGAGGCTTCGGGCGACCGCCATGCCGCCGGACTCATGGCGGCCACGGCCCGGCTGACCGGGGACCGGGGAGGAATCCGGTTCTTCGGGCTCGGCGGCGATGCGATGGCCGCGGCCGGACTCGATTCCGTCGCCCACAGCGACGAGGTCGCCGTCGTCGGGTTTGCCGAGGTGATCCGGGAACTTCCGCGCATCCGCCGCGTCTTTCGCCGGCTGCTGCGGGCGGCCGAGGCCCGTCGGCCGCGTCTGGCCGTACTGGTGGACTTCCCGGACTTCAACCTGCGCCTGGCGCGCCGCCTGCGGCGACTCGGCGTGCCGATCCTGTACTACGTCTCGCCCCAGGTGTGGGCCTGGCGTCGTCGTCGGGTACGCACGATCGCGCGCCTGGTCGACCGCATGCTGGTGCTCTTTCCGTTCGAGGTCGAGTTCTACCGAGGACATGAACTGCGTGTGGATCACGTAGGGCATCACCTGGTCGACGATGTCCCGGAACTCGAGTCGGCATGGGATCGGCAGGCCGGCCTGCCGGAGCAGCCCGTACTGGCGCTCCTGCCGGGTTCGCGCAACAGCGAAGTGCGGCGGAACCTGCCGCCGATGCTGCGTGCGGCGGCCGCGCTGGTCGGCAACCCGTCAGGCCGGCGCCAGGTCCGTCTGATCCTGGCGCCCACGGTCGATCCGGGGCTGGTGCGGCGCCTGCTGGGCAGAGGGCCCCTGAACGAGGATCGGTTGACCGTGGTGAGCCGGGATCGCCTGGCCGCGGTAGCGGCCGCCCACCTCGCCTTCTGCGCTTCCGGTACGGCAACTCTCGAGGTCGGGATTCTCGGCACACCCATGGTCGTCGTCTACCGGATGTCGCCGCTGACCTGGGCGATCGGAAGGCTGCTGGTGGACCTGCCCTTCGTCAGCCTGGCGAACCTGGTGCTCGGCCGTCAGGCCGTGCCGGAGCTGCTGCAGGCGGACGCGACGCACGAGCGGATCGCTGCGGAGGCCTGCCGGCTGCTGGAGCGGCGGCCTCGCATCGATCGCATGCGGGCGGCTCTGGCCGAATTGCGGCCGGCTCTGGGTGAGCCCGGCGCCAGCGAACGGGCCGCCTGCTGTCTGCTGGAAGAGCTGGGGAGGACCCCGGCGGCGCCGGCCGTGCAAGGGTGGCGCGCAGGGAGCGTTTCACCTTGAGGAGCATGACCGGCTACGGCGAGGCGACCGTCGCTGACCGCCGGTCCCGCGTGACGGTGACGGCACGATCGGTGAACCACCGCTCCCTCGATGTCGTCGTGCGCGTTCGGGCTCCGTTCCAGGCGCTCGAGCCGGATCTCCGCACTGCTGCCGCGGCGGCCGTCCGGCGCGGCCGGGTGGAGATCGGGGTCGAGATCGAGCCGGCGCGGGACGGCGCCGACCCGGAAGTGAACGATGCCTCGGTGGAGCGGCTGCTGCAGGTCGTGCGGCGATGGCGGCGCCGGGGCATCGCGAAGGCCGAGCTCGGCGCCGGAGAGCTCCTCGCCGCCGTCCGGGCGGTTCGCCCCGGGTCGGGAGCCCTGGTCGCCGGTCCGGAGACGCAGACACTGGCGAGCGATGCGTGCCGAAAGGCGCTCGCCTCCCTGGTGGCCGAGCGGGAACGGGAGGGGCAGTTCCTGGCCGATTCGCTTCAGGGACATCTGGCGTCGCTGCAGGTATGCATCCGCGGCCTGGCGGCGCGCCGCAGTGTGGTGGTCGACGAGATGGCCGGAGAGCTCAGGCGGCGCCTCGGCGAACTGCTGGGGAGCGGCGGCCTGCCGGACCCCGATCGACTGGTCCAGGAAGTCGCCTTGCTGGTGGAACGCAGCGATACCGCCGAAGAGCTGGAGCGCGTCGAGGGCCATCTGGAGGGCTTCGCCGCGGCGGTCGAGGAGGGCGGCGCCGTCGGCCGCCGGCTCGTGTTCCTGAGCCAGGAGATCCTGCGCGAACTGAACACGGTCGGGGCGAAGTGCCGCGACCTCGAGATGCAGCGAGCGGTGGTCGACGGCAAGGTGCTGTGCGAGCAGCTGCGTGAGCAGGCCCGGAATGTCGAATGACCGCGGGCAGATGAGGGACGCGGCGACGGCGCCGGACGCTTCGGCTGCATCGGCCGCGGCGAGGGGCGAGCTGTTCATTCTCTCGGCGCCGTCCGGGGCCGGCAAGACGACCCTGGTGCATCACGCCATGAAGCTCGTTGCCGGGGTCGAATTCTCGATCAGTCACACCACCCGCAGGCCGCGCGAGAACGAGCGCGAGGGGCGCGACTATCGCTTCGTCGACCGGCTGACCTTCGAACGGATGGCGGCCGACGGCCGCTTTCTGGAGCGGGCGGAAGTGCACGGCAACCTCTACGGCACCGCGGTGGACGAGGTTCTGCCGCGCATCGAACGGGGCATCGACGTCCTGCTTGACATCGACGTGCAGGGCGCGAAGCAGGTCATGTCGTTGCCCGGCGGCGCCGACGGCGTGCTCGGGACCGCGGTCTGGGGCATCTTCGTCATGCCTCCCAGCTATGAGGCGCTCGTGTCGCGGTTGTGCGGACGGGACCTGGACGACGCGCCCGAAATCAGGCAGCGTCTGGCCGGCTCGTTGCGCGAAGTGGATCGGGTTCGCGAGTACGACTATGTTATTGTCAACGACCGGGCCGAGGCGGCGAGCAGGATCCTCGCGGCCATCATTCTGGAGAAACGACAGCGAAGGGAGCGGATGCAGGAGCGCGTGGAACGTGTTCTTGCGGATTTTCATGCACATGGATCGCATTCCCGAGAAGATTGACAGCAAGTTCCGCTACGTTCTCCTGTCCGCGCGCCGTGCCGAGCAGTTGATTCGCGGGGCTCAGGAACGGATGCCGAGGGAAAGCCCGAAGCTGGCGAGGCACGCGATGCAGGAGATCTCGAACGAGCTCGTCGAGTGGGACTACGGCGAAGCGCCCGAGTCCTCCGATGCGGACGGCGGCGAAGAGGACGGAGCGGAGGCGGAGAGCGGCGGCCTGAGCCCTCCCGGTCCGGTCAACTAGCGCCGCCAAACCCGTCGCTGGCTCCGTGTCTGGCCCCAGCCCCGTACCTCACTACGACCTTGCGCCGTAGAACTCGCTGCGCTGCGTTCTACGGCGCAAGCTCCTGGCAGTCGCCGGAAGCGCTTGGCGTGTCCGAACCGCGCGCCAGGGTCCTGCTCGGCATCACGGGCGGAGTGGCCGCATACAAGGGCGCCTATCTGGTCCGTCGCTTGCGGGAACGCGGTCTGGAGGTCCGTTGCGCGCCGACCCTGGCTGCCGAGAGCTTCGTCTCTCCCCTGACCCTGGAAGTGCTGAGCGGCGACCGGGTCTACGGTCAGGCGTACCTGTCCCGCGACGGCGGTGTCGACGGCGCCGAACTGCATGTGGAAGCTGCGCAGTGGGCTGACCTGCTGTGCGTGGCGCCGGCCACCGCGAACACGCTGGCTCGCCTATCCCTGGGTCTCGCGGACGACTTTCTGACCACGACGGCGCTGATGTTCGAAGGGCCGGTGGTCGTCGCGCCGGCGATGCACGACGCGATGTGGCGGAAGACCGCGGTCACCGCCCGCGTCGCCGCGCTGCGCGATCGCGGGGTCGAGGTCGTCGGCCCGGTGGAGGGCAGGCTGGCGTCTGGCGAGCAGGGCTGGGGCCGCATGGCCGAGCCGGAGGCGATCGTCGAGACCGTCTGCCGGGCTCTGGACGTGCCCGAGGGTGCTCTGGACGCGCCTCGGGGGCCGCTCGCCGGCCGGAAGGTCGTCGTCACCGCCGGGCCGACCCTCGAGGCGATCGATCCGGTGCGCTTTCTGGGCAATCGATCGAGTGGCCGCATGGGATTCGCGCTGGCCCGCCAGGCGGCGATCCGCGGCGCCGCGGTCACGCTGATTGCGGGTCCGGTGGCGCTCGAAACGCCCGCCGGCGTCCAGCGCGTCGATGTCGTCTCGACCGCGGAGATGGAGGCAGCACTGCATGAGGCCGCCCGAGCCGCGGACCTCGTGGTCATGGCGGCTGCCGTCTCGGACTACCGGCCCCGCAGGTGTTCTCGCCAGAAGCTGAAGAAGTCGGGCGCCGACGGTCTGGTGCTGGAGCTGGAACAGAATCCGGATCTGCTCGCCGGCCTGGCGGCTGCGGCGCCCCGGGCGTTGCGCGTCGGGTTTGCGGCGGAGACCGAGCATCTGGAGCGTTCGGCGCGGGAGAAGCTGAAGGCGAAGGGGGCGCAGTGGATCGTCGCCAACGATGTCTCCCGCTCGGACATCGGTTTCGAATCGGTCGACAACGAAGTCGTGGTGTTCGGCGAGAATGGCGAAGTGGAGCGCTTTCCGAAGCAGACCAAGGAGGAACTGGCGGCGCGCCTGCTGGAGCTGTTCGCCGGCGCAGGGGCATGAACGGGGCGCGTCTCCCGATTTCGCAGGAGATCGAGCTGTTGCGGGACCTGGGTTTCCGGAACGCCTATCCGCCCGCACGCCGGTCGCCGGCGCCGGCCGGAGGTTCGGATGTCCGCGGCAGGGCTGCGCCGGCGCGGCAACCTGCACGCCCGTCCCCGCAGGCGCCGACCGAGGGCCGCCGGGAGCGTCTGCTGGCGGTCGAGGAGGAGGCTCGGGGCTGTACGGCGTGCGGGCTGTGCCGGGGACGGCAGACGGTTGTCTTCGGCGCCGGCGCCGAAGATGCGTCGCTGATGTTCGTGGGCGAGGGGCCCGGCGCCCAGGAGGATCGTCAGGGGCTGCCGTTCGTGGGCCCGGCGGGGCAACTGCTGACGCGGATCATCCGGGCCATCGATCTGCGGCGGGAGGATGTCTACATCACGAATGTCGTGAAGTGCCGGCCGCCCGGCAACCGGGATCCGCAGCCGGACGAAGCGACGGCCTGCCGGACCTACCTCGACCGGCAGATCGAACTCGTCGGCCCGCGGGTGATCGTGGCCCTGGGCCGGGTGGCGGCACAGCAGTTGCTCGGCACGACGAAGGCGCTGGGGAGGCTGCGCGGAACCTGGCACGAAGCCTGTGGCGTCCCGGTCCGCGTGACGTATCACCCGGCGTTCCTGCTCCGGGACCCGTCGTACAAGCGACCGACCTGGGAGGACATGCAGATTGTTCGCGACCGGTTGCTCAGGACCGCGGGCGGGGAGCAGGCGCCGCTGCCGTGAAGGCGGCGGCGGGCTCTTCCGACGTGTTCTCGCGCGGCGTTTGCGAGGACGTCTGCGAGGCGGTCGGCGAAACGCCGCTGGTGCGGCTCCGCCGTTCCCTGGGCGCTGCCGGCGTCGGCGTCGAAGCGTTCGCCAAGCTCGAATACCTGAACCCGATGGGGAGCGTCAAGGACCGGGTGGCGCGTTACCTGGTCGACCGCGCCCTCGCTTCCGGTGCGCTCGAACCCGGCGGGCTGGTGATCGAGGCGTCCTCCGGCAACACGGCGATGGGTCTGGCGATGATGGCGACGACCCGCGGCCTGAGGTGCCGAGCGGTGGTCCGACGGCAGACCAGCCGCGAGAAGCTCGACTGCCTGAGGGCGCTGGGCGTTGAACTCGTCCTGGTCGACGGCGATCTGCCCCCCGAGCACCCGGAGTCGTACAACCGCAAGGCCCTGAGCATGGCGGCTGCCGAACCGGAGGCCTTCTTCCCGGACCAGCACAACAACCGGGACAACAACGAGTGCCACTACGAGACGACGGCGCCGGAGATCTGGCGACAGATGGAGGGGCGGATCGACGTCTTCGTCGGCGGCATCGGCACGGGCGGCACGGTGTCCGGCGTGGGCCGCTTCCTGAAGGAGCAGGATCCTGCGATCCGGGTCGTCGCGGTGGATGTCGAGGGCTCCGTGTTCAGCCGCCACTTTGCCTCTCTTGCCGGAGCCTCCGATCTGTCGGCGCCGGCGGGCCGCTATCTGCTGGAGGGCCTGGGCGACGAAGAGGTCATCGACTGTCCCGAGTTCGAGGTCTTCGACCGGATGCTCCAGGTCAGCGATGCCGAGGCGTTTCTTTCGACCCGCGAACTTGCCCGGGACGAGGCGCTGCTGGTGGGCGGATCGAGCGGCGCCGCGCTCTGGGGCGTGCGCCAGATGCTCAGGGACCTGCACCCGGGCGCCCGGGTCGTGACCCTGTTCCCGGACTCGGGAACCCGCTACCTCAGCACCATCTACAACGATGACTGGCTGCGCGCCCGGGGACTGCCCACGTCTCGGTGACGTCAGTCGGTGAAGACCAGATCGTAGCCTGCGGCCATGATTGACAGGTCGATGCAGACGTGGCTGAGCCAGGGCGCCAGCAGGCGGTTGCCGGTGGTCCGATAGAGCAGCGACCACAGGACGCCGCCGAGGACGACCGGGAGCGACATCAGGATCAGGACCGGAACCGAGGCCGCGGCGCCCAGATAGACCGCGAGGACGACCACGTGGTGGGCGGCGAAACCGATGGCGGCCACCAGGATCGACCACTCGGAGGAGGTCAGGCGGCGGAGCCTGCCGTAGACGAAGGCGCGCCAGTAGACCTCCTCGAGCCAGGAATGGACGAAGCTGATCAGGAGCGCCGCGGCCGCGTAGCGTGCGGGCGTGCCGAGATGGAAGTCGGCCAGCTTGACCGCGATCGCGTCGGCGGCGGACTCAGCCAGCGCGCCGTGTCGAAACAGGAGGGCGTAGGCGAACCAGGTGAAGGCCGCCCCGGCAAGTCCGGCGCCGAGCCCGAGCGCCGCCGACCGCCGCCGCTGCGGCGGGCCGTCGGCGGCTGCCAGCAGGACACCGAGGCCCGCCACCGGACCGGCAAACTGGAGCGCCTTGGCGCCGACGTACACGGGGGCGACCCAGGCCGTGCCTTCGAGCCAGACGAAGTAGGCGAGCGCGGCAACGGTGGGCAAGGTCATCGCGGCGGCCAGGAGCCCCCACCACAGTCGCCGCCGTTGCGGCTCGCGCAGCCCCTTCCAGTTCGCGGGCCTCACTCCGAACTGCCGGATCTCTGCGCCAGTGCGTCGACGTAGGCCTGCCGGTACCGGCCGGCCACCATGTCCCACGTCAGGTGGTCGACGGCGCGGGCGCGGGCACGGGCGCCCATCAGACGCCGTCGCTCCGGACTGGCCAGGAGACCTGCGATCGCGCTCTTCAGGGCGAGGCGGTCCTGTTCGGGGACGAGGACACCCTGGACCTCCGGCTCGACCGCGAGCGGGATGCCGGAGACCGCGGTGGAGACGACAGGAAGGCCGCTCGCCAGCGCCTCCAGGATCACGTTGGGCAGGCCGTCGACGTTGCCCTGCGGGTCGTGGACGGCAGGAAGGACGAACAGGTCCGCGCTGCGGTAGAGAGCGGGCAGGTCGTCGTGGGCGACGACGCCGGGAAGATGAACTCGCGCCGCGCGGTCGGGGCGCCATTCTCCGACCGCCGCCCGGAGCTCCGGCATCAGGTCGCCGTCGCCGGCGATGACCGCGTGCAGGCCGCTGAACTCGCCGAGGAGCCGGGGCAGGACGTCGAGCAGCACGTGGAAGCCCTTCTTGGTCGCCAGGCGGCCGACGCCGAGCAGGACGACCGCGCTCCCGGGTATCCGCAGACGCGCACGCCAGGCGCCGTCGTCCGCTGCTTCGGCCGGGAGCTCGTCTGCAGGGCGGAACATCTCCGTGTCGACGCCGTAGGGGATGACCTGCGACGGCCTGTTCCGGTAGCCGATCCTGCGGACCCGCTCCACGAGCTCCGGCGAGCATCCGGTGAGCAGGCCGCAGTGGGCCAGTGCGCGCCGGATCGCCGGCCGCACGAGGACCTTCTCGGCCAGGAAGACATCGCTGCCGTGGAGGCCGGCGGCGATCAGCACGTTCCGTCTGCGCACACCCGGCCACAGGGCAACCAGTCCGTTGGGCGCAATCCAGTGGTTGTGAAGCACGTCGTGGCGGTGGTGCGCCAGGCGCCGGGCGACGGCCGAGGACGCCGCCAGCAGATAGAGGGGGGCGGCCAGGGCGGCGCCCGGACGCACACGCTCGTCCGCAGCCAGACTTCGGCCGTAGCCCAGAACCTCCAGGCGGGCGGGGGCGTAGGCGAACGAGCGGACATCGACGCCGTCGTCGTTCCAGGCGGGGCGGACGTCGGCGGCTCGCGGTGCGAGCACGGTGACCCGGTCGCCGGCGCGGACCAGCCCGCGGGCCAGCTCGCGGATGAAGGGCCCGGCGGTGTCGCCGGGCCAGCGGGGGTAGGTCTGGGTGAGGAAGAGGATCCGAAGGGGCGGCCTTCGGCGATCCGGAACGGCCGTTGCCGGCCGGCGCCTGGCGTCCGTGCGTGCCAACCGCCGTCGGCCTCAGCCGACCCGTTCGCGCACGGAGTAGCTGTCGGGTCGGCGGAAGTTCTTGAAGGTGATCAGCTCGCCTACGAGTCCCGTGGTGACGATCTGGATTCCCAGGACCATCAGCAGGACACCGAGCAGCAGCAGCGGACGGTTGGACAGCGAAGCGCCGGCAAACCACTGCGCTGCGAGGCAGGCGCAGGTGCCCAGGCCGGCGACGAAGCTGATCAGACCGATCGGCCCGAAGAAGTGCAGCGGTCGGCGGGTGAAGCGGCTGATGAACAGGACCGTGATCAGGTCGACCGGTCCCTTCCAGGAGCGGTCCCATCCGTAGCGGCTGCGGCCGACGCGTCGTGGATGGTGCGCCACCGCCAGTTCGCCGATGCGGAAACCGCGGCGGCTGGCGAGCACGGGGATGTAGCGATGGAGCTCGCCGTAGACGGCGACCTGCTCCAGGACTTCCCGTCGGTAGGCCTTGAAGCCGGAGTTGAAGTCGTGCAGTCCGACGTTCGAGAGGGTCCGTGTCACCCAGTTGAACACCCTGGACGCCAGGCGGCGGCGCCAGGGGTCGTGCCGGGTGCGCTTCCAGCCGGAGACGAGGTCGAGGGGTCCGTCCTCCAGCGCCTTCAGCAGACGGGGTATCTCGTCGGGGTCATCCTGCAGGTCGCCGTCCATCGTGACCAGAATCCGCCCCCGTGAGTGGTCCACTCCGGCCGAGAGGGCGGCCGCCTTGCCGAAGTTCCGCCGCAGTCGGATGAGCCGCACCCGTGGATCGCGCTCGTGTTCCCGGCGCACGGCCTCGGGCGTTTCGTCGGTCGAACCGTCATCGACGAACACGAGTTCGGCCCGGACGTTCATCGTGTCCAGGTTCGCAAGAACGCGTGCGGCCAGTGACGAGATCGTCGCACCTTCGTTGAGAACCGGCACCAGGACACTGACGTCGAGGCCGGCCTCCTCGTCGCGGGCGGCGGACGGCCCGTCATCAGCCCGGAAGCGGCTTTCCCGCGTCGGGGCCGTCCACCCGATCGTTTCGGCCATCGTCCCTTCGCCGTCCTCGTGGTCAGCCTACAGCAATCGGCCGTATCGGGAACCTGTTCTGCAGCCGTGTCACCCGAGGATCGCTCGGCTCGCTCGAAGCGGACGAGCGGCGGGGAGAGGCCCGCCGCCTGCCTACGGGGCCGGTTCCGGCGCCGGCGGGACGTAGTCCACCTGCGGCCGTTGACGATCAGTACGATCGGCTCCGACTCGAGGTCGAACTGCACTGTGGTCCGCTGCCTGGAGGTCACGCGGATCCTCTGGTCGAACCGGTCGTCGGGCTGCCAGGTGGGGTTCGGCAACAGGGTGAGCATGTGGTCCCCGGCCGGCACGACCAGATTCCGGATCGGCGTCCAGCCGATCGCCTCGTCGCCGATGCGGACGAAGACGGGCCGCTCCCCGTCGGTCGCCGCCGCGACGCTGACAGTCCCCGGCCGGACCAGGGGCGCCGGTGTCTCGAGCAGACGGCCGACACCGACCTGGGTGACCACCTGCTCCCGGATCTGGTAGTCGCGGGTGGCCAGCTCGAACGTCAGCACGTGATCGACCCCGGCTTCGACGTCGAACACTCTTCGACGGTCGAGGACCACCGGCGCCTCGCCGTCCACCGAGACGGTGATCTGCGGGTCCCATGCCGGCGCCACCGCCAGGCGTCCCGTGCCCAGGTGAACGGTTCGGCCGGCCTCCGGCGTCCGGACGGCCGGTTCCCCGGGCGGGTGCGGGTCCGCCGGGGGTCGTTGCGAGCGGTCTCCCGCCCAGGTGTTCCGGCGGCGCAGGCAGCGGCTCGACCCGGGAGGCCCTCTGCGCCGCCGGCGCTTCCGATCCGGCGAGCGGACTGCCCTTCCACCACCACAGGGTGCCGCCCAGCCAGAGCGCGGCGCCGACAACCGCCGCGAACGTCAGCCAGCGGCGCCGGAGCCGGGAGCGGCGCGGGCGGCGGATCGCGTCGGCGACCGCGTCGAGGGTCGGAGGCGAGTCCGCGTCGGAAGCTCCGCTTCGTCCGTCCAGCTCGAGTTCCACCAGTGAGGCGTCAGCGGCGGCCCCCGGCTTCTGCACCTGGACGTCAAGAATCGACTTCTCCCGGGCCTGGGTCTCGGTGTTCGGGTCGTTCACAACCGCGGCCGCGGCCAGTCGCTCGGTTCGGGCCGGACCGCCTCCCCGCTTGCGGCCGCCGCCGCGAGCTGCTGCTGTGCCGCCTTCGACGGCGCCGATGACAGCGGCAAGGCCAGCCGGCCGCCGGTCCGGGTCGTCTTCGAGGCAGGCGTCGAGAAGCGAGCTCAACGGCTCCGCGGCCTGCGGGCCGAGGTGCTTCGTCAATGCCCGGCCGAGCGGATCCCGGCTCCTTGCATCCTGCGGTGCGATCGGGCGTCGGACCCGGTGATCCAGGCGGCCAGCAGCCGATGGCTGAGCACACCGAAGGCGAAGATGTCCGCTCGCGCATCGACGGCGCCGCCGCGTCGGAATTCCGGCGCCTGGTACCGAGCGTGGGCCCCGGGCCGCGCCGCGGCGAAACCGCGGACAGCGACGTGGTCGTCGGGGCGGATCACGATCGCGCCCGGATGCAGGTCGCCATGGACGATGTCCCGGTCGTGGGCGCACTCCAGTGCCCTGGCGATGTCGGCCAGCCAGCCCAGTATGGTCGGGAGCGCGAGTTCCGATGAGCGTTCGAGTCTGGCCGCCAGCGTTTCGCCGCCCGGCGACCGCTCGATGCGGCAGGATGTCGCACCGTCGATCCCGAAGTCGAGAATCCCGGCGATCGCGCCGTGTTCCAGTTGCCGCGCTGCGGCGGCTCGCTTCAGGAACAGGGCCTGCGCTTCTGCGGTCTCGCCGCTCCAGGTGTCGATGAGGACGGAACCGCCGTCCCGCGTGTCGCGACCGAGATAGCAGGCCGCCCCCGCCTTCGCTTCAAGGCGGCGGAGAATCTCGAAGGGACCGATCCGTTGACTCATGCGCGAATGCCAGGACGTGGATACAAGCCGCGGAGGATAGCACAGGTTGGTTGGTAAGTTGTTGTAGTTCAGTGGCTTGCGAGCGGTGCTGACGGTTCCGGTCCGGCGCCTGGCAACGCTGGTAGGGTGGCGTGGCGGTGACACGCATTGCCACCACGGGCCGCCAGGAACTTGCGCCGTAGAACGCTGCGCGGCGGGTTCTTCGGCGCCGGGGTGGGGGCTGGAGCCGGACACGGAGTCCGGCGGCTGGCGGCGCGGGCGGAGGGAGGCTGACGGAAGATGACCGGGGATCTGTTCGGTTCGATCGCGAATGGGGTGAACGGGCTGCTCGGGCCGGTCGCCGGCTGGCTCGAAGGTCTGGTCTGGAACACGCCTCAGGCAGGCGCCCCTGCTGGCCCTCCTGCTGCTGGGCACGGGGCTGTATGTGACGGTACGGCTGGGCCTCATCCAGTTGCGGGGTTTCCGGCATGCCTGGGCCGTTCTCGGAGGCAAGTACAGCGATCCGGACGACGAGGGCGATCTGGTGCACTTCCAGGCGCTGACGACGGCCCTGTCGGCGACCGTGGGGATCGGCAACATCGCCGGCGTCGCGATCGCGATCCGCATGGGCGGCCCCGGCGCGCTGTTCTGGATGTGGGTGACCGCGTTCTTCGGCATGGCGCTCAAGTTCGCGGAGTGCACCCTGGCCGTTGCGTACCGGCACGTGCATCGGACGGTTCCGTTTCCGGCGGTCCGATGTACTACATCGAGAAGGGGGCTGGGCGCGAGGTGGAAGTGGATGGCGATGCTGTTTGCCGGCCTCGCGGTGATCTGCTCATTCGGGACCGGCAACATGAACCAGGCGAACACGATGGCGGATCAGCTCGAGTCGCAGTTCGGCCTGGCGCCGGTCTGGAGCGGTCTCGTCTTCGCCTCCCTGGTCGGCCTGGTGATCATCGGCGGCATCCGCCGGATCGGAACGGTGACCTCGATTCTCGCGCCCAGGCATGGCGGTGATCTACGTCGGCGGCGCCCTGTTCATCCTGCTCTCGAACCTCGGCAACGTCCCGGCGAGCTTCGCCCTGATCGTGGAGCAGGCGTTCCGCCCGACATCGATGGTCGGCGGCGCCGCCGGCTCGTTCCTGATGACGATGATGTGGGGCATCCGCCGCGGCCTGTTCAGCAACGAGGCGGGACAGGGCAGTGCGCCGATCGCCCATGCGACCGCGAAGACGGACGAGCCGGTGCGGGAGGGTCTTGTTGCCTCGCTCGAGCCCTTCATCGACACTCTGGTCATCTGCACGATGACCGGCCTGGTCATCGTGACGACGGGCGCCTGGCTCGATTCTGCGCCCCGCACCTTCGCGCTTGCCGAGGTCGAGGGCGTTCATCGACTGCTCGAGGACGACTCCGAGCTGCGGGCGGCGCGGGCCGAGCGGGCCGATCTGGGCGGCGGCACGCTCGAGGTCGTGGACGGAGCGGCCGACGGTTCCCTCATCGTGCTCCATGCAGCGATGATCGATGCACGCCTGGTGGACGAAGACGGGGCCGCCTGGAACGGCCGGCTGGATCTGGGCGCCGACGGCTCCCTTCGGGCCGACGGGGCCGAACCGCGGGTTGCGGGGCCGCGCCCCTGCTGACCGGGGCGCCGCTCACGGCCCGGGCCTTCAGCCTGGGGGCTGCCGGGCAACCGCGGCGATCTGGTCGTCACCCTGTCCGTTCTGCTCTTTGCGGTCTCCACGGCGATCTCCTGGTCGTACTACGGCGACCGGTCGACCGAGTATCTGCTCGGCGCTCGGGCCATTCCCGTCTACCGCATGGTCTATGTCGGCTTCTTCTTCATGGGCTGCCTGCTGCCGCTGACCACGGTGTGGACCTTCGGCGATGTCGCCCTGGGCCTCATGTCGTTTCCCAACCTCATCTCCCTGCTGCTGCTCTCCGGGGCGGTCGCCGGCATGAGCAGGTCCTACTTCCGCCGCTACGTGGGCAGGGGGCGGAAACGACCGGGATGACTGAGAACAACCGCGACCGCGGGCACGGAATCGCGGTCGCGGTCGGTCTGGTCTGTGCGCCTGTGCTGGCCGCAGTGGTCTATGCCGCGGTCCCGGCCGCGGTCGTCGATGCCGACGGCGAGATCGTCTCCGGACTCTCGAACGGCGGTCGTGCGGTGGCCGCGGTCGGGGTCCTGATGGCGGTGCTGTGGCTGACCGAGGCGCTGCCGGTGGCGGCGACGGCGCTGCTGCCCCTGGCCGCGGTTCCGCTCCTGACCGGAGGAGGCATCGGCATCGCACAGGTCGCGGCGCCGTATGCGCATCCGAACATCTTCCTGTTTCTCGGAGGCTTCCTGATCGCTCTGGCGATGCAGACCTGGGGGCTGCATCGCCGCATCGCGCTTCACATCATCCTGCTCGTCGGCACCCGACCGGATCGCCTCGTGCTCGGTTTCATGGCGGCGAGCGCGCTGCTCAGCATGTGGATCTCCAACACGGCCACCGTGGTCATGATGCTGCCGATCGCACTGTCCGTGATCGAGCTGGTGCGGCAGCGGCTCGGCCCGGAGGCCGCGCCTACGGGGGGCGGCCCGTTTCCGTTTGCGCTCGACCTGCTGCTGGGAACCGCCTACGGCGCCTCGATCGGCGGTGTCGCGACGAAGATCGGCACGCCGCCGAACATCCAGATGATGTCCTTCGTCAGGGACCACTACGGCCGCGATATCACGTTCGCCGAGTGGCTGCCGTTCGGACTGCTGCTGACCGTGTCCTTCCTGCCCCTGGCGTGGCTTGTCCTGGTGCGGTTCGTCTATCCGATCCGGATCCCCGAGGTCCCCGGAGGGCGGCAGTTGATCCGCGGTGAGCTGGTGAAGGATGGGGCCGATGAGTACGCCGGAGAAGGCCGTTCTCCTGATCTTCGTCTCGACGGCGGCGCTGTGGATCACTCGTGCGTGGCTGGTCCGCATCGAGATCGGCGGAGTTGCGCCGTTGTCGGGCCTGACCGATCCGGGGATCGCGATCGGCGCGGCCCTTCTCCTGTTTGCCGTGCCGGTCGATCTCGGCAAGGGCGTCTTCCTGCTGGGCTGGAAGAAGGCGCTCGAGGCGCCGTGGGGCATCCTGCTGCTGTTCGGCGGCGGGCTCAGCCTCGCCGGCGCCGTTCGCGATACCGGTGTCGACCGCTTCATCGGCAAGAGCCTGCTGGGCGCTCGAAGGGATGCCGGTGCTGGTGCTCGCTGGTCGGCGCCGCCGCGCTCCTGATCGTGCTCACCGAGGTCACGAGCAACACGGCAACCACGGCCACCTTCCTGCCGATTCTCGGGGCGACAGCGACGGCAATCGACGTCGATCCCCTGCTGCTGATCGTGCCCGCCACGCTGGCCGGCGAGCTGCGCCTTCATGATGCCGGTGGCGACTCCGCCGAACGCGATCGTCTTCGGATCCGGAGAGATCACCATTCCCCAGATGGTGCGGGCCGGCGTGTGGCTCAACCTGGTCGGTCTCGTGCTGATCGTGTTCTGGGTCTACGTTGCGGGAGGTCTCATCGGCCTGTAGCCGCCAGTTGCCGCCGAAAGCGGTAGCCGATGCATTTGTAGAGCAGTCTGGCAGCGGTGAAGTCGCTGGCAGGATTGCCCGGAATCGGCGCCAGTTCGACGATGTCCATCGCGATCACCCGCTTGCGCTCGAACAATGTCCGAAGCAAGGCCAGCGCCTGGTACCAGCCGGCGCCGCCCGGTTCGGGCGTTCCGGTCGCGGGCAGCACCGACGGATCGAGGAAATCGAGGTCGAAGGTCAGGTAGACCTCATCTGGCAGCGACGCCAGGAGCCCCTCGAACAGCATCTCGAGCTCCGCGGCCGAGAGCGTGTGAAGCTGCTCGGCCCAGATGACCGGCAGGCGTTCGTCCTCGATCCGCCGGGCTTCCGGGGCGCTCAGCGAGCGGATACCGACCGACAGGCTGGGCGCGCCGAGGTCCAGCACCCGGCTCATCGCGCAACCGTGGCTCCAGGCAGTGCCGGCATGGGTGTGCCGCAGGTCGGCGTGGGCGTCGAACTGAACGACTCCCGGCGCCTCCCCCTGCGGTCCCCCGGTTCCGGCGCCGGCGGCGTTCAGGACGCCGCGCAGCAGGGCGGGAGTGACGGTGTGCTCGCCGCCGATCGCCGCCAGGAACCGACGATCGCGGATCGGCCTCTCGGCCGCGGCGCCGATCCGCCGCAATGCCGCGTCCTCGTCCCCCTCGACGTCGACCGGCGGCAGCGTCTCGATCCCGACGCGGCAGGGCTCGGCCGCCAGTTCCTCGTCGTGGAGCTCGACGTAGCGCGAGGCCTCGAGCAGAGCTGCCGGCCCGTTCCTCGCGCCGTTTCCCCAGGAGGTTGTCCGCTCGTAGGGCACGGGCAGCACGGCCACCGCCGGTTCCCCGACCGGAACGTCAAGTTCGAGAAAGGTCGTCACCCCCTCAGGAGGCTAGCAGCCCGTGGCAGAAGTCGCGTGTCGCACCGAGAGCGGTCAGGCGCCCGTCCGGCAAGGCGCGATGAGGTGAGCATATTGGGGCATATGTGACCGAAGAGCAACGTAGTCGGGCGGGATGCATGGCCGTTCGAATGCAGCGCGATTTCTGCCACGGGCTGCTAGCGCCAACTGCTGGCGGGCGGAACCGCCAGACCCGCCGCCGACTCCGTGTCCGGCCCCGGATCCCCATCTTTCCACGACCTGGCGCCGAAGAACCCGTGCGCTGCGTTCCGGGGCGCAGGTTCCTGGCTGATGCGAGCTGCCAGGCGCCAACTGCGTCCAGGTCATCAGAGGGGGCAGAGGTCGATGCACGGGAACGACGAGCGAATGCAGGGCACACTCCGGGATCTTCCCGCCGAGCAGCGGCCTCGTGAGCGCCTGCTCGCCCATGGCGCCTCGGTCCTGAGCGACAGCGAGCTGATCGCCATCCTGCTGCGCACGGGTCATCGGGGCTGTTCGGTCCTCGATCTGGCCCACAGCCTGCTCTACGACGAGGGCGGCGGGCTCGGAGGCCTGCCGGCGCTGGCGTTGCTGGTGGAGCACGACTTGCCGTCGTTGCGGCGCAGGGGTCTGGGCGACGCCAAGGCCGCCACGGTCCTCGCTGCGGTCGAGCTGGCCCGGCGGCTGGCCCGCGCTCAGCTTCCCGAACGGAAGCCGCTCGGCGACGTCGCGGCAGTCGCCCGCTACCTCAACCTGCGCTATGCGCGTCTCGACCAGGAAGCGATGGGAGCCATCTATGTCGACGTGCGCGGGCGGATCATCTCCGAACGCGAGCACTACGTCGGCGGGGTGGACCGCACCGCAGTCGAGCCGCGGGCGGTGCTCAAGGAGGCGCTTCGCCGCGGCGCGACGGCCGTGGTCGTCTTCCACAACCATCCCAGCGGGGATCCCGAGCCCAGCCCGGAGGACATCGCCTTCACCCGCCGCCTTGCCCGCGCCGGAGCTGCCGTCGGCGTCGACCTCGTGGACCATCTCGTTCTCGCCGGCGGCGCCCGCTGGGTGTCCATGCGCGAACGGCGGCTGCTCTGAAGGGGCCGCCCGGCTCGCTCCTCGCACCCGACCTTGCCTGCGACGAGATCGGACCACAGGAATGCGATCCCTGCGGTTCACGAGGCGGACGCGGAGCCGGTTCGGCGCCGGACTGCTACGGTCGCATGGCATGACGGCCAGGCCCGATCATCTGCACCTGGACTGTCCGAGCGGGATCTCGGGGGACATGTTCCTCGGGGCGTGTCTGGACCTGGGGTTGCCGTTGCAGCTTCTCGCGGAAGCGGTGGAGCGGCTCGGTCTTCCCGACGTCGAACTGCGGGCGGAGCGAGCGCGTCGGGGCGGTCTGGCCGGGATCCGGTTCTCCGTGCTCCGGGAGGGCCGGCCGGTCGAGGGAACCGGCAGTGAGGGGGCGTCGCCTCGCCGCCTGTCGACGATCCTGCGCATGATCGAGACCAGCGGTCTGGACGCTGCCGTCGTCGAGCGCGCCTCGGCCCTGTTCCGGCGGCTGGGGGACGCGGAGGCGCAGGTGCATGGCGTGGGCCGGGAGGAGATCCACTTTCACGAGGTGGGGGCCGACGATTCGATCGTCGATCTGGTCGGCGCCGCGGTTGCGCTCGATCACTTCAGCCCGGCTCGGGTCTCGGCATCGACCGTCGTCACGGGAAGCGGCGCCGTGGCGACGGGTCACGGCGTGATGCCGGTGCCGGCGCCGGCCACGGCGTTTCTGCTCAAGGGCGTTCCCGTCAGCTCGGGCGGCGCCGTCGGAGAACTCACGACACCGACCGGCGCCGTCATCGTGCGCGAGTTCGTCGACGAATTCGAGCCGGCCGCCACCGCAGCGCCGCGTCGGATCGAGAGCCTGGGGGTCGGGCTCGGCCGCCGGGAACTGGCCGATCGCCCGAACGCCCTGCGCCTCCAGCGGGCACAGCCGCTCGCGCCCGCGGGAGGACCCTGGCGCCGGGTCGCGGTTCTCGAGTGCCAGGTCGACGACACGACGGGCGAGGCGATCGGCTACGCGGCGGAGTCGCTCCTCGCTGCCGGCGCCCTCGATGTCTTCGCGAGCCCGCTGCTGATGAAGAAGTCTCGGCCGGGCATGGCCCTGACGGTCCTGTGCCGGCCGGAGCGGTCGTCCCGACTGGCCCGGCAGATCCTGCTGGAGACCGGCTCGCTCGGCTGCCGCCGAACGGTCGTCGACCGGCTGGAAGCGGACCGTTCGACCTCCACCGTGACGACGCCCTTCGGTGACGTCACGGTCAAGCACGCCGAAGTGGCTGGCAGGTCCCTGGGTGCGGCCCCGGAGTACGAAGACATCCGCCGGATAGCCCGCGAGCACGACGTCCCCTTTCGCGAGGTCTATCGCGCCGCTCTCCGCGCAGGCGATTGACAACCGCGAAGAGCCGTCGTGGACTCGCGGGCCGGTCCGGACTGCTACCCGTCGCGCCGTGGACCGCGGCCGCCGCCGGATCGGGGGCGCCGCCTTCCTCCTCCGCGTCCACCGCGGCCGCCGCCGGGCCCGCCGCGGCCGGAACGTCCGTCGGGGCGGCCGCCGCCCCTGCCGTCGCGCCCCCGGCCGCGGTCGCCGCCGGCCGGCGCCGGAACGCCCATGCCCTCGTAGTCCTTCGGGTCGAAGTCCGGGTCGTCCATGATGACCGCCTTGCGGGAGAGCCGCACCTTGCCGGACGGGTCGATGTCGATCACCTTGACCGTCATCTCGTCGCCCTCGCTGACGAGATCGCCGATCTCTCCTACCCGGTACGGAGCGAGCTCGCTGATGTGGACCAGTCCGTCCGTACCGGGGAGAATCTCGACGAACGCGCCGAACGGCTCCACCCGCCGGACCTGCCCGGTGTAGACCTTGTCGACTTCGGGCACCTCGGTGAGCCGCTCGATCATCGCGATCGCGCGCTCCGCCGCGGTCGAGTTGGGGGATGCGACGATGACGCGGCCATCGTCTTCGATGTCGACCTGGCAGCCGGTCTCCTCGGTGATGCCCCGGATCGTCTTGCCGCCCGGTCCGATCACGTCGCGGATGCGGTCGCGGGAAACCACCATCACGTGCAGACGTGGAGCGTGGGCGGACATCTGCTCACGCGGCTCTTCGATCTCGGAGGCCATGTGGTCCAGGATGTGGAGTCGACCCGCCCGCGCCTGGGTCAGCGCCTGGCCCATGATCTCCTGGGTCACGCCGACGATCTTGATGTCCATCTGCAGCGCGGTAATGCCGTCACGGGTGCCGGCGACCTTGAAGTCCATGTCGCCGTGGTGGTCCTCCTGGCCGGCGATGTCGGTCAGGACGGCGAACTTGTCGCCGTCCTTCACCAGTCCCATCGCCACGCCGGCGACCGGTGCGAGCATTGGCACGCCGGCGTCGAACAGGGCGAGCGAACCGGCACAGACAGTGGCCATGGACGAGGATCCGTTGGACTCCAGGATCTCGGACACCACCCGCACCGTGTAGGGGAAGTCTTCCTCGTGGGGGAGCACGGGCACCAGCGCCCGCCGTGCCAGCACGCCGTGGCCGATCTCGCGGCGGCTCGAACCACGGAGAAAACGGACCTCACCCACCGAGAAGGGCGGGAAGTTGTAGTGGAGGAGGAACTTCTGGTGGGTCTCTCCTTCGTACTCCTCGATGATCTGGGCGTCGCGTCGGGTCCCGAGGGTGACGGAGGCCAGGGCCTGGGTTTCGCCGCGGGTGAACAGCGCCGAACCGTGGACGCGCGGCAGGAGCCCGGTCTCGGTGTCGAGCGGCCGGACTTCGTCCGGCGCCCGGTTGTCGAAGCGCTTGCCGCGCTCCATCACGATCTCGCGGAGCGCCTTGTCCTCGAGTTCGTTGACGATCTTGCCGACCTGGTCTCGCCGCTCGTCGTCCTCCGGGAGGCTCTCGACGAAACCGCTGACGACGGCCCTGACCGCATCACGGCGTTCGAATTTGCCGGGCGTGTTCAGGGCTGCGGTGAAGTCGCTCCAGATCGCGCTCTCGACTTCGTTCCGGAACTCGGGCGACCAGGCCTCGGGTTCCTTCCAGTCGGGCTTCTCGAGGTTCATCTCCCGGAACAGCTCCCGCTGTGCGCGCACGACCTTCTGGAGTTCCCGATGCCCGGCAAAGATGCAGTCGAGGACGACGCTCTCGTCCAGTTGATTGGCGGCGGCCTCGACCATGGTCACCGCGTCCTCGGTACCGACGACGATGAGGTCGAGGTCGGAGACGTCGCGCTCGGCGCCGGTCGGGTTGAACACGATCTCGTCGTCGATCAGGCCCACCCGGACCGCTCCTGTCGGATGGTAGAAGGGGATGTCGGAGAGCACGAGAGCCGTCGATGCGCCGTTGATGGCGAGAATGTCGGGGTCGTTCTCCTGGTCGGCGGACAGCACGAGGCTGATGATCTGGGTCTCGTTGAAGTACCCCTTGGGGAACAACGGACGCAGGGGTCGATCGGTCAGGCGGCAGGTGATGATCTCCTTCTCGGAGGGTCGTCCTTCGCGCTTGAAGAAGCCGCCCGGAATCCGTCCGGCGGCCGAGGTGTACTCCCGATAGTCGACCGTGAGGGGCAGAAAACCGCGGGGCGTGCTGTCGGGCGCCATGCAGGCGGTAGTGAGCACGATGGTCTCGCCGAGCCGCACCGTGCAGGATCCGTTCGCCTGTCTTGCCAGGCGCCCGGACTCGATGGTGATCGGAGAGTTCCCGATCGGAATGGTCTTGGTGAACTTCATGGGTTGTCTGTTGTTTCCTTCCCTGGTTGGCTCCGCACGGGCGTTTCCCGGCGGACTGATGACCTGCTGACGTAACGATCGGTCCGAGGCCGTGAGGCAGCGTCGCAAGTCAGCTCGATCGACCCCATGCGGGGACGTCCCGGCAACTGCGTTCCGCCGGTCCGGGAACCGAGCCGGCCATGGGCACTGCCTGAAGCCGTTGCGGCGAGCGGCCGGTCGGACCGGCATCCTCCCGACAGCGCAGGGCCTCCAACGGCCCCGCGCACATCGCAGGGTCTACCGGCGAAGCTCGAGACGCTCGATCGTCGTCCGGTAGCGGTCGAAGCTCTGGTCGCGCAGATAGCCGAGCAACCGCCGGCGCTGGCCGACCAGCTTCAACAGACCGCGACGGCCGTGGTGATCCTGCTTGTGGACCTTGAAGTGCTCGGTGAGTTCGTTGATGCGGTGCGTCAGCAGCGCGACCTGGACCTCGGGCGAACCCGTGTCCGTCTCGTGAAGACGGAAGTCACGGATGATCTGGTCCTTCACTTCGGTGGTCTGTGGCACGCTCTGATTCCTCGCTGACTCTGCTGTTCCGTTCTGCTGGGTTCTCTGAGATGTCGCCTCTTGCGGTGTCCTTCGTCGTTTCCGGTTTCTTTCACGGCGCGGAGTGTAGCACGGTCGCGAAGGCTCCCTCTCGGGCGAGGCGGCCAGGCACTGTTCGGCCTGTCCATGGCAGCCGGGAGTGCCCGCAGTTTCGGGATCGGCAGCAGCCGTCCCTCCCCGCCTCACCGTGATCCTTGAGCCGATGAGCTCGCTGCGCCGCGTTCCACGGCGCAAGCTCCTAGCGCTGGCGCGGTCCGGGCGGTTCGTCCGACCCTTCCGGCCTGTCGGGGCGAGCGGCGAGCTCGGCTTCGACCTGCTCGATCAGTTCTTCGGCGGACTGCTGCAGGTCGAGGCCGGCCGCGGCGAGTTCCTTGTCGACCAGGGCCAGGAGCTCCTCCATGGTCAGGCTGGCGATGTCCTGCAGGGTCTCGACGGCCGGAGCTGCCGGCACGGGCGGGACAGGGGTCTGCGCTGCGGGTTGAACCGCCGATGTCGTCTCGACCCCGATATCGACCACCGGCGCGGTAACCGACCGATGCGTCGGCGCCGGATCCGGAACCGGCGACTCCCCGATCAGAACGCCGCTCGCGGACGGCGGCAGGGCAGCGGAACCCAGACCGACCTCGACGAGTCCTTCCGCATGACGGACCTGGTAGGACGGCAGGGCGGCTTCCAGGTCGACAACCACACGCAGGAAGCCGGGGTGCTCGCCGGTTCGCACCTCGAATGCCGGACTGTCGTCTGCGGGCGCCGGCATCTCGGCGACCGACCGGTCGATGCCGAACAGGTCGACCACGATCCGGGGCGGACCGGGCAGGGGGAAGTGCCGCACCGCCTGCGCCTCGCCACTCACGCTCAGGCGGAGCACGCCGCCTTCCAGGCGCGCCGACGTCAGCCGGTTCTCCTGGGCCAGGACCGCCGAGCCGACGAGCGCCGGCACGAGGAACGGCAGGAATCTCAAGACGGGCGCCTGCTTGCGGAACGATCGGGCATTCGGTCCTACTCTACCGCCAGTCATGCCGCGATGACAGCCGGATCGAACCCGGCCAGGACGGTCCGCCGGTGCGCCGGACTGCCTGGAGCTGTCAGCGTGGCCGAGCCGATGGCGGCGCGCGGTGCATCTCCGGGCCTCTCTGTCCGCCACGAGGCCGGCACTCCCTGTGGTACCTTGCCAGACGTGAATTCCGCGACGTTCGACACGCTTGCCGCTGCTCGTGCCCTCGAAGCTGCCGGCATGGACGCGCCGCAAGCCGAGGCCGTCGTCGAGACGGTACGCGCTGCGGTCGCCGAGGGAGTGGCGACGAGGGCGGACCTTCGCGAGCTGGAGGTGCGGCTGATTCGTTGGGCGGTCGGCATCGCCCTGGCCGCAGTCGGACTGTCCGTTGCCGCCGTCGGTCTGCTGCTCAACCTGTAGCTGGCGCTGATCAGCTCAGCGCTTCGGCGCAGCGGCGGGCGAAGTAGGTCAGGATCATGTCGGCGCCGGCGCGGCGGATGGCCGTCAGCGTCTCGAACATCAGCGCGTCGCCGTCCATCCAGCCGTTGGCGCGGACTGCCTGGATCATCGCGTACTCGCCGCTCACCTGGTAGGCGGCGATCGGCAGGTCGACCGCCTCGCGGACGGCGCGGATGACGTCGAGGTAGGCGAGTGCGGGCTTGACCATGAGGACATCGGCGCCCTCCTCGACGTCGAGCCGGGCTTCCCGCACCGCTTCGCGGACATTCGCCGGGTCCATCTGGTACGTCTTCTTGTCGCCGGCCCGGGGCGCCGAGTCGAGGGCCTCGCGAAACGGCCCGTAGAAGTTCGATGCGTACTTCGAGGTGTAGCTCAGGATGCCGACCTGGTCGTGGCCGGCGTCGTCGAGGGCGGTGCGGATCGCCCGCACCCGGCCGTCCATCATGTCCGAGGGGGCGATGATGTCGGCGCCCGCCTCGGCCTGGGAGACGGCAGTGGCGGCCAGGATCTCGAGCGTCGGGTCGTTCAGGATTTCGCCGCCTTCGACCAGGCCGTCGTGGCCGTCGCTGGAGTAGGGATCCATCGCCGCGTCGGTGATGACGAGCAGGTCCGGCAGGGCGGACTTGAGCTCGCGCACGGCGCGCTGGACGAGGCCGTCCGGGTCCAGCGCGCCGCTGGCAGTGCGGTCCTTCAGCTCGTCGTCCACGGCCGGAAACAGCGCCACCGCCGGTACGCCGAGCGCATGGGCGGCGCGAACCTCGGCGATCAGGCGGTCGATCGACAGCCGGGCCTGGCCGGGCATCGAGTCGATCGGTTCGGCCGCGTCGCGCCCCTCCATGACGAACAGGGGCCAGATCAGCCGGTCGGGTCCGAGATCCGTTTCGCGGATCAGCGAGCGGATCGCCGCCGACCGGCGGTTGCGTCGTGGACGAACAGGCAACGGTTGCATGGCTGGAGGATTCTACGCGCTCGCGGCCGGACCTATACTGTCCGTCATGGCGCTGAGGGAAGTGTGCCGGGACGTGTGGATTGCGGACCACGTGCAGAAGATCGGCATCGGTCTGGCGGTCCCGGCCCGCATGACGGCGGTGCGCCTCGAGGACGGCGGCCTGTGGCTGTACTCGCCGGGACCAATGGACGCCCGGATCGCCGAGGAGCTGGAAGGTCTCGGGCCGGTGCGCTACCTGGTCGGGCCGAACCGCTTCCATCATCTGCATCTGCGGGCGGCGGCCGCGCGATTCCCGGGCGCCGGGATCCTGGGCGCCCCGGGGTTGCCGAAGAAGTGCACGGCCGTGACGTTCAGCGGCGCCCTGGGGATCGCCTCGCCCTGGGGCGCCGAGCTGCAGCCGCTCCCGATCGACGGAATGCCAGCCTTCAGCGAAGTCGCCTTCTGCCATCGTCCGAGCGGGTCGTTGCTGGTGGCCGACCTGCTGTTCAACCTCCGCCAGCCTCAGCCCCTGCTGCCCTCGATCTACTGGCGGCTGACCGGGGTGCATGGCCGGGTCGCGATGAGCCGCATGTTCCGCTTCGCGATTCGCGACCGCGCCGCCTGCGCGGCGAGTTGTCTCCGCCTGTTGCGGGCGCCGTTCGACCGGCTCATCCCCTGCCACGGGGATGTGGTCGAGCAGGGCGCCAAGCCCCAGGTGGAGGCGGCGCTCGCCTGGATCCTCGAGGAGCTCGAGACGCCTCCGGACCCGGCGGCCGCCCCGGTGCCCGAGGTCTGACCGCGGCTGGCGCCGCCGTCGCCGCTTGTCGCCGTCGGACCCCTGGCGCCCTCGGTCTGCCGATTGCCCTCCGATCGGTCCGGCCACCGTGCAAGCGCTCCGGACGCTGCACGGGACCGGAGATCAGCGTGCCGGTTCCTGTGTTCCGTTACGATGCCGACCGATGACGAAACGCGGAAGGTGCACGCTGCCGGCGATCCTGACCTGGCTTGCCGTCGCCGCGCCGCCGCTGGCCGCCGGCGAGAGTTCCGGCTGTTCCACCCGGGGAGCGTCCCGCGCCGGCCTGGCGTCGGCGGCCGCGCCCGGCGCCAGCGTCGACCTGGAACTCGCTCACGGCGGCCTGGTCCGGAGCTACCGTCTCCACCTTCCGGCGGGCCATGACAGCGCTTCGCCGGCGCCGCTCTGGCTGCACGTGCACGGCTACACCGGCAGCGCCCGGCACAGCGACGGCTGGACGGGCCTGTCGGAGCTCTCCGATCGCGAGGGGTTCGTGCTCGTGTTCCCGCAGGGCACGTCGTTCGAGGCCTCGCCCGACGGCGAAACCGGGGGCCGAACGGCCGCGATCAGCTCCTGGAACGACCTCGCCTGCAGTGCGCCGCTGCAGCCCGCGGCGCCCGCCTGCCGGGCAGACGCCGATCCGTATCCGTGCCCGCCGGAATGCGGAACCTGCGGACCGTGCAACTGGTGCTCCTGCCACGACGACGTCGGCTACCTCTTGGCGCTGATCGACCACCTCTCGGCTGAACTCTGCCTCGATCCGGACCGCGTGTTCGCTTCCGGCTACAGCAACGGCGGCATGTTCGTTCATCGGCTCGGTTGCGCCCTTGAAGACCGCCTGGCCGCGGTCGCGCCGATGCACGGATACCTGGCGCGCGGCTTCAACTGCACCGCCGGTCCGTCCGGCCCGTCGCTGCTGCTGGTCGGCGGCACGTCGGACCGTACCGTGCCGATCGACGGCAGCCATGCGGGCGACGGCTACGTCTACACGGCGCAGCGCGACGTGGCGGCGGCATGGGCCGAGGCCCTGTCCTGCGCCGCCGAGCCGGTCGCGGTCGGGACGCCCGGGGACGGCCGCCGTCAGTTGGCCTGCGTCGAGTATCCCGGCTGCGCCGGCGGCCGCGCCGTCCGCAGTTGCTCCTGGGACGGCGCCCATGTC
The DNA here is from genome assembly GCA_965116145.1 of Thermoanaerobaculia bacterium. GTDB lineage: Bacteria > Acidobacteriota > Thermoanaerobaculia > Multivoradales > Multivoraceae > Multivorans. The sequence continues at coordinate 3,708,264 of OZ220482.1, forward strand.
TGGCCGCGCGACGAAGCCGGCAACTTCGGCGCCGAATTGCTGTGGCGCTTCTTCAGCGAGGCGCAGCGCTAGCCGGAGACTGGCCGGAAGCGACCGCCTCGAGCCGACCGCGCTCGACGCCGAGCCGCTCGCCGGCGGCGACGATCTGCCGCCAGGACTCGGCGTCGACGGGAATGGCGTTTGCGCGTTCCGCCCGACTGGCCCGTTCGGGATCGCCCGGCGCCAGCACCGGCAGGTCCGGGTCGGCCGGGGGCGATGCCTTGACGTGGGCGACCAGGGCGGCGAGCTCGTGCTCCATCGCGGAGCGTTCCAGCAGCCGGTCCGGGTCGAACACGATCATGAACATGTTGTTCGCGATCGTCTCCTCGATCGGGTGCTCGGGTTGGGCGGTGCGGCCGCCGCTCATCATGCCGCCGAGAAGCTCGCAGAAGATCGCAAGACCGTAGCCCTTGTGGTCGCCGAAGGAGGTGAGCGCCCCTTGCGGCTGCCGGAACAGGACGCCCGGATCGAGGGTCTTCCGGCCCAGATGGTCGATCAGGGAACCCTCCGGCGCCTGTTCTCCCTTGTTGTAAGCCACCCGCGCCTTGCCGTGGGCGATCCGGCTGGTCGCCATGTCGAGGAGGAGCGGAGGTTGCGCCTGGCTGCCGGGGAGCGCCAGGCAGATCGGATTCGTCGAGTAGCGGGCGTCGGTGCCCCGGCAGGGCGCGACCAGGGCCAGATGGCCGACGACGTTGACGAAGTGGAGCGAGGCGAGACCGGCGGCCGCCGCCTGCTCGCCGTAGGCGCCGATCCGGCCCAGGTGGTGGCAGGAGCGGACAGTCGCCAGGACCACGCCCGTGTTCCGGCAGCGCTCGATCGCTGCCGCCGTCGCCTGACGCCCGACCACCTGGCCGTAGCCCATGCCGCCGTCGAACATCATGATCGCACCGTCGTCGCGGACCAGTTCTACGGTCCGGTTCGGGTGCAGCGTTCCGTTGCCCAGGCTCCGTTCGTAGGCGGGGAGCATGCCGACGCCGTGGCTGTCGTGCCCCGACAGGTTCGCCAGCACCAGGTGATCGGCAACGATGCGCGCCTCGTCGGCTCCGCTGCCGCCGGCCCCGAGGACCATCGAGGCTGCCTTCCGCAGTGCCCGGGGGTGAATGTCGATCGAGTCCAAGGTCGTTTTCTCCTCGTGTTGCGCCCGCTGGCGCCGAGCGTCTTCAGGTTGCCTTTCTCCGGAAGGATCTCAGGCTACAACGGAAGGCCGGACGACCGATCCGGGTGGCAGAGCGGGCTGCTCGATGCAGCGGGTTCCTGCCGCGGCCTGGTATAGCCTGTGGACGATTCCGAGCACCCTTGATCATGCCGCCAGGGAGGGCCTGTGGGGGGCCGAGACCTCAGGGTTCGTTCTGACATTGACTCGCACGGCCGCTTCGGACACCGCGAGCGGATACCCGTCGATGAGAAGCTCCGCCTGTTCCTGGCCGCTCCGGGCTGCCTTTCTTGCCCTCGGTATCGCCGCGGCGCCGGGCTGGCCGCAGCAGGGGCCTGGGGTCGCTCACGCCGACGACGGACACCACTGGTGCCGGGTTGTCGGGCCACAGGAGCCGTTCGGGGTCGAGGTCCAGGCGGCGCCTGTTGCGGATGTACCGGGATTCGTCGGCTTGCCGGTGGACTTCCGCTCCGAGCAGTCAGCAACGGATCCCGATTCCGTGACGACGGAGATCACGATCTTCTTCTTCTACACGCAGAAGTTCCTGGACTCGATGCGCGGCGCCGATGCCGCGGCCAGGAAGAGGGCCCTCAGGAAGCAGGTCGGAGAGTCCGTCACGCTGACGAACGAGGCCTTTCGCAACAGCAAGGTCGACGCGACGTTGACGATGGTGGGTCTCGAGAAGAGTGACTCGATGCCCGATAGCACGGCTGCCAGCAACTGGCTGAAGTCGAACGACTACGCAAGGAGGCGCCGCAACGAGACGGCTGCCGACCTCGTCTACGCCCTGGTGGATGCCCGGCCCGACGTTTTCGGAGGGTACACCTGCCTTGCGGTCAGAGGATACGATCTGAACAGCGAATTCTGTCACTGGGGCGTCATCAACTCGGAGAGTTGGCACTTCAACCACGATTGGTGGAAGACCGTTCTTCGACATGAGGTCGGTCACAACCTGGGCGTGCAGCACGATCCGCAGTCGTACGGCCTCCCGAAGGGAGGCGGCCTTGCCGACGGGTCCGTCGGGTACATGAGCCCGCCCTCGTACCCGGGCGGTATGTACGGCACGGTCATGTCCATCATGAACGCACTGCCGCGCTACTCGACGTCCGCGGAGCTGTGGGAGGGGAAGGTCATCGGGGAACCCGGGATTCACGAAGCGTCGACTGTGCTGCAGCAGACCGTGAAGTACGTGGCGAGCTACCGGACCGCGGCCACTTCGACGACCCCTCTGCCCGCGTCACCGACGGGTCTGACCGCGGCCGCAGGCAGCGGGCAGGTGACGCTGTCGTGGACCGACCCGAACGATGCGGGCATCACCGGCTACGAGCTGCGCTACGGCAGGACGACCGTGCGGAGCAGCGCGGCCTGGACCGCCATTCCGGGTTCCGGCGCCACGACGACGAGCCATGTGGTGACGGGTCTGGACGACGGCTCGGAGTACAGCTTCAAGGTGCGCGCGGTGAACGCAGGCGGCGGCGGCGCGGCCACGGAGTGGGCGACGGCAACGCCGACGGCAGTGTCGCTGAGCGTCTCCGACGTAACGGCGTCGGAGGACGGGACGTTCGCGTTCGCGGTGACAGCAGCTCCGGCGCCTGCGTCGGAGATCAGCTTCATGTACACGGTGACGGCGGCGCGCGGCGACACGGCGACCGCAGCCGCAGACTTCACGGCGGTGGCGACGGCGACGTCAGCGACGATCGCGGCGAACGCGAGCAGCACGACGATCGTGGTGTCGGTGACGGACGACGATCTCGACGAGACCGACGAGACGTTCACAGTGACGCTGTCGGCGCCGTCCTCCGGGGTGACGCTCGGCGACGCGACGGCGACGGGCACGATCACGGATGACGACGAATCGCCGGTGTTGCGGCCGATCGCGGACCGGACGTTCACGATCGGCCAGACCGTGGACATGACGGCTGTGGCGACGGACGGCGACAGCGACCCGATCGGCTACGTCTGGACGCGCGAGTCCAGCGAGACGTTGCCGGCGATTCCGGGCGGGACGGCGCTGAACCAGGCGCGTCTCACGTTCACGGCGACGGCGCCGGGCGCGTACACGATGACGGTGACCGCCTCGGACGGCAACGGCAACTCGGACACCGAGGAGGTCGTGGTCACGGTGAGGCAGGCAGACCCGGTGGACGACGGCTCCGACGGTGGCGGTCCGCCGGGCAATCCCGGCGGCAATGACGGCAGCAGCGACAACGGCGGCCCGGGCGCTGACGACGGGTCCAGCGGCGGCGGGTCCGGCCCACCGAGCGACCCGGGCGGCAACGACGGCTCGGGTGACAACGACGGCGGCTCGGGCGGTGGTGGCAGCGGCAGCGGCTCCGACGGCAGCACGAACGGTGACGGCGACGATGATGACGACGGTGGTACGACTGATGACAGTGCTGACGACGACGATGACGACGACCGCAGTGGCCCAGGCGGCAACGACGATGGTGATTCCGGTGGCGTCGGCGGCGACGTGCGCGCTTCCTTCACCCTGGACGCTCCCTGCGCCGACGGCCTCTGCCGCGCCCGGACCGGCGTCCCCGTGTCGTTCCGGGATGCGAGCAGCGGCGCCGTGGCCTCGTGGAGCTGGAGCCTCGGGGACGGCACGACGGCACGCAGCCGTTCGCTGGAGCACGCCTGGTCCGTGCCCGGGTTCTATTCGGTGTCGCTGACGGTCAGCGGCCGGGGTCCTTCCTCGACCGTGTCGCGCACGGTGCTGGTCGAAGCGGCCGACCCGGTCGGTACCTGCGCGGCGGACGCCGAGACGCTGTGCCTCCAGGATTCCCGGTTCTCGGTCACCATGGACTGGTGGACCGAGGACGGTGCGGAAAGCAAGCGCGGGGCGGGCAAGGTGGTCCACGAGGGAACGAACGACTCGGGGCTGTTCTGGTTCTTCTCGGCGGTGAATTGGGAGCTGCTGGTCAAGGTGCTCGACGGCTGCTCGGTGAACGGGCGGATGTGGGTGTACGGCGCGTCGGCCACGACCCTGGGCTACGTGCTTGAGGTGACGGACACGGTGACCGGCGCGGTACAGGAGTATCGGAACGAGCCGGGCCGGCAGGCTGAGGCGTTCACCGACAGCGCGGCGTTCCCCGGAAGCTGCACTGACGCCGCAGCAGCGGCCGCGGCCACAGGTGACCGCGGTTCACTGCCGGTGATTGCACCGTCGCCCGCGTCATTGCCCGAACCGCCGCCGGCGCAGCAGCTTGCCGCCACGACCTCGGTCACGGCATCGGCGGAGGGCGGTAGCTGCACGGAGACGGCGTCCGCGATGTGTCTCCAGCAAGGCCGCTACGAGGTGACCGTGGAGTGGTCGAACCATGACGGCCTGAGCGGCACAGGCCGCACGGCCGGCCCGCGGACCGACGACTCCGGCCTGTTCCACTTCTTCTCCCCGACGAACTGGGAGATCCTGATCAAGGTGCTCGACGGCTGCAGCTTCAACGACCACCACTGGGTGTTCGCCGCCTCCGCCACGGACGTGGGCTTCGACCTGCGTGTACTGGACACGGAGACCGGCCAGGTCCGGCAGTACACCAGGCACCCCGGCAAGCCGGCCCGAGCCCTGGTCGACATCGCCGCGTTCCCGGAAGGCTGCCGGCGTTGAGCGGCAGCATCCCCGATCCGCCGGACTTCGTGCCCCGCCTGCTCTCATGAGGCGGCGCGTGGACGGTGAGCGGTGGTTGTCGGGGCTGGCTTCCTGTCTCTGTCTGGGCCTCCATCTGCTTCCGGTTTCCGCTGCTGTCGCGCAGAGCGAGGCGCCCTTTCGCGACGCCGTCGACGTGGAGGTAGTCGAGATCGACGTCCACGCGGCGGACAGGAAGGGGCGCCCGGTGCGTGGCCTGAAACGGGAGGATTTCGAGCTGGTCGTGGACGGCCGACCGGTCGAGATCTCCAACTTCGGCGAGTCGCCGGTCCCGGTGGGTCCTGGTGAACCGACCGAGTGGGTGACATCGGACCCCGGCCGCGAAAGCGCCGGGTCGGGGACAGGTCAGGCCCAAGGCGGCGCGGCGGCGCCGCTGACGCTCGTTCTCTACCTCGATGCGGTGAACACCCGCATGGCGGACCATGCGCGTCTGCTCAGCCGGCTCGAGCAAGCAGTCGAGCGCTGGCGCCGTCTGAACGCCCGCTTCGTGCTGGCGGCGTTCGAGGATCGGCTGGAGATTCTCGTGCCGCCGACGCGCGACCTGGACGCGCTGCTTCAGGCGGCGGTCAACCGTCTGGAGCGACGACGGGTTGGCGCGCGGCCGGACCACGCGCGGCAGCAGGCGATTCGGGACCTGGTGCTCAGCGACGAGTCCTGCGCAGCCAGCGGCTTCTGCAGACCTTGCGTCGACAACTGGGGCGACCTGATGGGGATCGCCCGCGCCTTCGCGGCCGGTGAAGAGTCGCGCGGTGCGGTCGCGGCGGACGGCCTCGCGGACCTGGTCAGCACCCTTGCCGGCGTCGCGGGGAGAAAGGCGGTTGTCCACGTCAGCAGCGGCCTGCAGCAGCAGCCCGGTCTGTCCGTGTTCACCTACCTCGTGGAGCAGATCTGTCCGGCGGTCAACTCCGAGGTCACGAGGAACACCATGGATGCGTCGAGCGCCATGATGAGCTCCGGCGCGGCGAGTCGTTTCAACGCCGTATCGGCCCATGCCAACGCCAACCGGGTGACGTTCCTGGCGCTGGACGCGGGCGGCCTCCGGGCCCCTTCAACGAACATCGCCGGCATGATGAGCGGCCGGACGGCGCTGGGCGGCCGGCGGCTGCCGTCTCCCGAGAACGACCGCCTGTACGCCGCGAACCTTCAGAGCGGGCTGTTCCTGCTGGCGAACGAAACCGGAGGCCGGGCGCTGTTCGACTCGAACGACACGGCAGAGCTGTTCGGAGAGATCGCCGAGGAGATCTCAAGCGGGTACTCCCTCGGTTTCCTCCTTGCCGACCGCCGCCCCGGGCAGGTGCTGCAGGTGGAGCTTCGGCTTGCCCGCGGCGCCGCGAAGGGCAGCCGCCTCAGATACCGGCGGAGTGTCGTGGCGAAGACGCTCGGCCAACGTCTGGCGGAGCGGTTGCTGTCGGCTGCCTACCTGGGCGGCGACGAGAATCCGCTGGGCGCCAGCCTCCGGTTCGTGCCCTCGGAAGTCCCGGAAGTCCCGGAACGAGATGGACGGAAGAAGGCGCACGAACTGATCGTTGGGGTCGCGGTACCGGAGAGTTCCGTGACCAGGGTTCCCGTCACCGGCGGCCGGGAACAGGGCCGGCTGCGGCTCTGGATGCTCGCCGTCGACAAGGACGGCGGCGCCCGGACCACGGTGCGGCAAACGGTAACGCCGGTCGGCGGAGGCGGCGTTCCGGCGACCTCCGGGGCCTACCGCTTCGAGGTCGGCATCGAGCTGCCCGAGGGCGCCTACGAGATCGCGGTCGGCGTCCGCGACGAGACGACAGGCGTCGTCTCACTGTTGCGGGACGCCGTGACGACGCCTCTCCTGCCGCGGCGCTGAAATGAAGGTGGCCGTACAGCTCAGTCCCCGCAGGTCGGTTGCGACGTGCGCCCTTCGTGACTGCCCTTCGCGGCGGCCTCCCCGGTTCGCTCCGCACCTGGTGAAGGCGGCTCTTTCCCTGCTGCTTGCGGGAGCACAGGCGGCCATCGCCCAGCCGGTGTCGATCGATCGCGAAATCGACGCGGTACTGGCTGCTGTCCGGGGCGCCCGCGTCGCCGACGAGCTCGCGGCGGCGCGCGACCTCGAACGCGTGAGCGCCGTTCTCATGCTGCGGATCGATCCTCCCGATGCCCGGGTTCTCATCGACGGCCGCGAGCAGCGGGGCGTCGTCAGGCGGCCCGCCCCGGCGCCGGACCTGACGGCGGCCGCTGCGGGGCCGTCGTCCGAGGTGTGGATCGAGGGCATCCAGCCGGGGAGCTTCGATCTGGAGGTCGTCCGTTCCGGTTTTCGCAGCTATCGCGCCACCGTCCACCCTTCCAGGTGGCAGGATGTCGAGTTGCCTGCCGTCGCCCTGGAGCGGCAGCAGGCGGCGATCGGTCTGGTCGGGCTGCCGGAGGGCGCCGTGGTGACGGCCAACGGTCGTCCCCTGGACGTGAACCGCGAGGCAACGCCGCCTTACGCGCCGGTGGTCCCGGGCGAATACGACCTGGTGATCAGCCGCGGTACGGACGGATACTTCGAGACCTCCGTGCTCGCCAGGGACAGACGGCGGGTAGATGTCGACGTGGAACTGCGGCCGGCACTTGCGTTTCTCGGAGTGCTCGGCAGCGCCCCCGCCCTGATCGAGTCGGTGCGTGCCTCTCTCGACCCCTTGCTGGAGCAGGGAACCTGGGTAGTCCTCGACCGCGCCGAGGAGGGCGTCGACCTGCTGCGCGAGGCAGGAGTCGGCGCCGGCGGGTCCCCGGACTGGGCAGCGTTTCGCGAGCGCCTGGAGGCCGTGGCGCCGGCGGCTCTCTACCTTGCCGTCGTGCTGGACGACGGGCCCGAGGACGGGGCGGCCCGACTGTGGTGGTCCGCGTCTCCCGGCCCGGCGCGGCCCGATGTCCGCAAGGTTGCGATCCGGTCGGGTGGACTCGATCCCGACGCCGTGGCCCGCCTTGCCGGTGCCCTGGCTCCTGCGCCCGTGCAGCGGGCGCCGGTGACGGGCGTCACCGTCATCGAGTCCCTGACGAGCGCCGGACTCGTGGTCGGCGACGTCGACGCGGGGTCGCCGGCGGCCGTCGCCGGGCTCGACGCCGGGATGGAGATTTCGTCGCTGCGCACCTCGTCTGGCGTGGAGTTCGAGTCGTGGCAGGCCGCGATTGCCGCACTCGAACCGGGCGACGTGCTGGAGGTTCTGGTCGGGACGGAGGGCGGCACTGCTGTGCTCCACGTCATCGAGCCCGACTGGGGCTGGCGCCTGCTCGATCCGTACAACCCTGGCCTGTTGCCGACAGCCGCGGCCGCTCATCTCGTCCAGCGGCTGCGGCAGCCCGAGGGAGAGGTCCCGTCGTGGCTGCTGGAACTGGAGCTCGCTTCGGTTCTGCTTGCACGCGGCGACCTCGAGCAGGCCGTCAGCACGCTGCGCACGATCGAGGCGCCCCGGCGGGGAGGCCTGAGCCAGGACTCGGTGCGGTACCTCACCGCCCTGGCCCTGGCCGAGCTGGCCGACAAGGGGCGGCCGGACTACGCCGAGCAGGCGGTCGCCGCGTTCCGCGATCTGGAGTATGCCGAGCGCAGCCGTCTGGGGGGCGACCACGGGCCGTCGGTCGCAGCTCGGGCGCGTCTGCGCGCGAAGACCTCGCTGGCGCTCGTGCCGCCGGCAGGCGCCGCCGTGGTCGGCACGTTTCGTGCCGAGGTTCTTGTCGGTGGCACGGACATCGCGGCGGTGCGGTTCCTGGTGGACGGGAAGGTACGGACGACGCAGGCCAGGGAACGGCCCTGGGCGATGCTGCGTCTGGCCCGGTACCCGACGCAACAGCTCGTTCGGGTCGAGGGCCTCAATGCCGTGGGTGAGGTCGTCGCTTCGGACGAGCTGCTCCTGAACGAGCAGCGCGGTGACCTTCGGGTGCAGATCGAGGAACCGCCAGAAGGCATCGGCGTCGTCGGCCCGGTGGAGGCCAGGGCCTCGATCGTCGTCCCCGAGGATCGGCGGGTGGCCGGTGTGGAATTCCGTGTGGGAGATCAGGTGCAGGCCGTGCTGCAGCGACCGCCGTGGCAGACCGAGATCGCGGTGCCGACCGCGAAGGACGAAGGCGAGCTGATCTGGCTCGCGGTCACGGCCACGCTGGATGATGGCAGCAGCGTCGAGGACGTGCGGACTCTGACCGCTTCCGCGCTGGGCGAACGGATGGAAGTGGATCTCGTCGAGCTGTACATGACGGTCGTGGACAGGGCGAACCGGCCGGTCATCGGACTGCGGGAATCCGACTTCACGGTCTTCGAGGACGGGAATCGGCAGGCGCTGGAGAACTTCGTGCTGGTCGAGGATCTTCCGCTCGTGGTCGGTGTGGCGATCGACACCTCGGAGTCGATGGGGGACGTCCTCGACGAAGCCAAGCGAGCTGCAGGGCAGTTCCTGACCGGCGTGCTGAAGCCGAGCGACAGTTGCTTCGTCGTTGCGTTCGATTCGCGTCCCCATCTCCTTGCGGGCCGCACGTCTGACGTCCGCGACGCGGTCGACCAGCTTCGCGGCCTCCGGGCGACAGGTCGAACGGCGCTTCACGACGCCCTGATGACGGGGCTGTACTACTTCCGGGGAATACGCGGCCGACGCGCCCTGGTCCTGCTGTCGGACGGCGAGGACAACTCGAGCACTGCGACCTGGGAGGATGTGCTGGAGTATGCAAGGCACTCGGAGATCGTCGTCTACACGATCGGTCTGGGGTTTGACCGCACGGAAACCGTTCTGCGGCGGAAGCTGGAGGAGATCGCGTCGGAGACCGGCGGCCGTGCGTTCTTCATCGACGCCGCCAGGGAGCTTCGGCCGGTGTACCAGCAGATCGAGCGGGAACTGCGCTCCCAGTATCTGCTGGTCTACGCCTCGAACCAGGAGAGTGTCGGCGAGGCCTTTCGGCGGGTCGAGGTCCAGGTAGCGGCCGGCAGACGGGCTCGCACGTTGAGCGGGTACTACCCGTGAACGCGAGAAACGTCGAGACGCACTGTCCGGTCGGGGCCGGTCTCCCCGGCCGTTTCCGGATCGTGCCGGGGGTCTTTTTCTGGATGGCCGCCGCCACCGTTGCCCAGCCGGCGCCGCCCGAATCGACGGGACGGGTCTCCTTCAAGGTGAGGCCTGCCGATTCGACGGTTCGCGTCTACGACCGCAAGTCTGTCGGCTCGACGGAAGGCCCGGTCCGTTTCGGGTTCTTCGTTCGCGGTGTGCGTCCCGGCTCCGCTCGCGACTTCGTGCCGCCCGTGCTGCCGCAGCGGTCCGGAGCTGGCGCAGCAGCGGGACCGGCGGCGGGTCTTTCGGGCGCGCGGCGGCTTCGCGGCGCGCCCGAGGCGATGCCCCTGACGGTCGGGGACTATCTCGTTGAGGTGTCGCGTCCCGGTTACCGGATCGCGTTCTCCACCCTTGCCGTTGCCGCCGACGAAGATGTCGAGGTCGAGGTGGCGCTGAAACGTGAGAGCGCGACCCTGCGCCTGCGCACGGCGCCGAGTGGCGCCACCGTTCTCGTCGACGGCCATGAACGGGGGCGCACGGCTGGAACTGCAGCGCCCGGATTCGTGCCCGACAGCTCGGTCGGCCCGATCGATCGGGAGGCCTTCTCGGCTGAACTCTGGATCGACGATCTTCCTGCAGAGCCCTACCGGATCGAGGTCAGGAAGGAGGGCTTTCGCGCCTTCTCTGCCCGGCTCGGCGGCAGCGGCTTCGGCGACGACGTGCTGCGGCCGATCGTCCTTGAGCCGGAGCTGGGCACGGTTGCGCTCATGGGACTGCCGCAGGATGCCGACGTTCGCGTCGACGGCCGCCTGCTGAGTCCGGACCGCCAGAAATGGACGCCGGAAGCCCTGATGCCGCCTGGTACTCGCAGGATCACCGTTTCGCGCGGAATCCACGGCTACTTCGAGACATCGGTCACAGTGGAGGACGGGGGACGAGTCGAGGTGGATGTCGAGTTGCGGCCCGCGCTCGCCGTGCTCGGCGTCTTCGGAAGTGACGAAGAGGGCCGCGGCGCCGTGATGGCGGGTGTCCAGGCCCTTCGCGACGATGCACGCTACACCGTGCTGGACCGGGTCGGGGAAGGCGCCGCACTCCTGCAGGAAGTCGGCGTCGATGTGTCCGATCTGCGGAGCCGGGCAGAAGCGTCTCGAGTCGAGCTCGACTGGAAGGCAGTCCAGGAGCGGGTGCAGGAGCGGCTGCCGGCGGCTCTCTATCTGGTCGCGGTTCTGGACGACGATCTGGTTGCCGAAGCTGTCGACCTGTGGTGGTGGCCGCCGGCGCCCGGTCCGGCGCGGCCGGCTGTGCGGACCATGGGGATCAGGAACGGTCGACTCGAAGCGGGATCGCTGTGGCGGTTGGTCGGTGCGGTGGACCCGGCCCCTTCCGGCAGAGCGCCGGACCTCGGCGCCGTGCTCATCGAGTCCCTGGCGGAGGGGCCGCTGGTGGCCGCCGCGGTCGAGCCGGGAGGACCGGCCCATGCCGCCGGGCTGCGGCAAGGCATGGAGATTGTCGCGATCAACGGGGAGGAGGCGTCCTTGCTCGGGTTGAGTGCGGCGCTCGAGAAATCGGGTCCCGGGAGCGTTGTCGAACTGGAGACCCCCGGCGACCAGGGCGTCACTGTCCTGCCGGTGTCCCCGAGGTGGGACTGGACACCGCTGGATCCCCTTGCTCCCGGACTCCTGGCGCCGGCAGCGGCAGCCCGCCGCCTGCGCGACCTTGACGGCAAGAGCGACGTTCCCCGCTGGCTCCTGGAGCTTGACCTGGCGATGCTGCTGCTTGCGGGCGGCGATGCGCCGGCAGCGGTCGCACGACTGGAGACGATCGAAGTGGCCGATCTCGACCAGGCCCATACCGAACTCGTGCGGTACGCCCTGGGCCTCGGCCTCGTTGCCCTGGTGGAAGCGGGTCAGGAGACGTTCCGCCCGCGCGCCCTCGCTGTCCTCGAAGAACTGGCCTCCTCCGACCCGGCCCGGCTCCAGGCCATGCGCGCCCGCCTGCGCTGGAAGAGTAGCGATACCGATGGCGCCGTCGGATGGAACGAGCCCCCACGCGGGGTGCCATGACTGTGGCGCGCTATACGGTTCTGTCGGCAACCGGGTTCACGATATCGATGTCTGCGAACCGGAGGAAGTCCCGGTCGGTCGTGGCGACCGGAACGCCGTACTCCAGCGCCAGGGCCGCCAGGTGGGCGTCCATCACCATCGGGCCCCTGGCCTGGCCGTTCGTGCACAGTTCGCTCAGGATTTTCCAGGTTCGGCGCCCGGGCTGCAGCAACCTCGTGCTGGGCTGCTCAAGCCACTCCTCGATCAGGCCGCAGGCGTCCTCCGGCGTCAGCGGCCGGTTGAAGACGCGCGGGTCGGAGGCGATCCGGACGAACGCCATCAGGGTGACGAGAGCGAAGCTGATGGTGCGCCCGGAGGACAGCTCCGCCGCCAGCCAGCGTTTCGACACCTCGTGGTGCGGACTTGCGGAGTCGTAGGCGTAGAGAAGGAGGTTGGCGTCAACGAGAGTCACCGATGAGCCTGACCGTCCAGGACATCGATCAGGCCGTGGATGTCGTCCAGGTCAAGGCCTTCGCGTACGCCCATGCGTCGTGGCTTCACCTCGAACGGAGCGGCGAGATCCGCTGCTCCGGGCGACTCGAACCCTCGGCGCAGGGTGAGGTTCACGACCTGTTTCAACGTCGTGCCGGTTCGAGCCATCTCGTCGCGTATTCTCGCGGCAACGTCCCGGTCCAAGGTCAACGTCGTTCTCATGGGAGCGATGCTAGAGAAGGGGCATCTTGATGTCAATCATGAGATTCTCTGATGCCGGATTCCTGTCGCTGCTTGTCTGTCGGTACAGGCGGCAGGCTGTCGTCCTGATGTGCCCCTCCGTGGTCCGACCGGTCGTTTCGGTCGTCCTGCTGTTCCTGTTCGGTGCGGCGGCGCCCGGCTTTGGCCAGTCGGTTGCCGGCGGCGGCTGGATCGACCTGACCGCGGGTGGTCTCGAGCGGGGCTGGCGGCAGTTGGGCGGGGCGGCGGAGTACGTGCTCGAGGACGGCACGATCGTCGGCACGGCGGTGGCGGGGACGCCGAACTCCTTCCTGGCGACGACCGGGGAGGTCGGGGACTTCGCGCTGGAGCTGGAGGTCCGGATCGACGAGGGCCTGAACGGAGGCATCCAGATCCGCAGCCATAGCGATCCGGCGTACATGGGCGGGCTCGTGCACGGCTACCAGGTCGAGATCGACTCGAGCGCGCGTGCCTGGAGCGGCGGCATCTACGACGAGTCCCGCCGCGGCTGGCTGTATCCGCTGACCCTGAATCCGGCCGCAAGCCGGGCCTTCCGGCGCGGCGAATGGAACCGGATCCGGATCGAGGCGATCGGCCCGACCGTCCGCACCTGGCTGAACGATGTGCCGGCCGCCTTTCTGATCGACGAGCTGACCTCGAGCGGGTTCATTGCGCTCCAGGTCCACGCGGTCGGCCCGGACCAGGATGGACTCCAGGTGCGCTACCGGAACGTGCGTCTGCGGACGGAGAACCTGGCGCCCGGGGATGGCGAGTTCCCCTTCGTTGTCGATACGCGGCCGAACCGCCTTTCCGGGGCGGAGGCGGGCCTGGGCTGGCGGCTGCTGTTCGACGGCGAGAGCACGGAGGCCTGGCGCGACGCCCACCGCGAGGACTTTCCGACGGCCGGCTGGGACGTGCGCGACGGCGAGCTGACGGTGCTGGCGGCGAATGCCCGGCAATCTCGCGGCGCCGACATCGTGACCAGGGAGACGTTCTCCGCGTTCGAGGTCCAGTTGGAGTTCCGGCTGACAGAGGGCGCGAACAGCGGCATCAAGTACCTGGTCACCGAGGGCTACGGTTCGGCTCCGGGGACCGCGGTCGCGTTCGAGTACCAGCTTCTGGACGACCTGCGCCATCCGGACGCCGACGCCGGCCGCGATGGCAACCGGACGCTCGCCTCGCTCTACGATCTGCTGCCGGCGAGCAAGCAGCCGCGGTTCGTCAAGGCGCCGGGGCGCTTCAACCACGCCCGGATCGTGGTTCGGGCGGACGGGCGGGTCGAGCACTGGCTGAATCACCTGCCGGTGCTGTCGTTCGACCGCTACTCCGCCGAGCTCGACGAGGCGGTCGCACTGAGCAAGTTCGCCGACCGCGACGGGTTCGGCGAGTGGCCGGAAGGACGGATCCTGCTCCAGGACCACGGCGACGAAGTGGCGTTCCGCAGCATCAAGGTGCGCCGCCTCGACAGGGCGGAGTGACGCCTTCCATGGGGAGTTCCGGGTTTCCGGGTCGGTGACCGGTCAGGCGTCCGTGAATCGCCGACCGAGTCTCGACGCCAGGGCGCCGGCCTGACGTCAAAGGGCCTCCCCGTTGCCGGGGAGGCCCTGGACGTCTGCTGCGGCGGCTCCTGGCCGCCGCAGCATCGGCGTTACGGAGGCGCGATCAGAAGCTGAACCGGCCGCCGATCTGCAACTGGCGCGGACTCGTCGTCAGGTACGACCCGATCCCGAGGTCCTCGGGGACGACCCCGTCCCGAATGTCGCGCTGGTTCGTGCCCACGCCGAAGCTGTTCTGGTCGAACAGGTTGAAGGCCTCGACGAAGACATCGAGCCGCAGGCCGTCGCCGAAGCGGAAGAACTTGCCGACCCGCACGTCGACCGTCTGGATCGACTCGTTCCGCTCCGAGTTCCGGCCGACGACCGCCCCGTTCATCACCGCCCGGTAGTCGGGACAGTTGAAGCCCAGGGAACCGCAGTAGGGGAAGTCGAGGCCGTTGTCGATCAGCGTGTACGGCGTTCCCGACTGGTAGTTCAGGATGCCCGAGATCTGGAAGTCGGCCGGCAACTGGATCATGCCGGTGACCACCAGGCGATGGGTCACGTCCCGGTCCGACAGACCCCAGTCGTAGTCGAGGTTGCCGGTGTCGGTGATCGTGACGCCGGTTGCCGAACGTTCGTTCGAGTCGGTGTCCCGGTCCTCGCCCCAGGTGTAGTGGGCGCCCATCTGGTAGCGGCCGGTGAAGCGCCGGTTCACCTTCAGGGTGACCGCCTGGTACTCGGACTCGCCGCGCGACTGCCGGACGAGCACCTCGGCGCAACGGACGCCGTCGAGCCCCGGGCAGAACTCGTTGCGGCCGTCCCACATCGGACGCCCGTACTCGTCGTAGCCGTCGAAGATCCGGTTGAAGTCCGTGTTGCGCTGCAGGCCCGTCGCCTCGGCGTACACGGCGTCGACACCGGTGCTCCAGCCGTTGCCGAGCTCCCGCTCCCAGCCGACGCTGGCGCGCAGGGTCTGGGCGTCGTCGAACTCGGGATCGACATAGGAGATCGCGGGGATGATGCCCGGCGGCGGGTTCTCGTTGTCGATCGGCGTACCGAGCGGCACGTAGCCGTTGTCGCCGGGCCGCACGTTGATCCGGCCGTAGTTCGGCGGCACGCCGTTCGCCTGGACCTGGTTCGCGAACAGCAGCGTCGGAGTCCGGCCGAAGAAGAAGCCGATGCCGCCGCGGAAGACGGACCGCCCCTCGTCCTGGGACAGGGCGAAGCCGAAGCGGGGCGCCAGGTTCTCGGTGTCCGGAATCTCGCGGCCGTCGGGATGCAGATGGTCCAGGCCGTCGGGGTTGTCCGTCGACGTGTAACGCAGCCCGTAGTTCAGGGTCAGGTTGTCCCGCTTCAGGCTGTCCTGTCCGTAGGCCGCGAGCGCGGTCTGGGTCTCGTCGTAGTTGGGGTAGGTCGAGTCGCCGAACCAGATGCGGGCGTTGCTCGCCTCGTTGGCGAGGAAGTCCTCCGCCGACTGGAAGTCGTAGCGGCCGTCGCGGCTGCCCGCGAAGAGCTGCGCCAGATCGTCCTTCGAGTAGTCCACGCCGAACTTCATGTCGTGGGCGCCGAACAGGTAGGAGAAATCGTTCTTGACCTGAAGCTGCGACTCCTCGACGAGAATCGGCAGGAAGTCGAACTTGCCGACGCTGGCTCTGTTCCAGCGGAAGCGGACCTGGGCCTCGATCGGCGTGCCGACGCGCAGCGACAGGCGGTCGAGGTTGTCCTCGGCCGACTGGATCCGGAACTCGTTCACGCCGCGGCTGCCGACCACCGTGGTCATCGACGCGATGATCGAGAGGGTGTCTTCCGTCTTGAGCGATTCCTCGTCGAGGTAGGTGCTCTCGCGCTCGAAGTCGGTCCAGTTGGCGCGCAGGGTGATCAGGTTCGCGTCGCTGATCTGGTGGTCCAGCTTGCCGAACAGGATCTGGTTGCTGACCGAGCGGACGAACAGGCCGGTGGCGGAACCGTCGTCATTCCGCTCGAAGCCGTCGACCAGGGCGGCGAAGGCCGGTTCGGTCTCCGCCCGCTTCATGATCAGGTCGTAGACGCTGCCGCCGCGGTTGGTGAGGAAGCGGGTGAAGGGAATGTCCTGGTCGCGCTGATCGATACCGAAGTAGTAGTGGGTGCGGTCGCGCTGGAACGGACCGCCGATCGAGAAGCCGAAGTTCTGGGTGTCGAACTCGTCGACCGGCCGCGAGCCGTCGCGGTCGTTGAAGTCGTCGAGCGGCGAGGACGGCAGGTCCTCGGCCATGCTGTCGTCGCGGAAGAAGTAGAAGGCGGAGCCCTTGACCTCGTTCGTGCCGGACTTGGTGACGACGTTGATGAAGGCGCCGCCGTGCCGTCCGTACTCGGGCGAGAAGCCGTTGGTGACGACCTGGAACTGGCGCACCGTGTCCTGGGCGATGATCAGGCCGTCGTTCTCGGTCGCCTCGCCGCCGCGGCCGTAGCCGAAGAAGGCGCTCTTGTTGTCCGCGCCGTCGACCGAGAGGCCGGTGTACATGCCGCGCTGGCCGGCGACGGTGAGGAAGCCGCGCTGGCTGTCGGTCTGGACGCCCGGCGTGAGGATCGCGAAGTCGGTGAAGTCGCGGCCGACGATCGGCAGGCTCTCGATCGCGACCTCGTCGACGTAGTTGGCGGCGCCGGAACGGCTGACCTCGATGATCGGCGCCTCGGAGGTGACGGTGATCACCTCGGAGGTCGACTCGATCTCGAGGGTCAGGTTGACGTCCTTGATCTGGCCGACGAGGACGGAAACATCGTTCTGCTGCGTCGTCTGCATGCCGGCGAGCTCGGCGGTCACCCGGTAGGCGCCGACCTGGAGCGCCTTGGCGCTGTAGAAGCCGTTGGCGTCCGAGATCACGGCGCGGGCGATGCCGGTGTCCTGGTTCGTGACGGTCACCGTGGCGCCGGGAATGGCGTCGCCCTCGATGTCCGAGATGTAGCCCTGGACCGTGCCGGTGATCGTCTGGGCAAGGCCTGTGCTTCCGATCGGGAAGATGCAGGCCGTCGCCACAAGGATGGCGAGAAGGCGTGCCCGAGAGCGGGTCGACTGCATGGTTGCGTTTCTCCTCTGTGTCTGGGTGGGCGCCGACGACCTCGACGCGAGGCCGCCGACGTGCGGTACACGCATGGAAAGTGCGTCGATTCTGTGTCGGGGAGTGCGGGTCGTGGGGCGGGCGTGCGCAGGACCACGAACCAGCTTGAGACTATAGAGAATCGGGCGGCTCGCGGTCAAAGAACGGCGGCTTGTTTCAAGATGTTGAATCGGCGGCCCTGCGCGCTGTTTCGCCTGGTGACCGTGCACGGAGAGAGTCTTCGCCGGCGCCTTGAAGCTGTCGTGAAGGCGCGGCGGTCAGTCGATGGACGGCAGGGGCAGCCGGGTGGTTCCGGACAGGTGCTCGTCGATCCGCGCCGCGGCGCCGCGGCCTTCGTTGATCGCCCACACGACCAGGCTCTGGCCGCGGCGGCAGTCGCCGGCGGCGAACACTCCCTCGACCGACGTCGCGTACCGTCCGGGCTCGGCGGCGAAGTTGCTGCGCGAGTCGACGGCCAGCCCCAACTGCTCGCCGAGCGGCGCCTCCGGTCCGAGGAAGCCCATCGCCAGCAGGACGAGCTCCGCCTCGAACGTCTCTTCGGTCCCCGGTATCTCCTCCATCCCGAGGCGTCCGGCGCGGTCCCGGTTCCAGGCGACCCGGACGGCCTCGATGCCGGCGACGTTGCCGGCGCCGTCGTCCACGAAGCGCTTCGACAGCACGGAGAACACCCGCGGGTCCGCGCCGAACCGTGCCGCGGCCTCGGCATGCGCGTACTCGACGCGGAAGATCCGGGGCCACTCGGGCCAGGGGTTGTCGTGCGGGCGATCCTCGGGAGGCCGGTCCAGGAGCTCGAAGTTGACCAGGGAGGCGCAGCCGTGCCGCAGCGCGGTGGCGATGCAGTCGGCGCCGGTGTCGCCGCCGCCGATGACGATGACGTTCCTGCCCGCGGCGTGGATCGGCGCCTCGATCGCGTTGGCGCCGTCGCTCGGCAGACCCTGGTCGAGAAACGCCCGGGTGTGCTCGGTCAGGAAGTCCATGGCGAAGTGGACGCCCTTGAGCTCACGGCCGGGAATCGGCAGATCGCGCGGCCGGGTTGCGCCGCAGGCGAGCAGGATGGCGTCGTGGCCGCGCCGCAGGTCGCCTGGGTCCACGTTCACGCCGACATGCGCGCCGGTGACGAACTCGATCCCCTCGGCGCGCAGGAGGTCGACCCGGCGATCGACGACCAGGCGCTTGTCGAGTTTCATGTTCGGGATGCCGTACATCAGGAGTCCGCCGATCCGGTCCTCGCGTTCGAACACCGTGACGGTGTGGCCGACGCTGTTCAGTTGCGCGGCGGCGGCGAGTCCCGCCGGCCCGGAGCCGATGACCGCCACCTTCCTGCCGGTCCGCCGCGCCGGCGGCCGCGGGACGATCCAGCCCTCTTCGAAGCCGCGGTCGACGATCGCGTTCTCGATGTTCTTGATCGTCACTGGCGGGTCGGTGATGCCCAGCACGCAGGCGCCCTCGCAAGGCGCCGGGCAGACCCGGCCGGTGAACTCGGGAAAGTTGTTCGTCTGTTCGAGCCGCCGCAGCGCCTCGCGCCACCGCCCCTGGTAGACGAGATCGTTCCACTCCGGGATCAGGTTGTCGATCGGACAGCCGGCGTCGGACTGGCAGAAGGGCACGCCGCAGTCCATGCAGCGGGCGCCCTGGGTGGCCAGATGCCCCTCCGGGACCGGCTCGAAGAACTCGCCGTGGTGACCCAGCCGGGTGAGCGGATCCTGGTAGGGAACCGCGGCACGCGCGTACTCCTTGAAGCCCGTGTCCTTGCCCATGCGCTGTCGTGTTCCCTGCCTGCGATCCCTGGGTCGAACGGCGCCGCCGGCCTCAGGCGGCGGCCTCCGCCTTCGCTTCGGCGTCGGCCGCCGTCCCGCGCCGGGCCCGGAGGACGCGGCGGTAGTCGTGCGGCATGACCTGGGTGAACTGACGCACGGCCTCGCCCCAGTGCTCGAGCAGTCGTTGCGCCACGGTCGACCCGGTGAGGCGGGCGTGGCGCTCGACGAGTTGTCGAAGCT
Organism: Thermoanaerobaculia bacterium; assembly: GCA_965116145.1. Classification (GTDB taxonomy): domain Bacteria; phylum Acidobacteriota; class Thermoanaerobaculia; order Multivoradales; family Multivoraceae; genus Multivorans. Next base: position 3,727,482 of record OZ220482.1, read on the forward strand.
CGGCGCGGTATTCGTCGTCGACGGGCTCGAGGCCGACCATCTCCGGGTTGCAGTTGCGGGACAGTTCCCGGTCCGGGTCGAGCACCCAGGCGATGCCGCCGCTCATGCCGGCCGCGAAGTTGCGGCCGATCGGGCCCAGGACCACGGCGCGGCCGCCGGTCATGTACTCGCAGCCGTGGTCGCCGATCCCCTCCACGACCGCACGGGCGCCGGAGTTGCGGACGCAGAAGCGCTCGGCGGCGCGGCCCCGGAAGAACGCCTCGCCGGCAGTGGCGCCGTAGAGCGCGACGTTGCCGATCAGGACGTTGTCCTCGGCGGCGAAGCGCGACCGGCGGGGCGGATAGAGAATGAGCCGTCCGCCGGACAGCCCCTTGCCGACATAGTCGTTGCCGTCGCCTTCGAGTTCGATCGTGATGCCGGGCGCGAGGAAGGCGCCGAGGCTCTGGCCGGCGCTGCCGGTGAGCGAGATGTGGATCGTGTCGTCCGGCAGACCGTGCTCCCCGTGCGCCTTCATCAGTTCGTGGCCGAGCATGGCGCCGACGGTGCGCTGGGTGTTGACGATCGGCAGATCGATGCGCACCCGGGAGCCGTGTTCGAGGGCCGGCCGCGCCCGCTCGATCAGTTCGTTGTCGAGCGCACCGTCGAGGGCGTGGTCCTGCTCGATCGTCTTCACGACCTGGACCTCCTCGTGCCTGCGCACGGCGGGCTGGAGCACGGCGGACAGGTCGAGGCCTTCGGTGGTCTCGTTCTGCACCGCCAGTTCCGACCGGAACAGGTCGGTCCGACCGACGAGGTCCCGGATCGCCGCGATGCCGAGACTCGCCATGATCCGGCGTGCCTCCTCGGCGACCAGGCCTGGGTGGCGATGCCGACCGGACAGGTGTTCAGGTGGCACTTGCGCATCAT